>NZ_JCAQPC010000024.1:0-1185075 GCF_059568005.1 Arthrobacter sp. BGA-UO-ETr-C19
CTGTTCCCTGATCAGCGCATCCAGGGACTCAACCCACTCGGCGGTCTCTTCCGGATCACGATCAGGCAGCTGGTTAGTCAACCCGCTGAGGATATGGGAGGTATCTTCTCCTGCAGCCACGGCAGCCTCGTTTCATCTTTGAATGTTGGGCTCATGTTTTCGTATTGTGAGAAAACATTCTTGCTATTCGAGATTATCGGCAGCACTAGATCCCGGTCAAACGCTGCCGCCCATTCCTTGGCAGCGACGGCGGGGCGTTGGCCAAAGGTGCGGTTTGTGACCAATAGCGCCGGCCCAGCACCTTGACCTGAAGGTGATGCAGGTCATACGATGTTTTCACTATTCAACAAGTTTATTTCGCAATGTGGAATAACAGCGATAATCCGGCGACGCTGATCGCCCGATCGAAGGCTCACCACTGCGAAAATCCCAGAAACCGGAGAACCAGATGCAGACGACCCCATCAGTCGGCGTCGAAACGGACGGGCCGACGCCGTTGTCGGGCCAGCCGGTCCAGGCCGCCACAGCCACCGACGCCCTGTGTGAGGCGGCCAGCGCGGCAGCCGGCCGCGACATCAGCCCCAGCCTCTACAACACCGACCTCGCACCCACCAAGCGGCAAGGGCGCCGCTGGACCGGGTACAGCATCTTCACCCTCTGGGCGAACGACGTGCACAGCCTCGGAAACTACGCGTTCGCCGTCGGACTCTTTTCCCTGGGCCTCGGGGGCTGGCAGATCCTCACCGCCCTGGCCATCGGAGCGGTTCTCCTCTTCGTCCTGCTCAGCTTCTCCGGCTTCATGGGGCAGAAAACGGGCGTTCCGTTTCCTGTCATGAGCCGCATCAGCTTCGGCATCCGCGGTGCACAGCTCGCAAGCCTGCTGCGCGGGGCGGTGGCGGTGGCGTGGTTCGGCATCCAGACATTCCTTGCCTCGGTGGTGCTCCGCGTCATGCTGGTGGCCATGGTTCCGTCCCTCCACGACCTGGACACCAACTCCATTCTCGGCCTCTCCACCCTGGGCTGGATGTCCTTCGTGGGGCTGTGGATCGTGCAGCTCGTCATTGTCAGCTTTGGCATGGAGATGATCCGCAAGTACGAGGCCTTCGCCGGTCCGGTCATCCTGGTGACGATGGTCCTGCTGGCTGTCTGGGTCTTCACCGAGGCGCAGGGCTCCATCCAGTGGACCGGCATCCGGGGCCTCGAGGGCGGCGAGATGTGGCGGACTATTTTCGCCGGCGGTGCCCTCTGGGTCTCCATCTACGGAACGTTTGTCCTTAACTTCTGCGACTTCACGCGCTCTGCGGTGTCCAAGAAGTCCATTGTGCGCGGCAACTTCTGGGGCATCCCCATCAACATGCTCCTCTTCGGCGCCATCGTGGTGGTCCTGGCCGGAGGTCAGTACAAGATCAACGGCACCATCATCGAAACGCCGTCCGACATCGTCCAAAGCATCCCGAACACCCTGTTCCTGGTGCTGGCCTGCCTCGCGATCCTCATCCTGACCATCGCCGTCAACCTCATGGCCAACTTCGTCGCTCCCGTGTATGCCCTCACCAACCTCTTCCCCAAGCGGCTCAACTTCCGCCGCGCAGCCTGGGTGAGCGGCACCATCGGCCTGGTCATCCTGCCGTGGAACCTCTACAACAACCCCCTCGTGATCGTCTACTTCCTGGGTGGGCTGGGTGCACTGCTCGGCCCCCTGTTCGGCGTCGTCATGGCCGACTACTGGCTGCTCCGCCGCGGAAAGGTCAACGTCCCCGAGCTCTACACCGAGGACCCGGCGGGAGCCTACTTCTACAAGCGGGGCGTCAATCCGCGGGCCATCATCGCACTCGTGCCGGCGGCCGTCCTGGCCATCCTCGTCGCCTTCCTCCCCGCCTTTGAGGCGGCGGCACCGTTTGCCTGGTTCTTCGGGGCCGGCGTCGGCGCACTGAGCTACTACGTGATCGCCGACCGCAGGCTGCGCTTTGAGGACGCAGACGGCGAGGCCATCGCCGTCGCCAGCACCCACTAAGAGCCACCCACCCAACTGACTCGCACTTAATGTCGTTTTGAGCCCCCAAAACGACAACAACTGCGAGTCACTTGGGCCACCAGTCCAGGAGGAACCATGCGCATACTCGTTGCGAACGTCAACACCACCCAGTCCATGACCGATTCCATTGCCGCCCAGGCGCGCAGCATCGCAGCACCGGGCACCGAGATTGTCGGGATCACGCCGCGCTTCGGGGCCGACTCCTGCGAAGGCAACTTTGAGAGCTACCTGGCCGCGATCGCCGTCATGGACCGCGTGGTCAACTACCCTGAACCCTTCGACGCCGTCATTCAGGCCGGCTACGGCGAGCACGGCCGGGAGGGGTTGCAGGAACTGCTCGACGTGCCCGTCGTTGACATCACCGAGGCGGCGGCCAGCACGGCCATGTTCCTGGGCCACAAGTATTCCGTGGTCACCACCCTGGACCGTGCCGTGCCGCTGATCGAGGACCGGCTGAAGCTGGCCGGCCTCGATGCGCGCTGTGCTTCGGTGCGGGCCAGCGGGATGGCCGTGCTGGAACTCGAGGAGGAACCGGAGCGGGCGGTCGAGGCCATCATCAGCCAGGCGCTGCTCGCCGTCCGGGAGGACAAGGCCGAGGTGATCGTGCTGGGCTGCGGCGGCATGGCGGGCTTGGACGAACAGATCCGGCAGCGGGCCGGAGTGCCCGTCGTGGACGGGGTTGCGGCCGCCGTGACCATCGCGGAGTCCCTGGTCCGGATGCAGCTCTCCACGTCCAAGGTGCGGACGTACGCCACGCCGCGGCCCAAGACCGTCATAGGCTGGCCGCTGACGTCGAACGACGTTCCCGCCACCGCCTAAGGTTCCCGCCGCCCAGGTTCCAACAACTCCAGGAGAAGCAGCATGACCGTTCCACCTACTACGGGACGGGTCGCCGTCGTGACCGGTGCCGGTTCCGGCATCGGGCGCGCGGTTGCCCGGCAAATGCTGGCGGACGGTTACCGGGTGGCCCTGGCGGGCCGCCGTGAGCAGCAGCTCCTGGAAACAGCGGACGGGCATCCGGACGCGCTTGTGGTGCCGTGCGATGTCACGGTGCCCGACGACGTCGAACGCCTTTTCGCTTCTGTCCTCCGGCGCTGGGGCCGGGTGGACGTCCTGTTCAACAACGCCGGCGTCTTCGGGCCGGCGGCGTCGGTGGATGAGATCACCGTGGCGGACTGGGAGGCCACCGTGGCCGTGAACCTGACCGGCTCGGTGCTGTGCGCCGGGGCCGCCGTCCGGGCGATGAAGGCACAGACACCGCGGGGCGGGCGGATCATCAACAACGGCTCCATCTCGGCGCACTCACCCCGGCCGCGGACCGTTGCCTACGCCGTCACCAAGCACGCCATGACGGGCCTGACCAAGAGCATCGAGCTCGACGGCCGGGAGTTCGGGATCACCTGCGGGCAGATCGACATCGGCAACACCGCAACGGAAATCATGGACACCATCGGGGTCGGCACGGGGGCGCTCCAGGCCGACGGAAGCCGCAAGGTGGAACCGATGTTCCCGGTGGAGGACGCGGCCCGTGCAGTGCTGATGATGGCCGGGATGCCGCCGTCGGCCAGCGTGGGTTCGGTGGTCATCACGGCCGCGGGAATGCCCTTCATAGGCCGCGGCTGACCTGACCTCCGTCCTTCCCCCGAGTTTTTGTCCACATATCGCGACTTAAACGGCCCTCAGCGTCGAATACCTGTACAAAAACTCGCGACCTCGAAGTTGCGCCTGTGGATAACGTCCCGCAGGCCTCTTCAAGGTGCCTCAATGGAGCATGACCAGATTGTCACCGCTGCCCGAGGAGATCGGCGGCAGACCCTTCGCCGTTCCCGAGGCCTCCCTCGCCGGCGTTCCTGCCAGCAGGCTCTTCGCCCGCGACATGCACCGCCCAAGCAGGGGCATCCGCGTGCCGAGGTCGTGCGGTGCCGACCTTCCCGCACTCGTCCGCTCGCACACCGCACTTGATCCGGACACCTTCGCCAGCCTGGTCACCGCTGCCGAAGTCCACGGCGTCCCCCTGCCGCCGTGGGCCGAGTTCAGGCCCGACGGCGGCGCACCGGTGACCGCCGTCGTCGAACCCGTGCCATGGGGCAAGAAAAGCGGTCCGCATTTCCGCGAGCCCGGACGGTTCCTCCACCTCTCCCGGGAGAGCGGCGAACCCCTTCCGCGCCGGCGCGGGATCGCCGGGCACCGGCTCAAGGTCCGGAGCGGCGATCTTGTTGAGATCGACGGCCTCAGGCTGACCTCCGTGGCCAGGACGTGGGTGGACCTAGGCTCCGTCCTGCCCATCGACGACCTTGTGGTGGCCGGTGACGCCATCGTCAGCGAACACGCCAGGCACTTCGGGCCGCCGAAGGTCGCCATGGTGCCGCTGGCCGAGCTGCGGAAGTTTGTGGACGGCGCCAATGGCATCCACGGGGTGCGGAAGGCGCGGCGGGCGCTCGACCTGCTGTGCGTCGGCGTCGACTCGCCGCCGGAAAGCAAGCTCCGCCTGCTGCTGGACGGCGCCGGCCTTCCCGAGTTCACGCCGAACTGCCGCGTGGATGACGTCCTGAACAGGACGGTCTGGACGGATCTCGGGTGCCCGAGGTTCCGGACGTGCATCGAGTATGAGGGGCTCCATCACCTGACTCCTGAGCAGCAGGCACTGGACGCATACCGGGACCAGCGTGTGACGGACGCGGGCTGGCGCCAGGTCAAAGTCAACAGCGTCGACATGAGCCGCGGGCGTGACTGGGTCGTGTCGCGGGTCAGGCAGGCGCTGCGCAAGCAGGGCTGGCCCGTGTAGGAGTTTTTGTACAGATACCGGCCGCTGGAGGCGCGGCAAGTCCCAAAAAGTGGACAAAAACTCAATTGTGACCGGCGAAATAGTTCCGCATTGTGAAAACTGAATTTCCTCTTGCGGAATTGTGTGACCGGGGTTACGTTGGAAGCAGACCCCGATCCGGGGCAGTTCCCAATTGATAGGTACAGATCAATGAAGATCCCAGATTCCGCGGCGCTGAAGGCGAGTTCGGTGCCGTCGAAGAAGAAGCCCCTCTATAGGTCGCTCTTCTTCCAAATTCTGATCGCCGTCGTGGCAGGTGTTCTCATAGGGCATTTCTGGCCGGACCTTGGCTCCCAGCTGAGGCCGCTCGGTGACGGTTTCATCCAGCTCATCAAAATGATCATCGCGCCGCTGATCTTCCTCGTGATCGTCACGGGAATCTCGGCCGTTGGCGACGTCAAGGCGGTCGGAAGGGTAGGAGTCAAGGCTCTTCTCTACTTCACAGCGGCCACACTTTTTGCCCTGGTTTTCGGCCTGATTGTCGGCAACATCGTCCAGCCCGGAGCGGGCCTGAACATCGATCCGAGCACCCTGTCCCAGGAGGCTCTCGACGCCAAGACCGGCCACGCCGTGCCGAAGGACGCAGCGGCCTTCATCCTGGACGTCATTCCCACCAGCGTCATCGGCGCCTTCGCCAGCAACAGCCTGCTGCAGGTCCTCTTCTTCTCGGTCTTCTTCGGCGCGGCAATTGTGGTCATCGGCCGGGAGCGCTGCATGCCGGTCATCAGCCTCATGGAGACGGTCCTCGAACTCATCTTCAAGATCATGTCCTGGATCATGAAGGTGGCCCCGATCGGTGCCTTCGGTGCCATGGCGTTCATCATCGGCCAGTACGGGCTGGACACCTTGGGCACTTATGCGCAACTGATCGCCGCCTGCTACGGCGCCGCGGTGGTCTTCATCGGCCTCCTGTTCCTCGTGGCCTGGGGCTTCGCCCGGGTTCCGCTGTGGCAGTTCCTCAAGTACACCCGCGAGGAATTCCTGCTGGCCCTGGGCACCGCCTCCACGGAGGCCGTGATGCCGCGCATCATGACCAAGCTGACGAATGCCGGATGCTCACGGGCCACCACCGGCCTGGTGGTGCCCACCGGCTACTCGTTCAACCTGGACGGTGCGGCGATCTATCTGTCCATCTCCCTGCTGTTCCTCGCCCAGGCCTTCGGCCACCATCTGGACCTCGGTCAGCAGCTTGCCGCCCTCGGTGTCCTGCTGCTGACCTCAAAGGGCATGGCCGGCGTCCCAGGCTCATCTTTCCTGGCACTGTCCGCCACGGCAGCTGCGCTCGGAATCTTCCCGGTGGCCGGCGTCGCCCTGCTCCTCGGGGCTGACCGGCTCATGGACTCCATGCGCGTGGTGGTCAACCTGCTGGGCAACTGCGTGGCAACCTTCGTGGTCTCCAAGTGGGAGGGCCAGTTCGACCGCAGCGTCATGGTCCGGGCGTTCCGCGGCGAGATCACCAACCACGACTCCGCCGTCATGCTGGGTGTGGAGGAGGACTTCCAGGAGCAGGAACTGGAACGGATCAGCGGGGGCGGTCAGGCTTCGCCCAAGTTCCGCGGCGGCCCGAACCCCGGTGAGATGCCGGAGTTCCAGATGAGCAGGCCGTCCGCCGCCATCAACCACGAGTAACGACCGGAGTTTTTGTACAGATATTGGCCGCTAAAGGCCTTTGAGGTCGCGATATCTGTACAAAAACTCCAAATGACAGAGGCAGGATCCCGCCCCGGGCTGAGCAGTTCAGACTTGGGCGGGGTCCTGCCTTTCGTGTGAGAACGGGGAAGCGGATCTCAGAGCGGGAGGAGGGCTGAGAGGTCGGCACGCAGGCCGGAGGCCGCCACGCGTCCGGCGCTGACGGCGTCCGCCCAGCTCAGCCGGCCGGTCACCATCGCCAGCCAGGTGGCGGCGTCGCACTCGATGACGTTTGGGGGTGTGCCGCGTGTGTGCCGCGGACCCTCCACGCACTGGGTGACGCCGAAGGGCGGCACCCGCACCTCCACCGAATTCCCCGGCGCCCGGGCGGTGACCTCCTCGAGTGAGTACCGGACCGCCGTCGCGATCACCGAACGGGGAACCGCCGGCGCGGCGGGTGCGGCCGGAGCAGCGTCCGACGGCGGGACGGCACCTGCCGCCCACTCGTTCAGTGCCGCTTGGCCGTCGGCCGGGTCGATTCTGCGGCGCGCAACTGCCACCGGTGCCTCCTTGAAGAGCTAGAAGTACGTTAGTCCAGCAGTGCCGAGACGGCGTGGCCCAGGCGGATCCTGCCCACGGGGCGGCCGCCGCCGAGGACCGGCTCCACCACCTTCTCGAGCACGCTGGACACCCCCGGGATGTCGACGGCCCCGCAGGCTGCCAGCAGGGTCAGCCCGACCAGCGAGGTGGCCCGCAGGTTGCCGTCAAGCACCTTGAGGGCCACCGAGACCCCTTGGGACGTGGCCATGACAAGGATGCCCTCGGCGCCGATCTTGGCGATGACGTCCAGCTCCTCCATGACGATCGTGTTGGCCTCGCCCCTGCCCTGGACCGCCCACGGGTAGTCCAGCATGGAGGTTGCGATGGTGGCGGCGCGGGCATTGGCGGATTTGTCGGAGGGAGCCTTGGCGAGCAGGGAGTACGCACGGGCCAGCCCGGTCAGCGAGATGGCCGCAACCGGGGCGCCACAGCCGTCGATGCCCAGGTGGGCGATCCGCTCGCCGGAGTACTCCTCGATCACGGTGCGGATGCGCTGCTGCAGCGGGTGGTTGGGTTCCAGGTAGCTGTGCGTGTCCCAGCCGTTTTCGGTGCAGGCCCACAGGAAAGCCGCGTGCTTCCCCGAGCAGTTGAACGCCAGCCGGGACTTGCCCCGCTCGGACCGGGTCAGCCACGTCCGGGCCGTCTCGTCCTGCGGCCACGCGGCGGGGCACTGCAGCTGGTCCTCCTTGACGCCCGCGGCCTTGAGCATGCCCTCGACGACGTCCATGTGGTCGAGGGACCCGGTGTGGCTGGCACAGGCGAGTGCCACCTGGGCGCCGCGCAGCGGAACGCCGGACTGCATCGCCGCCAGCGCCTGCAGGGGCTTGAGCGTGGACCGGGCCAGGATGGGGGTGGAGATGTCGCCAAGCTGGGTGACGACGTGGCCGTCAGCGGCGAGCACCACGGCGGCCCCGATATGGCGGGACTCCACGAATCCGCTTCGTTCAACCACGGCGAGTTCAACGGCGGAATCCACAGTGAACGTGGCGTGCGAATTTAGGGCCATGGCCCAAGTCTATGGTGCGGCACGGGCATTCCCCGGGAGCCGTCCGGGGCGGCTGGCCGCATAAAAACGCGCGGCCAATGCGCCGCTGGACCGGCTACTCAACCGTGACCATGACCGACTGCCAGCCTGAGGCGCCGTCAGGCACGGGATCGGCGCGCTTCTCCGTCTGCACCTCACCGGTCCCGTCCGTGGCGCGCACCTTGATGTAGTGCGAGCCCGGCTTGGCATCCCAGTCGAAGGACCATTGCCGCCACGTGTCCACGGAAGCCTCGTCCGAGAGCACGGCCTCAGCCCAGCCGCCGCCGTCGATCTGCACCTCGACCTTGGTGATTCCCCGGGTCTGCGCCCACGCCGTGCCGCCGACGGCCACCCGCCCGGCCGGCACCACCGCGAAGGACTTGGGCACCTCCACCCGGGCCATCGTCTTGATGGGACCGCGCTCCGACCAGCCGCGCTGGGTCCAGTAAGCCTTGCTGTCGGCGAACCGGGTCACCTCCAGATCCACCACCCACTTCGTGGCGGAGACAAAGCCGTACAGTCCCGGCACCACCATGCGCACCGGGTAGCCGTGTTCCAGCGGCAGCGGTTCGCCGTTCATGCCGATGGCGAGCATGGCGTCGCGGCCGTCCTGCAGGACCTCCAGCGGCGTGGAGGCGCTGAATCCGTCGATGGAGGTGGAGAGGACCATGTCCGCGCCCGAGGTGGGCCTGGCCCGCTTGAGCACCTCGCGGAGGGGGAGCCCCAGCCACTTGGCGTTGCCGGCGAGGTTGCCGCCCACCGGATTCGAGACGCAGGTGAGGGTCACATGGGACTCGATCAGTTCGGCGTCGAGCAGGTCCTGGAAGGTGAGCCGGACCTCCTCCTCCACGAGCCCGTGCACGCGCAGTTGCCACTCCTCCGCCTTGATCTCCGGAACGCTGAGGGCAGTGTCAATCCGGTAGAAGTCCTTACCGGGCGTCAGCCATGGCGTCACGCCCGGAGTGGCCGACTGCACCCCGGCGGGCACGGCGGCTGCACCCCGGGCCGGGGCCGGCAGCCGGAGGGACTCCCGCGCCTGCGCCACAGTGCTGCGCGCGGCGCTGAGCAGCCGGCCTCCGGTGGCGGCGATGCCCGCGGCGGCCGCCGTGATGCCTGTTGCCGCAAAGAAGGCGCGCCGGGAGGTGGCCGGCCGCTCCGGCGCCTTGGCCGCCACGTCAGCCGGAGAGTCGGGAAAGGCCCGCAGCCGCCACAGCCGAGAGACCAGCAGCCGCAGCGCTACCAGCCCTGCCACGGCTCCCGCCAGCGAGGGCACGGCGTCCAGCGGCCTGACGCCCGCGCGGGTCACCACGCTGGCCACGATCACCGCACCCATGAACAGCACTCCGGCGGCGCCCAGCGCCCATCTCCGGTACGCCACCACGCCGAGCACGCACGCCAGCACGAAAATCGTCAGACCCATCCCGGCGAAGAGCGCGGCCTTGTCATTGGTGCCGAACGTCGCAATCGCGAAGTCCTTCAGCCACGGCGGGGTGAAGTCGATGAACGTCGAGCCGAGGGCAATCAGGGGAGTGGCGCGGGCCGTAAAGAACGCCCCCAGCAGTTCCGCGACGGAAAGAACGACGGCGGCGGCGGCCACCCCGGCGAGGGCCGCCAGTGCGGCTGGTCCCCTGAGCAACCTCATGAGCTTCTTCATGACATTGGTTCGTAGCGGCGGGCCATCCGGATTGTCCGCCGGCCGCAACTGAGGGCCGGGCCTCAGCTTAGGAGCCAGCACGGTGCACAAAGTACCCTTGGAGACTGTGAAGGTACTCGTCATTGGCCCAGGCGGCCGCGAACACGCCATTGTCCGCTCCCTCCTTGCCGACCCCAACGTTTCCGAAGTCCACGCGGCTCCGGGCAACGCCGGCATCAGCAAGCTCGTCCCCACGCACGCCATCAACGGGAACGATCCGGACGCAGTGGCGGCGCTCGCCACCCGGCTCGACGTCGACCTGGTTGTCGTAGGTCCCGAAGCCCCCCTCGCCGCCGGTGTTTCCGACGCGGTGCGCGACGCCGGCATCCCGGTGTTCGGCCCCAGCAAGGCGGCCGCCCAGCTCGAGGCCTCCAAGGCTTTCGCGAAGCAGGTCATGGCCGAAGCCGGCGTTCCCACGGCGATGGCCCTGGTGGCCGTGAACGCGGACGAAGCAGGCTCGGCCCTGGACACCTTCGGCGCGCCCTACGTCGTCAAGGATGACGGCCTGGCCGCCGGCAAGGGCGTGGTGGTCACCAACGACCGCAACGATGCCCTGGCCCACGCCCAGAGCTGCTTCGACGCCGGCGGAACCGTCGTCATCGAGGAGTTCCTGGACGGCCCCGAGGTCTCCGTGTTCGTCCTGTGCGACGGCCGCAACACCGTGGCCCTGTCCCCGGCGCAGGACTTCAAGCGCATCTACGACAACGACGAAGGCCCCAACACCGGCGGCATGGGCGCATACACCCCGCTCGACTGGGTTCCGGATGGCCTGGTCCAGGAGGTCATCGACCGCATCGCCCAGCCCACCGTGGATGAGATGGCCCGCCGCGGCACCCCGTTCGTCGGCGTGCTGTTCGTCGGCCTGGCGCTGACCAGGCGAGGCACGCGCGTCATCGAATTCAACGTCCGCTTCGGCGACCCCGAGACGCAGGCGGTGCTCGCACGGCTCAAGACCCCGCTCGGTTCCCTGCTCCTGTCAGCTGCCAAGGGCGAACTGGACCAGGCAGAAGAGCTGCGCTGGTCCAAGGACACGGCAGTCGCCGTCGTCGTCGCCTCCGAAAACTACCCGGACACCCCGCGCACGGGTGACCGCATCCGCGGGCTCAAGAAGGTGGACGAACTGGACGGCGTCCACGTGATCCACGCCGGAACCAAGCTCGACGACGAGGGCAAGGTGGTCTCCGCCGGCGGCCGCGTGCTGGCCGTGGTGGCGCTGGGGTCCGACCTCGTGGAGGCTCGGGAAAGGGCGTACGACGGCGTGGAGCTGGTTCAGCTGGAAGGCGCCCAGTTCCGCACGGACATCGCAGGCAAAGCCGCACGCGGTGAGATCAAGGTGTCGGCCGCCGTCGCGGCCCCGTCGGCTGCCCAGGCCGGCTCCGCATCGGAAGAGAAGGCGTGACTGTGGCTGAACAGGAAGGTCCCCGCGGCCTGGACACCCCGCACACCGAGCTGCCCGGCTGGAAGCATGTCTACTCGGGCAAGGTCCGCGACCTCTACATCCCGGCCAGCGACGCCATCAACGAGCAGTTCGGGCAGGAATGCGTGCTGGTGGTGGCGAGTGACCGCATCAGCGCCTACGACCACGTGCTCAGCAGCGAGATCCCGGACAAGGGCCGGATCCTGACCCAGCTGAGCCTCTGGTGGTTCGACCAGCTGGGCGTCGAGCACCACGTCCTGGCATCCACCGTGGAGGACGGCGTGCCGGCCGCGGTCGAGGGCAGGGCCATGATCTGCAAGAAGCTGGAAATGTTCCCGGTGGAGTGCATTGCCCGCGGCTACCTCACCGGCTCCGGCCTCGTGGAGTACCGGCAGTCCGGCACCGTCTGCGAGATCCCGCTGCCGGAAGGCCTGGTGGACGGCTCCCGCCTGGAGCAAGCCATCTTCACCCCGTCGGCCAAGGCCGAGGTGGGCGAGCACGACGAAAACATCACCTACGACGCCGTCGTGTCCATCGTGGGAGACGACATCGCCGCGCGCCTGAGCGAGCTGACCCTGGGCATCTACACCAAGGCCGAGGAGATCGCCCGTGAACGCGGCATCATCCTGGCCGACACCAAGGTGGAGTTCGGCTACGACGTCGTGAACGGTGCCATCACGCTGGGAGACGAGGTCCTGACGCCGGATTCGTCCCGGTTCTGGGACGCCGCCACCTACGAGCCCGGCAAGGCTCAGCCCTCCTACGACAAGCAGTTCGTCCGGGACTGGCTGACGTCCGCCGAATCCGGCTGGGACAAGGCCTCCGACACGCCGCCGCCGGCCCTGCCCGCGGACATCGTGGACCGCACCCGGGCCCGCTACGTCGAGGCCTACGAGAAGCTGACCGGCCGCACCTTCAGCTAGGCAGTCCAGGCCTTAAACAAAACGCCAGGCGCCCCCGGAAAGAGTCCCGGGGGCGCCTGGCGTTCGTCCGGAACAGCTGTCAGCTGGCCTCGGCCGCGGCGGCGCGCCGCTGGGCGAGCCGGATCTCCAGCACGGCGTCGAGGGCCTGCTGGACGCGGTCCTGCGCACCGGCGGCGCTGAACTCCTTCTGCGCCTCCTCCAGGTGCACCAGCGCCTCATCAGCTTCGCCCGCGGCCTTCAGTGACTTGCCGAGCAGCAGCGAGACTTCGCCGGCCGTGTGCCTGGCCAGGTCGGCGCGTTCGGCGTGGATATCGCGGAGCTTCTGCACTGCGGCCACAATGTCGCCCGTGAGGTAGAGCCAGCGGGCGCGGATGAACGCCACCTCCAGCTGGTCCGTCTTGTTGCCGCCGACGATGGACAGCGCGAGCTCAGCGCGTTCAATGGCGGACAGGGTCTCCGGCTCCACGATTCCGGAGGAGAGGCGGACGGCGGCCGACGCCTTGTTGAAACGGGCCCAGAGCTCGATGTCGTTGGCGGGGGAGAGCAGTTTGGCCGCCCGCTCGTGGTGCTTGATGCCCTCCGGGTAGTCGTGCCTCATGAACGCGACGTTCCCGATCACCCAGGCCACCTCGCCGGCGAGCTGGGACATCGAACGCTCGTCCATCTGCTCATTCATGTCCTGGCAGTATTTCCAGGCCTCGTCCAGCCGGCCGCTCTCGGCCAGGGCACCGATCAGCGCACGGAGCGCGCCGATGATCAGCGTTGAACCCTTGGGCAGCTGTGCGCACAGCTCCACGGCCTTCTCGGCGTGCTCGACGGCGGTGCTCAGCTGTCCCTGTCCGTGGCACAGGGCGGCGAGCATCTGGCGCGCCCGGACACCGAGGCCCGCCGATTCGGTGGCCATGGGGTGCTCGGACAGGTGCTCCATGATCTTCTGGCATTCCTTGAGCTGGCCCTGCTTCATGAGGCATTCGGCCTGCATGTAGGTCATGTTCCACCAGGCGCTGGTGTTCTTGCCGTCCAGGGCAATCCGGGCCGCGTTGGCGGCGTGCTCGGCGGCGAGGGCGTAGTCGCGCAGGTCCCACGCCTGGCGGGCGTACAGTCCGGCCAGCACGTATTCGGCGTCGCTGACCGAGATGGGCTGGCTCCACGCCTCGAGGGCCTTGGGCGCGAGCTCGAGCCTGCGGGCGAGCTCTTCGATGACGTCGGCTGTGGGTTCCCGCCGCCCCGTCTCCAGCAGGGAAATGTAGCTGGGGGAGTACAAGTCTTTGCCCAATTCGGCCTGAGTCAGTCCGCGCTCCAGCCGCTCAGCGCGGAGCTTCTCCCCGAATCCGTTACCCACTGGGGTTCCTCCTATTCCGGACAGCCTTTGTACAGAATGCTTGACACCCTCTGTGGAAAACATTTTACAATGTATGTCAACAAGGACTGTGCTGACTTGGTAACGAATCCGACTCGTATTGAGGAACTCTCACATGTTGAAGAAGATAGCAGCCGCTGCCGTTTTGGCGGGGGCCCTCGCATTTTCTGCTGCGGCTCCCGCCGTTCTGTCTGCAGGCTCGATCGCGGACAACGCGGGCACCCCGGTTGCCATTGGCAACTGGCCGGATCCGATGCGCGTCAAGGACGTGAACAAGACCACTATCGGCAATTGGCCTGATCCCATGGTGTCAGAAACCTCCATTGGCAACTGGCCTGATCCCATGTAAACAGCTTCCATGAGAGAACGGTCCCGGAACATGCGCACATCATGTTCCGGGGCCGTTTTTCTTTCCGGAAACAGCAGCCGTAAACCAAGGAGTGGGGACCATGACACGGAGAGTGACCGACGGCCTGCAGTGGGCCTTTTTCCTCTGGACCATTGCCGGGACGTCGCTGATTGTGGCGGCCGCTGCCGGCGCCGCAATCGTTGAGGTGTTCAGGGGAACGGCCGACGCCGGGACGTTCGTCTGGGGGATGATCGGCATTGCGGCGCTGCTGGAGTCGGTGGTGCTTTTCGCCGTCGGCCTCCGTTTGCGCCACCGGCACCTGAACCGGGTCCAAACCTATGACAGCCGCGGCGACTACCTGGCGGACGGCGGATCCCGCCGGCCCCGGATGCCCCTGCTGGGCGACGGGCAGGCGACGCAGAACATCCATAACCAGAGCCTCGGCGGCAACTGAGCCCGGACGGACCCAACTAGGTAGCAGGTGAGGGCGTTCCCAGCGCTGAGAACCCCGTCTGCTGCTACCTAGTTGGGCGGGGTCCGTAGAAAACAGAAAGAGGGCCTCCCCTGGGGGAGACCCTCTTTCCTTATTGGTCGGGATGACAGGATTTGAACCTGCGACCTCTTCGTCCCGAACGAAGCGCGCTACCAAGCTGCGCTACATCCCGATCCGCTGCTGCGAAAGCAACTAAACAAGGATATCTGATACCGGGGCTACATGCGAAATCGAGGTCGGGAAGGGCCTCGGTTCAGACCAGCGAGTCCTTCCAAGCGCTGTGCAGCCGGGCGAAACGGCCGTCGCCGCCGATCAGCTCCTCAGGGGTTCCGTCCTCCACCACCTGTCCGTCGTGCACCACAAGCACCCGGTCCGCAGTTTCAACGGTGGACAGCCGGTGGGCGATGATCAGCGCCGTGCGGGCGCCTTCCCGGGACGCTCCGTCGCCGGTGGGCCCGTCACCTGCAGGGCCTGTTCCGTCCCTGCCGCGCAGCAGCCCGGCGAGGCCGTTCTGCACGAGCCGCTCGGAGGGGATGTCCAGGGAGGACGTGGCCTCGTCCAGGATCAGCACCGCGGGCCGGGCGAGGAATGCTCGCGCGAAGCTGATGAGCTGGCGCTGGCCCGCCGACACCCGGCCGCCGCGTTTATTGACGTCGGTGTCGTATCCCTCGGGGAGTTCCATGATGAACTCGTGCGCACCCACGGCCTTCGCGGCCGCCTCGATCTCCTCCCGCGGTGCGTCGGGCCTGCCCAGGGCGATGTTGTCCGCCACAGACCCGCTGAACAGGAACGCCTCCTGGGTGACCATCACGATGTTGCGCCGCAGGTCCGCGGTGGCCAGCTGGCGGACGTCCACGCCGTCGAGCCTCACGGAACCGGCGGACACGTCATAGAAGCGCGCAATCAGCTTGGCCAGCGTGGACTTGCCCGCCCCGGTCTGGCCCACCAGCGCCACGGTCTGGCCGGCCGGAATGCTGAGGTTCAGTGTGGGGATGATGAGCGGGCCGGTGCCGTAACGGAACTCGACGTCCCGGAATTCGACGGCGCCGCGGGCGTCATGGAGTTCCACCGCGTTTCGCGGCGGACGCACCGTGGGCACCTCCTCCAGCAGCCCCGAGACCTTTTCCAAGGCGGCCTGCGCGCTTTGGAAGGAGTTGTAGAACATGGCCATCTGGTCCACGGGCTGGAAGAAGCGCTTGGTGGAGAGCATGAGGGCCAGCAGCACGCCCACGGCCAGGTCGCCGGTCAGTACCCGGAAGCCGCCGGACAGCAGTACGGCGGCGACGCAGACGTTGCCGATCAGCACCAGGCCGGGCTGGAAGATGCCGTTCAGGTTGATGGACCGGACCGTCGCCTGCCGGTAGTCCTCGGCGAGTTCGCCGTAGCGGCCGGCGTTTTCGCGCTCCTTGCGGAAGGCCTTGACCGCGCGGATGCCGGTCATGGTCTCGATGAAATGCACGATGAGCCGGGCCGAGACCACCCGGGACTGGCGGAAGGCAATCTGCGAGTGCTTCTGGTACCAGCGGGCCAGGAAGAACATCGGCACGGCCGCGGCCAGCACCACCAGCCCGCTGCGCCAGTCGAGGGCGAAGATGGTGGCGGCGGTGAACACCATGAACAGCGCGCCCGAGGTGAGCGAGCTGACTCCCGAGTCCAGAAGTTCGCGCAACGCTTCGAGATCCGAGGTCTGCCGGGCGATGATCCGTCCCGACGTGTACTTCTCATGAAATTCGAGGCTGAGCCGCTGCGTGTGGCGGAACACCCACAGGCGAAGGTCCAGCAGCATGGCCTGGCTAAGTTTCGCCGTCGACGTCACGTACAGGGCCGTCAGCCCGGCGGCGGCCACTGCCGTGTCCAGATAGGCGACGCCGGTCAGCACCAGCGGGAAGCTGTTGCCGGTGCGGAGGGCCGGCAACGCATGGTCGATGCCGAAGGCGATCAGCGCCGGGCCAGCCACCCGGGCCGCCTGGGAGAGGACCACTGTGGCGATAGTGAGCCAGAACCTCAGCCGCACGGGACGGATCAGCGACCCCAGCAAGGCGAGCGACCGGCGTCGTACTGCCTTGCTGTCGCTCTTGCTCAGGTGGGCGTTGTCCTCATTGGCTGTCCCGAAGGCTGTAGCGCTCATCGGCTGACCTCCTCCGCGTCGTCCAGGGCCGACAGCTCGGAGTCCAGGTCGCGGGGCTCCGTCTCCAGGCTCGCGATGACGTAACGGTAGTGGCTGTTCCCTGCCAGCAGTTCGGTATGGGTTCCGACGGCGGCGATCCGGCCGTCCTCCAGCAGCGCCACCCGGTCGGCAAGCGCAACGGTGGACGGGCGGTGGGCGACGATGAGCGTCGTGGTGCCGGCCAGCACCTCCCGCAGCCGGTTTTCCACGAGCTCCTCGGTGTTCACATCCAGGGCGGAGAGGGGATCGTCCAGGACCAGCACGGAGGGCCGGGCCGCGATGGCCCGGGCCAGGGCGAGGCGCTGGCGCTGGCCGCCCGACAGGCTGAGGCCCTCCTCGCCGATGAGGGTGTCCAGCCCTTCGGGCAGCGAATAGGCGAAGTGCGCCTGTGCCGTGTCCAGGGCCTCGGCGAGGATTTCCTCCCGCGTGTCGGTGTCCTCTGCCTGCACGCCGAGCAGCACGTTGTCGCGCACCGAGCTGGAGAACAGTGTGGTGTCCTCGAAGGCCACAGCCACCAGGGTGCGGAGCTCCTCGACGCCGAACTCGCGCAGGTCCACGCCGTCGAGGGTGATGGAACCCGCCGTGACGTCGTAGAGCCGGGGTACGAGCTGCAGCAGGGCACTCTTGCCGCTGCCGGTGATGCCCACCAGGGCCATGGTCTCGCCCGGACAGATGTCCAGTCGGACGTCCTTCAGGACCGGTTTGTCCGGGGCGTCGTCGAACGCGAACGTCACGTTGTTGAAGCTCAGCGCGCCCTTGACGTCGGCCGGGCGGCGCGGTTCCGCTGCGCTGGTGATGGTGTTTTGGGAATCCATGACCTCGAAGTGCCGGTCCAGCGCCGTTTTCGCGGTCAGCGCCATGGCCAGCAGCATGCCGGAGAACTCCACGGGCGCCGCGATGACGGCGGCGGTGGCGAAGAATGCTACGAGGGAGCCGATGCTGAGCTGGCCGCTCGCGGCGAGCAGGATGCCGGTGACCAGGCCTGCGCCCAGCGCCAGCTCGGGCAGGAGCGTCACCACCATGCTGAAGACGGCCTGGTGCCGGGCCTTGGCGATCTCCGTCTGGCGCAGTTCCTCGGCCTGGCCGTTGAAGGTCTCCAATGCTTCGCGGCTGCGGCCGAAGGCCTTCAGCACGCGGATGCCATGGACGGATTCCTCAACGGTGGTGGCGAGGTCGCCCGCCTGGTCCTGGCTGCGCCGGGTGACCTTGCTGAAGCGGGTCCGGAAGCGGAAGCCGTAGACCATCACGGGTCCCGCGGCGGCCAGGAAGATCAGGGCGAGCTGCCAGCTCATGGTGAACATGACGACGACGCCGATCACCACGGTCAGGGTGGTCACCACGAGCATGATGGCTCCGAATGCCATCCAGCGCCGGATGAAGTTGAGGTCCGTCATGGCGCGGGAGAGCAGCTGGCCCGAGCCCCAGCGGTCATGGAAGGCGACGGGGAGGTCCTGAAGGTGGCCGTAAAGCGAGACCCTCATCCGGGTCTCCACGGTGGTTGCCGGGTTGATCACGAAGGTGCGGCGCAGGGCAACCAGCACGGCTTCGGCGACGCCCAGGGCCAGAATGAGGCCGGCCGAGCCCCACACGGCTCCGGCGGTGGCCCCGGGCCGGAGGGAATCGTTGATGAGCACGCGCAGTACCTGCGGGATGGTCAGGGCAACCACACTGGCCAGGAGTGCGGACAGCAGGCCCATAATCAGCCGCGGCAGGACCGGCTTCACGTGCGGATAGAGACGGCTGACGGATCGAAAAAATGAACTCTGCTTGGCCATGCCCGCTTCTTGAACTCAACTGTGTGAAATCACATGCGATGTAGTTTCCCGTAGCAACTACCCTATGCCATGGATGGCACCCATCACAGGTGACCAGTCACCGGAGGACCAACAGCTCTCCGGCTGACAGCGTGAGTCTCCGACTGACAGCGCCAGCGGTCAGGCGCGCGGGGTGAGGGTCAGCAGGACGGCCTCGGGCTTGCATGCGATACGGACCGGCGCGAACCGGGACGTGCCGATCCCGCCCGAGACGTTGACCGGCGTCGTACTTCCGTTGCTGGTCCAGTCGTTGAGGCCTTTCGCCCGCCAGGTGGGGATGTCGCAATTGGCGACGACGGCGCCGTAGCCGGGGATGCACAGCTGGCCCCCGTGCGTGTGGCCGGCCAGGAGCAGGTCCGCGCCGTCCTCGGTGAAGTGGTCCAGGACCCGCTGGTACGGGGCGTGGATGACGGCGACGCGGAGGTGGTCCTTGGCGTTCTGGCCCCTGGTGCCGCGCGGCCAGCCGGCATACCGTTCCCGGTTGAGGTGCGGATCATCCACCCCTGAGAAATCGAACCGCATGCCGTTCAGGACCACTGACTGGTGCCGGTTGGTCAGGTCGATCCAGCCGCCCATGCCGAAGCCGGACCGAAGGCGCGGCCAGTCGAGTTCCTCCCGGTCTGGCGCGGCCTTCGAAGGCCCCATCAGGTAGGCGGCGGGGTTCTTCAGTTTGGGCGCGTAATAGTCATTGGAGCCGGGAACAAACACGCCCGGGAACTCCATGAGCGGTGTCAGCGCGTGGAGCAGCGGGTCCACGGCCTTGGGGTGGCTGAGGTTGTCACCCGTGTTCACCACCAGGTCCGGCCTGAGCGCCGCCAACGACTGCAGCCACGCCGCCTTGGCCTTCTGTCCCGGCACGAAGTGGATGTCGCTCAGATGCAGGATCCGGAACGGTGCCCTGCCCGCAGGAAGGATCGGGACGGTCTCCTCGCGGAGGACGAACTGGTTCTTTTCCCACATTCCGTAGGCTGTGGCGGCCAGGGCCGCCGCGGTCCCGGCGCCGGCGGTGACGGCAAAGCCGCGCCCGATGCTACGGACGCGGCTTGCCACGCGTGAGAGGTCAGTCACGGTCAGCCGTTCCCCTTGGTGCTGTTGCCGTTTCCGTTGCTGCTGTTCCCGGTGTTGCCCCCGGCGCCACCCGTGCTTCCACCGGTGTTGCCACCCGTGCCACCGCCGGTGTTGCCACCGGTGTCCCCTCCGGTGTTTCCGCCCTGGGACGGGTTGTTCGGAACCGGGGGCTGGTACTGCGGCGTGCCGTAAAGCAGGTTCGACGGCGGTTCCGGGAAGGGGTCCGTTCCGTAGCCCGGCGCAATTTGCGACATGAAGTTGGAGAACATCGGGCCGGCGATCATGTAGCCGTCGATGCCGGTGTAGAACTTCCCGTTGACGGTCACGTTCTGACCGGCGCGCTGCTGGTTGCCGAGCGGATCACCGAACCAGGCAGCCGTGGCGAGGCCCATCGTGTGACCGACAACCCAGGTGGAGCCGTTGTTGTTGGACGTACCGGTCTTGGCAGCGATCGGGAAGTTGGTCTCGGTGGAGATCCTGGGCTGGATGAGTGAACCGGATCCCTCGTTAAGCACCTTCTGCAGCGCATAGTTCACGCCACGGGCCACCTCGGGCTTGAGGGCGTCACGGCAGGCCGGCGACTGGGCGGGCAGCTGCGCGCCGGACTGGTCCGTAACCGATGTGATGGCGATCGGGGCGCAGTACTTGCCGTCGTTGGCGAACGTGGCAAAGGCCGAGGCCATCGTCAGTGGCGCCGTCTGCCTTGAGCCCAGCAGGTTGCCGATGGTGGTCATGGTGATCTTCGGATTCGGATCCACCACCGCGTTGGTCTCCTTGTCGCGCGCCGGCAGGCCTTCGTGCAGGCCTACCGCGTCGACAACCTTCTGGATGCCGCAGAGGTCAAGCTGCGAAGCCGAGGCAAACGTGGCCGTGTTGATGGAGTTCTTCAGGCCGTCCAGCACGGTCATGTTCCGGTAATAGCCCTCCTCGGCGTTCTGCAGGTCCTCGGTGCCGTTCGTGCTGTCATACCAGCCCACCGTCGGCGTGGGGCAGGTGTTCTGCCACGGGAAGTCCTGGGGGTACCGGCGCTGCGCGGCGTTGACGATGGTGTTCATCGACTTGCCCTCATTCAGCCACTCGGCAAACGTGAACGGCTTCATGGTGGAGCCGGGCTGCGCGCCGCCGAGGCCGTTCAGGTCATTGCCCTGGTCATCGTACTGGTCAACGCTGAAGTTGATCTGGGAGTCGAATTTGCCCTTGCCCGCAAACCACGAGGTGTTCTGGGCCATGTTGGTGATCTTGCCCGTGCCCGGTTCAACGGAAACCAGGGCGGCGCCCCACTTGTCCGGATTCGAGCCCGCAGCGGCGTTCACCTGGTCCTGCGCAATCTTCTGCGCCTTCGGATCCAGGGTGGTCTTGATGGTCAAGCCGCCACGGAACACCTTCTTCTCGCGTTCGGTGGCATCCGCTCCGTAAGCCGGATTGTTCAGCAGGAGGTGCAGGACGTAGTCACAGAAGTACGGGGCGGTGGGCGAGTAGGCGCAGCCCTGCCGTGCCGGGGTCACCTTCGGCGTCACGGGGGTTGCCACTGCGGCGGTGTACTGGGCCTTGGTGATCTTGCCGTGGGTGAGCATTGCGCTCAGAACGAGGTCCCGGCGCTTCTTCGCGTTGTCCGGGTTGGTGATGGGGTCGAAGGCTGACGGGCTGTTCACGAGGCCGGCAAGCAGCGCGGCCTGGGGGAGCGTCAGGTTCTTCGCGGTGGTGCTGAAGAAGAACTTGGAGGCGGCCTCAATACCGTACGCGTCACGGTTGAAGAAGACGATGTTCAGGTAGCCCTCAAGGATCTGCTCCTTGGTGAATTTCTTCTCCAGGGCGATCGCTAGCTTCATTTCACGGAGCTTGTCCCCGACGCCCTTGTTAACGCCGTTGAGCTTGATCTCATCGGTGTTGCCCTCCGCCTCAAGGTTGGCGTTGAGGACGTTGTTGACGTACTGCTGCGTGATGGTGGAGGCGCCCTGCTTGTTGCCGCGCGCCGTGGCGACCAGGGCGCGGAGGATGCCGGTGGTGTCCACGCCGCCGTGCTCGTAGAAGCGGCTGTCCTCAATGGAGATCACCGCGTCCTTCATGAACGGGGAGATCTGGTCCAGCGGAACGCGGGTGCGGTTCTCCGCGTACAGGTTGGCGATCACGCTCCCGTCCGCGGCCAGGACCTTGGTGGACTGGCTGGGCGGGTCCACCTGGAGCTCAGCGGGCAGGGTGTCAAAGAATTCGATCGAGCCGCTGGCTGTGCTGCCCGAAACGGCGGCTGCAGGAACCAGCAGACCGGCCACGAGGACACCACAAATAGCGCTCACGCCAAGGAAGCCAAGAATTTTTCCGAGGGTGGTGGCCGTGTCGAATATGGGGTTCTTACGAGTCGCCATGTTCTCCAGTTTACCGGCAACGATTAGGCTTTATTTCATGACCAAATGGGAGTACGCCACGATTCCGCTCATCATCCACGCCACGAAGCAGATTCTGGACCAGTGGGGAGACGACGGCTGGGAGCTTGTTCAGGTAGTCCCCGGACCCGACGGCAACGGCCTTGTCGCCTACCTCAAGAGGGAGAAGCAGTAGCATGACCACCCCCCAGGAAACCGCTTCCAGCGCTGATCTGACGCCATCGTCCGCCGTCGAGCAGCGTCTCGCCGAGCTGGGACTGACCCTGCCGGAGGTTGCCGCCCCCGTCGCCGCCTACGTGCCGGCCGTCGTCTCCGGCAACCACGTTTACACGTCCGGACAGCTGCCGTTTATTAACGGCAAACTCGAAGCAACGGGCAAGGTGTCCGCCGGCACCGAGGGGACCTCGGACGAGCCGACTGTGTCTCCGGAAGACGCAAAGGCATACGCCGCCGTCTGTGCCGTGAACGCCCTGGCCGCCGTCAAGAGCGTCATCGGTGACCTCGACCGCATCACGCGCATTGTCAAGGTTGTGGGCTTCGTCTCCTCCGACCCGTCATTCACCGGCCAGCCCGGCGTCATCAACGGCGCGTCCGAGCTCCTGGGCCGCGTCTTCGGTGACGCGGGCCAGCACGCCCGTTCCGCCGTCGGCGTTTCAGTCCTGCCGCTCGACTCTCCCGTGGAAGTCGAACTGATCGCCGAATTCAGTTAGGGAGCAGTAGGTTCCTTTGCCCCATCTAGCACGCCGGCTCTTTGTTCTTCCCCCCGATCTTGAAGGGGCGGCACGAAGCTGGCTCGAACACGGTGAGCGGACTCCCCGCAAACCCCGTTTCGCTTCCTCCGTGGTGCTCCTCCGGGATTCGCCCACCGGGCTGGAAACCTGGCTCGGTTACCGGCCGGGGGAGTCCCCGCTGGGTGTCGTCGCCTTCCCGGGCGGTTCGCTGGACGGGGCCGACGACGACGCCGTCGGCTGGCTGGGGCCTTCTCCCCAGCACTGGGCCGAGCAGATGGGAACGGACGACGTCGGCCTGGCCCGCCGCCATGTGGTGGGTGCAGTCCGCGAACTGTTCGAGGAAACCGGCGTGCTGCTGGCTGGGCCGGACCTGTCCTCCACGGTGGAGGCGACGTCCACTGTGGAGTGGATGAAGGCCCGCGAAGCCGTGGCCTCGCAGGAAAAGTCGTTCACCGAGGAGCTGGCCAAGCGCGGCCTGTCCCTGCGCACTGACCTGCTCAAGCCGCTTGTGAACTGGCTCAGCCCGGATTTCGCGCACCGGCGCTTCAACACCCGGTATTTCGCCGCCACCGTCCCCATGAACCAGCAGCCCTCCATCCTTGAGAGCAAGGGCGTCTGGGGCCGGTGGGTGTGCGCCACGAAGGCGATCGCCGAACGCGACACCACCGTCCTGGGTGACGAGGTGGGCCAGGAGAACACCGTCGGCCTCACCCTCGGGCAGCTCATGGTCCCCGGCTCCGAGATCATGCTGGAGAAGATGGCCAAAGCCAACGGCTGCATCGCCTACCTCAGCTACAAGCGCACCCCCCACGTCTACCAGCCCAAGCTGGTCGACGAAAACGGGACGCTCATGCTCGAAGTCGAGGCCGCAAAGACGGTCGCCGGAGAGCCCCAGCGCGAGCGCTAAACTCACTGGCCTGATCAAGCTCCTACCCGCTGATCGAGCCTGTCGAGATCTGTTCGTTTCTGGTCACCTCCGCCAGGCGGCGGCCCTTCGGCGTGGCTTAGCGCGTAGGTCCCTTCCCAACACTCGCAAGCTCGTGTCGGGGCCCTCGGGACGACGCTTACGACGCGCCATTACGGTCGCTGCGCGACCTTCGGGCCCCTTTCGATCGCGATGCGCTCCTTTCCGAAGACATGCAGCCCGGCTCGCAGTTAACCTCCTCAACGCTTCCTCAGATCCCGTCGCATTTCTTGCGACGCTTCCTCAGATCCCGTCGCGTTTTTCCCGACCACCAGCTGAGGCGGATTGCGGTCCTTCGGAAAGGAGCGCATCGCGGTCGATCGCGGGGTGGAGGTCGCTCAGCGACCGGAGCGACGCACTTCGACCGTGTCTAAGCGACGCCGAAGGGCCGCCGTCCGCCGATGGTGAGTTAACAGCGAAGGCCGGCTCCGTTCTACGGGCCGGCCTTCTGCGTTGGGGCGTGTTGCTAGCGGGAGCGCTGGCGGAGGCGCTGCATGTCCAAGATCACGACGGCGCGTGCCTCGAGTCGCAGCCAGCCGCGCTGAACGAACTCGGCCAGTGCCTTGTTGACCGTTTCGCGGGAGGCGCCGACCAGCTGGGCCAGCTCTTCCTGGGTGAGCTCGTGTGCCACGAGAACGCCGTCGGTGGCAGGACGGCCGAATCGGTCGGCGAGGTCCAGGAGGGCCTTGGCCACACGGCCGGGCACGTCGGAGAAGACCAGGTCGGAGAGGGAGTCATTGGTGCGGCGGAGGCGGCGGGCCAGTGCCTGCAGCAGCTGGGCCGAGACCTCGGGACGGGTCCGCAGCAGGGAGTTCAGGCTCTCGTTCTTGAGGCCGGCCAGGCGGGTCTCCGAGACGGCGGTGGCCGTGGCGGTGCGCGGGCTCGGGTCGAACAGTGCCATCTCGCCGAAGAGCTCGCCCGGGCCGAGGATGGCCAGCAGGGATTCGCGGCCGTCGGGGGAGGTGCGGCCGAGCTTCACCTTGCCGGAGACAATGAAGTAGAGCTGGTCACCCTGGTCGCCCTCGCGGAAAACGGATGCACCGCGGGACAGGTCGACCTCGGTCAGTTCGTCCGTCAGCAGGCGGAACGCGTCGTCGTCCAGCGTGGCGAAAAGGGGTGCGCGGCGCAATACCTCGATGTCCATAAATTCTCCTGAGTAAAAGTGTCGTCTGGGGCGCTTGTGCCATTGTTTCAGAATTTTCAACGTTCTGTGACGTACTTGGCAGCTGAAACGCCCTAAAAGACGCCGCGAGACCAGCGCAGGCTCCGCGTATCCACGGCAAACTGTCAGACTTCGCCAGTAGAATCGGGGCTTAGCTGCTTGTGAGGAGACCCGGTGTTTGGCCTGACCGTTCTGGACCTTGCGTTGATTCTCACGCTCTTGTCCTATCTGATCTACGGCCTGCGCAACGGCTTCCTGGTGACCGTCGGCGGCCTTGCCGGCTTCGCGGCCGGCGCCGTGGCCGCTTTCCTCTCCGTTCCGCTGGTCAGCGACTTCGTGGAGGACAGCGGGTGGCGCCTGACCGCCATCATTGGAACTGCCGTCCTGCTGGTGGTCATGGGCAATGCGCTCGGCACCATGATCGGGCGCAGCATCCGCAGCGCCGTCCGCATGCAGCCGCTCCGGGCTATGGACAGGATCATCGGCGGGGCCCTGAACCTGATCGTGTCCGCACTGGTCATGTCCATGCTGGCCTTCAGTATCAGCGCACTTGGCGTTCCCTTCGTGTCGCAGCAGCTGGCCGAGTCCAAGGTGATCCGTTTCATAGACGGACTGACGCCCAACCCGGTCAAATCCGCCATGGCTCAGCTGCGCTCTGCGGTCATCGGCGACGGCATCCCCACGCTCATCGAGGGCATCGGCCAGGACCAGCAGGTCCCGGTTCCGAACTCCAGCACGGATACTCCGGCGCTGAACAGGGCAGCCGGCTCGGTCCTGAAGATCGCAGGGACCGCGTTCCAGTGCGGGCAGAACCAGACAGGCACAGGCTTTGTTGTATCGCCCGGGCGCGTGGTGACCAACGCACACGTCGTGGCAGGTGTGTCGCAACCCGTGGTGGAAGTCCCCGGCGGAGGAGCCATGCCCGGAAGGGTGGTGTACTTCGACAGCAAGCGCGACCTCGCCGTCCTGGCAGTGGACGGCCTGCCCACCGCGGCACTGCCCCTGAGCTCCGACTTGCCTGCGGGAACGGCCGCCGCCTTTGCCGGCTACCCGCACGGCGGCCCTTACCAGTCCAAGCCGGCCACTGTGCAGGGCATTTCCACGGTGCTGGTGCCGGACATCTACGGAAACAACCCCGTTCCCGACGAGGTGTACAAGCTTGCTGGTGACGTACAGCCGGGCAACTCCGGCGGGCCGTTGCTCACCACCAACGGGGAGGTGGCAGGGGTCATCTTCGCGAAGACAACCTCCAACGCGGCCCTGGGCTTCGCGATTCCGATGATCGACCTTCGGCCGGTGGCTGCAGAGGCGCCGGGCCTGTCCAGCCCCGTGTCCTCCGGGCAGTGCATCCAGCAGTAGGCATCAGCAGTAGGCGCCCGGCAAGCGGCCGTCCAGCAACAGGATCAGCCGGTTACAGCCAGTCCAGGCTTTGGCCGTGCGGGCCGGTGATGGCTACGGGCTGGCCGTTGTGCTGCAGCAGGAAGTTACCCCGAATCCGGCCGGGGTCCATCTCCGGGAGAACCGCGGAGCCGTCCTCCTGGATGATCACCGTCTCGCCCTCATTCGACAGCCAGTGGCAACCGCGGTCATGCGCCAGGCCCTCCGTAGTGGCCCGGAACCTGGCGCGTCCGTCACTGCTGACGTAACCCATGACGGCGCTGTGGAACACCACCAGAGCGGCATCGGCAGGCGCCTGGCCGGCGAGCGACAGCAGTTGTTCGTTCAGGTCGCCGGCCACCAGCAAAGGCGGCTCATCGCGCGCAACGGCTATTGCCCGGCGCAGCCGCTCGCGGCGGAACTCCTGCTCCGGCCAGATCAGCGCCTCAAGCCAAGCGACGTCGTCGGGATTGCGCACGTCCAGCGGATTCAGGTCGATCCCCGCCCGCCACACCACCTCCGGCAAGCCGTCGGGCAGGGGAACCGGGCCCGCTGTGTGGCAGCGCAGGACGGGCGGCTCCGACCCTCCGCCGGACCCACCGGGACCCAGCCGCGTAACGGTCACGCCGTCGTCGAACTCGTAGCTGTAGCGGTCCGGAAACAGGGCAAGCCCGGCGGAGGCGCCCACTTCGATCAGGGCGAGCGGCCTGCCCTCCGCGGCGGCGATCGCCCCGAGCGAGGGAAGCAGGGTGGCACAGCGGCCCACCTCGTTGGTCTGCGTGGCGCGGGACATGACGGTGCGCGAGACCGCCGTCCAGTGCTCGTCCAGGAATGTCCGGAACTCGGAGTACGGGGACACGCCAGCGCCGAGGAAGCGGGCGGCGGCGAGCATCAGCAGGGGCTGGCGCTTGTTGTATGGCCACTGGTCGATCCGGGCAATGAGCTCGGGATCGTCGGCGATGTGCAGCGACCAGTCGGCGTAGCAGGGCGAGGAACCGGGGGCATCAACCGTGCCGAAGTGCCGGTACCAGTCTGCGGTGCCGAGGGCCGCCGCCGGCATGGTCAGGCCTTGCCGGCATTCAGGTCCGCGAGGTACTCCACGGCGAACCGGTAACCCAGAATCCCGGCACCGGCGATCACGGCCTTGCTGATGTCGGAGAGGTAGGAGTGGTGGCGGAATTCCTCGCGGGCGTGCACGTTGGTGATGTGGACTTCCACCGCGGGGAGCTGCACCGCGGAGATGGCGTCGCGGATGGCCACCGAGGTGTGGGTGTACGCCCCGGCGTTCAGCACGATGCCGATGGCCTTGCCCCTGGCGGCGTGGATGGCGTCCACCAGGGCGCCCTCATGGTTGGACTGGAAGCACTCGACGTCGAGCCCGCGGGCGGCGGCCGCGTCCTTGGCGAGCTGCTCGACGTCGGCCAGTGTGGCCGTTCCGTACTTTTCCGGCTCGCGGGTGCCGAGGAGGTTCAGGTTGGGGCCGTTCAGGACAAGGATGGTGCCGCGGCCGGCTTCGGTGGCGGAGGGGGCTTCAGTCATGACTGCAAATCTATCGCGTTGTCCCGCCGGCCTCTGCGGGAGAGGGCTTTCATTACGGCCGGACCGTTGCATGCTCGACGCCGGTCGCCCGGTCGGGCGGCCGCACGACTTCGGTGGGGCTTAAGTGCTCGTTCGCGCTGGGGCGGCGGGGCTTATGTGCTCGTTCGAGGCTGGCTCCGGTGGCCGCAGACACAAGGGGGCACTGGCCCGGGCGGTGTACCGCCCGGGCCAGTGCCCCTTCGACCGGCGCCCCTAGAGGGCCGTGACCTTCAGCACCAGTGCGTGCTCCGGGTTGAGGCTGGGCATCGGGAGCCCCACCTCGGCCAGGAAGCGGCCGCTGGCCTCCGCCCCAGAGGCCAGCCACGCCGGCGGCTGGATCTGGGTGAAGGTGTGGCCGTAGTCGGCGTCGCCGGGGGCCGGGAAGATGGCCTCCACACGGTAGCGGCGTGCCGCCTCGAGCCCGGGCAGGGCGACCCGTCCCAGCTGCTCGGCGAACGAGGTGCGCGTGCTCACCAAGGCGAACAGCGCCGCCGTCGTGCCCGTGGCAACGGAATCCGCAACTCCGGAACCGGTAGAACCCGCCACCACGCCGTGGAGCATGAGCGAGTCGTCGGGGACGTCGGCCCGGACCATCCGGCCGCTGTGGATGAGCCCGCGGTGCTCCTTGTACAGCGCGATGAACCGCTTGAGTTCCTCGCGCTGCTCACCCTGGACCTCCCGCACGTCCCATTCCATCCCGAAGTGGCCGAACAGCGCCGTGATGGCACGGAAGGACAGGTCGTGGGTGCGGGCGGTGGTGTGCGACGTGGTGGGCCCGATGTGCCCGCCCACCAGTTCGGGCGGAACCACCGTGCCGGTCCAGCGCTGGATGGTCTGCCGTTCCAGGGCGTCGTTGCAGTCCGAGGCCCAGATGCGGTCCGTGCGCTCCAGGATGCCCAGGTCCACGCGCGCCCCGCCGGAGGAGCAGCTCTCAATCTCGACGCCGGGATGGGCCTTGCGCAGTTCGTCGAACAGGCGGTAGGCGGCCAGGGTCTGCTCGTGGACGGAGGCGCGTCCTGCATGCCCGTGCTCGGTGAGGTCCCGGTTCTGGTCCCACTTGAGGTAGCTGATGTTGTTTTCGCGCAGGAGGGCGTCGATCCGGTCGAAGATGTACTGCCACGCCTCCGGGTTCACCAGGTCGATGATGTGCTGGTTCCGCCAGGCGAGCGGCAGGCGTCCGCCGTCCTTGTGGGAGGCGGCTGCCGGTCCCACGATCCAGTCCGGGTGCGCCCGTGCCGTGTCCGAGTTGAGGTTGATCATCTCGGGCTCCACCCACAGGCCGAACTCCATGCCGCGGGACGTGACGGCACTGATGAGCGGCGTCAGCCCCTCCGGCCAGAGCGTCTCGTCCACGAACCAGTCGCCCAGGCCGGCGGTGTCGTCGCGGCGGCCCCGGAACCAGCCGTCGTCCAGGACGAAGCGCTCCACGCCGAGGTCGGCGGCGGAGTCGGCGAGTTCGATCAGGGTGTCCAGGTTGTGGTCGAAGTAGACGGCCTCCCAAGTGTTGAGCACCACCGGGCGCGCCTTTCCGCCGCCCGCCGCCGGGAGCACATGGTGCGGGCGCGCACGGAACCAGCTGTAGAACGACTCGCTGATGCCGTCCAGCCCGCGGTCCGAGTAGGCGGCGAAGAGCTTGGGCGTGGTGTAGCTGGCGCCGGGCCCGAGAACCACCTCGGCGGGGCCCAGCAGTTCCGAGCCGCCAATCATCGTGCGCCCGTCCGCGAGGGTGTCCGCGAACTGTTCGTGGTTGCCGCTCCAGGCCAGGTGGGTGGCCCAGACCCGGCCGTGCCGGTTGCCGAAGCCGGCGGTGCCGGCCGCGAACAGCAGCGAGGAATCGTGTCCGGTGCGGCCGTGCCGCCCGGTGCGCACCCAAGTGCCCTGCTGGATGGGCCGGCGCTGGGGGTGCCGTTCCCGGCACCAGCGCCCCGTCAGGTCGAGAAGTTCGACGGCGTCCGGGGCCACCGGGAGGACGGCGGCCAGTTCGTCGAGCTGGAACGGAGTGGTTCCGGTGTTCGTGACGGCGTGGTGCAGTTCCAGCAGGCCGCCGTCGTGGAGGGTGAGAGCTGATTCGACGGTGATGCCGGCCTCGGCATCCTGCTGCACCACGACTGCCGATTTGCCCGTGACGGCGGCATGCACAGCGCGCAGGCGAACGGAGAAGTCCAGTCCGGAGACGCCGTCGGCGATCCGGTGGCCGCGCAGGGCGGGCCGGCCGCGCCAGCTCGAAGACGCCTGGGGGAGCAGCCCCGCCGGGACGGTGGCGTCGATGGCGGAGTTGGGAATGGCCTCGGTGAGGATGGACAGGTCAGGGAGGTCGCTGCCAAGGTCGGCACCCCAGTGGATGACCTCGGCCTCCCCGCTGTTGAAGCTGATCACCAGGCTGGTGCCGGCGGAACGGAGGTGCAGGGGATCCATAGGTAAGTCTCTTTCGTGATGAGCAGATAGAAATGAGGGGTGCTGCGGGGCCGGGCGCGGAGTGCGCGGTTCCGGCCCCGCAGGTGTGGTGCTGCGTGGATGCCTGGACTTTGATTTTCGCCCAGTTGACGTCCTACTTGAAGAGGGAGTTGACCTGGCCGTTGGCGTCGGAGAGGCTGCTGGCGTCCTTCTTGCCGGACAGCACAGCGTCCATCGCCGGCTTCATGATGCCGTCCACCTTCGCGGCCTTGTCCGCGATGGGGAACAGGAAGGTCGTTCCGTCCTTGACGTGCTGCGTGAACGCCGTGACATCGATGCCCTTGGCCTTGAACGCGGCGGCCGCCTTGTCAGAGGAGGTCTTGATGGCCGGGAAGACCACAGCCTTGGACGCCACGACATCCTGGCAGGCGGATGAGGCAAGGTACTCGACCCACTTCGCCGAGGCCACCGGGTACTTCGTGCCGGCAAAGATGGAGTCGGCCAGGCCGTTGAACATGCTGGCACGCTTGCCGTCAGGTCCCTTGGGGGTGGGGGCGATGCCCGTTTCCACGCCCTTGTAGCTGGTGTACTGGCCGATCATCCAGGACCCGTTGGTGTTGATGGCTGCCTTGCCTGCACCGAAGGCGTCCGATACGCTGGCGCCGACTGTGGTTTCAAGCTTGGGCATGTAGCCCTTCTCGGCCAGCCCCGCCCACCACTTGATGGTTTCCTGGAACTTGGGATCGTCGTAGTTGAACTTGGTGCCCCACGGATTCTTGTCCGTATGGGTCCAGCCGGTGGTGCCGGTGAGGAAGCTCCACTGGGTCTGGCCCTGGCCCGAGCCGGAGGATTCCAGGCCGAGTCCGTAGACGGCAACGTTGTTCTTGTCGAAGCCGGGCTCGTCGCCGCGCTTGCCGTTCTTGTCCACGGTCAGGTGCGCGATGGCCTTCTCGTAACTGCCGCCGTCCTGCGGGTTCCAGTCAAGGTTTCCGAGCTGTTCTTCGGTGTAGCCGGCGTCCTTGACGAGCTTCTTGTTGAAGAACATGGCCACGGTGTCCCAGTCCTTGGGCAGGCCGTAGCGCTTGCCGTCCTGGCCCACCCAGAGGTCCGCCAGGCCCTCGTTGTAGCCGTCCAGTTTCACCCCGTCCTTCGCGACGGCGTCGTCCAGGGGGAGCAGCTGCTTCTTGGCGGCGTATTCGGGGTACTTGGACAGGTGGTTGGTGAAGACGTCCGGTGCGGTCCCTGCCACGAAGCCGTTGGTCAGCGTGGTCCAGTAGTCGTCCCAGCCGCGCTGGGTGATCTTGACTTTGATGTCCGGGTTGGCCTTGGTGAAGTCCGAGGCGCACTGCTTGTAGGCGGGGAGCTGGTTGGCGTCCCACAGCCAGTAATTGATTTCGCCCTTGGCCTCGGATGAGCCGGCGGACGAACCGCCGCCGCAGGCGGAGAGGGACAGGGCGATGGCTGCGGCGGCAGCGACGGCGCCGATGGTTTTCTTCATGATGGACCTTTCTTGGGGGTGCGTTTTGCGCGGGTGCACGGGTGGTGGGGGTTACTTGATGCCGGAGAAGCCGATGGAGTTGACCACCTTCTTGCCGAAGGCGAAGAAGAGGAGGAGCACGGGGAGGGCCGCGACGATGGTTGCTGCCATGAGGCCGGACCAGTCCGGGGCGCCCTGCGGGGACTGGGACTTGAACACGCTCAGGCCCACGGTGAGGACACGGACGTTCTCGTCCTGGCCCACGAGCAGCGGCCAGAAGTATTCGTTCCACTGGCCGATGAACGTCAGCAGGGCCAGGGTGGCCAGCGGTGCGGCGGCATTGGGCAGCACGATCTGGAAGAAAATGCGCAGATGCTTGGCGCCGTCCAGCATGGCGGCCTCCTCCACTTCGCGGGACATGTTCAGGAAGAACTGCCGCAGGAAGAAGATGGCGAACGGGGTCATGAACAGGAACGGCAGGGCCAGGCCGGCGAAGGAGTTGAGCAGGCCGAGATTCTTGATGAGCAGGAAGTTGGGCAGCGCGGTGAAGATCGGCGGAACCATCATGGTGGCCAGGAACAGGGCGAAGACCTTGTCCCGGCCGGCCCAGCGGAGCCGGGCGAAGGCGTAGGCTGCCATGGCGCTGAAGAACACCTGGCCCGCGGTGGTCGCCGTGGAGAAGATGACGGAGTTGCGCAGGTACAGCCAGAAGTTGATGTTGGCGCCGGATCCGCCGTCGGCGATGGCTTCCTCGGCGGTCTGCATGCCGAAGACCCGCTTGAACGCGCCCCAGCTGAAGTCCGCGGGCAGGAGGTTCGAGGCGTTGGATGCCAGCGAGTGGTTGCTGGACAGAGCGGTCCGCAGCATCCACAGGAACGGGAGCACGGTGACCAGGAGGGCGAGGATGACGAGTGCCCAGGCGCCGGCGCGGCGCCAGTTGACCGGTTTGCGGGCAGCTATGCTGCGGTTACGGGTCTTGCGATTGAGAATCTGCGTGGTCATGGCGGGGTTCCTTAGTCCAGGTCCGATTCATTGCCCTTGAGGAACTTCATCTGGATGAAGGCCACCAGGGCGAGGATCACGAAGAGAATGACGGAGAGCGCAGAGGCGTACCCGAAATCCGATTCACCGAAGGCTTTTTGGTAGATGTACATCTGGATGACACGGGAGGCGTTGACCGGGCCGCCGTTGGTGGTGACCGCGACGGTGTCGAACACCTGGAAGGACCCGATCACGGTGACCACCAGGACCAGCGCCAGCACCGGACGGAGCAGCGGCATGGTGATGGACCAGAACGTCCTGGTGGGGGAGGAGCCATCCAGGGACGCCACCTCGTAGACGTGGTTCGGGATGGACTGCAGTCCGGCGAAGATCAGCAGGGCCGTGTAGCCCATGTGGCGCCAGACGTTGACGAAGGCGATGGTGGGGATGGCCCACTGCTCACTGCCGAAAAAGGCAATGCGGGGCAGGCCCAGCCAGCTGATGACCTCGTTGACGATGCCCAGCTGGTAGTCGAGCATCCAGAACCAGAGCAGGGCGACGATCACGTTGGCCACGAGGAACGGCAGCAGCAGTGCGCCGCGGATGAACGTGGACTTCGCCACCCGGTGCATCAGGAGGGCCAGGCCCAGGGCGATGACGGTCTGGAAGCCGATGTTCAGGGCCACGTACTGGACCGTGACGCCCATGGCGTTCCAGAACAGCTCGTCGGCGAAAATCGCCGTGTAGTTCCTGACGCCAACCCACTCCGGGTCTCCCAGGATGCTGTACTCGGTGAAGCTCAGGTAGATGCCGCGCAGGGTGGGCATCAGGTAGAAGGCCACAAAGCCGATCATGGCCGGGGCGATAAACAGCAGGGCGATCTTGAGGTCGCCCAGTCGGGTGACACCTCGGCGGATCCTGCCGGGCCGTGCCGGCCGTTGATCACTCCTGGCTGGGGGGTTCTTGGTAAGGGTGGTCATCATCGACCCTTCCTGGGTGTGTGATGGAACTAACAATCGACCACGAATCTACACGAGTAGATCTGGGACCGCAAGGATTATTTCGGGACTGCTTGCGGCGGAAGTTTCTCCAACGTTGCAAGCGTTGACTCGAGTAGATTCAGCTGCAAGACTGTGGCGCAAACATGTATGCGGCCCGGAGAGCGGTGCCGCCTGGGCCTAGGAAGGCAGAACAATGGCGTTTTCAATCGGAGTAGTCGGCGTGGGGCAGTTTGGTGGCCAGTTCGCGCACCTCTTCAACCTCCACCCCGGAGTCAGCGAGGTCTTCGCCGTGGACGAGCGGGCGGACCGTGCGGCCCAGGCAGTCGAGCAGTACGACCTGGCAGGCTCCCTCGGCACATTCGATGAGCTGTTGGCGTCCGACGTCGACGCCGTCGCCATCTTCACGCAGCGGTGGACCCACGGACCGCTGGTGGAGCGGGCGCTCCGGGCCGGAAAGCATGTCTACTCGGCCGTGCCCATGGCCGTCACCGAGGACGAGATCGCGAAGATCATCGACGCCGTCCGGGAGACCGGCAACCTCTACATGATGGGCGAAACCAGCTACTACAACCCCGCCACGGTCTATGCGCGCGAGCAGCACGCGGCCGGCCGGTTCGGGAGGGTGTTCTACGCGGAAGGCGATTACGTCCACGACATGGACCTGGGCTTCTACGACGCCTACCAGTACAGCGGCGGGGAGCGCTGGAAGGAAACCGCCAGCTACCCGCCCATGCTGTACCCGACCCACGCGATTGGCGGCGTCCTCGGTGCCCTACCGGCGCACGCAGTGAGCGTCAGCTGCGTCGGCGTGAAGGACGACCGCGGGGACGGGGTGTTCGACAAGGACATCAGCATGTTCGGGAATGACTTCTCCAACGCCACGGCCCTCTTCGAGCTGAACGACGGCGGTGCCATGCGGACCAACGAGATGCGCCGGGTGGGCTACCCCTCGCATATCCGTGAGTCCCGGTTCCGGTTCTTCGGCACCGAGGCCAGCTTTGAGCAGCTGGCCAAGGTGACGGTGTGGCAGGACAAGACCAGCGTCCACGACATCTCAGAGCAGATGGAGTCACGGCCCAGCGTGCCCCTGGACGATCCGTCGCTTGCCAATGTGGCGCCGGAACTGCGGGACGCCTTCGTGTCCGGGCTGGCGCCGGTGCATGACAGCGACAGGCTGCCGGAGGAGTTCCGCGGTGCCCCCAACGGACACGAGGGCAGCCACCAGTTCCTCGTGGACGACTTTGTCACGGCCGTGAACACGGGCTCGCTGCCGCCGGTCAATGCATGGACGGCCGCAAGGTTCACCCTGCCCGGCATCGTGGCCCATGAATCCGCCCGGCGGGGCGGCGAACGCCTCCCCATCCGCGACTTCGGCGATGCTCCGGCCACGCTCCAGGGCGTGCTGTAGCTAGCATGGACACTATGACCATTCCGGCAGCGCCCGCCCCGCGGACCCAGGTGACCCGCAAGGATGTTGCCCGGTACGCCGGGGTGAGCACCGCCGTCGTCAGCTACGTGGTGAACGGCGGGCCGAAGAAGGTGGCGCCGGCCACCGAAGCGAAGGTCCAGGAAGCCATTCGGCAACTGGGCTACCGCCCCAACGCGGCTGCGCGGGCCCTGAAGCTGGGGTCCAGCGAGACGATCGGTTTGGTCATTCCGGACAACAGCAACCCCTTCTTCTCAATGCTGGCCCACGCCGTGGAGGACGCGGCGGGGGCGCTCGGGTACGCCCTGGTGCTGACGAACTCGGACGGCAACCTGGCCAAGGAGCGCCGGAACATCCGGAACCTGGCAGCCCGGCAGGTGGATGGCGTGGTGCTGGCCAGCGTCCTGTTCGAACCGGAACTGGAGGACCTGGAGGCCGCGGAGATCCCGTCCGTGCTCCTGAGCCACAGCGGCAGCTCGGCAGGGGTCACCACGGTGGGCGTGGACCTGGCGCAAGGTGCGCGCACCGCCGTCGAGCATTTGATCGGTCACGGCCACACCAACATCGGCCTGGCCATGGGCACCACGACCGGAAATGAAGCGGACGCCCGCGAAGAGGGCTGGGTGCAGGCGCTCAGGGACGCCGGATTGCCGGAAGGCCCCATTGCCCGCAGCGCCTTCACCCGGGTTGGCGGCTACGCCGCAGGGAAGCGGTTCCTGGCGTCCGGGCACCGGCCCACCGCCATCTTCGCCAGCTCCGACATGCAGGCCATCGGCATCCTCCGAGCGCTGCACGAGGCCGGCCTGTCCGTCCCGGAGGACATAGCGCTGGTCTCGTTCGACGGTTCGGAGGACGCGGAATACTCCTGGCCGACGCTGACCACCGTGGAGCAGCCCGTGCGGGACATGGCGGAGGCAGCCGTCCGGGCGCTCGTTGGGGCGGACCGCGGCGAGCCCGCACAGCACCGCGTCTTCCCGACGAAACTCCTGGTCAGGCGGTCCTGCGGCTGCCCGTGAGACCGCGCTGCGGTCTAAACCATCCGGAGCCTAAACGAGCCTCAGCCGGCCCACCCGGTCGCGGAGGATCCGCTGGGCGTCGGGGGACAGGCCGGAATCGCAGATCACCTCGTCGGCTTCCTCAAGTTTGGCGATGGTGCTGATCCCCTGGGTGCCCCACTTGGTGTGGTCCGCCAGGACCACCACCTTGCGCGAGGCGGCGATGAACGCCCGGTTGGTTTCGGCCTCCAGGAGATTGGGCGTGGTGTAGCCGGCGTCCGCATCCATGCCGTGCACGCCGAGGAACAGCAGGTCCAGGTGCAGTTGGCGGAGCGCCGCGGTTGCGATCGGGCCCACCAGGGCGTCCGACGGCGTGCGCTCGCCGCCGATGAGGATCACCGTTGAGGCGTGGCGCCCGGACCCCGATGCCGAGGCATGGTGGAAGAGGTCGGCGATCTTCACTGAGTTGGTCACCGCGGTGATCCGGGGGCCGTTGGCGAGTTCCTTGGCCAGCGCCCAGGTGGTGGTGCCCGCGCTCAGTGCAACCGCCATGCCCTCGTGGACGAGGGCGGCGGCTTCCAGGGCGATGGCGCGTTTCTGCGCGGTCAGCTGGGTGGACTTCAGTTCGAATCCGGGCTCGTGTGTGCTGGCATCCCCGGGCAGTTTGGCACCGCCGTGGATCCGCTCCACCTGGCCGCTTTCCTCCAGCATCTCGATGTCGCGGCGCACCGTCATCAGGGACACTCCCAGCTGCTGCGCGAGATCCGATACGCGGACCACCCGCTCGCGCCGGACGGCGTCCACTATGGACTGGTGACGGGCCGCGGGAAGCATCGGGATCCTTTCAGTGGATGAAACCTCGTACTGCCCATCATCGCCTAGCCCTTGCTGGAACCAAGAGTCAGGCCCGCGACAAACTGCCGCTGCAGGAGCAGATAGACGATCAGGGTGGGGATTACCGTGATGACGGCGCCGGCTGCCAGCAGGTTGTAGTTGTTCAGGAACTCGCCCTGGAGGTTGTTGATGGCCGTGGTGACGGGCAGCCGGTCGCCGCTCTGGATGAACAGCAGGGGCCAGAAGAAGTCGTTGTAGATGAAGATGACTTCCAGCGTGGCAAGGGCCGCGAAGGCCGGACGGCACAGCGGCATGATGATTTCCCGGTACTGGCGCCAGATGCCGGCACCGTCCACGAGTGCGGCCTCTGTCAGGTCCGCGGAGAGCGCCTTCATGTAGTTGGACAGGACGAAGGTGCAGAACCCCATCTGGAATGCCATGTTCACCGCGATGACGATGATGTACGTGTTCAGCATGTTGCCCGAATCGCTGAAGGAGTAGGGCACCTGGAAATGCTTGGCCATCTCGAACAGCGGCGCGGCCAGCACCTGGGGCGGCAGCAGGTTTCCCGCCGTGAACATGATGAGCAGCGTGACGTTGAACTTCCAGCCCACACGGCTGACGGCGAACGCCATCATGGACGCGAAGAAGAGCACCAGGAGTACCGCCGGAACGCAGATGATCACCGAGTTCCAGAGGTATTTGGCGAAGCCGCCCTGGGACCAGGCCTGGATGAAGTTGTCGAAGTTGAAGTCGCCGGCCAGGCTGAAGTAGCCGTGTTCGTTGGTCGAGGCGATCGGCCGCAGGGCGGTGAACACGGCCCAGAGCAGGGGGATCAGCCACATGACCGCCATGGCCGTCAGGAAGATGTGCGTGCCGTAGTGCCGTTTCGGCTTGCTGCCGGAGCGTTCGGTTTTCCCGGTCATGGCCGTGCCGGCGGAGACTTTGGCGCTCATGCCCTGTTCTCCCTGCCGAAGGTGCGGCTGAGGTAGAACACAATGGGTACGAGCGAGATGACCAGCAGGACCACCGCGAGGGCGGAGCCGACGCCGATCACCTGGCCTTCGCCCACGAGGTTCTGGATCACCAGGGCGCTGAGGAGTTCCAGGCCGTTGGTGCCGCGGTTGATCACGTAAACGACGTCGAACGCCCGCAGCGATTCGATGATGGTGATGACGACGATGACGATGTTAATGGGCCGCATGGCCGGGAACACCACGCGGAAAAACGTCTGCGCCGCGGTGGCCCCGTCGATGGCCGCGGCTTCCTTCAGGCTCGGGTCAACGCCCTTCAGTCCCGCCAGGTACAGCAGCATGACGTAGCCGGCGTGCCGCCACGTGGCGGCAATCATGGCTGCCCAGATGTTCACCGAGGAATCCCCGAACCAGTCAACGGCCTGCGGCGTCCCCGAGGTTCCGAGCAGGAAGTTCAACAGGCCGTTGTCCCGCTGGTAGAACAGCTGCCAGATGATGCCGATCAGCGCCAGGGACAGCATTACCGGCGTGAAGAAGATGCTCTGGTAGATCCTGCTGCCCCGGATCTGCTGGTCCAGCAGTACCGCCAGCAGCAGGCCCAGCGGCGTGGCCACCAGGGCCAGGAAGGCCAGCCACAGCAGGTTGTGCTGGATGGCAGGCCAGAACGGCGGGTAGTCCTGGGAGATGTACTGGTAGTTGTCGGCGCCTGCCGGCCTGATGTCGGTCAGGGCGAGGCCGTTCCAGCGCGTGAAGCTCAGCCAGACGGACATCACCGTGGGCAGCCACACGAACACCAGCTGGATGAGGGTGGGAATGCCCACCATGAGGGCCAGGACGGCCTTGTCCCTTTTGGAGAGCCGGCGGACCTTACCGCTGCGTACCCGCTTGGCCGGCACCCCGGAGGGCGCCCTGGAATCCGGCGGGACCAGGTCTCTTGCTGCTGCGCTCATGGGAGTCCCCGGACCCCTACTGGGCCGCGTACAGTGACTTGGCCTGTGCCTCAAGGTTCTTGACGTCCATTTTTCCGTCCTTGAGGAAGGTCTGCAGGGCCGGGATCATGACGTTGTTGGCCATGGCGGGCAGGGCGTCACGGTCAAAGAACTGGCTGATGGACTTCGCCTGCGCGATGGTGTCCGCGCATTTCTTGTTCAGCGGCGAGAACTTGGAGGTGTTCGCGCCCTTGGCCGTGGCGATGTTGGAGGCATCCACCGAGGCGTAGATGTCCTGTCCCTCGGGGGTGCCGATGAATTCCATGAACTGGTGCGCGGCCGCGTTCCCGCCGCCCTTGGTGGACAGCAGCAGCCCGTCGATGGGTGCCTCCACCGCATCGCGCCCCTCCGTGGCGATCTCCGGGAAGGCGAAGAAATCGATGTCCTTCAGCACGGCCGGATCCGTGAACTGCTGCGTGACGAACGAGCCGAGCAGGTACATGCCCGTCTTCTTGGCAGCCAGCGCCCGCGCCGCGTCCTGCCAGGTCTGGCCGAGCGCCGCAGGATCCTGGAAGGGCAGCAGGGCGGACCAGGTGTCGAAAACGTCCGTCACCTTCTTCTGGTCCCAGGACTCCTTGTGGGCGCACAGGTCCACGTGGAACTCGTAACCGTTGAGCCGCATGTTGATGTAGTCGAACGTGCCCATGGCGGGCCAGCCGTCCTTGTCTGCAAAACCGATCGGAATGATGCCGTCTGCCTTCATCTTGGCCGCCAGGGTCTTGAGGGCATCGAAGGTTTCCGGCACCTCGTAACCCTTGTCGGCCCACACGCTCTTCCGGTAGAAGAAGCCCCACGGATAGTTGTAGTTGGGGACGAAGTACATCTTCCCGTCCGGGCCGGTGGAGGCCTTCTTCAGTGCGTCGGAGAAGTTGCCGCCGATCTTGCCCCAGACGTCATCAACCGGCGCCAAGAGCCCCTTGCCGGCATAGAACTGCATCCTGTAACCGGCGAACCAGGTGAAGGCGTCATCCGGGGAGCCCTGCAGGTAGGAGTTGATCTTGTTCTGGAAGTCGTTGTGCGGCACCACGTTGGTGCGGACCGTCTTGCCCGTCTTCTGGGTGAAGGCGTCGGTGACCGCCTGGTACGCCTTCTTGGGAACTTCGTCGGAGGAGCCGGAGCCGAACGACAGCCCGGAGGATTCGGAGCCTCCGGCGGATGGTCCGCTGCCTCCGGTGCACGCCGCCAACAGTGGTACGCCGGCCAGGCCGGCGGCACTGACGCCAATAGTCTTGAGGAATGTCCGCCGGGCTGGCCCGGCGCTGGTGGACGCTTCCGGATGTGGTGCCATGATCTCTCCCGGGGATGGAGTCGTGTGACATGTGTCACATATCACTGACTATAACCTCGCAAAAGGGAACAGGAAAGATCGCGAATGAACACCCCGGGGGTTCCGACGGCGGGACGCCCGTCGGGCAGAAAACGCTGGGCCCGCCCGGTGTTCCGGACAGGCCCTGCGTCAGCTCTGATGCGCCTACTTCTTCAGTGACGCGGCGATCTGCTGCATGACGGTGTTGTCGGCGAGGGTGGTGGCGTCTCCGACGTCGCGGCCTTCGGCGACGTCCTTGAGGAGGCGGCGCATGATCTTGCCGGACCGGGTCTTGGGCAGTTCGGGCACCACGAGGATGGTCTTCGGTTTCGCGATCGGTCCGATTTCCTTGCCGACGTGGTTGCGGAGGTCCTGGACGATTTCGTCGCCGGAGTCCACGGCGTCGCCGCGGAGGATGACGAACGCGACGACGGCCTGCCCGGTGGTTTCGTCGGTGGCCCCGACGACGGCGGCCTCGGCCACGGCTGGGTGGGACACCAGGGCGGACTCGATTTCGGTGGTGGAGAGCCGGTGCCCGGAGACGTTCATGACGTCATCCACCCGGCCCAGGAGCCAGATGTCGCCGTCCTCGTCCTTCTTGGCGCCGTCGCCGGCGAAGTACATGGTTTCGAAGCGCGACCAGTAGGTGTCCTTGAACCGTTCCGGATCGCCCCAGATACCGCGGAGCATGGCCGGCCAGGGTTCGCGGATCACCAGGAATCCGCCGTGCCCGTCCGGGACCGAGGCGCCGTTCTCGTCCACGACGTCCACGGCGATGCCGGGCAGCGGCACCTGCGCGGAGCCGGGCTTGGTGGAGGTCACGCCCGGCAGCGGGGCGATCATCTGGGCGCCGGTTTCGGTCTGCCACCAGGTGTCCACGATCGGGGCCTTGTTGCCGCCGATGACGTCGCGGTACCACATCCACGCCTCGGGGTTGATGGGTTCGCCCACGGAGCCCAGGACCCGGATGGAGGAGAGATCGTACTTGTCCGGGATGTCCCGGCCCCACTTCATGAAGGTGCGGATCGCGGTGGGGGCGGTGTAGAGGATGGAGACCTTGTACTTTTCCACGATCTCCCACCAGCGGCCCTGGTGCGGGGAGTCCGGGGTGCCCTCGTACATGACCTGGGTGGCGCCGTTGATGAGCGGCGCGTAGGCGACGTACGAGTGCCCGGTGACCCATCCGACGTCGGCCGTGCACCAGTACACGTCCGTTTCCGGGTGCAGGTCGAACACCGCCTTGTGGGTGTAGGCGGTCTGGGTGAGGAAGCCGCCGGTGGTGTGCAGGATGCCCTTGGGCTTTCCGGTGGTGCCGGAGGTGTACAGGATGAACAGCGGATGTTCGGAGTCATGCCCGACGGCGGTGTGCTCGGCTGACGCCGCGCCGACGGTGTCCGCCCACCAGTGGTCCCTGCCCTCGTGCCAGTCGACGTCCTGGCCGTTGCGCTTGACCACCACCACGTTCTGCACGGTGTGGCCGTCCTGCTCGAGGGCTGCATCCACGGCGGACTTCAGGGCGCTGGGCTTGCCGCGCCGGTAGGTGCCGTCCGCGGTCACCACGAGCTTGGCTTCGGCGTCCTCGATCCGGGACCGCAGTGCGTCGGCGGAGAAACCTCCGAACACCACCGAGTGCACGGCGCCGATCCGGGCGCAGGCAAGCAGCGTGATCACGGCCTCGGGGATCATCGGCAGGTACACGGCCACCCGGTCGCCCTTGGCCACGCCGAGGGACTCGAACGCGTTCGCGGCCCTCTTCACCTCCTCGGTCAGCTCGGCGTAGGTGTAGGAGCGGGAATCGCCGGGTTCGCCCTCGAAGTAGATCGCGACGCGGTCGCCGAGGCCGTTCTCCACGTGCCGGTCCAGGGCGTTGTAGGCCGCGTTGACCTCGCCGCCCACGAACCACTTGGCGAACGGCGGGTTCGACCAGTCAAGCGCCTCGGTGAAGTCCTTGTTCCAGGTCAGCAGTTCGCGGGCCTGTTTCGCCCAAAATGCGGGCCGGTCAGCTGCTGCCTCGGCATAGACGTCGGCGCCCACCACGGCGTTGGCGGCGAAGTCCTCGGAAGGGGCAAACTTGCGGTTCTCATGCAGCAGGTTTTCAAGAGCATCGCCCTGCTGGCTGGGGGTGGCAGCGGTGGCCGTCGAGCCGGGGGTGTCCTGGGACATGGTGAACCTCATCATTCATCGATCTTTGCTGCGCGGTGCGCCGGTCCCGGCCGTTGCCCGGCCGGCGCACGGCGGCGGGCAACGGCCCGTCACGGACAAACCGCAAAGAGCTGTTCCGAAACCAGACTAGCGCTTCCGGCATCGGCGCGTGGGCCGCGTCACACGACGGGCCGTGAGCGGTGCCCATTTAGCGGTGAACGGTTCCATGCCAGAGCTGTGCGGTTTCTGTGGGCACGCCGCCCCGCGGCCAGTCAGCTAGTGAAGCATCCTCCACTTGGCTAGGCTGAGATGGACTCGTGACAGTGGCCGGAGGCAGCCAGACCGCTTGTGGTCAGGCTCCGGCCGTAGGGCGGAATCACGCAGCGGACGCCAGTCCGGGCGCCGCCACGCTAAGGAGAACAGAATGAATCAGCAAAGCCAGGGCCAGCCGGGCCAGCAGGGCACGGCCCAGCAGGGCGCCGGCCAGCCACCGCACGGGGCGGGACCGTCCGGGCGGCCGGAAGCGCACAGTGCTGCGCCGACTTTCATGAAGCAGCAAGGCGTGCGGAATGAGGCCGTTGCTGGACCGTTCACCGTCCGTGACCTGACAGTCTTCGCCGCCACCCTGGTTCTCTTTGTTGCATCGCTGATTCCGATGTTCGCTGTGCGGTACAACCTGTGGAATCTCGGAAGCCTCTTCTTCCTGGGGCTCGGCGTGGTGCTGCCGCTGATCGTTGCCGCACTGTTTGCCGCCCGCCGGCTCGCCCCTGACACGAAGGTCCGGATCGGATCCCTTTCCGTGGACCAGTTCGGTTCGGTGGTTGCCTCGTTTGCCGTCGGCTTCTTCTTCCTGTCCGTCGCCGGGGCGTACACGCCCAGCCTGCTCGTGGCGCTGATCGGTTCCCTTGTGCTGCTGGCCGCTACAGTGCTGGCCCGTTATATCCCGTTCTTCGCCGGGGACTTCCTGGACCGCGCCGAGGTGCCGGCCCACATCATGGCGCGCGACTCGGCCGTGCCCGTACGCAAACCCAAGACACCCAAGGAGCCGAAGCCTGCCGCTGCCGCGCCGGGTGCTTCCTCCACCGCTGCTTCCGCTTCCCATGGTGCGACGGCGGTTGGCCAGCCGGGGCGCGGTGCAACCCAGACCGGCACCTCAGGTGCCGGAACCTTTGGTGCCTCAGGTGCCGGTGCCGTTGGTGCCGGAGCCGTTGGCGCCGCAGGGGACGGTGCCGCCGCAGGGACCGGTGCTGCAGCTGCCGGCGCTGCCGGCGCAGGGCCGGCGACCGGAGTATGGCCCGCCGCTAACGCGGCCAGCAGCGCCGCCGCCGCCCCGGAAACCGGACCGGCCGCCGTCGTGCGGTCCCCGCAGACCGGTGGTGCCGCCGCAGAGACGGCCTCAGTGCCGTCCGCCAAGGCCGCCGACGCCGGCGCACAGCCAGCCCCCGCGGAGGCCGAGCAGACCCAGCTGGACGGAGTCACGGCCACTCCGGCGGCCGGCGCCGGAGCTACCGGCGCGAAAGCTCCGGCAGCTGAAGGTCCCGCAGCTGAGACTTCCTCAGCCGGAGCAGCAGTCATGGAGGCGCCCGCAGCGGAAGCCCCCGTCGCCGAAGGCAAGTCCAACGCTCCTGCACGTGAAGCCGCGGAGGAGGCGGCACGGGCGGCCTCGGCGACGCCTGCCACCGCCGTTCACCCGAGGGTGGACATTCCGGAGCAGGCGAGGTCGCAGGAACCCATCGGTGCCACCGTTGACCCGGCGAGCCGGCCGGAGGAGTCCGAGCAGGAGCAGGTCCACGAGGCCTTCTGGTTTGCCGTGGCGCAGCACCGTACTGCCGTTGACGAGCGCACGGGCGCACCGCTGTTCGGGATCGAGCCCGGCGGCTGGGTCCTGGCGCTCGAAGACCGCGGGGACGAATTCCTGGTCCAGCACACGGACGGCCGGGTGGGCGTCCTGCGCGACCTCAGCAACATCGAGCGCGGCTAGCCGGCCGCCGTGGCCGATTCCGCTTCGCGCCGGCGCGGCACGCCGGACGGCGTCCCAGTGGCCCCTGCTCCAGCGGAGCTTCCGGCGGAGGTTTCCGTGGAGGTTCCCGCCGCTGAGGTTCCGTCGGAGATCCCCGGGGACGCCATCCCCGCCGAAGTGCCCGCAGGTGCCATCACCGCCGAAAACCGGGCGGCTAGCCGGCCAGCCCGGTCCGGCGAGTCGGCCCTTGCCCTGAAGCGCCGGGCACGCAGGATCAACCGGGCCCTCGCCGAGCAGTACCCGTACGCCCACGCCGAGCTCGACTTCCGGAACCCCTTCGAGCTCCTCGTGGCAACGGTGCTCTCGGCGCAGACCACAGACGTGACCGTCAACCTGATTACGCCGCTGCTCTTCTCCCGCTACCCGGATGCCCGCGCCATGGCGGAAGCCGATACCGCGGAGCTGGAAGCCATCATCAAGCCGACGGGGTTTTTCCGCGCCAAGACGCGTAACCTCCTCGCACTGGCGAACCGGGTGGTGGACGAGTTCGACGGCGTGGTGCCCGGCCGGCTGGAAGACCTGGTGACGCTTCCCGGCGTCGGACGGAAAACCGCGAACGTGGTTCTGGGCAATGCGTTCGGCATTCCGGGCATTACGGTGGACACGCACTTCGGGCGACTGGCGCGGCGTTTCGGCTGGACGGAGTCGGACGACCCCGTCCGGATCGAGTCCGACGTGGCGGAGCTGTTTGAACCCAGGGACTGGACCATGCTGTCCCACCGGGTGGTCTTTCACGGCAGACGGGTGTGCCATTCCCGCAAGCCGGCCTGCGGTGCCTGCGCCGTGGCCAACTGGTGCCCCAGCTTTGGCTCGGGCGAGACGAACCCCGCCAAGGCCGCGAAACTGCTGAAGTACGAGCTGGCGCCCGGAAACGAGGAACTCCTGGCGAAGCTGCTGGCCGAGACACACCGCGCCGCAGAGATCCGGATGGAATCGCAGCGGAGGAGGCAATGACAGCGCGCCAGGACCTGGTAGACCTCGTCGATTCAATCAGGGCGGGAACCGGTCCTGCCCGGAATCCTTACTGGCGGACGCTGACCGTTGACGAGTCCGTTGCCCGCAAAGCGGCCGTTCTGATCCTTTTCGGAGCCCTGGACGATGTGCCCGCAGCCTCCGGCAAACCGCTGGTGGCTGCCGATCTGGACGTCCTGCTCCTGGAACGAGCCCACACCCTCGATGACCATCCCGGCCAGGTGGCGTTTCCCGGCGGCGGCATTGACGTTGGCGAATCGCCGGTGGAGGCCGCGCTTCGGGAAGCGGAGGAGGAAACGGGCCTGGACCCGTCCGGCGTCGAGGTGCTGGGTGCCCTGCCGGAACTGGCGCTTCCGCGCGGAAACTTCCTGGTGACCCCTGTCCTGGCCTGGTGGGCGTCGCCGTCGCCGGTCCGGGTGGTGGATTACGGCGAGTCCGCCCAGGTGTTCCGCGTGCCGGTCCGCGATCTGCTGGACCCCGAGAACCGGACCATGGCGGCCGTGACCCGCATGAACCAGACGTTCCAGAGCCCGGCGTTCACCGTGAACAGCCTCGTGGTCTGGGGCTTTACGGGCATGATCCTGAACGAACTGTTCGACCAGCTGGCCTGGTCCGTCCCGTGGGACAGGACCAGGCTTCACCCGCTGGACCTCTAGACGGACATTCCGGTCAGTGCTGCGATTTCCGCAGATCCACCACCAGGCCGGTGGCGGCGTTTTCGCGCAATGCGTTGATGCCGGCCACTACTCCCGAAACGCTCTTGAACCGCGGCGACTCTGCCACGATGTTTCCGTCCCCATCCATGAGCCGGAACTTGTAGGACTGATCGCTGTCCTGGTGAACTTCAAACTTGCCCGCCATTGGCGTGGAAACCCCCTGCTGATGCTTCGTCGCACGTGCCGGGCCAACTGATTGCCACTGCCCGGCCACCATCGAGCTTAGTGGCCCACGCCACACGATGCGAACTACCCACCGGTACATTACTCGGTACAACCGCTTATTCCGGAAGTGGCGGATGTGACTTTTGTTTCCCGTGGGCAGAGGCTATTGTCCTGCCCCAACGGGCGGCAGGTGTGCCGGACGGGTGCCGTCGTGGGGCGCTTTGGAGGTGCCGCCGTCGTGAATTACGACGGCGGCCGGCGCGTCGGGCGTTAAAGTGCCCCGTTTCGGATCGGCCGGCTCCGGAGGCAGGCTCACTTTGCGTTGTCGTAGGAGTCGACGACGGCGACGCTCACCGGGAACTCGACCGGAATGCGGCCGAAGAGCAGCTCCTTGGCGGCGTTGGCTGCCTCCTCGATGGCCCGGATGCAGACGTCCACGGCGGCGTCGGGGGCGTGGACCATGACCTCGTCGTGCAGGAAAAACACGAGTTCCGCGGCGGCTGAACCGTCGGCGCGCATGGTGCGCAGCCGCCGTCGTAATTCCGCAAGCCAGCAGGCTGCCCAGTCCGCAGCCGAACCCTGGACGACGAAGTTCCGCGTGAAACGTCCGCGGGAACGTGCGATGGCGTCGGCGCGGCGCTGTTCCTCCGCGGAAGTGGACCGCTGGCTGAGGAACCACCGTTCCGACGGCGGTGGGCTGCTGCGTCCCAGGCGCGAGGTGACCGTCCTGCCGGCTTCGCCGTCGCGGGCGGCCCGCTCGACGAATCCCACCGCGCGCGGGTAGGTCTTGGCCAGCTGCGGCATCAGGCGGCCCGCTTCGCCGGAGGTGGCGCCGTACATGGCTCCCAGCAGGGCCATTTTTGCCTTGCCCCGGTCACCGCCGAAGCCCTTGGCCGCGATGCCCGCGTAGAGATCCTGGTCCCGGGCGGCCTCGGCCATGGTCGAGTCCTGGGCGAGGGCGGCGAGGACACGGGGTTCCAGCTGGGACGCGTCCGCCACGATGAGCTTGTGCCCCGGGTCTGCGTGCACGGCGCCACGGACCTGGCGGGGGATCTGCAGTGCCCCGCCGCCGCGTGACGCCCAGCGGCCCGACACCACTCCGCCCACCACGTATTCGGGCCGGAACCTCCCGTTCCGCACCCAGGCGTCCAGCCACGCCCAGCCGTTGGCGGTGTGCAGCCGTGACAGTTTCTTGTAGGCCAGCAGGGGCGCGATGGCCGGATGGCTGGACCCCTTCAGTTCCCATTGCCGCGTGGACTTCACCTCGATGCCGTTGCGGTGCAGGGCGCGCATCAGCTCCTGTGGCGAGTCCGGGTTCAGTGCCGGTGCGTTCAGCAGGCCCCGGAGCTCGGTGTTGAGGGCTTCGAGCTTGGCTGGGCGGTGCCCAAGCGGGGGCCGTGGGCCCAGGTGCTCCGCCAGGATGTGCTCGTGCAGCTCCTCGCGCCAAGGCACGCCGGCATGCTGCATCTCGGCCGCGACCAGGGCGCTGGCCGATTCGGCGGCGAGGAGGAGCTGAAGGCGCTGCCGCCGGTTACCGTCCCCTGCGGCGGCTGAAGCGGCGGCTGTTCCCGCGTCGGCTGCCGCGAGGGCCTCCTGCTGGGCGGCGTATTCGGCGCGCAACTCGGCCAGGGTCTGCCGGGGTTCGGTTGCAGCGCCCGGGTCGTCGAAGAGCGCCCCCTGGTCCGCGGGCGGAGGGGGTGGCTGGAGCAGCCGCGGCGGCTGCAGGTCGTCGTCCTGGGTGAGCTTCTCGGCGCTGCGGGCGTACGGCGTGTGGGCCGTGAATTCGGAATGGGCCAGGATGGCGCCGCACAAGGAGAGATCGTAGCAACGCTCCACGTCCACGCCCGCCGCCAGCAGTGACGGGTACCAGTCCTGGGTGCGGTGCCAGATCCAGCGCGGACGCCGTTTCTCGAGTTCCCGGACGACGGCGGCGAGCCCGGTTCCGCCGTCGGGTGCAGTTTGGGGTGCTCCCTGGTGGGCTCCCACGTCCGCTCCCTGCGGGGCAAGGCTGACAATCCGGGGTTCCGGATTGTCGGGGCGGGGGAGGCCTGCCGCCGTGAGTTCCTGTATGGCTGCGCCGTCGGGGTGGGCGGCGAGCAACAGATACATGTGTCCAATTCTGCCCTGCCGCCATGCTGTCCGGCGTCGCGCCAGCGCCTTGGGGCCGTTGGGTATCTGCGGGGCCTTGCCGTTCTTGTCCTCCACAGCGAGCCGGATTGTCCTTTTGAGGAGCCGGCGGCCAGTTTTCCACATACAGCCATGCGGCTCTGACGGTCGGCCGTTCCGTTTGGCACAGTGGCTGCATGAACAGGCACCACGCCCGGAACCGGCGACTCCCATCAGACCCGGATAGCGCGCTGCCGGATGCTGCCGTGCCTGGCGCTGCCGTGCCTGGCGCACAGCGCAGGCCAGCTCCGGTGGGGCTATCGCCCGGTTCTGAACCCGGAACCTGGCTCCCCGCTGACGGCGGCGACGTCCTGCTCGTCACGGGCTATGAATTCCTGCGGGGCGAAGTCGAACGGATTGTCGCGGCCGCCGGCGGACGACTCCGGGTGGTCGGCGATGTGGCGGAGGCTGCCCCGTTCTGGGATTCCGCCGCCGACGTTCTGGTCGGCAGCGATGTCCGTGAACTGCCGCCCCGGCGCCGCGCCCCCGCAGTGCTCGTCGGCCTGAGCGGGGAAGGGGATACGCTCTGGCACCTGGCCGCTGCCCTGGGTGCACAACGCGTCGCCGTTCTTCCCGACGCCGCCGCTTGGCTTGCGGAATATCTCAGCCGGTCCCGTTCACCCGAGGCCGGAGGCCTGGTGCTCGGCGTTACCGGCGGCTGCGGAGGGGCGGGTGCCACCACAGCGGCGGCGTGGCTCGCGCAGGCAGCAGCTGAACTCGGTGCACGGGTCCTGCTCGTGGACGCCGATCCCTGGGGCGGCGGCCTTGAATTGCCCTGGCCGCGGAGGAATCCCCGGGCCTCCGCTGGCCGGATCTGGCCGATGCCAGTGGCAGCATTGACCCGCAGCAGCTCGCCGACGCCTTGCCTGTCGCCGGCGGGTTCTCGTTTCTGTCGTGGCCCGGAAGCAGGGAACGGCCGCCCCTGGTGGACCCGGTCACCGTGGGTGGCGTCCTCGACGCCGCACGCAGGGGCTATGAAGTGGTGATTGTCGATATCGGCCGCAACGCCGAGCCGCTGCGCACGTTCGCATGGGATTGCGACCGCCTCCTGGTTGTCGTCCCCGCCCAACTGAAAGCTGCAGTCGCCGCCGCGCGGCTGCTGCAGGAGCTTCCGCCCGTCGAATCCGCCCTGGTCATCAGGGGAAAGGCCGGGGCTGCGCTGGACGCCGCGCTCGTCGCCGAATCCGTGGGGCTGCCCCTGCACGGCGTGATGCCTGAGGTGCGGGGCACAGCCTCGGCCACCGAGATGGGCCGCCTGCTCGACCAGGGCAGGCGGAAGAGCGTGCGGCGCTTCGCCTCTTCAGTGCTTGGCCTCCTCGCCGGCGATCTGCAGACCGGGGACTTCCGGTGAGTGCTCATCTGGGAGTGCCAGGGACCGGTGCCGATGCCAGCCTCAGCGCCGCCCCCGGGTTTCCCGGTGCAGCTGCTTCCCGCGCCGCGCTCGCGGAGTCCGCCGGACGACGGCGCGCGGCCCGGGTCCTGGACGCGGGGCTCCTTGAGACCGTCCGCGAATCGGTCATGGCCGACGCCGGGCCGGTCACCCCGTCCCGGGTGGCGGCCGCGGTGCAGGCCACCGGGAAGCTGCTGGGCACAGCGGGTTCCCTCGCCGCCGCTGAGCGCATCAGCGCTGAACTCAACGGCCTTGGGCCGCTGCAGCACCTGGTCCGGGATCCGTTGGTCACGGACATCTTCGTGAACGCCCCGGACTCCGTCTGGCTGGACAGGGGCCGCGGCATCGAACGCACATCCGTGACATTCGCGGGGGAGACCCAGCTCAGGGCCCTTGCCGCCAGGCTGGTGGCATCAGGCGGAAGGCGGCTGGACGACGGATCCCCCTGCGTGGATGTGCGGCTCGAGGGCGGTTACCGGGTCCATGCCGTCCTGCCGCCCATCTCGGCGGCGGGCACGCTGCTCAGCATCAGGATCCGGCGGGAACAGGTCTTCACCATGGACGAGCTCCGCGCCGGAGGCATGTTCGGGCCCCTGGTTCAATGCGTTCTGGAGCGCATGGTGGCGCAGCGGTTGAGTTTCCTGGTCAGCGGGGCCACCGGCTCCGGAAAGACCACCCTCCTGTCCACCCTGCTGGGGCTCTGCCACCCGGGCGAACGGCTGGTCCTGATCGAGGACGCATCAGAGCTGAACCCCGTACACCCGCATGTGGTCTCGTTGGAATCACGGCACGGGAACCTCGAGGGAGGCGGCGCAGTGGACCTCGGGGAACTCGTCCGCCAGGCCCTGAGGATGCGGCCGGACCGGCTGATTGTGGGGGAATGCCGGGGCTCCGAGGTGCGCGAACTCCTGACGGCCATGAATACGGGGCACACCGGAGGCGGCGGCACCATCCACGCCAACGCCGCAGGCGCGGTTCCCGCCCGGCTCACCGCACTCGGGGCCCTTGCCGGGCTTGGACAGGATGCGGTCCGCCTGCAGGTTGCCAGCGCCCTTGACGTGGTGGTGCATGTTGCCCGGTCGAGGCACGGACGCTGCGTCGCGTGCATCGGCATCCTAACCGAGCGGCCCGGTGCTCTCGACGTCGCCGTTGCCCTGGACGTTTCAGCCGGCAGGCCGGTTCCCGGGCCGGCGTGGGAGATCCTTGCCCAGCGACTGGCTCTCGATCCGGACCTTGTCCTGGAGGCAGGCGCTCTCCCCGGGACAAGCCACGTACGCGACTCCATCCCCGCCGGCGAAACCAGCCCCGACTCCGGCGCCGGCTCGGGGAACGTGCGTGAAAAACGCGGAGCCCGCAGGGCAGCAGCATGACCGCGGTCTTTGTTGGTGCACTGGCGCTTGCCGCGTGGCTGATGCTGAGCCCTGGGCGTGGGCCGGTTCGGCGCGCACGCATGGCCCTCGGCCGCAGCGGCTTGGCCGGTGGACGTGTCCGCCGTGACGGCCGGTCTGCAACGGCGGACCGAGGCGGGCTTGGCCTCACCCGTGGCCTCGCCCGTGGCCGCCGCAGGGAGGCCTTCGTGTCCCTGACGGTTGTGGTTCAGCAATTGGCTGCCCTGTTGAAGGGCGGCCGGTCCCCTTCGCGGCTGTGGGACGAACTGTGGCAGCTCTACGTGGAGCAGGGCTCCGCAGATGCCGACCCCCTCCGGCCACGGCTCAGCCCGGGGTCGGCGGCTGTCCTGTCAGCCGCCCGGGGAGCAGCCCTGCGGGGAGCGCCGGTGGCCGAGGCAATACGGTCGGCCTGTTTACCCTCACCCCATGGGGCGGGCGGCCGTGAGCCGCGGATCTGGGCTGAGCTGGCAGCCTGCTTCGAGATAGCGGCCGCCAGCGGCTGTCCGCTGGCCGACGTCCTGACGCGCTTTGCGGCCCAGCTCGAGGTTGAAGACGATGCCGAAGCAGCCCGGCAGACGGCGCTCGCCGGACCGAAGGCAACGGTCGCGCTGCTGACCTGGCTCCCCCTGCTGGGATTGGGACTGGGTGTCTGCCTCGGCGTGGACCCAGTGGCGATGCTGCTGGGCACACCGTTCGGCGTGGCTGCGCTGGTCGCCGGCATCGGGCTGACCGTTGCCGGCCGCATATGGTCCGCGAGGCTCGTGCGGGCAGCCGCCGGCGCGGCTGCGCCATGAAAACGCGCCGGCCGCGCTGCCTATGCATGAGCGGATCAGGCCAATGAACGGATCAGTTCTGGCCGCGTTCCTCATCTTCCTCGCGCTTGCGGCCGCCGCAGTCCTCGCCTTTAGCGGAACCGCTCATGCGAGATCCGGTCTCCTCCGCCGGAGCGGCCTGGCGGCGGGTAGCGGCAGGGCAGGCGGGGACGGCCACTCTCAGGGCCGCGCGGAGCAGTCGCCGGGATTGCGTGATACCGCCATGATGCTTGAGCTGATTGCCGCCATGCTCCACGCAGGTGCCGGCATCGGACGAGCCCTGGAGCTGGTGGCCGCTGCGGCCTCAGCCGAGTACGGTCGCGCCCTGCGGCCTGTCGTGGGAGCCATGGCCATCGGTGCCGACTGGGAGACGGCCTGGCGGAGTTCAGACGTGCGCTCGCCGGAGATACTCGCCCTCAGGGACGCCTTGGGCTTCGCCGCGCTGACCGGTGCGCCGTCGTCGTCCATCCTTTATGCCCAGGCCGCCAGAATGAGGCGGGAACGCTTCCGCGCCGCGGAGAAGCGCGCGGCCTCCCTTGGGGTCAAGCTGGTGGTTCCGCTGGGGCTTTGTTCACTGCCGGCCTTCATCTGCCTGGGAGTCGTTCCGGTGCTGCTTGCCCTGGTTCCGTCGGGCCGCTGAGATCTCAAGCAGCTGAAGCCCCTCAAGCAGCTGAAACCCCTTACGCAGCTCAGATCCCTCACGCAACTGAGGGGCTCGTGTTCTCGCCACCACAGCTGCCCCCGCCGCAGGCTTTTTTCGGGCTGCCCTGCAGTTACCGCTGTTCCATTTTGCATTCTGAGATGCGGCACACTGCCGGCTTGGGGACCGTGGATACACCTGCACTTTTCCTCCACATGCGGCTGGCCTGGCTGCTTTTCCACTTAGGCAAGTTCAGGCCTTACTCGTCCGGACGCCGGACGGGAGAGTCGAATGCACCGGCAATTCGCCGGAAGTCCAGAAAGGAAAATTCATGTCCCTCAACCACCACACCCCGGGTGAAGCCGTCCGGCCCTTACGCCAGGAATCCGAAGCAGCCGATGTGCTGGAGATCTACCCGGGCGCCAGCACGGCGCCGCGGGTGAAGTCACGGCAACGCAGGCGCCTCATGGGCTCGGAAGCCGGCATGGCGACCGCCGAATATGCCATCGCCACGCTGGCGGCGGTGGGCTTCGCCGGGCTCCTGGTGTTCATCCTGCGAAGCGACGAAGTCCGTGGCTTCCTGCTCAACCTGATCCGTACGGCGCTGGCCCTGCCGTGAAAACCGCTCCGCGGACCCTTACAGCGGTCGGGCTTCAGTCGTGCGGGCAGCACAGGAGCCCAGCCGGAGATAAGTCCGGCAGCCGTGGTCAGGGGAAGGCCTGCGGCGCCGGGAGCGGCCATGGGAAAAGCCGCGGTGCGGTGACCGCGGAATTTGCGGTGGCTCTTCCGGCGGTCCTGCTGCTTCTGGCAATGCTGCTGGCGGGGTCTGCGGCGGGAATCACCCAACTGCGGCTGGAGGATGCGGCCCGGGCTGGCGCCAGGGCACTCGCGAGGGGTGAAGACCCCGCGGCCGTCAACGGTATCGTCCGGAAGCTGGCAGGTCCTTCGGCCTCGTCGGCCGTGAAACCCGGCGGCGAATGGATGAGCGTCACTGTGTCAGACCGGGCGGCAGGACCCCTGGGACGCATGGTGCCGTGGACGCTGACTGCCAGGGCAGAGGCACGCAGCGAGACGGCATCATCGGCACCGCCCCGGGGAACGGCGCAGGCCGCGCAAGCGGTGCGGGCCGGGCAGGGACACGGCAATCCTGCCGGGCGGCCCCTGTGAGCCTTCAGCGGAAACAGCCCCTCGGCCAGCGCAGAAATCCCGTGTCCGGAGTCGAATCCGAACGCGGATCGGGCACTGTGCTGGCCGCGGGGCTCGGCATGGTGATTGTCATGGTCATGTCCTTGCTCCTCCTGTTGGCACAGGCATCGGCAGCGGCGTCCAAAGCCGCCGCCGCGGCCGACCTCGCCGCGTTGGCCGCGGCTGACGCGCTCCGTGGTGTTTCAGCGGGGGAGCCCTGCCTTGTGGCTGCCGCGGTGGCTGCCCGCCACAAAGCGACGCTTGTCAGTTGCACCGCAGGAGGCGACCAGTCCGTCCAAGTCAGACCGAGCTGACTGCCGGGCCCCTCCTAGGCGTCGCCACCGGCCGCGCCAGGGCGGGACCGCCGCCCTGAACCTGGCGGGACTCCCAAGGGCACGGGGGTCCAAAAGTGCCCGCAGCTCCAAAAGAGCACCGGGCTGGACGGCACCTGAGCCTGTTCGGGGACCCGTTCCTGGCCCGACCCGGCGTCATGTCGACGGCGTTCGTAAGCTAGACCGCGTTCGCCGCCGGTGCGCCGGCCCTGGAATCCTGTGGCGCTGCCGCGTCCCGCGCATCCTTCAGCAGGACATTGATCAGGGTGACTGCCGCGTCCTTGTCCAACGGGTTGTTCTTGTTGCCGCATTTCGGCGACTGGACACAGGAGGGGCATCCGGATTCGCACTCGCAGGCCTCGATCGCGTCTCTCGTGGCCGAGAGCCACACCTTGGCTTTCTCGAAGCCCCGCTCGGCAAAACCGGCTCCGCCTGGGTGCCCGTCGTACACGAAAATTGTTGGCACACCGGTGTCGGCATGGATTGCGGTTGAAACCCCGCCGATGTCCCAGCGGTCGCTCGAGGCAACCAGCGGCAGCAATCCGATGGCGGCGTGCTCGGCCGCGTGGAGGGCGCCGGGGAACTGGGCTTCGATGAGTCCGGCGCCCGTGAGTGACCGGTTCTCCATCACAAACCACACGGCCTTCGTAAACAGGTCCCGGGCACCCAGGTCGAGCGGTTCCTCGCCCAGGACTTCATTGGAGATCAGGGCCTTCCGCTGAAAGGAGACCACTTGAGTTGTGACCTTGACGTCGCCGAAGTGGACGGCAACGTCGCCCCACTGAGCAGTCCGCTGCGTCTCGAGGACCTCGATCTGCGTGACGTCCCGAGCTGTCGTGTAGTAGTCGGGGTTGGCGCGGCGTACCACCACGCAGTGATCGTCCTCGTTCAGGTCCTCCACCACGTAGCTGTCACCCTGATGGACGTACACGGCCCCGGCATGGGCCTGGTAGTGCGTCTGCGGCGAATCCATGGTTCCCAGCAGCGAACCGGTGTCGGCATCCACAATGCTGACTGGCCCTCCGCCGTCGGCGCGCAGGTTCACCATTGCGGCCGCGCTCTGGGCGTGGGTCCAGAACCAGCCGGCCGGGCGCCGCCGCAGGTACCCCTGTGCCACCAGCTGCCCGAGGAGTTTCTCCGCAGTGGCTCCGAACAGCGGCAGCTCGGCCACGCCGAGAGGGAGCTCGGCGGCAGCGGCACAGAGGTGCGGGCCCAGCACGTAGGGGTTGGACGGATCAAAGACTGTGGCCTCGACGGACACGTCGAAGATGGCTTCCGGATGATTGACCAGGTAGGTGTCCAGGGGATCATCGCTCGCCACGAAGGCGGCGATGGCGTCCTGTCCGGCGCGGCCCGCGCGGCCGATCTGCTGGAAGAGGGACGCCCGGGTGCCGGGCCAGCCAGCCACCAGCACGGCGTCGAGCCCGGAGATGTCAATCCCCAGTTCGAGGGCCGAAGTGCTGGAAATACCGAGCAGCTGGCCGGTCCGCAGTGCCCTTTCCAAAGCACGGCGTTCCTCCGGGAGGTATCCGGAGCGGTAAGCCGCCACGCGTTGCGGCAGGCTGGGGTCGACTTCGTCCAGGAGCCGTTTGGTGATGGACGAGATGGTTTCGGCGCCACGCCTGGACTTGATGAACGCGATGGTCCGGACCCGTGACGAGACAAGGTTTGCGAGCAGGTCGGCGGTCTCGGCCACCGCCGTCCTGCGTTCCTTGGCCCCGTTCTCGCCGCGCACCTCAGTCAGCGCCGGTTCCCAGAACGCCACCGTCGTGGATCCGTGCGGCGAGGAGTCTTCCGCGACTCCCTGGACCGCGGCGCCAATGAGCCGGCCAAAGGACTTTTCCGGCTCGGAAGCGGTGGCGGATGCCGCAATGAAGACCGGTCCAGCAGCGTTGCCATCGGCGGCGTAGTAGGCGCAGATGCGCCGCAGCCGGCGCATTAGATTGGCCACGTGGGAGCCGAAGACGCCGCGGTAGCTGTGCGCCTCGTCCACGATCACGTAGCGCAGGCGCCGGAAGAACCCCGCCCACCAGGCGTGGTTGGGCAGGATGCCGAAGTGCAGCATGTCGGGGTTGGCCAGAATGAAGTTCGCGTGGTCGCGGATCCAGCGGCGGGAGGCCTGGTCGGTGTCGCCGTCATAGGTTTCAGCCCGGACGGTCGGGAGGTTCAGGGACCTAATTGCTGCGAGCTGGTCTGCCGCCAGCGCCTTGGTGGGCGAGAGGTACAGCGTCACTGCGCCGTCGTCGTGGATTTTTCCGGGGTCCGACAGGACACGGAGCTCGGACCGGTGAATCGCGTCGAGCGCCGGCAGCTGGTAGGCCAGGGATTTCCCGGATGCCGTGCCGGTGGCGATCACCACGTGCCTGCCGCCGTGGGCAATGTCTGCTGCCCGGATCTGATGCCGGTAGGGCTGGTGGATGCCGAGTTTCCCGTAGGCCGCCACCAGGTCGGGGTGGGCCCAGTCCGGCCATGGTTCGTGCACGGCGGCGCGCGCCGGAATGGTCCGCACATGCCGGAGCTGCTCCGGGTCCGGGCCACGGCCCAGCAACGGAATCAGCGAGTCATGGGGGTTCACCCCAACATTCTTTCATCCAGGTAAAAATCGCCGGCACAGAAGAGCAAACCGGCACGGAACACAGAACGGCACGGAACACAGAACGGCACAGAACAGCGAACCGGCACAGAACAATTGACCCGCTACAGAACCCGGACGGATGGAACGGCAGGAAGAAATTAGACCACGGAGAGGTCGGACCCCTCATCGGAGGCGGAGAGCATCAGCACGTGGCACACCGAGGACCAGCCCAGATGCGAATACAGCTTCTGTCCGTCCAGGGACGCCAGCAGGAGTCCGTCCTCCACATCGTGGGAGAACGCCTGCGCCGCCAGTGCCTTCATGATGAAGCTGCCCAGACCCCGGCGCTGGAAGGAGGGTTCGGTGACGATCTTGTCGAACACCGCGGTCCCGTCGATGACCACCACGCGGCCGCTCGCCGCCAGGATGTCGCCCGAGCGTACTTCGGCGAAGTGGACGCCGTCGGATTCCCATGTTTTCAGGGAGAGGTCGTCGTCCGAGAGCCACGGGTCCTCGGCGTCCTGGGTTTCCATGTCCACAACCATCATGGTCTGAGACGCTGACGTAGCGTTGAGGTTGTGCTGCTCAGCCAAGAGCTTGTAGCGTCCCACATCATTGGTCAGGATGGTCAGGACGCGTTTGGGGGCCTCGGCGGTCTTTGCCGCGAGGTCCGCGAATTCCGCGTCCGTAGGATCGGAGGCGAAGTATTCCCAGTCCCCGGTCGTGTCCGCACGCAAGGCCGCGGGGAACCGTCCCTCGGTGCGCGTTTCATAGCCCCGGCAACCAGCCCAACCGGCTACCCAGACTTCAAGGAGATGAGTAATGTCTCCGACCATGGCTTCTGGCGTCATGTGATGAGAGTATTCCAGCGCTGTCATAAGCAACAGAGCTTGGGCGCTTGCTTATGCAATTGTGATAGGAGGCTCTTCCCGGGGCCGAATCCGTCCCGGGTGGCCACCAAGTACCCTTAAATACGTGGCTTTGAACCGAATCGTACTCTTTTACGGCTTTACTCCCATCGCAGACCCGGACGCTGTCCGGCTCTGGCAGCGTGCCCTGTGCGAAAAGCTCGGCCTGACCGGGCGGATCCTCATCTCCAAGGACGGCATCAACGCCACCGTCGGCGGGGAGATCGGGGCCGTAAAGCAGTACGTGAAAACCACCCGTGAATACAAGGGTTTCCACGGCATCGACGTCAAGTGGTCCGACGGCGGTGCGGAGGATTTCCCCCGCCTGAGCGTCAAGGTCCGCGACGAGATCGTTTCGTTCGGCGCGCCCGGCGAGCTGAAGGTGGACGAAAATGGCGTCGTGGGAGGCGGGACCCATTTGCAGCCCGAGGAACTCCACGAACTCGTCGACGCGAGGAAGGCCAGCGGCCAGGACGTCGTGTTCTTTGACGGCCGCAACGCGTTCGAAGCACAGATCGGCAAGTTCAAGGACGCCGTTGTCCCTGACGTCGCCACCACCCACGACTTCATCACCGAGCTCGACTCCGGCAAGTACGACCACCTGAAGGACCAGCCGGTCGTCACCTACTGCACCGGAGGCATCCGCTGTGAGGTGCTGTCCAGCCTCATGCTGAACCGCGGCTTCAAAGAGGTTTACCAGCTGGACGGCGGCATCGTGCGCTACGGGGAAAAGTTCAAGGACCAGGGCCTCTGGGAGGGGTCCCTCTACGTCTTCGACAAGCGCATGCACCTCGAATTCAGTGAGGACGCCAAAACCATCGGCGAATGCGTACGGTGCCAGTCGCCCACGAGCAAGTTTGAGAACTGCTCGAACCCCAGCTGCCGCACGCTCACCCTGTACTGCGCTGTGTGCGCGGCAAACCCCGAAACCCTGCGCTGCCCCGACGGTTGCCCCGACGGCTGCGCCGCCTGAGCTCGGGGGACGGCTACACCGCGTGAGCACAGGGGACGCCCGCGCCCCGGCACTCCAGGCCTGGCGGGTAGTAGTTCCAGCGTCAGATCCGGCTGATCCGGTAGGCGAAATTGGCGTCCGACCGGGCCTCCACCGTCACCCGGAGCACGGAGTCCTCGGACACGTGCACCACATTGACACGCGACGTGCCGCACCGGAGGCTCAGGTCCACCAGGGCGGACTCTTCGTCGCGGACTGTGAATGAGACCCGCCGCTCGCTCCGGCACGCGAGGGTGAGGGAGTACGTGCCGCTCGGCAGCTGCTTGGTGGACTCTGTCTTGCTGCGGCCCCTGGCAACGCTGCCGTAGCTTGTGTGGAAGACCTGTCCCTCGGCGTCGGGCAGGACTTCCTTCGCCCATTCGGTGAGCTCCTGACCCGACACCGGCACGTTCTCCAGCGGATCACGCGGCAACACGGGATCGGTTACCACAGGGCCAGCATCCGGAAGTTCGCCCCGGCCGTCGTCGTAGTTGTATTCACAGCCGCCCAGGACGGCCGCCACCAGCACAAAGAAAAGCACGACGGCGGCTGCCGGCGCCCGCAGCCAAAGCGTGCGTTGCGCCCGCCCCGGGAAACGACGCGCGGAGGCCATCCGCACCGTGGGCATATCCCGACTTTAAGCCTGCCGGGGGCGCCGGTACAGATGCCAATCCGCCGGGAGGAAAAATTCTCCTGCGCCGTGGCGGAGGCTGCGGGATCCGTGCGGCTCCGCCGCTACGACGCCGCGGATTAACGCGCAGGAACCAAGTGGTAGGCGTACAGCAGCGGTGCGTCCACGCTGGAGGCGCTGATCTCCATCCGCCCGGCCTTCGGAACGGTGATCGCCGCGGTTTCGCGGCTGCCGTTGCAGGCCGCCCCGGCTTCCGTCAGTTCCTTGCCGGCGACCGTCACGGCGAAGAATGCCTTGCCGCCGCCGTCGCACGTGATGGTCAGGGTGTAGTCACCCGCGGGGACGCTGGCTGCCGCCTGGATGATCCTGTCCCGGCTGAGGATCTTGCCGGAGTCCTCCAGCACTGCTTGGCTGTCGGAGGGCAGGGCGGTGGCCCGCCACTGCGGAACATCGGCATTTTCGATCGACACGACGGGGGAGCAGGCAGTCGCTGCCAGCACTATGGCGGCGGACGCCGCCGCCCCGCCCAAGGCACGGGAAATCAAAGGACAACGATCAGGCATGCCCTCAAACTTACCCGTTTGAGGTGCCGCCGGATTCCGACCGACTCCTCCCGCTCCGCAGCGGGGCAACAAAAGAGACAAGTCTGTCTGCTTCGGCCAGCGCTTTGGCCATGCCCGCGGAGGTCGCCAGTACCCGCTCACCCCGGGACTCCAAAGTCACGGGAATGACCGTGGTCCGTGCCGAAGCGTCCGGCACCCCGGTTCCCTGCTGCGGGGCCCGCGGGCCCGCGGCTTCGTGATGTGGGGGCTGCGATTCCGTGGGCTGCTGTTTCGACGCCTCGCGCCTTGCGCTCTCCCCGGACAGGGTCAGCGCATCGATCTTGGCGCCTCCGATCTTGTCCAGCATTTCGTAGTCCTCGTCGGTGCACAGATCGCTGGCCGCAAGGTGCTTCAGCGCCACCAGGCCAACAATTGCCCTGCTGAAGTCGCGGTCCATGGCAAGGTCGATGGCCCACTGGGTCCGCTTCCACCACTGGTCCCGCCGGTCCGCCTGGCGCCGCTGGGCGAGCGTGCGCCACGCGATCCAGGCAGCAATGACGGCGGCCAGCAGCGGTGCGAATGCAGCCGCGTACCGCAGCCAATCGGGATCGGCCGCCACTGCCTGGGTTCCGAGCATGGCCCAACTGTAGCTTCACGTGCCAACAATAATCAGGCGCCGGCGCCGGGAAATAGACTTGGCCGGTGACCGAACCAACGCACTTCACCGCCGGCAACACTCCCGACGCGCCCCGCAGCGACCTGCCCGACCTCCTGCAGTCACTGGCCTCTGACCTCCGCGAGGTGGGCTACACCCTGGAGGGGGTCGCGGAACTGCTGGGGGAATCCGCGTACGCGGCCCTGAACCGGGACCAGCTCATCCCGGCACTGATCGCGACTGAAGCAGCAGCCGGCGGCGAGCCACACACCGCGGCGTTGGCCGCCGTCGTGCGTTTCTGGCTTTTGGCAGTTCCGCAGGAAGCTGAGGTGCTCGACGGCGCGCTGCCGCGGACCCGCGCCGAAGGCCTGGCGGCGCTTGGGCTGGCGAAAATCACGGGGACCGAGGTGGCCGCCGAAGCGGACCTGCGTCCCTACGGCTGGGACTCGGGCGGGAACGGCGGCGTCGAGATCTGGGTGGCCAGCGACCTCGCTGCGCACCAGCGGCCAGGCGTCCTCAGGCACGACCACGTCCTGGGCATCGGGCAGGCATCCACCACCCTTGTCCAGACCACCATCCGCCGCCACGCCGAAAGAGCACTGGACCTGGGCACCGGCTGCGGCATTCAGACCTTCCATCTTCTCCAGCACAGCGGCCACGTCACCGCCACGGACATCTCGGAGCGAGCCCTCGCATTCACGCGCTTCAACCTCCTGCTCAATGCCGAGGCCCTGGGTATTGATCCGGCGCGGCCGGCGGAGCGGGTGAGCCTGCGGCTCGGATCGCTCCTCGAGCCTGTTGCCGGCGAAGCGTTTGACGTCGTCGTGTCCAATCCGCCGTTCGTCATCACGCCGCGCACTGCAGGGGAGGCAGCGGCCGACCAGTTCACGTACCGCGACGGCGGCCTGCCGGGGGACGACATCGTGGCGTCGCTCATCCGCTCCCTGCCTGACGTGCTCGCACCCGGCGGAACGGCCCAGCTGTTGGGTAACTGGGAGATCCCGCAGGGTTCGGCGTGGGATGAGCGGCCGCAAAGCTGGGCCGGTCCGGACACGGACGCGTGGTTCATCCAGCGCGAACAGGTGGGGCCGGAGCAGTACGCCGAGACCTGGCTGCAGGATGCCTCGGAAACCCGGGACCGCCGCCACTACCAGGAGGCCTATGCCGCGTACCTGGCCGACTTCGCGTCGCGGAATGTCGGCGGGATCGGCTTCGGCATGGTCTTCCTGCGCCGGCCGGCGGGTGAGCGGCGGATCCGCCGGTTCGAGGAGATCACCTATCCGATTGAGCAGCCGGTCGGGCCGCATCTGGGGGCGGCGGTGGAACGGGCGGACTGGCTGGCGGCCCACGACGTCTCAGCGGCCCACCTTCTCGTGGCCGAGGACGTGACCGAGGAGCGCCACCAGCGCCCCGGCGCCGAACACCCCGGCGTCATCCTGCTGCGCCAGGGAGCCGGCCTCCGCCGCACCAATCTGCTGAGCACGGAACTGGCGGGCTTTGTCTCCGCATGCGACGGCGACCTGACCGCCGGACAGATTATCGGCGCCCTTGAGGCGCTACTGGGCGGGACGGACGGGTTCGACGGCGATGCCTTCCGCAGCGGACTGCTCGCCGAAGTGGCCAATCTGGTCCGGGACGGATTCCTGCTGCCTGTGGGCCCCGGGCCTGGACTGACAGCGCCTCTGGACTGACAGCGGGTCAATAGCGCGAACGGACAGTTGGGCCCCGAGTCGCAGCGGACCTGGCGCCGCAACTGTAGGTTCGCGCCGGCAGCGTGAACGGACTGTCAGTTACTCGGGGCGCGGCCCATCCCGGGGGCGGGGACGTCCATGGTGAAGCCGCACATGCAGCGGTAGGTCACGGCGTCGGCTGCACCAACGGTCTTTACCGAGCGGATCAGGTGCTGGCCGTCCACTCTGATGGCCATTTCCAGGGAGAACTCCTGATCGAGACGCTTCATGGGCCGCCGGCAATGCCGCGGGGCGCCCGTTGCCGCCAGCAGGGAGCCGTCGGCGGCCGTGCCGGCATCCAGGGGTGCGCCCGTCAATTGCCCGGCGGGCTGGGCTGCCTGGATCAAAGCGTCTTCGTCGAGGGTAATCATGGTCATCCTTTGGGCTTCTCACGGGACCGCCAACGCTGGCGGCCCCGCCGCGAACTGCTTGCGGGAGGTCTGCTTACGGAAGTAAGCAAAGCATGCTTAGTAATTCCGGGGCAAGCCCACTGGCTCCGGAACGACGGATATCAAGCATTTCTTTCAGAGCTCCTTTGTGCTGCGTAGACTGATGAAGTGAGCACTGACATGCCCTCGTCGGGACCGGCGGAAACCCCGCCGGCCGCAGCCCCAGCCACGCCGGCTGCGGCCGGGGTGCGGCGTAGGAACCGCCCGGAAAAGAAGGTGGAAATCACCGACCCCAAGGCGATCCGGGCCTTGGCTCATGCTGCCCGCCTGGAGGTCATCTCCGAGCTGTACTCCACGCAGTCCAGCCGCACGGCGACGGAACTTGCCCAGCAGACAGGACTCACCCCCAGTGCGATGAGCTACCACCTGCGGGCGCTGCAGAAGTGGGGCATCGTGGTCCCGGCCGAGGCCTCCGCCGACGCCCGCGAAAGGCGGTGGAAGGCGGCAGGCACGGACTTTGAGATCAACTCGGGCGGGGCAGTGGCCGGCCCGGACTTCGCGGTGATCGACCTCGAGCTGGATGCGTTCCGCCGCCGCGCCAGGGCCTACGCCCGTGCCCGGGACGAACAGCGGCAACGCGGTGAGCCCGGGGAACCGGCGTCGGCGGTGCTGCTCGCAAGCAATCTTCTCTACCTCACGGCCGAGCAGCGCAGCGAACTGACGGAAAGGGTGTTTGAGCTGCTCCGCGACTACGAGCTGGAGGATCCCAACCGCGTTCCACCGGGTGCCGAACGCATCGCCACCATGTGGTCCATGATTCCGGACGACCGCACTCTGCCAGGAGCCTCCGGCGGCCACAGCGGCACCTGACGGGCGCGGGGGACGGGCCTGCGCCGGCCCGCGGAGGGCCGGCCGGGCGGCAGGCAGTCCCGGCCGTGATGGGGGCCACCGTTTTCCACATGACAGCGCAGAATTCTGCAAAATATGGTGAACTAGGCCAATATGGGCTGATCTGCCCGAGCAACCTTTTTCTGTAGGAGCACTGTGCCAAGCAAGGCCAAAACCGGCAAGAAACTCGTGATTGTGGAGTCTCCGGCCAAGAGCAAGACCATCGCCAAGTACCTGGGCGAGGGCTTCATTGTTGAGGCCTCCATCGGTCACATCCGCGACCTGCCGCAGCCGTCCGAGCTCCCCGCGGACCTGAAGAAGACCTCCCTGGGCAAGTTCGCCGTCGACGTCGAAAACGACTTCAAGCCCTACTACGTCGTCTCCCCGGACAAGAAGAAAAAGGTGGCCGAGCTCAAGGCCCAGCTCAAAGACGCCGACGCGCTCTATCTCGCAACCGATGGGGACCGCGAGGGCGAAGCCATCGCGTGGCACCTCCTGGAGGTCCTGAAGCCCAAGGTCCCCGTGTACAGGATGACCTTCGGCGAAATCACCAAAGAAGCGATCCACCGCGCCATGGATAACCTGCGAGACGTCGACGCCGCCCTGGTTGACGCGCAGGAAACCCGCCGCATCCTGGACCGCCTCTACGGCTACGAGATCTCGCCGGTGCTGTGGCGCAAGGTGGCGCGCGGTCTGTCCGCCGGCCGTGTGCAGTCCGTGGTCACGCGCATGGTGGTGGACCGTGAACGCGAGCGTATGGCGTTCAAGTCCGCGTCCTACTGGGACCTGACCGGGCAGTTCGGTGCCGATTCCGGCTCCTTCAAGGCCAAGCTCGCCGCCGTTGACGGCGCCAAGGTGGCCACCGGCCGGGACTTTAACGACGACGGCGAACTCACCTCGCGCAACGTTGCGCACCTCAATGAGGAACTCGCCACCTCCCTGGCCGCCGCCCTGCAGGACGCCGATTTCCGCGTCCGCTCGGTGGACACCAAGCCGTACACGCGCCGCCCCGCCGCGCCCTTCACCACCTCCACGCTGCAGCAGGAGGCCGGCCGCAAGCTGCGGTTCTCGTCCAAGAGCACCATGCAGATCGCCCAGCGGCTGTACGAGAACGGCTACATCACCTATATGCGTACGGACTCCTCAGCACTGAGCGACGAGGCCGTCACGGCCGCGCGCCGCCAGGCTGCCGAGCTGTACGGCCCCGAATACGTTCCGCAGTCGCCGCGCGTCTACACCAGCAAGGCCGCCAACGCGCAGGAGGCCCACGAGGCCATCCGTCCCGCCGGCGACTCCTTCCGCACCCCGGCCCAGGTCGCCAAGCAGCTCAGCGGCGACGAATTCCGGCTCTATGAGCTGATCTGGAAGCGCACGGTCGCCTCGCAGATGGGCGATGCCAAGGGCTCCACGGCCACCATCCGCCTGGGCGCGGTGGCCGCTGACGGCCGCGACGCCGAATTCTCCGCCTCCGGCACGGTCATCACGTTCCCCGGCTTCCTGGCCGCCTATGAAGAGGGCAAGGACGAAAGCCGCGGCGACGACGACTCGGACGAGGCCCGCCGCCTGCCGAACGTCGCCAAGGGTGACGGGCTGACCGCCTCGGAGATCATCGCCGTCGGCCACGAAACCTCGCCGCCGCCGCGCTACACGGAAGCTTCCCTCACTGCCGAGCTGGAAAAGAAGGGCATCGGACGCCCCTCCACGTACGCTTCCACGATCTCCACCATCCAGGACCGCGGCTATGTGCGTAAGCAGGGCTCAGCCCTGGTGCCGAGCTGGATCGCGTTCTCCGTGGTGCGGCTCCTCGAACAGCACTTCACGGACTATGTGGATTACGAGTTCACGGCCGACATGGAAGGCGACCTGGACAAGATCGCCAACGGCCAGGCCGTGGGCGCCGCCTGGCTCAAGCACTTCTACTACGGGGAAGATGCCGATCCCGGCCTGCTGAGCATTGTGAACAACCTGGGCGAGATCGACGCCCGCGAGATCAACTCCGTGCCTATCGCGGATGGCATCACGCTGCGCGTCGGCAAGTTCGGCCCTTACCTGGAGAGCTCGCTGCCCACGGTGGACCCGAAGACCGGCGAAGTGGTGGAGTCCGCCCGCGCCAACGTCCCGGAGGACCTTGCCCCGGACGAGCTCACCGCCGCCAAGGCAGTGGAACTCATGGAAACCGCGGCTCCGGAGGAACGGGTCCTCGGTGCCGATCCGCACACCGGCCACACGGTGGTTGCCAAGAACGGCCGGTATGGCGCCTACGTCACCGAGATCATCCCGGAGATGACCGAAGAGCAGTTGGCCAACCTGCCCGTGGAGTACTACAAGAACGGCAAGCCCAAGCCGGCGAAGAAGCCTGTCAAGGCCAAGCCGCGCACCGGTTCGCTGTTCAAGTCGATGACCGTGGAATCTGTCACGCTGGACGAGGCGCTGCAGCTCATGAGCCTTCCGCGGGTCCTCGGCCAGGACGCCGAGGGCAACCCGATCACGGTGCAGAACGGCCGCTTCGGCCCGTACCTGAAGAAGGGCACGGACTCGCGGTCCATCGGCTCGGAAGAGGAAATCTTCACCATCACGCTGGAGCAGGCGCTGGAAATCTACTCCCAGCCCAAGCAGCGCGGTGCCCGCGCGGCCGTGCCGCCGCTGGCCGAGTTCGGTCCGGACCCCGTGTCGGAAAAGAACATCGTGGTGAAGGAGGGCCGCTTCGGTCCGTACATCACCGACGGCATCACCAACATCACCGTGCCCCGCAGCACCTCGCTGGAGGAACTGACCCGGGAACGCGCCGTCGAACTTCTCGCCGAGAAGCGGGCAAAGGGCCCGGTCAAGCGCACCACCACGCGCAAGGCTCCGGCAAAGAAGGCTGCAGCCAAGAAGTAGGTCCCGCTGGTTGGGCCCGCCGAAACCAAGGTCTCGGCGGGCTTTACTGGTGGTGCCGGAATTGCGCCCCGCCCAGCAACGTGGTCGAGTAGATGCATGACTGAACAGCCGGAACCCGCAGACACCACGCCGCTGAACGACCTTGAGGAGAAGCTGGCCCGGGGCGGCCAGCCGGACGCAGATCCGGTGGACGTGATCCTGTCCTTCCTCAACAACGAGGTCTACATCATCAGCTCCGACGCGCTCGAGGGCGAGGACTCCCAGGTTGAGCCGCTGGTGCTGGGCAACGCGGACGGCCAGCCGGTTCTTGCCGTGTTCTCGCATCCCAGCCGGGTGGACACGCAGTACCTGGAGGCCGCGCCGAACGTGCTGGGCACGCAGGGCGCTGCGATCATCGCCAACATCGGCGATGAACTGGGGATGGTCATCAACCCGGGCGCGGCCTACGGCTTTGAGATCAATCCCGAGGGCATCGCCAACATCAAGCGCGACTTCAAGCGTGCCGATGAGGTGGACGCCAACCCCGCCGGCCTCGAAGGCGAGTAGCCCCGCGCGGCTGTCCGCCAACTAAAGCCCGCAATGTAAGCGACGGGTTGCGTCCGCTGCGCCGGCGGGGGGAATAATGGCAGGATGCGGCTTGGCGTCCTCGACATCGGTTCAAACACTGTCCACCTCCTGCTGGTGGATGCCCACCCCGGCGCACGGCCTGTGCCCTTCGCCTCGCACAAGCGACCCCTCTCACTGGTGCAGTACCTGGATGGGGACGGGAACATCACCGACGCCGGCCAGCATGAGCTGACCGAGTTCGTGCTTGAGGCGTGGGAGTTCGCGGCGCGGCACAAGGCCGACGACCTGCTGGCCTTCTGTACATCAGCCATTCGCGAGGCCACCAATGGACCGGCGGTGCTGGCCCGGGTAAAGCACGAAACTACCGTCACGCTGCAGGAGCTCACGGGCAGCGAGGAAGCGTCCATGACGTTCTTCGCCGTCCGCCGCTGGTACGGCTGGGGCGCTGGCACCATCCTGAACTTCGACATCGGTGGCGGCTCCTTCGAAATGGCGCTGGGGCAGGACGAGCTGCCGGAGCTTGCAACCTCCGTGCCTCTGGGTGCGAGCCGGCTGACCCGCGACTGGCTGCACGAGGATCCGCCCTCCGCGAAGAGCGTCAAGGAACTGCGCCGCTACATCCGGACCACCCTCAAGCCGGTGGTCCGCAGCTTCAACGAGGTGGGCCGGGCGAACGTCCTGGCCGGCACATCCAAGACCTTCCGCTCCCTGGCACGGATCGCCGGGGCAGCCCCCAGCGCCGCGGGCCCGTACGTGAAGCGTGACCTGAACCGCGCGGACCTCGGCATCTGGGCACAGCGCATCTCCGCCATGAAGTCCGAGGACAGGCTGCACCTGCCAGGCGTCTCCGAGGCCCGTGCCAACCAGCTCCTCGCCGGTGCGCTGGTGGCGGAAGCCGCCCTGGAGCTCTTTGAGTACAAGAAAATCAAGATCTGCCCGTGGGCGCTGCGAGAGGGCCTCATCCTCCGGCGGCTCGACCAGCTGGTCTTCGACGGCCCGCTGGAGCCGGCGCCGCACGTGGGCGTCCCCCAGGTCTCGGCGCTGCCGGCCATCTAGGGTCCTGTCCGCAGGCCAGGGGCTGCACAGGGCTGCCCTCTGCGGCCGGTCTTAAACGAGTAAGCGCCGGCCGGTTACGCAGAAGAAGCTGGGGGGAACACTTCTGCAACCGACCGGCGCCACGCCAGTCCCGAAGGACCGGCTCCATCACTCGCACCTGTGAGGCGTCTACGACTCTAGCGAGGCAGTATGGGTGTTCCGGGGGATTTACCTGAAAGCGGGCTGGGAATACGTCCGCAGCCAAACTTAGCACCGAACTTAAAATTGAGGCAGCCTTAAAAAGCGAGGCAGCTTAAAAGCAAAGACACCGACGGCCTGCTGCAGAAAAATGGGCAAAACCACTGCAGACCGTCGGTGCCAGACAAGCATCCCCATGCTTGCTTCATCACTCGCACCCTCAATGAGGTACTACCCAAGTTAGGGGCCGAAGGTGTGTGAATGCTTCGACCAACATGTGAGCTACCTGTGAATAGCCGCGGTCTGCATCCGGAGCCATGAACTGCAATGATGGAGCAATGAGCAACCGAATCGCATTCCTTGGCTGTGGATCAATGAACGAGGCCATTCTGGGCGGCCTGCTGGAGGGTGGCACGAATCCCATGGAGATCGTGGCCACCGTCCGCCGCGCGGAGCGGGCAGCGGAGCTGGCCGAACGGCACGCCGGCATCACGGCCATCGCCGGCAGCGAAGAGCCCGACAACAACAAGCAGGCGGCGAAGGGTGCCGGCGTCGTGATTCTCGGCGTGAAGCCCGTAGGCATCGCCGAGCTGGCCCGGGAAGTCAGTGGCTCACTTTCTCCTGATGCGATTGTCATCAGCGTTGCTGCGGCTGTGTCCATCGCCCAGCTCGAAGCCGCCCTGCCCCCGGGCCAGCCGGTGATCCGGACGATGCCCAACACCCCGGCGAAGCTGGGCCGCGGCGTGGTCTCGGTGTCTGCCGGCACCAACTGCTCGCCCGAGCAGCTCCAGCGGGCGAAAGACATTCTCGGCGCGGTGGGGACCGTCGTCGAAATTCCCGAGGAGCAGGTGGACGCGCTGGGCGCCATCAGCGGTTCCGGTCCGGCCTACGCGTTCTACCTGGCCGAGGCGATGGCCGCCGCCGGCGTCGAACTCGGCCTGGACGAGGAGCTGGCGCTCCTGCTGGCACGCGAAACCGTGGCAGGAGCTGGCCTCATGCTTGCCGAACCGGGCGCGGAACCCTCCGCCCTGCGCAAAGCCGTGACCAGCCCCAACGGCACCACCGAACGCGCCATCGCCACGTTCGATGACCGCGGCATGCCGGCGATCATCGCCGCGGGCGCCCGCGCCGCGGCCGACCGCGCCGCCGAGATCACCAAGCAGCTCGGCTAGTCCCCACCCGCACCCTGACCTCGCAAGCTCGGCCAGGGAACCCTGCGGGCGTGGGCCCATCTCCGCTCCAGGATTGGAGTTTTTGTACAGATACCGCGGGTTAAAGCCCCTTTTGGGCGCGGTATCTGTACAAAAACTCCCGACGGCGGGTGGTGCGTCAGGCACGACGGCGGGCGGCGCCGTCGTCGGGCGTGTTAATAACCTCGCCGCTACGGCCGGGCGGCGAACCGCTCCAGCAGATCCACGTGCCCGGAGACGATCAGCATGTCGCGGGCGGATACCTTGGTTTCCGGCCGGGCGTAGGTGAAGTCCTCGCCCGGGGACTTCACGCCCACGATCGTCACGCCGTACTTGGACCGCACCTTGGACTCGTCCAGCGTGAAACCGACCGTTTCACGCGGCGGATACATCTTCACGATCGCGAAGTCGTCGTCGAACTCGATGAAGTCCAGCATGCGCCCCGAGACCAGGTGCGCGGCGCGGACACCGGCGTCGGCTTCGGGGTAGATGACGTGGTTGGCGCCGATGCGGGTGAGGATCTTGCCGTGGGACGGCGTGATGGCCTTGACCCACAGGTGCTCGATGCCGAGGTCCACGAGATTCACGGTGATGAGCACAGAAGACTCAATGGACGTGCCCACCCCCACCACGGCTGAACTGAATTCCTGCGCGCCCAGCTGGCGCAGTGCGTCGATATTGGTGGCGTCGGCCTCCACCACGTGGGTCAGGACGGGTGACCACTTCTGGACCAGGGACCTGTCGCGCTCGATGGCCAGCACCTCGCGGCCCTGCTTCACCAGCTGCTCGGCGGTGGAGGAGCCGAAGCGGCCCAGCCCGATCACCAGTACCGGCGCATTGTGGGCGGGGCGGTTGGGGGCGCCTGACGAATTAGCCAATGATGGGCCTCTCTTCCGGGTAGTGGTACAGCTGGCTGCGCTGGCGCAGGGCCAGGGCAGCGGCAAGCGTGACGGTGCCGACGCGGCCGGCGAACATCAGGACGGACAGCACATACACGCCCTCCGGCGGCAGTTCGGCGCTGAGGTTTGTGCTCAGGCCGACGGTGGCGAAGGCTGAAATGGTTTCGAACAGCACCCGGTCCAGGGAAGCGCCGCTGATGTGCAGGAGCAGGAAGGCGGACGCGGACACCAGCGTGGCGCCGGCGACGATCACCGAGATGGCCACGCGCATGGTGCCCTCAGGGATGGTGCGGCCGTAGACCTTGACGTCGGCGTCGCCGCGGGCTTCGGCGATGATGGCCAGGAACATGACGGCGATCGTGGTGACCTTGATGCCGCCTGCCGTTGAGGCGGAGCCGCCGCCGGCGAACATCAGGGCGTCCGTGAGGAGCATGGTGGTGGATTCCATCTGGTTCTGGTCCACCAGGTTGAAGCCGCCCGAGCGCGTCATGACTGAGGCGAACAGCGAGTGCGTGATCTTGTCACCGAGGGCCATGCCGCCGATGGTCCGGGTGTTGTCCCACTCCATGAGCGCCCACAGCACCGTTCCGGCCGCGAGCAGGATGAACGAGACCTGGATGGTGAGCTTCGTGTGCAGGTTCCACTTTTTCCAGTTGAGCCCGTTTTGCTGCAGGACCATGACGACGGGGAAGCCGAGGCTCCCAAGGAAAACGCCGAGCATGAGCGGAATGAGGATCCAGAGGTCTGTTTCGTAGGGGACGATGCCGTCCGAGTGCGGGGTGAAGCCGGCGTTGTTGAAGGACGAGATCGAGTAGAAGACGCCGTGCCAGACAGACTGCCAGAACGGCTCACCCAGGACCATGAAGCGCGGGATCAGGGCGATCGCGAGAGTGGCCTCGATGACCACGGAGGTGGTGATGACGATTCGCAGCAGCGTACCCACTTCACCGAGGCGGCCGGCGTTGTTCATGGCTTCCTGCGCGATGAGCTTGCCCCTGACGCCCAGCTTCTTGCTCACCATGAGGGCCAGCAGCGAAGCCAGCGTCAGCGTGCCGAGGCCGCCGACGAAAATGCCGACGAGAATGATCAGCTGCCCGAAGAAGGACCAGTGCACGGCCGTGGACACCACAGTCAGGCCCGTAACGCAGACAGCAGAGACCGCGGTGAAGAGAGCCTGGTGGAGCGGTGTGAAGTCGCCGGTTGCCGAGGAGGCCGGCAGCGACAGGAGAGCCGTGAAGAGGACGATGACCACCACGAAGGCGCTCAGGGCAAGACGGGCGGGCGATGTGTTGGCAATGTCATCGATGAAGTCACGGATGCCCGTGAATATCCACAGGCCCTCACGCTCCGGCGCTGCGGGCTGCCAGCTGGCCGGGCTCTTGGACCTCGACTGGCTTTGGGTCATGTGCGGCTGTTCCTCGATTGACTCTGCTTCCTCCAGTAGTAAACCACTAAACCCCGCGCCGTGGCCGGGCCCGCCAGCACACGGGCCTCCGGTAGCCTGTCAGTAATGACATTCCAGCCCGGACTCAGCCTCCCTGCACTGCCAACGACGGTGGTGTGGGACGCCGCCATGACGGCGTACAACTTCGGCCCGGGCCACCCCATGGCGCCCGAACGCCTGGACCTGACCGCCCGCTTGGCCGGGAGCCTGGGCCTGCTGGACCTCGCCCACGTCACGCTGTCCGCCCCGGACGTCGCCGACGACGGCGAGCTCACCACCGTGCACAGCCCCGACTTCGTGGCAGCGGTGCGCCGGGCCAGCGACAACCCCGCCGCCGCGGACGAGGCCTACGGGCTGGGTACCGAGGATGATCCCGCCTTTGCCGGGATGCATGAGGCTGCGGCGCGCTTGGCGGGCGGCTCCCTCCTCGCGGCCAGCTCGATCCTGGACGGCTCGGCGGTCCGGGCCGTGAACTTCGGCGGCGGGCTGCACCACGCATCCCGGGACCGCGCCAGCGGCTTCTGCGTCTACAACGATGCCGCCCTGGCGGTCCGGAAACTGCTCGACGGCGGCGTGCAGCGCGTGGCATATATCGACGTCGATGCCCACCACGGAGACGGGACGCAAAGCATCTTCTGGGACGACCCCCGCGTCCTCACCATCTCGCTGCACGAAACCGGCATGTCCCTGTTCCCCGGCACCGGCTTCGCCAACGAGATCGGCGGCCCCGAAGCCCGCGGCAGCGCCGTGAACGTGGCTCTGCCTGCGGGAACGGGGGACGCCGGCTGGCTGCGGGCCTTCCACGCCGTGGTCCCGCAGTTGGTGGGCGCCTTCGCGCCCGAGGTCATCGTCAGCCAGCACGGCTGCGACTCGCACCGGCTCGATCCCCTGACCCATCTCAACGTCAGCGTGGACGGACAGCGCGAGGCGGCCACCGCCGTCGCAAACCTCGCCGCCCGGCACTGCGGAAACCGCTGGATCGCCACCGGCGGCGGCGGGTACCACATCACGGGCGTCGTGCCGCGGACCTGGAGCCACCTGATCGGCATCGCAGCGAACCGCCCGGTGCCGCTGCGCACCCCCGTCCCGGAGGCGTGGCGTACGTATGTGCAGGAGCGCTACGGTGTGGACACCCCCGAGAGCATGGGCGACGACGCCGACGTCTGGTGGCGCTCGTGGGAGGTGGGCTTCGATCCCAACGACGACATCGACCGCACCGTGATGGCCACGCGCAAGGAAGTCTTCCCGCTGTACGGCCTGGACCCCTGGTTCGACTAGTTCCCTGGTTCGACTAGTTTCCTGGTTCGACCAGACCCGGTCTCTTCATGGGGGCGGCCACCGGCGAAATAGTAGATGCCATTCGGCGTATATGTCGCTAGGGTGGGTCACATGGTGACAGACGACGTCTTTGCCGTCATTGCTGAGGCAACGCGGCGCGACATTCTCGTGTCCCTCCAGGCGGGGGACAAAGCAGTGGGGGAGCTGGTCGAGGAACTCGCCGCCAGCCAGCCCACCATCTCCAAGCACCTCAAAGTGCTGCGTGAAGCCGACCTGGTCAGCATGCGCGCGCAGGGCCAGAAGCGCTACTACGCGCTCAATCCCAAACCGCTGGCCGGCGTCGCCAGCTGGCTCGAGACGTTCGACGTCGGACGCGCGGCCACCGCCGCAGCGTCACCGGACGCCGCAACCCAGCAGGGCGAGGAAGCCCCGGCTGGTACTGCGCGTGCCGCCGCTGCCGCCGCCGGAGCCCCGGCCGCCGGCCAGATCGCCGAGGTCCCCGACGCGTTCGCGGCAGCCACCGCGGCGCATTCCGGCAGCGCGGCGGACGACGCTACCCACGCACCCGGGCGACCGGCGAGCGGCCAGCTGAGTCCCGCCGTCGTGCTTCCCGGCGGCCAGGTGCCCGGCAGCGCCGGCCAGGACGACACCGTCCCGCAGCAGATCGGCCGCACCGTCGGCCGTGCCGCGACGAAGGCCGCCGACCTGCTGGCGAACCTGCCCAAGTTCGGCCGCAAAAAGTAACCCAACTGGGTCGCAGCACAGGGCGTTCTGAATGCTCAGAACGCCCTGTGCTGCGACCCAGTTGGGCGGGGAGGCAGTTACTTGCCGAGGATCCGCACGTGGTCCGGGGTCAGCTCGGAGATCCTGCTGACGCCGAGGAGCGCCATGGTGCGGGCCATGTCCTTTTCAAGGATCTGCAGGACGCGGTCGACGCCCGCCCGGCCGCCGGCCATGAGCCCGTACAGGTAGGCGCGGCCGATGAGCGTGAAGTCGGCACCCAGGGCCAGGGCGGCGACGATGTCCGCGCCGCTCATGATGCCCGTGTCCAGCATGATCGCGGCATCGCTGTTGTCCTTGGTGAAGGCTTCCTTGACGCCGGGAAGCAGGTGGAAGGGGATGGGGGCGCGGTCCAGTTGGCGGCCGCCGTGGTTCGAGAGCACGATGCCGTCGGCGCCGTGGTCCACCACCTTGCGGGCGTCCTCCACGGTCTGGATGCCCTTGACCACCAGCTTGCCCTTCCAGGTTTCGCGCAGCCAGTCGAGGTCCTCGAACGTGAGTGTGGGGTCGAACATCGAGTTGATCAGGTCGGCCACCGTGCCCGTGTACCGCGAGAGTGAGGCGAAGGTGAGTGGCTCGTGGGTGAGGAAGTTGAACCACCAGGCCGGGCGGTAGGACGCGTCCAGGACGGTCTTCAGGGTCAGCGCCGGCGGGATGGTCATGCCGTTGCGGACATCGCGCAGCCGGGCCCCGGCGACGGCCGTGTCCACCGTGACCATCAGAGTGTCGTTCCCGGCCTTCGCCGCGCGCTCGATGAGTTCGAGGGAGCGGTCCCGGTCCGTCCAGAGGTACAGCTGGAACCAGTTCCGGCCATTGGGCGCCGCCGCAGCCACGTCCTCGATCGAGGCGGTGCCCATGGTCGAGAGCGTGTAGGGGATGCCTGCGGCTTCGGCGGCCTGCGAGCCCGCATATTCGCCCTCGGACTGCATCATGCGGGTAAAGCCGGTGGGGGCGATGCCCACGGGAAGCCGGGAGGACTTGCCCAGAATGTCGGTGCCCAGGTCGATACTGGACACGTTCCGCAGGATGCCCGGGCGGAACTCGATGTCCAGGAACGCCTCGCGGGCACGCCGCAGGGTGATCTCGGCTTCCGCCGCGCCGTCGGTGTAGTCAAACGGGGCTTGGGGGGTGCGGCGCTTGGCGATGTCTCGCAGTTCCCAGACGGTGCTGGCGCGCTTGAGCCGGGCTTCCTTGCTGAACTCGGGCTTCTTGAACTGCATGAGCGGGGCGAGGTCCGAGTACTTCGGGATGCGGCGCTTCAGGGCGGCCGGAACTCCTGTGGCCGCCGCGGCGGCGCCGGTGGCAGGCCGCGTGGCCGGAGTATCCGTCGCGTCCGGGGCCGGGGTGGTCTCGGGGTTGCTCGGCTGGATGGTGTGGGTCATGGCTTTCCTCCGTGGGCATGCCGGGAGATGCTGAACAGGGGCTCCCCGCTGTGGTCTAACCACACTCTAAAGCATGTGGTCCAACCACATCAAGTACCATGGGCTCATGCGTACGCACCAACTTGTCCTGCGGTGGATCGAGGACCAGCTCTCGGGCGGCCAGCTCGCCGTCGGCGGCCGCCTCCCGGCCGAGCGGACCCTGGCCGAGCAGCTCGGCGTCTCCCGCACCTCCGTCCGCGAGGCCATCCGGGTCCTCGAAGCCATGGGCGTGGTCCGGGCTGGCGTGGGGTCCGGCCCGGAGGCCGGGACGGTAGTGATCTCGGACCCGACGGCGGCACTCGGCTCCGCACTGCGGCTGCACGTGGCCACACAGCACCTGCCCGTGGAGGACGTGGTGGAAACGCGCGTGCTGCTCGAATCCTGGGCGGCCGCCCGGGCCAGGCCGGATGCCCCCGCACTCGACCTCGCCGGCGCCCTGCTTGACGACATGGACGGCGGCCACGCCGTCGACGACTTCCTGGCCCTGGACGTCCGCTTCCACCTGGCCCTGGCGGACGCCGCCGGCAACGCCGTGGTCAGCGCCATGATGGGGTCCCTGCGGGAGGCCATCCAGGGCTACGCGGGGCAGTTGACCGCGAACCTGCCGGACTGGGACGCCACCGCGTCACGGCTCCGGGCCGAGCACCGGGAGATTCTGGCGGCCATTCGGAAGGACGACGGCGGCCGGGCGGCTGAGCTCGTTGCCGCCCACATCCGGGGGTACTACAAAGAAGCCGGGCTGGGCCCGAAGGATCCGGACCCAGCCCGGCCGTAGCTTGCCCGGGGGCGAGTTTTTGTACAGATAATGGCCCCAAATAAGGGTTTAACTCGCGACATCTGGACAAGAACTCCAGGGAGGGTTGGGGGACTCGACCTGCAGCGCCTGGAAGTCGTCCGCCGCGTGCCGGCCACTCGGCAGACGGAAGGAGCCCCGCTCAACCTGCCAGCCGCCGTCGTAATGGCCAAAGGCGCCCCGGAGAAAGCGTGGGCCCGCAAAACCTGGTGCGGCTAGGTTGTGCTTAATGTGTATTGGTCGCGCGGTGGGCGGGCGCCGGTGAAATAAACTTGCGAAATGTCTCCGTCAAAGCCCCGCGGGCAGTACGCCAAAGGCGCCGAACGCCGCGAGCAGATCATCCAAACCGCGACAGATGTCTTTGCCAGCGAAGGCTTCGAGGGCGCGGCCCTCAAACGTGTGGCCGAGCTCGTGGGAGTCAAGGAGGCCACGCTCTTCCACTACTTCAGCGGCAAACAGGAGCTCCTGACGGCGGTGCTTGCCGAGCGGGACCGCCGCAGCCGGGACATTGGGGGATTGGCCGAGTTTGGCCTGCCCAACCTGGCGTCCGTGGCGGAGCGGAACGAGAAGGAGCCCGGCCTGACGACGCTCTACGCCGTCGCGTCGGCTACGGCCAACGACCCTGGGCACGCTTCGCACGGCTACTTCCAGGACAGGTACTCCCAGCTGGTGGAGGAACTGGCGATCGATATCGGCCGGCGCCAGGGTGCGGGGGAGGTCCGGTCGGACGTCGCGGCGGAGTCGCTCGCCAGGCTGGTCATTGCTGCGTTCGACGGCCTTCAACTGCAGTGGCTGTACGACAAGAAAGTGGACATGGCCGGCGGCCTGACCGAGCTCGTCGACGTACTCCTGGTGCCGGCCAAGCCCTAACCCCCGGCGGCCCCTTAGGCCCGGCCGCCAGAACGCGCCGGCCGCCAGAATTCGCCCGGCGAAGAGTTTTTGTCCACTTGTCACGACTTCGGGGGCCTTTAGCGGCCATTATCTGGACAAAAACTCCAGACCAGGGCGGGCTAGTTGCCGGCGGGGCCGCTGCTTCCCCGGATCTCCAGGCGCGGCTGGAAGGTGGTCTCCTCGTCGGGTGCCTCGGCATTGCGGATCAGGGCCCGCAAGCTGTGCCAGGCGCGTTCGCCCAATTCCGTGATCGGGACCGCGGCGGTGGTGAGCGGCGGTGTGGTGTACCGGGCAAAGGGGATGTCGTCGAAGCCCGTGACGGAAATGTCCTCGGGAACGCGGACGCCACGTTCGTGCAGTCCGCTGAGCAGCCCCATGGCAACGAGGTCGTTGAACGCGAGGACCCCGGTGGCCCCGCTGGCCAGCACCTGGTCCACCGCTTCATGGCCGGTCTCGAAGCTGGAGCCGCCCTCGAGCATCCGGAGTTCGACGCCGGGATGTGCGGCCCGGAACTTGTCCAGCCCTGCCATGCGTGCCCGGTTGGAGGCGCTTCGGGCGGGGCCGGCCAGGAACGCGATCCTGGTATGCCCGAGGCCCACCAGATGTTCCGCGAGCTCCTGCACGCCCTGGCTGTAATCCACCTCAAGGCTTGGCACGCGCGTTTCCGTGGTGCTGCGGTTGATCAGGACCATCGGGTGCAGTGACGGCGCCAGCTCCTCGAGTTCGGCATCGCCCATGCGGGGCGCGCACAGCACCAGCCCGTCGCAGCGCCGCCGAGCTTCCCCGGCCAGGATCGCCTCCTCACTGGAAACTTCTGAGGAGTCGGCGATGAGCACCCGGTAGCCGTCCTGGGCCGCGGCCATGCTCAGCCCCCGCAGGATGGCCTGGAATGTGGGGTTGGCGAGGTCGGGCACCACGATGCCGATGGTGTCGGTCTTGCCCAGCGCAAGGCTGCGGCCCACGGGATTCGGCTGGTAGTTCAGTTCCGCCGCCGCATCGCGCACGCGCTGGGCAATAGCGGGATCCACGGTGAAGTTGCCGTTCATCACGCGGGAAACGGTGGCGTGCGAGACGCCGGCCTTGAGTGCGACGTCCGCGATACCGACGCGCCGGGTGCCGGTTCTCCTGCCCATGTGCTTCCTTCCCTGTCCGCTGCCACGGAACGCTACCACTATCTGCTGCCGCTGCTCCTCCGGCTTTTGCGAAAGATGGTTGACGCGCTCGCCGGTGTCTTGATACAAAGCTTATAACGTTTCGAGAAAACGCTTTCTCAGGATTCTTCCTTCACGTGGGCGGGGCGTCAAGCGGCCCGCCTACCACCTTTGGAAAGGGGCCCACCCATGGTCAATGTCGACACCGCCCAGCACCCGCAACCCGATACTGCGGGACCAGCCGCGCGGTCCCGCATCGCCCTGATCGGCACCGGCGGCCGCTCGGAAATGTACATCCGCGCCATCTTCGGCCAGCACGCGGATGTGGCCGAGCTGGTGGCGCTCTCGGACGCAAATCCCGGCCGCGTGGAGTACTACCAGCGGCTCATCCAGGAACTCGGCGCGGAACGCCCGGCCGACTCGTTCGAACCCGGCAAGCTGACCGAATACATCAGAACCAACGCGATCGACCGCGTCATCGTCACCACCCCGGACTACACCCATGCCGACTACATCGTCGAGGCGCTGGAGGCGGGGGCCGACGTCGTGGTCGAAAAGCCGCTGACCATCGACGCCGAGGGCTGCCGCCGCATCACCTCGGCCGTTGCGGCCACCGGCCGCAACGTGGTGGTCACCTTCAACTACCGCTACTCGCCGCGGAACAGCGCGCTGAAGCAGGTCATCCAGGACGGCGTGATCGGCAAGGTCACGTCCATCGACTTCAGCTGGGTCCTGGACACGGTCCACGGCGCCGACTACTTCCGCCGCTGGCACCGCGACAAGCAGAACTCCGGCGGGCTGCTCATCCACAAGGCGTCCCACCATTTCGATCTCGTGAACTGGTGGATCGACGATGTTCCCGAGCGGGTCTACGCTTCCGGCGGGCTGCGGTTCTACGGCGCCAAAAATGCCGCGGAGCGCGGCCTCGGCGCCCGGCCCGAGCGCGGCACCACAGAGCGCGGCACCACAGGCGCCACCGAGGAAGGAACACGCGACCCCTTCGCCCTGGACCTCCGCGAGGACGAGCGGCTGCGGGAGCTGTACTACGAGAACGAGAAGTTCGACGGCTACCGCCGGGACCAGGACGTCTTCACCGAGGGCATCACCATCGAGGACAACCTGGCGCTGACGGTGGACTACGACGGCGGGCCCACGCTCAGCTACTCCCTGAACGCCCACAGCCCGTGGGAGGGCTACCGGGTTGCCGTCAACGGCACCGAGGGCCGGGCCGAGCTGGAGGTGGTGGAGCGGGCCGCCGTCGTCCACAGCACCGACAAGAAGACCGTGGTGGACCCGTCGGCCACGCCCGTGGAAGAGGACGACGCCGTCCGCCGCAACGGTGAACGCCTCGTGGTCCAGCGCCACTGGGAGCCCGCCTATGAGGTGCCCATCGTCAACGGCGAGGGCGGTCACGGCGGCGGCGACAACCTCCTGCTTTCCGACCTCTTCAACGGCCCGGGTGAGGACCCGCTGGGCCGCCCCTCCGGTTATCTGGACGGGTTGCGCTCCGTGTCCGTGGGCATCGCAGGCAACGCGTCGCTGGAATCCCAGCTCCCCGTCCGCATCAGCGAGCTTGGCCTGGGCGTGGAACTGCGCCGCGGCCGGGTCTGAACGCAGCAGGAACAGGAACAACACCATGAGCAGAATTCTTGTCACCGGCGGCGCCGGGCGCTTGGGCCGCAGCGTGGTCGCGGGCCTCGCGGAGGCGGGCCACGAGGTGGTCTCGGCGGACCGGGACGCTGTCCCGGGCGGCACGTTCCCGGCCGGCGTCGAACAGGAAACGGCAGACCTGCTGGTCCCCGGCGAGGCGTTCCGCCTCCTGGAACGCACAGCGCCCGACGCCGTCATCCACCTCGCTGCTATCGCCGTGCCTTTCAGTGCACCCGAGGATGTCATCTTCAGCACAAACACGCGCCTCGCCTTCGCGGTGGTCAGCGCGGCCACCGAACTCGGGATCGGGAAGATCATCACGGCCAGCAGCCCCACGGTCCTGGGCTACGGCTCGCCGGCCGGCTGGCTGCCGGAGTCCTTCCCGGTGGACGAGGACACCACGCCGCGCCCCTGGAACGCCTACGCCCTGTCCAAGCTGATCGCCGAACAGACGGTGCAGATGTTCGCCGCGGCCCAGGGGGACCGGATCCGCTACGCGGCGTTCCGGCCCTGCTACGTCATCTCGCCGGAGGAGTGGGCCGGTGCCCCCACCCAGCAGGGGCACACCGTCCGCGAGCGGCTCGCCGACCCTGCGCTATCCGCGCCGGCGCTCTTCAACTATGTGGATGCCCGGGACGTGGCCGACTTCCTGGACGTGCTGCTGAGGAACATGGACTCCATCCCCAACGGCGAGACCTTCTTCGTGGGCGCCGCCGATGCGCTGGCCACCGAACCGCTCGCCGCGCTTCTTCCCCGGTTCGTGCCCGGCAGCGCCCGGTGCGCCGCCGGACTCACCGGCACCAGCCCCGCCTTTTCCATCAATAAAGCGAAGCGGCTGCTCGGCTGGGAACCCCAACGCACGTGGCGCACAGAACTCGCACTGGTGGAGGAAACCCTGGTCGGCGCCAGCACAGGACCAGCCACCGCAGGGTTAGTCAGCACAGGATCAGCCACACCCGGATCACAGGAGACCAAATGAAACTCGACGGCGTGCTTTTCTTTCCCGTCACCCCCTTCGGCGCCGACGGTGCAGTGGACATTGAGGTCCTGAAGGAACACATCGCCTCCCGCCTGCCCCACCGCCCCGGTGCTGTGTTCCCGGCGTGCGGCACCGGCGAATTCCATGCCCTGAGCATCGATGAGGTGCGCACCGTGGTGGCGGCCGCCGTCGAAACCGTCAACGGTCAGGTGCCCGTCATCGCGGGTGCGGGCGGCCCCCTGGGCCACGCCCTCGCCGCGGCCCGCGCCGCCGAGGAGGCGGGCGCCGACGCCCTGCTGGTCCTGCCCCCATACCTGGTCTCCGGCCCCACCGACGGCGTGGTGGCCTACATCGAGGCGGTGGCCGGCGCGAGCAGCCTGCCGGTGATCGTGTACCACCGCGGCACGGCCAAGTTCACCGCAAAGGCCATCGCCCAGCTTGCCGGCAACCCCAAGGTGATCGGCTTCAAGGACGGCATCGGCGACGTCGGCCTGGCCCAGGAGATCGTCTCCGCCGTCAGGGCCAGCGGCCGGGAGGACTTCCTGCTCTTCAACGGACTGCTGACCGCCGAACTGACGCAGGGCGCCTACCGGGGACTGGGCATCCCGCTGTACTCCTCGGCGGCCTTCGCCATGGCGCCGGAAATCGCCAGCGCCTACTACGACGCCTACACCAGCGGCGATGAGGACCGCCGGCGGGCACTGCTCGACGGCTTCTACGCGCCCCTCGTGCGCTTGCGGGACCAGACACCGGGCTTCGGCGTCTCCCTGATCAAGGCCGGGCTGCGCCTCACCGGACTGGCCGTCGGTCCGGTCCGGCCCCCGCTGGTTGACCCCACCGAGGACCAGCTCGTGGAGCTCAAGGCAATCCTGGCCAAGGGCCACGAGCTGGCCGGCCGCTGATGGCGGCCAAGATCACAGGGCTGCACACGCGCCTGATCACCGTGCCGCTGCGCCGCAGCTGGGGTGCTGATGCGCCCGAGAACCACATCATCGCCACCAGCCTTTTCACGGACGACGGCAGCGCGGGGCACGGTTTCTCCTGGACACCCACCATCGGGCCGCAGGCGGTCAAGGCCCTTCTTGACCACGACATCGCGCCTTTCATCACCGGGCTGGAGGCGAACCCGGAGGTGGTCTGGGACCAGCTCTGGAAACGGCTGCACGAGGCCGGTGGCGGCGGGCTCACCACCATCGCGATGGCCGGCGTCGACCTCGCCCTCTGGGACCTGGCGGCCCGTACCGTCGACGTGTCCGTGGCGGGGCTGCTGGGCCAGCGGCAGGAATCTGTGGAGGTCTACGGCTCCGGTGTGAACCTGCACTATTCCCTCGACGAACTCGTGGCGCAGACCGAACGGTGGGTCGCGGCGGGCCACCGGGCCGTGAAGATCAAGGTGGGCAAGCCGGACCTGGCCGAGGACGCCGAACGCGTGGCCGCGGTCCGCTCGGTGCTCGGCCCGGACCGCCGGCTCATGATCGACGCGAACCAGCGCTGGGACCTGCCCGCTGCCCTCCGGGCCCTGGACGTGCTGGGCCAGTTCGGCCTGGACTGGCTGGAGGAACCACTGCGCGCCGACGATCTCTCGGCCTACCGCCGCCTGCGGAGGCAGTCGCCGGTACCCATCGCCCTGGGCGAGAACGTGCACACCATCTACCGTTTCCGGGACTTTATCGAGGCCGGTGCGGTGGACATCATCCAGCCCAACATCATCCGGGTGGGCGGCATCACGCCGTTCCGCCGGATCGTTGAGCTGGCCCGGGCCAACAGCGTCCGCGTGGCCCCGCACCTGCTGCCCGAGCTGTCCGGCCAGCTCGCCCTGACCCTCGCCGAGGCCGTCAGCGTGGAGGACGTGGAGGACGCTTCCTTCGAGCAGCTGGGCATCCTGGCCGGCCAGTCGCCGGTCCAGATCCGCGACAGCCGCCTCTACGGGACGGGCCTACCGGGCCTGGGTTTCAGCTTCACCGCCGCACTCCTGCCCGAGCCCCGGGACCGAAGCTTCGACCTGCCGACGGACCCTGCGTTCCGGCTCTCGTAGGTTCCTCGCACCCAACTAGGTAGCAGAACAGGGCGTTCCCAGGTCTGGGAACGCCCTGTTCTGCTACCTAGTTGGGTTAACCGGGCTACAGCTGCAGCGCCAGCGGCCGGGGGAGCCCGTTGATGTCCGCAACCGGCCACCTCGGGTCGAACGTCAGGACGTTGGTTCCCGCCGCAGTCAGCTGGACGGTGTCCTCGATCTTGACGCCCGGGCCTGAGGGATTCCACGTGAAGGTCTGGTTGGGCACCACGACATCGTCCGTGGCGGCGGTGGCGCGGGGATCGCGGCCCGCGTAGCCGGCGGGTCCGCCCTGGTGGTGCATGGTCCACTGGTCGGCGCCGAAGCCGTGCCGGGCGTACGCGGCCTGGATCTCGGCGAAGATGCCGTCAAGCCTGGCTCCCGGAACCGTGGCCGCGAAGATGTCCGCCTCAACCGCCGCGATGCGCTCCTCGGCGTCCAGCTCCGGCGGGGTCCCGGCGTCGAACCGCACCCACCTGGTCAGATTGGCCACCAGACCGTGCCGCCGGGCGCAGACCACGGCCATGGCCCGCCGGCCCAGGGGTGCGTGGGTGGCGAGCGGGTGCCGGAACGTGCTGCGCGAGCTGCCGTTGCAGAGCAGGACCAGGGGTTCGGCGCCGGCGGCGACGATCCGTGCGGCGAGGGCGGACGCGACCTCGAACTCGGTGGTGTCGGGCGTCGTCCGGGACAGGACGTCCGTCATGGCGCGGGCGGCATCGGCGCACAGCCTGGCGTAGCGGGCGCTTTCACCCGGGAGCATCGGCTGCCGCGCCGCCCGGAGTTCCGCGGCCACGGCTTTCTCTGCCAGCGGCTCGCCGGGTCCGGCAAGTGCATCGACGGCGTCGGCGAGCTGTCCGTACCAGGGGACCGTGTGAAGTTCGACGCCGGGCGGCAGCTCCTCGGCGGCGAGGCGTTCCGCCTCGTTGTTGAACGTGACGAGGTGGTCACCGGCACGGTTCACGAGGAGCGCGGCGATCGGGTCGCCCGCCAGGCTGATATGCATGCGGCTGCCGTCCAGGTACCACGTCAGGGCGGTGTTGCTGGTAAGGAGCAGGGCGTCATGTCCCCTGGCATCCAGGATCTCCAGGACCCGTTGCCGTTTGGCGGCCCTGTCGTGTGGGTTTCCGGGCAGCGCCGTTGGAGCCTGTACGGCTCCGGCCAGTGCGGTTGCTGGTGCAGGAACGTTCATGTGGTTTCCCCCAAAGATTCGGTGAGTTGTGAAATGTCTGTGGTGCTCAGGATTCCCTCGGCGACCAACACCGTGACGGTGCGCCGGACCGGGTTGTCCCGGGTTGCGCGCAGGGGACTGTCCCAGGCGAGCGAGAGCCCGACTCCCGGGTAGCCGGAAAGCCGGACGAACCACGGATCCGGTGCCTGCGGTGAAGCGAGGAACACCAGGGTGGCCGCTTCGCCGCTCCCGGACTTTCCAGCCGACCCGAACACTCCGCTCCATGCCAGCCACGGGGCAACCGTGCCGTGCACGGCGTCCTCGCCTTCGGCCCTGGCAGTCCGGATCCGTGCGCCACTCGTGGGAGGCAGCCGCCAGAAGAAGCCACCGTAGCCGCCGTTTTCCCGGCCGTTGGAGCCCGGGCTGCCCAGCGCCACCGGTTCCGGGCCAACGGGTGCGAGTTCAAAGTCCAGGCTCAGCTTCCACACGGACGGGCCGACGGCGTCATACCGCCAGCGCCGCTGTTCGGTCAGCACCGCCGTGCCGTCGGGACCCACCCAGTGGAGTGTCTGGTGCAGGGCCCCGGGGGACTCGGCCATATCCGTGATTTCGATGTGGCCATGGTCGTCCTGCCACACGTAGCCACCGGCCCGGCGCGTATAGGTCCGCCCGCCCCAGAAGTTCACGCCGGCAACATCCTGGATGGCGACGCCCGCCCCCAGATGCCAGACGTGGTCCGCGGGCAGGTGGTCCGTGACAACCGTGCCCCCGAGCGTCGTTACAGGGTGCAGGTAGGGCCGGGGCGACGACGTCGGCGTGATGCGGCTTCCGTCCTGCAGCCAGGCAACAGGGCTGCCGCCCACAGCAAGAAAGGGGTTCGCCGGTTCCGGTCTGGCCCAGGGCAGCCCGAGCTCGGCAAACGTGGATTGCGAGAGAACTGCCCGCAGCAGCGCCGCCTCGATGCCGTGCACCACCGGGTGGGCGTCGTCGCCCTCGCCTTCCCAGGCAACGCATGCCGCCGGAATCTCCCGCGGCGGCTCAGCCGTGCGGACCGCCTCGAAGACGGTCATGTAGGCTCCGGCTGCGGAGAGCGGGCTGAGCAGCCCGGCCCCGCCGCCGTAGGTTCCGCCACCGTCCGCCCCGTTACCGTCGGCGCGGGCGGCCAGGAGATTCTCCAGCAGGTCCGTCCGTCCGAACGTCCGCGTGCTGGTGCCCTGGGCGGTTTCCAGGACCAGCCTGTCCTCGGTGTAGAAGAACTCCGCCTTGCCGAGCGTGCCGAAGACTGTGACGGACGGCGGGGACTGTTCGGCCGCGCACAGAGTCAGGGCACACATGAGGACCCGTCCGGCCGACGTGCGGACCCGGATAACTGATGTGTCGTCGCTCTCCGTGTTGTGGGCCCGGTAGAGGTCGGTTTCCACCGACCCGACGTCGTCAACGCCGGCCGCGCCGGCGATCCGCAGCCCGGTCGCGACCGCATGGGCCAGGGCGTTCGTGGCCACGCCGTCCACGACGTCGGTGCCGTCCAGGCTCCGCCGCCCGGCCCAGCGTGAGCGCTTGAAGTAGCCAGCGCTCCGCACCCAGGCCCCGGTGGCGCCGATTCCGCGGATGCGGCCTAGTGCGCCCGACTCCACCAGGCCGGCGATCTCCGGCAGCGCATCCGAGCCGAGGCTCTGGAATCCGACCTGGACCAGCCGGCCCGCCGCCTCGGCCGCGGCCAGCACCTCGTCGAACTGGGCAAGGGAGGCCATGGGCGGCTTCTCCACGTAGACGTCGGCCCCGGCCGCGATCGCGGCAAGGGCCAGCGGGGCGTGGGTCTGGATGGGCGTTGCGAGGATGACGACATCCGGTGCGGTGCCCGCTGCCAGCAGTTCAGCCAGGGTGCCGAAGACCTGCACCGAAGAATCCAGCGTCCCGTCTGCCGGGGGACGCGGATCGGCGACGGCGACAAGCCGGGCCAGTTGACGATCCTCCAGCCGGCGGAGGTTGCCCAGGTGCCGGGCGCCGTAGCCGTGCACGCCCACCAGCGCGATGCGGGGGACGGCGGCCGGGGCAGCCGCGGCAGCCGCGGCGCGCCCGGCCTGAAGACCCGCCGCGGCGCGCCCGGCCTGAAGACCCGCCGCGAGGAAGGCGGCCGCCTCCTCCTGCATCCCGCGGGTGAACACATGGCCGCCCGGCCAAAAGCTCCCGGTGTACCGCCCGGCCGGATGGAGGGCACCCAGGCGGGCATCGGCGTCGTGCATTCCCTGTTCCGGGAACAGCGCATCGGCCGACGCGTACTGCACCAGCAGGCTGTCCGACGATGAGCGCGCGGTGAGCTCGGGCCAGTCACCAAGACGGGTGAGGCCGGGCGTCTGGAGCAGCCACGAATGTGCGTCCAGATACGAGGGAAGCAGGGAACCGAAGGTGGTCATCATGCAGGTCACAGCGTGGCTGCGGATCAGCGGGCTGAGCGCGGCGAGGATGAGGGACCTGGCGCCTCCGCCGGAGAAGCCGGCACAGCCGAGCCTTCCGGCGTCTACGCCCGGGAGCCCGGCGAGTACGTTCAGCGCCGCGAGGTCGTCATGCGCCACCATGCCGGCGAAGCTGGTGCCGAGCAGGCCGGCGGCCTTGGCCACGGTGTCCTCGTGGGCGGCGGCCGCGGCGTCGTACAGTTCTGCCGTGGACGGTTCGACGCCGGCCTCCCGCCACAGTGCCTTCCGGCCGTCGACGGCGGCAGCCGTTCGCTCGGGAGGCGTGCCGAGGTCGAATCCCCGGCTGCCCCACGAGAACGTGTCATGGGCGAGCACGGCGAAACCCTGCGACGCCAGCCAGGTGGCGAAGGCCCGGCCCTCATACAGCCGGTTCCGGAGCGGGTCAGAGCCGCTTCCCGCCGTCGGGCTGTCCACCAGCCGCGCGGCACCGGAGGATTTGATGCCGGCGTGGCAGTGCAGCGCCAGGACGCCCGGCAGGGGGCCGGCGGCGTGCTCCGGGCGGATGAACCAGGCGGTGGTGCGGGGGCCAAAGCCCAGCTGCCAGCTCAGGCGGGAGGTGGTCACGCCGTCGCTGATTTCCTCCCAGTCAACACGGAAGGCGGGCCCGGCCGGGACGTCAGGAACACCAAGCGCGTCCGCCAGCTCCTGGCTCGGGCTGTCTGCCGGGCGGTAGCGCGGGGCGGCAGCCATGAAGCCGGGCCAGTCCTCGTAGCCACCAATGGCGCTGGCTGAAATCATGACCGCGTTCTCCGGGGTGCAAACATCGTTGTCCTGCCTTTCGCAGTTCGCGCGCAGCGGCGCTCGGCAGCGCTCATCAGTCAGAAAACGCTTTCTCAAAAATTAGCAAAGGGGTGTACACCGGTCAAGAAACCGTTTACTTTGGTACGGAGCCGCCGTTGCCCGAGTCACTTTCGGGGCCACATTGGGAGCGTAATTTGGCGGCACCAGCTGCCCGCATCAACGCTTAGGCAAGAAACAATCCGTGGAAGGCCACGATGACCAAAGGAGACCACATGGCCGTACAGCAGCACTCGGAGGCGCCCTGCGCCCCCGGCGACGTCGGGAGGGGCCAGTGAGCGCCATCAGCGAACTGTCGTCGATGTCCCGCCGCAAGGGACCGGTGACCGAGGAAGAAAAGCGGGCCAACCGGCGCGACAACAAGGAGGCCTACATCTTCCTGCTGCCGTGGCTCGTGGGTCTCGTGGTCATCACGGTCGGCCCCATGCTCATGTCGCTTTACCTGGCCTTTACCGACTACAACCTCCTGCAGGCGCCGGAATGGACGGGGCTGGACAACTTCACCCGGATGCTCGGCGATGCCCGGCTTCACAACTCGCTCCGGGTGACCTTCACCTATGTGCTTGTGGGCGTTCCCCTGCAGCTGGCGGTCGCACTGCTGATCGCGCTGGTGCTCGACAAGGGGCTCCGCGGACTGCCCTTCTACCGCTCGGTGTTCTACCTTCCCTCCCTCCTGGGCGGGTCGGTCGCCGTCGCCATCCTGTGGAAGCAGATCTTTGGCACCACCGGCCTGGTCAACCAGGTACTGGCGATGTTCGGCATCACCGGACCCGGCTGGATCTCGGATCCGAGCACGTCGCTCGGCTCCATCATCCTGCTGCACGTCTGGACCTTCGGCAGCCCCATGATCATCTTCCTCGCCGGGCTGCGCCAGATTCCCAACATGTACTACGAGGCGGCCGAGGTGGACGGCGCCACCACGCTGCAGAAGTTCTGGCGGATCACGTTGCCCATGCTCAGCCCCATCATCTTCTTCAACCTGGTGCTGCAGATCATCGGCTCCTTCCAGTCCTTCACGCAGGCGTTCATCGTCTCGGGCGGCAACGGCGGACCCTCGGATTCCACCATGTTCTTCACGCTGTACCTCTACCAAAAAGGCTTCGGCCAGTTCGACATGGGCTACGCCTCCGCCATGGCCTGGTTCCTCCTCGTGATCATCGGCGCCTTCACGGCCGTCAACTTCATCGCTTCAAAGTATTGGGTGTTCTACGATGACTAAACTTCAGACACTGCCCGCCCCCGAGCAGGAACAGGGCAAAAGCGGAAAAGTTCCCGGAAACAGGACCCGGGGCCACTCCGGCCGGCCACGGGAATCGCGCGGCACCCTGGCCTTCAGCCGCAGCGCGCGCGTCAAGGCGCTGGCCAAACATGCACTGCTGATCATCACCGGCGGGATCATGATCTACCCGCTGCTGTGGATGGTGGTGTCCTCGCTGCGGCCCAACGACCTCATCTTCCGCGAGCCCGGCCTGTGGCTGAACAGCCTGGAGATGAGCAACTACACGGACGGCTGGTCCGCGCTGAGCCATCCGTTCGGCCACTACATGCTCAACTCGGCCATCGTCGTGATCGGCTCCATCCTGGGCAATCTGATCTCGTGCTCCATGGCCGCCTACGCCTTCGCCCGGCTCCAGTTCAGCGGAAAGAAGCTGTTCTTCGGCATCATGCTCCTGACCATCATGCTGCCGTTCCACGTGGTGATCGTTCCGCAGTACATCCTGTTCTCCCAGATTGGTTGGGTGAACACCTTCTGGCCGCTCATTGTGCCCAAGCTGCTGGCCACGGACGCGTTCTTCGTGTTCCTCATGGTCCAGTTCATCCGCGGCATTCCCAAGGAACTTGACGAGGCGGCCAGGATCGACGGCGCCGGCCACCCCCGCATCTTCCTGCGGGTCATCCTGCCCCTGATGGTGCCGGCGCTCGCCACCACCACGATCTTCACCTTCATCTGGACCTGGAACGACTTCTTCGGGGCCCTGATCTACCTCACCGACCCCGAAATGTTCACCGTGCCCGTCGCGCTGCGCGCCTTCGTTGACTCGCAGTCCGCCACCAGCTGGGGTTCGCTGTTCGCGATGTCCATCGTGTCCCTGCTGCCCGTGTTCCTGGTGTTCCTCTTCGGCCAGCGTTTCCTCATCAAGGGCATCGCCACCACCGGCATCAAGTAGCCCGGCCGGCTGATCGCAACAGTCCTAGCAAAAACCTCTTGTCATACAAGCGACCTACTTGTAGTGTAAGTAAACGAGAAAGCGCTTTCCCAACAAGTTCAGTTTCTCAGTCGCTTCCAGGATCAAAGAAGATCGGAGTTTCCAGTGCCACTCTTTCCCCGGCCCGCATCGGCAGCCGCATCCGGCGCCGCCCAAGCTAAACCAGCAAAGACAAAACGCCGCCTCCGCGCCACCGGAGCCGTGGCCGCCGCAGCCGCCGCCGTCCTCGCCCTGAGCGCCTGCGGCGGACCCGCCCAGTCGAGTGCGGACGGCAAGGTGGAACTGCGGTTCTCCTGGTGGGGCGGCGACAAGCGCGCGCAGGTCACACAGGCCGCCATCGCAGCGTTTGAGGCCGAGAACCCCAACATCAAGATCAAGGCCGAATACGGCGACTGGAGCGGCTACTGGGACAAGCTCGCCACCCAGGTTGCCGCCAACGATGCCCCGGACATCATCCAGATGGACGAGAAGTACATCACCGAATACTCCACCCGCGGGGCGCTGCTGGACCTTTCCAAGTACAGCATCGACACCTCGAAGCTGGACGAGGCGGCCCTGAACGCCGGCAAGAGCGAAGACGGCCTGACCGGTATCGCGGCCGGCATCAACGCGGCGACCATCCTGGCCAACCCGGCGGTGTTCAAGGCGGCCGGTGTGGCGCTCCCGGATGACAAGACCTGGACCTGGGAGGACTTCGAGCGCATCTCGGCCGAGGTGACCGCCAAGTCTCCCAAGGGGACCTACGGCGCCGCCGCGTACGGCACCGACGAGGCCTCCCTCGGCGTCTGGCTGCGGCAGAACGGCAAGTCCCTCTACACCTCGGACGGCAAGCTCGGGTTCGAGCCGTCGGACATCGCGGGCTGGTGGGACTTCCTCAAGCAGCTGAGCGAAAAGAAGGCCGTGCCCTCGGCCTCGGAGGTTGTTGAGGCCGAGGCGGCCCCACTGGACCAGAGCGGCCTGGCCACCGGCAAGAACGGGCTGGCCTTCTGGTGGTCCAATCAGCTGCCGGCGCTGGAGAAGGCGGCCGGCAGTGAGCTGCAGGTGCTCAGGTTCCCCTCCAAGACGGGCAATGCGGCGGACACCAAGCTCTGGTACAAGGCATCCCAGTTCTGGTCCGCCTCCTCACGGACCAAGCACCCCGAGGAGGTGGCCAAGTTCATCAACTTCCTGGCCAACGACACGAAGGCCGGCGAGGTCCTGCTGGCAGACCGCGGCGTGTACCCCAACTCCGAGGTCCGTGCCGCCATCCAGTCCAAGCTGACTCCCGCCGACGTCAAGGTGGTCAAGTTCATTGACCAGATCAAGGGTGAACTCGGCGAGGCCCCGGCACCGCCGCCGAAGGGCGCGGGCGCCATCCAGGAGATCATCAAGCGCTACAGCTCCGAGGTGCTGTTCAACCGGCTCTCCACCCAGGACGCAGGCACGAAGGCCGTGGACGAGATGAAGTCCGCGATCAGCAGCTAACGCCTCGCAGAGCACGAAGCACGAAAACCCCGGGTACTCTCCCAACGGAGAAGGCCCGGGGTTTTCCGCGCGTCGGTACTGAAGCGCGCCGGGCGGGGAGTTTTTGTACACGTATCGCGACTTCGGGGGCCTTTTGGGGCCATTATCTGTACAAAAACTCCAAGCCTCGGTCAGTCCTCGGCGATCACGGCCACCGCTCCGCCGGGAACAAGCCCGCCGAAACGTCCGCCGCCCAGCAGTTCCTCGCCGTCGGCCTTCACCGGTGCATCCTCCCGGCCGTGGTTGATCGCGAAGAGGAAACGGCGCCCGTCGGGCGTGACCCGCCGGGTCAGTTCGACGCCGGCGGCGGCCTCCGCGCAAGCTGCCACTCCCGCCTCGGCCAGGAGCCGGTCCAGGAGGCGTTCGATGCCGTCACGGTCGGGGAGCGTGGCCAAATACCAGGCGGCGCCGCGGCCCGCGGTCCTCCGGGTCAGGGCAGGGATTCCGTCGAGCGGGTAACCGGTGAAGGTGGCCAGGGTTTCTGCGCCGTCGGCGTGGACGTGCTCGCTCCAGATCCGGCCACTGGTTCCGTCGCTCAGGGTCACCTGCCCGCCTTCGAGCAGCGGATGGAACTCCTCGGTCCGGATGCCAAGCAGTTCCCGGAAGGCGCCCGGATAGCCACCCAGCCGGATGTGGTCCCGTTCGTCGACGATGCCGCTGAAATAGCTGACCAGCACCGTGGCTCCTGCCTCGGCGGCGCCGGCGATGTTGGCCGCGGCGTCATCCGTGACGCAGTAGAGCGTGCACACCAGGACCAGGTCATAGCCCTGCAGGTCTGCTGTGGGATGGACGAAATCCACGCCCACGCCGCGCAGGAACAGTGACCGGTGGAATTCGCGGAGCAGGTCGAGGTACTTCACATCCTCGCTTGGGTGTGAATCCAGTTCGCTGGCCCACCACGCCTCGTAGTCGAACACAATGGCCACCCGGGATTCCACCGTGGACCCCTTCACCGGGCCAAGCCGCTTCAGGGCTTCGCCGAGGGCCACCACCTCGCGCCACACCCGGGTGTCCCGGCCGCCGTGCGGCAGCATCGCCGAATGGAACTTCTCGGCCCCGGCAACGCTCTGCCGCCACTGGAAAAACATGACGGCGTCGGCGCCGCGGGCCACGTGCGCCAGGGAGTTCCGGAGCATTTCGCCGGGCATCTTCGGCTGGTTGCGGGGCTGCCAGTTCACGGCCGACGTCGAGTGTTCCATCAGGATCCACGGCCTGTTGCCCGCGACGCCGCGGGTGAGGTCCGCGCTGAACGCCAGTTCGATCTCCCGCTCCGGGTCCGCGGCCACCAGATAGTGGTCGTTGGCCACCACGTCCAGGTCCATCGCCCAGTCGAAGTAGTCCAAGGACTTGGTGGCGCTGGAAACCATGAGGTTGGTGGTGGCCGGAACGTCGGGAGTCACCTCCCGGATCACGGCCAGGAGGCTCCGGTAATAGTCCATCAGCGCCCAGGAACTGAACCGCTGGAAGTCCAGCCGCTGCGCCGGGTTGAGGGTGGTGGGGGCGGCCCGCGGCGGAATGATCTCCTCGAACGAGGCATAGTGCTGCGACCAGAAGGCCGTTCCCCAGGCCTCGTTCAGCGCCTCGACGCTGCCGTAGCGCCGCTCCAGCCAGCGCCGGAACGCCGCGGCGTCCTCCTCGCCGTAAAACTCGGAAACGTGGCAGCCCAGCTCATTGTCCACGTGCCACAGCGCCAGGGCCGGATGGTCCTTGTACCGTTCGGCCAGCTTCCGGGTGATGGCCGCGGCATACCGGCGGTAAACAGCGGACGACGGCGAGTAGTGCCGGCGGGAGCCGCGCTCCAAGACGGTGCCCTCCGCCGTCACCGGCAGGACTTCCGGGTGCTTCCGCACCAGCCAGGCCGGGGGAGCGGCCGTGGCCGTGGCGAGGGCAACCTTGATGCCTGCGCCGTCCAGGTTGTCCAGCACCTCATCCAGCCAGGCAAAGTCGTACTCCCCTTCACGCGGCTCCAGGAGCGCCCAGGAAAAGATGGCCACGCTGAGGAGGGTGACCCCGGCTTCCTTCATGAGGCCGATGTCCTCCAGCCGGATGTCGGCAGGCCACTGTTCGGGGTTGTAGTCACCGCCGAATGCCAGGCCGGGGCCGCTGTTCCAGGCCGGGGTTGGGGGAGGGGACGCTGGGGTGGGCATGGGACTCCTTCGTCGTTGCCGGATGAGGCGGCTCAAACAGAACTGGTGAAACGGGAAGTTTGGAAAACGCTTGCCCAAGGTGGGCCGATGTGACTATTGTATCGATTCAGAGATTGTGTAATCCAGATCACGACTCCAGGTTGACGAAGTTTTCTGAAAAAAGTTTGCGCCCATTGAGCGGCAACATGAGCAAGGAGGCTCCCATGATCAGCAGAAGGAATTTTCTTACCGCGGTGGCGGCAGGAACGGTGTCCGCAGCTACGCTGGCCGCGTGCGGTGCGCCGGCAGGCCAGACAGGCTCCGCTGCCAACCCGGTAACCATCACCTACACGTGGTGGGGCAACGACGACCGGGCCGAACGCACCCGCAAGGCCATCGCCCTGTTTGAGAAGAAGAACCCGGACGTCAAGATCAACGGCAACTTCACGGACTTCGCCGGTTACTGGCAGAAGCGCGCCACCGAGGCCGCTGGCGGCGGACTCCCGGACGTCATGCAGTGGGACCTTTCCTACCTTCGCGACTACGCCCAGCGGAATCAGTTGCTGGACCTCGGCACCGTCAAGATCAACACCGACGCCTTCGACAAGACCCTGCTGCCGTCCGGCCAGATCCGCGGCAAGACCTACGGCATCCCCACCAGCACCAATGCCTTCGCCGTCTACTACGATCCGGCCAAACTGAAGGAAATCGGCGTGCCTGAACCGGCCGGCGCGTGGACCTACGCAGAGTACAAGGACTGGCTCACCACGATCGGGCAGGCCGGCGGCGGAAAGTACTTCGGCGGATCCGACTTCACCGGCATCTGGTGGCAGTTCAACATCTGGCTGCGGCAGAAGGGCATCGACGCCTTCACCGGTGACGGCAAGCTCGGCTTCAGCAAGGATGACCTGCGCACCTGGCTGAACCTGAACTCGGACCTCCGCGGCACCAACGCCGTGGTCCCGGCGGACCGCAGCGCCCAGGTCAAGCCCAAGAGCCCGTTCGGCTCCAACCTCACCGTCTCGGAGAACACCTGGGACAACTTCATGGCCGGCTACCTCAAGGACAGCGGGGCCAAGGAGCTCAAGCTGGTGCCCGTCCCGTCGGACGACCCGGACAACCTGGGCCTGTTCCTCAAGCCGTCCATGATGATGGTGGCCAGCGCCAAGACCAAGAACAAGGATGCGGCCGCGCGCTTCATCGACTTCATGGTCAACGACCCCGAGGTGGGCGAGATCTTCAAAACCTCACGCGGTGTTCCGGCCTCCAAGACGCAGCGGGACGGCACCACCTTCGAAGGCACCGACAAAGCCGTGGTGGACTACGAATCCTCCATCGGCAAGTACCTCAAGGACGCCCCCGAACCACCGATCGTCGGCTTCGGCACGCTGGAAGCCGCGTTCCTTCGCTTCAATGAGGACCTGAACTACGGCAAGCTCACGGTGGACGGCGCCGTGGACCAGTGGTTCAAGGAAGCCGAAGACGTCATCAAGCAGAACGCGTAGCGTACGCGCTGCAGAACCTGACAAGGACTCTTTCGTGACTCAGACCCTGACCCGCCGCAGCGGCACCGCCGCCGCCCCGCCCGCGCGTGCACCGCGCCGGCGGGGTGCGGACGCCCGTGCCGGCTACACCTTCCTGTTGCCCTGGCTGCTGGGCTTCATTCTCCTGACCGTGGGCCCGATGCTGTCCTCGCTCTACCTCTCCTTCACCAACTACAACCTCTTCGAGGCGCCCAAGTGGATCGGCCTCGATAACTACACCAGCCTGTTCCAGGACGAGCGCTTCCTGCAGTCGGTGGGTGTCACGCTGGGCTACGTGCTGTTCGGAACCCCGCTGAAGCTCGCAGCGGCACTCGCGGTGGCCCTGCTGCTGAACAACGCCACCCGCGGCCAGGGCTTCTACCGCTCGGCCTTCTACGCCCCCTCGCTCATCGGGGCCAGCGTCTCGATCGCGATCGTCTGGAAGGCCATGTTCGGCGACCAGGGTCCCGTGGACCAGGGCCTGTCCTTCTTCGGCATCAACCTCGGCGGCTGGGTGGGCAACCCGTCCATGACCATGCCCATGATGATCCTGCTGACGGTCTGGCAATTCGGTGCCCCCATGGTGATCTTCCTGGCCGGTCTCAAACAAATACCGCAGGAACTGTACGAGGCTGCCTCCGTGGACGGGGCCGGCCGCTTCCGGAAGTTCGTGAACATCACGTTCCCGATGCTCTCCCCGGTGGTCTTCTTCAACCTCCTCCTGGAGACCATCCACGCGTTCCAGATCTTCGCCTCGGCGTACATCATCTCCAACGGTGAAGGCGGCCCGGCCGGCTCCACCCTCTTCTACACCCTCTACCTCTACCTCCGGGGCTTCAGCGACTTCCGGATGGGCTACGCCTCGGCCATGGCCTGGCTGCTGGTGATCGTCGTCGGCGTCATCACGCTCATCTTCTTCCGCACGTCCAAGTCCTGGGTCCACTACAGCGGTGATGCAAAATGACCACACTCAGCCCACCCACCCAGGCCCGGACCGCCGCCGCGACCGAGTACAACCCCAAGGCCGACTCCCGCGCGGCCAAGCGCACCCGCAGCATCGTGTTCCATACCCTGTCCCTGGCCCTGATCGCCGTCGTGCTCTACCCGGCGCTGTGGATGGTCAGCTCGGCCTTCAAACCCAGCAGCGAGATCATCGGCAACTCGTCGATCTGGAGCTCAAACTTCAGCCTCGACAACTTCGTGACCGCGATGGGCGGCATTGGCGGTGTCTCCACGGCCCAGTTCTTCGCGAACTCTGTGGTGCTGGCCCTCGGCTCGGTGATCGGGACCGTGCTCTCGGCGACCGTCTCGGCCTACGCCTTCGCCCGGATCAAGTTCCCCGGCCGCAGCATCTTCTTCGGCATGATGATCGCCACCCTGCTGCTGCCGTTCCACGTGGTGATCATTCCGCAGTACATCATCTTCCAGCAGCTGGGGCTCGTGGACACCTACATCCCCCTGCTGATCGGCAAGTTCCTTGCAGCGGACGCCTTCTTCGTTTTCCTCATGGTGCAGTTCATGCGCAACCTGCCCCGGGAGCTGGATGAAGCCGCGATCATCGATGGCGCGGGCCACATGCGGATCTTCTGCAGCATCATGCTGCCGCTGATGAAACCGGCCCTCATCAGCTCGTCCATCTTCGCCTTCATCTGGAGCTGGAACGACTTCCTGGGCCCGCTGCTCTACCTGAACTCGCCGGAAAAGTACCCGCTGCCCCTGGCCCTCCGTCTCTTTGTGGACCAGACCCAGAGCTCCGACTACGGGGCGATGATCGCCATGTCCGTCCTGGCGCTGCTGCCCGTGCTGGTGTTCTTCCTGGTCTTCCAGCGCTACATCGTGGAGGGCGTCTCCACCCAGGGCCTCAAGGGCTGACACCATGACCGCCGAGACCGACAGCGTGCCCGTCAACAGGTTCGCGCTCTTCTCCGAAACCATGCTGGCCGGTGTCATCGTGCTGGCGCTCTCCGTTCCCCTGGTCACGGTGCCGGCCGCCTATGCGGCCGGCACCGCCCACCTGGGGCGGCACCTCTCCGGACGGGACGACTCCGTCCGGGGCCTCTGGGGCACGTTCCGGTCAGCCCTGCCCGGGAGCCTGAAACTGGGGCTTACGACGGCGGCCGTTGCCGCCGTCGTCATCATCAACCTGCTGCTCGCGGCAGCAGGGCAGCTGCCGGGGAGGGCAGTGGTCCTGCCCGCGACGCTGCTCGTGGCCACCGCGGCCACGGTGCTGCTGCTCCGGACGGCGTCCTCCTGGCAGCCCGGTGGCTGGGCCGAAGCACTGGCCGCGGCGCGGAAGGGGTCCCTGGCGGACTGGTCCGGTTCGCTGCTCCTGGTGGCGGCACTGGGCCTGACGGCCGTCTTCGTGTGGATGCTGCCGGCGCTGGTGATCGTGGTGCCGGGCTGCCTCGTGCTCGCCGCGGCGGCGGTCAGGCTGCGCGTAGAGGCCAGGTCAGCCAGCTGACGTGACGTCCCCCCGCAGAACTTTCCAACGCAGAACTCTCCAACGCCGAACCTTCCAGGACCGAATTCCGGCCGCCCCGAAATCCCGCAGCGACAAGTGGTACCGGCCGCTCGCGCAGCGCAACTACCGCATCTTCGTGGGTATCCAGCTCGCGGGCGGCACGGGCGTCTGGATGCAGCGGCTTGCCCAGGACTGGCTGGTGCTGCAGCTGACCGGAAGCCCGGCTGCGGTGGGCATTGCCGTGGCACTGCAGTTCCTGCCCCTGCTGGTGCTGGGGCCGCTCGGCGGCGTGGTGGTGGATCTCTTTCCCAAGCGCCGCATCCTTCTTCTCTGCCAGTCCGTCACCGCGGTTCTGGCCGGCGGCCTCGCCGCCTGGGACGCCGGCGGGAGCATCGCCGTCGAAGTTGTCTACGCCAGCTGCATCCTGCTGGGCATCACCAGCGCCCTGGACGGCCCTGCCCGCCAGGTGTTCGTGAACGAAGTGGTGGGCGATGCCGGCCTTCCGGCGGCAATCGGACTCAACAACGCCATCGGGCAGCTCGGGGCCATGGCCGGGCCGGCCCTGGGCGGGCTCGTGATCGCCAGGGCCGGATCTGCGGCCGCCTTCGCCGCCAACGCCGTGCTGTGCCTGGCGGTGCTGGCCATGATTGCCGCCATCAGGCCGGGCGAACTCCATCCGGGCACGCCGGCGGTCCGCGGGCGGGGCCAGGTGCTTGCGGGCTTCCGTTACGTGCGCGACCGCCCGCGGCTACTGCTGGTCATGCTGCTTGCCGGACTCCTCGGGGCGTTCGGAATGAACGGGCCGGTGGTGCTGGCGGCCTTTGCCAGTTCGGTGTGGCACAGCGGCGCCGGCGGGTTCGGCCTGTTCAACACCCTGTGTGCCGGAGGTGCCCTTGCCGGCGCCCTGCTGGCCTCCCGGCTGCAGCGGCTGGGCCGGAAGGGGATCGTGGCCAGCGCCGGGCTCTTTGGACTCGCTCAGCTCATTGCCGCCGTCATGCCCAGCCAGGAGTTGTTCATGGCGATGCTGGTGGTGGTCGGTTTCATGACCCTGCTGTTCCTCACCAGCGCCGCCACGGCCGTGCAGCTGGAGGCCGGGGCAAGTGTCCGTGGCCGGGTGATGGCCCTGTACCTGCCGCTACTGCTGGGCGGCCATGCGCTTGGCGGGCTGCTGGCCGGCTGGCTGACGGAGTGGCTCGGTGTCCGGGCGGGGCTGGCGGTGACCGGCGCGCTGGGGATGGTTTCCGCCGTCGTCGTTGCGGGCCTGCTGTGGCTCCATGGCCGCCGGGCGGCTGCTTAGTCTAGCGCTGACTCACCAGGGACTCGACGGCGGCCGGCGACAGTTCGCCGTCGCACACCCACACGCTCAGGCTCCGCCGAAGCGATTCCCCGGCGGCCAGCGCCACGTGCCTGTCCCAGGCCAGGGCGGACCCGACGGCGGGGTAGCCGGAGCAGCGGACAAACCACGGATCGGCGGCCCCGGCCGGCGCACTGAACACGAGCGTCGCGGGCTGCCCCGACCGGATGCCGGGGACGTCGCCGAAGGAGGCGGTCCACGCCAGCCACGGCGCAACGGCGCCGTGGACTGCCGGTTCCCCCTCGGCGTCGGAGGTGAAGATGCGGGTGCCGCTGCACGCCGGAAGGCGCCAGAAGAAGCCGCCGTAGCCGCTGCCCGCGGCGCCGTTCGAGCCCGGGCTCCCCAGCGAAACGTCGACGACGGCGGTCAGCTCCGTGCCCAGGTCCAGGCGCCACGCGCGCTCGCCCAGGATCTCGTGGCTGAGGGTCCGCTGTTCGGTCAGCAGGGGCTGTCCGTCTGTTCCGAGCCACCGGAGCTGCCGGGTGTCCGGTTGGTCCATATTGGCCGGGACCGGTTCGATCCGGCCGTGGTCCTGCCGGGAGACGTACGCGGCGGCATCGCGCGTGTACGTCTTGCCGCCCCAGAAGTTGGTGCCGTTGACGTCCTGGAGCGCGAAGCCGGCGCCCAGATGCCACGGGTGGTCGGCGGGCAGATGGTCCGTCACCACGGTTCCGCCCAGGGTGGTGACGGGGTGCAGGTAGGGCCGGGGTGACAACGCCGCGTTGAGTCCCTTGCCAGTTCGCAGGACCGCCAGCGGCCTGCCGCCGGCGTTGAACAGCGTAGTGGCCTCGGCGGGATCCGCGGGACGCGCCCACGGCAGGGCCAGTTCCCTGAAGGTGGCGTGCGCACTGGTGGCCCGCTCCAGGGCGTCCTCGATGCCGGGTATCACGGCATGGGCCGCGTCGCCGTCGCCCTCCCAGAGCAGGTGGGCGGGGCTGATTGGCGCCGGCGGTTCGGCCGTGCGGACAGCCTCGAGCACCAGCATGAACGCGCCGGAGTCGTTGAGGGCGCTGGTGAGTTCCGTGCCAGTGGCGAGGTGCTCCAGCAGGTTTTCGGTCAGGTCGTCGCGGCCGAACTCCTCCGAGTGCTCCCCGTCCGCGTTGCTTATGTGCAGCCGGTCCTGCGTGTAGTGGAAAACGGCCGTTCCTGCGGAGCCCTGCAGGGTGATGTAGGGCTCCACGGACTCCGAGGCGCAGAGCGTCAGGGCGCAGGTAATCGGCAGTCCGGCTGCGGTCCGGATCATGATGACCGAGGTGTCATCGGCCTCGATGCTGTTCGCGTGGTAGAGGTCCGTCTCCACGGAGGCCACATCCTCCACGGTGCGGGCGCCCGCGATCCGCAGCGCAGTGGCGATGGCGTGTGCCAGGGGATTGGTGGCCACGCCGTCCACCACGTCCACACCGTCCAGGCTCCGCTTGCCGGCCCACCGGGAGCGCTTGTAGTAGGCCCGGTCCCGCACCCAGCGGCCGGTCGCACCGATTCCCTGCAGGGTGCCGATGGTGCCGTCCTGGAGGAGCTTGTCGATGGCCGCCAGAGCCTGCGATCCGAGGCTCTGGAACCCGATCTGCACGCTGCGGCCGGATGCCGCGGCAGCCTCCTGCAGCTGCCGGAAGTCGGCCAGCGATGCCACCGGCGGTTTCTCCAGGTAAAGGTCTGCGCCGGAAGCCAACGAGGCCAGGGCAAGCGGCGCATGGGTCTGGATGGGCGTGGCCACGATGACCACGTCGGGGCTGTGGTTGCCGGCCAGAAGGGACTGCAGATCGGGGTGGACCGCCGTCGAGTCCGGCAGCGCGCCCGGGGACGGCGGATTCGGGTCCGCCACGGCCACGAGTTCCACCGCGCCGGCCTGGGTCAGCCGGTCCAGGTTCTTCAGATGGTGCGCACCGAAGCCGTGGACGCCGATCAGGGCGATCCGGGCGGGGGTGTCGCGGCGGTGCGCAGTCTGTCGGTTGGGCTGCGTCAGCGGGGTGTCCATGGTGCTCCTGTCCGGCGCTGCGGCGCTGCGCGACGCCATCGTCTACCGTTGCCGGGGGAGCACCTGCGTTCAGAGCAGCAAGCGCTTTCCCGTTTCCGTTTGCTGCCCAGTGTACTCCCTAGGCGCCCCCATGTGTAACGTTTCAAAAAAACCTTGACCTGCGAGCTGGCGGCGGCTGATCATCATCAGGAGACGCGCGGAAGGAAGACAATGAAGATTTTGCTGGCCGGAGATTCGACCGTGGCCAACTGTCCCACCTACGAGTATCCGATGAGCGGCTGGGGCGCCCACCTTGCGCCAGAGGTCTACTCGTGGGCTACCGTGCACAACTTCGCCAAGGGCGGGGCCACCACCGAGTCCTTCCGGGAGGAAGGCCTGTGGCATGAACTCCTGCATCAGGCGGTCAGCGGGGACGTGGTCCTCATCCAGTTCGGCCACAACGACCAGAAGCGCGCGCACCTGGCCGCCCGGGGCGGTTATGCGAACAACCTCCGCCGGATGGTGGCGGAGGTCCGGTCGAAGGGTGCCACTCCCGTCCTCTGCACCTCGGTGGAGCGGCGGCACTTCAGCAACGGCATCCTGGCGGAGACGCTGGGGGAGTACCCCTCGGTGGTCCGGGAACTGGGCACTGAGCTGGGCCTCGACGTGGTGGACCTCAACTCCTGGACCAGGGCCCTGTATGCCGGGCTTGGTGAGGAGGGATCCAAGGACCTGTTCTTCCACTTCGGCCCCGGTGAGCACGCGCACTGGGCCGGGGGCCTGCTGGATGACACCCACTTCCACGAGCGCGGAGCCCGGCGGATCGCCAAGTTCGTGGCCGCCCGCCTCGAAGTGCTGGGCTTCAGGCCGGAACCGGACCTGCTGGGGGTCTTCTGAACGGGCGCCCTTTTCTGGGCGGGGCCGTCAGTGGGGCGCCCCGGTCAGTGGGGCGCCCCGGTCAGTGGGATGCGCCGGTCAGTGGGGTGCTTCGGGGCCCGCGGTGCTTTGCCGGACCACCAGCTCGGGTTTGAAGACGACGGCGCGGTGCCGGGGGTGCTGCGCGTCCAGTTCCTCCGTCAGCAGCTCAATGGCAGTCCTGCCGATCGCCTCGGTGGGCTGGCGGATGGAGGAGAGCGGCACGACGGCGGACACGGCGAAGTCGATGTCGTCGTATCCGATCAGGGCCACGTCATCCGGAATGCGCACGCCGTTCATCATCGTCAGCGACTGCATGACTCCGAGCGCCAGGAGGTCGTTGGCGCAGAAGATGCCGTCCGGCATGTCCCCGGCGCCCCGCTCCACGAGGCTGTTGCCCACGCCGCGCCCGGCGAGCACGGACTGGCCGTTGGAATCAAGCACCTCCAGTGCTGCGCCGTTCACCTCGGCCACGGCGCGGCGGGCGCCGAGGAGGCGGTCGGAAACCTGGCGGATGGACAGTGGGCCACCCACGAAAGCCAGCTTCCTGCGCCCCAGGTCGAGGAGGTGCCGGGCGGCAAGGTAGCCGCCGGCGTCGTCATCCACCGAAACGGAGCTGAAGCGGTCGTCGTCGGCCAGTCGGTCCACCAGGACCGTTGGAACGCCGCGCTGCCGCAGGGCTTCGAGTCTGTCGGCCACATCCCCCACGGGGGAGATCAGCAGGCCCTGGACCCGCTGCTCCTGAAAGAGGTCGATGTAGTGCGATTCCCGGTTCGCGTCGTGGCCGCTGTCGCCCAGCAGCACGGCGCTGCCGTTCACGGCCGCTGCGTCCTCGGCGGCCCGGACCAGCGAGGTGAAGAACGGGTTGCCGACGTCCAGGACCACGACGCCGATGGTCCGGCTGTGCCCTGCCCGCAGCTGCCGGGCGGCGTCGTTGCGGACAAAACCGAGCTCGTCGATCGCCTGCAGCACCCTGTCCTTGGTGCGCTTGGAGACACGGTCGGGATTGTTGAGGACGTTGGACACTGTGCCCACGGCAACCTGCGCATGGTTGGCGACGTCCTTGATGCTGGCTGCCCGCGACATTCTGGTGATCCTCCGAAAGATCGATTTGCCCATCCGGGTGAAAACGCTTGACACCCTTCTTCAACCCAGAGTACTTTGAATCGTAACAATGAAACGATTCAAAGACGGAGAATATTCAAAGCCGAGTGAATTGGTTTCCGCTTCGTCCGCCGCACCCGAAACGTCCACAGGAGTACAACATGAGGGTTTGCTTCCGATCCTCCGTCCAGCCGGAGCTGCTGGCGGAGTACCGCCGGCGCCACGCCGCCGTCTGGCCGGAGATGCTGGCCGCGCTCAAGGACGCCGGCTGGAACAACTACTCGCTGTTCCTGGACGGGGACGGGCTGCTGATCGGCTACCTCGAATGCGACGACTTTGACGCCGTGCGTGCCCGGATGGCCCTCACCGACGTCAACGCCCGCTGGCAGGCGGAAATGGCCACGCTCTTCCGGGACAGCGATGTTCCGCCCGACGAGGGCTTCAGGGTGCTCGACGAGGTGTTCAACCTCGACGGTCAGCTGGCCGCGGCCGCCGGCGGCAACGCTGAGGCCTCCGCCAAACACTAGATTTCCCACGTACTGACACTGCCAAACACTGACGAAAGAAAGATCATGAACAACACAGCATCGGCACTGGGCCGGCTTTCGGAGCTTGCGATTGAGGTTCCGTCATGGGCCTACGGCAACTCGGGCACCAGGTTCAAGGTGTTCGGCACCCCCGGTACCCCGCGCACCGTCCAGGAGAAACTGGCGGACGCCGCCAAGGTCCACGAGCTCACCGGCCTGGCGCCCACCGTGGCGCTGCACATCCCGTGGGACAAGGTGGAAGATCACGCTGCCCTGAAGGAGTACGCGGCCGGCCTCGGTGTGGGGCTGGGCACGATCAACTCGAACACCTTTCAGGATGACGAGTACAAGTTCGGCTCGCTGACGTCATCGGACGCCGCCGTCCGGCGCCGCGCGATCGACCACCACTTCGAGTGCATTGGCATCATGCACGCCACCGGGTCCAAGGACCTGAAGATCTGGCTCGCGGACGGCACGAACTACCCGGGCCAGGATGACATGCGCGGCCGCCAGGACCGGCTGGCCGAATCACTGCAGGAGATCTACGCCCGCCTGGGCGAGGACCACCGCCTGGTGCTCGAGTACAAGTTCTTCGAGCCGGCTTTTTACCACACGGACGTTCCGGACTGGGGCACCTCGTACGCGCAGACCCTGGCGCTGGGCGAGAAGGCGTTTGTCTGCCTGGACACCGGCCACCACGCCCCCGGTACCAACATCGAGTTCATCGTCATGCAGCTGCTGCGCCTGGGCAAGCTCGGTTCCTTCGACTTCAACTCGCGCTTCTACGCGGACGACGACCTGATTGTGGGCGCCGCGGACCCGTTCCAGCTGTTCCGCATCATGCATGAGGTAATCCGCGGCGGCGGCTTCGGCAAGGATTCCGGCGTGGCGCTCATGCTTGACCAGTGCCACAACCTGGAGGAGAAGATCCCGGGCCAGATCCGCTCGGTGCTGAACGTGCAGGAGATGACCGCCCGCGCGCTGCTCATCGACACCGAGGCATTGACCGAAGCGCAGCGCGCCGGGGACGTCCTGGCCGCGAATGCCGTGTTCAACGACGCCTTCTATACCGACGTCCGGCCGGTCCTGGCCGAATGGCGTGAATCCCGCGGCCTGCCCGCGGACCCGCTGGCCGCCTACAAGGCCAGCGGCTACCAGAAGAAAATAAATGAGGACCGCGTGGGCGGCCAGCAATCCGGATGGGGCGCATAAGCATGACCATGCAGAACACAACCAACAAGACTGTTGAAGACCTGATCGCCCGTTCCAACCGTCTGGGCGCGGACAAGCGGAACACGAACTTTGCCGGGGGCAACACGTCCGCGAAGGGCTTTGAGAAGGACCCGGTCACGGGCGAGGACGTCCGGCTCCTCTGGGTGAAGGGCTCGGGCGGGGACTTGGGCACGCTGAAGGCGCAGAACCTGGCGGTGTTGCGGCTGGACCGGCTGCAGGCGCTGAAGAACGTTTATCCGGGCGTGGAGCGCGAGGACGAGATGGTCGCGGCGTTTGATTACTGCCTGCACGGCAAGGGCGGCGCCGCCCCGTCCATCGATACCGCCATGCACGGGCTCGTGGATGCCGCGCACGTGGACCACCTGCACCCGGACTCGGGCATCGCGATCGCCACGGCTGCCGACGGTGAGGCGCTGACCGCCAAGATCTTCGGCGACAAGGTGGTCTGGGTGCCGTGGCGCCGCCCCGGTTTCCAGCTGGGCCTGGACATCGCCGCGATCAAGGACGCCAACCCGCAGGCCATCGGCACCATCCTGGGCGGGCACGGCATCACCGCCTGGGGGGCCACCAGCGAGGAAGCCGAAGCCAACTCGCTGTGGATCATCGCCGAGGCCGAGAAGTACATCGCGGAGAACGGCAAGGCCGAGCCGTTCGGTGGCAAGCTGCCGGGCTACGGCCCGCTCCTTGAGGCTGAACGCAAGGCGAAGGCCGCCGCGCTGGCGCCGGTGATCCGCGGCCTGGCCTCGGCGGACAAGCCGCAGGTGGGCCACTTCAGTGACGATCCCGCGGTGCTGGAGTTCCTCGAGGCCGCCGAACACCCCCGCCTGGGCGCGCTGGGCACCTCCTGCCCGGACCACTTCCTGCGCACCAAGGTCAAGCCGCTGATCCTGGACCTGCCCGCGGACGCCTCCATCGAGGACTCCGTGGCCCGGCTGAAGGAACTCCACGCCGAGTACCGCAAGGACTACCAGGCCTATTACGACCGCCACGCCGACGCGGACAGCCCGGCCCTGCGCGGCGCGGACCCGGCCATCGTCCTGGTTCCCGGCGTCGGCATGTTCTCCTACGGTGCCAACAAGCAGACCGCCCGCGTGGCCGGGGAGTTCTACCTGAACGCGATCAACGTAATGCGCGGCGCCGAGGCGATCTCCACCTACGCCCCGATCGATGAGACCGAGAAGTTCCGGATCGAGTACTGGGCCCTGGAGGAAGCCAAACTCGCCCGGATGCCCGAGCCCAAGTCCCACGCCACCCGCATCGCGCTGGTCACCGGTGCCGCGTCCGGCATTGGCAAGGCCATCGCCACCCGCCTCGCCGCGGAGGGCGCCTGCGTGGTCATCGCGGACCTGAACCTGGACAACGCGCAGGCCGTCGCCGCCGAGCTCGGCGGCCCGGACGTCGCCGTCGGCGTCCAGGCCGACGTCACCAACGAAGCCCAGGTCGCCGCCGCGATCGATGAGGCGGTGCTGGCCTTCGGCGGGGTGGACCTGGTGGTCAACAACGCCGGCCTGTCGATCTCCAAGCCGCTGCTGGAAACCACCGAGACGGACTGGGACATCCAGCACAACGTCATGGCCAAGGGCTCGTTCCTGGTGGCCAAGGCCGCCGCGAAGGTCATGATCGAGCAGGGCCTGGGCGGGGACATCATCTACATCTCCTCCAAGAACTCCGTGTTCGCCGGCCCGAACAACATCGCCTACTCCGCGACCAAGGCCGACCAGGCCCACCAGGTCCGCCTGCTCGCCGCGGAACTTGGGGAGTACGGCATCCGCGTCAACGGCATCAACCCCGACGGCGTGGTCCGCGGCTCCGGGATCTTCGCCGGCGGCTGGGGCGCCAAGCGCGCCGCCGTCTACGGCGTGGACGAGGAAAAACTGGGCGAGTACTACGCCCAGCGCACCCTGCTCAAGCGCGAGGTCCTGCCCGAGCACGTCGCCAACGCCGCGGCCGTCCTCACCAGCAACGAACTCTCACACACCACCGGACTGCACATCCCCGTCGACGCCGGGGTCGCGGCAGCGTTCCTCCGGTGAGTACGGCGGCAGTTACCGGTGTCGACGGCGGCCTGTTCGCCGCCGTCGACATCGGCGCCTCCTCGGGGCGCGTCATTCTGGGACGGATCAGCACTGGATCAGGCATGCCTGGAGCTGACACCACCGACGGCGGTCCGGTGCGGGCCATGCTCGACGTCGTGCACCGTTTCCCCAACGCCGTGGTGCAGTCCGACGCCGGCCTCCGCTGGGACTTCGACGCCCTCTTCGCCGAAGTGCTCACCGGCCTCGCTGCCGCCGGCAAGGCGGCAGCCGAGCGGGGGGAAACGATCGCCAGCATCGGGATCGACACCTGGGCGGTGGACTACGGCCTGGTCACCAAGGACGGCGAACTCACCGCGCAGCCGTACAGCTACCGGGACGAACGCAGCCGCGCCGCCGTCGCCCAGGTGCACGGGAAACTCGACCCGGCCCGGCTCTATGCCACCACGGGGCTGCAGTTCCTGCAGTTCAACACGCTCTACCAGCTTGCCACCGAACCGGATCTGGACGGGCTGCAGGCACTGCTGATCCCGGACCTGATCGCGTTCCTGCTCACCGGGCAGCGCCGCACCGAGGCCACCAACGCCTCCACGACAGGGCTGTTCGACGCCGTCGCGGGGGAGTGGGCCACCGAGCTGTTCGGACCCCTGGGCCTGCCCAGGGACCTGTTCCCGCCGCTGATCCAGCCCGGCGAAACGCTGGGAACGCTGTTGCCCGGAATCGCCGAGCGGACCGGGCTGCCCCAGGACACCAAGGTGGTGGCCGTAGGCTCGCACGACACCGCATCGGCCGTCGCCGCCGTTCCCGCGGAGCAGGAGAACTTCGCCTACATCTCCTCCGGCACCTGGTCCCTCGTGGGGCTGGAACTGCACCACCCGGTGCTCACCGAAGCCAGCCGCGCGGCGAACTTCACCAATGAGCGCGGGGTGGACGGCACCACCCGGTACCTGCGCAACGTCGGCGGGCTCTGGCTGCTCAGCGAATGCCAGCGCACCTGGGCCGAGGAAGGCTACCGGCCGGCGATCGGGGAACTCCTCGACGCAGCCGCGGCGCTCCCGCCCGGCGGGCCGAGGATCAACCCCGACGACCCCGCCTTCATCGCCCCGGACAACATGCCCGACCGGATCCGTGCGGCAGCCCGCAACACCGGCGCCGTCCTTCCGGCCGAGCCGGCGGCGGTCGTCCGCTGCATCCTGGACAGCCTCGCCGCCGGGTATGCGCGCACCATCGCCGACGCCGAACGCCTCGCCGGTGTTGCCGTGGGCGTGGTGCACATCGTCGGCGGCGGATCGCAGAACGCGCTGCTGTGCCAGCTTACGGCCCAGGCCACCGGCAAACCCGTTATCGCCGGCCCGGTCGAGGCAACGGCCCTCGGAAACGTGCTGGTCCAGGCCCGCGCGGCAGGCACCGTCACCGGCGGACTCGACGCGCTGCGGGCGCTGGTGCGCGCGTCGCACACGCTCGACAGGTTCGAGGCCGCGCTGGTCTGAAGCACGGGACCGCACGCCACCCAGGAAGACGCCACCAGAGGAAGAACGGAAAACTTCATGCCGCTGTTCGATCTGCCCCTCGAGGAGCTCCGCCGGTACACCTCAGCGGCCACCGTGCCGCCGGATTTCCAGGCTTTCTGGGACCGCACGATTGAGGAGGCCAGGACCCGTCCGCTGGACGCTGTCTTCGAACCGGTGGAGAACTACCTGGCCGTCGTGGACACCTTCGACGTCACCTTCGCCGGCTACGGCGGCGCCCCCGTGAAGGGCTGGCTGCACCTGCCGGTGACCCGGGAGGCCGGGACCCCGCTGCCCGCCGTCGTGCAGTATGCCGGCTACTCCGGCGGGCGCGGGCTGGCCAACCAGGACACGAGGTGGGCACAGGCGGGCTATGCGCACTTCATCATGGACACCCGGGGCCAGGGCTACTCGGGAGCGGTTGGGGAGACCGCGGACCCGCACCCGTCGGCCGGTGAGGTGGCGTATGCCGGTCTCATGACCCGGGGCGCGGCCAGCCGCGAAGAGTACTACTACCGCCGCGTGTACGTGGACGCATTCCGTGCCGTCGAGGCGGCGCAGGCGCACCCTGACGTGGACGCGTCCCGGATTGTGGTGGCGGGCGTGAGCCAGGGCGGCGGCATCACTATCGCGGTGGCCGGACTCGCGGCCGGAAGGCTCGACGGCGTCATCGCCGCCCTGCCCGACGTCCCGTTCCTTCAGGACTTCCCGCGCGCGATCGACATCACACCGCGAGGCCCGTATCCCGAGATCGCCGCCTTCCTCGGCCGGCACCGCGAACGGTACGAGTCCATGCTGGCGGTGCTGAACTACTTCGACGGCGTTAACCTGGGCAGGTCCGCGACGGCCCCGGCGCTGTTCTCCGTGGCACAGATGGACGACGTCTGCCCGCCGTCGACCGTTTTCGCCAGCTACAACGCCTACGGGACGGAGGCACGCGGGGCAGTGGGGAAGGACATCGACGTGTACCGCTTCAACAACCACGAGGGTGGCCAGGAGCACCACTGGGTCCGGCAGTTGCAGTACCTCCGCAAGCTGCTGGGGTGACGCACTCCTAGGCGCGCTCCGGCCGATGTGGTGAGCTGCGAAGTCCGCATGTGACGGCGTCGATTTGGCAATCCATCACTGCGGGCTTATGGTCGTTTCCATGACTAACCGTTGGTATGCGTATTTTTCGTTGGCTCTGGAGGGGCCCGCGTCTAACTGACACGCATCCAACTTTCCTTCAGAGCCAACAGGGCAGAGATCATTCTCTGCCCTTCGCCATTTCCACGGCGGGTTCTGATCAGGGGCCCGCTCCCACCCTGAACAGGACCCCCGAAAATGAGCGCAACAGCCACCGAAACCCAGCAACCGACGTCGAAACGCCAGTCGACGTCGAACCTGCGGGTCAGCGAGATCACGGCCCTGCCCACGCCGCAGGAGATGATTGCGGAACTGCCGCTGGACGCCAAGGCGGCCGACGTCGTCGAACGCGGCCGCGACGAAGTCCGGGCCATCATGGACGGCGTGGACGACCGCCTGCTGGTGATCGTCGGCCCGTGCTCCATCCACGACCCCAAGGCCGGCCTGGAATACGCCCGCCGGCTGGTCAGCCAGGCGGAGAAACACAAGGAAGACCTGCTCATCGTCATGCGGACCTACTTCGAAAAGCCGCGCACCACCGTGGGCTGGAAGGGCCTCATCAACGATCCCCACCTGGACGGCAGCCATGACATCGCGACGGGACTTCGGGCCGCCCGCAGCTTCCTGCAGCAGGTCACCGCCCTGGGGCTTCCCACCGCCACTGAGTTCCTGGAACCCATCAGCCCGCAGTACATGGCAGACCTCGTCTCCTGGGGTGCCATCGGCGCCCGCACCACTGAAAGCCAGATCCACCGCCAGCTCGCCTCCGGGCTGTCCATGCCCATCGGCTTCAAGAACGGAACCGACGGCGACCTCCAGGTGGCGGTCGACGCCTGCAGCGCCGCCGCCGCAGCCCAGGCCTTCCTCGGCATCGACGGCGACGGCCGGGCCGCGCTGGTGTCCACCGCGGGCAACCCCGACACCCACGTGATCCTCCGCGGCGGCCGGAAGGGCCCCAACTACTCCGCCGCCGACGTCGAGGCGGCCTCCGCCAAGCTCGCAGCCAAGACCCTCAACCCGCGGCTGATCGTGGACGCCAGCCACGCCAACAGCGGCAAGAGCCACCACCGCCAAGCCGAGGTGGCGCTCGAGATCGGCGCCCAGCTCGAGGACGCGGGAACGGCCGCGGGAGCGATCGCCGGCGTCATGCTGGAGAGCTTCCTGGTGGGCGGCGCGCAGAACCTCGACGTGGCCGAACACGCCGCCGGACGCTCGGACCTGGCCTACGGCCAGAGCGTCACAGATGCCTGCATGGAGTGGGATGTGACGGCGTCCGTCCTCGAACAACTGGCGGCATCGTCGCGGAAACGGCGGGCTTTCACAATGGCCACGTGAGCATCTAGAGTAACTAGAACACGGTTGTTCGATGGCTCAGCATCGGCGCACACCGCAGATAGACCGGCGTCGTTGCTGAGAGCAAAGGAATATGGGTAATGTCCGCAGAGTCGAACTTCTCGAACGCCAAGTTCTTGACCGTGGCCGAGGTGGCTGAGGTAATGCGTGTCTCCAAAATGACCGTGTACCGCCTTGTCCATTCGGGGGAGATGCCCGCCGTCAGGTTCGGCCGCTCCTACCGCGTCCCGGAGACCGCCGTCGAACAGTACCTCAAGGGTGCTGTCGTGGACGGTCATACGGGCACCGCCTAACGGGACCCGACTGACCGCACCGATCCCGTGGTTGCTGCAGCCGCCTTGGGGGCCGCTGCACGCCACGGGGCTGTGCTGGTCAGGGGGTGCTCCAGATAAGCGGTACCCTGTTAAGGAACGTTTTACGTCATTGTAAGAATCTGTCAGTTGTCAGTCTGTTGCTCAGTCCACGGACCTTCTCCATCAGACAGGTACTGCATCTAGTTTGTAAGGAACTTTCGTGGGTTCAGTTATTAAGAAGCGTCGCAAGCGTATGGCCAAGAAGAAGCACCGCAAGTTGCTTCGTAAGACCCGCCACCAGCGCCGCAATAAGAAGTAGAGCTAGCTCTACGCGTCAATGCCCGCCCCTTTCGAGGGTGCGGGCATTTTTGCGTTCCCGCGACACGCAAACCCTCCCGTGACACGCATACCCTCCCGCGACACGCATACCGCCGTGCGCGGAGAACAGTGTCAGGCCCGGGGGCCGCGGAAACGGGTGTAGCCCCGCCAGAGGCCGTAGACCGCTCCTCCTGCTGTGGCTGCTTTGAGGCCCAGGGTGGCGGCCCGGCGGCCTGAGCGGAAGTCGTAGACCGGCCAGTTGCGTTCGCGGGCGTGCTTGCGCAGGCGGGCGTCCGGGTTGATCGCCACCGGATGGCCCACCATCGTCAGGAGCGGGATGTCGTTGTAGGAGTCGCTGTAGGCCCAGCAGCGCTTCAGGTCCAGTCCGTGGTTGTCCGCGATGCCCTGGACCGCCACAGCCTTGGCGGCGCCGTGCAGGATGTCCCCGACGAGCCTGCCCGTGTAAAAGCCATCCTTGGTCTCGCCCACCGTTCCGAGGGCGCCCGTGAGCCCCAGCCGCGTGGAAATCACGGTGGCCACCTCGATAGGCGTCGCGGTGACCAGCCACACCTTCCGGCCCACGCGCAGGTGCTGCTCGGCCAGGGCCTTCGCGCCGGGCCAGATCCGGGAGGCGATCATCTCGTCATAGACCTCTTCGCCCAGCGCCTTGATGTCCTCCTCCGTGATGCCGGCGGCGAGCCTCAGCGCGGAATCCCGGACGGCGTGGACGTCATTGAGGTTCTCGCCCCGGAGCACGAATTTCAGCTGCTTCCACGCCATGCCCGCCGCCTGCGCAAGCGTGAAGGCGCCGCGCTGGTGCATTTTCCTGGCCACGTGGAACAGGCTGGCGCCACGCATGAGGGTGTTGTCGACGTCGAAGAAGGCTGCCTCGCCGTGTTGCTGCTTCGCAACCGGACGGTGGGCCACAGCGACGTACTTCTCCTCGGGCATGCCACTGAGTCTAGTCAATGCAGTACCCCGCACCTGACGGCCGCCGCGTCGCTCCGCATCGGGAACGGCGATACGGTTGAAGCATGGCAAACCCCGACGTCGTTCTCCTCACCAAAGCAGACTGTCACCTGTGCGCCGCGGCGCGCGACGCCGTCGGGCGGGTGACTGCCGGGCTGGGACTTTCGTGGTCGGAGCGGCAGCTGGACGCCGACGACGAGCTGCGCGAACGCTATGCCGAGGAGATCCCGGTGGTGCTGGTGGACGGCGTCCAGCGCGACTTTTGGAAGATCGACGAGGCGCGCCTGGAGCGTGTCCTGCGCCGGGCCATCGCGGGAGATTAGCCAATTTCGAACAATGGCATTGGCTTTGTTGACATAACTGATGGGGATCTAGAGTGGACTCACAACGCGACGTAACGGAGCAGATAGTGACTTCGCTCGATTCACCACCCCAGCCCCTGCCTGGGCCCACCGGGGCTGCCGGAAAGCAGATCCCGCCGGCGGCCGTGGCCCGGCTGACGATCTACTTGCGCGCCCTGAACTCCCTGCTGGCCGAAGGCACCGAGCGGGTCTCCTCCGAATCACTGTCTGAGCTTTCCGGAGTCAGCTCCTCAACCCTCCGCAAGGACCTGTCCCATGTGGGCTCCTACGGCACGCGCGGCGTGGGTTATGAGGTGCAGTACCTGAGCCGCCACATCGCCGCCGCACTCGGCCTGACACATGACTGGAAAGTCGCGATTGTCGGCGCCGGTAACCTGGGCAAGGCGCTGGCCCGCTACGGCGGCTTCGAATCCAGGGGCTTTGACGTGGTTGCCATCTTTGACGCCGACCAGATGGTGGTGGGCAATGAGGTGGGCTGGCTGCGGGTCAGCGACGTTGCGGACCTGGAGACGGTCCTGGAACGGACCGGCACCAACATGGTGGTGCTGGCACTGCCGGCCGCCGTCGCCCAGAGCATATGCGACCGCGTGGTGGACGCCGGCGTGCGGAGCATCCTCAGCTTTGCGCCGGTGATGCTCCAGGTGCCCGACGGCGTGACGCTGAGGAAGGTGGACATGGCCACCGAACTGCAGATCCTGGCGTACCACGCGCAACGGGCGCAGACCCCCGGTCAGCCGGAGTAGCTCCGGCCTTTCAGGAATCCGCGCCCGTTGGGGTGAGGCAGCGTTCGATTAGCTAGCGGCCGTACGGGCCACCCGGCTGCGAGTACGGGTTGGCGAACGGCTGCGGCTTCTGGAAGTACTGAGCTGATCCCGGCAGGTACAGCATCACGATCGCGGCGATGCCCAGGAGCGCTACCAGAGTGTTAAGGCCCAGCGGGAAGAGGCTGAAGACGGAGAGCGCAGCGAACACGGTGCCCAGGATGCGCGCCCAGTTCTTGCCCTTCCGGATGTTGAAGGCCACCAACGCGTACAGGCCGGCGCCGATCAGGGCAAAGACCACCATGGTTCCGATGATGAAGCCCTTGACGTCCTCGAAGGCGATGTTCTGGCCGCTGCCGCGCAGCTGCTCTTCGAACGTGCTCCGCATGGCCGGGTCATCCAGGGTGGGGATGGCGATCAGTACGGACAGGATGGACAAGACGCCTGCGGCGATGATCATCCAGAAGGAATAGTTAACGAGCTTCGGAACGCCGGCGCCGGTTGCTGCCTGGGCCTGTTCCGAGGGGTACTGCCCGTAGGGGGACTGGCCATACGGGCTCTGGCCGTAAGGGGACTGCCCAAACTGAGACTGCCCGTACTGGGGTGCGCCGCCCTGTCCGGCCTGCCCGTATTGCGGCGGGTTCTGTCCGTACTGCGGTTGCCCGTACTGCGGTGCGCCGCCCTGTCCGGCCTGTCCGTACTGGGGTGCGTTCTGTCCGTACTGGGGTGCGTTCTGGCCATACTGCGGCGCGTTCTCGCCGTACTGGGGGGCGGGTGGCGTTACCTGGCCGTACTGCGGGGTGCCCTGCCCGAACTGCGGAGTGCTTTGCTCGTGCTGGGGCGCGTCCTGACCGTAGCGTGGCTGTTCGTTGCCTGGCTGGCGGCCGTTGTCCGGCTCGTCGGAGCCGGGGTCATTGGAGTGCGGGACTGGAGGATTGCTCATGAGCGGTCCTTTGCGTAGTGACGTCTGAATCGGCTACCGGTTCAGACGCCTGCCCTCCCCAGCATGGTTCACTTCCCACCGTACCCCTCAGCGGGTGCGCCGTGGATCATTCCGGAGAGGTATTCCAAAGGCATGCCTACCTGCGGAAACGTTGCGTGGCAGGGCACTGTCCGGCCACGAAATCAGGGTCCCTGCCGGGCGGCGGTCAGCGGCGTCCCCGTGCTGCAACGAACCAGGCCTGCGAGTTGGGCACCCACATCAGCGCCGTGGCCACCAGACTGACCAGGAAGCCCAGCCAGTTCCCGTCCTGGCCCGCGGGGAAACTTGAGCTGATGATGGCCAGCAGCAGCGACACCCCGGCCACGATGGTCAGGGCCAGCCGCGCCCACTCCTTGCCTTCCTTCAGCTTCAGGGCCAGGACAATCTCCGCCGCCGCCACAGCCAAGGCCACGAGGACGAGCAGGAACACGAGGACCGCCAGGCCGGGAATGATCGCGAAGAGCACCAGCACACCAAAGATGCCGATCACACCGCCCAGCAGCCCCAGCAGGCCGCCGATAACCCAGATCCAGTAGGACACCTTGAGCTCCGTGGGCAGCCCCGTCACGTCGAAGAGGCCGGAGAAGCCCCCGCGCGGCATGACCTCGCCAAAGTTCCGTGGCCGGTCCGCTGGCAGTTCGAAGGCGAACCGGCCACTACCGGTGGGCGGCTGCTGGGCCGGGAACGGTTGGCCCGGCGTCGGCTGGCCCGGTTGGCCTGGCGTCGGCTGGCCCGGCGTCGGGCGATGGCTGCCGGGCGGCGGCACGGCCCCGGGATCACGGGGCTCCGGTTCATCTCTGGGGGTGCTCATGGCACTCACTTTAAACCCGGGATTTCGCCAATTCCAGAAGGCCTGAACGCCAAACGCCCCGCCTGCGGAGAGACCGCGGACGGGGCGTTTGGGTTCCAGCAATCGTGGCTGCTGGACCAGCGTGAAATCTAGGCTGCAGGGGCGATGAAGGCCAGTTCAAGGTTGATGGCAACCTTGTCGCTGACCAGGACGCCGCCGGCTTCCAGCACTGCGTTCCAGGTCAGGCCGAAGTCCTTGCGGCTGATGGTGGTCTCTGCGGAAACACCGGCGCGGGTGTTGCCGAAGGGGTCCACTGCAACGCCGTTGAATTCGGTCTCGAGGGAGACGGGGCGGGTGACACCCTTGATGGTCAGGTCGCCCTGGAGTTCGTAGCTGTCCCCGTTGGCAACCAGGCCGTTGGAAACGAAGGAGATCTCCGGGAACTTCTCGACGTCGAAGAAGTCTTCGCCGCGGACGTGGCCGTCGCGGTTGGCGTCGCCGCTGTCGAAGCTGGCGGTCTGGATGGTGGCCTCGACCTTGCTGGCCGTGACGTCCTCGGAGAGGTTCAGGGTGGCGGCGGCGTCCTTGAACTGGCCGCGGACCTTGCTGATGCCGGCGTGGCGGACAGTGAAGGCGATCTCGCTGTGGGAGTTGTCGAGGGTCCAGGTGCCGCGGGTGAGCTCGGTGGAAAGTGCCATGGTGGTTCTCCTTGTGTAAGTGGTCGGACTGTGATCGTTGAAGCTTTTGTTGAAGTCTCAACTAACTGCTGCATCCAGTATAAACATGCATTTGCATCTTTTATTCCACCGCCAGGGAACTTTTTTAAAAATTTCTCAGTTCTACTTGGTGTAGAAGATTTCGTCATTGCCCCTGCCCTTTGAGAAACTGGTAGACATGCCCCAAGCCACTGTCCATTTGCTCCGCCACGGCGAGGTCCACAACCCCGAAGGTGTCCTGTACGGCAGGCTGCCTGAATTCCACCTCTCCGAACTTGGCCAGCAGATGGCGCAGACGCTCGCCGAGCACTTCCGCGAACGCGCCTCCCAGGGTGCCAACATCGTGTACCTGGTGGCCTCGCCACTCACCCGTGCCCAGGAAACCGCGCAGCCCACCTCGGCTGCGCTTGGGCTGGACATCCACACCGACAGCCGGATCATTGAGGCCGAAAACTACTTCGAAGGGCTGAAGGTCACCAAAGCCGAGCTGCGCAAACCCAAGCACTGGCCGCACCTGGTCAACCCCTTCCGGCCGTCCTGGGGCGAGCCCTACAAGCTGCAGGCAGCCCGCGTGACCGAGGCCGTCCAGGAAGCCCGCGCGAAGGCCATCGAACTCGGCGGCGACGGTGCCGAGGCCATCCTGGTCTGCCACCAGCTTCCCATCTGGGCCACCCGGCTCAGTGCCGAGGGCAAGCCGCTGTGGCACGATCCGCGGAAACGCGAATGCACCCTGACCTCCCTCACCTCCCTGGTATTCGGCGACGACGGCGCCCTGCTCCGCGTGGAGTACAGCGAACCCGCCGCCGCCCTTCTTCCCGGTGCCTCGAGCACCCCCGGAGCCTAGCTATGACTGAAACACCCAAAAGTTCCCGCCGCAGCGTCCTCGCCGCCGGTGGCCTGGCCCTCACAGCGATCACGCTGGGCCTGTCCGCCTGCGCCCAGGAGGACGCCCTGGCCAAGCAGGCCAAAGCCGGGGACAACAAGAACTACGTAGCCGGCGACGGCTCAGTGACCGAGTTCGCCGCAGCGGAGCGCAAGTCTGGCATCCAGATCGAGGGCACCCTGTTTGACGGCACCGCCGTGACACCCAAGGACTTCCTGGGCAAGGTCACCGTGCTGAACTTCTGGTTCGCAGCCTGCGCGCCCTGCCGGGTGGAGGCGCCGTCCCTCGAAGCCCTGCACCAGGAGTTCAAGAGCAAGGGCGTGCAGTTCTTCGGTGTGAACCTGCGCGATGAGAAGGCCACAGCTGACGCCTTCGACAAGACCTTCGGGCTCACCTACCCGAGCTTCGACGACAAGGACGGCAGCGTGCTGCTGGCCGTTTCCGGCCTGGTACCCCCGGGCGCCGTCCCCACGACGCTCGTGGTGGACAAGCAGGGCCGGGTGGCGTCGCGCGTGCTGGGGGAGATCGAGAAGGGCACGCTCAAAGCTCTCATTCAGTCTGCCGTGGCAGAGTAACCTCCCGTGAACAGCCCCTTCGCCGAAGCCATCCTGAACGGTTCCCTCCTGCTCGCCATCCCCGTGGCGCTGCTGGCCGGACTCGTGTCCTTCCTTTCGCCGTGCGTGCTTCCGCTGGTGCCCGGATACCTGGGCTACGTCACGGGGCTCACGGGCGTTGACCTGCAGAAGCAGAAGCGCGGCCGCATGCTGGCGGGCATCGGCCTGTTCGTGCTCGGCTTCTCGGTGATCTTCGTGCTGCTCGGCGGTGCGTTCGGCCAGCTGGGTTCCCTGATCTCCGGCGGGCAGAACGCCTGGGTCACGCAGGTCCTGGGCGTCGTGGTGATCCTGATGGGCGTGGTGTTCATGGGCGGCTTCTCCTGGTTCCAGCGCGACGCCAAGATCCACGCGAAACCGCCGGCGGGCCTCTGGGGCGCGCCGTTGCTGGGAATCACGTTCGGCCTCGGCTGGGCACCCTGCATCGGCCCCACTTACTCCGCCGTCCAGCTCCTGAGCCTCTCCGGCGGCTCTTCCGCCGCGAAGGGCGCGTTCCTGGCCTTCGTCTACAGCCTTGGCCTGGGCATCCCGTTCCTGCTGATCGCCCTGGCGGTCCGGCGCGGCGCGGGCGTGATGTCCTTCTTCCGCAAGCACCGGCTGGCCATCCAGCGCACCGGTGGCGGAGTCCTGATTGTCCTGGGCATCCTGATGGCCACGGGTCTGTGGGGAACCTGGGTCACCGAATTGCAGTACTGGTTCCAAACCGATGTGAAGTTGCCGATCTGATGAGCGAGCGTGTGAAGTCAACCGAGAAATCCCCGGCCGAGGACGTCCCGCAGCCCGGGCCTGCCAAAAAAGACGCCGTGATGGCTGCCAAGGCCGGGGCCGCAGTTCCCTCCCTGGGCTTCGTGGGCATGCTCCGCTGGGCCTGGACCCAGCTGACCAGCATGCGCACCGCGCTGTTCCTCCTGCTCCTGCTGGCGGTGGCCGCGGTGCCCGGATCGCTGTTCCCGCAGCGCCCCGCCAACCCGTCCGTGGTCACCCAGTACATCAAGGACCACCCGGACTACGGCCAGTTGCTGGACTCACTGCAGCTGTACGACGTCTACTCCTCGGCCTGGTTCTCGGCCATCTACATCCTGCTGTTCATCTCGCTGATCGGCTGCGTGGTGCCCCGGGCCATCGCCCACTACAAGGCCATGCGCTCGCAGCCGCCGCGCACCCCGAAGCGGCTGTCCCGCCTGCCCGAGTACGGCACCCTGGTGGTGCCCGCGGACGCCGGCATCCCGGCGTCGGACGCCATTGAGGACGCAGCGGCGCTGCTGAAGAAACGCGGGTACCGCGTTGAGGTAAGGCACGACGGCGGCGCGCGGCCATCTTTGGGGGCCGAGCGCGGCTTCCTGAAGGAAGTGGGAAACCTTGTCTTCCACACCTCGCTGATCGGCGTGCTGGTGTCCGTGGCCGTCGGCGGGCTGTTCGGCTACAGCGGCCAGCGGATCCTGGTGGAGGGTGACACGTTCGTGAACACCCTGGTGGGCTACGACCAGTTCACGCCGGGCACCAACTTCCAGAGCAGCCAGCTGCAGCCGTACTCGATCCAGCTGGACAAGTTCCAGGCCACGTTCGACCGCGAATCCCAGGGCAAGTTCGGCCAGCCCATCGACTTCACGGCGGATGTCACCACCAAGGAAAACCCCGGGGCGCCGGCCAAGAAGGAAGTCCTCAAGGTCAACGACCCCGTCACGCTCGGCGGCACCAGCATCTACCTGACGGGCAACGGCTACGCCCCGGTCATCACGGTCCGCGACGGCAGCGGCAACGTCGCCATGCAGGGCCCCGTGGTGGCCAAGCTGCAGGGCGAGAACTATTACTCCTCCGTGGTCATCAAGGTCCCCGACGCCAAGCCCGACCAGCTGGGCTTCGCCGGATTCTTCCTCCCCACGGCCTTCGTGACTGAACAGGGCATCTCCTTCAGCGGCGACCCGGACCTCATCAACCCGCAGCTGAACCTGAACTCGTACTACGGCGACCTTGGCCTGGACAAGGGTTCCCCGCAGAACGTCTTTGAGCTCGACGTCAAGAACCTCAAGGAACTCAACGGTCGGAACCTCAAAGCGGGCGGCATCACGCTCGCGCCGGGCAACACCTACACGCTGCCCGAGGGCAAGGGCTCCATCACGTTCGACGGCGTGAAGAAGTACGTGGGCGTGGACATCCACCACAATCCCGGACAGTTGTCCGCCCTCATCTTCGCGCTGCTTGCCGTGGCCGGCCTCATCGTCTCCCTCTACGTGAACCGCCGCCGCGTCTGGATCCGCACCGGCACCCACCAGGACGGCAGGACCATGGTGGAGTACGGCCTCCTGGCCCGCGGCGAGGATCACCGGCTGGCCGGCGAAGCCGCAACGCTGCGCGGCCTCCTGGCGCGCAAGTGGAACCTGGACGCCGGCAACACCGAAACTGCACCTTCCAACTCCTCACCAGCAGGCTCGCCTGAGCCGAAGAAGGACCAGTAATGTTTCCCATCAACGAGACCATGGGCCAGTACAGCGAGCTCTTCATGCTGCTTGCGGCCGGCACCTATACCGTCGCCTTCATCGCGTTCGCGTGGGATCTTGCCAGAAGCAGCAAGACCCTGAAGTCGGTTGACCTCAAGGCCGCTGCCGGTACGTCGGCGGATGCGTCCGCCAAGGTTCCGGTGGTGGCAGGTGCGTCCGTGGGGGCAACCACGCCGCGGACCGCGGGCAGCGGTGAGGACCGCCTGTCCGGACCGGCAGACCGGGCCGAGCGGCCGTCGTCGTCGTACGCCTCCGGTACCGCGAACGGCGCCGCCGGGCAGACCGCCGACGACAGCATGCGCTACGGCGAACGCCGCGCGCCCGCGCGCGTGGCCGTGGCACTGACCGTCCTGGGCGCCGCGATCCACGCCGCCGCCGTGCTGACCCGTGCGGTGGGCGCCGGCCGTGTGCCGTGGGGCAACATGTACGAGTTCCTCACCACCGGTGCCTTCGTGGCCGCGGCCGTGTTCCTCGCGGTGCTGGTCCGCCGCGACCTGCGGTTCCTCGGCACGTTCGTGGTGGGCCTGGTCATCATCATGCTCGTGGCCGCGTCCGTGGCGTTCTGGACCCCCGTCGGCCACCTGGTGCCCGCGCTGCAGAGCTACTGGCTGATCATCCACGTGTCCATCGCGGTGCTGTCCTCCGCGCTGTTCACCCTGACCTTCGCGATGTCCGCGCTGCAGCTGGTCCAGTCGCACCGGCAGAAGACCATCGCGGCCGGCGGCGCGGACAAGCTGGGCTTCATGCGCCTGGTGCCCTCCGCGCTGAGCCTCGAGAACCTGTCTTACCGCATCAACGCGATCGCCTTCATCGGCTGGACCTTCACCCTCATGTTTGGCGCGATCTGGGCGGAGAAGGCCTGGGGCCGGTTCTGGGGCTGGGACACCAAGGAAGTGTGGACCTTCGTGATCTGGGTGGTCTACGCCGGCTACCTGCACGCCCGCGCTACCCGCGGCTGGACGGGCACCCGTGCCGCCTGGCTGTCGATCGTGGGCTACCTGTGCGTGGTCTTCAACTTCACCATCGTGAACCAGTTCTTCAACGGCCTGCACTCGTACTCGGGGCTGTAGGGGGTTCCGGGGCGCCGGGCCTGCCGGGTCGCCGGTTTGCCAAAAAGGGCCGCTCACGCTCGTCGATTTACCGAAAAAGGCCGTTCAGCTTGCTGCTGGGCGGCCTTTTTTGGCGTAACGAAGGAGGGGGCAGCTACCGGGCATCACGTTGGCTGAGGGCGCCCCCGATCTGAAGACGCCTTCGATTTACCGAAAAGGGACGCCTGGCCTCGCCAATTTACCGAAAAGGGACGCCTGGCCTCGCCGATTTACCGAAAAGGGCCGCTTAGCTTGCTGCTGGGCGGCCTTTTTTGGCGAAAGCTGCAGGAGAGGTCGGTCAGGCCCCGCGTGGGCGAGGTGCTTCGGACTTCAGGGGTGCCGGTGCGGTTGGTTATCGGGCGACGGACGATTAACGTGCGGCGTCCAGCCACGGCTTGTTAGGGCTTTGCGCACCTTGGTGACGGCGCTGGGCTCCATGCCCCGGGCGACGGGATCCAGGTCCAACTGTGTCAGGACCACCACGAGCCAGCCCAGACTCCGTGCGTTTTCATCGCGGAAGATGTCGCTTCTTCGTTGCGCTGGAGTGGCGTGGTGGCCGCCGTCGTACTGGATGGCAATCTTGAACTCCTCGTAGGACATATCCGGGTCCTGGACCCAGCCGCCGGTCTCATCGAACATGGGGACGTTGATGGCCGGCTCGGGCAGCCCGGCGACGATCAGCAGAAGCCGCAGTTCGGTCTCCTTCGGCGAATCGGTGCGCGCGCGGACGAGAGCCCTGGCCTTCATTGCCTTGCGATAGCCTGCCCGTCCCTGCTTCTCGGCGAGGAAAGCGTCCAGTGCCTCGGGCGTGGAGAGGGGACCCTTGCGGCGCAGAAGGAAGTCGCCGGCAATGACGAGGTCCTGCAGGGAGAGGATGCCGGCCAGATCGAACCACGTCCGAAGCGGTGACGTGCAGGCAACGAAGCGGCCCTCGAAAATCTCGTCCTCCGGGAGCGGAAGGCAGTGGCCGCAGACGTTCTTCCTTCGCACAGCCCGTGCGCCGTCCCGGCTGGTCAAATGGATGACGGCGTGATCGTCGAAACGAAGGGGCAACGGGAAACCCCAGAGCGCAGCGGCTGAAAGATGGCTGACGACTGCTCCGGTTGCGAGTGCCAGACCGCGCGCCCGGACAAGAAGGGTGATCTCCACGGCCGCAGGCGCGCGTACTCCGTGGCAGGGGCTCGTCAGGTCGAGGGCCCGTGCTCGCCTCCGGGTTAGGCCGGCAGCCGTAGCCTGGCGGATGGTGAACGGCTGTCCCTGCAGGGCCGGAGGAAGGGGACGTGGACGCGGCATAGGAGCATTCTGCTGCCCGAAGTGGGTCTGCGTGCCGTTGTCCACAATTCAGGGCCGGTGTGGAGGAATAGTGGGCGGTGGCTGCCCGGGCGTGTGGGCATCGTCCTGCTGCGACCGTTTTACCAAAAAGGGCCGCTCAGCTTGCTGCTGGGCGGCCCTTTCGGGTAAATCGGTGCGGTCAGGGGTCGCCGCTACTTGGCCTCGGGGTTCCCTTCGGCGTTGGCCTCGCCCGCGGCGCCCGGCTTGCGTGGACCCGGCTCGCCCGCCGCCGGTCCGCTGGCACTCGAACTGCCGCTGCTGGTGCCCGGAGCTGCGCCGGTGCTGCCTGTGCCCGCAGCACCCGTGCGGTGAGGGCCGCCGTCGGCCTGGTTCTTCCGCGCAGCGTCGTCCCTCAGCTTGCGGAGCCGTTCCGCCTCGGCCTTGCGGCGGCGCTGCTCGAGGTTCCGCAGGAAGTCGGGGTCGTCGTCGGGGGCGGTGGGATGGCGCTGGTAGACGGGCTGGGCCACGGCCGATGCGCGGGGGCGGCCGATCAGGAACCACAGTGCGGCGCCGATGAGCGGCAGGAGGGCAACCATGATGATCCAGGTTGTCTTGGAAAACCCGCGGGTCAGATGCCTGTCAGTCCGGATGACGTCCACCAGTCCGTAGACGTAGATGGCGAGAACGGCGACTGCGAGTGCAACACGAGGCATGCAATCAGTCTAGCCGCCGCGCGCCCCGGCGGAGATTACAGTATGCCCACAGTCGTGCGCCAGCAAAACGCCGAACCGGAGCCGCAGATGACGCAGGATACGTTCAGGCGGGACGGCTAAACTTGGATAGTGGCTTTTCTGAAATACTCCCTGATCCGGTTAGCGATCTTCCTGCCCCTGTTTGTGCTGTTCGTCTTCCTGCAGCTGGGGTGGTTTCTGGCCGTCGTCTGTGCAGGGCTGATTTCCTTCGCCATCAGCTACCTCTTCTTCCAAAAGCAGCGCGATGCCGCGACGGCGTCACTGCATGCCCGCTTCTCCGGCCGCGCCAAGCCCATCCGCACCGCCGGCGAGATCGACGATGCCCAGGCCGAGGACCACCTCGTGGACACCCACCCGGACGTCACCATCCGCAACGACGTCAAGAAGCGGGAACCCCGCGGCGAGGAAGCCTAGGCCTTACAGCCCGCTGCTCAGCACCAGTCCCAGCGAGAACAGCACGGCGTAGCCCAGGTTGATGAGACCCGTCTGCTTCAGGACCGGGATGAGGCTCTTGCGCTTCCGTCCGTTGATCATGAGCCAGGCCGGCATCAGGCAGGCCGGGATCAGGAGCAACACGATCAGCATCCACGGCCGCGTGGGAGCCAAAATCACCACGAGCAGGATCGCCACGGCCAGCATCAGCACGTAGCTCTCGCGGGCGTGCTTGTCGCCCAGGCGCACCGCCAGGGTTTTCTTCCCGGCCTGGATGTCCGAGGGGATGTCCCGGACATTGTTGGCCATGAGCAGGGCGCACGCGATGAGTCCCGTACCGATGGCGCCAATCACGGCAGGCAGGCCGATCTGCCCCGCCTGCGTGTAGGTGGTGCCGAGCGTGGCCACAAGCCCGAAGAACACGAACACGAAGACGTCGCCCAGGCCCATGTAGCCGTACGGGTTCTTTCCGCCCGTGTAGCCCCAGGCCGCCATCACGCAGCCCACGCCCACCAGCAGCAGCCACCACGTCTGGGTGATGATGACCAGTACCAGCCCCACGAGCATCGCCAGGCCGAAGGCACCGAACGCGGCATACTTCACGTGTTCGGGGCGGGCGGCACCGGAACCGACCAGCCGCAGGGGCCCGACCCGGTTCTCGTCTGTCCCGCGGATCCCGTCGGAGTAGTCGTTGGCGTAATTGACGCCGACCTGCAGCAGGAGCGCCACGAGGGCCGCCAGGACTGCATTGAGCGGGCGGAAGGAGGCCATCTCATAGGCCGCCGCCGAGCCGATCAGAACAGGGGCGATCGCGGCCGGCAGGGTGCGGAGCCGGGCGCCTTGGATCCATTGTGCGGCTGTTGCCACGGTAAGTACCTCGTGTTGGGTCGGTGATACATTCAAAAAGCATGGGCGTGCGCCGGGTTCGCGAATCCGCAGCGGCGCGGCGGCAGGACTACTCTATTTTCCCTGATGCAGCGCGTTGAGGCGTTCAATCATGGCCAGCCGGTCCGGCTTGCCGTTGGGCAGCATGATCAGCTCTCCGGCCGGCAGGACGGTTTTGGGGGCCAGCAGCCCGAGCGTGCGGTGCCATTCCTCGGCCCACGCGGCGCCGTCCCGTCCAGCGCCATCGGCCCCGGAGGCGGTCCGGGCGACTGCCACATAGGCCGCCACGGCCTGGCCCCACTTCGCAGACTCGACGCCGGCCACAAAAGCCGCCGTCACGCCGTCGGACTTTTCCAGCTCCGCCTGCACGTGCGCGGCGGAGACCTTGACGCCGCCGGTAATGATGACGTCGTCGGCACGGCCCAGCACGGTGAGCCGGCCGTCGGCATCCAGGGTGCCGAGGTCGTTGGTCCGGTACCAGCGGCTGCCGTCCTCCTCGATGAAGGACTCGGCGGTCTGCCGCGGCGCGTCCAGGTAGCCCGCCGCGAGAATGGCCCCGCCCAGGTGGATCCGGCCGTCTTCGGCGAGCCGCAGGGCCACGCCCTCGAGGGGATAGCCGTCGTACACGCAGCCGCCGCAGGTTTCCGCCGCACCGTAGGTGGTGACCACCCGGAGGCCGGCGTCCCGCGCGGATGCCAGGAGCTCGGCCGAGGCCGGGGCGCCGCCGAGCAGGATGCCGTTGAAGCGGCGCAGCACAGCGAGGGTGTCCGCCGACGGATCCGCGAGCAGGCGCTGCAGCTGCGTGGGCACCAGCGACGTGAAGCGGATCTTGTCCGTCAGCTCCAGTGCGGCCGCGGTGAAGGCATCAGCGGTGAAGCCCGCGGACAGGTCCATGGCCCACGGCCGGGTGCCCGCAAACAGCGACCGCACCAGTACCTGCACGCCCGCCACATACTGCAGCGGCAGGGCCAGCAGCCACTGTCCCTCGCCCTTGAGCGCAAAGGCGGTGGCCATCGACGACGCCGCCAGCGCGTCCACCGTCAGGACCGTCGCCTTGGGCGCCCCGGTGGACCCGGACGTGCGGACCACCACGACGGCGTCCTCGAACCCGGGGGTCCGGACAGGGGTCACTGCCGGATTGCCGTCGGGGCCGGCGGAGAGTTCGACGGCGGGGCCCTCACCGTGGAGGGCGGCCGCCAGCGCCTTGAGTGCGGGCTCGATATTCACTGCGTGCGCCTTGGGTGCGCGGGCCTGGGGAGCATGGGGTGCCTTCCGACGAGTGCGTTCTTAGAAGTAGTACGGGAACCGGGACCAGTCGGGGTCGCGTTTTTGCAGGAAGGCTTCCTTGCCCTCCACGGCCTCGTCCGTCATGTAGGCCAGCCGGGTCGCTTCGCCGGCGAACACCTGCTGTCCGGCCAGGCCGTCGTCGGCGAGGTTGAAGGCGAACTTGAGCATCCGGATGGCCTGCGGTGACTGCCGGGCGATGTCCGCGGCGTACTCCAGAGCGACTTCCTCGAGGCGCTCGTGGTCAACGGCCTCGTTCACGGCCCCCATCCGGACCATGTCCTCGGCGGAATATTCACGGGCGAGGAAGAAGATCTCCCGGGCGGACTTCTGACCGATTTGCCGGGCCAGCAGCGCCGAGCCGTAGCCGGCGTCGAAACTGCCCACCGTGGCGTCCGTCTGCTTGAACTTCCCGAACTGGCGCGAGGCGATGGTCAGGTCGGAGACCACGTGCAGGGAGTGCCCGCCGCCGGCCGCCCAGCCGTTGACGACGGCGATGACCACCTTGGGCATGGTCCGCATCAGCCGCTGGACCTCCAGGATGTGTAGCCTTCCCGCGCGGGCCGGGTCGATGGTTTCCTGCGTCTCGCCGTCGGCATAGCGGTATCCGTCCCGTCCGCGGATCCGCTGGTCCCCGCCGGAGCAGAACGAGTGGCCGCCGTCCTTGGGGGAGGGGCCGTTGCCGGTCAGCAGCACGGTGGCCACGTCCGGGGTCATCCGGGCGTGGTCCATGGCGCGGTACAGCTCGTCCACGGTCCCCGGGCGGAAGGCGTTGCGGACCTCCGGCCGGTTGAACGCGATGCGGACGGTGGGCAGGTCCCGTGTCACGGTGCCGTCCTCGGACCGCTCCACCTGCCGGTGGTAGGTCAGGTCCTGGAAGTCGTCGAAGCCGGACACGGTGCGCCAGCGGGACGGGTCAAAGACGTCGGATACCTTGGCGGGGAATTCGTTGCTCACCGTCCAAGTCTAGTAATCGGCTCAGCTGATGCAGAACTCGTTGCCCTCCGGGTCCGCCATGGTGTGCCATTCGTGCGGCCCCTGGCTGGCCGTCCAGAGGAAGGTGGCGCCGCGGGCTTCCAGCTCGGCGCGGACCTCGTCCTTGTCCCGGCCGTCCAGGCGAACGTCCCAGTGCACCCGGTTCTTGATGGTCTTTTGTTCCGGCACGGTCTGGAACAGCAGGCGCCGGGCGGGTGCCTTGGCGTCGATTTCCTCGGTGGGCCGGATCGCCGCGCCCTCCTTCCACACCAGCTTGCCGTTATGCGTCATGGTCTGGTCTTCCGTGGCGAAGCCCTGGCTGATCATGGACCGGATGAAGCCCTCGTCCTGCGGCTCCACGGACCAGTCCAGCGTTTCGGCCCACCAGTCGGCGAGGTCATGCGGGTGATGGCAGTCGATGGCGATCTGAATGTTGAGTCCCATGGCACCAAGCTACGACGGCGGCGCCGCCTCCGGATAGGGGCCGGGCCATCATGACGGGGCCGGCCCGGGCGCGCCCGGGCGGCAGGGCCGGCGGCGGCTCTAGCCTTGGACCCGCTGCAGCTGATCCAGGAGTTCCGGCGGGATGGTGTAGAGGAAGATCGCGGCCAGCAGGTTCTTGGTTGCATGGACGAAGTAGGCAAACATCAGGTTCCGCCCCGTCCACACGTATACAAAGACCAGGGTGCCGCCCATGGCCAGGTACGGCATGAGCGCGGGGAGGGTGAGGGCCTCCTGCCCCACGATGTGCAGGGCGGCGAAGAGAATCACGGAAAGTCCGCAGCAGATCCAGATGTTGACCCGCCTGCTGAGCTTCCCGATCAGCAGGTGCCGGAACACATACTCCTCGACGAACGGTCCCACCACGACAATCAGCGGCACCATCAGCCAGGCCGGGACCTGCCGAATGAGCGTCTGCAGTCCGGCCTGGTTGGCGGACGTCTCGGTGGTCCCGCCCACGGCCACCAGGATGGCCGTGACAACCATCATGGCGACGACGGCCAGCGGCACCATTCCGAGCGTGAACCAGGGCCGCGTGGCAAGCACCTTGAGGTCCCGGGACACCACCCCGCGGGCGGCAAACAGCGCCAGGGCGCCGACACAGCCGTAGAAGAGGAGGTTCACGCCGTAGGAGGCGATGGCCGGCGTCGGGGCCAGTGCCCGGAGCAACGGCAGGATCAGTTCCCCGGCCAGGGCGAAGAACGCGGCGACGGCAACGTAGAGTCCGACGGCGGTGAGGTCCAGCGGCGAAAACCGGTAGAGATCCGGCCGCGGAGCAGGCAGCATGCGTCTGGTATTCACCATGCTCCCAGCGTAGTGCGCGTGCCCGACGGCGGGTGCGAACCTTGACGGGGCCGCCCGCCTGCGGGCAGGCTTGACCCATGAAGTCCTAACCGCGACGCCGGCATCGTCCGGCGTCGACATGGCCACAGACAAGGCCCCGTAGAGCATAACTGAGCTCCGGGGCCGCACTTTGGACTGCGAGGACTTCCCATGACTGAACCACATTTCCGCACCGAACAGCTGCACCTGTCCGGCGTCTCCCACGGCTACGGGGACCGCGAACTCTTCACCGGCGTCGACCTGGTGATCGCCGCGGGGGAACACGCCGCCGTCGTGGGCGAGAACGGTGCCGGCAAGTCCACTCTGCTGCGGATCCTGGCGGGTATCGAGGCGCCTGCGGAAGGCACGGCCCAGCGGCACGGCCGGGTGGGCTATCTGGCGCAGACATCCGGACTCTCCGCCAGGCTGACCGTGGCCGACGCCATTGACGGTTCGCTTCGCGCACTGCGGGAGATGGAAGCCGAGCTGGAACGGCTGGAGGACGGCCTGGCGGCGGCCGGGCCGGCCGAGCTCGAGGCCTACGGGAACCTGCAGACCCGGTACCAGTTGCGCGAGGGATATGCCGCGGAATCCCGTGTGGAGGCGGCGCTGGACAGGCTTGGCCTGGGCGGCGTGGACCGCGGCCGGACGCTGGGGTCGCTGTCCGGCGGGGAGCAGGAGCGCGTGGCGCTGGCCTGCCTGCTGGCTGATCCCGCGGACATCCTGCTCCTGGATGAGCCAACGAACCACCTGGACGCCAGCGGAACAGCCTGGCTCGAGGGCCGTCTCGCATCGCACCGGGGAGTTGTGGTGGTGGTTTCGCACGACCGTGTGCTGCTGCGGAAGGTCGCCGCCGCCGTGATCGAGGTCGACGCCGAGCGCCGAACGGTGAACCGCTACGGCAACGGCTACGACGGCTACCTGAAGGAGAAGCGGGCCGAGCGGCAGCGCTGGGCGCAGCAGTACCACGGCTGGCTCGACGCCATGGATGCCGAACGGCGGCAGGCGGACACCGTGGCGGGCAGGATGGGCTACGCGCGCCGGCGGGACAACGACAAGGCGGCCTTCGACTTCAAGACCGGGACCTGGGAGCGCGCCGCTGCCAGCAAGATCCGCAATGCACAGGAGCGGCTGCGCCGCCTGGAGGACAACCCGGTGGAGCGCCCGCCGGAACGCCTGAAGCTCGACGCCGGGCTCGACGGCGAATTGGACGGCACGCCCGGCGGCGGATTGGACGGCACCGCCGATTCCGGCGGGAGGAACGTCACCGCCGATTCCGGTGGGAGCGCCGGCCGGAGTTCCGGGGGCGGACACCTGGAAGCCGTCGAAGGGGTCCTGCATGCCCGCAACACCCGGGTGCCTGGCCGGCTGGACGTCCCCGAGTTCCGGGTGGACCGCGGGCAGAAAATCCTCATCACCGGGCCCAACGGTGCCGGGAAGTCCACGCTGCTCTCCGTTCTGGCCGGCACGCTCCAGCCGGCCGCTGGCCAGGTGGTGCGCCGCGGCCGGATCGGCTACCTGCAGCAGGAGCTCGAGTTGCCCGAACATCCGGCCCTGAGGCTGCTGCCCGCCTTTGCCGCCGGGCTCGGCGGGAACATCGACGACCATGCGGAGGCGCTGCTGCGGCTGGGCCTCTTCCGCACCAGCGAATTCCATGTTCCGGTGGGCGCGCTCTCCGCAGGCCAGCAGCGCAGGCTGGCGCTCGCCCGGCTGCTGCTCGGCCACAGGGACGTCATGCTCTTGGACGAACCCAGCAATCACTTGGCCCCCGCGCTCGTGGAGGAACTGGAATCGGCGCTCGCGGACTTCGGCGGAACGGTGGTGATGGTCAGCCATGACCGGGCCCTGGGTGAGTGGTTCGACGGCTGTGCGGACGGGTCCCGTGGCCGGGCGGGTGAACTCGCTCCGGGGAGATGGCTCAGGTACACGATGGCGGACGGCATGCTGGAAAAGGTGGCGCTGCCCGCCTGAGCAGAAAAACCCAGGCCCGGCGGATGTGCCGCCAGGCCTGGGTTTTCTTGCAGCTGGGTCAGGAAGCTACCGGAACAGGGCGCTGTAGGTTCCCATGATGATTCGGTCGCCGGGCCTGGACTTCCTGATGTAATCCACCACGGCCCAGTCGTCCAGCGAGATACAGCCCGCCGTCGGGACCTTGTTCATGTGCAGGAAGATGGCGAAGCCGGCGTCCTGCACGATGTTGGGACGGTTGTAGTTGACCACCACGCCCTGGCGGTAGTCATGAGTGGCGCGGGTGGCGAAGTACCACATGTTCTCGTCCCAGCCCACCCACGATGAGGACTCGAAGTACTTGTTGTACGTCGCGGTCCACGGGTTGCCGCCCCAGCGCGAGCGGGGGTTCAGCGTGCGGTAGGGGAGCTTCGTTCCCGGGTTGCCCAGGCCGAAGGCCTCCGTCACCGAGTACGAGCCCGTGGGCGAGTACAGGTAGCGGGTGGGGCCCGAGGGGACGCCCGGAGCCTTGAAGCCGGAGGCGCCCACGTAGCCGTCGGTCCGCCAGTCCTGGACGTACGTTCCGGCCATCCGGACGCAGTAGACGTTGGTTGCATACGACTGGCCGTAGCCCTGCGTAAACGTCAGCAGCACCCGGTTGGCGCCGTACGTGGAGTACCTGGACCGCCCGTTGTTAAGCTTCTGGCATTCGGTAATTCCGTAAGCCCGCGTGCCGGCAGCCTTGGTGTAGCCGATGAAGCCGCGCTGGAACGATTGGATGCACTGGTCGCCGGCGCACCGTTCGTTCGCCGTCGGGTAGCCCAGCCAGCCGCCCGCCCCGCCGTTGGTGGCATAGCGCTGGGCGATGCCGGCCCGGACGATCCAGGCCGGGGTCAGCGGAGACCAGTAGATGGTGCCGCCCTGGAACCGCTGGATGCACCCGCCGGCGGCCTGCCCGCAGGCCTCATTGGCCACGGGATAGCCCAGGGAGCTCCGGTTTCCGCCGGTCAGGATGTACCGGGTGCCGATGCCGCCGCGCGTGATCCAGGCGCCTGTGGCGGGCGACCAGTAAATGCTGCCGCCCTGGAACCGCTGGAGGCAGCCGCCCGCCACCTGGCCGCAGGCTTCCGTGCTGGTTGGATACCCCAGGACGCCGTTCTGCGCGCCGACGGCACGCCAGCGGGAGCCGATGCCGCCGCGGATCGCCTGGCCTCCGGTCTGCGGCGACCAGTAGATGGTGCCGGCGTCGAAGACCTGCGAACAGCCCCCGTTTCTCAGCCCGCAGGTTTCTCCGGCTGACGGCAGGCCCAGGACCGTCTCAGCTCCCGACGCTGCCCAGCGGCTGCCGATGCCCGTACGGGTGGAGAAGTTGAGCAACCGGGTTCCGGTCCAGATGATCACCTTGCCGGTGGAGAATTTCTGCAGGGACCGTGCCCCCATGGCGATTTCGTCGCCGATGGGATAGCCGAAGGCTGCCAGGCCGCCCCCTGCCGTCCACTGCGGGCCGGTGCGCCCGGAGGCCAGCAGGACCGGATGGGCTCCCGACTTGGACGTCCAGTAGATCGGGCCGCCCGAGAAGCTCTGCACGCAGAGCCCCGCCGAGCACTGCTCGTTCGACGTCGGCTCGCCGAGCACGCCGCCCGCTCCGCCAAGGCTCCGCCACTTGGCGCCGATGCCGCCGGCGGTGACAAATTCGGGCTCGGGGTCCGGCTCCGGATCGCTGACGGCTGGATCGGCGGCCGGATCTGTGAGCGCCGGATCGGTGACGGCGGGATCTGTGACGGCGGGGTCCGTTACGGGCGGGTCCGACGCCGGCCCCGGAGCCTCTGGCTCGGTCACCGGATCGGTGGCCGGGTCAATCGCGGCTTCCGTTGCCGGGTCAGTCGCCGGTTCGGAAGCAGGAGTAGTGGCCGGGGCGGTCTCTGCAGTGGCGCCCGTGGTTCCGGCTCCGGGAGTGGAAGAGGCAGTCGCCTGGACGGGCGGCGGCGTCTCGGAACCGACGGCGAGGGCAGGTGAGGACGCGAGCGGCCCGGCCGCCAGGCTCAGGAGCAGGGCGGCCGCAAGTAGTGGTTTTCTCACGAAGCATCCTCCACCGACACAACCGGTTCGCACGTGCCGGTTTGGCCCGCGGTTTTGGCGAAGTTCTCTGCAGACACTTCAGCCGATTTCCCTGCCTGGACCGTTTCCGTGAGCAGGGTGTGGCCCTGGACAGCCGCGCCGACGGTGACCGCAATGGCCACTGTGTACTTCTTGGCTGTGTCCGATGAGTTGACCAGGGTTCCCTTGAACGTCCACTGGCCGTCCGGACCGGCCGCGCAGGTGTGCTCCTGCAGGGCATCGATCGCGTTCAGCGACGTGGACACATCGGTGGGGAGGGAAGGGGCCGTCGTGGGTGGTGAGGATTCCGACGGCGGCTGGGACACCGCCGTCGTACTGGTTGCTGATGGTGCGCTGGGGCTGGATCCGGAAGGGGCTGGACCCCCGCCGGAACACCCCGAAGCTGCCAGCAGCAAGGCCGCAGGCAGCAGTAGTGCTCTCTTTCTCATAGTCCCCCCTGAAAAATGGCGCGAGTGCCGGCGTCCGCATGAGACGGTGCGGACACCATGGCCGGGAACGAATCCCCGGCCATGGTGCTCAGAGTAGCCCCAATCCGGGCACCAACGGGAGGTTTTTGTCCATTCGAGTTACTGTTTCGCAACGCGACACGGGGACCGCGTCAAAGCCCCGTCAAAGCCCCGCCGAACCCCAACCGGACCTGCGGAATGTTGCCCGCGTCACGGAGCAGTCCGGAAATCTTGTACGATGGACGGGCCGTGCGAACCTTCGATGCTCCACGAGTTTTTGTACACATACGGTCCTTAAGAGGGGCCTGAAGTCGAATTATCTGTACAAAAACTCCAGGTTCCGGAACCGGCAGTGCCCTACCCAAGGCAACCCCCGACCTACAAGGAACAGTTGTGCCTCAAAGTACCCCCACAGAACTTATGAGCCCGACGGCTCCATCCGCCGCCGTCGACTCGACCCTCAGCGCCGAGGGCTACAAGAAGACCCTGAGCCGGCGCCACGTCACGATGATCGCGATGGGCGGCGCCATCGGCGTCGGCCTCTTCATGGGAGCCGGCGGCCGGCTGGCCTCCACCGGACCTGCGCTGATCTTCTCCTACGCCATCGCCGGCGTCATCGCCTACCTGCTGATGCGGGCGCTCGGCGAGCTCGTCATGTACCGCCAGACCTCCGGCTCGTTCGTCAGCTATGCCGGCGAAATGTTCGGCAAGAAGGGCGCATTCTTTTCCGGCTGGATGTACTTCATCAACTGGGGCATGACGGGGATCGCGGAGCTTATCGCGATTGGCCTGTACTTTCAGTTCTTCTTCCCCAACGTGCCGGTTGAAGCTTCCGCCATTGCGGCGCTTGCGCTGCTCGTGGCCGTGAACCTGCTGAGCGTCAAGGCGTTCGGCGAGTTTGAGTTCTGGGCGTCCTGCCTCAAGGTCGGCGCCATCCTGATCTTCCTGGCCGTGGGCACCTTCATGGTGATCACCAACGCCAAGGTCGGCGGCGGCCACGCCTCCGTGGCAAACCTCTTCGACGGCGACGGCGGCATGTTCCCCAAGGGCGCCCTCGTCATGGTCCTGGTGCTCAACGCCGTCATCTTCGCCTACAACGGCATTGAGCTCGTCGGCATCACCGCCGGCGAGATGCAGAATCCGGAACGAGAAGTACCCAAGGCGGTCCGCGCCGTCGTCCTCCGCATTGTGGTCTTCTACGTCGGCTCCGTAACCCTGCTGGCCATGCTGCTGCCGTCCGACCAGTACAAGGCCGGCGTGTCCCCGTTCGTCACCGTCTTCGGCCAGATGGGCCTGGGCTGGGTGGGCGACGTCATGAACATGATCGTCATCACCGCGGCGCTGTCCTCGTGCAACTCGGGCCTCTACTCGATCGGCCGTGTCTTCCGCACCATGGCCAACAACGGCCACGCGCCGCAGTGGCTCACCAAGATGTCCTCGCGCCACGTTCCGTACGCTGCGATCCTGGCCATTGCCGCCTTTTACCTGGTGGGCATCCTGCTGAACATCTGGCTCGGCGGCTCGCACGCGTTCGACCTCGCCCTGAACACCGCGTCCATCGGCGTGATCTTCACGTGGGGCGCCATCTTCGCGAGCCAGATCGCGCTGCGTCACCAGAAGGGCAAGGTCTCCAGCCTCCCGATGCCCGGCTCGCCGTGGACCAGCTGGGCCGGACTTGTCGCTCTACTCGCCATCGCCGTGCTGATCGGCTTCGACACCATGACCAGCAAGTCCGGCGAGGTCTTCCACCTCGGCCTCTGGACCCTGGCCACCATCCCGTTCTTCGCCGTGGTGCTGTGGCTGGGCTGGCAGAAGGTCAAGAACAACGAACCCAAGAGCGAGCTGTTCAGCTAGCTTCTGGTTTGATCCCGACTTTTTTGATCGCGACGGCGGGCCCTCCTTTCCGGAGGCGCCCGCCGTCGTCGTTCCTCCATCGGTTGCTCCATAACTGCCCTTCTGAGCGTTCAAAAGGGCAGTTGTGGAGCAATCGATGTCAGATTTTCAAGTGCCGCGCGAAGTGGTCCTCGATCCGGCGCCACGCCTCCGGGGCGGCGGCCGGATCCGGTCCGATCCCCATCACGCGCGTCAGCGGGCGCAGCGCCCGCGGGCCTTCCTCCTGGTCGTTCAGGAAGGAGTGTCCCGCCGTCGGGAATTCCTTGACGTCGTGTTCGACGCCCACCGCATCCAGGGCGGACTCCAGCCTGGCCGCGGCGCCGGGCAGGGTGCGGTCCTTGGCGCCGTAGTTCGCCACGAGTGGGCAGGCGCCCCGGAGCGCCGGCTCCAGGTCGCGGGGCAGACGGCCGTAGTTCACGGACGCGGCGTCGAAGCCGTCGTTGGCCGCGAGGAGAGCGAAGCCGCCGCCCATGCAGAATCCGATGACCCCCGTCCGGCCGGTGGAAAGGGGCGACGCCTGCAGCCAGGACCGTGCGGCGGCGATGTCGGCGAAGACGCGGCCTTCGCCTGTGATCATGGATTTCATGGTGCCCACCAGGCAGCGGCGCGGGCCGCCGTCGCTGAAGAGATCGACGGCGAGCGTGAGGTAACCGGCCGCCGCGAGCCGGTCCGCGTGCCGGCGGATCTGGTCGTTGAGGCCGAACGCCTCATGGATCATCACGACGGCGGGAAAGGGGCCTGAGCCGGCGGGTGTGGCAAGGTAGCCGCGAAGAGTCTTGGATCCGCCGCGGACGGCTGCCCCGCTCAGATCAACGTGCGTCATGGACCCAGTCTTGCACGGGCCGCAATCCCGAACGGGCGGTATTGCTTGGCGTCAAGCCTGACCTTTCTACAAGAACGGCCTTTCTACAAAAACGGCGACGCCGGGCTCCCCCCAAGGGAGTCCGGCGTCGCCGTTCGCGGTGATGTACTAATCCCGCTTGAATTCGTCCTTGACGTCTTCGCCGACCTTCTTGGCGTCGGCGACCACCTGGTCCTTTTGGCCCTCTGCCTTAAGGCGGTCATTGTCCGTCGCGTTGCCTGCCGCTTCCTTCGCCTTGCCGCCGAAGTCTTGTGCAGAGTTCTGGATCTTGTCTCCGATACCCATGATGGGAACCACCTTTCGGTTGCCGGTTGATCTGACAAAGCCATTTCAGCCTAACACGAAGCATGCTTACTATTTCAAGCCGTGGTGGGAATTCCTGTGAGGCCCGGGGCTGGGAGGAGGGCGCTCCAGGCCCAAAATGTCGGCCGTCGACGCTAGGCTCGAAGGCATGGATCACAGCATTAGCCTGAGTCAGCACGTGAACGCCAGCCCGGAGAAAGTCTGGCAGGTGATCTCGGATGTACCGGGGTCCGCCGCCACACTCTCCGGGGTTGAGTCCATCCAAATGGTCAGCGAGGGGCCGTATGGCGAAGGCACCCGCTGGAAGGAGACGCGGTCCATGATGGGCCGGCGCGAAACGGTGGAAATGTGGGTATCCCAGGCTGATCCGCCGCACAGCACAACGGTGAAGGCGCTGCAGGGCGGAGCTGACTACACCTCCCGGTTCACGCTGGAAGAGCGGGGCGGCGGGACCGACCTCACCATGACCTTCGGTGCGGAGGTCCTCAGGCCCACCGTGTTCAGCCGGCTGATGCTTGCCGTGTTCGGGAGGATGGGCATGACTATCACGCGGAAGGCCCTGGCGAAGGACCTTGCTGAGATCGCGGCGAAAGCGGAGCAGCTGTAGTGGCGGGAAGGTCTGCGGGCAAACCCCGCCAGGGTTCGGCGTCGAAGGTCACGCCCCCGAGGCTGGCGCCGGTCCGGCTGGAGGATCTGCGGGAGGACGATGCGCCGGACTTCAGCCGCGCCGCGCGCTATGACGGCATGCGGTACAGCAGGGCGGCTGCAGATGGGCTGGAGCTGAGTGGCATCACCTTCGCCGAATGCGAATTCGCCGGAGTCTCCTTCAATGAAGCGCAGCTGCGGGGCGCCACCTTCCGGGACTGCGTCATTGAGGAGGCCTTTGCCCCCGTCCTGAACGCCGCCCGGTCCACGCTGCACGACGTCGTCTTCAGTAACCCCAGGTGGGGGTCCGCGGAGCTCTATGAGGGCGGCTGGCAGTCGGTGCGGATCGACGGCGGCAAGATCGACTACCTGAACCTGCGCGGCTCGCGGCTGGCGGACGTGCTGATCAGCGACTGCATCATCAGCGAACTTGACCTGGGTTCTGCCACCGCTGCCCGGGTGGCGCTGAAAAACTGCACCATCGGCAGCCTGGACCTCGCCGGCGCCAGGCTGAAGGACTTCGACATGCGCGGCACGGACTTCCGGAGCATCAGTGGACTGGGGAGCCTCGCCGGCGTCGTGATCGACGAGTATCAGCTGGGTCTCCTGGCCCCGTTGCTGGCTGCGCACCTGGGTGTTGTGGTGGCCTGACGCGGGTGGTGCCCAGGGGAGCCCCGCGGGTGGTGCCCTGACGCGCCCCGTGGGCTGAAGAGTTTTTGTCCACTTGTCACGACTTCGAGGCATGTTAGGTCGCGACAAGTGGACAAAAACTCCCGTCCCGTTGACCGGTTGCCCGCACCGTGTAATCTTTATAGAACGAACGGTCGGTAATTTATTCGCTGCCGACCCAGCTTCTGCGAAAAGGATGTTCTCATGGTCGAGGCTTTTCTGGTCGGCGGTGCCCGTACCCCGGTAGGACGATACGGCGGAGCGCTCTCGGCGGTCCGGCCCGATGATCTGGCCGCGCTGGTGGTCCGCGAGGCCGTTGCCAGGGCGGGCGTGAATCCGGACGCGATCGATGAGGTCATCCTCGGCAACGCCAACGGCGCCGGCGAGGAGAACCGCAACGTGGCGCGAATGGCCACCATCCTTGCCGGCCTGCCGCTCCACATCCCCGGCATCACCGTAAACCGGCTCTGCTCCTCGGGCCTGAGCGCCATCATCATGGCCAGCCAGATGATCAAGTCCGGGGCCGCGGACATCGTGGTTGCCGGCGGCGTGGAATCCATGAGCCGCGCGCCCTGGGTACAGGAGAAGCCACAGACGGCCTTCGCGAAGCCCGGCCACATCTTCGACACCTCCATTGGCTGGCGGTTCGTGAACCCCCTGTTCACGAAGGGCGAGTTGTCCCGGGACGGCAAGATGACATTCTCCATGCCGGAAACCGCTGAGGAGGTGGGCCGCGTGGACGGCATTTCCCGCGAGGACGCGGACGCCTTCGCCGTCCGCTCCCACGAGAGGGCACTCGCCGCCATCGAGGCGGGTCGCTTCAAGGACGAAATCGTCCCGGTGACGGTCAAGACCCGCAAGGCCGAGACAGTGGTGGACACCGATGAGGGGCCCCGGGCAGGCACCACCATGGACGTGCTGTCCGGCCTCCGCCCCGTGGTTCCCGGCGGCTCGGTGGTCACGGCCGGTAACTCGTCCTCCCTCAACGACGGCGCGTCCGCCATCATCGTGGCCTCAGAAGCCGCGGTCCAGCGGCTCGGCCTCACGCCCCGTGCCCGCATCATCGACGGCGCCTCCGCGGGCTGTGAGCCGGAAATCATGGGCATCGGCCCGGTTCCCGCAACGCAGAAGGTGCTCAAGCGGAGCGGTCTCAGCGTCGGTGACCTTGGCGCCGTCGAACTTAATGAAGCGTTTGCCACCCAGTCCCTTGCCAGCGTGCGGCGCCTTGGGCTGGACCCGGACATTGTGAACAACGACGGCGGCGCGATCGCTTTGGGGCACCCGCTGGGTTCCAGCGGCTCCCGGATCGCCATCACCCTGCTGGGCCGGATGGAGCGCGAAGACGCGCGGATCGGCCTGGCCACCATGTGCATCGGCGTGGGTCAGGGTACAGCCATGCTGCTGGAGCGCGTGTAGTGCCGGGCCACGACATAGTGACAGGCCAGGACAGCGCGAACGGGCACTTGGGCACGCGGGAGTTCAGCACCATCCTGGTCGAAGAGCGCGAGGACCGGGTGGTGGTGCTCCTCAACCGCCCAGAGGTCCGGAACGCGATCGACCAGCAGATGGTGGACGAGCTCCACGCGGTCTGCGCCGAGCTGGAAAAGGATCCCAAGGTCCTCATCATTGCCGGCACCGAGGGCATCTTTGCCTCGGGCGCGGACATCGCGCAGCTGCGGGAGCGGCGCCGCGACGACGCGCTGCAGGGCATCAACTCCACGATCTTTGTGCGGATCGCCAAACTTCCGATGCCGGTGATCGCGGCACTGGACGGCTATTGCCTGGGCGGCGGGGCGGAGCTGGCCTATGCCGCCGACTTCCGGATCGGCACCCCGGCCGTTCGGATCGGCAACCCGGAAACCGGATTGGGCATTCTGGCCGCCGCCGGTGCCAGCTGGCGCCTGAAGGAACTCGTGGGGGAGCCCGTGGCCAAGGAAATCCTGCTGGCCGGGAGGGTGCTGAAAGCCGAGGAGGCGCTCGCCATCAACCTGGTCACCGAACTGCACGAGGCCGCCGAACTCATGGACGCCGCCCATCGGCTCGCCGACCGCATCGCCCGGCAGGACCCGCTTGCCGTCCGGATCACCAAATCGGTGTTCCACGCCCCGGCCGAGGCGCATCCGCTGATCGACCAGCTGGCGCAGGGAATCCTGTTCGAGTCGCAGGCCAAGTTCGACCGGATGCAGGCTTTCCTGGACAAAAAGAAAACCGACAAGAACACCACAGACGGGACGAAGTCATGACCGCCATTCCCCAGTACGTCGGAGTGCTCGGCGGCGGCCGGATGGGCGCAGGAATCGCCCACGCCTTCCTCATCAAGGGCGCCACCGTCGTGGTGGTGGAGCGCGACGACGATGCTGCCGCCGGCGCACGCGCGCGGGTCGCCGATGCCGTGGCCAAGTCCGCTTCCCGCGGCGTTCTGGATGGAACGCCGGAGGACGTCCTGGCGCGGTTCAGCACGTCCACCGATTACTCCGCCTTCGCCGGCTGCGGCCTCGTGGTCGAGGCGGTTCCGGAGGACTTCGAGCTGAAGGTCAGCGCCCTGAAAGCCGTGGAGGAACAGCTGGCGCCCGGGGCGTTCCTGGCCTCCAACACCTCGTCGCTCTCGGTCACCGATCTCGCCGCCCAGCTGCAGCGGCCGGCCAGCTTCGTGGGGCTGCACTTCTTCAATCCCGTGCCCGCCTCCACCCTGATCGAAGTGGTGGTGGCCAAGGAGACGTCACCCGAACTGGCGGCCGCAGCGAAAGGCTGGACGGAAGCGCTCGGCAAGACCGCCGTCGTCGTCAATGATGCCCCGGGGTTCGCGTCCTCGCGGCTGGGCGTGGCAATTGCGCTGGAGGCGATGCGCATGGTGGAGGAGGGCGTGGCCTCCGCTGAGGACATCGACGCCGCCATGGTGCTGGGCTACAAGCACCCCACCGGCCCGCTGAAGACCACCGACATTGTGGGCCTGGACGTCCGCCTGGGCATCGCCGAATACCTGCACTCGACGCTGGGGGAGCGCTTCGCGCCGCCACAGATCCTCCGGGACAAAGTGGCACGTGGCGAACTGGGCCGCAAGACCGGCAAGGGCTTCTTCGACTGGACCGACTGACCCGCCCGAGCCCCCACCCGCCGAAGCCTTGGCGTGCCTGCATCGGGCCGTACAGGCTACAGCGATTCCAGCCTCTGCCGGAGTCCGTTCAGGGCAGGGTCGCGCAGCTTCATGAACTGCGGCTTGAGGAACGACTGCAGCAGCTTGTAGGGCCAGTTGATGCTGAACTGTGCCGTGTACAGGACCTCGGATCCGGAGGTGAGCGACCGCACATCGATCGAGTCAAAGGCCACGAGGTTCCGGTGTTCGCCCCGGAGCTTGATGTGGTTGTCGAACAGTTCGACGACCTCGTACTCGATGGGTTGGCGCCTGTCCCGGAACAGTGCCTCCGCGTGGTAGCGGTGGCCGACGGCGACGGGTCCCTCGGTCAGCTTGTCCATGACTGCTGTGCCCGGGTCCCACTCGCTGGTGTGTTCGAACGCGGACAGGTACGCGAACGCAGTCCGGGCCGGCAGGGAAGAAGCAACAGTGCCCGAGACTGTGATCATGACACCAGCCTAGCCACGCAGGCCGCCGGGCACACCGTCCCGGGTCAGGCCCGGGTGCAGCGAGGAACTAGTCGAGCGCCGCCCTGATGGAGGCGGCGTAGCCTTTGGCGTAGCCGTCGGCCGTCGGGTGGAAAATGTCGGCGGTCTGCGTGCCGCAGGTGGCGGTGGCCGTGCAGAGCGGTGGCAACCCCACGATCCATGGCTGCGGCGATCCGATGCCATGGCCGGCGAACGCCCGCGCGACGTCCACATAGTGCACCTTCGAGCGGCCGCCGTCGGCTGCGCGGGCGGCGTTGGCAATCACCGCGTTCAGCTGCTGCGTCAGCCCGTTCACCGGATCAGCAGCCGGGCCGGCGCCGGGCTCGAACAGCAGCGGATACCCGGTCACGTAGATGTCAGCACGCGGTGCCTTCGCTTTGACGTCCGTCAGCATGGCCAGAAGATCCTGGAAGAACGGGCTCGCGGCCGGGCTGTTGAGGGCCTGTTGCAGGACGGCCGCCCGCTGCGCCAGGGCAGCAGTGCACGCCGGACCGGAGTCCTGCGCACAGATCACCAGCGCGCCAATGGAGTCGAGGTCGTTGCCTCCGGCGGTGACGGTCACCAGGTCCACCTTCTTGCTCAGCGAGGGGATCTGGTTGGCCCGGACGGTGCTTGTAGTGGCGCCGCTGCAGGCCGCATTCCCGGTAAGGCCGATCTTGCGCACCGCGTCCAGCAGTTCCGGATAGCTTTGGTCGCTCCGCAGGCAGGCGTCCACGTACGAGCCGGCGCCCTGGCCCGCGGCGTAGGAATCGCCCAGCGCGACATAGGAATCGAACCGGTCCGCGGACGCCGGCGCGGCGGTCAGGCCGGCCAGAACCAGCGCCGCGAGGACACCGGTAAGGCGGGCGATCCGCCGTCGCAAAGGCTTTTTGGCTGTCATCAGAATCCCCATATTCGCTCAGGCCGGAGTGCGGCGCCCGTTCCCCAAGGGTACGCCCGCAGTCAACGCTTTGCCCGAACCCCGTGCGGCCGCCGGGGCAGGTGTGGTTAGCTGGCTCCGTGAAGGCGAGGGGACAAATCGACTGGGACGGGGCGGTGAACGCCTGGCTTGTGGCGGGTTCTGTCTACCGGATGGGGCGGCGGGAATGGGTCACGGATGCAGGCTGGAAGGAAGCGTACCGCGACGGCATCCGCACGGTCATTGACCTCCGGAATCCCGGTGAACGGCAGCGCCGGCCCAGCGATCCGGTGGTGGGCGAGGCACTCGCCGCGTTCGACGTCGTCCTGGCGCCCACCGAGGATCCGGAAAACCCTGAGTTCAAAGCCCTGTGCGACCCCTACCTGAAGGATCCCGCACACTATGCCGCCAACGCCCGCCTCTTTCCGGACAGGCTGGCCGCAGTGTTCAAGGCCGTGGCTGCCGCGCCGGGGGGGCGTCGTGATCCACTGCTCGGCTGGCAGGGACCGCAGCGGCATGATCGCGGCCATGCTCCAGGACCTTGCAGGCGCCACTGATTCCGAGATCGTGACCAGCTATCAGGCCGCCATGCGCACCATCAACGAACGGCACCGGACCATGTGGCCGCCGCATCCGCATGAACGCTACCTCGACGAGGAAACCCTGGCCCCCCTCCTTGAGACCCGCGGGGCGCGGGTTCTGGACTTCGTGCGGCAGCTCGACACGCGGGAATTCCTGCTGCGGAACGGCGTCACGGAGCCGGAGCTGGAGGCAGTGCTGGCCGCCCTCGGCACTAGGGTTGCCCTGTGACTTCTCCCTCCTCCGGCCGGGCACTCCGGCGCGCACTCGCCCTGGCAGCTGCGGTGGCGCTGGGCGCCCCGCTCGCATCAGCACCCGCTTACGCTGCCCTGGAAAGTACCACGACGGCGGAAGCCGGCGGCGCGGTAGCCTCGCCGGCGGTGGCGTCCCCGGCTGCGGATCCGGGGGCCGGTGCTTCCGGACTTCCGGGCCCGGGTGCATCCTCGACGACACCGGCGGAGGCCGGCGGTGGGGTTGCCTCGCCGGCGGTGGCGGCCGGCACATCGGGAGTGGCCGGCACGCCGGCGGAGGGCCTTGCCGAAGCCGTTCAGCGCGATCTGGGCATGACACTGGAGGAATTCAACGCCGCAGGGGAGCAGGGAAAACGGGCTGCCGCCGCCCCTGCGACCGCTGCCCCGGAACCAGGCACCGGGAAGGCCGCGGCCGGGCAAACCGGGAATGACCTTCGCGCCGCGAGCGTCGAGCAGCTTTACCAGGCGTACCTGCGTGAGGTGGGAGCTGCGGGGCTCCAGGCCGTGGCTGAGGCGGACGGCAAGTTCATCATCCGCACGGGCGGGGTCAACGAGCCCCAAGCGGAGCCAAAGCCCGCAACAGCAGCGGGCGGCACTCAAGCGGACGGGACCCAGGCGGGCGGCACTCAAGCGGACGGGACCCAAGCGGACGGCGCCGATCCCGCGGCCAACCAAGCTCCGGCGTCGGCGGACCCGGCGAGCGGCGGGCGACTGTCGCCGTCGGAATTCGTGGAGCAGTACGCCAACGTGGTCCTAGAGATCGGCGAACCCCTGGCCCCGGAGGAGGACTTCTTCGGCGGACAGGGGTACCGGATCGACGGCGGGGTGGTCTGTTCCGCCGGCTTCAGCGCGTTCAGCCCCGACGGCAGGCCTTTGGTCCTCACTGCCGGCCACTGTGCCGACGACGGCGCCGCACGGCTTGCCGAGATCACCCTGCCGGCCGGGGATCCAGCCGGAGGATTCGCGGCCGAAAATGCGGTCACCGGGGAACTCGGGACATTCGGCTTCAGCCAGTTCGGCGGCCCGGGGAACTCAAGGGTCGCGGATCCGGAGAATCCCGGCACGCCGGGGAACGACATCGCGGTCATCGGCTCCATCCGTGCAGACCTTGACCCGCTCCCGGCCACCACCACGTGGGAGGACGCCACCAGCCTCGGGACCGGCTCCGTGAAGATCGTGGGGACGGTGTCGCCGTTTGTGGGGCAGGCCGTTTGCCGTTCCGGGCGGACCGCCGGCTGGTCATGCGGCACCGTGGACGAGGTGGGGATCTACATCGTGGGTGGAGGCTCCGGGGACGCTGCCGACCTGCGGTCCTTCAGCGGATTCCTCTCCACCTCCGTGCAATCCAGCGGCGGTGATTCCGGCGGGCCATGGATCAGCGGGAACTACGCCGTGGGCACGCACTCCGCGGGGAATTCCAGCGACTCCACAGAGAACTTCGCCGTTGCCGCAACGCTTGAGGACTCGATGTCAGTCCTCCAGGGCGTGCAGCTGAGGCTGTTCCTGAACAGGCCGGTCCTGGCCGGGTCCCTTCCGGCAGGGCCGATCGCTCCGGGGCAGCGAATCACCGGCCGGCTGGCCTCGGACCCGGCCACGGACGTTCCGGCGGGAACCAAGGTCCGGGTCACCTTCCCCGGCAGCGAACCGTTCGACGTGGACGTGGACGCCACGGGCAACTGGACCTTCAGCGCGCCCGGCTCCGCCACGGAGTTCACGGCCCAGGCGACGAACGGCTTCAGCCGCTCCGGGCTGAGCACTTTCAGCACCGTGCCGGAGCCAGGGGTGCCTGCGCCAGGCGGTTCCGGCACCGGGCCAGGCCCCGGCGGGTCCCCGGCTGCGTCCCCGCCGGCTGCGGCTCAGGGCGAGCCTGCGGTGCTGACCCCCGCGCCCCAGCCGTCGGTGGTGGCCGTGCTTCCCGCCGCCGGCCCCTCCGCGGCCGCAGGACCGGATGGTGCTGCAGTTCCGGACCAGGATGCGGCGCCGATGGGGCTCGCCGACACGGGCGTATCGGGCCTGACCATCGCTGTTGCTGGGGCAGGAGCGGCCCTGCTGCTCGGCGCCTTGTTGCTGGTTACCGTGCGGCGCCGCGGCAGGCGCTAGCCGATGGTTGCGGCTTCGTCCAGGGTGTGCGGCTCGAAGTGTTCGATGATGTCGCGCACTGACGCGAGGCCCTCAGTGAACGCCGCCGAGGCCCGCCACTGTTCGATCTGCTCGAGTGACGCCCAGGGCCCGGTGCTGATGAAGCGGTTAGGGACATCCCGGTCACGCATCAACAGGCCCCGCCCGCCCGGATAATCCTTGTGGGTTTGGTCGGCCATGTGCTTCCAGGCCTTCACGAAGTCGTCCTCGTGGCCCGGTTTCACGAGCCAGATACCCAACGTGTACACGGACACATCCACCACCTCCATTGGTGTGCAGAGCGGATACCTGATTATCTTCCCGCGCCGCGACGGGCGGAAGAGGCTAACAGTTCGCCGGCTTGTATTCGTAAGCGCCGGCGTCGGCCTGTCCGGATCCTGAGCATTGACCGTTCTGCGGCACGGACGCCTGGTCCAGGTCCACCACGGACGGGCTGCCGCCCGCGCGGTCTATTGCCGGGCTGCCGCTGGCGAGGTGGAGGTCTTCCGGGGGATTGACGAACTCTGCGGGGTCGGCCGTCGAACTGTTGTCCAGAGGGACGTTGCTGGGGCCGTTGACGACGTTGGACTGTTCCGTCCAGCCAGATCCGTCCATCCACAGGGCGTCCCGCACGGCCACGAGGATGTTCGCGCGGATGACAGTCGAGGAGGGGCAGGAGGCGTGGCAAACGACGCCGCGCGAATGGCTGCCGTCGAGCCAGACCGTGTTGAATTCGAAAGTGGTGCTGTTCGTGGGGCCGAACCGTGTGCCCGGGCCGCGGATGATCAGGCCCGCAGCCTCGGCGCATTCCGCGCCGCAGGAGGAACGGATCAGGTTGTAGCGGAAAATATTGCCGTCGGCTGCTCCGTCGGAGCGCCCGATTTCGGAAAACACGTTGTTGTCGATGGCCTTGTTGTGGTGGATGTTGTTGCGGCTGCCGTTGTAGATCTCGAAGGCGCTTCCGTCCCGGCTGAAGTCGTAGGAGGAGGCGGTGGAACCGGTGACGGTGTTGCCGGAGAACTCGTTGTCGTTGCCGTTGATCAGCACGCCGAACGCCCCCGAATCGTCGGTGCAGTTGGCCGCTTCCGGAGTGCCGCACTGGTCGCCCGGTGTGTTGACGTTCATGACGTTGTTGTCCGTCAGGACATTGTTGGAGTAGGTTCCGAAGTCGGAGCCGGTGCCCACTTTGATTCCTGCGGTGTTGTCCGTTGCCTCTGAATTCTTCACCACCACGTGGTCGCCGTAGACGTTGAAGCCCGCGTACCCGCAGTTTGTGGCCCGCAGTCCGTCCACCTCGATATAGCTGCCGTCCAGCCGGAAGCAGTTTCCGCCCTCCCCGCTGGTTATTGTGGGCAGGTCCCCGTTCCCGTAGCTGTTCAGTTTGATGGCCGACGACGGTGTTCCGCTTTCGTCCAAAAGGACGTTGCCGATCCACTCGTCACCCCTGCGGAAACTGAGGGAATCACCGGGTTTGAACGCCGTTTCATTGACTTTCATCAGCGACTGCCAGGGCGAATCCTGGGACGTCCCGGAGTTGGTGTCGCTGCCCTCGGCGCTCACGTAATAGTGGGTGGACGGCGTCGACGGGGCCGTCGCGGAGACACAGCCCACCAGCAGGACCGCCAAGACAGCCGCCAGCGCGGCGGCCCTTCTGGAACGTGTGCTCATGATTGCACCTGCCGGAGGCGGACAATGAGGGCCCGGCCCAGCAGCGCCGCTGCGTCTGGTCCGGAGCGGCCAGAGTATAAAGCGCCCGGCGCAATGTCAACGGACGGCGGCCGCCCAGGAGACTGCTGAGCAAATCTCCTAGGCGAGTGGTGCGGGCCGCACGTGGACCGGGGCCAGCAGGCTGATGAGCAGGATGGCGGTGACGGACCCGGCGGCCATGATCGAGGCCAGCACCACGATCTGGAACCGGCCCGCCTCCAGCGGTGAAAGGCCGCCGAAGATCGCCCCGACGAAGGCTCCCGGCAGTGTCACCAGGCCCGTCGTCTTGGTCTGGTCCACGGTCGGAATGAGCGCGGAGTACACGGCTCCGCGGGCCATCTCGCGGGTGGCCTGCCTCGGAGTGGCGCCCAGCGCGAGCCAGCCCTCCACCTGGTCCCAGCGGTCGATGACGGCCTCGTTGAACCTGCGGCCCGCGAGCCCGGCAATCGCCATCGAATTGCCGACGACAATCCCTCCGATCGCCAGCGCGTAGCGGGAAGTGAACTCGATGGCGCCGGTGCCAAACACGATGACCAGCGACGCGAGGATGCCGGCGGCCATCGAGCCTGCTACAACAGCAAGGCGGCGCCAGGACCAGGCGAGGCGGCGTGCGGCGGTAATGGCGGCGACGGTGAACATGACGCCCAGCGCCACGGCCACCCATTCGGCGCTGGCGATCACGGCGCCGAGGATCAGGCTGACGGCGGCGAGCTGGGCGGCGCCGCGGAGGATGGCGAGGGCCGGTGCAAAGGCGTGCGGAACCCGGAATCCTTTGAGGACGGCGGCCGTCAGCGCCATCAGGAGGCCCACCGCGATCAGGGTGGGGGCCAGGCTGCGAAGCTCGATCACGGGATCAGCCTAGCCGGGGCGGGCCCGCGGAAGGTTGAGGCACGGCTGCAGGCAGCGGCGCCGGTCAGTGCGGCCGGCCGGCCGGAGGCGGCGCCGGGCGTCAGGCTCGCGGGGTAAGCAGCAGGTTGGTAATCCGGAGGGTGCACAGCCGCTGCCCGGCGTCGTTGGTGATCAGCACTTCGTGCGTCGTCAGGGTGCCGCCGAGGTGGATGGGGGTGGCCGTGATGGTGATGAGGCCGCTCCGGGTTGACCGGTGGTGCGTGGCGGAGACGTCCACACCCACGGCGGTCTTGCCCAGCGTGCTGGCGTGGATCACCGCTGCCCATGATCCCACGGCCTCACCCACGGCCAGGGAGGCGCCGCCGTGCAGGAGCCCGAATGACTGGCGGTTCCCCTCCACCGGCATGGTCGCCACGACGCGCTCGACGGACTCCTCGACGATCTTCACGCCCATCTTCTCGTCGAGCTCACCCAGAGTGATCTGCCACAGTTCCCCGGGCGTCGGTCCCTCGGGAAGGGGCTTCCGGGCTGCCCCGGGTGCCGGTGGCGCAGCTGCCTGGGATTTCCCGGGCGTGTGGGTGGCCGTCAGTTCTGCGTCGCGGGCTTCGGGCGTCATGTGCTCTCCTCGGTTGGCGTTTCTTCGCGTCAGTTTCCACCGTTGCCGGTGGTAAATCGCCACTAGTGTGCAGCGGGGCACATTCATGTACTGTAGACATATTACCGAACGGACGGTCAGTAATGTTCTGGCCGGATCAGATTTGTCCCCCGTTGGAAGGACCCGTCAACGATGACCACCACCGCCGCAGCCCCCGAAGCCACCTTGGACACCGTGGAAACGGTCCCCAGTTTCGTGCAGGATTCCTGGTGGACTCCCGACGCCGGCTCGACGGCTTCCGCCGTCGCTGTCCGGGACGCGAGCACAGGGGAGATCCTGGCCAAGGTGAGCACCGACGGCCTGGACCTGGCCGCCGTCGTGGACTACGGCCGCACCACCGGCCAAACGGAACTCGGCAAGCTGACCTTCCACCAGCGTGCCCTCAAGCTCAAGGAGCTGGCACAGTACCTGAATGCCCGCCGCGAGCACTTCTACGCGTTCTCGGCGCAGACCGGCGCCACCAAGATCGACTCCATGATCGACATCGACGGCGGGATCGGCGTGCTGTTCACGTTCGGCTCCAAGGGCAGGCGCGAGCTGCCCAACGCCCAGGTGGTGGTGGACGGGCCCATGGAGGTGCTGTCCAAGGACGGTTCCTTTGCCGGCGAGCACATCTACACCCGCATCCCCGGCGTCGCCGTGCAGATCAACGCCTTCAACTTCCCGGTTTGGGGCATGCTGGAGAAGCTCGCTCCCGCCTTCATCGCCGGTGTTCCCACCATCGTCAAGCCGGCCACTCCCACGGGCTACGTTGCTGCGGCCGTGGTCAAGGCCATCATCGAATCCAACATCCTGCCCAAGGGCTCGCTGCAGCTGATTTCGGGCTCTGTCCGGGGGCTGCTGGACGTGCTGGACTACCGCGACCTCGTGGCCTTCACCGGTTCGGCGTCCACCGCGCAGTCCCTGAAGTCGCACCCCAATGTGGTGCTGGGCGGGGTGCGGTTCACGTCCGAGACCGACTCGCTCAACGCCGCGATCCTGGGCCCGGACGCCGTCGAGGGCACACCGGAGTTCGACGCGTTCATCAAGTCCGTGGTCACCGAGATCACGGTCAAGGCCGGCCAGAAGTGCACCGCGATCCGCCGTGCCATCGTGCCGCAGGACCTGGTGCCCGCCGTCGTTTCCGCGATCGGCGCACGGGTGGAGCAGCGCGTGGTGCTGGGCGATCCCCGGGCCGAGGGCGTCACCATGGGTGCGCTCGCCTCCCTTGAGCAGCTCGCCGATGTCCGGGCTGCCGTGCAGTCCATGCTCGACGCCGGCGGCGAGCTCGCGTACGGAACCCTTGATTCGCCGTCGGTCACCAGCGCGGACGGCGCCAAGGGCGTCGTCGACGGCGGTGCCTTCATGTCCCCCGTGGTGCTCAGCTGGGCCGACACGGAGGCCGAGCCGGTCCACTCGCTGGAGGCGTTCGGCCCGGTGTCATCGGTAATCGGGTACAAGGACATTCCCGACGCCGTCCGTCTCGCCGCCCGCGGCGGCGGCTCGCTGGTCGCCTCGGTCTGCACGAACGACCCGTCCGTGGCGCGGGACCTGGTCACGGGGATCGCAGCCCACCACGGCCGTGTGCTCATGCTGAACCGCGAGGACGCGCGGTCGTCCACCGGCCATGGTTCGCCCGTCCCGCACCTGGTCCACGGCGGGCCGGGACGTGCCGGTGGCGGCGAAGAGCTGGGCGGCATCCGCTCGGTGATGCACCACATGCAGCGCACCGCCATCCAGGGCTCGCCCAACATGCTGACCGCCGTGACCGGGATCTGGCACACCGGTGCTGACCGCAACTTCACCGCGGAAACCGAGGGCACCCACCCGTTCCGCAAGTCGCTGGAAACCCTGCGCATCGGCGACGCTGTCCGCTCGGACCTGCGGCAGGTAACACTCGAGGACATCTCCGCCTTCGCCAACTCGACCGGTGACACGTTCTACGCCCACACCAACCAGGAGGCCGCCGAGGCCAACCCCTTCTTCCCGGGCATTGTGGCGCACGGATACCTGCTGCTCGCGTGGGGCGCCGGGCTGTTCGTGGAACCCGCTCCGGGCCCGGTTCTGGCCAACTACGGGCTGGAGAACCTGCGCTTCATTACCCCTGTGGCTGCCGGCGACTCCATCCGCGTGACGCTGACCGCCAAGAAGATCACCCCGCGCGAGACCGACGAGTACGGCGAGGTGGCCTGGGACGCAGTCCTGACCAACCAGAACGACGAAATCGTGGCCACCTACGACGTCCTCACCCTCGTGGAGAAGTAACCCTGCCCCGCCCGGTGTTTGGGACGCGTCCTCAGGTCCTGTCGGGTTACTCTCGACGCTTCCTCACGTCCTGTCGGGTTTTTCTCGACGCTTCCTCAGACGTGCCCGAGAGGGGTGGAACTTCCCATGATCTTTCAGGGATCTCCGGGCGTAAAATGACCCCCGTAGGAGGTGGCGAAATGACCCTAGCACTAAGAACAGCCACAACCATCCTGCCTGTCGATGATCCGGACCGCGCCCGCGGATTTTACGCGGAAACGTTGGGCCTCCCACACCGCGGCAAGGCTGATGATGGAAGCGATTTATTCGGCAACGCTGACGGCCCCATGCTGCAGCTGATGCCCGTCAAAGACGGAAAGCATTCCGATCACACCACATTGAGTTTCGAGGTCACCGACATCGAACGGACCGTCCAGGACATGGAGTCCAGGGGCGTCCGGTTCCAGGACTATGACCTCCCTGATCTGAAGACCGATCACCACATCTGTTCAACCGAGGCCGAGAAATGCGCCTGGTTCATGGATACCGAAAACAACATCCTCTGCATTCACGAGAGGCTCGGAACGCAGGCTGAGTATCAGCTCTGATCCGTCCCACCGTCGAAGGTTCCCAAGCCCTTCCTCACCTAGGTGAGGAAGGGTTTGGTTTTGGGTGGCGAGAGGTGAGGAAGGGCTTGGTTTTGGGCGGCGAGAGGTGAGGGAGGGTTTGGTTTTGGGTGGCGAGAGGTGAGGGAGGGCTTAGGACCAGGGGGTGACCGGGTGCTCCTGCCGCTCGCCGTCCACGGACACGTCCGCCCGCTCGTTGAAGAAGCAGACCAGCCCGTGGACCTGCCGCGCGTCGATGAACCGCGAATCGTAGGCCCAGGCAATGTTCCTGCCCCGCGCCGACTCCGGATAGCTCCAATACCTGGCCTCGCCCTTGTAGGGGCAGATGGTCCGGTGCGGGCTGGCCTCCAGCAGGTCCATCCGGACGTCGTCGGGCGGGATGTAGTACCGCACGGGAAGCAGCGTCTCGTACAGCAGGTGGGCTCCGACGGTATCGGCCAGCAGCACGCCGTCGAGCTTCACTTCGATGTGCCGCAGCGTGGCGCGGATGTCCACCCGGTGGAACGGGTCCCGGGGGTGGCCGATGATCTCCTCGTGGTCCTCGAGCCAGTGGAACGCGCCGAAATCCAGCACGACGTACCCTGCCAGGTCCGGATCCGAGGGCCGGAACGCCGCCCGGGGCACGCTGAACGCTGAGGCCACGACGTCGAGCTCCTCGCCAGCCGCTGTGTGCCGCCGGAACCCGGTCCGCGGGTCCAGCGCCGGCGGGGCGTCGGCCGTCAGCCTGACGGGATACTCATCAGGACCGCTGTCCCCTTTGTCCGCGGGCGGCTCGAGCCGTGCCAGCAGATCCTTTTCGGGGACGGCGTAAACAGGAGTGACGCGTTTCGGTTCCCAAACCAGGAGCGCCTCTTGGGTGTCGACGACGGGACTCCCGTCGATGCCCGCCCGAATCCTTTTGGGCGTGGGCTGGTACCGGAGATCAGGAAATACGCCGAACAGATGATCGGACAGTTTCGTGGCCATGCATTCAGGGTGGGCACCCGGCCGCCCGGCGTCAACGTCCAATTGGTCAACGCCATTTCCTGGCCCGTCAGGGCTGCGCGTGCAGGCCGTCGAACGCCATGGTGATGACGTCGTCGGCCAGCTTTTCCGGCGAGAGGGAACCGCCCGGCTTGTACCACTCAACGATTGAGTTGATGGTTCCGAACAGGAGACGGGTCACGGTGCGGGGGTCGATGTCCTGGCGCAGTGAACCCTCGTCGCGGGCCGCGGAGATCAGCTCCGCCACCTTGTGGTCGAAGGCGCGACGGCGTTCCATGGCGTTGCGCTCGATGTCCGTGTTGCCGCGCAGCCGCAGCAGCAGCGTGACGAAGGGAAGCCGGTCCACCAGTACGGCGATGGTTTGGCGCAGCACGAACTCAAGCCGTGCGTCGGCCGCCCCCGAGGTGGCCCCGGGCTGGTCCAGGATGGCCTCCAGGCCGCCGAGTGCGTGGTCCAGGGCGAGCTTCAGCAGGTCGCCCTTGGACGGCACATGATGGTAGATCGCCGACTTCGAAATGCCCAGGTTCTCCGCGAGGATGCCCATGGACGTGGCATCGTAACCGTGGCGGTTGAAGACGTCGACGGCGATCAGCAGGACGGACTGCTGGTCGTAGCCGGGACGGCCGCGCTTGGTGGGGGCTGCTGTGCTGGCTGCTGTACTGGGCATACGGGCCATTTTCTCATGAACGTTCGGTAATCCCGGCACGCGCGAAAACAAAACGCCACAGACAGTCTGCCGCCGGTGCGGCCCCGTGGTTCAAAAACCGTGGCAGACCGCCCATTCGGAGGGTCTGCGCGGCTGGCCTCAGCCTTTCCCCAAGGTCCGAACCCCACAGTTTCGCCAGGGGAATCAGTGCGGCAAAGCTGACCCTCGGGACAAAGGGGTCCCCGTGGTCAGCATTCGGTCTCAGAACCACATATTGGGATGACGACCGGGGCAATGGAATTGGCATGTGCCCCGTGCCAAGGAGGCACTGACCATGTCAGAAGATTCTGCAACCACAAACGGGCTGCGACGCCGCACGCTCCTTCGGCTGGGCGCAGCCGGAGGAGCTGGAGCGGCGCTCGCGGCCGCACAAACCTGGGCCAGTCCGCTGCTCGCCCAAAGGGGGCTGCTTTCGCCCGATGGCGCCTTCGCCGCCACGTCGACAGCGCTTAGTGACATCGTGTTCTACATTGAAAAATACCCAACGAGCCCGCTGATCCTCTCGCCGTTCAGCGACCCGCTGCCGATCCCCAAGGCGCTGGCCCCGGTGCCGAAATCGGTGGTTGATGCGTGGAGCGACCCGCCCGGACCGGGGCCGGGCCAGCAGAACTCGCTGCGCAACGAGCAGCACCAGCTCTGGCCGGGCCGGATCGGCTATCCGGACCCCCTGGTCTACAAGATCGACATACTCCTGCGGCAGCACGCGTTCACCACCTCCCAGGTGCTGCCCATTGACGAGGACGGGCGCCCCACGGTTTCCTTCGACGAGAGGCGAAAAACCTATCCGGCTGGGACCAGGCGGACGCTGCCGCTGTGCACCATCTACGGCTTCAACGGGACATTCCCCGGCCCCATGATCAACGCCGAATACGGCAAGCCGGCGCTGGTCCGCTTCGAGAACCACCTCGACGAAAACCCGCTGAACCTGGACCGCCAGGACTTCGGCTCCCCGGACTGGTCCTCCCTGGTCCACCTGCACAACGGCCACACCGCGCCCGAGAGCGACGGCAACCCGCACTACGCGATGGTGGCCGGGCCGAAGCACCGGGGCTTCCTGCCGAAGACGTGGGTCGACCAGTTGTACCTGAACTGGCCGGCCGGCGGTGATGACCGGGAGAAGCAGAGCTTCTTCTGGTTCCACGACCACACGATGGACCACACCGGCTCGAACGTGTACAAGGGCATGGTGGGCCTGTACCCCATCTACGACCCGAAGAACGGTACGGACATGGGCGACGAGCGCCAGGGCCTTCGGCTGCCCGGCGTCCGCACCAACAACCCGGACGGGTCTTTCGACGTCAACTACGATGTGCCGCTGGCCTTCTACGACTGCAGGCTCGACGACGGCGTCACCATCCACAAGGACATCCACGACGTGCAGGGCGAGTTCCCGGCCGCCAAAAACCCGGCTAAGCACCCCGAATGGTGGGGCAAGACCTTCTACAAGCACTTCCCCAACCACGGGTTCGTTGGGGACATCTTCACGGTGAACGGCACCGCCTCCCCGGTGATGGAGGTGAAGCGGCGCAAGTACCGCTTCCGGTTCCTGGACGCCTCTGTCTCGAGGATCTACGAGTTCAAGCTGATGAGCTCGACGCTGGGCCCGAAGTCATCGGCGTCGCTCGGCTACGTGGAGGACGAGCTCGAAGGCCAGTACCGCATCCCGGACGGGCAGCAGTGCATGCAGTTCACCCAGATCGCGTCCGACGGCGGCCTGTTGCCGTTTCCGATCAAGCGCGATTCCTTCGAACTGTGGCCCGCGAAGCGCCGCGAGGTCATCATCGATTTCACCCGGTACCAGGACGGAACGCCGACCACCAAGGGCGACGTCGTCTACCTGACCAACGTGATGAAGATGCCCAACGGCCGGATGTGGACCAACTCGTCCCGCTTCTTCCCCGACCCGAAGTACAAGGTTCCGGTGCTCAAATTCGTGATCGGCGACACCGCGCCGGACGACAGCCGGATCCCCACTGCGCTCCGGCCGCTTCCGCCGCTGCCGAGCAACTGGCAGAGCATGCTGGACAGCCGGCTGATCTTCGAGGTGAAGCGCGGCGCCCTGGGAGGGGAGACCGAATGGCTCATCAACGGCAAGCCCTTCGACCCGGCGGCCGTGGCCGCGAGCCTGAGGAATCCCGCCGGACGCACCCCCCTGGCCCAGCAGCGGAAAGGCAGCTTCAACCTGTGGGAGGTCCGCAACGGAGGCGGTGGCTGGGTGCACCCGTTCCACCTGCACATGGAGGAACACCGCACCGTCATGCGCAATGGCAAGGACGTGACCCGTGCAGGAGATCCAGGGCATCCCGACGACGTCTCGAAGGAGGATCTGGCGGCGCTCGATCCCGGCGAGTCTGTGATCCTCTACCGGGGCTTCCGGGACTTCGTGGGCCCGTACGTGGCGCACTGCCACAACCTGGCCCACGAGGACCACTCCATGATGTTCGGCTGGTCGATCACGCCGTGACCTGCCACTGAAGACGTGCGCCCGGAGGCTATCCCTTCGGGCGCAGGTCGTAGATCCGGCGCAGCTTGCCGTTGGAGCGCTCGAGCGAGCCGGGCTCCACCACGTCCACCGTGCACGAGGAACCCACGTGGATCTTGATCTGCTCACGCAGGGTGCGGGCCGCCGTCGTGCTGTCCTGGGCTGTGACATTGTCACGGCGCTCGATCTTCACGGTCAGCTGGTCCATGCGCGTGCCCTCGGGCCGGGTGAGCTCGAGCTGGAAGTGCGGGCTGAGCTCCGGGATGCGCAGCGCGATTTCCTCGATCTGGGACGGGAAAAGGTTCACGCCGCGCAGGATGATCATGTCGTCGCTGCGGCCGGTGATGCGCCCCATCCGGCGGTGTGCCGGGCGGGCGGTGCCGGGGAGCAGGCGGGTCAGGTCCTTGGTGCGGTAGCGGATGATCGGCAGGGCTTCCTTGGTGAGCGAGGTGAACACCAGTTCGCCGTGCTCGCCGTCGCCCAGCACGTTTTCCTTGCCCGGGGCGGGGCTGAAGGGGTCGATGATTTCCGGGCGGAAGTGGTCCTCCCAGATGTGGCTGCCGTCCTGGGTCTCCACGCATTCGCCGGCAACGCCCGGGCCCATGACTTCCGAGAGGCCGTAGATGTCGCAGGCCTTGATGTCCATGGTGACCTCAAGCTCGTGGCGCATTTCCTGCGTCCACGGTTCGGCACCGAGCACCGCGTACTTCAGTGACGTGGACGTGGGGTCGATTCCCATGTGGGCCATGGCATCGGCGATGGTGAGCAGGTACGTGGGCGTGGCCAGGATGGCGTCCGGCTCGAAGTCCTGGATGAGCTGGATCTGGCGCTCGGTCTGCCCGCCGGACATCGGAATCACCGTGCAGCCCAGCGCTTCGGCACCGGCGTGGGCGCCCAGCCCGCCGGTGAACAGCCCGTAGCCGTAGGCGTTGTGGACCTTCATGCCGGGGCGGACGCCGGACGCCCGGAGGCATCGGGCCACCAGTTTGGCCCAGTCGGCCAGGTCCTGCTTGGTGTAGCCGACGACGGTGGGCCGGCCCGTGGTGCCGGAGCTGGCGTGCACGCGGGCCACCTCGCTCTGCGGGACGGCGAACATGCCGAACGGGTACTCCTGGCGCAGGTCCTCCTTGGTGGTGAAGGGGAAGTTGCCGAGGTCGGCGAGTTCGCGCAGGTCGGAGGGGTGGACGCCGGCGTCGTCGAACTTGCGCTTGTACAGCGGAACGCGGTCGTACGCGTACGCGACCGTGTGCTGGAGTCGGCCGAGCTGGAGCGCCTCGAGCTCGTCCCGGGACATGGTCTCCTCGGGGTCGAGCACGGCACCGGTGGCGTGCACGCCGGCCTCGGCGACGGCGGCGACGGTGGGTTCAGGGGCGTGGAGGGTCATGGTCTGCTTCCTACTTCTTGGGGATGGTACGGCTGCGTCCGCGGAACTCGGCAATGAGTTCCCCCGGCAGTTGGGCACCGGGATCGGCAGCGAAGATCTGGATGTCGTAGAGGCCGCTGCGGCCTGCGCTTGAGCGGCGGTCGGCGACGGCGGTGATCACCTGGCCCTGGTAGGCCGGCTTGAGGAAATTGATGTCGACGCCGGCAGCAACGGTGATGCTGTCGGGGTCGGCGGGCGACGCGGGGTTGCAGGCGAGGGCGAATGCGGAGTCCGCGAAGGCGAATATCATTCCGCCGTGGGCCATGCCGAAGCCGTTGAGCATTTCCTGCCGGAGGGTCATCCGGATGGTTGCGTGGCCGTCGCTGAGGGTGAGGACTTCTATGCCCATCCATTCCGAGGCGTAGTCGTTCTCAAGGATGTGGTGGGCCACACCGGGGATTGCCGTTTCAGCCATGCGTCGTTGCCTCCAGCTTTATTTACCGAATGTTCATTAGGTAATCCCATCGGAGGGGTTCGTGTCAAGGGTGCGGGCCAGCCGGAGGGGCCCGGCGACGGCGATGACCACCAGCGCTGCCAGGACATGCAGGAGCGCCACGGTCCACCAGAGCGTGAGGTAATCGGGCCCCAGCAGGGCGGGAAAGACCAGCGCGCCGGAGGTGTTGAACGCGGCGTGGAAAACCATGCAGACGGGAACGCTGCCGCTGCTGTTGTAGAGCCAGGCCAGCAGCACGGACTGCGCCAGGACCAACAGCAGGAACGGCAGCGGCGGACGCTGGCCGGTGGGATCCGAGAGTAGCTCCGGCACGTGCCACGCCGCCCACACCAGCCCGAGGAGCAGCGCCGCAGACAGGGCAGTGCGGTCCCGCTGCAGGAGCGGAAGGGCGTAGCCGCGCCAGCCCAGCTCCTCGAAGAGGCCAACGGTCACCAGCGTGAATGCGAAGGTGCCGAGCAGCATGAACCAGCCCGGATTGGGTCCGAGCTCCGGGGCGGGCGCGCCGCCGGAGACCGTGAGCCCGGCCGCCAGCGTCACCAGCAGGCAGGGCACTCCCGCGGCTGCGACGTACCAGCGGCCGGCCACGCGCCACCGGGCCAGTTGCCGGAGCAGTTGCAGCAGCTCGGCCTTGCCGCCTGCGAGAAATGCGGTGATGGCCGCGGCCAGGGCAGGCCCGAACGGTATCAGCGGTGAGCTGTTCGGGTTGAGCAGGGTCAGCGGCCACACCAGCCATGAAATAGCGAAGGCCAGGGCGAAAAACAGCGCGAGCCGATGGGCGGCGGGCCAGGCCATCGTTCCGCGCCGGTCCGCTTCCTTCCGAGCCCGACGGCGGCCTCCGCCGCCAGCGGGCAGCTGCTGTTCAGCGGGCGGGGGCTGTTCACCGGGCATGGGCTGCTCAGCGGGCGACGGTCGCGCCATGGCCCGCCCCCGCCGCCAGGGCGCGGAACCTCCGGAGCAGCGCCAGGACCACGAGCAAAAGGGTGGCCGCGGCAATCTGCTGCCACGCGCCGTCGAACACCGTGAACTTGTCCGCCGAGGAGGCGTTGAACGAGGCGTGGAGGAGTGCCACGATCAGCAGGCTCTGGCCCGTTCCGAGGTAGGCGATGCCCACCAGCAGCCGGAACAACGGGGCGAAGACCAGGAGCACGCCCCACGCAACCGCCACGTCGGACAACGGGGTGCCGCCGAAGCCCTTGTCTGCGAAGGCCAGCGGCAGATGGATGAGCGCGAAGGGGATGGCGGTGAGCAGGCTGCCGGCAACCAGGCCGTGGCGCTCCATCAGCCGGCGCTGGACCATCCCCGTCCAGGCCAGCTCCTCCCAGATGTTCCCCAGCAGCGCGCCAACGACCAGCGTGTTCAGCAGGTATGACCCTGTCACCGCGGCCCACCCGTCCGCGGGCTGGTGGAACGTGCCGGTGGCGGCCGCGATGAGCACTGTCAGGGCGGGCAGGGCCAGGACCGCCGCCACATACCAGCCCGCTCCGACGCGCCAGCGGACGGTTTGGCGGAACAGATCCCGCGCGCCGGGTTTGCCGCCGGCTGCCCGGGTCACCAGGACGGCAGTTCCCAGCAGGATGAGCAGTTCGGCGAGGATGCCGGGCACCGCATTGCCGAGCAGGGCGATGGACAGGATGAGGGCAAGCCACGTCAGCCCGATCGCAATCACCAGGAACGCGGCCACCGGGCGGGCAGCGATGAGCCGGCGCAGCGGAGGGACGGACGGATCGGAAGCGCGGCCAGCGGGACTCATCGGGACCACCATTAATCAGGACATTGCAGCTCAGGACCTTGCTGCGGATGGGCCGGTCCCGGGGCGCTGGCCCACTCCGGGTCCGGGGCGGCGAATGTGCGCCGACGTGGCAATCAACATCATTGTGTGCTCCCGGAAGCGCGGCAACAAGTGAAAGTATGGGGGAGGGCGGGCCCCGGCGCGTCCAGTCAGTAATCCGGCACGTCCAATGCAGTGCGTTCCACGCAGGAGCTTCCAACCAGAGGACAGATCATGGCCAAAGGGATATATGTCAGTGCGACCACTCCGGGATCGGGGAAGTCGCTCATAGCGCTGGGCCTGGCGGACACGCTCCACCGGCACGCGGACCGGATCGGATTCTTCAAACCCGTGGTCCACGGCGATGACGCCGGCGCGGACCCGATGGTGGCGCTCATGAAGTCCCGTTTCGACCTGGACGACCAGCGCTGCCGCGGCGGGCTGACGTTCACGGAGGTCCGCGGCCTGCTCGCAGAAGGCCGGCGCGAGGACATCGACTCCCGCTGCGTGGAGATCTTCGCCGAGATGGGCCGGCACTGCGACGTGATCATCGTCGAGGGGACGGACCTCACCGGCCACGACGCCGCCGTCGAATTCGACCTCAACGCACGCCTGGCCAACAACCTGGCCGCGCCCGTCGTCGCGGTGGTGGGCGCCAAGGGGCGCAGCGTGGCGGAGGCCGCGGCCGCCGTCGACGTCGCCCGCAAGGAACTGGCTGCCGAGAAGTGCTCGCTGCTGGCCATAATGGTGAACCGGGCGGACCCGGAGGACGTGGACGCGATCATTGCCGCCGTGAAGCCGGGCGCGTCCGGCCGGCCGGTGTACGTTTTCCCGGAGCTGGAAGACATCGCCCGGCCCACCACGGGCGAGGTGGGCACGGCGCTGGCGCTGCGGCAGGTCGCCGGCCGCGCGGACATGGAGCGGGACGTCCGTGACGTCAAAGTCGCCGCCATGAATGTGGGCAACTTCCTGAACGTCCTCGACGACGGCGCACTGGTGATCGTGCCCGGTGACCGGGCGGACGTGATGGTGGCCTGTCTGGCGTCGTCGTTCTCGCCCGAGTTCCCGGTGCCGTCCGGGCTGATCCTCACCGGCGGACTGGCCCCGGACGCCAACATCTATCCGCTGCTGGCCTCCGCGCCGTTCCCGGTGTTCGCCACGGAGGATGACACCTACACCACGGCCCGGCGGGTGTCCGAGGTCCGCAGCGAGATCTGGAGCGGCCACCGGCGCAAGGTGGCCTCTGCACTGGGCCTGTGGTCCCGGCAGGTGGACGAGGCCGAGATGCTCGAGCGGCTGCACCTGCCCCGTGCCGAGCGGATGACGCCGCTGCGGTTCCTGCACGACCTCATCGAGCGTGCCCGCTCCCAGCGCCGCCACATCGTGCTGCCGGAGGGCAAGGACATACGGATCCTGAAGGCAGCCGAAATCCTGCACCGCCGGGACGTCTGTGACCTGACGCTGCTGGGCCGGGAAGCCGACGTCCGGGAGCTCGCCGCAAGCCGGGGCATCGACCTCGCCGGCATCAACATCGTGGACCCGGCCACGTCCGAGCTGCGCCAGGACTTCGCCGCCAGGTACGCCGAGCTCCGGGCGCACAAGGGCGTTGACCTTGCCCGGGCACTGGAGGTCATGCAGGACGAAAGCTACTTCGGCACCATGATGGTCCAGCTGGGCGTGGTGGACGGCATGGTCTCCGGCGCCGCGCACACCACCGCCCACACCATCCGGCCCGCCCTGGAATTCGTGAAGACCCGGGAGGGCGTGAAGATCGTCTCCTCGGTATTCCTCATGCTCATGCCGGACCGCGTGCTGGTCTACGGCGACTGCGCGGTCAACCCGGACCCCAACGCGGAGCAGCTCGCGGACATCGCCCTTGCCTCGGCCGAGACCGCGGCCCAGTTCGGGGTGGAGCCGCGGGTGGCCATGCTGTCCTACTCCACCGGCGGCTCCGGCTCGGGCGAAGCCGTGGAGAAAGTCCGGCAGGCCACCGACCTGGTCAGGGAACGCCGCCCGGATCTCGCCGTCGAAGGCCCCATCCAGTACGACGCCGCCGTGGACGCCTCCATCGCCGAGTCCAAGATGCCCGGCTCCTCCGTCGCCGGACAGGCGACCGTGTTCATCTTCCCGGACCTGAACACCGGCAACAACACGTACAAGGCGGTGCAGCAGAGCTCCGGAGCGGTCGCCGTCGGGCCCGTCCTGCAGGGACTGCGCAAGCCCGTCAACGATCTCTCCCGCGGCTGCACCGTGGAGGACATCGTGAACACGGTGGCCATCACCGCGATCCAGGCGCAGAGCCTGGCCGTCTCGCCGGAAACCCCCAACGCCACAGAACCGTCCGCCGTTTCAGCAGCCAAGGCTTAGGAGGCCCCATGCTCGTGCTCGTCATCAACTCCGGCTCGTCCTCGCTCAAGTACCAGGTGCGCGACGTCGCCGCAGGCAGCGTGCTCACCGAAGGCCTGATCGAGCGGATCGGCGTGTCCAACGGCGGCCAGGGCGACGGCGAGGTGGTGGGCCCGGCGGACCACGCAGAGGCCCTTGAGCAGGTGGACGCGGCTATCCACGAGGTGCTGGGGGACAGGCAGCTGGACGCGGTGGGGCACCGGGTGGTGCACGGCGGCGAGCGGTTCGGCGAGCCCGTGCTGATCGACAACGAGATCACCCGTGCCATCGAACGGCTCAACCCGCTGGCGCCGCTGCACAACCCCGCCAATGTGCTGGGCATCCGCGCCATCACGAAGAAGTGGCCGGACATGCCGCAGGTGGCCGTGTTCGACACCGCCTTCCACCGCAGCCTCCCCGAGCACGCCTGGCGCTACGCCGTTCCCGACGAGCTCTACACCAACCACGGGATCCGCCGGTACGGCTTCCACGGGACCTCGCACGAATACGTCACCAACAGAGCCGCCGCGCTGCTGGATATCCCGGTGGAGGAGTTCGACGGCGTGATCGCCCACCTCGGCAATGGTGCCTCCGTCACGGCGATCCGGGGCGGCAGGTCCGTGGACACCTCGATGGGCTTCACGCCGCTGGAGGGCCTGGTCATGGGCACCCGCTCCGGCGACCTCGACCCGTCCATCCTGGTGTTCCTGGCCCGCACCGGCTGGAACGCCGAGGACCTCGATTCGATGCTCAACCGCGAGTCCGGGCTCAAGGGGCTCGCCGGCAACAACGACATGCGCTCTGTGGTGGAGGCGGCCGAATCCGGTGATTCCCGTGCGGCCACCGCCCTGGCGGTCACCTCCTACCGGCTGGCCAAGTACATCGGCGGCTACCACGTGGCGGTCGGCGGGGCCAAGGCGCTGGTGTTCACGGCAGGGATCGGTGAGAACTCACACCAGTTCCGCTCGTTGGTCGGGGAGCGTCTGGGGGCGCTGGGCATCGAGCTCGACGCCGGGTTGAACAGTGAGCGGTCCAAGGAACCCCGCGTGATTTCCACCGAAGCGTCCGCCATCCCCGTGCTGGTGGTGCCCACGGACGAAGAGCGCGCCATCGCCGAGGCAACAGCCGCCGCCGTCGGGGGCTAGCCGTTGGTCCGTCGAGTGCTCCATAGATGCCGTTTTGAGCCCTCGAAACGGCATTTACGGAGCAACCGATGGGAATTATCCGGGCCAGATGTCCTGCCCGGCGAGGCGTTCGGTGAACTCGGCTGCGGGGAGGGGACGGCTGAAGTAGTAGCCCTGCCCGCTGACGCAGCCGGTGTTCCGCAGATGCTCGGCCTGCTCCGCGTTTTCCACGCCCTCCCACACGGCCTCGAGCCCGCAGGCCCGGATGAGCTGCAGGATGGCCGCGATCAGTGCAGGCTGCGCGGGGTCGCTGCCGAGAGCCGTGAGCAGTGTCCGGTCCACCTTGACCCGGTCCACGGGCAGGCGCCGCAGGTAGCTGATGGATGAATACCCGGTGCCGAAGTCGTCGATCTCCAGCCCCACCCCGAGCTTCCGCAGGCTGGCGAGCGTGTACCGGTCGAGCTCGTTGCCCTTGATGATGTCGCTCTCCGTGAGCTCCAGGACCAGGAGCGCAGGCTCGAGGTTCGCGGCGGTGAGCGCATCCCGGACGTCCTCGATGAACTCAAGCCGCTGCAGGTCCGCGGCCGAGACGTTGATGCGCATGTCGAAGTTGTGGCGGCTGGTTTCCGGGGAACTCCGCCAGCACCGGAGCTGTTCCACGGAGTTCTTGAGCACCCAGTTGCCGAGCTCCGAGATGAGGCCCGTCTCTTCGGCGACGGGAATGAATTCGTCCGGCATGATCAGGCCGCGTTTGGGGTGTTTCCAGCGGACCAGGGCCTCCACGCCCTCGATCTTTCCTGAGGCAAGCTCAATGACCGGCTGGTAGTACAGCACCAGCTGGTCGGTGGCGATGGCCTCGCGCAGTTCCCCGACCAGCTGGTTGCGGAGCTGCCGGGCGTGGAGCATGGCCGGTTCGAACACCCGGAGCTTGTTGCGGCCGTCCGCCTTGGAGGCGTACATCGCGATGTCCGCCTCCATGAGCAGTTCCTCGGACGTCTCGCCGGGATCGGCAATCCTCAGGCCCAGGCTCGCACCGCAGCGGATGGTCTTGCCGTCCACCTCCAGGGTTCCGTTGAGGGAGTCCAGTATCCGGTTTCCGACGGCGGCAGCCTTGGCCGGGGTGGTGGCAGGCAGCAGGACGGCGAACTCGTCGCCGCCCAGCCGGGCCACCATGTCGCCGTCGCGCACGCACGAACGGATCCGTGCCCCCACGGTGGCCAGCACCTTGTCACCCATGGAGTGGCCCAGGGAATCGTTGACGCTCTTGAAGGCGTCGAGGTCCAGCAGCAGCAGCGCCGGCGGCAGCCCGCCGTCGGCCGCCTCAGCCTGGGCCTCATTGACGGCGGTGACCAGCGCCGAACGGTTGTAGAGTCCCGTCAGGGAATCGGTGAGCGCCATATGCTGCATCTCTTTGTGCGCAGCGTTGAGCAGCCGCGTGCGCGATTCCACCCGCTCCTCGAGCTCCTGGTAAATGATCTGCAGGTCCTCGGCGAGCAGATTGGTGCCCATGATCACCGCGTCCAGTTCGTCCCGAGCCTCGGAAATCTCAATGCGCGAGTGGAGTTCCCCGGCCGCCAGCCGGACGATGCCGTCAAGCAGCTTCCCGAGCCGGGGATCGTCGTTAGAGAACATCGTCAAGGCGGCTCAACCAGTCGAGGGCGTCGTTTTCGGCGGTGAAATAGCGGGCCGGCACGGAGCTGAATTCGCCGCCCAGCAGAAAGTGCCCCAGCAGCCTGTCCACGGGGGATTCGCCCAGGATCGCCCAGGCAGACACCGAGGGAATCGCCGCGTAGGCTGCCCGCGCCGCGCGGTTTACGGACCTCACCCCGGTCAGTTCGAGCACGACGGCGACCCTCCGGTCCCCGGCCAACTCGCCAAGGCGGCTGTACAGTTGGGCGGTTGCGGTCTCATTCAGATCGGCCCCGCGCGGGAGTACGGCTTTGACGGCGAGGTCATGCAGCACGGTGAAGGCAACAACGGGCGCGTGGGCCGGGCGCGTCGAGGACCCCGGCTGCAGCGGCGCGGCACCGGGAAACACTGTCGCTTCTGGCATTTACCCCCCCTGGAGAAATTGCTGTTGGCGCCGGTCCGAAGACTCCGTTGAGGCAATGAAACCACGGACGGTGGCGCTACGCTCCGGTGCAGCAGCTGTATCGAACAGCGTAGCGGCCTCGTCAAGCAACTGCAGTGATTCCGCTCCGTGTCCCTGTGCCAGCAGCGCCCTGCCCAGGATGAAGGTGGCCTCCGCCGCGGTCTGGGTGGCGAGGATGGGGAACTTGCTGCGCAGCGGAGTCAGGAGGCTGATCGCCGTCTCCATGTCCCCGGTGAGGTAGTACCAGTGGGCGCGGACCAGGGACATCTCCAGGATGTCCCGTTCGCTGCCGCCCACCACCTCGGTGGCGAGCTCGGCACGCTCGATGCAGCGCAGCGTTGCGGCGTCGCCCAGCTTTGCCTGGAGGCGCATTTCCGCGGAGGCGCGGTTGAAGCGCGCCCACAGGTCGACGTCCTGCGAGGGGGAGAGTTTGCCGGCGGCGAGGTCGTGGTAGTGGCCGCCTTCGTTGACCCGGTTGCTGAGGAAGGCGACGTTGCCCATCACCCAGTAGGCCTTGCCTGCAGTGTCATCGTCCACGTGGTCTGTCAGCAGGGACTCCAGGTCCAGACACTCCAGCCAAGCGTCCTCGTGCCGGCCGCTTTCCGCGAGGGCGGCAATGAGTGCCTGCTGGGCCTGGATGTGCAGGTAGACGTTTTCGAAGTCGCCGGCCACCAACCGGGCCGCGGCGGAGGCGGCATCCACCGCTTCGGGGAGCCGGCCGAGGCCCTGCAGTGAATGTGCCAGCAGAATGGCTGCCCGGGCGCCCAAGTCGGGGGCGGAATTTGCAACAGGATGGGCAGCCAGTTCGACGGCGAGTTGCTGGCACTCCTGGATGGCTCCCTGGTCGCGCAGGCATTCGGCCTGCAGCAGGACCATCTTCCACCAGCGCAGCTCGTCCCCGGCCTCCTGGGCCAGCTCGGCGGCGTGCCCGGCCTCGGCATATCCTGCGGCGTAGTCCCGCCGCTTCCAGCTTTCGCGCGCAGCCAACTCCGCGATCACGAAGGGTGACAAGTCGCGCTGCATAGGCATGTTCCCAATTATCCATAATCCTGCGCGCGGTAGGCCGCGGAGGAGCACTGAAATCCGCTTGTTACGGCCATTGCAAGACGCCTGCGGAAAAACATGGCAAAACCTGTGGAATTGACAGGAAATGACTTGACCAAACCTTGATCCAGTGACCGTATACTGTGCCCCGTAATGTGTAATTCGGCTCACAGCGACAAACGACGAAAGGGACAGCGGATGAAGAAACTTGCCGCAACACTTGTTATGACCGGCATCCTTGCAGTGGCAGGTTTCGCTGCTCCTGCAAACGCCGCCCCGAAGGACAAGGACACCACCACGTCCTCCAGTTCGAAGAGCGAAGTCAATTACGCCACCATCGGCTGGTGGCCCAACTAAGGTCGGCACCAGCCAGTCAGAATTACGAGAACCGCCCCGGACCTGCAGGTCCCGGGCGGTTCTCGTTTGCATGCTAACCGGACGGCGACGGCCAGCCGGCCGGGTCGGTAAGGCGACGCCGGTTAGTCGGTTTGGGGTGCGCCGTCCGCTTCGTCGCCGTCGGCCCCGTCGTCCGTTTCCTTCGCCTGGGGACCTTCGACCGGAAGGTGAACCGAGACGGTGGTCCCCTCGCCCAGCACGGAAGAGAGGTCCAGCGAACCGCCGTGGCGCCGCACGATGTCGTGGGCAATGGCCAGGCCGAGTCCGCTGCCCGGGATGGCCGCGGAGGAGGCGTTGGACGCCCTGTAGAAGCGGGTGAACACCTGGGCGATTTCCTGCTCCGGAATTCCGACGCCGGTGTCCACGACGTCGACGACGGCGCTCGGGCTGCCGGCCTCGGAAGCGGCGGTCATGAAGCTGATGCTGATCCGGCCTCCTTTCGGGGTGAATTTGATGGCGTTGGCCACGATGTTGGTGAAAACCTGCTCCAGCTGGGCTTCGTCGGCCTGGACCTTCACGTCCTCGTGCGAGTCGGCGCCGGTGATGGTGACGTTCCGCGACTCGGCGAGCGGGCGCAGGGCGGCCACGACGATCCGCAGGACCTGGCCAAGCTCCACCTGCTTGAGGTTCAGGTTGCCGGAGTCCTGCTGGGAGACCGTGAGCATGTCCTCGATCAGCCTGCGGAGGCGGTCGGAGTTCCGCGAGATGACGTCCATCATGGACAGAATGCCCGGCGGAACGGGGCCGCCAGCCCCGTCGCGGATCATGTCGAGGTACGCCGTGATGGAGGTGAGCGGCGTGCGGAGCTCGTGGTTGACCGTGGCGAGGAAGTCCGTTTTGGCCTTGTCCAGCTCCCGCAACTGCTGCAGCACCTGCAGCTGCGCGCTGATCAGGTGGCCCTGGATGAGGCTGTGCGCGAGGTTGCCGGCCACGTGCTGGATGAGGGCGATCTCTGCCCTGGTCCAGTCGCGGGGCTTCTCCAGCTGCGCGATCCAGATGATCCCCAGCGCCGATTCGCCTTCTCCTACCGGCAGGGCAACCGAGGCTCGGACGGAGCCCAAACCGGACCATTTCCGCAAATCCTCGGCCAGCGCTGCGGACTGGTCCGCCTGGTGATCCGGAACGGCCAGAGCCTCGGCGGCCGACCACAGCGAGGTGGTCTGCTCCCTGGCCGCGTCCTCGGCCGCACCAAGCGAGTCCGGCAGCTTGGCATGGCCGGGCAGGGACCACTGGGCACTGATCCGGGGCACTCGCGAATCCTGGAAGGTGGTGAACCAGACGTTGTCCACGCCCAGGGATTCGCCGAAGCCGCGGACCAGGTGGCCGGCCATCTGCTGGGGGCTGTTGGTGCCGCGGATGGCGGCGGAGACATTACGGAGGCTTTCGCGCAGGAATTCGGCGTCGGCCCGGATGCGGCGGCGTTCCCTTGCCCGTCCGATCAGGGTCTCCACCCGGTGCGTCAGTTCCCGGGCAGTCGCGTCGCGGGAGATGTAATCGGCGATCCCCCAGGGCTCAAGCCGGGCAAGGTCGAAGTCACCGGCGAGGTCAACCAGGAGCAGCACCGGCGTGCCTTCCCATCGGTAGCCGTCCGTCAGCGCGGTGTCAAGAAGTACGACGGCGGCGGGGTTGCCTTCCAGCTCCCCGGCGAGGGATTCGGCGTCGGGCGCCTTCCGGACGCTGAAACCCGCGCCGGTGAGGACAGATGCCACGGCGTCCAGGCGGGCGTCATCGGTGAGAGCGACCACTGCCTCGTGCGGTGCGGAGAGGAACTCCGCCGGTGCCTGGACCATGTGCCCCCTGTGTTGCGAGTGCCTTTTGAGGCTACCGTGAATTTGGACTCACATTATCAGTAGGCCGCCGGTTGGCAGCCTCCTGGGGGGATGTACCTTGATACTTGTCCTCGTTAGCCACCGCGGAGGTTTGATTTGAATTCCCACAGCACCGGACGGAACACGCTGTTCAACCTGGACTTGGATGCCGAAGGCCTGCTCCGGCTGACCTGGGCCAGAGATGCCAGTATCAGTGAGGCGGACGCCGAGGCCGCCATGGCGCAGGTCAACGCGCTCTGCGGCGGCAGCCGTCACCCCATGCTCGTGGACATGGCCACCACCGCCGATGTGAGCCGCGGAGCCCGTGCCGTGTTCGGCCGTCCCTGCCAGGCTTCACGGATTGCGCTGCTCGGTGCGTCGCCCGTGGACCGGGTGATTGCCAACTTCATCCTGGGCATCAACAAGCTCCCGTGCCCCACGAGGTTCTTCACGGACAAGGCCGAGGCCGAGTCCTGGCTGAAGGTCCCGTAGTCCTCAATGCTTTCGCGTCAGCGGGGCTTTCCGGTTCAGCGGGCCTTTCCGGTTCAGCAGGCCTTTCTTGTCATCGGGCCTGGAGCACCGCGAAGTAGCCCGGGATCTGTTCCGGCCGGCCAGCGTGCGTGAGGGGCCGGGTTTCAATGGTCACCGGGCCGTCTTCCACCACATCCCATTTGGCCTCGGGAAAAGCCCGCCTGCGCTGCTCGGTGCCGAAGCGGCCGGGCATGGGCAGTCCGCGGATGGCCTTCTCGAGTGGCCCGGGGATGGAGTGCAGCGTGGCTCCGAGAAGGCTGACGTACTGGATGGGATTTCCGCGGAAGTCGGTCTCGGCCAGGAAGACCCGCCCCCGCTTGCCCACGAGCGGGTGCAGTTCCGCGGCCAGGGCCGCCTGGGCAGGCTTCTTCAGCACGTGCAGGACGCCCCGGATGAAGATGTTGGCTTCACCGGAGAACCCGGCTGCGGCCAGGGCGTCCGTCACGGCACGGTTGCCCGCCGGTGCCGTCATGTCGGCCGCCACGTAGGAGACCCGCTCCAGGCCTTTGGATTCGGCGGCCGCACGTGCGATGGCGTTGGCTGACACATCCACCCCCAGGACATGCGGAAAGTAGGCTGCAAGCGGCCGGCTGAAGACGCCGCTGCCGCACCCGACGTCGATGATGGGAAGGCTGGGGTCCAGTTGACGCGTCAGGTGCTCAAGATACGCCTGCAGCTCATGGTCGCTGCCCGAATCCCACAGCACGTCACCGCCGGCGCCGGTGGCCCCGACCCTGCCCCAGTACTGGTCCCAGGCGACGCTGGGGTCCTTGGGCGCGTTGGAGGACAGCTTCACCAGTTTCGGGAGCAGCAGGTACTTCTTGAGCGCCGAGAGCATCCTTCAAATATATGTTGCCGGGGACACGTCACCGTTCACCCCGGTCCGCACGTCAGTCCCGTCGTCGTCAGGCCCCAAACCACCGTTTGGCCGAAAGTGGCCGCCTGACAAGAGTTGCAGGCGGCCACTTTTGGCAAACCGATGAGGCAGGACCTTGAACTTACCCTGCCTTTGAACTCTCCGGGCCTACGGGCCTGCCGGCTCCGGCGTCGGTGACGCGGACGCCGCGCTGCCGGGAACCGTTGTTGCGGGGGACGGCGCCGCGCCAGAGCTGGCCGGGGCTGGACCGGCGGGGACCGGCGTCGTTCCCGATCCGGGCGCCGGAACCGCAGGGTCCGCCGTCGTTCCTGGCGACGGCACACCCGGCGACTGGACGCCCGGCGTCGGCTCCGCCGGTACAGGCGCACCTGGCCCGGGTCCCGAGCCCGGCTCGGCCCTGTCACTGGCCCCGGGAGATGGCGTGGAGCCCGGTGACGGGGTGCTGGTGCCGGGTTGGGGCTTGGCGCTGGGATCTGTCCGTATGATCTCCGTGAGCTGATCCTTGTAGGCGCTCAGCCGTCCCTGGATCTCGGAAAGGGGGACGCCCTGCAACGTGCGTCCGAACTCCGCGATCTCCTGCCACAGCTCATTGAGCCGGGCCATGCCTTCCGCGCTGAGCGGTCCGTCCAGTGTGAGCACCAGCTGGCTGGCCAGGGCGTACGTCAGGCACCGGAGGCAGTTGTAGTTCGCGGCGGCGGAGAGGTTCTCGGGAACCACAACGTCCGCCTGGCCCACAATCAGCACCACTTGGAACCCGACGGCAACCGCGGCGCAGTCGGCGCAGCTGGCGAATGCGTAGGCCTCGTTGCGGGTGTCCACCGGTCCGTCCTCGGCCCACACCAGCGCGAACGCGACGTCGTAGGTGACGGAGCCATCCGTGGTGTTGACGGCGAGCGCTTGGTTTCCGTCCTCGTCAGGGGCCGGGGGCCTGTCGAAAGGGAAGACCCACGACGGCGGCGCAGCGCCCTCGGGTGCCGTACCCGGGCCCTGGCCCGTTTGGCCCTGGTCCGTTTGCCCGGAGTCCCGGTTGCCGGGCGCCGACGCCGGTGCGGTGCCCGCCCTCGGCACGAGGACCATGCTCAGCTGCGGCTGCTCCCGGGTGGGCAGTGCCGTGCCGTCCGGCCACAGTGCTACCGTCTGCCCCGTCCGGCCTTCCCGAAGGGCCGCGCCGGGACCACCCTGGGCGGGATAGATGGTGGCCGTGGCATCAAAGAGTGTCCCGCGTTCGTAGGGCTGCACCGGGCGGTAGCTCTCGGGCAGCGGCCACCAGGCCCACGCCAGCCCGGCGGCGACGGCGCCGACCGCCGCCACGGCGGTGGCGCGCTGGAGCGGCTTGCCCCGGGTTTTGCTCCAGAGTCCGGTGATGAGCTGCCGCGCCAGCCTGAGCAGCATGTAGACGACGCCCACCACAGGAAGGACGACGGCGGCAATCGCCAGGACGCGCACGGCACCGTCGGCAAAGTCCCCGTCCCCGAGGCTGCCGGCGAGCAGGGCCTGCTGGTGCTGCAGGCTCGCCCACGCAGTACCCAGAAGCCGCGGGAAGGAGACGACCATCAGCACCAGGCTGACCAGCAGCAAGGGGACAGTGACCAGGACCCACACCGTGATGACGGCGCGCGCCCACGGCTTGAGGGCCTGCGCCTCGGGTTCAGGCTTCCCCCAGCGCCACGGCAGGAGCCCGAGCAAGGTGGGACGAATCCGCTGGAACAGGTCGGGCACGCCCGTGGCATCGGCCAGGATGTGGTAGCCGTCGAAGCGGACCAGGGGAAGGAGCTGGCGCACCATCTGCAGGATCTGCGTGAGCACCACCAGGAGCAGCGCATCGAAACCCGTGGCCCACCAGACACCCATGGTGGCGACGGCAACAATGGCGTTGAAGTACAGCCCGCCGGTGTCAGTCCGAAGCCTGCCGCCCCGCCCCAGCCGGTAGGAATCGGTGACATCCGTGAAGAAGGCAGGCCAGACGAGATAGAGCCCGGCACCCATCGCGCCCGGAGTAGCGCCGCCCCGGCGTGCCGCCGCGGCGTGGCCGAATTCGTGAAAACCGGCCGACAGGACTGTGACGGCGAAAATCAGCAGGAGCAGCCACGGGTTCGCGAAGGCGTCGTGCGTGGCGGATGCCAGGCCTTTGACCATCAGGACCCACCAGCACGAGGCCAGGAACCCTGCGGCGACAACTGCCACGATCAGCGGATGGAACAGCACAGCGAACGGTGCCGTCAGCTTCCGTGTGCGCTCGGGGTCCGTGACGGTGTACCGGAACCGCATGCCTAGCAGCGGATCCGATCTGCGGACCGCCGGCTGCGTCCCGTCCGCTAGCTGCAGGAGGCCGAGCGGCAGCAGTTGCCCCTCAATCAGCGTCCGAACGTTGTCTCCGCTGATGAGCCGGCCGCAACGCGTACTGGCCTCCTCGGCGATCCCGTCGATGTTCCGCACGCCGTCGATGGCGTCCAGCACCTGAAAAAGCAGCCGGGTGAGCTGGATGGTCTGGCCGTCGGCGCGGCGAACCAGCGAAGGGGCCTCCCGGTAGCCGGACCCTTTGGCCTCGCCGATGAGCCGCATTCCCTCCGCCCGGACCGGGACGTCGCCGCGTCTTGTGTCCGGGCTTATTACGACGGCGCCGCGGGCGCCTTGGGCGGGGGACTCGCCCGGGCCGCCCGGTGCGGCAGCCGCCCTCGAGACTCCCTCCTGGGTAGTGCGGGCGGTTGAGGGATTCCGACCGGTGGAGGGTGTAGGGGAGACCGGCGGGCCGTCCATGCCGGACGGCCCGCTGTGTTGGGCGCTCATTCAGGAACTACTGCTGCAGATCGGACTGCTGATCTGCAGATGCGGTGGCCTCGCCGTCGATGTCCTGGGTGATGATGGCGTCCTGCTGGGCCACGGCGAAGGCGTCGCTGTCGATCGAGCCAATGTTGGCTGCAACTGCGGCGTCGATGGGCGCGGCAACGTTGGCGTTCGCGGCCACGGCGCCGTTGATCGGGGCGGCGATATCGGCGTCGGCCGCGAGGTCCACGTTGACGTTGAGGAGGTCCCCGTCGAGTCCCGTGGACGGGTCCACGGGAAGGGCGCCCACACCTGTACCGTCCGGAAGTGTGCTGTCGGGCGTTGTGCCGTCAACAACGCCACCGGAGCTGCCGTCAACAACGCCACCGGGGGTGCCGTCGGCCGTCCCGCCGTCAAGACCCGGCCCCTGGCTGATGGTGCTGTCCTGCACGGAGTCTGCCGTGGCGTCGGCGGTGATTCCCTGGTCGATGATGACGCCCTGGTCGGCGAGGGCCTGCGACTCTGAACCGAAGGACAGGACGTTCGCCGAGGCCGCGGCGTCGATAGGGGCTGCTACGTTGGCGTTGGCCGCCACGGCGAGGTCGATCGGCGCAGCGGCGCTGATGCCCAGGTCGAGGTCGGCGTTGAGGTCGAGCACGGACGCGACTTCCTTGTCTGGCAGGGCCGTGCCCGCCTGCGCATTCAGTTCGTCGTCGGAAAGCGGGGTCAATCCCTGTTCATTGCTCACGCTATGCTCCAGTTCCGGCGTCGGATTCCCCGCCCCCAGCGGACAGGTGCACCGAGCCCGTATGCCCGTCAATAGTAAGCAGGATTACTATTTTCTGGAAACACCGGCTGCGCCCAGTGCGCCCGCGGATCGCCAAAATTGGCCGCCTGACAAGTGTCGCAGGCGGCCAATTTTGGCAAAACGGTGGCACGTCGCAGGCGCGAGCACCAAAGAAATGAATCGGGTGAGCGGGAGCCCGGAGCCTTATTTCAGTCCGGCGCCGGGCAGCAGTTCCGTGGCCCCGAGCGAGTCCGCGATGAAGCCGTAGTCCCACGCACGCTCGCGCCACTGCACATAGCGGCCGGAGGCTCCGCCGTGGCCGCCGTCCATCTCGATCTTCATGAGGATCGGCTCGCTGCCCGTGGTCCTGTTGCGCAGTTCCTGCACCCACTTGGCCGGCTCCACGTAGAGGACCCGGGTGTCGTTGAAGGACGTGACCGCAGCGATCTTGGGATAGGCCACCTCACGGACGTTCTCGTACGGGGTGTACGACTTCATGTACTCGTACACCGCGGGATCGGTGATGGGGTTGCCCCACTCCTCCCACTCAAGGGCGGACAGCGGCAGGTCCGGGTCCAGGATGGAGTTCAGCGCGTCCACGAACGGAACCTGCGCCACAATGGCGGCGTACTTCTCCGGGGCGAGGTTGGCCACGGCGCCCATGAGGAGCCCGCCGGCCGATCCGCCGAGCGCGGCGATCCGGTCCGGAGCCACCCAGCCGGACTGCGCCAGCCAGTCTGTGGCGGCGATGAAGTCCGTGAATGTGTTTTTCTTGCTGAGCTTCTTGCCGTCCTCGTACCAGTGGCGGCCCAGTTCACCACCGCCGCGGATGTGGGCAATGACAAACACAACTCCGCGGTCCAGCAGCGAAAGCCGGGCGATGCCGAAGCCCGGGTCCATGCTCAGTTCGTACGAGCCGTAGCCATAAACCAGGCCGGCTGCCGTCGAGTCCTGCTTGACGGCCTTGTGCCGCAGCACCGACAGGGGGACGCGGGTGCCGTCGGCGGCCTCGGCCCATTCGCGGGTGGCCACGTAATCCGAGCCATCGTAGCCGCCCAGCACGGGGCTTTCCTTGCGCAGCAGGAGTTCGCCGGCGGGCTGCTCCGGGGTGGGGAGGACGAAGTCGTACACCCGCGACGGCGTGAAGTAGGACGTGTAGCCCAGCCGGATCACGGGAGCCTCGTAGTCGGAGCCGCCAACCCCCGCCGTGTACAGTTCCTCGTCAAACGCAGGTTCCACCGGCGCCTGCTGGGCCGCGGTCCCCAGCCCGGACAGCGACATCACCTGAACCCGCTCGATGGTGTCCTTCCGGATCGAGACCACGAGGTGGGTGGCGGTGACCCCGGCCCCGTTGACCCGGACGTCGTCGGAATGCTCGACGACGGTGGTCCAGAGCTGCTCGGCCAGCGGCTTGGAAAGCTCGGCAGGGTCCACCAGCGAGACCATGGAGTTCACAGCGTTGCGGTTGTGGGTGATGAGGATGCGTTCAGTTTTCTGCCCGTCCGGGCCCTCGAGCAGGAAGGGCTCGGCCTCGTAAAGCACGCGTTCGTTGCGGGAAATGACGGTGGACAGGCCGGCGTCGGGGTCGTCAAAGCGCAGCAGGCGCGTCTCGCTGTACTCGGAGCAGCCAATGCCGAGCACGAGGTGGCGCCGGTCTGAGGAGAGTTCAAAGCCCAGCCACATGGCGGCGTCGTCCTCCTGGTAAATCACCTCATCGTCGGTGACCGGAGTGCCCAGGACGTGGGACTTGACCTGGTACGGCCGCCACGAGTCATCCACCACGGTGTAAAAGATGCGGGTGCCGTCCGGGGAGAAGGACACACCGTAGAAGACGTTCTCGATGACATCCGGCAGCAGTTCCCCGGTCCGCAGGTCCTTGATCCGCAGGGTGAACCGCTCGTCGCCAGCGTTGTCCACGGCGTAGGCGTAAAGGTTTCCGTCAATGGTCACAGCTGTGCCGCCCACCGAGAAGAACGGCTTGCCTTCGGCTTCGATGTTGCCGTCCAGCAGGACTTCCTCGCCGGGGATTTCGACGCCGGCCTCCACCGCCGGGGGAGTCCAGTCCGCCACCGGGTTGCCCGTGTTTTGGGCTCGGACGCGGCACTGGATGCCGTACTCCTTGCCCTCGACGGACCGGCTGAAGTACCACCAGCCGTCCTTGCGGTTCGGTACGGACAGGTCTGTCTCTTTGGTCCTGCCCTTGATCTCCTGGAAGATGGCCTCGCGCAGCGGCTCCTGGTGTGCCGTGAGGGCCTCCTGGTAGGCGTTCTCCGCCTTCAGGTGCGCCACGACCTCCTCCGACTCCTTGTCCCGCAGCCACTCGTACTGGTCCACGAACGTATCCCCGTGGTGCGTGCGTTCGGTGGGCACCCTCTTGGCGACGGGCGGCCGGGGCGTTGCAACGGCGGAGGAGCTTGCGGGTTGCTGCAGGGGAGTGTGGGTCATTCCCTCAATATATAGAGCCGCCCTGACATTTGGGCGGCCGTTCGCTACCGGGGGAGAGGCTGGCTTTTGACGCTCCCGCACGCCGGCCGGGGCCCTGTCCCAGCTTCGGCGCCGGGCGTATCCTGAACTCGCGTCAGCAAAAAGGAACCCACACGAGCCTTCGAGGGGGAAGCATGACCATCCCGCCAGTGCACGAACCAGAGCCGTTTCCGCCGGAGCCGGGGCCCGATCCCATGCGGCCGGACCCGTCCCGTCCCGCACCGCCCAACCCCGTCCCCGCGCCCGAGCCGCCCGGACCGCTTCCGGTGCCCGACCCCGGCCCTGCGCCGCTCCGTCCCGACCCGACCCGCAGCTGAGTAGCCCGCGAGGGCGACCGTCGTCGTCGAACACGTAAGGACGCACAAATGGTCCGGGGACGCTTAATCCACGCATCCCCGGACCGTTTGCGTGTCCGGGGACCAAACGCGGGTCGCGAAAGTCCCATTTTCGCAACATTCAGGATTTTCCTGTTACCTGGGTCACATGCACGCTAGGGTTAGTTCCGGTCGCAGCGTCGCGGCCGCGCATGAGGGGAGAAGTTTTGAACCAGAAGCTCAAGGTACTGGTCCGCGTGGACCTAGACTGCGGTGAGGCTCAGGTCGCCGCCCAGGGACATGTAACCGCCCAAAGCATCCAAGCTCTTTACGTCGTTATGAAGCGCGCCAACCACCTCCGTCAGGGCCTGCAGCTCGTCGTCGATGTCAGCCACGCCCGCGTCGAACCCGTCGCACTTGAACAGCTGCGGGAATGCTCCAAAACGCACCACCTTCCGCGTTCCATCGATCCGCAGCAGTCCGAATGCAACGTCCGCGTCCTAGCCCCGGCCGACGCCGGAATGGGCGCCGGAGCCAGCCGCTACGCGGTGGCCGCGGCTGCTTGAGCCGGGCCGCTGGTTAGCTGAAACAGCACTGAATACGGACTGAGGCCCCGGACTCCCCAATGGAGTCCGGGGCCTCAGCATGTGCCGGAGGAGCTCCGAAGGGCCTGGGCGTCGGAAGGGCGCCTGCTAGCGGTCGGGGTTCGGATCGCGCACGTCGCGCTCGCCGATGTCCGCCGCGCCCAGAACGTCGGCTGCCGGCGAGTGCACGGGGTCATGTTCGCGGACGCGCAACTCGGGATGGTGAAGGTCCAGGGCCGGCCGCTCGGAGCGGATGCGCGGCAGCGAGGTGAAGTTGTGCCGCGGCGGCGGGCAGGACGTGGCCCACTCCAGGGAGGCCCCGAAGCCCCAGGGATCGTCGACTTCCACCTTTTCCTGGCTGCGGGCCGTGATGAACACGTTCCAGAAGAACGGAATGAGGGACGCCCCCAGCAGGAAGGATCCATAGGTGGAGAACTGGTTCATTGCCGTGAAGTTGTCCTGCGGCATGTAGTCGGCGTAGCGGCGGGGCATGCCTTCAACGCCGAGCCAGTGCTGGATCAGGAAGGTGCCGTGGAAGCCCACGAGCAGCATCCAGAAGTGGATCTTGCCGAGTCGCTCGTTGAGCATCTTGCCCGTCCACTTCGGCCACCAGAAGTAGAAGCCGGCGAACATCGCGAACACCACGGTGCCGAACACCACGTAGTGGAAGTGGGCCACCACGAAGTAGGAGTCGGAGACGTGGAAGTCCAGCGGCGGGGAGGCCAGGATGATGCCCGTCAGCCCACCGAAGAGGAACGTGATGAGGAAGCCGATGCTCCACAGCATCGGGGTCTCAAAGGTCAGCGAGCCGCCCCACAAGGTGCCGATCCAGTTGAAGAACTTTACGCCGGTGGGGACCGCGATGAACATGGTCATCAGCGCGAAGAACGGCAGCAGCACGGAGCCGGTGACGTACATGTGGTGCGCCCAGACCGTGGCTGACAGGGCGGCGATCGCGATGGTCGCGTAGACCAGGCCCTTGTAGCCAAAGATGGGCTTGCGGCTGAAGACCGGGAAGATCTCGGACACGATGCCGAAGAACGGCAGCGCGATGATGTACACCTCGGGGTGGCCGAAGAACCAGAACAGGTGCTGCCACAGGAGCGCCCCGCCGTTCTCGGGATCGTAAATGTGGGCGCCGAAGCGGCGGTCCGCCCCGACGCCGAATAGCGCAGCGGCCAGCGGCGGGAACGCCATCAGCACCAGAACCGAGGTGATGAAGGTGTTCCAGGTGAAGATCGGCATGCGCCACATGGTCATGCCAGGGGCGCGCATGCAGACGATCGTGGTGATGAAGTTGACCGCACCCAGAATGGTGCCGAAGCCGGACAGCGCCAGGCCGAACACCCACAGGTCACCGCCGATGCCCGGCGTAAAAGTCGTGTTGTTCAGGGGCGCGTATGCCGTCCATCCGAAGGAGGCGGACCCCTGCGGGGTGATGAAGCCGGAAACGGCAATGGTGGAGCCGAACAGGAAGAACCAGAAGGCCAGCGCGTTCAGGCGGGGAAACGCCACGTCCGGTGCACCGATCTGCAGGGGCATGATCACATTGGTAAACCCGGCGAACAGGGGGGTGGCGAACATCAGCAGCATGACCGTGCCGTGCATGGTGAACAGTTGGTTGTACTGCTCCTTGGTGACCACAACTTGCATGCCGGGCTCGAAGAGCTCGGCGCGGATGAGCAGGGCCATCACACCGCCGAGGCAGAAGAACACGAACGAGGCGATCAGGTACATGTACCCGATCGTCTTGTGGTCAGTGGAGGTGATCCACTTGACCACCATGTTGCCCTTACGGCGGGGCACCACTCTGGGGATCTCAGTGGCGGTGGTGCTGGCTGGTTGCTGATATGCGGTCATCGTCTGCCACTCCCCGGCATCGCGCTTCGACGCCCCGTTTGGGGCGAGGGTGCCGGCCGGACCGTGAGCGGTTCACAGAACCGACGGGATCAGGATAACGCCTGCGGCACCCCCGCAAAAGGTTTACTGGTTAATGGCCCGTGGCGGGACCGTGGACCCTCCTGGTGTCGCGGGACAGCAGCAGGGCGAGTCCGATCATGCCAACGCCCAGCAGGAAGTGCAGCCAGTTGTCAGCAGTGTTGACCGGTACGAAGTTCGCCGCGGTCTCGTGGCCGATCAGCAGGCCGTACAGCCAGAGGACCAGGTAGATGACGCCGCCATACAGCAGGTAGCTCCTTGCCTGTCCCGGCGTCCGTCCCATGAGCAGGCCGGCCACGCCGAAAAGGAGGTGGACGATGTTGTGCAGGATGGATACCTGGAAGACGCCCAGAAGCAGGGCGTCGGACGCCGGGCCGGCCATGCCCAGCGAGGCGTAGTTCGAAGTGATACCGGGAATGAACCCCAGGATGCCGACGAGCACGAATACTGCTCCGACAACCTGTGCCGCCCGTTGCAGCCGGGACCTTGCACCGGCCGCGCTGCCCATGGTGGTCATGGCGCCTACTCCTTCAGTTGGAATTGGGTGAAACGGGAATTGACTGCGTTATAGGGAAGCCCGTTTTCGGCGGTGCTTAAACCACGGTTTTGTTCCCGCGGCGGCGTCGCCAGATAAAAACGATGAGGAGAGTGATGATTACTACCGCCGCGATAACGTACGGGGCGTATTCGAGGCGGTTGGTTTCCGACTCTTCCGGTTCTCCTGTGCCTGGGTTGGCAGGAGGCTCGGAGGGGGTTGCAGACGGGGAAGATGTTCCGGTGGGCGCCGGTGTCCCGGCCGCATCGGACGTACCCGCCTGAACCTGCACAGATCTGCCCGTCGGGGCGGCGGACAGTGCCGCGGAACCCGGGACGGACGTTGCATAAGACGGTGCAGCGAGAGAAAGCCCGGCACCCGCGAGGGCAAGTATGGCGGTGAAAGTAGCAAGCAGTCTGCGCATAAATTCTCCTGCGGTTGTCCAGTGCTGGCATGAATATAGTAAGCATGATTAGTATCTCAAAATAAGTACCCTTTGTAACTTGTTGGCACCAGTCCAAAAGGCGGTCCCGTGGAAATCGGACAGGAAGTTCGGGTGGGGGATCTTCAGGAGCTGATCTTTGCACTCACCCAGGACCAGTGGCAGCCGTCGGAGGCGAAGTATCGCATCAACGTTGCATACCGCGGCCTGTCCTCGGATGACTATCCACTGGAGACCGGCCTTGCCAGGCTGCAGGCTGAAGCCGCCGGCGGCCTGGAGCAGCACCTGCTGCGCAATTTCAAAAAGTACGCCCACCGGAACGCCACCCCTGGTGATTCGCTGTGGAATTGGCTGAGCGTCGCGCAGCATCACGGACTTCCCACCCGACTGCTCGACTGGACGTTTTCCCCGTACGTCGCACTTCACTTCGCCACCTCCAATCCCCGAGGCTACGGCCGCCCCGGCGTGGTCTGGTGCGTTGACTACGTGGCGGCGCACGAGCTGTTGCCTGCGGGGCTGCGCACGCACGTGGAGCCGCTGGGGCACGGCCTGTTCACCACCGAAATCCTCACCGCAGCCGCGGAATCGCTGGCAGGCTTTGACGAATACAGGTCCGACGACGGCGGCGGCGTCCCGCTGTTCTTCGAACCGCCGTCGCTGGATGACCGGATCGTCAACCAGTCCGCCGTGTTCTCGATCATGACGGATCCGGAGGCTTCGCTGGCGGACTGGCTTGCGGAGCACCCGGAGCTCTACCGCAAGGTGGTGTTTCCGGCTGAGCTGAAATGGGCCATCCGGAACCACCTGGATCAGGCCAACGTCACCGAACGCGTGCTGTTTCCCGGCCTCGACGGGCTTTGCCGCTGGCTCGCCCGCTACTACGGCGACCGTCCGGAGCAGGCGTATCCGGACGCCCAGATCTCGCCCACCGAGGCCGCCGAACCCCGGCCCGCTGATTCCGGCGCTGCGAAATCTGGCGTCCAGACGGAAGATGCTGAGCCGGAAGACGCTCAGTAGGAGATGAACTCCACCAGTTCGCCCACCCGGTCCTCCGGGTAGTTCCGGGCGATGTCGGCCTGGCTGAGCATCCCGATCAGGTCGTGGCCGTCGATGACCGGCAGCCTGCGCACCTGGTGCTGCTGCATGGTCCTGATGGCTTCCTCGATGGTGTCGTCGGCGCCGATGGTCACCGGTTTTCCCTCGGCGAGGTCGCCGGCCTTCGTGCTCTTGGGGTCGCCGCCGTCGGCCAGGCAGCGGACCACGATATCCCGGTCGGTGAGCATGCCCTTAAGCCGGTTGTCCTCGCCGCAGATCGGAAGGGACCCGACGTCGAGGTCCTTCATCTTCCTGGCCGCCTGCTCAAGCGTTTCATTGACGCCAATGCACTCTGCCCCTCCGGTCATGATGTCGCGCGCCACGATCGACATTGCCGTTCTCCTCACCTTTGGTGCTCGTACGACGGCGGGCTGCCCCCGCTCCGTGCCAACCCGCCCCGAGTTTTTGTACAGATAATGGCTCCAAAGTGGCATCCAGGGCCCATTATCTGTACAAAAACTCGGGAACTGCGTCCAGTCCTGTTCAGTCCGGCACTTCCATCTGGAACCCGCAGCCGCAGCGCAGCAGCCGGGTGGGCAGGTGCACGTCGTGGATGGTGCGGCGCCGGCCGAGCTCCGTGCCGTAGATGCTGCTGGTTCCCGAGCTGACCGAGGCCATCGGCGTTCCGCAGTGGAAGTACTCGCCGCCGAACTGCAGCACGCCCATCACCTGACCATGGCGGTTCAGCACGCCTGCCACGTCGTGGACTCCGGCCGGGTGGGCATAGAACTGGTCGCATTCCACGCAGGTGTAGGAGACGTCCACCATGCCGTCCCGAGGGGGATGAAGGGCCTCAATGGATTCAACGATCAGGTGTTCATCCGTCTGGCACTGGGAACACCACAAGGGGTCGCCGGAGGGGTGCTGCGCTTCGCCGGGAAGGTGGGCGTTGGAGATGGTCGTCATTGACGTGCTCCTGGATAGGGGGCATCGGCGCCCTGCTGCTTGAGCTCAGTCCCACGCTTAAAATACTCCCGGGCCGCCGCGGCAAGCAATAGCAGCCCCCGCTTCCGGCGGCGCCGCAGGAACAGCCGGCCGGACGCCGTCGTAAACCCTGAATTCCCCGCCCTCACGGGCCGATATCGGGAAGGAAAAACCGCGGCGCAGCCCTTGTGGCGGGGCGGGGTCGGTGCTATAAAACATCTACAGCCAGCCGATGCGGCTGGCGGTGAACGGGAGGACCGGGGCTTCAATTGGCTGCCAAAGGGGCGGTTAGCCCGGGAGCACGCCACCGCGCCAAATAGCGCACGGCAGCAGCGTCCGGATCCTCCCACGGACGGTCTCCGGCTCAATGAGCGGAGGCCGTCCCTTCATGTCCGCCTTTTTACCTGCGTTTATCCGCGGCGCAAGCCGGGTCCTGTTGACGGACGGGCCCTGTGGTCAATGCGGCCTGCTGACAGCCGGGCGCCAATTCGTTACGCTTGTGACACAGGTCTCCTAGTGGTGCGCGGGGTTTGACGCCCCGCGTACGTCCGTTCTGCGGACACGGTATGGCAGGAGTGCCAGGTGAATAGGACCAGAGGCCAAGTCAGGGCGGGCGTTCTAGCGGCGGTGTTCTTGGCAGCGGTCTTTCTGGTGTCCTGCACGCCAGGCAATGGTCAACCACCCGCACCCGCCCCGGACATCGACCACCACAACATCACCGTCTGGACCACCGAGACGCTTCCGGACCGTATGGCCAAGCTTCGCGTCGTCATCGAGGATTTCACCGCTGCCACCGGAGTGAAGGCTGACCTCGTGGGCGTTCCTCCGCACCGCTTCAACCAGGTCCTGACGTCGTCGGCCGCCTCCGGTGACCTCCCCGACGTGATGGCTTCGCTGTCGCTGGGTCAGGTCCGGACCATGGCGGCCTCCGGCCATGTCGACTACAAGACCAACGCCGCCATTGTGCAAAGCCTCGGGGAGCAAACGTGGGCGGCCCGTGCGCTCGAACTGACGCGCGACAATGGCCAGCAGCTGGCGGTTCCGGGTTCCGCCTGGCATCAGGTGATCTACTACCGCAAGGACCTCTTCGCCCAGGCAGGGTTGAGTGCGCCCCGGACCTACGCGGACATCGTTGCCTCGGCCAGGAAGCTGGATTCCCCGCAGCTGGCGGGCATTGTGGCGGCCAACAAGACCGGCCAGGCCTTCACGCAGCAGTCCTTTGAGCACATTGCGCTGGGAAACGGCTGCGAAATGGTGGATGCCAAGGGAGGCATTGCTTTCGACAGCCCCCAGTGCGTGGCGGCGCTCGGGTTCTACCGCGACCTGCTGAAGAACTATTCCGTGCCCGGCATACAAGACATTGATTCGGTGCGGTCCGCCTACTTCGCCGGCAAGGCCGCCATGGCCATCTGGCCGACGAACATGCTGGACGAGCTGGCAGGCACCCGGACCGACGCGCGGCCCAGCTGCCCCGAATGCACCAAGGACCCGCTGTTCCTGGCGCGGAACACCGGAGTGGCGGTTGGACTCCAGGGGCCGGACGGGCAACGGCCCGCGCACTTCGGCGAAGTGAACTCATGGACCGTGACGGCTGATTCGGACGCCGAACCTGCCCGCCGCTTCGTGGAGTACTTCCTGACCGACGGCTATGCCGAATGGCTCGCGATTGCCCCGGAAGAGCGCGTTCCTGTGCGATCGGGCAGCACCGCAAACCCGGCCGAGTATGCGGATGCCTGGATGTCCATCCCCGTTGCAGCGGGCAGGACCGAGCGCTTCAGCAGCGTTTATGCCAACGACGTGCTCGCCACCCTGCTGCAGGGGTCCAACGACCTGAAGCACTGGGGGATTGTCCAGGGCCAGGGCGACCTGACAGGCGCAGCGATGGTGGAGTTGCCCATTGCCCAGGCCGTCAGCGACGTTGTAGCGGGCCGGGCCCAGCCGCAGGCCGCTGCCGCCAAGGCTGCCGCGTCGCTCCGGTCCCTCCTGAAATCGCTGAAGTGAGACGCTGGTTCTCGCTGAGTGAGTCTGCCTCGCCTACGTGGCCAGTTCCATCATGAGGGGCGGCAGTTCGTCGGCCAGTTCCCGCGCCAGGTAGCCGAGGCTGCCCACCCGGCTGGCGAGCCTGTCGCCGGCTGCGGCGTGCAGGTGAGTGCCCCAGCAGGCGGCCTGGGCGTCGCTCGTGCCTCGGGCCCGAAGCCCGGCGATGGCACCGGCAAGAATGTCGCCGCTGCCGGACGTTCCCAGCCCGCCGTAGCCTGTGGTGACTTGCCAGTGGTCTCCGGTAACCGGGAAATCAGCGGCTGACGAGCCGCCGTCCGGGGAACCGCCGTCGGAGGAGCCGCCGTCGGGGTTGCCGACGGCGGGTGGCCCGGCAATCATGCCCTGACAGCTCACCACCGCGCGGTACTTCCGGGCGAGTTCGACGACGTCTGCCGCCAAGTCGCCGGTGTCCCGGCCCAGCAGGATCGCGGCCTCAGTGGGGTTCGGCGTGAGAACCAGCCGGCCTGCCCAAGGGTCCAGCTCATCAGCCAGCCGGGGAAGGGCACCCAGAGCGTAGGCATCGAGCACCACCGTTGGACCAGCATTCTGACCAGGACCCTTGGAGGAACAATGCCGCAGCAACCCGCGGAGCAGGGCCTCGGTCTGCCCGATGTCGTCCAGCCCGGGGCCGATCAGCACGGCATCCGCAGCATCAAAGTCCCCGAGCAGGTTTTCGAGCCCGGCATCACTTACGGAACCGCCCGCGGATTGTGGCAGGCCGATCACTCCCGCCTCCGGCAGTGTCACGGCCAGCTGGACGGCCACCGACTCCGCCACAGCCAAGGTCACCCGGCCCGCCCCGACTCGAAGGGCGGCCGTACCGGCGAGCAACGCGGCACCCGGAGTCCGCTGCCCGCCGCCGATGACCAGCACCGCACCGCGGGAATACTTGTCCGATCCCGCGGAGGGCAGCGTCCAGCTGCGCAGGAGCGTCGGCGTGATCAGGGTGGCGGCAGTGCTGGCGGAGTCTTTGGCTGCAGTGTCCGTGGGTTCAGCGCGGGTGGACATTGGCGTCCCCGGCGTGTTCGGTCACTTCGACGCCCTGCTCCATAAGGTGGTCGGCCACGTTGAAGCTCTCCAGCGTCCACGGGCCCACACCCTCCGGACGCACATAGCGGGTCAGCGAGGCATTCAGGACCGGGGCGCTGGCCGCCACGTCCAGGAGCTCCCGTTCGGACATGCCCTCAAGGATGTAGCGGAACAGCATGACGACGGCGTCGTGGCACACCAGCATCACCCGGTGGCCGCTGCCCAGCGCGTTCAGTTCCCCGATCACGGAACGGAGCCGCAGCGCCACGTCCGCCCACGATTCCCCGCCCGGCGGACGGTAATAGAACTTGCCCAGCCACCGACGTCGTTCTGCCTCCTGGGGAAGCCGGGTTTCCACACCAAAGGCGGTCAGCATGTCCAGGATGCCCAGCTCACGGTCGCGGAGACGCTCGTCCGAGCGGACGGGGACGGGCCAGCCCGCCGTCTCCACGGCGATTTCTGCCGTCTGGTAGGCGCGCATGTACGGGGAGGAGATGACGACGTCGGGCCGCCGGTCCTCGGGAACCGCCGCCAGTGCGCGGCCCAGGGCCGTCACCTGCTCCCGTCCTGTGGAGGAAAGCTCGACGTCGGCATCACGGGCCGGGACCGCGATCACCTCGGCACCGGAAACCGTGGCATCGGTGGCGGCCACGTTGCCCTGGCTCTCGCCGTGCCGGATCAGGATGAGTTCGACGGCGCCGGCCGTCCACGCAGCGGGCACCGGCGCATCCTTGTGCGTTCCGTCAGCGGAGGTTCCGTTCTGTCCCACGATTGCACTCCCGTTCAGACTAGGCTGCGAATTTTCCACGTTACTAGTGCCGTACCCGCAATGTCAGCAGAGTAACCATCCGCCACGGACGCCCACACGCTCCCTCACCTTTCGTCGCCTTCCTTAGGACGCTTCCTCACCTTTCGTCGCCTTCCTTAGGACGCTTCCTCAATCCTGCCTGTCAGCCAGAAGGGAACCTGCATTGGCGCCTATGAGGAAGCGTTGGTCCAAAACCAGCAGGACGTGAGGAGGCGTTGGTCCAAAACCAGCAGGACGTGAGGAGGCGTTGGTCCAAAACCGGCAGGATGTGAGGAGGCGTTGGTCCAAAACCGGCAGGATGTGAGGAAGGGTCAGGGGATGCGTTTGCCGCCCGAGCGGTTGAGGAAGAACGCCAGCAGGGCCGCCAGCAGGAGGAACGGCGCCACCCACAGCAGGAAGGCCACCGCCTTGATGGTTGCGCCCACGATGAAAGACAGCACCGCAACAACGGCGATGATCCAGATCAGCTTTCTCACTGGCTACCCCTCACACTTGTTGCTAACCGCACTGTCCCTAACCACACTCGTCACTCAGAGCAAGCGTCACTTCCCCAGCGTCGCGGCGTACTGCCCCAGCCGGTCCCTCCCCAGGGCGGCGCCCACAGCGGCGGCGGCGCCGTAGTCCGGCAGGATAATTGACTGTCCATCGGTGCTGGTCCCAAATCCCGCCGTCGGAAGAGTGAAGAACACCGCGTCCTGCATCCGGACGTTCCGCAGGCTGTACACGAGGCTGGCCAGCGCGGTCGCCTTCAGCCCCTTATCCACAGTGATGTACTTCGACGCCGTGTTGACCAGCTTGTACAGCGTCACCGGGTTGGTCAGGGTGCGGGCGGAGAGCAGCTTGGCCAAGGTGGAGCGAAGGAACAGCTGCTGGTTCGCGACCCGGCGGTAGTCGCCGTCAACAAACGCATAGCGCTCGCGGACGAACTCGAGGGCACGCTGGCCCTTGAGCCGGTTCACTCCGGCGGGGAAGTGCTGCTGGGTGTCGTGCGTGGACGTGAAGGCTTCCGGGTTGTTGACGTCCACGCCGCCGAGCGCCTCGGTGATGCCCCTGAAGCCTTCGAAGTCGATCATGACGGCGTGCTGGATCTTCTGCCCGAACAGGGACTCCACGGTTTTCACGGCAAGCGGCATGCCGCCCTGCTCGAGCGAGGAGTTGATCTTGGCTTCGCCGTACCCGGGGATCGGAACCCAGAGGTCGCGCATGAGCGAGATGCCGTAGGCGTGCTTCCCGTCGGCCGCCAGATGCACCAACATGAGGACATCCGCGCGCTGGTTCGGCAGGCCGTTCGGCGCCGGGGCGTCGCCCTTGCGGTGGTCGCTGCCGATCAGCAGGATGTTCATGGGCAGCGTGGGCGGCGGTGGCGGCTTCACCGGTTTGGGCGCCGGCTTCTTGGTGGGCGAGGGCTTGGTGGTTGCGGTCTGTGTGGGGGATTCAGGGGCCGCGCTGATCTCCGTCTTGGCGGTCTGGGTATTCCAGATCTGCGCCAGGTTGAACAGGAAGCCGCCGGCCACCAGGGCAATCCCGAGCAGCCCTGCCAAAACTACGTTGCGTATGGTCCGCTTGGGTTTGGCGCCGCCATTGGCGCCTGGAGCGGGGTCGCCGTTGCCCCCGGCTCCCGGACTGTTCCGGGATGTCATGATCGGACGGTACCACCAAAAGTCCGCCGTGAGAACGACGGCGGCGGGCCGGTTTAGGAGGGGGCGTTCAGCCGGGCGAAACGAAGGATTGAGATGATCGCCGGGGCAAGTTCGTCCTCCATTTGCCGGTAGTAATCGGCGCTGCGGCGGTAGGGATCGACGACGTCATTGTCCGCGGCATCGGGGGCCAGTGCGAGGTGCCGGACCGATGCTGCCCGCGCGGGAAGCCTGCGCCACAGCTTGGTGTTGGCCGCGAGCCGTCCACCGTTGAGGCCCGCGCCCTGAGGGGCCTGCCCTTCACGCTCCTCCAGGACATCGAGCATCCTGGCAAACTCGCGGATGGTGAACGTCCGCTTCAGCAGGGAGGCGTCCAGCTGGAGCACCTCGCCGCGGTGTCCGGACGTCATGGTGAGGACCAGGTCCACGTTCCGAAGGATCTTGCCGGACAGCTGGCGTGCGGCGAAGCCCTCCGCTGTGCCGCCGAAGGTGCGGATGATGTCAGCGGAGAGCGGCTGGACGGGGTCGCCCACCAGGGCGCGGGTCCCGGCGCTGCGCACCTCGAATCCGCCGGGAAGCACCTGGTCCAGACCTGCCTGGAGCAGGCGCTCCGCCACGGGGGAACGGCAAATGTTGCCCGTGCAGACGGTCAGGATTCGGACTGGCGAAGGCGATTCCACGTATTGGCTCTTTCAGGCTGGTGCGCAGGACAGGTCTGTCCCACCGATTCAACTTAACATGTGAGCCGCCCGGCGTTCCGTCAGGAGCATGGTGCGCCCTCCCAATCAACTCCCAGCTTTCCTTCATGCTGCTGAGGGGATAGGGATGCCAGCATGGAGCCGGGACCGCGAACCGACATTGCTGCAGAAGGCAGGATCCAATGAGAGCTGCTCCGACTCACTCGTGGGACTGGCACAGGTGGCACCGTCGCCGGCCGGCTGGCCGGAAGCTCCTCCCGGCTGCGCTGGCTGTGCTGGCTGTGCTGGCCCTCACGGGTCTTGCTGCCTGCGGAACTGGACCGTCGCCGTCGCCCTCGCCTATAGCGGCGGCACAGCCGGGACACGTGTTCGTGATCAACCTGGAGAACAAGTCCTTCCGGGATGTCTGGAACGACCAGTCGGACGCAGAGTACCTGTCCCAGACGCTGCGTCCGCAGGGCGTGCTGCTGAGCCGGTACTACGCAATCGGGCATGCTTCCCTTCCCAACTACATCGCCCAGATTTCGGGGCAGGGCCCGAACCCCGCCACCGAAGGCGACTGCCCGGACTACGCGGCGTTCAACGGAAGCGGCACAACATCACTGGGCCAGGCGCAGGGCAGCGGCTGCGTGTACCCGGAGTCTGTGCAGACGGTTGCCAGCCAGCTGAGCGCGGCCGGGAAGACCTGGAAGGGGTACATGGAAGACATGGGCACCCCCTGCCTCCATCCGGAGCCGGGTGCCCGGGATTCGAACCATGCAGCGCAGGAGGGCGACCAGTACGCCACCCGGCACAACCCGTTCGTGTACTTCGCCGGGATCACGTCGTCGCCCGAGTGCCAAGCCAACGACGTCGACTTCTCAAACTTCGCCGCCGACCTCAAAACCGTGGCAACCACACCGAACCTGTCCTACATCAGCCCGAACCTGTGCAACGACGGGCACGACAGCCCGTGCGTTGACGGGCGGGAGGGCGGCCTGGTCTCGGCCGATGTATGGCTCCGCAAGCATGTTCCGGAGATTCTGGCTTCCGCGGCGTACAAGCAGGACGGGATGCTGGTCATCACCTTCGACGAGGCGGAGGGGAAGGAAAGCGCGGATGCCGCTCTGCCGGGGGGAGCGGCGGGCGGACTGATCGGGACGCTGGTGCTGTCACCGCTGGCCAGGGCAGGCACGACCTCGGACCGTTTATATAACCACTACAGCCTGCTGGCCAGCATCGAGGACGCGTTCGACCTGCCCTACCTCGGGTACGCCGCCGACCCCGGGCTGAACCGCTTTGGGTCCGATGTCTTCAGCCGCTGAACCAGCAAAAACGTCAGCAGCGCCGCCGCAACGTGCGCGTACAGCAGCACGTGCAGCGGCTGGGTCGGCACGCCGGCCAGCAGCAGGCCGGGGCCTGTGAACTGAGCGGCGGCCGCATGTCCGTGACCGTCCAGCGTGGTGGCCAACGGATTGGCGAAGAATGCGAAAGCCCAGTGAACGGTCTGCTGTCCCGCCCCGGCCAGCACAAGCAGGGCCCAGTTTGGAACACCCATCCTGGTGACGACCGCGCCGGCCAGGCCCAGCAGCGCGGCGGTGGCGACGACGATTGGCACTGCGGGCACGGGATGCCCGGACACGGCGTGGATGACCAGGCCAAGGACAACACTGACGGACCCGAAGAGCCAGCCGGCAACAGCAAACTGCGTGCGACCTGTACGTTCCGCCATGCGCCCATCCTCCATCAGGTTGCCCACGGGGGCCAGTGCGTCCTAGTAGGCTGGCAGTGAGAGTCACCCCGATCTGCCGTAAGGACAGCGTGGAATGGCAGCACTCATGAATGAGCCAGCGAAGAGGTCCGGTTTCCCGAGCCGGGAGGACGAATTCATCCCGCAACGGATTGCCGGCCCGGTGGTGGTCGGCGTTGTGCCCGGGCAGCCGCCCGCCGTCGTGCAGAATGCCGCCCGGCTGGCCTACTCCCTAAACGTCAAGCTCATCTGTGCCTATGTGGACATCACCTCGTACCTCAGCAACGAGCGGGACGACCAGGACCTGCTCCAGTCGCCGGCGCAGGACGGGACCGTTGACGACGCCGAGCAAACCAGCGCCCGCCTCAGGGAGCACCTGCAGGCTGTCCTCGGCAAGGCCGGGATCCGCTGGTCGCTGCTGACCCTTGTCGGGGAACCTGCACGGGCCCTGGCCCGGCTGGCCGATTCGGCAGATGCCTCGGTCATTGTGGTGGGCACGCGGGAAGGCAGGGTGGGCGCCCGGCTGGAGCAGCTGCTGCTCGGCTCGGTGGCGGTCCACCTCACGCACCGGCAGACCCGGCCGGTGGTTGTTGTTCCGCTCGCCCCGCAGAGACGGCACAAGCCGAAGGAGGACGCCTGACACCCTTCCGGCGCGACTGACGGCGCCACTGACGGTCCGGACCACGGACACCATCCACCTCACCCAAGACGAATGCGAGGGACTTCACATGGCCGACCTGATCGATTTTCTGGAAGCGCGGATCGCTGAGGATGAGGCGGACGCCCGGAAGGGACTGGAGATTGAAGGATCGGCGGGACCCGTCGTCGGCTGGTTCAATCCCGGACGCGTGCTTTCAGAATGTGCGGCCAAACGGAAGATCTTGGGCAATGTCCCGCTGGTCACCGATATTCCCACAGCTATCGGCGCCACGAGCGAGTACGTCCTGATGTCCCTCGCCGCCGTCTACAAGGACCATCCGGACTACCAGGAAGGCTGGGCTGTCGACGGACTGTGACGCCGCGTAGGCCGGGTGGCCGGCGCCCGGGAAGGCCCGCGGCGCCTGTGCCCGGGCTAGCCCGTGGTGCCTGTGTCGTCGTGCGCCGAGCCCACGGGCTTGGACTCCGGTGAGCCGCGCTGGCGCAGGTAGATCGACAGGACAACCATGGAACCGACGGCGAGGAATTCGGACTGCCAGTTCTGCAACGTACGGTTCCAGAACTCCGGCGAGACGATGTACTCCGCCCAGCTGACCGGTTGCTGGAAGTTCTGGATCTGTTCCTGGTTGTAGTTGCTGTTCCCCGCGATGGACTGCACCAGCCAGGACAGGAGGAATATGAGCCCCATCGTCAGTCCCAGCGAGTTGGAGTAGAGGGTACGCCGCCAGCCGGAAACGCGGGCCCACTTCGGGGACTTGGCGTTGCTGAACTCGCCCACCAGCTGGTCCTTGTCTGACTCCGGTCCGGGCTCGTTGAGTTGCTTGGACTCGGGTGACCCCTTCTGGACCAGCCAGATCGTAGCGAAAATGTACAGCAGGAACTGCAGGTACTCCGATTGCCAGTTCTCGGAGACGTCCACGGCGAAGTTCGACGACGTCAGATACTGTCCGAAGCTGATTTCCTCCAGTCCGGAGGCCACCTGCTCCTCGTTGAAGAGGGCATGTCCGGTGAGCGCCTGGCCCAGCAGGGCCAGGAGGAAGATCAGTCCGAAAAAGAGGCTGAGGCCGTTGTTTCTGATTGCTTTCTTCACTGTCCGCCTATCCCCGCAGAAGCCCGACGGCGGCCATGTAGGCCAGTCCGCCGAAGATCAGGATGAGATACAGGGCAAAGCTCCAGCGCATTCTATTTGCCTCCTACTTCGCAGGTGTACGGCGCTTCTTCCCCGTTGGGGGTGCAGCCGACGCCCGTTATTTTCCAGCCCGCGTCGGAGGCGGCCAGGAAGACGGCGTCGTTCTCGAACTCCACGAAGGCGTCACGGCCGAACTGCTCGGTGCTCAGCAGTTTTCCCGGGTCCGGGATTTGAGCCTTTTCCAGTTGGCTCTCGCAGGTGCCGGCGTCGCTGGAGCGGGCCGTCTCCTCCCGGGTTTTGGACTGGAGCAGTGAGCAGGCCGCCGTCATGTCCGAGCCGGCCACGTCCCGGTGGAACTCTTCAGCCGCTTCTGCGGCTTGCGTGCCGTCAGCGGCGCACCCTGAAAGTATGGCCCCCGAGAGCGCGAGCACGGCGAGGAGCCCAAACCGAAGGCCCCTGCCTGCCCTAGGCGTCTTCACGTTCCGGGTTTTCTAGACGGAAGAAGTTGGACTGCGTTCCGTCAGTGCGCTGTTCCTGGTAGATGAAATTGAGGCGGCGCCCGTCAAAGGTCTTGAACCATTCCTCCCAGCTCACGCGGCGCAGGTTGCTGTCCTCACCGCCAAAATCTATCCGCAGCACGCCCAGATGATCACCGTGCTCGGTACCTTCAACCGTGGCCGGGACACCGCCGCGTTCCTCGGCCCACTGCCTGATGACCTCGTGGTGGGTGGTGGCCAGGCTGCGGCCTTCCCGTTCTGGTTCCTCCTCGGTAGAGGTAACCTCCTGGGAGTACTTCAGCGAGCTGGACGAGGCGTCCCCGTGCCGGATCTTCCCGCCTTCCGGTCCCGCGCCCAAATCGTCAGGGTCGGAATCGGCGCCTCCGTCGCTGTTGCCTGCGCCCTGGGAACGGGCATTGGCAACTTCCTTGACGAGCTCCTCTTTGCGCATGCCGGAAGTTCCGCTGATGTTTTCGTCCTTCGCCTCCTGGCGGAGCTCATCCACCTTCATTTCCCGCAGCTCGGTCTCGCTGACATTTGGGGTGTCCGGCGTCTGGTTACCTGGCTCATCACTCATGGCAATTCCTCCTCGTGCAGGGACGGCACCAATTACTAAGGCTACTTATTGTGTAGTCCGTGCGGTGAGTGACGTCAAGTTCCCGTAAGGGTCTGATCAGGGCCTTTACCCGCGCTGTCCCAGTTCTTCCCATAGGAAGGCCAAAGTGGCGGCCCCTGCCTTCAGGATGTCCACGCGGACGCTCTCGTCACTGTCGTGCCAGTTGTCTTCCACGAGTCCCGTTCCGAAGAAGACCACGGGGACATCCAACGCAGAGGAGAGAAGATCGGCGGGTCCACCTCCGGCGTTCCCCATTCGGCCGACCTCCGGTGACCTAAAGCCTTTCTCCATTGCTGCGGAGAGGGCATTCAGGAACGGGCCCTCCGGGGTGCGGTAAAACTCCTGCGCTGTCTCGGTGTCCAGGGACAGCGCATAGCCGTAGCGATCGCTGATGATTGCATCCACCCAGCACCGCACCTGCTCAGCCACCTCGTTGACCTTTTGGCCGGCAACTGTACGGATGCTGAGTTCGGCCGACGCCATCGAAGGGACGGCTGCACGCTTCACGCCCACAGGGTCCCCGGCAGCAAGTGCAATAACCTCAAGCGCCGGACGCTCCCAGAGCCGTTCGAGGACGGTGTAGCCTTCCTCGCCGCCGATGCTGCGCGTATGCGAGCGTTCCAACCAGTCTTCGGGATCGAAGGGAAGAGCCGCCAGTTCGGAGCGGCGGCGCGGGGAGATTTCTTCGACATTGTCGTAGAAGCCGGGGAAGGTGATCCTGCCCCGCTGGTCGTGCAGCCGCGCGAGCAGCCTGCTGAGCTCGAGGGCGGGGTTAGGGGCAGTCCCGGACACTGCGCCGCTGTGGATGTCGGTCAGCGGGCCGTAAACCTCGATGCTTGCGCCGAGCATGCCACGGACGCTGGTGCATAACGCCGGATGATCGGCGCGCCACAGCAGGGTGTCGGAAAAAATCACCGCCTCGGCGTCCAGGCGAGACCGTTTGGCGTGGAGCAGCCCCCGCAAGCCGGGGGAGCCTGCCTCTTCCTCCCCTTCGACGAGGACCTTGAGGTTAACTGCGGGAGCGCTGCGGCCCGTAGCTTTCATGTGTGCACGGATCCCCCAGATATGGGCCATCACCTGGCCTTTGGCGTCCGAGCTTCCCCGGCCGTAAAGCCTGCCGTCCCGCAGGACCGGATCGAACGGCGAGGTCTGGTCCCAGTTTTCCTCCTTGACGGCGCGGACGTCATGGTGGCTGTAGATGAGTACGGTGGGGGATCCAGGGGCGGCAGCCCATTCGGCAAAGACGGCGGGGCCCTCCGCCCCCTGCCAGATCTCCGTAGTGGGGAACCCGACGTCGCGCAATTCTCCGGCCAGCCAGTTGGCCGAGCGGACAAGGTTGTGTTTTCGTTCAGGAACACCGGCCACCGAGGGTATGCGGATCCATTCGGACAGGCGTTCTATGAGCACGCCCGCGTGGTCGTCCAGGTAGCTTCGGAGCTTGCTGTCCGCGTCCATTGGTGATCCTCCCGTCGTATCGTCAGGCTGTTTGATATCGTCCGGGCACATGATGTGGGCCCCTGGGATGATGTGCCGGCGTGAGTTCGACGGCAACCATCACCGTGTGTCAGGTATCCCCTTCGGCTCATGGAGGTCCTTGGTGGGAAAGGGGCCAATCCCGGCCCGTGGTGGTGGCGCTACTGTTCTCACTGCGCCTGCAGCCCTCCTGCACGAGCCCGCAACCGCCCCTGAATCCGCAGAACCTGATGGGCGGTGGTTTTTCAGATTACCCACCATCACCGGTTCTGGGAAGGAACCAGGGAGCAAAGTACTTCGACCGAGAAATCCAGCGCTGCCTCTGGTTATCGTGATGCTCCTGCGTCAAGATGGTAAGCCTGCTGATCGTCCTTTTGCGGAAGGGGTGGTTCAGAATCTTTCTTAGGAGGTTGCTTCCATGAGCGAAATCCCCGAACATGATGACCTGCCGCTGGCCGACTACGACCACATTCCCAGCGGCACCTTACCGTCCCGCATTTCAGGCTTGGACGAGGCAGGCGTGGGCCAATTGTTGAGCTACGAACGTGCCCACGGCAATCGTCTGCCGGTGGTACAGATTTTGGAAAGCCGTATCGACGCCCTGAACGCCGGCGCCGAGCCAAGCGCCACGTCTGTGCCGGACACTCCTGAAGTGACTCAGGCCCAGCACGGATCGAAGGTGTCACCGGCCACGTCGGGACCGCCGATCAACCCGCCGTCCCAGGGAGTTCCGACCAACCCCTCACAGCCGCGCTGACTCTAGGCTGCCGCTGAACCTGATTTGTCCCTGATCCTGCCCGCCGAGGTCAGCCGGTGCGAGGTCAGTCCGTAGCGGAATTGCCCAGTTCGTAGATGGCGTGGTCAAGCAGGTCCCGCTGGATGGGGCGGAGCATGTATGAGCCGTGGAGGTAGGCGTCAATTTCCATTGCCCCGGCATCGCCGCCAATGCTGAAGTAGTGCATCCAGAGTTCATCGACGTCAAGGTCGGACTGCCGGAATGCCTGGGCCGTCCGGTCTCTTTGGGCCTCTCCGTCAGACGCAGAGGTCATGGCGCCTGGGGGTCGAGGTCCATTGCGGGTGCAATGATCCCTTTGGCCAGTTCGCTCAGCAGGAGGTTTTCCGCGCGGGCGCGGCGGATCATGGCCTGCATGGCTTCCCTTTCGTTCACTTGGAGCCGTTCCATGAGGGCGCCCTTGGCCATGTCGATCAGGCTGCGGCTGTGCAGTGCGTCCTTGAGGGATTCGCTGAGTTGCGCGGCCCGTTCCCTGGTCTGGATGTTGGACAGGATGAGTGCCGCGGGTTGGGCCAGGAGTGCCAGGACCTGCTGGCTGTGCAGGTCGAAGGCATGCGCCCGGTCTGCGTAGACCTTCAGGGCGCCGATGGGCTCGGAGGTTCCGTTTCCCGTGGCGTCCGGGAGCAGGAGGGGGACGCTGATGCAGGACAACAGTCCGAGCGGGGCACTGGCCCTGGCCCACCCCTGCCAGCGGTGCTCCCGGCGGAGGTCATCCACGATGACGGCTTGGGCGCTAGCCCAGGCCGCGAGGCACGGTCCCTCACCGAGGTCGTACTGCAGCTGGTCCGCCTGCTTCACAAGGCTGTTTGTGGAAGCTGTGCTCGTTGGCCGGCCCTGGTCATCGAAGAGGGTGGCCCCGGCGCCCACGCTGCCGGTCAGGCTTTCATGGGCGGCTTGGGCTATGTTGGCCACAGCCCGATCAACCGCTGGTTCCGTGAGGAGCAGGCCCGCGACCCGAGCGAAGATCTCGGGCAGTTCGCCTGCCATTGGGTGCTTCCGCGTCACGGGCTGGCCTCACAAGTCATCGGTGTTGTGAACATCCCCTCGGGAGAGATATTCGGCAGGTGTTCTCCATCCTAATCCCGGTATCGCCGACGACGGCGGTGGACTTACGGGTGGGGTTCACCATCAGTGGACGGATCCGGGAGCGCGGCACCGTTCAGGATGTCAGTGGCGATCTGCTTCAGTTGCTGCTTGCTGGACTGTGCCATTTCATGGAGCAGTTTGGCGGCTTCCTCCCTGCTGCCCCGGGTCTGGGCCATCACGAGGCTCAGGGCAGCGTCGATTACCGCCCGGGACTGCAGGGCCGTGTGCAGGCCGTCCTGATACGTGGGAAGGCGGTGCACGCGAAGCGCCAGGCGGAGGATGCGGGACAGCGACGCGCTGTAGGATTCCACTGCCGATACGTTCGCTGCCCCGAACGTGGACGTGCTCAGGGCATAGCAGTTCAAGGCGGCGGCGGCGTTGGGCCCTGCGTCAATGGGAACTGCAAGGATTGACCGAACTCCTTCGTTTGCCACCGCCTGCGAGTAACGCTGCCACCTCGCTGATGTTTCAAGGTCCTCGACCAGGACGGTCCGGCCTTCCCTCAAAGCCGTCAGGCAGGGGCCGTCGTCGACCCCGTACTGCTTTTCATCCATCTGCTTGGCTTTATCGCTGCTGCTGGCCACGGTGGCAGGCCGGCCGTCGCGCTCGACTGTGATCGCACACAGCATCGGGTCCGGTGCTGCGAGCTTCGATGCCGAGAAAACCGTCAGCTCAAGGAGGAATTCGTCAAACCCGGGACTTTCCAGCAGCAGGTCCTGCAGCTGCTCGGGCGTGGGTGCCTGATTTTGCCCGGATGTCGGCAGATGGCCTGACTCAGCGGCCATGCGATGCCCCGATCCACGTGGAGCCGGATGCCCGGCGCGTTTTTACCGCCGGATTGCTGTCTCCGGAACGATCGTGGACTGGTTGCCTCCACGGCCAATGACGTGATGAACGGGCCGATCGCAACCTCTGTGTCCGGCTGGCAGGATGCCTGGCCGGAATATCGCATCGCCTTCACTTTTGAGCCTACTCCCTATGGGCCGCCCAAGATACTGCAGTAGGCGCACGACGGACCGCTACATCCAAAGGTGTAGCGGTCCGGTGCTCTCGCATGGGGCAGGCTCAGGCCCGGTCAGGTGTTTTGGACGTGGTCTTTGGCGTCGGTGGCGGTTGCTTTGACGTCGGTGGCGGCGGTTTGGCCTTCTTCCTTGACGTGTTGGGCGGCGTCGGTGGCGGTGGCTTTGACGTTTTCCATGGCGTCCTGGGCGGGTTCCTTCCAGCCCTGGGCCATGTCCTTGGCTGCTTCGGTGAGCTGGGTGGTGACCGGTTCGGCGGCGGTCTTCAGGGCGTCGGCGGCTTCGCGTTCCTTCTCGCTCGGGGGGATGAGTGAGGAGACGAGCAGTCCGGCGCCGAACGCGATCAGGCCGGCGGCGAGGGGGTTGCCCTGGGTTTTGGCCTTGACCTGGTGGGGTGCGTCGGCGATCGCTTCGCCGGCGCCGTGGAGGGCGTTCCCGGCGGCGTCGGTGGCCTGGTGGACCCCGCCGCTGGTGGTGTGGGCGGCGTGGTGGACCCCGCCGGTGGTGCTGTGGGTGGTGTGTTCTGCGGTGCCCATGACTTTCTCCTTTACGCCGAAGACGGCGTCCCGGACCTTGCTGGTCTGGCGGTGGACGATGTTGGAGGGGGTGACCTTGTCGGCGACGGCGTCCACGTTGGTGCCGAGGCGGGCGCGGGTGGCTTCGATGTCGGCGCGGATGGCGTCCGGGTTCTCACTCATCGGTGGTCTCCGTTCGGTTTGAGGGTGGGCGGGATTTCCCTGGCTGTTTCGACGGTTTGGGGCATGCCTTTGATGGCTTTGAGTTCCTTGCGTCCCACGGACGCAAGGATCGCGGCGATGATGGCCCAGATGATGGCGACGACGACGGCGGACCAGCCCAGTCCCATGAGCTCGCCGAGGGCGTACCAGAGGGCGACGGAGAGGAACAGGAGCACGAAGTGCCCGGCGATGCCGGCGCCGGCGAGCATGCCGCCGCCTTTGCCGGCGCGGGTGCCGGACTGTTTCAGTTCGGCTTTGGCGAGTTCGATTTCCTGCCGGATCAGGGTGGACAGGTCCCGGGTGACCTCGCTGAGGAGGTCGCCGAGGGAGGTGGTGTCGGCCTTGGCGTGCGCGGCCGTTGGCGGGGTATCGGGGATCTGGCTGCTCACAGGGGACGACCTCCACCCTCGGTATACGGGTCCTCGGGATCACGAAGCGGAACGCCTGCCGAACCCGGCGCGTCAAAGCCGGGGCGGGCCGGCTCACCGTACACGGTTTCCGCGTAGGTGGTCGGGGTTGCCTGGGGTGCGTCATAGAGCGGGGCTGCCGATGCTGCCGTGAGATTGCTTTCCGTCACTGGCGGCTGGACCGGGTACTGGGGCAGAGTGCCGGTGGATCCGACGCCGGTGGCGGTACTGGTGTCGGGGGCGCCGGCCTGCAGGCTGCGTCCCAGGCGCCCGGCGAGGAGGCCCGCGCCTGCCGCGATGAGCAGGAAGGTGCCGGGGCGCTGGCGGGCGAAGGACTTGGCCTCGTCCAGCAGTGAGCCCGGGTCGCGGTTATCCAGCCAGGACGCCACTGACTCCGAACGGTCGGCGGCCTGCCGGATCAGGTCCGAGGCCACGCCCTGCTGGTCCGGGGCGTCGGCCATGGAGCGCAGCTGCGAGGAGATGCTGCGGATGCCTTCGGCGGCCTTGGTCTGCTGGGTGCCCGCCTGGCTTGTCAGGTCCGACTTCGCCTGGTGCAGCAGATCCCGGGCGCTGTTCTTGGCTTCATACGCGACGTTCTTCGCCTCGGTCTTAGCCGTCTCGGCCACGTTCTGGGCGGCGCCGGCAGCGTGGCCGGCCACGTTCGCGGCCTCGTCCTTCGCCACGTCCTTCTTCGAGGAAGTACCGTCCTGGTATCCGGTGGTGCCCGTGTAGCCAGGGGTTCCCACGGCCGTGGTGTCGTAGCCGGTGCCCGCGCCGGTGGTGTCGTAGCCCGTGGTGCCCGAGCCGGTCGTGCCCAGACGCGTGGTCTCCGCTTCGGTGCCGAATGGGTTCTCGGTCATCATTGCTCTCTTTCCTTTGGGGTTAGCTGCTGTTGATGAACCAGCACCCAGCAATAGTAAGCATGATTACCATCTGATGGTAAGTACACTTCCTATATGTGTTGCAAAATTGCCGGCGAGGGCTCAGACCACCTGCCCGGCCCCGGGATGCCTGGCTGTACGGCCTGATGATCTCCTCCGGGAAGCCCCGGCAAGCCGTGGGAAGCCCTATGAGGCGTAGTCTGGCAGTAGATGTTGGTCAGCCCCGCCCGCCTAGCCAGGGACGTTCTCGATACGGACGTTTGCAGCCCGGAACAACGGCGGAGCTGCCTGTTGAAACGAGGCTGCTATGGGCGATCAAGCCCGCGCGTGGGACCGTGAGGACGTCGCGGGGCGGCTCCAGGAACTGGTGCTGGAGAGCCTTGATGTCGGAGATTTCCTTGGGGAACTGGCGGAGTACGCCGGGGTTTTCTTCTCCGCACCAGGGATCAAAGTGCGGTGCGCCTTCACCGTCCTGCGGAGGAAGAAATCGGCCACGGTGGCCAGCAGCGATGCGCAGGCCCGGATGCTTGACGAAGTCCAATTGGCGTTTGGCGAAGGTCCCTGCCTGGCTGCCATGCAGGAGATGACCACTGTCCATGTACCGGACGTAGCCTCCGAATCCCGTTGGCCTGCGTATATGTCGACCGTGGCTGGCCACGGTGTGGGTTCAATCCTCGCGGTGCCGCTGGCGCTGGAGGGCGAAACCCGGGCCGCGCTCAACCTGTTTTCGCCCCGGCCGCATGGGTTCAGCGGGGAAGACATCACCGGCGGGGAAGAATTCGCAGCCCAGGCCTCCAAGAGCCTTCGGCTCGCCCTCCGCATTGCCCAACTGACTGAGGCACGAAACGACCTGACTGCCGCCATGCAGTCGCGCACCGCAATAGACATTGCCACCGGAATCATCATGGCGCAGAACAGATGCGGCCAGGAGGCCGCCCTGCGGGTCCTGAAAACGGCCTCGAGCCTGAGAAACGTGAAATTACGTGACGTCGCGGCGTCAGTCGCCGCCTCGGTCTGCGGCGATTCTCCGATATCCACCTACTTCGATGAATGAACTGACCTTCCGGCATCGCCTTATTCTTGAAAGATGAGCGATACAGCCGCACCAACCATCGCCTTTGAAAGCCGCTTCGCCACGGAGCTCTCCGAGATGGCCATTCCCTGGAAGGCAGAGGAGGTCCCTGACCCGCGGCTGCTGGTGCTGAACGAACCGCTGGCGGCCGAGTTAGGCTTTGACCCGCACTTCCTGGGGAGTCCGGAAGGACTTCCCCTGCTGATCGGCAATGCAGTGCCCGACGGCGCCACACCCGTTGCGCAGGCATACTCCGGCCACCAGTTTGGCTGGTTTGCGCCGAGGCTGGGCGACGGCCGTGCGCTCCTGCTCGGTGAGATTGCCGACGTCGCCGGCTGCCTCCGCGACATCCACCTGAAAGGCTCCGGCCGCACGCCGTTCTCGCGGGGCGGCGACGGCTTTGCCGTCGTGGGGCCAATGCTGCGTGAGTACGTGGTGAGCGAGGCCATGCACGCCCTCGGCATCCCGACGACGCGGTCCCTCGCCGTGGTGGCCACCGAGCGTTCGGTCCACCGGGAGACGGTGCTGCCAGGGGCAGTTCTCACGCGCGTCGCGAGCAGCCATCTGCGCGTGGGGAGTTTCCAGTATGCCCGGGTCGCCGGAGACGTCGGACTCCTGCGCCGCCTCGCCGACCACGCGATCGCCCGCCACTATCCCGATGCCGCGAAGGCGGATAACCCCTATCTGGCCATGTTCAAGGCGGTGATCGCCGGCCAGGCCTCCCTGGTTGCCCAGTGGATGCTGGTGGGCTTCATCCACGGCGTCATGAACACGGATAACATGGCCATTTCGGGGGAAACCATCGACTATGGCCCCTGTGCCTTCATGGACGCGTTCGACCCCGCAGTCGTCTACAGTTCGATCGATGAGAACGGACGCTACGCCTACGCGAACCAGCCGGTGGTGGCAGAGTGGAACCTCACCCGCCTCGCGGAGGCGCTCCTCCCGCTGTTCGACGACGACGAGGAGCGCGCGGTGGCGCTGGCACAGGATGCGCTGGGCGCTTTCCGCGAGCAGTACAGTGCCGCCTGGCTGGCCGGCATGAAGGCGAAGCTTGGGCTCGCCAGCGGCATCGCTGATGATGTGGCTTCGCCCCTGATTGACGAAGTACTCGGGCTTCTGCAGGAGGGGCGCGTCGATTACACGTCGTTCTTCCGGCGTCTCGGAACCGCAGCCCGCGGCGAGGATGAGCCCGCGCGAAACCTGTTTCCTGAACCGCAGGCCTTCCTGGCCTGGGCGGAACGCTGGCAGGCCCTGAACCCGGATGCAGAGACGATGGACCGGGTCAACCCGGTCTATGTGCCCCGCAACCACCTTGTTGAGGAGGCACTCGACTCTGCGACAAACGGTGACCTTGAGCCGCTCCGGCAGTTGCTCGAAGCGGTGACGGACCCGTATCACGAGCGTGCCGGCGTCGAACGTTATGCAGAGGCTGCGCCGGAAAGCTTCGGCCCCTATAGGACCTTCTGCGGAACCTGAGTGGGTTAGCTGGCGCCGGGGTGCACCAGGGTGTCCGGGTCCAGCTCATTCGCCGGTGCGTCAGAGAGCCCCTGCGGCGTGAGGTCCAGGTCGTCCAGGGCGGTCATGGCTGCAATCGGGGCGGCGTTCAACCCGGCGCCCGGGGCAATGTTGTTAGTCATGGTTCTCTGTCTCCTGAAGTGAGCGGGGCGGTGCATTGTGTGCTGACTCGCTATTTTCCTTGGAAACGTTGCGCGCGCCAAAGTTGCGCGGGGGAGGCAATTGGTGTAGCCCAACCCGGATGGTGTCAGCCAGGGGCGTGCGCAGTGAGGGAATGGACGACGCCGGCACCACCTCCTGTGCAGGCCGTTTCAGCCCGTGCGGAGGCAGTTTGTGACGGCGGGTTACAACTCGCCGCCGCCGATGATGTCCTGGGCGAGTTGGTTCAGGGGTTCGTTGTGGCGCCGGGAGGCGCTGATGAGCGTGGCCAGCGCCTGGTCGCGGCTGACCTGGAGGCGCTCCATGATGATCCCGGTTGCCGTTCCGACGGCATCGCGGGCGCCGAGTGCGGCGATGAGCCCGTCGCTGAGGCGCTCTGCGGCGTCGCGGGCCTGGGCATTGGCAAGCATCAGCGCAGCAGGACGCGCCAGGAGTTCAATCAGGCGGATGGCTTTGGGATCGAAGCCGTCGGGAACGGGGGAGTAAACCTTCAGGGCGCCGATGGCGCCGTCCGGGGTGGACAGCGGCGTGCTGATCGCCGAGCGCAGCGGCAGTTCGGTGATGGCACGGCTCCAGGCGGGCCAGCGGTGGTCGGTGCGGCTATCCGCGACCGTAACGGTTGCCTGCTGAGCCCAGGCTGTAAGGCACGGGCCCTGTCCCAGGTCGTACTGGAGCTGGTCTGCCTGCATGACGTCGGGGTCAGTGGAGGCCGTGCTGGTGCGCCGGCCGCGCGCATCCATCAGGCTGACTCCCGCACCCCAGGTCCCCGGGATGGCTTCCTTCAGGGCATGGGCGAGCGCGGAAACGGCTTCGTCGACGGTTTCGTGGGTCAGCAAAAGGTCGGCGATCCGGGCGGTAAGCGCCGCCAGCTCGTCGGCGAGGGGCAGGTTGGCTTGCATCAGGAACCGGCTGACACTCGGCGCCGGGTCGGCCTGCGGTGGCCGAGACGGCACGGCGGCAGGATTCCGGGCCCTGCAAAGGTGGAGGCTACTGAAGGAGGCACGCGCGTTCCTTTCCTGGGGCCGCGGAGTCCCGTCCCGGTGGCAGGCTGCGGTGTCGAAGGTACTAAGACGATTATCTCAGCGGAAGGCCCGCGCCGCGAGGGGTGCGGGCCTTATATGGGCAGCTATATATGAGCGGACCATAAGCAGCGGATTGATGCGGGAAGGCGTTGACCGGGAACGCGGGCTTCAGTAATCGTTGCGTGAGAGGATAATCGCTTAATATCACGTGTTTCCCCAGATAGGAGCAACGGTGCTCGGACTGACTGGATCCGCGGAACGGGTCGCGGCCGCTGAAGCGGAGTTGTTCAAGGCACTGGCCCATCCCGCCCGGGTCCGGGTCCTGGCTGTGCTCACGGCAGGGCCGGCGTCGGTGCCGGAGCTCTGTTCGGCGACCGGACTAAAGCCGTCTCACCTGGCCGGGCAGCTTGCCCAGTTGCGCGCCCAGCACCTGGTAACCGGCCGCCGCTCGGACGGCAGGCTGCAGTACCGGTTGTCTTTTCCCCAGATTGCGGATCTCCTCTCCGCTGCCGGGGCAGTGCTTAACGCCCGGGCTACGGCTGACTCGGGCGGCCTTTCCGGCATCGGCGTACCCGGCCCAGGCTCCGGACCCGCTGACGAGGTGGCCCTGACGGATGAGTCCGCGGCGGTACTGGAGGAGTCGCTGGTAAGGCGCGCCCTGATAACCAGTGCAGTGCGTTCCGTCAGCGTCCGGACCGGCCGCAGCTTTGAGGAAGCCCTGGCCGGGCTCCTGACCGATGCCCGGGAACGGAACCTTACCCTGGCTGAAGTTTCCGGCGAGACAGTGGCTGGCGGCAGGAGCGAGTGAGGCCAGACGACCCGACGCCGAGAAGCTCGGGCACACACGTTTTGCGGGCTAAGGGTTAGTGCCCTTGACGGGCTGGCAGCGCTGGGCCAGACTCGTGATTGAGGAATTGATGAATTCATAGTTTCTTCAATCCTCTCCATTGGGGGCCCTCTGCCCTGGTACGCGCAGAGGGGCCGGAGCACCGCGGGGCAGCTGGACACATTCCGCTGACCGGGGGTCGCGGAATAGACGGAAAGGGACCGGAACAGCGTGGTTCCGGCCCCTTCCGGTTATTACTGTTCCGGAAGTTACGGGCGTTCGAAGAGGCTCAGAATATTGCCCTCACTGTCCAGGAACCAGGCGGCCTTGCCCCCGTCCGCTGTGGCAACGCCGTTCTCGGTCTTCAGGCCCGGGAAATCGTACTCTTCGAAGACGACTCCGCGGCTCCGCAGCTCCTGCACGTCCCGCTCCACGTCGTCCGTCACCCAGCCCATCTGGGTGTTTTTTGCGGTCCCCGCGTTGTCAGTCTGATACAGCAGGAACTTGGTCCCGTTGCCGCATTGGAACATCACGTTGTCGTCCGCTGGTTCAATGGGCTCCAGTCCCAGCTTGTCCCGGTAAAAATCCTTCGCCCTGCCCACGTCTTTCGCGGGAAGGACAGCGGTGACGTCCATGTCCTTGAGCATGACAGTTCACTCCTCGTTGAGTTGATGGCGATGGTCCCCCCTGTTCGGTGCCGGGAACGGACTGGCGTCCGTGCCCGGGCCGCGTCGCCGCCCGTTTCGCCGACAGCCGGGGCAGCCACCTGGGACTCGATTGCACCTCGCCGGCATCGCCGGGCGTGAGAGTCCCCGAAGTTTATGGGGACATTATGTTCCCGAAGTGCCACCTGCGGATATAGGACGCGGGGCAGGAAAGAACGACGTCGGCCGGGTTGGCCAGGTGCGCGGCCAACGGTTAGGCGCGTGACTCGAGGCCGTGGGCCGTTAACGGACCCACAGGGCATAACTTGTTGACCGTCTCCGTGAGCTGCCGTGGGCGGAATGGCTTGATCAGGTATGCGGCGGCTCCGGACGCCATGCCGGCCATCTCGTCGTCGAGCTCCGCCCGGGCCGTGATGAACAGCATCGGCGCCCCAGAGCGCGCCCGGATATGCCGCGCCACATCCAGGCCGTCCATGTCCGGCAGGTTCAGGTCGACGGTCACCAGGGCCGGGTGGTGCTCCCACGCCGCGGCGACCCCCTCAACGCCGCTGCCGACTGCATGAACGTCAAACCCAATCCGCGTCAGGATCAGTGTGAGCAGATCGCGAATATCCCGGTCATCCTCGATGACCAGGCAAAGCCCCCGTGAACCCAACGTGCCCCCCGGCCTGTAGTAGGTGTGCACAGTGTAGGGCGCAAACCTCAAGAAGCGCACGGCCGGGGCACGAAAAAGCCCCGCACCCTTGTGAAGGCGGTACGGGGTTTTCCGTGGGCGACCACCCGCATGGGGGAATAGGGTGGGGCCCCGCATAAAAAGTTACCCGCGCGTAGATTTGTCCTTCAACTGTACGATTCCCGTCATCCGGGCAGTTCCATCCGGAAACCGCTCGCGCGTCAGCGGACGCGGGTGTGGCCAGAGTTGGCCATCCGTGCGCGGCCGATCGCTGCCAGGGCGGCCGCGCTGGCAGCGAGGCGGAGGGCGTTGACGCGGTACCACTTGGACAGCAGGGGTTTGCGGCGCATGTCGCTCAGCGGGTGGGGGCCGAAGAAGAGACCCGGGTTGACGGACCGGAGGAGATAGGCGGTGCCGGCCCCGCCGGTCGCCGAAGCGAGCGCCGCAGTCACCAGCCACGGCCGGCTGCCCGGCCGGCTCCACCCTGCGGCCACCGCGAGTGCGACGGCCGGGAAGGCAACGGGAGCCAACGGCGCGTAGTAGCGGCCGGGACTTCCGGGCCCCAGCGGGGACCTCAGCTCAGGGCTCTCCTCGCACGCGGCAACGCGGTGGGGGACTTTGACCACGACCTCGTAGAGATTGCCGAAAACCAGTGCGCGTGCGTGAATTCCGCGGCGGCCAAACTTACATCAGTCAGCATCTGCGCCTGTCCGTTGCTTCATGCCCCATGGCCATAACGTACAGCAGGCGCGTGGGGCGGCCCTCAAAAAGACAGGACAGCCACGATTGTTGTGGGTCCGGCGGCGGGCTGGGTTAGGCAGCCAGGTCCCGGAGGGTGGACCAGGGCCACCGCCGCCGGCCCTGGATAAAGTGTCCGCCTTCGTTCTTGGAAGAACTTTGGAGTCCCTTGGGCCGTCACGGGGAAACGGGGGGTCGGTCAAAGCCCCAAGGTGCCCCAGTCATTTCCACATGTCAGCGGACAATACTGGCAGCGTCCTGATGGAGACGGAATCCGCGCCCCGAACCTTCAGAACTGCCGGGTCCGGCCGTACTCCCCCCTCACGCACCGGACCCGGCAACACTCTCCATAAGCTGCGCGTGAACCGACACGGCGTGTTGCACAGGCCACGTTCACAGGCTGTTCACCCCAAGCTGGTTCCATTGGGGCATGGACGCGAACGCTGGCAACAATCACGACGCCGACCTTCCGGCGGTGTGGGGGACGTTGACCCCCGGGCCGGAGACCGCGACCCGGAAACCGGGCCGCCCCGCCCGAGCCGGCGTTGCCGGCAGCGTGCCCCTTGACGGCTCCGTCGTATTCGCCTGGATCGAGGGGCAGTCTTCCCGCCGGCTGCATTTTGCCGGAGATCCGCTGGTTGTCCTGCCGGAGCTGGACCACACGGACGCGTTTTAGTGCTGCCCCCGTTTTTGCTCATCGCGAGTACTATCGGAAACATTCATGGCCCGGAGAGTTCCGGAGACTGGAGCAGCACATGCAACTCGGCGCTTTCTCACTCAGCCTCGCCGTCAAGGACATCGCGGCCTCGGCAGCGTTCTACGAGAAGCTGGGATTCACCAGGTCCGGGGGAGAAATCGACCAGAACTGGCTGATCCTGCGGAACGGGCAGACGGTGATCGGCCTCTTCCAGGGCATGTTTGAGAAGAACTCCCTGACGTTCAACCCGGGCTGGAACCAGGACGCGCAGCAGCTCGACTCCTTCACCGACGTGCGCGATCTCCAGCGCCAGCTGAAGGACCGGGGCATTCCCTTCATCGCTGAAGCTGGCGACGGTGCGGGGCCCGGCAGCTTTATCGTGGTGGACCCCGACGGCAACCCGGTCATCGTGGATCAGCACGTCTGATCCGTAGCCTCCAACCAGAGAGGAGCCAGAAAATGCCCAATGACCCTGAAGATCTGGTCAGCGTCCGGTACATGGTGGACGACGTCGAAGCCGCCGTCGGCTTCTACACGAAACACCTCGGCTTCACCGTAAGAATGAACGCGGCACCGGCGTTTGCCGACGTCGTGCGCGGCCAGTTACGTCTGCTGCTCAGCGGGCCCACCAGCTCGGCGGGCAGGCCAATGCCCGACGGCGCGGTCCCGGGCCCGGGCGGATGGAACCGGATCCATCTCATCGTGAGCGATATCGCCGCCGAGGTGGACAGCCTGCGGGCCGCGGGGGTTCCGTTCCGGAACGACATTGTTAAGGGGCCGGGCGGCCAGCAGATCCTGCTGGAGGATCCGGCAGGCAACGTCGTCGAGCTGTTCCAGCCCGCCGACAGGTAAACGCCGAAAACGCAGAAGCCCCGCCCACCGAATTCGGTTGAATCCAGCACGCGGGGCTTGTGCCTTTAGCGGCTTGTGCACTTAGGGGCTTGTGCGGCTCAAGCGCCCGTCCGGCTCAAGCGCCCGTCCGGCTCAAGCGCCTGGAGGCAGCTATTAGTGGGCTGCCGTCGCAGGGGTCTTGTGGACCAGGTAGATGGCGCCGGTGGTGACGTCCTCCTCGAGTGCTTCGAGGGTGCGGCCGCGGGTTTCCGGGACCTGGGTGTAGATGAAGATGAGGGCGAGGATGCCCACGATGCCGAACATAAAGAACGTTCCGGTGATGCCGACTGATGCCACCAGGGTCGGGAAGAACAGGCCGAGGAAGGCGTTGGCGATCCACAGGCAGAAGATGGAGACGCCGATCGCGAAGCCGCGGATGTGCAGGGGGAAGATCTCCGAGAGCATCACCCAGACGGCGATGTTGAGGAATGTCTGCATGGAGCCGACGAAGGCAACCACCAGGAAGAGGATAACGAAGGGCCGCGCCGGGTTGCCGACGGGCAGCGCGATGGAGGCGATGCCGATCAGGAAGTGGCAGATGGTGGTCAGCGTGAAGCCGAGGAGCAGGGTGGTGCGGCGGTTGACCCGCTGCATCATGCTCAGGGCGATGACGCCGCCGACGACGGCGATGACGCCCGGGGCGATGTTGGCAATGAGGGCGCCGCTGGAGCTGAAGCCGGCCTCAACCAGCACGGACTGGCCGTAGTACATGATCGAGTTGATGCCGGTCAGCTGCTGCGCCACGCCCAGCCCGATGCCGACGAGCAGGATGCGCAGGATCCACTTGTTCTTCAGCGCGCCCCAGCCGGAGAGGTTCATTTCCTTTTCCTCGTCCGCCAGGTGCCTGACGTCGGCCATCTCCGCTTCGGCGCGGTCGGATGAGCGGATGGTCTTGAGTACGGCCAGCGCGTCCTGGTTGCGGCCCCGGGAGATAAGCCAGCGCGGGGATTCCGGCATCCGGAGCATGCCGACGAACAGGGCGACTGCGGGTACTGCGGCGACGGCGAGCATGATGCGCCAGACGCCGCCGAATTCGCCCCAGACGTTGCCGATGACGGCGTTGACCACGAACGCAGCGAGCTGTCCGATGACGATCATGAGTTCGTTGCGTCCGGCAAGCGAGCCGCGGATTTCGTAAGGCGCGAGTTCGGCGAGGTACACGGGGACCACGGACGAGGCGCCGCCGACGGCGAGGCCGAGGATGACACGGCCGACGACCATGACCTCGAAGTTCGGTGCGAACACGCAGGACAGGGCGCCGACAAGGAACAGGACGGCGAGCAGAATGATGGTCTTCCGGCGGCCCCAGGTGTCGGAGAGCCGGCCGCCACCCACGGCGCCGGCTGCAGCGCCGAAGAGCAGGGAGCTGGTCACGATGCCCTCGGTGATCGGGGTGAGGCCAAGATCGGCGGTCATCGGCCGGAGCGCGCCGTTGATGACACCCGTGTCGTAGCCGAACAGCAGTCCACCGAAGGTTGCGACCATGGCGACCATGCCGAGGCGCTTGCGGTGGGGGCCCTTCGTGAGCGGCGGCAGTGAGGGCGTATGCGCTCCGCCGCGCTGGGCTTGGGTTGCAGACATAAGGACTCCTTTGTCTCAAGTTTTGCGGGACGTGTGCCCGCTGTCACATCTAGACTAACGCGCGAAAGGCTTAAATGTAAGGTCAAACTTACAAATGCCCTCAATTTCCGCTGGTTGCCCCCGTGGGAGGATGGCGGTATGACGATTCAGCGGCAGCACCGGCCAGCCACGCAGGCTGATGTTGCCCGCGAAGTCGGGGTCTCCCGGACGCTGGTGTCCTTCGCCTTCCGCGGTGCCTCGGGCGTCAGCGACGAGACCAGGCAGGCGATCTTCGACGCCGCCAAGCGTCTGGGATACCGGCACAATGCGGCAGCTGCCGCCCTGGCAAGCAAGCAGCGCACCGCCGTCGGGCTTTACCTCCTGGACCTCCGGAACGAGGTCTTTTCGGATGTCCTCAACGGCGTGCGGCTGGCGCTGCCGCAGGCGCGCAACCGGCTCATCCTCAGCGTCTCCCGCTCGATCGGCGGCGAGGACCAGGGTGCCCTCGACTCGCTCATCGAGGCACGGGTTGGAATCATCATTGCCGCGACGCTGCTGGACCCGGACGAGCAGGTGCGGGAACTGGCGCAGGTGGTGCCGGTCGTCAGTGTCACACGCCGGGTGGAGGGCGTGGACAGCGTGTACCCGGACGACCGTGCGGGCGCGCGGGCCGCCGTCGAGCACCTTCTCCGTCTTGGACATACGCGGATCGCGCATCTGGCCGGGCCGCATTTTGACGGTCACACCGTGCGCCGGGAAGCCTATGAGCAGATCATGCGGTCCGCCGGCCTGACCCCGCGGACGGTGGCGGCCGACGATTTCACGCAGGAGGCTGGGGAGCGCGCGGCCGCGGAGCTGCTGGCCGGACCGGACCGGCCGTCCGCGGTCTTCACACACAACGACCAGTTCGCGCTGGGTGTCCGCGAAGCCGCCTACGCGATGGGCCTAACGATTCCCGGCGAGCTGTCGCTCGTGGGCTACGACGATTCCCGGACGGCCAGGCTCCACGGCATCGACCTGACCTCCGTGGACCTGCACGCGGTGGAGCTCGGCAAAATTGCCGGAACTGTCGCGCTGGAGCGGCTCAGCGACCCCGGCGCCCCCATCGCCGACAGGTGCATTACGCCCAAGCTGGTGGTCCGCAACTCCACGGCCCCGCTCCGCTAGTTCTTCCGTCCCCGGTTGCTCAGCTGCCGCCGATGACCGTTGACCGCGGCACCAGGCGGTGAGGATCCAGCAGGGCGGCGATGGCCCCGGCAATTTTGGCCCCGCCCTGCACGGAGGGTTCAATCGCGTTCGCGTAGTCGCCGTCGTGGTTGCAGACTAACCGGAGGTCGAGCAGGTTCAGGCCCCGGGTAAACGCTGCCCTGGTGACGCAGTCATTGAAGACCGTGAGGGCGGTCTTGATCATCCGGTAGAACGGCCCGGCGGAGGGCGTGTCGTAGATGGTGCACACCGCCGCGGGCAGGCCGGTCGCTGAAAGCGCTCCGGCCATCAGCTCATAGTCGGCGGCGAACCGCTCCTGGGCGTCGGCGAAGAGGTCCAGGGCCTCGGCCACAGAGCGTGCGGGGGCCTCGAGCAGGTCGGCGAAGCCGAGCGCATCGTTGCCGCCGGCGCTGACAACCAGGTGGGTGGCGCCGTCGGGAAGCGCGAGCAGCTGGCGGTGAACCCCGGTAATCACGTCACCGTCAAGCGCCAGCAGCGTTGCCTTCCAGCCGGGCGGCAGTTCATCACGTAGCTGCTCCACGACGTCGGGCCCGCCGTCAACGTACGCTTTGTTGTCCAAAATCGAGTCCCCGAGCAGGACGATGTGGCCGCCGGCACTGCTGTTCATGCCGCATCGTCCCACGAAAGGACGCGTACTGACGAGAGGTGGGAGTTTTTGTACAGATATCGCGAGCTAAACGCCCTCGAAGTCGTGACAAGTGGACAAAAACTCCATGCCGCGGCGCGCCGCCGTCCAGGCCCCGGGTCCGTCGGCCTCTTGATTGAACTGCCCGCTCTTGTTGCACTTGAGTACGCAGGTTTGTGGGCACGATTCGCTTCCTCCGGCGATTTCCGTGCTCCGACCGCCAAACCCCGGGAGACCGCCATGACCGCTGACCCAGCCAAGAAGCCCTCCGTCCTGTTCGTCTGCGTGCACAACGCCGGCCGGTCCCAGATGGCGGCCGGGTTCCTCAACAGCCTGTCCCGGGGAGCGATCGAGGTGCGGTCTGCCGGTACCCGGCCGTCGCACGAGGTGAGCCCCTCGGTCGTCGACGCCATGGCCGAGGTCGGCGTTGATATTTCCGCGGAGGTCCCCAAAGTCCTCACCACCGGGGCAGTCCAGGAGGCCGACGTCGTGATCACCATGGGTTGCGGCGACGAGTGCCCGGTGTTCCCCGGCAAGCGCTACGAAGACTGGGAGCTGGCCGACCCCGCCGGTAAAGGGATTGAGTCGGTCAGTCCGATCCGCGACGAAATCCGGACGCGCGTCGAGGCGCTGGTCACCGAACTGCTGCCTGCCCGGCACGCCGACGCCCAGTAACAGTTCCCATGAATGAGCCTGAAGAGAAGGAGTCAGCAGTGAGCAAGAACGCCAAGCCCGAGGACGCCAGGACCCAAAACGTCAGCAGCGAGCAGCTGATCATCATCGGGTCCGGACCCGCCGGCTACACCGCCGCGATCTACGCGGCCCGGGCCGGCCTGAAGCCGCTGGTCCTGGCCGGCTCGGTCACCGCGGGCGGCGCGCTGATGAACACCACCGAGGTGGAGAACTTCCCCGGCTTCCCGGAGGGCGTCCAGGGCCCGGAGCTGATGGATGGCCTGCAGCAGCAGGCGGAGAAGTTTGGCGCGCAGGTGGTGTTCGACGACGCCACCGACGTTCAGCTCAAGGGTCACCTCAAGCGTGTGGTCACCGGCGGCGGTGAGACGTACGAGGCTCCGGCGGTCATCCTGGCCACCGGCTCGGCGTACAAGGAACTGGGGCTGTCCGAGGAGAAGAAATTCAGCGGCCACGGCGTCTCCTGGTGCGCCACCTGCGACGGGTTCTTCTTCCGCGACCAGGACATCATCGTGGTCGGCGGCGGGGATTCCGCGATGGAGGAAGCCACCTTCCTGACCCGCTTCGGGAAGTCCGTGACCGTCGTCGTCCGCAAGGGCGAGCTGCGCGCCTCGCGGATCATGGCGCAGCGCGCCAAGGACAACCCGAAGATCACGTTCGCCTGGAACTCGGCCGTCACGGCGATCCACGGCAACGGCAAGGTCAGCGGCGTCACCCTGACCGACACCCGGACCGGGGAGACCCGCCAGCAGTCCGCCACCGGGCTCTTCGTGGCGATCGGGCACGTGCCGCGCACCGAGCTGGTGGCCGGGCAGGTGGAGCTCGACGGCGAGGGCTACATCAAGGTCGATTCGCCCACCACCTGCACCAACCTCAGTGGCGTGTTCGCGTGTGGCGACGCCGTGGACCACCGCTACCGCCAAGCGATCACCGCCGCCGGCACCGGGTGCGCTGCCGCCCTCGACGCCGAACGCTACCTCGCGGCGTTGGAGGACGCGCACAGCATCGCCACGGCACTGGTCGAGGAGCCCACCCACGCCTGAGCTGCTGGGCAGGGAGGCGCGGCGGCTGAAAGTTAAGGGACGGCGGCGGCTGGGGGGGCCGCCCTGGTCTCAGACAGGCGGCACCGCCGCCGGCCCAGCCCCGGTGGTCGCCTTAATTATCGTCCTCACTCGATCCAAAAAGAAGTGGGAGTTGGCGCTTGCCTGCCCCTGAGACTGCGCACCCCCAAAACGGGTGGACTGCGGCAGCTGCCCGGCGGCAGGGGCTCAGGTTTTTTCAAGTCTGCGCGCCCAGAATCTAGGGGTCCCGGTTCCGACGGCGGACCGCCTATCCAAGGCCGGGGCATGGCAGCCGGACCCGACAGCATTCCCCCCAGTCCGCCGGATCCGGCTGCCTCCACTGGCCCGATTCCGGCCCTGTTCTGGCCCGATTCAGTGATGCGCTAGATGAACTTCCGCACGCGGCCCCACCCGGGATCATGGGTGTGGGTGACCTGGACGTCGTGGCGGGGGCGGGCAAAGCGGTCGAAGCTGTCACGTCCGTTCTGGTCTTCGGAGTCGCTGTAGTAGTGCAGGACGCGAAGCCCGTTGGAGGTTTCCGAGGCCACCAGCCTGCCGCGGGGCCCGAGTAGCGAGTCCAGCTCCTGTTCGAGATGAAGGAGCCGGATCAGTTCCTCCCCGTCCGGCAGTCCGCCATCCCCGGTCCGCCGGCAGCTGATCCGGACAGCAGTATGCAGGTCCAATAGCGGGTGATCGACCCATCGCAATGGCCGCAGGGCGCAGACAATTACCCTGTGCCCCGAGGAAGTTCTGGCCTCGCGCATCGTCCATCGGGGGTCCGGGTTCCGGGTTGCCACGGCCCGGAAGAACTCGGGGACGACGGCGGCGGGCTGGCTATCGCGGGGATCGGCCCGGGTCACGTTGATGGCGCCAACCCACCGCTGGACATCGTCTTCGCCGAGGAGCCAGTCCACCAGGAGGCGGCCGGCCTGCCGGCAGTCGTGGGTGCCCATCATCGTGAAGGCAGGGTGGAAAACCGTCAGTTCAGCCAGGGCGCGGCGTTCGTCCCAGTCCACCGCAATCCGGGCCAGCCCCAGGTCCACCGGGTGCTCCAGACCTTCGAGGGTGCCGGCCAGCATGCCGGGCTGAGACTCCCTTGCCGCGGCGAATTCCCAGGATTCAGTGGGCGGGGGAGCCGCCCTCCGCCACCGCTCGGCCAGGACCCGCAGCCGGGGATCCCCGGCGCCGGAGACGCAGAGCCGGTGCCGCGAACGGGCTCCCGGTCCGGTCTCCCAGCGCAGTTCGGGATGAATCGCCATCACCATGGCACCGATGATTTCCGGGAGGTCGCCGTACACGCCGGTCATGACGGCTGCCGTGACAAGGCCGGCTCCCGCCACTGACCACCACCGCCAAAAGGCGCCCACGGCTTCCGTCTCCGTCTCGCTGCTCCGCCGCACCAACTCCATCGGACCTCCTCGTCGTGCTGGTGTTCGCGCCATCCAATCCTGATGAGGATCATGCAGCCGCAGACTCAAGAAGGGGGCACCGTAGCCACAGGTTTGGCGCAGGAGTTACTTGGGTGAAAGCCGACGGCGGGCCGGCCCCTTAAGGGACCGGCCCGCCGTCGGGCGTTTATCGCCTTAGAGGGTGGCGGTGTCAATCACGAAGCGGTAGCGCACGTCCGAGGCGAGGACGCGCTCGTAGGCTTCGTTGATCTTGTCGGCCGGGATGACCTCGATCTCTGCGCCGATGCCGTGTTCGGCGCAGAAGTCGAGCATCTCCTGGGTTTCGCGGATGCCGCCGATCATGGAACCGGCGAAGGCGCGGCGTCCGCCGATGAGGGCGAACGCGTTGACCGGGAGCGGCTCGGCGGGGGCACCGACGTTGACCAGGGTGCCGTCGAGGGACAGCAGCTGCAGGAAGGAGCTGATGTCGATCGAGGCGCTGACCGTGTTGATGATCAGGTCGAAGCTGCCGGCGAGCGTTTCGAACGTGCCGGCATCGCTCGTGGCGTAGTAGTGGTCCGCGCCGAGGCGCAGGCCGTCTTCCTGCTTCTTAAGGGACTGGGACAGGACGGTGACCTCTGCGCCCATGGCGTGGGCGAGTTTGACGGCCATGTGGCCCAGTCCGCCGAGGCCGACGACGGCGACCTTCTTGCCGGGGCCGGCGCCCCGGCGCTTCAGCGGGGAGTAGGTGGTGATGCCTGCGCACAGCAGGGGAGCTGCGACGTCGAGCTCGATGCCGTCCGGGATGGTGACGACGAAGTCCTCGGTCACCACAATGTGCGTGGAGTAGCCGCCCTGGGTGATGGTGCCGTCACGGTCGACGGCGCCGTACGTGCCGACCATGCCCTTCAGGCAGTACTGTTCCTCGCCGGCCAGGCAGTTGGCGCACTCCTTGCAGGAGTTGACCATGCAGCCGACGCCCACCCGGTCGCCAACCTTGTGGCGGGTCACATCGGAGCCCACCTCGGTGACGATGCCGGCGATCTCGTGGCCGGGTGCAAGCGGGTACTGCTGGGGGCCCCAGTCGCCGCGGACGGTGTGGATGTCGGAGTGGCAGATGCCGGCGTACTTGATTTCGATGAGAACGTCGCGCGGGCCGACGGCGCGGCGTTCGATGGTGGTGGGGATGAGGTCCTCGGAAGCGGAGGGCGCGGCGTAGGCGTTGACGGTAGGCATAGTTCTCCTAGTTGTCGGTGTGCGTGGAGCGGGCCGTGGATGAAAGGGATCGGCCTTTTCTTTCATCCACTTAACCCCAGCGCCGTGGCGTGAGGCAGACCCTGCTGTAAGGGGTAACCACAGGGACCCCCAAGTCTCTTCCCTGTTTTGCGCGGCAATTTCCCGGCCGGTGCGCAGCAGTGGACTTGTTGGTATCCACTCTAGGGACACCGCCATGAAACGTGGGAGGCCCTGTCAGGGCCTGCCAGACGCCGGGATGCACCGTTTACTGTGAGACCAGGCGGACTGGTCGGCGAGCGCGGAACGGAGCACGGAGTGGCGAGAATATTCATCACCGGTTCTGCCGGCGGACTCGGGCTCAACGCTGCCAGGGCTCTGATTCAGCAGGGCCATGAAGTGGTGCTGCACGCCAGGACGGAGTCGCGGCTCGCGGACGCCGGCGAGGTCCGGGACCGGGCCCTCGGGACCGTCGTCGGGGATCTGGCCGACCTCACCGAGACGGAGCATGTGGCCGAGCAGGCAGACCAGTACGGCCCGTTCGATGCCGTCATCCATAACGCCGGGGTGTACAGCGGCAGCCAGATTTTTTCGGTGAACACCGTCGCGCCTTACGTTCTGACCGCGCTCATGGCTCGGCCGCTGGCCCGGCCCCGCCGGGTCGTGTACATCAGCAGCGGCATGCACCGGTCCGGCACGCCTGACCTCCAGGGAATCGACTGGACGAACGCGGCCAGGCGGCCGGCCGCCTACTCGGACAGCAAGCTGTACGTCACCGCGTTCTCGGCCGCGGTGGCGAACCGGTGGCCGGACGTCGACAGCAACGCGGTGGATCCCGGCTGGGTACCCACCCGCATGGGCGGACGCGGCGCGCCCGATGACCTGGAGCTGGGGCACGTCACGCAGGTGTGGCTCGCCACCCGGGAAGCGGCGGAGGACCGCGTCTCCGAAGGCTATTGGTTCCACCAGCAGCGCCGGCAGCCCCACCCGGCCGTGAACGACGCGGCGTTCCAGGCTGAGCTGCTCCACGCGCTGGAGCGGCACACCGGTTTCGCGCTCCCGTAGCCTCCGGCCCAGGTAGGTCGCAGCTGAGGGCGTTCTCAGCGCTGGGAACGCCCTCAGCTGCTACCCAGTTGGGTTAGCGGCGGGTGAGCAGGCCCCGCACCAGGGTCAGGCCCTGGCCCAGGTTGATCGAGGGAAGGTAGGCCCGGGTGATGGCGTTGGCGATCGCTGGCAGGGCGGCTGCGTCGGGGTAAAGCAGGTACATGGGTTCGTAGTCCGGTTTGAATTTGGCCTTGAATGCCAGCAGGGAACGGAAGCCGTAAACAGGTTCCAAGGCCGCGCCGAGCCAGTCGAGCATCCGGTCCAGGCCGCCGTTCGCGTCTGTTCCCACAGAACGCGGGGACCCGACGTCGGACCCGCCGGCCGGGGAGGACGACGGCACCCGTGCCAGCGGCGCCCCGGAAAGGCTCATGAACTCGCACCCCTCGTCCTGCAGGCTCAGCGCGGCGGAGGCGATGAGGAAGTCGATGCTCGCCCGGAAGCCGTCGCCGCGCCGCCGCATGAAGTCGAGCGTCCAGCCCACCACGTATCCGTTGCGGTACACCGGCAGCCATGACGCCACCGCATGCAGGGTGTGATCGGCATCGATGGCCAGCAGGCAGCGGACCTCGGGGTCGTCCAGTTCATCGAGGCTGCCCAGCGTGAAGCCCATCTCCGGGACCTTCTTGTCCGCCACCCACTCCTCGGAAATCGCCTCGATCTGGGCCTGCACGGCGATCGGCGCGCGGGCAAACGTGGTCCACTCGGCGCGGATGCCTGCCTTGGCCGCCCGGTTCAGTGCGGTGCGGATGTCCTGGAATTTCTTGCCGCGGAAGGACACCTCGTCCAGCCGCAGCACGGTTTCCTGTGCCACCTGTACCGAGCCCCACCCCAGAGACCCGGCCAGGCCGCGGAGTTCCTCAGACACGAAGTAGAAGCACGGCGTCCACCCGCTGAACCTGCAGTGCCGGGCGAACTCCGTGAACGCGGCTTCCCGGTCAGCTTGCGGACCCACTGGCGGCCCGAGCGCCACAGCCACCCCGCTGAGCACCCGGTACGCGATGAAGCTCGATCCGGAGAACCAGTAGCTGTTCCCGCTCCACGTGGTCATCCAGGAGAGCGAACCGCCGCCGTGCGCCTTCAGGATGCGCCGGGCCCGCTCCTCGTCCGCGCTGTGCCGGCCGTGTGCCGGACGCAGGAACGTCCGGAGCAGCAGGAATCCGGTCCACGCCCAGAATACGACGCCGATACTTTCGTAAAGGACGACGGCGGCGGTGCTTTCGGGGAAGAACGCCGGTGAGCGGTCCACCAGGAAGCCGAGGGGAAGGAACCTGTCCGGAACGTCGGCCAGAAGCTGAAGGAGCCCGGGCGCGGGAGTGAATCCGCCGGCCAGGGCCAGTCCCAGGCCCACATACAGAAGGCCCAGCAGAACCAGGGCCACCACCACCCGGCGCGCCAGCCGCAGGTACGTTCCGTGCGGCGCACGCACCGGGAACAGGTTCCGGCCGGCCAGCAGGAGCACCGTCAGGAAGACGGGCAGGAGCATCGGCAGCACCAGGCTGAGCGGGTGTGAATAGCCCGATAGCTCGATCCCGCCCACACCCTCGCGGGCGGGCAAACCTGGACCAGGCGGCGGCAGCAGGACGCCGGCAATGGTAACGGCGGCCAGCAAGGACAGCGAGGCCTGGATCAGCAGCGCACCCGCCCAGGCGAACCGCCGCCCGCGCCGCAGCCCGTCCGCGAACAGGAGCAGCAGGAACGAGGGCAGGATGGCCATGAAAATCCCGCCCGCACCGGCCCGCAGTTGCAGCTGCGCGGCCGCGCAGTCCCTGAGGCCGGCCGGGCGGGAACAGGACGCCTGCAGTGCCGCGGGGTCCACCGGCTGGATGTTGGTGAAAAGGAACTTCAGCACGGAAAGAGGTCCGACGGCGTGCGGCGCCAGTCCCGCAATCACCGGACCGACCGCCGCGACCGTCAGGAGCAGCGCCACCAGAATCCTGGCCTCGTGCCGGGAGACGGCGGGCCTGCCGAAGCGCGGCCGCCGGCCCAGCAGCATCGGGCCCAGCAGCCCTCCTGCCGCGGCCGCCCCGAGCCGGACGAGGTCCTCGACGCCTCCGGCATACATCGCAAACAGCAGCAGCACGGCGAGCAGGACCACGCGGACCCGGCGCCGCCACAGGGTGGAGAGGGCCGCGGTCGCGGCCATCGCAGCAGCGGAGGCCAGGGCGCTCGGGCCCAGGAAGAAGTGCCCGCTCAGGTCCCGGATCCAGCTCCCCATCAGGCCGCGGGCCGCGGCGAGGAACCCGAGCGTCGCCACGATCCCCAGCACGTGCCCGGCCAGCGCCGCCGCAGCGAATTTCAGGGATCCGACGCGGCGCTCCAGCGGTAGCCCGGCCAGAAGCAGCACGAGTGTGCCCACCACATATCCCGCCAAGTCCCGCTCCCAGAACGCGGAGAGCAGCAGTGCGTACCAGTGGTCCGGAACCGCGTGTGAGGTGGCCGCAACATGGGGCAGAAGAAAAGACGGCGGCCCGGAGCGGAGGCTGGCCGACAGTGCGCCGGCAGCCCAGAACAGAACCACGAAAGTGAGGGTGGCGGGGGAGCCGCGCAGCACCCGGGCCCACCCGGCGGGTGTCCGGTAGCCGGCGGGTACCCGTCGTCCCTGGTCCGGCTGCCGCATGGGTGAAGGGCTCCTTTCAAAGGGCTCTTCGATTGTTCCACACCCGCTCTGGAACACACCCGCGGCCGCCGTCGTGATCCATGGGCGAAGCCCCAACTGACTCGCAGTTGTTGTCGTTTTGAGCGCTCAAAACGACATTTACTGCGAGTCAGTTGGGCCAGGAGTTCCTGGGGCCCTCAATTTGGCGGGTCGTCCCACCACCCAGCCGGGGGACGAGCAGGAAACGGCACAGGTTTTTTCCAAGCGCCAGGAGAGATGGTTGGCCTCGGCAACCAAATGTTGCCTTTGCTGCCCCGGCAAACAGAACGTCCGACGTCGGCCCGCACCGCGCGCGGGCCACGCACCCGAGCATCGCACCCACCGCACGCACCGCACCCCTCATGAGCGCAGGAACCCCGTTCCTGCACGTCCCGCCCAGGAACAACGGCACTTCCGAAAGGACCAGCCATGAGGACCACCAACGTTCGTCCGAAAACGCTTCGCCAACTCACCATCCTTTGTGCCGCCGCCGGCCTGATCGCCACCGGCGGGGTCGGCACCGCCCTGGCCAAAGGTGGCGGTGGCGGAACAGCCAAGCCGCCCAAGGGGATCGTCTCCCCGTGGGTGGTGCCCACGCTGCCCACCCCGGCCTTCTCCGTTCCCGCCGCGCAGCTGCACGGCTTCGATGACACCGGCCTGGCCCGCAACGCCACCGTCGACGGCGCTGCCTGCCCCACGGCTGACCCGGCTGACTTCGGCGGCACCGTCACCATCAACGGCGTCGTCATCACCATTCCCTGCAACCTGATCGTCCAGATGCCGGCCAACACGCTGAGCTGGGCCGACTTCGTCCACGGCACCGGCGGAAGCGCGCCGCTGGCCACCGACGGCCTGGAGCTGAGGGCAGTCGGCAACATCGCCGGAACCAAGCACATCGCCGGCCTGGCCTTCGTCTCCCAGCAGTCGGCCAACACCGGCCGCGGCGAAATCACCGCGATCGACTACGCCAACGGCGCCCTGAAAATCGCCAACGCGGCCGGCGGCACCCTGACCGTGCAGCTGAACGACCCCAAGATCCCCGGCCTGCACGACAGCGCCGGCGCGGACACGGGCCGGTTCAGCAACGGCCAGTCGCCGGACAACCGCTTCAGCGTGGACCAGGACAACCCCACCGTCCATGCCGCCACCGGCTACCCCTTGTGCATCCCGCGTACGGACCCCAGCGTGAAGGACGACCCGCTCTGCCCGCAGAAGAACCGGCCCCTCGCCCCGGGCTGCCGCAACTTCAGCATCGCCGGCGTCGCCCTGCCGGCCAGCGGCGAACTCAGCGCCCCGGCGCCGGGCCAGAAGTACTGCTCGCAGTACGTGATGCCGGCCTTCACCGGACTTCCGACGACGGGCCCGGACCCGTCGCAGCAGGCACCGTTTGAGGTGGGCGACACCGTGGACTACTCGGGCACGCTCATCCACGGCACCGAGGACTACATCTCCGCCCACACCGTGGAGGCCAATCTGGGCATCTACACCCAGCCCGGCACCCAGCCCAGCTACCTGGCCATCGGCGAGTTCGGCGTCGGCACCGCGGATCCGCTGGCAACGGCGGCCAACGGGGCAGCACAGGAAACCCAGGACCGCATCTTCCTTGAGGCCGAAACCACGGACGTCAAGACCGCCGTCGACATCTACTACGAGGACCGCAACACGGACGGCTCGGTGCGCAACCGCTGGATCACGCCGTTTGAAATGACCGGCGAGAACGGCGTTCCGATCAGCGGCCCCACCGGCGGCATCACCACGCAGAACACCGGGGCCCAGCCGCAGCGGGCCCGTCTGCGGGCCACCAAGGCGCCCAACGGGCTGCTGAGCCAGCCGGACCGGACCGTCCGGGTGGGCGTGCGCAGCCTGTGCCTGCCGACACCGGTGAACGTCAGCACCACAACGATCAACCAGGCAGCCCTGGACGCCTGCTTCAAGAACGCGCCCACCCGGGCCAACGGGCTCCAGCCGGGGCAGTACATCGCACCCGTCTTCGAGTACATCTTCCCGGAGAACGTGAAGCCGGGCGATCCGATCGTGCCGAACGACCTCTGGCACCTGCCGTTCCTGGTGAACGGCGAGGGCACCGGAAACGCTGCGGCCCTGGTGCCGTCGCCGTGGTGACCGGCCAACACACATGAACCGCCCCGCGTTTCCGAGGCGAGGGATGCTGTGGCGGGGACTCGCTTCGGCGGTCCTCGCCACGGCCGCGCTCGCAGGCTGCAGCGCGGCGCCGGTAACGGCACCACGGTTATCCGGGGCGCCGGCGACGGGCCAGCCGTCGGCTCCCGTCCCGGCGCCGTCTGCCGTTAACGGGAGTACGACGGCGGGCGGGCCGCCCGCTCAGACCGGCGGCCGGCGTCGTGGCCTGGAGGGAAACGGTTCAGACGGCGAGGGCGGGGAGGGTGCCCGCACGGTACCGGCCCTGCCCGCCGGCTGGCCGGCTGACGTTCCGGTTCCGCTGGGCCAGCTGCAGGGTTCGGGCGGGACTGCCGGAGCGTGGACCGTGCTGCTGACCATGCCGGGCGGCGCGGACGAGGTGCTCGCGGCGGCGAAAGTGCTTTACGAGTCGAACGGCTTCACCCGGACCGGCAGCGCGCAGCTGCGGAAGGGCCGGTACTCCATCGTGATGGTGGCCCGGAACAGGGACCACTCGGCGGCGCAGACGGACCTGACCATCTCGCTGGGCGTCGCTGGTTGAGCCTGTCGAACCCGGGGGTCCGCTCGGTTAGAAGCGAACCCTGGCCCCGGAACAGCATCAGAGCATCACGAGTGGTTCCTGAACCGGTAACGACAATGGCGCCGATGCAGACATTGCCGCCGGCGCAGCTGGCTCCGGAACCCGGTCCGGCAGTTTGTTGGGGGCGCCGAGGGCGCGGTAGTCCCAGCCGGCGGCGCGGTAGGCGTTGGCGTTGAGTGCGTGGCGGCCGTCGACGATGTTCCGCCGTTGTACGAGGGCGCCGAGTTTGGTGGGGTCGGCTTGGCGGTAGAGGTCCCATTCGGTGAGGAGTGCGACGATTTCGGCGCCGGTGACGGCGGTTTCGAGGGTGTCGGCGTAGGTGAGGTCGGGGTAGGCGCGGCGGGCGTTGTCCATGGCTTTGGGGTCGTGGACGGTGACGTTGGCGCCGGCTTGGTGGAGCATGCGGGCGACGTCGAGGGCGGGGGCGTCGCGGATGTCGTCGGAGTTGGGTTTGAAGGCTGCGCCGAGGACGGTGACGTGCACGCCGGCGAGGTCTCCGCAGGCCATTTCGGTGATGAGGTCCACGGTGCGTTGGCGGCGGCGTTGGTTGATGGCGTCGACTTCCCTAAGGAAGCCGACGGCGTGTCCGACGCCGAGTTCTTTGGCGCGGTGGGTGAAGGCGCGGATGTCTTTGGGCAGGCAGCCGCCGCCGAAGCCGAGGCCGGGGGTGAGGAATTGGCTGCCGATGCGGGTGTCGTGGGAGAGGGCGGTGGCGAGTTGGTTGACGTCGGCGCCGGTGGCTTCGCAGATTTCGGCCATGGCGTTGATGTAGGAGATTTTGGTGGCCAGGAAGGAGTTGGCGGCGGCTTTGACGAGTTCGGCGGTGGGGAGGTCGGTGACCACCACTGGTGTGCCGTTGGCGATGACGGGCCCGTAGCAGGCCGCGAGGAGTGCCCGGGCGTGCCCGGAGGCGACGCCGAACACGAGCCGGTCCGGGTGCAGGGTGTCCTGGACGGCGTGGCCTTCGCGGAGGAATTCGGGGTTCCAGGCGAGTTCGGCCCGGGCGCCTGCGGGGGCGTTCAGGTGCAGGAACCGGGTGAGCCGGTCGGCGGTGCCGACCGGTACGGTGGATTTGCCGGCGACGAGGCAGTCCGTGTCCAGGTGGGGTGCGAGCCGGGCGAGGGCGGCGTCCAGGAAGCGGAGGTCGGCGGCGGGCGAGTCGGGCATTTGCGGGGTTCCGACGCACAGGAAATGGATGTCAGCGCCGGCGGCGGCGGTGAAGTCGGTGGTGAAGCTCAGCCTGCCGCTGTCCAGCATCCGGCGGAGCAGTTCCTGCAGTCCGGGTTCGTAGAACGGCAGTGTTCCGCTGGCCAGTGAACGGATCTTGTTCTTGTCGACGTCGATCCCCACCACGCGGTGCCCCAGCAGCGCCATGCACACGGCGTGCGTGGCGCCAAGGTACCCGGTGCCGACAACGGACAGCGACAGGCCAGCGGCCGGTGATCCCGCCGGTGATCCCGCCGGAAGTCCCGCCGGGTGGGAGAGGTCGGACGGTTCATGCTCGGGCTGGTCGGACGGGGAGTTCGTGGCCGCGGTTGGCGGGTTCTTCATGTCAGGCTCCTATCGGGGTTCGTTCGGGCAGGGCCGGGCCCTGGGCGGGGAGGTCACCAGCGACGAGGTAGCTGGCGGCGTCGGCGCCCCACGGCGGCCGGAAGGAATAGAGGCAGGCCAGCCGGAGCCGGGTGGACGCGGCGTAGGCGGAGAAGCGGTGCGGGCTAACGTGCAGGCGTTCGGCCGCGGACACGACCGCCGCGTGGGCAATGGCGTAGCGGCGGGTGGTGAGCAGGTTTTGCCGCCATCTCAGTTCCAGGTGCACGTCCAGGTTGGCCAGGTCCAGGGCGGCTTCGGCTCGGCAGGACTCATCAAAATCCAGCAGCCCGGGAGCTGCGGACCTCGCGGCTGTTTTGCTGGAGGAGCCACCGCCAACGAGCATCTGGCCCCCGAGCATCTGCTTGTCGTGCAGATCGCCGTGGGCCCAGCCCACGGGGTCCGGCCCTGTGTTGAGCAGGGTCTCGGTGACTGCCTGCGCCTGCGCGAGGAGCGCGGCGCGGGCCGGAGCCGCTTCGGCGATGCCCTCGCTGTGCCGCAGCCAGTGATCCACCCAGCGCTGCAGGCTTGCGGCCTCTTTCCCGGCATCGCGGAGCGGAAGCTGCTGCACGCTGCCCTGAAATGCGCCGCTGCCAGCGGCGGCCACGGTTCCTGCCCAGGCGCGGGACCACCGCGCCCACATGGCGGCGTAGGAAGCGTCGGTGATTCCCGTCTGGCTGTGGCCGAGCTCGTAGAAGGACAGGCCCACAAGGCGGCAGAAGACAAGGACGTCGGGGCCGGCGCTGACCAGCCGCGGAGTGTTGAAGCCACCCTCGGTTAGCGCAGCGCCGGTGATGCTGTGGCTGGCGGCTGCGGCGAGAGCACGGCCGGGCCGGAAGACCTTGATGTAGGCATCGGGGGCGCGGAGGACGGCCCGTTTGTGGGCGCGGTGCACCACGATCTCACCCTTGGCGGACTCGACCGCGAGGGCGGGGAGGCGGGGGTCGTCCACCGTGATGGCCTCGAACGCGCCGTTATTGAAGTGACCCGCCAGGACGCCCGGCCGGTCCCGGGAACGGACTTCCAGGACGTAAGAGCCCGGCGATGTTCCCGGCCATGCCCGCTGGACTGTCCAGGCGCTGCCGGCGGCGTCGGTTACCCGGCGGGGGACAGGCGGATGCCAGGTCATGGGATCAGCTCCTTTGCCCGGCTCAGGTGCCAGGACATGTCGGCGGCCCACTCGGGGGACCGGTCGCGGAAGGGATCAACGCTGCTGTTGAAGAGCCGGTAGGCTGCCCAGGCATCCACGGCGGACTGCGAAAACCGTCCCCCGGCGTCGAGATAGCCTTCGGCGAGCAGCGCCGTCTTGGCTCCCCCGGCGGGGGCACCCCCGGCTGGGGCGCCACTGACAGGGCCCCCGTCGAACCCAGCGCCGTCGGACACAGGACGTACGGCCTCTTCGGCGGCGGCGAACGACCCCAGGTCGGCCTCCACGGTCCCGGTGGCCGCCCGGTCGAAGTCGATCAGGCGCACCTCTGAATCTCCCACCAGCACCTGGTCGGGGGAGAAGTCCCCGTGGACCAGGACCGGTGCTTTCCGGGGCCGGTCAAGCAGCAGGGCAGTGAGCCTGGTTTCGAGGTCCCGGGCCAGTGGTTCCAGTTCCGGCAGCAGCGCGGAAACCATGGCGCGCGTGGCCTTCAGCTGCGCCGCGACGTCTTCACGCCAGCTGCCTGCCGGATCGGCGACCGGACCGGGCGGATCGGCGGCGACGGGAATGCAGTGGAGTGCGGCGAGGGCCTGACCGGCCGTGTAGGCGGCGGTGCGGGTGTCGGTGCCGTTGCCGCGCGCCGCGAGGTCGCCGGTGCCCCACGCGGTGCTGGCGCTGATGCCGTGGGCGAGGCATTCGGCGTCGGCGAGCTGCGGCAGGAGGGGGACGCCGTGGTGGCGGAGCCGGTTCAGGAACTGGGTTTGCTGCCCGGTGCCGGCGGGCTTGGCCGCCGTCTTAATCACGACGGCGGTGCTCGCCTTGTGGGCGAGAAGGACCAGTCGCCGTTCCGGCTTGTAGCGCAGCACGCTGCTGCCGGCCAGCAGGGCAGTGCCCGGCCGGTGGCGAAGGCCCAGTCGCTCGGTGCCGTTCCTGTGCAACCAGGTGATGTTCTTGTGCAGGGCCCAGTCGTCCTCCACGCCGCCCACTGCCACCAGCGTGTCTGGATCCCTAGGGTCCGGCCGGAGGACGCGCATGTCCCCGCCGCGGCTGCGGACGGTGTGTTCGCGTTCGAGGAGTTTGCCGCCGCCGGCCGGGGTGCGGGTCATGGCCCAGCCGTAGTCGAAGCTGCCGTTGCGCCGGCGGCGGAACGCCACCAGCAGGGAGGTGCCCGGCTTATAGCGGACGCGGGTGACGCGGACGGTTTCGCCGAGAAGTTCGGAGAGGCGGCCGTTGTCCAGCAGCCAGGGGAGGCCGGGTAGCGCGGCGTCGCGGCGGGCGAGGGACCGTTCGGCCTGCGTCGAGCCGGGTGCCAGGGTGATCATGGCCCTTCCACCCCGACGGCGTCCGAGGCAGCCAGAGCACCAGCACCGGCCACGGCCGGAACGCCGGGGCCGCCGAGCCGGTTAGGGGCACCAAGGCCCTGCTCCTCCATCCACCGCGCGAACCGCGAGCGCGGGTCCCGGAGCAGTTCGTCGGGACGCCCCGCTTCGATGATGCGGCCGTGTTCCAGCCAGACCACCCGGTCGCAGGAGCGGGCGGAATGGGCATCGTGGGTGATCGTGATGGAGGTCCGGTCCCGGGTGAGGGCGGCGAGGGCCTGCAGGACGGAGTTCCGGGCGACGGGGTCCAGCCCGGCGGTGGCCTCGTCGAGGATGACGATGGGCGCCTGCCGGAGGATTGCGCGGGCGATGGCGATCCGTTGCCGCTGGCCGCCGGAGAGGTCCTTCGCGGCCTCGCCGAGCACGGTGTCGTAGCCGTTGGGCAGGGCACGGATGAAGCCGTCGGCCTGGGCGAGGGCGGCGGCCTCCTCGATGTCATGGTCCGTGGCGTCCAGCCGGCCGAATCGGATGTTGTCCCGCACCGAGGATCCGAAGAGCACCGAGTCCTGCAGCAGGATGGACACGTGCGAGCGGACGGACGCGATCCTGAGATCGCGCAGGTCCTCGCCGCCCACCCGGACGGATCCGGTGCTGGGGTCGATCATGCGCAGGATCAGGCTGGCCAGCGTTGATTTGCCGGCACCGGACGGGCCGAGGATGGCGAGGTGTTCGCCGGCGGGGATGGTGAGGCTGATCCCGTGCAGCACGGTCCCTTCGCCGTGGCCGGCGGAGACGTTGTCCAGCACGATGTCCGGGCGGGCGCTGTCCAGGTGCCGGGCGTGGGGAGCCTCGGGGAGGTCGGTCTGGGCCTCGAGGAGGTCGGCGACACGTTCGCCGGAGGCGGTGGCGCGGGCGATCCTGCCGGTTTGTTTGGCGAGGTCCTTCAGCGGTTTCATCCCGGTCTTCAGGTACATCAGGAACACCACGAGGTCGCCGGGAGTAATGGCGTGTTCCAGGACGCGCCAGCCGCCGCCGGCCAGGACCACCGCCGTCGCAATGCCGATGAGGACATCGGTGCGCCGTTCAAGTCCGGCCGCCAGCCGCAGCGCCACCACGCCGGTGCCAAGGGTGGCCTGGTTGCTTTTGCGGAAGCCGGTGCTGATGGTGTCCTCCAGCCCGTAGGCCTGGACTTCGCGGATGGCGCCGAGGGTCTGGGCCGCGGTGGTGGCCAGGTTCCCCTCGCCCTTGCGGGAGTTGCCCGCGGCGGCGGTGATCCGGCCGGAGCTTGAGCGGGAGAGGAGCGCGAACACTCCGCCGGCCAGGAAAACCACCAGGGCGAGGAGAGGGTCGAGCCACAGCAGGATGCCGGTCATCAGGACCAGGGTGAGCATGTTGCCCAGCAGAGGCAGGCCCGCGGTGACGGCGACTTCCTGCAGCCGGGAGACGTCGCCCACCAGGCGCTGGACGGTGTCGCCGGTGGAGGCTCGGGTGTGGTGGCGCATGGACAGGCCCTGGACGTGGCGGAAGGCGCGGGCCCGCAGGTCCGACGCCACCCGGGACCCGACCAGCGCGAAGCAGATGGCGGACCAGTAGTTGGCCACCGCCCGGCCGAGCGCGATCGCCACCACAAAGGCGCCGCAGAGCAGCAGCGTCTGGAGACCGGCGTCCATGGAAGGTCCCGGCTTGCGAAGCGTCGCGCCCAAGGCGCGGGAGACGGCGTCCACCACCATCTTCACCGGCCATGGCTCGATGAGGCGGAAGACGACGTCGAACGCCAGGGCGGAGATTCCGCCCGCCATCAGCCACCGGTGGCCCTGCAGGTGCGGGCGCACGCAGCGCAGCGTGCGGCGCAGCCCGGACTCCGGCCTGGCCTGCGGGGCGGCGCTTTTCGGGACGGCTCTTATGCCCATGTCAGGCCACGCTCCTTTCGAACGTCAGTGCTTGGCGGATGGTTGCCAGGACGCTGTCCCAGCTGTAAAGCCCGACGGCGGCTGCCCTCGCCTCGGTGCCCAGTCGATCCCGCAGCGCGGCGTCTGCACCGAGACGCCCCAAGGCAGCGGCAATCGCACCGGGGTCGGCCGGCTTCACCAGGAGACCGGTGCGTTCGTGCTGCAGGATGGACGGAATCTGCCCGACCTCGGACGCGACCACCGGCAGGCCCGCAGCCAGATATTCGTAAACCTTCAGCGGGGAAAAGTAGTCGTCCCGGCCGGGTTCCGCTGCCGGATAGGGCGCGGCTGCGGCGTCGCATTCGTGCAGCAGCCCTGGCACGGAATCCGGGGCCACGGCACCGGTGAACTCGGCGTCCACGCCCAGCTGCCCGGCGGTCCGCCCGAGCTCCTGCCGGCAGGGTCCGTCGCCAATGATCTTCGCCCGCCACGTTGGCCCGGCCGTGCGGATGTTGGCCTGGGCCACGGCTTCGAGCAGGTAGCCCACGCCGTGCCAGGGCTTCAGCGTGCCCACAAAAGCCACGGTCAGCCGGCCTGAATGATCCCGCCCATGGAGGCGCGGCGTGATGCGTCCGGTGTTGACGCCGTTGGGCGCCAGCAGTGTCCTGGCCCCGGGAACGCGGCGCTCCACCCACCGCACCACGGGATCCGAGACGCAGGCCACCACGCTGGCCGTGGCGGCGTTGGTGAGGAGCATTCCTTCCGCCAGGGCGGCGTCGTGGAGTTCGCGGTACTGCTGCTGTTCCTCGATGAGCGGCGCGTTGACCTCCAGCACGGCCGGGATCCGCAGGGCTCCGGCGGCCATGGCCAGGGCCGGGCTGAACAGCGAATAGCGTTCGTAGACCACGTCGCAGCCGTCCCGGATCACGGCCTGGGCCAGGGCAGCGGCCGCCTCCCGAATGGCGTGCTCCCGCCCCGCCCCGGAGGCAGTTTGAGGCCGGATTTCGACGACGGGCAGGCCGGCCAGATCGGCCGGCCGGTCGGTCCCGGCCCGGGTGCAGTAAACGGTGACGGTGGCACCGGCCCGGCGCCAGGCCCGGACGATCTCCTGGACATGGACCGAGGAACCCTTGGTGCCGAAGACGGGGACGCCGGGGTCGGCACAGATGTAGGCGACGCGCATCAGGCCACCGCTTCCGGTGCGGGCGAAAGCGGCCGTTGCGCAACTGTCTGGAGCGAGAGGCGACGCAGGGCAGCGGCCTGCCGCCCGGCGTCGTACTCGCGTTCGATGAGGGCCCGGGCCTTGCGGGCCAGCAGCGTCCTGTCCGTCGCCGGTGAGGTGATCCGCCGGATCGCCTGGACCAGCAGCGCGGGGTCGCCGGGTTCGACGAGGACGCCGGTGCTGCCGTCGCGGATGACCTCCGGAATGCCCGTGACAGCCGTGGAAACGCACGGTGTGCCGGTGGCCATGGCCTCGAGCAGGACGGTGGGGATGCCGTCGGCGTTGCCGTCCGAACCCACGATGCAGGGTGCGACGAAGACGTCGGCCCAGTCCAGCAGTTCGTGGATCTGGTCCTGGGTCTGCGGGCCGAGCATCCGGACATGGCGCGTCAGCCGCAGGTCCTCGATGGCGGACTGCAACTCGCAGGCCATCAGGCCGGTGCCCGCAATCCTGACCTCCGCCCGGGCACCCGATCCGACGAGCGACGCCAGCGCCGGGAGCAGGTGCTGGAACCCCTTCTTCTCCACGAGCCGTCCGACGGCGGCCACCCGCACCGTGGTGCCGACGGGCCTGGGGTCGCGGTAGGGGAACCGGGCGAGTTCCAGGCCGTTCCGCACCAGGCGGAGCCTCTCGGCCTGCTGCGGAAAGTGGTGGCGCAGGTACTGGAGGTTGTAGTCGCTGATGGTGACCACGTGATGGGCGTCCGCGAGCTTTGCCCGCAGGCCGTCCCGGCTGACGGTGTCGCGGAAGATGTCCGCTGCGTGCGCCGTGAACGAATAGGGGATCCCGGTGATCAGGGAGGCGAGCCGGGTGACGGCGGTTGCCGCGGAGGCAAAGTGCGCATGCAGGTGGCGGACGCTGCGCCGCTGCAGTTCGGCGGCCAGGTTGATGGCCTGGACGGCGTCGTCCGGGTCGGCCGCCGCGAGTTCGCCGAAGGCCTGTGCCACGTCGTCGGTCAGGCCGGCCGATGCTGCTGTCCGGAAGCTTTCCCACACCCCGCTGGTGGACTGCGGCCGGCCAACATAGGTGACGGGGGCTTTGACGCGCGCCAGTTCGGGGTGGAACCTGGCGTCGGTGGTGGGGCGGAGCGCGAAGATTTCGATCCGTTCGCCGGCGGCCTCCCGGGCGAGGATCTCCGAGACAATGAACGTCTCGGAGAAGCGGGGATACATCTTCAAGACGTAGGCGGTCACCGGCTCAGACGGCTGCACGTGTCGCACCTCCCCGGAGACTCTGGGCCAGGCTGTTGACCTGGGCACTGATGATCGGCTCGCTTGTGATCTGCTGGCTGAGGGGCCGGAGCAGTTCCTGTGCCGGCAGCTCACGTGCCTGCAGCAGGTCTGCGGCCAGCACCGGAACCCTGGACAGCCCGTCGAGTTGTGCTTCCCGGCGGTCCACCCGGGTGCCTGCCCGGCCGGCGATCCAGCCGGCCAGAACGTCCGGGGTCAGTGTGGCCAGTTCCTGCTGTTCGAGGTACCCGGCGGCGGCGAGGGACGCGGCCCGGATTCGCTGCTCGCCGCGGGAATGGTCGCGGGGAACGATCAGCGCCGGAACCGCTGTGCTGAGGATTTCGCAGACGGAGTTGTAGCCGCCCATGGAAACCAGCGCGTCAGCGTTGCTGATGTGCGCCAGCATGTCCTCCAGTGCCTTCACAATCACGACGCCGGGACCCGCCTGCCGCCGCAGGTCGCGCCTTTGCGCCTTGGGCATCTGGGGTCCGGCCACAATGAGGTGCCCGAGGCCGGCGGGGAGCGGGGTGGCAGCGGCCAGCCTGGCCAGCGCGTAGCCGTCGGCGCCGCCGCCGACCGTGGTCATGACGTACCTGCCGGGCATCTTCAGCTTTCCGGAACCTTTCGGCCGGCCGGCTGCCAGATACCCGGTGTAACTGACCATCCGCCGCAGTGAGAAGGGGATTTCGCCGGTGGACACGGGATCATGAACCGAGCGGTCGCCGTAAATCCAGACTGCGTCAAAGAGCTCCTGGACCCGCCGGGGACCGCCGATGCCGTCCCACTCGGCGATCGCCGCCGCGGGGGAGTCAAGCACTTCACGCAGCCCCAGCACCACCCGGGCATTCCCGCGTGCACGGAGCCGGCGCAGGGCTCCCTCGAGTTCCAGGTGGATGCCGGTCGCGTGCCGGTCCACGATCACCAGATCGGGGCTGAAGCCCTGCAACAGCGAATCCAGCAGCTTTCCGCGCAGCGACACGAGGTCCTGCAGGGGGACCGACAGGTCCCGGGGCTCGTAGCCCGCCGCGCCCTTCATGACGCCTGGCAGTATCACCCAGTCCCACCCTTTGGGGATCTGGAACCCGGGCGCGAGGGCAGTTCCGGCCACCAGGACACCGGTGACCTGCCTGCCGGTCAGGCCGGGCAATTGGCTGCTCAGGGCGCTGGCCAGGGCGAGGTTTCGCCGCACATGGCCTAGACCGAGTGAGTCATGCGAATACAGGACAATTCTTAAGTGCTTCATTTACGGGCCCCACAGCCTGCCGATAATCCATCCGAAAATTGTCACCGGGCGGCCAGATTAGGACCTGGTGCCCGGAAAAACCAGCCACGAAAACTAGGAACCTTGCGCCTGCAATGCATCCTGCCTGTTGCTTCAGGTGAAGTATTGAAGCGCGCCATTCGGAAAAACCTGCGCCCTGGTTGGCCCTTAAGGGTGGGGCCGCGGCCCCCCAACCCACTCACGGGTCCCCCCGCAAAACACGAGGTCAGCGCGGGGTTTGGCGGATCTGGCTGCCCCATCCGACGCGGAGAGCGTCCGGCCACGCGCATATTAATCTGCCCGTACGGAATTCCAGTCGCGAGAGGAATTTTGCGCGTCGCCCGTGGCACATTAGGGCGGCATTTCTGCAGAGGAGATGCTCCTGAAGAACACTGCGGGGACTGCTCGTTGCTGCATGGCTCAACGCTAGGGATAACCCGTCGAGGATAGGTGCAGGAGTAATCCAAGAATTGTCAAAGATTGCCCGCGTGCTGGCCCGCAAACTCTCAGGGCCGTCCTCGCTGATGGAGTTTTTGTGCAGATAATGGGACTTCCGAGGCCCTTAGCGCCCAATATGTGTACAAAAACTCGGAACCGCGGGGGGCCTGTCCAGCCTCCAGAACAGCACACGGCCCCCGGAAGCAAGTGCTTTCGGGGGCCGTGCCGGCTATCTTTGCCGGGCTAGGGCGTCAGCGGTGCGTTGAGGCCGTCGGTTGAGGTGCGGGCTGAGGGACCCGTTTCCCGGATCGGACCGAGTTTTTGTACAGATAATCGGACTTCGAGGGCCTTTAGCGGCGAATATCTGTACAAAAACTCGGGACTGCTAGGGGCGTTCCTTGAAGGATTCGACCTTCTGCGGGTCGCGTTCGGCCACGGGGTCCAGCAGCTCGTCGATCTTGGTCATGAGGGCTTCGTCGAGCGTGACCCCGGCTGCCTTGGCGTTGTCTTCGAGCTGTTCGGGCCGGGACGCCCCGACGATGGCGGCGGAGACATTGCTGTTCTGCAACACCCAGGCCACGGCGAGCCCGGCCATGGACAGGCCGGCCTCATCCGCAAGGGGTTTCAGCTGCTGGACACGTTCGAGGATGTCCTCGGTGAGGTAGCGGTTTTCCTTCAGCGACCCGTCCTCGGCCGCGAACCGGGACTGCGCCGGGGCGGCCTGACCCGGAAGGTACTTGCCGGTGAGGATGCCCTGGGCGAGCGGGGACCAGCAGATCTGGCCGATGCCGAGCTCCACGCTGGCGGGGACCACTTCCTCCTCGATGACGCGCCAGAGCATCGAGTACTGCGGCTGGTTGGAGATCAGCTGGATACCGAGCTCCTTGGACAGGGCGGCTCCGGCCCGGATTTCATCGACGGTCCATTCCGAGACGCCGATGTAGTGGGCCTTGCCGGCCCGGACGACGTCGGCGAAGGCCTGCATCGTCTCCTCGAGCGGTGTCTCGTAGTCGTAGCGGTGGGCCTGGTAGAGGTCCACGTACTCGGTGCCCAGCCTCGCCAGGGACCCGTTGATGGATTCCATGATGTGTTTGCGGGACAGCCCTCGGTCGTTCTTGCCCTCCCCGGTGGGGAAGTAGACCTTGGTGAAGATCTCAAGGCTTTCGCGGCGGGTGCCGCGCAGTGCCTCGCCGAGCGCGCTTTCAGCGCGGGTGCCCGCGTAGGCGTCGGCCGTGTCGAAGGTGGTGATGCCCAGGTCCAGCGCCTTCCGCACGCAGGCGGTTGCGGCGTCCTGGTCGATCTGTTCGCCGTGGGTGACCCAGTTACCGTAGGCCAGCGCGCTGATGTACATTCCGGATGATCCGAGCTTGCGGTATTCCATTAGGTCTCTTCCTTGCCCTCAGTGGAGATGGTTGAAGTGAACGACGGCGGTGCGGTGGTTCGCCGCAGTACCAGCCGGGTGTCGATGGTTCGGTTCGCCGGGGCCGCCCCGGGTGCGGCGCTGAGGGTTTCGAGCAGCAGTTGGGCGGCTGCTTCCCCCTGCCCCCGGATGTTCTGGTCGATGGTGGTCAGGTCCATGACTTCCGAAAGGTCGTGGTTGTCGAAGCCAACGAAGGAGATGTCCCGTGGAACGGTCATTCCGGCAGCGCGCACCGCCCCGAGGGCACCGAAGGCCATCTCGTCCGATCCAACAAAAACCGCGGTCGGCATCCCGGACGCGGAAAGGAGCCGGGTCATGGCCTCCGCCCCGCCGGCCACGGAATTGGCTCCGAACTGTTCGAGCCCCTCGTCCAGGGGAATCCCCGCGGCCAGCAGCGATTGGCGGTACCCGGCCAGTCTCGAAACTGGAGGTGTGCTGCCAACGGTGACCTCTTCGGCGTCGTCGATTCCGATCAGTCCGATCCGGCGGTGACCCAGATTGATCAGGTGCCGGACGGCGCTACGGGCGGCCGCCCGGTCGTCAACGCGCACGCTGCCGAAGACGTCGGAGCCCTGCCCGAGCAGGACTACCGGAAGACCGAGGGCGCGCAGGCTGTGGGTCTCTTCCTCCGACAACCGCAGCGAAAGCACCAGGACGGCATCGGCGCGCCCCCGGAGTGTCTGTCCCCCGAAGAAGCGCCGGCGCCCGTCGGCATCTCCGAGCTCGTACAGCAGCACGTCCCGCCCGGCGGCCCGGAGCGCCCCGCCGGCACCGGAAATGACCTGGCCAAAAAACCACTTGGTGGCATCCGGGACGATCACGGCGATGGTGCCTGTCACGCCGGTCGCCAGCCGTGCCGCATTCGGCGACGCCAGGTACCCGGTCTCGGCCGCTATGTCCTTGATCCGCTGGCGGGTTGCCGGCGAGACGCCGGGAAGGTCACGCAGCGCCCGGGATACCGTGGACACGGCCACTCCCGCCCGCTCCGCAACCTCTTCAATCTTCGCCGTCACAGCAAGCTACAGTACGGGACCCACGTCACACTGCACAAGCGCTTGCACAACAAAATCGCTGGTGAAAAAGGGATCGCTTTCTCACCTCCCGCAAGCGCTTGTGTTGATGCGCTGCCGCTGATGCACGCCACCCCGGATACCCAAGGCGGCGGTTACTTGATGCCTAGGAAAACCCGACGGCGGCACCCCCGGAAGGGGCCGGCCAACCATGGATGGGGGGCCGCTTCCGTGCCTTTTCTCCATGGTGCGGCGGCGAGGCTGATTCCTGGGCCCCGCGTGACTCGCGTCGGCGAGGGGGAGGGTGCCGTGGAGGGCGCCGTGGAGGGCCAAGGCGAGCGGAGGGCAGTGTGATGAGGAAGGGGCTTCTGCTGCTGCTGTGCGTTCCGGTGCTCGCACTGTCTGGTGGACAGGTCTGGAATGAAGCCTGCGCCAAACCTCCGGCGACTGTCTTGCCTGGCATCGTGGTCGACATGGGAGCGGGCGTCCCTCCGGCGCCGCTTGCGCGGAGGCCGCTTCCGCCGCTCCCTCCGTCGGGGTACATCGCCGTTAACCGGTAGGGGGCTGCTCCATCATGAGCGCCCGAGCCGAGGGGCGCGGCGCCACATAGAACAAGCGGTGGAGAAATTAGCGAACATTTTGTTTGCCTATTTCTGATCCCGGGCTGTAATCTCCCAATTTAGGTTTACCTAACTAAGTACCTCCACTCTCCCCTCGCATGGCGGCCGTGTATCGCAGCACGGTCGCACCCGCCGGTCCGCCGGCGTCCCTGAAAGGCAGCAGCATGTCCCCAGCAGCACCTGCCCCGGCTCCGCCCGGCGCACCGCAGTCCATTCACGAACCGCCCATTCACGAACCGCAGTCCATTCACGAACCGCCCATTCACGAACCGCAGACCAACCATGCCCCGGCCAGCCGGAAAAGCCGGCGGATCCGCTTGGTTATGCTCGGAGCCTTGTGCACGGCAGGCTGGACGGCTTCGCTGCTGGTGGGTCACTTCGTTGACTGCGGTCCGGAACTGCACCGGATCGGGCTCGCCGTGCACATCCTTGCCCTGGTGCTTTCCTTCGGCACCATTCTGGTTGTCGACTGGCTGGGTTTGCTGTGGCTGCTGGGCAAGGTGCAGATGCACGAGTCCGGGAAGCTGGAGGCCGCCGCGAAGCCGCTGATCTGGGGCGGGCTGGCCTTGCTGCTGGTGTCGGGCGCCCTGATCGACCCCGATCTGACCAACCCGGTCACGGTCATCAAGCTCGCCTGTGTCCTGGTGCTCATGCTCAACGGCCTGAGCATCGCGCCGGCCATGCACCAGCTGCTGGCCCTGCCCACAGACACCCGCTTCGGCGAACTCGGCCGCAGGCTGCGGTTCAGGCTGATGGTCGCACTCAGCATTTCGCAGGCCTGCTGGTGGACGGCCGTCCTCATCGGCCTGATCAACAGCACGCTCCGCCGCTGGGCGGGGGTCTGAAACTCCGGCCTGCCGAAGCAGGGGCCGGCTGCCGTTAAGGCACCGGGTCCGGGGAGGGCTCCGCCGTTCCCGGTGCCATGCCGGTTGTCGCGCGGCAGTCGAGTGTCCGGCAAGCAAAATACTCGCACGCCAACCTTGGAAAAACCTTTGGCGTGCCGAAGCTCGGCGGTACGTCCGCGTACATTCGGGAAGCCGAAGCCTTTCCGCCAGGCCCGGAAAGCATGGGGAACATTCCGGGCCGGGCGATCGGACCAGCCATCTTGCCCTGACAGCTGACCTGTTCTGAGTAAGGCAACCTTGTCTCTCGGGCCTTGGGAAAAGGTGGGATCACCTTGGGGGCCCCAACGGTCACCTTCCCCGTCATCCGGCGCCTCAAGCATCCCCCGCGTGCCTGCAACCTGGGGGCGTAATCTGAAAGCAGGCCGGCGGCGGACGAGTCCGATGGTCCCCATGACTGAAGGCTCACCCAGCCCGCCGTCGGTCCCCGCCCGCGATAATGGCTGGCCCGGCGGGACCGCGAGCGTGGCGGGGACAATGCGTAGCGGAGCTACCCGCCCCACACGGAGAACGAGCCTGAGTGACCGGTGATCACGCTTTGGTAGATCACGAAGAGGCCAGCGAGCACGCCTAGAGCCAGCGCTACGACACGGGCGGGACGGGAACGCTGGAGTGCGGCCAGCGCTGGAATGCGGTCGGCCAGCGGCGTGAAGGTTGCGGCGAGCATCAACAGAACGAGGAAGAAGAAGACGATGGCGGTCACCTTCAGGATGTCGCCCTGCCGGGCGTGGGCCTGGATGGCGTCCGTGGCGCCCCGGGTTGACTGCAGCTGCTCGCCGGCCTGGGCGGTGATGAATGCCAGCGGGGCAAGGATCAGTGCCAGTACGCCCAGTGGCCAGGCGAGATATCGGCGGGTCCGGCCGGCCAGGCCGTAGATGACGGCGCCGAGCCCGGCCAGAGGCCCGAAGACGACGACGCCGTGGACCAAAAGAATGTGGGCCGGAAGGCCGCCGATCAGCAACACGGGAATCTCCTTGCAGGTCAGAGAGGCGCGGGCACCTCGAATCTAACATCCGGAGAGCTGGTGGCCTATGGGGTGCTGCCGCCCCGTTGCCGGCCCCCTTAGCCGACCGTGTTGCCGGTCCCGTTGCCAGCCCCCGCGCCGGACTGACGGCGGGCGGCAACAGACCGGAGGCCCAGCCCCGCCAGTGCGATGGCCAGGGCCAGCAGGACTGTGGGAAGAGCTCCTCCGGCCGGGCCAAGGGTTGCCGCCAGGATTTGCCGGCTCATCAGCAGCATCTCCTGCAGGTCGCCCGCCATCGCCCGCGTCCCGAGGACGTAGCTGACGGAGATGAACAGGGCCGGCACCACCCATAACAGGGCCAGGTCGGCGAGCCACACGACGGCGCGCCGCGCAGGACGAAGGCCGCACCAAGCCAAGGCACAGCCGACGATGATCGACGGGACCCAGCGCGCCACCGTCGGCACCGCAGTGGGGATGTTGGTCTGCCCGACGAAGCCGGCAACCCACTCCCCAGCCCAAGACGTGAACGGCACCGCCACGAGTCCGGCGCCCAGCGCAGCCAGGGCCCGTGATCTCGACGCGAGGAGGGCGAACGCCACGAGGCCCGCCGCGATGCACGCGATGACGCCGGCCAGCAGGCCGGCGAAGTAGATCCTCGCCAGCGCCCCGTCCGTCAGGCCGCCGTCGAGCACCGTGAACGACTGGACGGCGGCCGAGAACTGTACCGCAAGAACGCCGGACGCCGCGCACCACACCACCAGGCGCCGTCGGGCCGGCTGCCAGATGCGGACGGCGCGTCCGGCCATTGCGCCGCCCGCGGTGAGGAGGGCCACGAGGGTGGTGAGTTGGTACTGGCTCAGCGGCAGCAGCGAGATCGGCATCTGCTCCGGCAGGACCTCGGTGGCCCACGAGTTCTGCAGCGGCAGCTGCGCCCCGGTGATCAGCCACGGCGCCAGGCCGAGCAGTCCGGCCAGGATCCCGAGCAGCCACGCCAGGGCGGCATCCGCGGCGAGTATTCGCTTTGTTTGCTGAAGGGGACGCGTCTGGTCGGGCAGGCTCACGGTGGCTCCTTGCGTGCAGCGGCGGTCGGGGTGGCGCGCAAATGAGCGGGCAGGTAAATAATACACCGAATGGATTAACCGCCCGATGCGGAAAATTTTCACAGATGCTGAAACTTTCAGGAATTTCCCGGAGGGTTCGGACGTTCCTTGGATAACGCCGCAGGCGTACCGCGCCGGGGGCGTAAGGGAGAGGACGAGGCGATGAAAAACATCGGCCGATTTGGACCCCGAAACTCCGCTGCGGACGCAACGGCCCCACACCCTTGGAGCCGGTATGTGGCAATGGGAGATTCGTTTACCGAGGGTGTTGGCGACCCCGAGGAACGCTGCGCCGGAGGGCTCCGGGGCTGGGCGGACCGGGTGGCAGAGGAGCTCAGCGCGGGGCGGACGGATTTTGCCTACGCCAACCTGGCCATCCGTGGCCTGCTCCTGGGCCAGATTCTTGACCAGCAGACGGAACCAGCACTGCAGCTGAAGCCGGACCTGATAACGCTGTCGGCCGGCGGCAACGACATGGTGTTCCACCGGACCGATCCGGACAAGCTGGCCGCCAAGCTGGAGGCCGGCGTCGAACGGCTCAGTGCCACCGGTGCCACCATCATGCTGTTCGCCGGGCCGGACTGGCGGCGTACGCCGATCCTGGGGCGGAGCCGCTCCCGGATAGCCATCTTCAACGAGAACATCCGCATTGTCGCCGCTGCACACCACTGCCTGCTGGTGGACCTGTGGACGCTGCCTGGACTCAGGGATCCGCAGATGTGGGATCCTGACCGCCTGCACTTCTCCCCGTTGGGCCACCACACCATTGCCATGCAGGTGCTGGACACCCTGCAGGTTGCGCACTCGCTGCAGCCCCTGGAACCGAAGGCCCTGCCGCGCAGCAACTGGCGCGACGCCCGTGCCGGGGACATCGCCTGGGCGCGGAACTATTTCCTGCCGTGGGCGTGGCAGCGCATCGCGCCGCAGCGCATTCCGCTGCCGCTCGTCCACGATCATCCGGCCCCGGAGCCCCTGTTGCCGAAGCGGCCGGTGTTCGCCCCGGTCTACGCCGTGCGGACCGTGGCGGTGAAGGCCGTAGCTGAATTCCTGGCGTAGGCGCCTGTACGCCCGGCGTCTGTGGGGGGAAAGTACGACGGCGGGTGGTGCGGCGTGTGCCCGGGTCTGGTGCGGTCCATGGTGCCCGGGCAGTATGGATGGATGGCGCAGCACCTGGACCTGCCTCCGCACTTTTACGGCAAGCTGATCGAGACGACCGCTCGCGTTGTCACGTGGAATGTGTGGGGTCTCTATGGTCCGTGGCAGGAACGTGAGGCTGCCATCGTCAGCACTTTGGCGAACGCCCGGCCTGATCTCCTGGTGCTCGCTGAAGCATGGGCGAAAGGGGAGGACAGCCAATGCGCCAGGTTGGCCGGCCCGCTCGGGTTGCCGCACCACGCCTTCAGCGGCGTAACGGCGCAGGAAGATGAATCAGCACTCTCCGGGGTCGCTGTAATGTCACGGTGGCCCCTCAGTTCCGCGGCCAGCATGACCTTCGGCAGCCTGCGTGTGCAGTATGCCCTGATCGACGGCCCGCGCGGCCCGGTACAGGTGTATGGAGTGGTGATGGATGCCTGGTGGTTGGATGAAAGCCGGGCACGTCAGGACTCCGTCCGCGGTCTGCTTGCCCATCTGCACGCGGGCCAGGATGATCGAACCCCGCTGATTGTCTGTGGCGATTTCAATGCGGATCCCGACAGCGACGAACTGCGCATGATGACAGGCCGGGCCGCCGCGCCGGTCAGCGGACTGTCCTTTTACGACGCCTGGGAAGTCGCTGGCCCAGGCGGCCGAGGCAGCACGTGGTCCAACGCCAACCCGTGGGCCATGCAGCTGTTATGGCCGGAACGCCGGATCGACTACATTTTCACAGCGGCCCCACGGCGTGGCGGTGCTGGCCACCCTGTCGCTGCGGCTCTGCTGGGCACCGGCCCGGTGCGCGGCACCTACGCGTCGGATCACTACGCGGTCCAGGCCGCCATCCGTTACTGACACCACCCGTGCCGGGTCCGCGGTGCTGGTGAGCATCCGACGGCGGTGGTCACCCGCCGTCGGAGGGTTAGCCGACGGCGGGCGCGAAGGCGATGTTGGAGAACTCGCGTCCCGTGGTGGCTCTGATCCAGTCGATCACGTCCTGCCGGTCGGTGCGGTAGGAGAAGTTCGTTCCCTTGCAGTACCGGTTGTGGTTGAACGAGGTGATGCCGGTGATGGTGTTGGATTCTGCGGTGCCGTAGAACAGCGGTCCGCCGGAATCGGCGGTGCAGGTGCCGCCGAGTCCGTTGCCGTTGCCGTTGGTCTGGACGTTGTAGCCGTCGGCGCTCGCGCTGGTGAGATTGGTCAGTTTGGACTGGGCCATAAGCCGTTCCCGGAATGAGGTCTCGCCCGCTGCCGGGTTGGCCGCGGAAATGCCGTAGCCGCTGGAGGTGAAGGTGGTGTCCTGCTGGCCGCGCTTGGTGGCCAGTGCATCCAGGGTCCGCGGCGCGGCGAGGCGGGCGTACTCGTCGAGCACGATCGGCTGGTCCAGGATCACCAGGCCGGCGTCCTTGGTTTCGGGGACCGCGTCCATGCTGGTGTAGCCGTAGTTGTACATCTTGTGCGAGGTGGCGCACTGGGTTCCCAGCGTTCCGTCCGCGCAGGCGCCCGGGTAGCCGGTGTCCGGGTCTGTCCCGGTTTCCGGGCTCCAGTCCGTGCCGGCGTCCTGCTGGAAGTAGACCCGCGCCGAGGAAACGCCGGCGGTGCAGTGCCCGGCGGTCAGGAACACCGTCGGCGTCAGCAGGGAACCGGAGCACCTGTGGTGGAACCTGCCGTCGGGACCGTAGAAAACGATGAGCCCGACGAACGGGTGCTCGGTGTCCTTGACGTAGTCGCCGGTGATTGCACCGGCCGGAACGGCCGTCGTCACGGCCAGCATTGCAGCAACGGCCAGCGCACCGCTTCCGGCGCGCAATTTCTTCAAAAAGCGCATACAAGCCCCAGCTTCTAGTTGCACGGGCAGCCGGCAACGCACGTCGGAGTACGCGGCAGGCGCCAGAAAATAAGTCACCGCCCGAACGGGACGGTGACTCAAGATACCACCCGAAAGTGACTGTTTTTTCTTGAGAGAACCCCTTTTATCACGGTTGCGCTATCCACGCCCTCGGGGCCGGAACGGCTGCGCCGGCATTGCCGCGGCCGTAACTTGAGCAAACCTTGAGGGAGTGCAGCAGACCGTGTTTTTTTCTTGATCGAGTATTGATCGGCTAGCCCCAGCGATCTTGAGGTTCCCGCAGGAGAGTGGTCAGTACCGGCACAGAAGACCGGTCACACTCAGTCCGCGGGCCGGACTCCATTAAGAAACGGAAGTTCGCCATCATGGGTCTCAACCTGAACTCCACCACCGGCAAGGTCGTCGCCTCCCTGGCACTGGTCGGTAGCGCAGCCGCCGTCGCTGGACTCGGCACGTACGGTGCATTCACCTCCACCACCTCGGCGTCCACTGACGTCTCATCCGGCACCGTGGCCATCGCCGTGGGCACCTCCGGTGCGGCCAACCGCCTCAGCGTAGCCGCCACCGGGCTGGTTCCCGGCGACACCGTCCAGCGCGCCGTCACCCTGACCAACGCTGCCGGCAATCAGGCACTGGCCGGTATCAAGCTGACCACCACGGCACCAGTCACCTCCAAACTGGACACCGACCCGGCCTTGGGCCTGCAGCTGACCATCGACACCTGCTCCGTTCCATGGACCGAAGCAGGAACCGCACCGGCCTACACCTACACATGCTCCGGCACCACGAACAGCGTTGTGGCCTCTCGCGCCGTCATCGGCACTGACCTGTCGCTGACCAACCTCACCAGTGTCGCGGCCAACAAAACAGACAACCTCCGGGTCACCCTGACCCTGCCCACGGGCGCCGACAACACCTTCCAGGCCAAGAGCAGCACCATCGACTTGTCCTTCACCGGCACGCAGCGCTCCGGCACCGACAAGTAACCCCAAACGTCCCCTCCGCCGTCTGACCCCCAACAGCGGCGGAGGGGGCCCATTCCGGAAGGCAGGCAGACATGACAGGAGCAACGGGAGCCCCGGCATTCGGCACGGCTAACTCCGCCGCCCCGGCTACAGGCGCGCTGCACACGACGCACCGTATCCTGGTCCGTCTGGTGACAACCGCGCTTATGGCTGTCGCCGTCACCGCCTTCCTTTTCCTGGCCGTCGGCCCCCGATTCCTGGGCTACCAGACGTCCACCATGCTCACTGGTTCCATGGCGCCGCTGATCAACCCGGGCGACGTCGTGGTCTCCGTCCCAATGCCTGTCAGTTCTCTGAAGACCGGCGACATCATCACTTACAAGATCCCGGTCGAAGACCAGCGCGTCGAGACGCACCGGATCGTCGAACTCAAACGGAACGCCGACGGCGGCACGACAGTACGGACCAAAGGCGACGCCAACACCGGGGTGGATCCCTGGCAGGCGACCATTCAAGGTGACACCGTGGACGTGCACACCGCCACGGTGCCCTACCTTGGGACAATAATCCGGTCCCTGCGAGAACCGGTGGTCCTCATGGTTCTGACCTACGTAGCGCCCGGGGTCCTGGTGCTCATGCTGCTGACCAAGATCTGGCGGAAGGGACCTGACGCTGTCAAGGGGTCCCTGGATGCGGCGGACGGTGCGTCGGCGCAGGCCGCCGGCTGAACCGCAAAGCTCGAACAGGCACTGATCATGGCTGACATGGCGGCGGCCCTAACCGCGGCGCGCGACGTCAATCTCCACCTGCAGGACCTCCATGAAGCCCTCGCCGCCCGTCCGCCGATAACCTAGTGTCCGAACCACAGCCCACGACGAAAGCCGCAGCCCGTGTCCAGTAGCCGTCAGCCCGCCGACACGAAGAACGTGTCCCGGGCCTGGCGTGCCGTCTCCGTTACCGGAATGGCGATGCTGCTGGTGAGCGCACCGGCAATCGCCCAGGCAGCGTTCAGCGGCAAGGCCTCCGGTCAGGTCATAGCATCTACCCTGGTCCTCGCCGCACCAAACAACGCAAGCGTGACGGCCACGTGCGGCACCGGCCGCGCACTGAGTGTCACCGTCAACAGTTACGGAACAGTCCCGCGGGCCACCTCCTACGAGTTCATCCTGCTTGACCCAAGCGGCGCCGCAGTTCAAACCACCAACGGATCGTACTCAGCGCACCCGGCAGCCAAAGGCACCTGGACGTACCAGGTCCGCGGCAACTACACGGCCGCCCCCGGCAACGTCTGGACCGGCACCCCGTACCAGGGCACTGTCACCTGCTGACTGCGCTCGGGGGAATGGTCCTAGTGCTGGTAGATCTCCCGGCGGTGACCTACAGCAATAACCAGAACGATGAGTTGGGCATCCCGGATCTCGTAGATGATCCGGTAATCGCCGGTCCGGACTCGCCAGTCGTTGCGACTGCCGGCGAGCTTCTTAGCTCCCGGGGGACGCGGCGTTTCGGCCAGAAGTTCGATGGCCGCCTGGATGCGGCGCCGGGCCTCTGGCGGAAGTTTGCGGAGTTGGCGCACGGCAGCCGGAGCCACCTGGATGGCATGGCTCACGCCAGGCCGAGCTCAGCCTTGACTTCCTCCCACGGCACGGGGCTTTCACCAGTGTCTGCCATCTCCGCCCGCGCGGCCTGGGCCGCTCGGAGGTCCTCCAGGTCCTCGGCGGACTCAATCAGCCGGGCGAGATCATCAGCGTCGATCAAGGCTGCCACGCGGCGCCCACGGCGTAGCAAATACACAGGCTCGTGACTGACGCGGGCCGTGTCGACCGCCTCTGACAGGCGGCTCCGAGCATGGGTCACGGTCATCTCAGTCATACAGGAATTTTAGCCACGTTTTCCGCCGAAATGTACATTAAAGCGAAAACCGCGAAAACGGCAGAGTGTGGCTGTTTACTCAGGACGAAGGTGGGCAGCCGCTGGTTTGGGGCGGCAGTGGTCCTCCTAGGTGAGTGACTCCAGGAGCGCGGTGCAGGCGTCTTCGCAACGGCGGCAGGCCTCGGCGCAGATCCGGCAGTGCTCATGCATGTGCGCGTGCTTCTCGCATTCAGCAGCGCACGCGGCACAGGCGGTCCGGCAGGCCTCGAGCATGGAGCGGGCGATCGCGGAGCTGTCACCGGTCTGACGGGTCAGGACGGCACCTGTCACGGCGCAGATGTCCGCGCAGTCCAGGTCGGTCCGGATGCACCTGGCGAGATCAGCGACCTTCTCTTCGGCCAGGCAGGAGTCGGCGCAGGCGGTACAGGTCTGGGCACATTCGAAGCAGGCGGCAATGCACGCGGCCAGCATCTCCTTGTCCTCCGTGCCGGTGCCCCCGGGGTGGGCATTGAGCATCGCGGTGATGTGGTGCGTCATGGTCTGCTCCTGTCGGTGTGTGCCTGCCACTTATGACGCCACCCTAGCCCCGGACGGTTCCGCTGTCTGCCCTCTTCCGGTTCGGGCGGGAGCGGCCTCCGGCGTCAGTGGTGGATGGTTTCCTGATCGCGGTGGGCGGCCGGCTCGATCTGGAACGTGGAGTGTTCGATGCTGACTTCGAAGTGTTCGGCCACGCACCGTTGCAGGTCGGCCAGGATGGTGGCGGCGTGCCCGTCCTTCATGCAGGTGTCCTGGACCGTGACGTGGGCTGAGAGGACGGGTGTGCCGGAGGCGACGAGGGACGCGTGCAGGTCATGGACGTCAATGACGTGGGGCAGGGCAAGGATGTGTTCTCGGACCTCGCCGAGGTCCAGGCCCGCGGGTGCGTTTTCCATCAGGACGTTGACTGTGTCACGCAGGAGCTTCAGGGTGCGCGGGATGATCAGCGCGCCGATGAGCAGGGAGACGACGGCGTCGGCCCGGGTCCAGCCGGTAAGGGTAATGATGATGGCCGCAGCGATCACGGCGACCGATCCCAGCGCATCATTCAGGACCTCGAGGAACGCGGCCTTCATGTTGAAGTTGTGGTGCCGGCCGGACGCGAGGACAAGGAGTCCGACGGCGTTGCCCGCCAGGCCGATGACGCCGAACCACAGCATGGTGGCTCCGCCGACCTCCGGCGGTTCAAAGAGGCGGCGGATGCCTTCGATGATGACGAATCCGCCCACGCCGAGCAGCAGCGCCGCCTGCCCGGCGGCGGCGACGATTTCGGCGCGTTTGTAGCCCCAGGTGCGCTCCAGGGTGGCCGGTTTCAGGGCCAGTGAGGCCGCGATCAGTGCGATGAGAAGCCCGGCGGCGTCGGTGAACATGTGGCCGGCGTCGGCCAGCAGCGCCAGGCTGCCGGTCAGGAACGTGCCCACGATCTCTGCCACCATGACTGCGGCGGTGATCGCAAAGACAATGATCAGTTTTCCGCGCTGGCTGGCGGCGTCGGTGCCGTGGCTGTGGTCGTGTCCGCTCATGGTTTCCGCTCCGGACGGTTGGCCGTCACCGGCAATCCGAGCGGCTGAGGTGCCGGAACAGCGCAGTCCTCGCAGCACCCGCCGGCTGGTTCGGAATCGTGTACGGCCCGGTCTGCATGCCCGGCTTCTGCAACGGTGTGCGGGATGGCGCAGCAGACGTCTCCGCGCCAGGCGTTGACGCCTTCCCGGACTGCGACGGCGGCAATCACCAGGGCGGCGCCGGCGTCGGCCCACCACCAGCCCAGTGTGCTGTTCAGGACGAGGCCGAGCAGCAGGACCGCGGACAGGTAGGTGCACAGCAGGGTCTGTTTGGAATCCGCCACCGCGGTCTTGGAGCCGAGTTCTCGGCCGGCGCGGCGCTGCAGCCAGGACAGGACGGGCATGATTGCCAGGCTCAGGGCGGCGATCACGATCCCCGGGACCGAATGCTGGGCCTCGCCCGCGCCGGCCAGTGACCGGACGGCGTCGACCGTCACAAACCCGGCCAGGGCGAAGAACGACACAGCGATGATCCGCAGGGTCAGCTGCTCGCGCTGCTCCGGGTCCCTGGCGGAGAACTGCCAGGACAGTGCCAGGGCCGAGGCGACCTCGATGACGGAGTCCAGGCCGAACCCGATCAGGGCGGATGAGTCCGCGACACCCCCGGCCCACAGGGCGGCGGCACCCTCAACGAGGTTGTAGGTGATCGTCGCCGCAGCGAAGAGCCTGATGCGCCGGGTCAGCACGGCCCGTCGTGCCGGGGCCGGGGAGAGCTCTACCGTGCTCACACCAGGCACGTCCCATCAGGGGCGCAGCAGGCGGGATCGACGGCCAGCACCACTCCAATCAGGTCGCGGATGGCATGGCCCAGCCGGGCGTCGGCGAGCTCGTACCGGGTCCGCCTGCCGTCAGGAACGGCCACCACCAGGCCGCAGCCGCGCAGGCATGTCAGGTGGTTGGACATGCTCTGCCGGGACACCGCGAGGGAATCGGCAAGCTCGGACGGGTAGCCGGGGCCGCCCGCCAGCGCGAGCAGGATCCGGGCACGGGTCGGGTCCGAGACCGCATATCCGAACCGGGCCAGCACGGGCGCATGCGTGAGGGTTTCCATGGCCCCAAAGTACATCGCTGAATGTACTCAGGCAATTGTGTATTGGCAGCCGCACGTCACCTCTTGACGAAGACATAGATGAGTGTAAATATTCACATGTGTCTATGTCTATGGAATTGACTCCCGTCCAGACGGTTGCCTGCTGTTCGCCGCTGACACGGGAACCGCTTTCCGCATCCGAAGCGGATGGCATCGCCCCGCTGCTGAAGGCGCTCGCTGATCCGGTGCGGCTGCGCCTGATGTCGCTTGTCGGTTCCCATGAGGGCGGGGAGGCTTGCGTCTGCGACCTGAATGACGCGTTCGAGCTGTCGCAACCCACGATTAGCCATCACCTGAAGCTGCTGCATGAGGTGGGGCTGCTGGACCGCGAGAAGCGGGGTGTGTGGGTCTACTACCGCGCGCGAACCGAAGCGCTGGAAAACCTGGCTGCCCTGATCGGGGGACAGGCGAAGTGACTGTCCTGATGCGGCGGGCCGGTGCGGAGTTCGCGGGCACGGCATTCCTGGTCACGGCCGTCGTCGGCTCCGGCGTGATGGCTTCCAGGCTTTCCCCGAACGACGTCGGCCTGCAGCTGCTGCAGAACAGCCTTGCCACTGGTGCCGCTCTGGTGGCGCTGATCGTGGCTCTGCAGCCGGTCTCGGCGTCCTTCAATCCGGTGGTGACCCTGGTGGAGCGTGCCCTGGGCATGATCGGCACGGGGGCTGCGCTGGCCCTGATTTCCGCCCAGTTCCTAGGCGGCCTGGCCGGGACGGTGCTGGCGAACCTGATGTTCGGCGTCGGCCCCGTCACGCTCTCCAGCCATGAACGCTCGGGCACGGGTCTCTGGCTGGGCGAAGTCGTCGCCACGGCAGGGCTTCTGCTCGTTGTGTTCGGCACGGTCCGATCCGGCAGGGCGGACCGGGTGGCGTTCGCCGTCGGCGGCTATATCACCGCGGCGTATTGGTTCACGAGCTCCACGAGCTTCGCCAACCCCGCCGTGACGGTCGCCCGGACCATCACGGACACGTTCGCCGGGATCGCGCCGGTCTCCGCACCCGGCTTCATCCTGGCCCAGCTCGTCGGCGGCGCCGCAGGCTTCCTCCTGGTCCGCTTCCTCTACGCGACACTTGTCCCAGCCACTGACATGTCCGCCGCGGAAGCGGCCGACCGAAAGGTGCCCTCATGACCGCGAAGCCCTCCGTCCTGTTCGTCTGTGTCCACAACGCCGGCCGCTCCCAGATGGCGGCCGCGTTCCTGACCACCCTGTCCGGGGGTGAAATCGAGGTCCGCTCCGCCGGGTCCCAGCCGGCGGACAAGGTCAACCCGTCCGCCGTCGAGGCCATGGCCGAGGTCGGGATCGATATGTCGGCAGAGATCCCGAAGGTCCTCACCACCGAGGCCGTGAAGGATTCCGACGTGGTGATCACCATGGGCTGCGGCGACGAATGTCCCTACTTCCCCGGCAAGCGCTACGAGGACTGGGTCCTGGAAGATCCGGCCGGCAAGGGCGTGGACTCCGTCCGGCCCATCCGCGACGAGATCAAAACCCGTGTCGAGGCCCTGATCGCCTCCCTGACTCCGGCCTCTGCATAAGCCACCCCGTCAGGCGAGGAGGTGAGCTGTATGAACACTGGATGCTGCGGCGACTCAGGTTGCTGCGACGACGACCTGGACTGCTGTTAATCCCGACTGGGCACTGCCGGCCCCACACCGGCCGGCAGGGGTCCATCAAACACAACCGCACGACCAACGGATGAAAGAGGACGCCATGGACTCAGCGAAGAACCTTCCCGTCGCCGTGATTGGTGCCGGGCCCGTGGGCCTGGCCGCCGCAGCCCACCTGCTCGAACGCGGGCTGGAGCCGCTGATCCTCGAAGCCGGGACCTCGGCGGGCGCTGCCATCGGGCAGTGGCGCCACATCCGGCTGTTCTCACCCTGGCGGTTCAACATCGACGCCGCCGCCGTCCGCCTCCTCGAAGCCTCGGGCTGGGAATCACCACGCCCCACCGCCCTGCCCTATGGCGGTGAACTCATCGACAACTACATCGCACCGCTGGCCGCGCTCCCGGCCGTCAGTTCGAGGCTGCAGACCGGCGCCCGCGTCATCGCCGTCACCCGGGCGGGCCTGGACAAGACCCACGTCCGCAACCGAGACACCACCCCCTTCGTGGTCCGCGTCGAACACGCGGACGGCGAAACCCGCGACCACACCGTCGCAGCGGTCATCGACGCCTCCGGAACGTGGTCCGTCCGGAACCCGTTGGGCACCTCCGGCCTGCCAGCCATCGGCGAAGACCCCGCAGCGGCCCGAATCTCCTCACCGCTGCCCGACGTCACCGGCAAGGACCGTGCAACCTTCGCCGGCCGCCGTGTCCTCGTGGTCGGTGCCGGGCACTCGGCGGCCAACACCCTGATAAACCTCGCAGACCTCGCCAAGGAAGAACCGGACACCCGGATCTTCTGGGCCATCCGCGGTGACTCCGCAGCCAGGGTTTACGGCGGCGGGGAAGCCGACGGGCTGCCCGCCCGCGGCCAGCTCGGCGCGCGCCTGCGCCGCCTCGTCGAGGCCGGCGTCATCGAACTGCACACCGGGTTCGGCATCGCCGCCCTGAAAACCCTCGACTCCGGCGTGACCGTCGAAGCTGTCGATGGACGCACGTTGGACGCCGATGTCGTGGTGCCCTGCACCGGGTTCCGCCCGGACCTGGACATTCTCCGCGAACTCCGGCTCAATCTGGACCCCGCCGTCGAGGCGCCGGTGGAACTCGGCCCGCTGATCGACCCCGAATTCCACTCCTGCGGCACCGTCCCGCCGCACGGCGCGAAGCTCCTGGCCCACCCGGAAAAAGACTTCTACATTGTCGGCATGAAGTCCTACGGCCGGGCACCGACCTTCCTGCTGGCCACCGGCTACGAGCAGGTCCGCTCCGTTGCCGCGGCCCTCGCCGGGGACCGCGAAGCCGCGGACACCGTGCACCTGGAACTCCCCGAAACCGGCGTCTGCTCCACCGGCGCCGGGACCAGCTGCGACGTCCCCGCCACGGTATCCTCAGCAGACGCCTCTGCCTCCCTCACAAAGGAAACAACGCCCTCATGACTCAGGAAACCACGCCCGAGAACCCGTCCGTGCTGTTCGTCTGCAGCAAGAACGGCGGAAAGTCACAGCTCGCCGCCGGGCTGATGAACCAGCTCGCCGCGGGGGGCCGTCACGGTCTACTCTGCGGGGACCAAACCGGGCAAGTCCCTGAACCCGCAGGCCGTCGATTCCCTGACCGAACTCGGCATCGACATCACCGGTGAACACCCCAAGCCGGTAACCGATGAGGTCCTGGACACGGTGGATGCCGTTATCGTCCTGGGCACCGAGGCGAAGCTTGAACCCCGCGAAGGGACGCGCTTCGAGGTCTGGGAAACGGACGAGCCGTCCGAGCGCGGCATCGAAGGCATGGAACGCATGCGCCTGGTCCGGGACGACATCAAGGCCCGGGTCCAGAAGCTCTACACGGAGCTCACCGGGGACTGAAAGAGCCGACCCCCGCTCTATCCCCGGACCCCTGCAGGCCATAAGCTCCGAGCATGTCATCAGTGATCGTTTGCAGCGGCCCCCACGACGGCCATGTTTCGCCCATGCTCGGAGTCGCGCGCCGCCTGATTGACCGCGGACACCGGGTGCGGTTTCTGACCGGTCCGGCCTACCAGGACGCGGTAAAGGCCGTCGGGGCAGAGTTCCTGCCACTGGGTCCGGGCGCCGAATACTCCTCCGAGCCCAGCGCGGCCACGGGCGTGCAGGCGATCCGCGAGGGCATCCGTGGACTGGTGATCGAACCGGCCCGCGGCCAGTACCTGCCGCTCGAGGCGGCAATCGCCGCGGAGCACACGGACGCGGTCCTGGCGGAGGTCACCTTCGTGGGTGCCGCCACCCTGTCCAGGCTTCCGCGCCAGCAGCGCCCCGCCGTGATCGCCTGCGGAATCCTGCCGCTGACCCTGTCCAGCCAGGACTGCGCCCCCTTTGGCTCGGGCCTTGCGCCCGGCAAGGGAAAGGCAGCCCGCCTGCGGAACCGGGCGCTGAACTGGATGGTGGCCAATGTTGTGCTGAAGGACAGCCAACAGCAGGTGGACGCCCTCACCCGCGAACTTGTGGGCGTGGGGCTGGACGGGCTGTTCATCCTGGACTGGGCCCGCCGCACCGAACTCATCGCCCAGTTCACGGTGGAGGAGTTCGAGTACCCGCGCTCGGATGCGCCGGACAACCTGCGCTTCTTCGGGCCCATGTCCCGGCACGCCGCGTCATCATCAGTGACCCCCAAGCCGGAGTGGTGGGGTGAGCTGGACGGTTCCCTTCCGGTGGTCTACGTGACGCAGGGGACCGTCTCCAACGAGGACTTCACCGCATTGGTGGGTCCCACGCTCGAGGGCCTTGCGGAGGAGGACGTCACCGTCGTCGTCAGCACCGGCCGCCGCCCGCTGTCAGCGCTTCCGCCGCTCCCGGCCAATGCCCGGGCCGCCGAGTTCCTGCCGGACGCGGAGCTCCTGCCGAAGGTCGCCGTCTACATCACCAACGGCGGCTACGGCGGCCTCCATTACGCGATGGAAAACGGCGTGCCCATCGTGGTTGCCGGGGACACCGAGGACAAACCGGAAGGGGCCGCCCGGGTGGCCTGGGCCGGCGTCGGAATCAATCTCAAAACGGGCCGGCCCAAGCCGGATGCCATCTGCCACGCCGTGCGAAAGGTGCTGAGCGACGGCCGGTACCGCGCCGGGAGCCGGCGGATCGGGGCGGCGATTGCCGCTTCCCCGGGTGTGGACGGGCTGATCGACGAGATGGAAGCGATGCTGCGTTCGTCCCAGCACTGAGAAGAACGACGGCGGGCCCTGGCTTAACTCCGCCCGTCCGTTCGCCGGGCTTTGGTTGGCAGGTGTCTCAGGCAGGAACGGCTGCGCTGACCGCGATGACTCCACCTTGCGGGTCACCAATGACGGCGTTGCGGAATCCCGGTGTGCTCATCGGTGCCATCAGGACGGTGCCTCCCAGGGCCACGGCGTGCTCGGCGGTGGCGTCCGCGTCGGGGACGGCAAAGTTGACGCTCCAGTGCGGCGGGACCGCGGTCCCGTCGGTCGCCGCCACGGCCGCCACGACTTCGCCTGAGCGTCGCCACAGGGAGAAGGCGGCACCCGGCACCGGTCCGAGTTCCCAGTCGAAGAGGCCGCCGTAGAACGCCTGCGCCCGTTCTACATCCGTCGTGTGCAGCGAGCTCATCGCCCAGGAGTTGGGCTCATTGGCGACCCGGTCGCCGTCGTGCTCGCCTGCCTGCCACAGGCAGAACGGGACGCCGGTGGCGTCCGCGAGCACAGCGAGGCGTCCGTCCGGGCCGGCCCCAAAGGGCCCTGCCAGCAGTGTGCCTCCCGCCTGCTGGGCACGGGCGAGTGTCTGCGCAACGTCGTCCACCCGGACGTAGGTGTTCCAGACCGGCGGTGACTGCGGCGGTGCCTGGCCGATCCCGGCCACCAGCCGCCCGCCGTAGCGCGCGGCGAAGTACTCGCCCCCGAGGCCGGCCGGCATCGGGGTTGGGTCATCGAAACTCCAGCCAAAAAGCGGGCCGTAAAACTCCGTGGCGGCGCGCGGATCCGGCTGCAACGTGTCCACCCGGCACGGAACGCCGACTGAGGTTGTGTCTCGCGATGTCATGGGGATGCACTCTTTTCGATGATCGTTTGGCACTTACGATAGCGCCCATGGGCGGATCCGCTGCCGCCCGGTAAGCTGGCGCCAGATCCGGTGAGGCAAGGAATGGTGGGAAGCATGGCGCAGGGCAGCAAGGACGACCCGTGGAGGCTGCTGACGGCCCCGGGCACCTCGGAGTACTCGATGTACCGGGACGAGGACGCTGATCCTCCCGCGCTGGTGTGCCAGGTGGGAACCACCACCCTGAGGTACCACCTGCAGGCGGTTGAGGACCTGCACCGGTGGTTGCTCGAGAAGGCTGACTGGGTGCCGTTGGGTGCCGCGGACGAGAACAAACCGGCAGCCGAGGGCACCGTCGAGGCCTGGGGGAGGAACGAATCCAACCCCGTCGGTGGCTGGTACGGGCTCCGCAGGGGCTACCGGGGCCGCTTCGGGATGTACCTTCCGCCGCTGCTGGAGGCACTGGGCCTGGCCGAACTGACCCACGAGAAGCGCAACAACAGCGTCAGGGCCGTCAGCGATGCGGCCGCCGGAACCACCGCCACCCCCTGACAGTGGCAGACTTCGACCATGAATATCGAACAGTGGTGGCCCAGCCTCAAGCCCGCCACGAAGGCATGGCTGATTGAGAACAATGGCGATGCCGTCCCGGACGAACTGGTCGCTGAGATCACGGAAGCCGGCGGCCCGGCCGCCTCGGATGCCTGGTGGGCCGGGGACGGCGAGTCCCCGGGACGCTATTTTCCGGACGAGGTGGTCGACTGGATCGAGGCGGTCGGCAACGGCGAACCCCCCCGAACCGCCCCGGCCCCGCTGATGACCGGATTGGCCGGTGGGCCAAAGAACCTGCAGCATCCGCGGTTCGCCCGCGCCTACGCGCGCGCGGTCGGGCGGATGAACCGCCGCGGCGCCACCGAACACCGCCGCCGCATGCTGGCCGGCCTGCACGGGACGGTTATCGAGATCGGCGCGGGGGACGGGTCCGCCTTCGCGCTCTACCCGCCGGCGGTCACCCACGTCCTGGCCCTCGAGCCCGACGATTACCTCAGAAGCCTCGCCCTGAACCGCGCCGCCACGTCCGCCGTGCCCGTGACGGTGATAGCCGCAGCAGCCGAGCGCATCCCGGCCGACGACGGCAGTGCGGATGCCGTCGTCGCCAGCCTCGTGCTGTGCAGCGTCGCGGACCAGGCTGCCGCGCTCGCGGAAATCCGGCGCGTCCTGCGCCCCGGCGGGACCCTGGCCTACTACGAGCACGTCCGCTCTGAGCGCCCCGTCCTGGCCGCGGTCGAAGACCTGCTCACGCCGGCATGGCAGCGCCTGGCCGGAGGATGCCACCCCAACCGCGATACCCTCGGCGCCATTACTGCGGCCGGCTTCAGCATCCAGGACAACCGGCGGTTCGGTTTCGCCGTCCAGTCGATGACCCCGCAGGTGGCCCACATCCTGGGCCACGCCACCAGCCCGGGGCCGCCCGCTCATTAGCCGGCTGATTGAGCCTGTCGAAATCCCCAAAAGCAGTACGACGGCGGCACCCAGCCTTTGTGGTTCAGGCCAGGTTTTCCTTCAGCAGCGCGCGGTGTTCGACGGCGGCCGCCTGGTGGAGCTTCCGGCCCGCCGCCGTGAGCTCGAGGTACAGCGAACGGCGGTCTTCGGCGCAGGACTGGCGCGTCAGCAGCCCGGCCTTCTCCAGCCGGTCCACCACCTTGGAGACGGCGCTCTGGCTCATGGGGGTCCGTTCGCCGAGTTCCTTCATCCGGCATGATGCCTTGCTGTTCTCCGCCACGAGGTCCAGGATCTCGAACTCGTTCAGGCCGATGTCGAACTTGGCTTCCAGTGCCCGGTCAAGGGCGCACGAAGTGCGGAAGTATGCGTCCTGGATGCTGCGCCATTGCTCAACCAGCAGGCGGTCCGTCGTTGAAGCCATGCACTGATTTTAGCCGAAAGGCGAACTCAAGTCCACGTCATAATATTCCGCGTCATATTCCTTGTCATTCAATGACGCGTCATATAGATTTTTGGGCATGACATCACCTACCACCCTCGAACGAACTGCCGGACCCATTGTCACGGCCGTCCGCTGGACCCGGGCCCAGTGGCTCCTGCTGATGGTTGTCTGCACCGTCCTGGCCCTCGACGGTCTGGACGTGTCCATGGTGGGGGTCGCCCTGCCGTCCATCGGGCACGAACTGAACCTCGGCACGGACGCCCTGCAGTGGATTGTCTCCGCCTACGTCCTGGGCTACGGCAGCCTGCTGCTCCTGGGTGGCCGGCTCGCCGACCTCCTGGGCCGCCGCCGGATCTTCCTCATCGCCCTCTCGGTCTTCGCGGCCGCCTCCCTGCTGGGCGGACTCGTGGATGACCCCGCCATCCTCATCGCCACGCGGTTCGTGAAGGGCCTGGCTGCCGCCTTCACCGCGCCCACGGGCTTCTCCATCATCACCACCAACTTCGCCGAGGGCCGCGAGCGGAACAAGGCCCTCTCCATCTTCACCACGTTCGGTGCCAGCGGCTTCTCGCTGGGGCTCGTCGTCGGCGGCCTCATGACCAGCCTGAGCTGGCGCTGGACGTTCCTGGTTTCCGTGCCGATCGCCGTCCTGGTGGTCATCCTGGGCAACCGCTTCATCCCGCGCGACACGCCCGATGCCACGGACAGCGGCCACGACATCTGGGGCGCCGTCACCCTGGCGCTGGGCATGCTGGGTCTCGTGTACACGCTGGTGTCCGCACCGGACCAGGGGTGGGGATCTGTGGCAACAATCGCCGGATTCATCATCTCTGCCGCGGTGCTGGCGGCCTTCGCCGTCATCGAGAACAAGGTCAAACACCCGCTCATCCGCTTCGGCATCCTGCGCGAGGGCTGGGTGGCGCGGGCCAACCTCAGCGCGGTGGGGCTGTTCGGCTCCTACCTCAGCTTCCAGTTCATCGTGACGCTTTTCCTGCAGTCCGCCCTGGGGTGGAGTCCGCTGGCGATGGCCCTGGCCCTGCTGCCCACCGGTCTGATCGTCGCCACCAGCGCGCCGTTCGCCGACCGCCTCATCAACGTGTTCGGTGCCACCCGGCTGATCCTGGCCGGACTGGCCGCCATGGGCCTCGGCTATGTTCTGTTCCTCCGGGTGGGCACCACGCCCAACTACGCCCTGGACATCCTGCCCTCGATCATCCTGCTGGGCATCGGCTTTGCCCTGGCCTTCCCGTCCATCAACGTCCAGGCCACTGCGGGCATCAGGGACTCCGAGCAGGGCCTGGCCGCCGGTCTCATCCAGACCAGCACCCAGGTGGGTGCCGCTTTGGTCCTGGCAGTCACCACCGCCATGGTCAGCGGCGGGCATTCCGAGGGCGGCGCCGCCCCCAGCGCCGCGGCCATGCTTGAGCAGTACCGGCCGGGCCTGATGCTGAGTGCCGCCGTCGCCATCGCCGCGCTGCTGGTAGCGGCCGTGCCGGCCCGACGGCGGACGGTCGCCTTGGCTGCCTAACTCAGTTTGCAGCGAAGCGGTGCCCCTCGATGAGAGGGGGCACCGCTTCGCTGCAGCTGATCTGCTGTGAACCTATCCGATGAGGGTGGTGATGAGCCGGATGGATGAGGCCACAATGGCCGCCATGCCAATGATTCCAAACAGGTTCTGCCACCATTTGTTGCGCAGATCGCCCATCACCGCCGTCTTGTTGCTCATGATGAACAGCAGGACCCCGAGCAAAGGGGCGATGAGCACGGTCAGGGATTGAGCGATGACGATCAGGCCGACCGGTGACGCCTGGAATGAGAGAGTGACGACGAGTCCGAAGGCGAGGATGACGCCAGTGATGATGCGGGCTGCGGGTGAGCCTGCGTTCGCGCCTCGGCCCATGGCATCGGAGAACATGGTGCCGCCTGCCGTGGCGTTGGCGATCATGGAAGAGAAGGCGGCGCCGGAGAGGCCCAGTGCGAAGAGCATGGATCCGACGGGCCCGGCCAGGGGTTCGAAGATGGATGCCAAGGCTCCGATGGACGCGGCGTCCCCGCCGGTCTTGCCAAGGACCGCGGCGGCAACAAGGATGACGAGGGCGGTCATGATACCGGGCGCGACAATGCCGGGGATGGTGTCTACAAGTGTGATGTCCCGGTAGTCAGCACGGGTGCGCTTGTTCTCCTTAATGCCGTAGGACGTGTAGAACGCGGCGTTGATGGAGAAGTTTGTTCCTACCAAGGCGACGATGAGAATTTCGCTGCCCGCCGGGAGGGTGGGTACGGACCCTTCGAGGGCGCGATACCAGTCCGGTTGGGCGACCACAGCGCTGGCGACGAATGCGACGGCCATGAGCGCGACGATGACCAGGAGTGCCTTCTCGATAATGCCGTAGACGTTGCGGAAGGCGAGGACGAAGGCGACGGCGGCTGTGCAGGCAACGGTCCAGAGGACCGGTGATCCGCCGAAGACCAGGGAGAGACCAAGCCCGGAGCCGACGGCGTTGCCTACGGAGAACATCAGTGTGATGCCAAAGACGCCGGCTCCGGCCAGCACGCCCACTGGCCTGCCCAGGTGTTCCTTGATTGAGGTGATCAGGGAAGACGGTGTGGCTATGCCGAGCCGGACGCTCATGTCGGTGAAGAAAATCATGAGGATGGTGGAGACCGCAATGACCCACACCAGCGTGTAGTCGTAGCGGCTGCCGGCCTGCACGGCGGTGGTGAGGTTGCCCGGGCCGAACTGCCAGGCTCCCACCACGAAGGCGGGGCCCATGAGGGCAAGGTAGCCAAGAAACGTCCGGCGTTTTCCCTTCGTTGCCGGCGAGGGGTCTATTTGCGGGGCGGCCATCTGGGATTCCCTCTGTGCGGGATGTGTAATGGTCCTATTGTGCTCGCTCATGGCGAGTCCTCCTTCTACAGCGGCACTGCTGGGGGTCATGGTTGACCGGGTGGAGATCGAAAGCCTGGGTACGGGTGGCGGGCGTCAGGCCCGCCACCCGTAAGAATCCATAGGGATCAGACGGTAGCGGTAACACTTCCAAGGTTGGCGAACTGCAGGGCTGCGGCGATTTCCGCGCCGGCGCCTTCGGCGAGGGGCAGCAGCGGCGGGCGGACCGTGGAGTGCTCCAGGATGCCGCGGGCAACGAGGCCTTCCTTGAGGGCGACGGTGCCCTCCATGTGCGATCCGCGGTGGTACACGTTCTTGGTGACGGGCAGGAGCCGGTCGTGGATGGCGCGGGCTGCCGCGTAGTCCTTGGCCTTGCCGGCCGCGATCAGTTCCACCAGCGGTTCCGGGGCGAGTCCGCCGTAGCCCACCAGGGCCCCATCAACGTCGAACATGGTGTGCAGCAGGTACTCGTCGTGGCAGGTCAGGATCTGCAGGTCCGGGTAGGTTTCGCGGAGTACCGGAATTTCGGTGTCCCAGCGCTTCATGTTGCGGACGCCGTTCTTGGTGGCGAACACGCCTTCCTGGCCGGCGATTTCCAGCTGGGTCTCCAGGTCATAGGTCGCCTTCGTGGCATCCGGGTACTGGAACAGGATCAGCGGCAGGCCGGACGTCTCGTAGATCTCCTTGTACCGGGTCTGCGGGGCACCTTTCTGGTACCCGAACCGGAGCCAGCCATGGGACGGGTACACCAGGCCTGCCGAAGCGCCGGCTTCAACAGCTCGCTTGGCCTCGAGTGCGGCCACAGTGTTTCCCTCACCGGTGATGCCTGCAATGATCGGGATCTCGCCGTTGACGGCGTTCTTGAACTCGCGAATCACGAGCGCCTGCTCATCCTGGGTCAGAAAGGTGCCTTCACCGGCGTGGCCGAGCACAACCAGGCCTTTGACTCCCTCAACGCTGGCCAGCCAGCCGCCCAGGCGGTGGATTGCGTCGACGTCGACGCTGCCGTCGCGGTTGAAGGGGGTGACAGGGGCGGGGACCAGCCCGCGGAGATCGATGGTCATTTCACTACCTCATGTCTTCTTTGATGGTCGGCAGTCCCGCTTTTCTGAGAACGTTTGCGGGAACGTTTTCATTCTGCAACGTGGTCCAGCTCACTGTCAAGGGAACGTTTTCATCCGCGAGGAAATAGAGTGTCTTTCAGGACAACCCTGCAGAGGAGCATTGCCATGGAACCCAGCGCCGCCGCGACCGTCACATTGAGGGACGTTGCTGCGGCAAGCGGAGTGAGCATTTCCACCGCCAGCCGCGCCCTCGACGAACGCGGCACAGTCTCCAGGTCCGCCACGGCCGCGCACGTCCGCAAGGTCGCGGAGGAGCTCGGCTACCGCCGGAACTCGTTCGCATCGAGCCTGCGCCGGGGCGAGACGCGGACCTTGGGTGTCCTGGTGCCGCGCCTGAGCGACACTGTGATGGCCCTGATGTTCGAAGAACTCGAACGGGCAGCCGCGGACCGGGGCTACTTCGCCATGGTTGCCACCAGCGGTGACGAGCCCGACGACGAGCGCCGCGCTGCTGAAACGCTGCTGGACCGCAACGTGGACGGCCTCATCCTGGCCACCGCCCGCCTCGATGACGAGCTGCCCCGGCTCCTGCGTGAACGCAGGGTGGCCCACGTTCTGGTGCTCCGTACCGACGGCGTCAGCCCTTCGGCTCTCGGTGACGACGAAGTGGGCGGCTACCTGGCCGTCCGCCACCTCATCGACCTCGGGCACCGGGACATCGCGGTCGTTACCGGGCCGTCGTTCACGTCAACTGCGAACGCACGTTTGAATGGTGCCCGAAGGGCCATGCATGAAGCCGGCATTGAACTCCCGGACAACTGGAGCATCGCAGGTGGCTACGGCATAGAGAACGGCTTCGCCGCCGGCGATGCCCTGCTTGGTGGGGGCGCCGGGGAACGCCCCACCGCGATTTTCGCGGCGAATGACAACCTTGCGATGGGCATCATGGCCGCTGCGCACCGCCACAGGCTGAGCATCGGCGGGGACTTGTCGCTGGTCGGGTACAACGACATCCCTCTGTCATCCCGTCTTCCTACCCCGCTGACTTCTGTCCGGACTCCCCTTGCCCAAATAGCCAGGACCGCCATCGATCTCATTATTGATCCCGACAAAGAGCCGCGGGTGAGCAGGTCTATGCCTACGCTCATCCCCCGTGAATCAAGCGGCCACCCCAGGGGTCGGACGTAGCTCTTTGGGCCCCGGTCAGCCGGAAGGCATCTAACCGGTTAGTTCCGCCCGGCGGTGGCGCAATTCCTTTAGGGCCCGGTTCAGCGGGGACCCGTGGAACGGCAGCGCTTCGAGATCCACCGAGGTTGCGGCTTTCAGGGCGACGGCGTTGGCCGAGGCGGCGGCCCTCTGCGGCAGGCCGATCTCGGCCGCGAACTCGGCCCAGTGCCGTGCCCTCAGGTTCTTCGATGTTCCCGCGACCGGCAGTGCCATGGTGACGTCGCCATAGATGAGCGTGCAGGGCACGTCGTAGACCGGTGCGACGACGTAACCGCCCTGCCGGCCGCCCAGGACGGAAACGTTCTTGGCATGCAGGTCCCCGTTGCCGGTCAGCCAGGCGAACAGGAACTGCAGGTACAGGTTCCGGGCGGCCACCGCCGGGGCCTTGGATACCCGGGCCAGGGCTGCGACGACTTCTTCGGCCGCCATGTTGTACTTTGATGCCGGCGGCAGTCCCAACACCTGTGCCCCGTCCTCGGAGGGCAGGTGCATCCACCGCCCGCCGTCAGTGACCCGGTCGAAGCGTGTGACGAGTAGGCCGGACAACCCGTTCTTGTCCTGGACGACGGTGGCGGTCGCGACGGGGATCTTCAGCACCCTGGCTGCAGCCAGATGGACCGCTTCGTTTTGGATGAGGCTGGCGTGGGTGGGCGGGTTCATTTTCAGAATGTATCGGCCACTTCCCAAAGCCAGGGGTGCGGACAGCATGGAAGCGCTGACTTTGGGCTGAACGCCGGGCAGTCCGTGCAGGTCGAGCGCTTCGGCGAGGACTGCGAAGTCCAGTGCCGCCGGATCCGTCGTATCCGCCAGGGGTTCCGGCTCGGCCGGCGCTTCGCCTGCCGGGACGATCTGCACGTCGCCCGGCACGTCGGCGCCGACGGCCATGATCAGCGTCAGCTCATCGTCGAGGCTGGTCTTCGCGGCGTTCTTCAGTACGGTCAGCCGGTGACCTTCGGGCAGCAGGCCTGCGAAGAACGCAGGCAGGCCGCCACCGTGGGTGACAATAGGCGCCGCTGCCGGCGGCAGTGTGGTGGCGATGCCGGGCAGCCCTGCCCTCAGGTAATCCGGGAAATATGTAAATTCCGTACCGCCGTTCTCGGTCCTGGCCAGCCTGCCGGCCAGTTCCCCCTGCTTGTAGACGTCGGCAGCCGGGAGGAAGCGCAGTCGCTGCAGGTCACCCGCCATCAGGCGGCCGCCACGTGCAGACCGAGTACGTTCGCGACAGATACGACAGCTGCCAGCGTGGGGTTGCCCGAGCCCGTCTCGATGGCCCGGACGGTGCGCTCTGAGACACCGGCCAGATCGGCCAGGTCGCTCTGCTTTAGGCCTGCTTCCTTACGGGCCACACGAACTGACCTCCCGATGCCCTGCACGTCTCCTTCCGCCACTACCAAGCCCGCTTCCATCGGCATCATGTTGCCGTTTCCGGCCTTTCTGAATCACAGTCTTGCCCATTTCGGCCCTTTCGGCAACATGTTGCCGCTTTCGACTCTGGGCTGGTTACTGGCGCACGTTTGGGGCCCGTATCGGCAGAATGCTGCCGGAAACGCCGAAACCGCCCCCGTCCAATGCGGCCGGGGCTTGACTGTGCGTTCGCGCTCTCGTGCGTGCCCCGGCCCGGCGGCTCAGCTCAGCACCAGCCAGACGCCCAACGCCCCGAGGGCAACGCAGGCTCCGGCGGTCCAGAAGACGGCCGCGATGTCCGGCGCCATCTGCCCGGCCCGGATTCCCTCCACGCCGCGCTGGTAGCGCCGCCGCTGCGTAAAGTAGATGCCGCTCCCTGCGGCGACGGTGAGGCCAAACATCGTGAGGACAAACGGTCCCTGGTCCGGGAGCCAGCGCAGGCACACCGCGCTCGCGGCAATCAGCGTCAGGACCGTCCGGCCCCAGGCGAGCGCGGTGCGCTCGGGCTGCAGCCCCGGGTCGCCGTCGAGCGGGCCGTCACCGGGCAGGGGAGCGGTGGCCGGGTCTTTGTCCACGGTTCAGGCCAGAACGACGACGGCGATCACCACCGCCGCCGCGACGGCGCAGCCGGCGGCGAGCAGCGGACCGATCAGGGGCAGCGGCAGGGGACGGTTGGAGCGGAGGCTGGCTTCCACACGGAGCCAGCGCACTGCGGAGCCGGCGCTGAGCAGCATGCCCAGCAGAAGAAGCAGGACTGCCAGCCCGCGGCGGATGGGCTCCGGGAAGACATCGGTGGTGAAGGCTTCCACCGCAATGCCGCCTGCGAGGAGCGCCAGGGAAGTGCGGATCCACGCCAGGAATGTGCGTTCGTTGGCCAGGGTGAACCGCGGGTCCGGCTCGGTGCCGCCGGGCAGGAGCTTTTCGGCGAACCTGCTTCTGCGGGAGTCGGGGCCTGGCGGGGGAGGCGGGGTGGACGGCACGGTCACAGTCTAGCCAGTGCAGTTGTTTACAGGTCCGTGAAATTTCTGTCACAGGCGTGTCAAGGCGGCTTCCCCGCGCTTATGATGCATCCAGAGGCAGGAAGTCCAGCCAGCGGCCAGCTGCCCGGAACCAGAGGAGTGCCCATTGGACAACACCCGGTTCCCCGACGATGACGGCCAGCCCGGTGACAGCCCGCCCGGCACTGAGGTCCCGCTGGTGCGGGAGCAGGCCTACGAGATCATCGAGGCGGTCCTGGCCGGCACCGATCCGGAAGGGGCCGAGGTCCGGGAGCGGCTTAGGGAACATGTGGCAGCGCATCCAGGGAATCCCGAGGCGGCACTCCATGAGCACCTGGTCTTCACGCGCTCCCTGACCCGGCAAGCCAACAAAAGGCCACATCCCAACAAACAGGATGTTCATCGGCATCCTGCCGGGGAACAGATCAGTGTCCCCGGCAACGGACAGGCGGCCATCGAGGCGATCCTGCATGGCGGCATGCTGGTCACGGCGTTCCAGCCGATCCACGATCTCGGCCGCAGCGGCGTCATCGGGGCGGAAGCCCTGACGCGGTTCCTCTGGGAGGAGGACGGCAGCGGTGCAGGTTCCTGGTTCAAGAACGCCGCCGCCGTCGGGCTGGGCGCGGACCTTGAGTTCTCAGCGCTGCAGGCGGCTGTGGCCGCCGCGCAGGATCTGCCACCCCATCTGGTGGTCGCCTTGAACATCTCCCCGGCCGTATGCCTCGATCCCCGGCTGCCTGCATTCCTGGAACACGCACCCCTGGAACCGTCCCGGATCATGCTGGAACTCACCGAGCCGCTTCAGTCCGGCGAGTTGGACCCCCTGCTGGATGTCCTGGGGCCGCTGCGCAGTTCCGGCATGGGGCTGGCGCTCGATGAAGCCGGAACGGACGCCGCCTCCATGCGCCACATCCGTTCCCTTCGGCCGGATCTCATCAAAATCGGCCGCGGCCTGGTTGCGGGGATCGACGCCGATCCCAGCCGCCAGTACCTGGTGGCCGACCTTGTCGAATACGCACGGCAGACCGGGGCGGCGCTGGCCGCCGTCGGAATCGAAACCGCCGCCGAACTTGCGGTCCTCAGCCGGCTGGCCGTGGCCGCCGGCCAGGGCCACTTCCTGGGAATGCCCACGATTGACGTCAAGGAGTGGGCCACCTGGGCCGGTCCCGCCACGGCAGTCCCAAACCCGCACGGGCGGCACACGGCGAGACGGCCGCCACAGCCGGACGGCGGGCAGCGTTAGCCCTGCTGCCGCCAGCGTTAGCCCTGCTGCCGCCAGCGTTAGCCCTGCTGCGCCGCCCATTCTTCGACCCGGCGGTTGCTTTCCTCTTCGGAGAGGTCTTCCACGCGGGTCATGATGGACCAGCGGACGCCGAAGGGGTCCCGGATGCTGGCGTACCGGTCGCCTGAGACGAAGGTAGTTAGGGGCTCGCGGATTGTGGCTCCGGCCTGTTCCGCGCGCTGCACGAGGGTGTCTGCGTTTGGGCAGTAGAGGCCCAGGGAGTAGCAGTCGTTTTCACCCTCCGGCGCCGGAACCAGGTGGTATTCGGGGTTGGGTTCGCCGAGCTGGAGGTGGCCGTTCCCGAAGTCGAGTTCTGCGTGGACCACTACTGCGCGCATCTCCGTGGCGCCGACTACGCGGGCGCCGAACACGTCCTGGTAGAAGGCGATGGCTTCCCTGGCGCTGGTCACGGCGAGGAACGGCGTGAGGCTCGTCAGGCCGTTCGGAATCCCGTGGGTGGTGTGCTCTCCGTGGGCGGCGGTCGCTGATTCGGTGCTTGTAGTATCTGTCATGTCCATGACGCTACGTGCCCCGCCAGCGGCGGCGCTTGGAGATTCGCGACATTCTGAGGGGACCGATGGAAAGTTCGTTCAAGGGGATCCTTTACCCGGCCCGGCTTCCCAGTTTTCACCGCCTCCCGCCGCCAGCCTCCGTGGCGGGCCTGGTCCAGTGGTTCTGGATTCCCGAGTGGGACATCGAGCCCGGCCGCACATCCCGCCAGCACCTGATCGCGTACCCCGGCTCCAACCTCGTGGTGCAGCCCGATGGCGTGGTCTTCTCCGGACCGACTACCCGGACCGCCCATCGGGACCTGGCCGGACGGGGCTGGGCGGTCGGCGCTCTGCTGCGGCCGGCGGCCGTGCCGCTGTTCACCGACGATCCCTCCGGCCTGCGGGACACGGAGATGGGGGTGGACGCGGAAGGTCCGCACCGTTCCGTCTCGGAGGTCATGAACACGCACGACGGCGATACTCGCCGTGAGCGGGCAGTGGATGCCTTTGCGGGGTGGCTGGCCTGCGTTGCCGGGTCCGCTGTGTCCGAGGAGGCGTTGCTGGCCAACCGGTTGATGGACCTCACTGGTTCGGATGCCTCGGTAGTCCGTGTCGAGGACGCGGCGTCCGCGCTGGCGGTGTCGCAGCGGACCTTGCAGCGCGTGGCCAGGAAGTACATCGGCCTCAGCCCTGCCGCGCTGATCCGCCGTCGAAGGCTTCAGGACGCTGCCGAGCGGACGCGGCTGGATCCTTCAGCTGATTTGTCTGCGATAGCTGCCGAGCTTGGGTATGCCGACCACGCACACCTGACGAACGACTTTCAGAAGTACCTGGGTTTCACTCCGAGCACGTACCGGCGGGCGGTTGCCGGCGGATCCGTTGATTGAGCCTGTCAGTCCGGATGGGTTTCAGCCCCGGTCATCCGGCAGAATGGGCGCCGTGAGTTCCCCGGATGCCGCCGTAAACCGCAAGCCCCAAACACTGCTGAGCCGTGCCCTGCACGTGGCGCTGGCCCTTGCCATGGTCCTGGTGGGGCCGGTGATGATCGGTGCCGGTTCCCGGATGGTTGATGCGGATGACGAGATCGCGCGGACGGGTGTGCATACCACCGGAACCGTCGTTGACTTCAACGACGCCAGGAGGGCTTCGCAGAGGGACATCAGGGTGAGGTACACCTCCGCGGACGGAACGGTCCGCTTCACCTCGGTCACCGTGGACCACGACCAGCGCCCGACGGAGGGCGAGGAAGTCACGGTGGCGTACCGCGAGCAGGAGCCCGGCCGGGCAGTCGTGCTGGGCTACGAGAGCGGCGGCATCATGGTCCGGGGCATTGGCACTATCCTGGCCATGATTTTCATCCCCATCGTTCTCATCCTCGTGTTTTCGAAGCGGGGCAAGAGACGCAGAAACAGGCTTGGCTAGCCGCGGCTTAACCTCAGGATGCCGGCGTCGTCCTGGCTTGCTGGATGATGGTCGCTGTGGAGAGTATGTGCTGTTCCATCTCCCTTTTTGCAGCCTCGGAGTCGCCGGCTTCGAGCGCCTTGATGATGCGGCCATGGTCTTCGTTACGTTCGGTAATCGCTGTGCCGAACGGCTGGGGAGCGCCCGTGGTGTTGATGAGGAAGTCGCTAAGGTCCCACATGCGGCGGCTCATATTGTTCATGACGCGTGAATGAGCCATGCGGTGGATGATCTCGTGGAAGTTCCGGTTCTGGATTCGGTACTGGCGCGCCCGGACATCGGCGTCGGGCTCGCTGTTGAGCCGGTCCATCCTGCGGGCAGCCAGGTACAGCTCGTCCAAATGCTCGTCGGTGCGACGTTGTGCGGCGGCGGCCGCGATGACCGATTCGAAGCCGGCGAACATCCGGAAGAAGTCCTCGACCTCTTCCAGGGAGTATTTAGTTACGACGCAGCCGATCTGCGGGAAAATTTCGACCAGTCCGTCGGCGGAGAGCAGGCGGAGCGCCTCCATGACTGGCTGTTTACTCACGCCGAATTCAGCGCGGATAGCCTCTACGGACAGCTTTGTCCCGGCCGGATATTCGCCTTCAAGCAGTCGGTTTTGGATGGCTTCGTAGATGCGTCCGAGAAGCCGTCCGCCGGTGCCGGTGGAACGCTGATTCAGGGATGACGATGTAGGTGCCATAAGTCCAGTATCACGCATCGTCATCCTTTCACGGGCGACTGGCACGCTAGCATGTGCATTTCTTTGGCTGAGGTCAAGAACGTCCCGACCGTGAGAATCGACGACTCCCACGGCCGGGTACGGGTTAGACGGCTTGTGGTGCGGCTAAGCCGACGATGTCGGCCGCCGTCGATATCTCTGCCAGCAGGCCTAGGGACTCTATGCTGGCCTGATGTGCTTCGGCAGTAGCCGCGGAGCAGGCGTCTTCGGCGATGATGACCCGGTAGCCGGCGTCTGTAGCGACACGGGCCGTGCTTTCCACGGAGGCGTTGGTGGCGACGCCTGCGAACACGAGGGTGTCGATTCCCCGGCTCTCCAGAAGGGAAGTGAGTTCGGGAATGAACCCGCCAATGCGCTGGTGCGTGATAACAGCATCCTTGGCAGCCGGGGTTAGTTCCGGGACGATGTCGGCCAGGGCGCTGCCATCTTTCAGGCAGCCGGCCTGTTCGACGACCTTCAGCAGCGGAGAATTGGCGTTCAGGTCACTGAAATCAGGCTTGAACGCAACGCGGGTGTAGATCACGGTCATTCCCGCTTCCCTGGCTGAATTGAGCAGGGCGCCGATCTTGCTTATGACGTTCCGGCTCACGACCTGATCGTGGAAGAACGGGGCAAAGGCCCCGGCGCCGGAGACGATATCTCCCTGGCAATGGATGGCGATGACGGCCGTGCGTTCTGGGTTGAGTTCCATTATCTTGTGTTCCATTTCTGCTGGAGGGGCGTGTGGCCGCGGATGGTGTCATACGCGGCCACAGGCGGCTTTTAGGATCCGGGGACGACTACGACGTTGGTGAATCCTCCGCGGCGCTTGTCTACAGCATCCAAGGCTTCGTTGACCTCGGATAGGGGGTAAACCTCGTGTTCAAAGACCGAAAGGTCCAAGGTTCCGGCGTGTGCCATTTCGGCCATGTCCTGGCCCTCAGCAACGCTAAACCACAGGGAGCCGATGACGCTGATCTGGAAGCACATCAGCTTAAACATTTCCAGAGGCAGTGGTTCGGACATGCCGCCAATGTCGACCATCCGACCACCGCGGCGCAGGGCTTCGATGCCGGCGATGGTGATCTCGTGGGGAGCGCCCGGTCCGACGGCGTCGATGAAGATGTCGGCACCGAGGCCGTCGGTGTTTTCGCGGACCCATTCGCCCACCGGCTGGTCGCCGTGGGAGAGGACGTGGACGCGCTTGGGATCAAGGAGGCGGACTCGTTCAAGGAGCTCACGGTCCCGGGCCATTGCGAAGACCTTGGTCGCGCCCATGGCCAGCGCATTCAGTACCGCGCCGACCCCGAGGGTTCCGGTACCGCCGTTGACCAGGACGGAAGTTCCAGCTCCGGCGCCGGCCTTGCGGAGTGCGGAGTAGGACGTTCCCATGTAGCCGAAGCGGCAAGCAGCTTCAAAGGAGATGGATTCAGGCAGGAGGACCAGTCCGTCCGCGGGGGCCTTCATGTATTCGCAGAAGCCGCCATGCGGGTAGTCCTCGAAGATCTCCTGCGACCCGGCCCCGAACCCGAAGTAGCCCTGGAATGTATAGGCGGGGTCATTGATCCTTTCCCCGCGCCGTGAAGCATGCGAGTCACCTGAGTCGCGGCCGGGATTGACGTAGACCCGGTCTCCTGGCTTGACGTTGCGGACCTGCGAGCCAACCTTGCTGACGACGCCTGCCGCATCCAATCCGTAGATGGCAGGCAGTGCCGGCAGAGGAAGATACGGGAACCACTCGGGGTAGGACGTGATGACGTTCCGCAGGTTGGGCACGACGTTGCACGCCTTCACCTCCACAATCACATCCCGCGGCCCCGGTTCGGGAACGTCCACCTGGTCGATCTGGAAAGGCTTGCCTACTTCATGAAGACGTGCGGCCTGCATCAAGCTCATCGTTGTGCTCCTTGCATTGGGAATCGGAACTTGCCATCGAAGTGCCCCCGGACCTCGTTTGGCGAGGCTGTCGGTGATCTTAGCCACTGGCACGTGAGGAACCTTACATGCAAGTCTGCAAGCATGCAAGACATCTTCCATACCGAAGTAGGGTCCTTTACAAACCAGCTGGCATGCTAGTATGCTACTGACCAGTGATCGGCCTCACGTTTCATCGAGGAAGCGCGAAGGCGACGCAATCGGCCCGGCCGGAGAATGTCCTCCACCGGTGCACGGACGGATGATGCCGTCCCGGAACCTGGACTCTAGAAGGTGTGATGGAAACTCATTTGGAATTCGACACGGATGTGCTCATTGTCGGCACCGGCCCGACCGGAGCCACAGCGGCTCTGGCGCTGGCCACGCACGGTGTGCGGGTCCACATGCTTTCGCGGTGGAACTGGCTCGCGAACACTCCCCGCGCACACATCACAAACCAGCGCGCCGTGGAAGTGCTGCGGGACCTGGGTGTGGAGGAAGAAGCCGCAAAGTACGCCGTTCCTTGGGGTGAAATGGGCGACACTTTGTTCACCACCAGCCTTGCAGGCCAGGAAATCGCGCGCCTCCGCACCTGGGGGACAGGGGACGAGCGCTACGGGGATTACCTGAAGGCCAGCCCGTGCACCATGCTCGATGTTCCGCAGCCTCTGATGGAACCGATCTTGCTGAAGAATGCAGGGGAGCGCGGCGCGCAGGTCACGTTCAACACCGAATACCTCTCCCACGTCCAGGACAGCGTCGGGGTGACGGTCACGTTCCGGAACCATGTGACCGGTTCTGACTACACGCTGCGGGCCCGCTACCTGATCGGCGCCGACGGAGCCCGGTCCCAGATCGCCGAAGACATCGGTCTACCGTTCGAGGGTCAGCTGGCGCGTGCCGGGACCGCCTATGTCCTGTTCAAGGCGGACCTGGGCAAGTATGTCGCCCACCGCCCCAGCATCCTGCACTGGATCATGAACCCTGTCGCCGGCTTCGGCGAAATCGGGATGGGCCTCCTCCGGGCCGTGCGCCCCTGGGACGAATGGATCGCCGGCTGGGGATTCAACATGGCCGACGGCGAACCCGACCTCACCGAAGACGCCGTCCTGGAAAAAATCCGCACCCTCGTGGGTGACCCGGACCTCGAAATCGAGGTCAAGACCAGATCCACCTGGTACGTGAACCAGCAGCACGCTAACCACTTCTCCGTCGGACGGGTCTTTTGCGGAGGAGACGCCGTGCATCGCCATCCGCCGAGCAGCGGCCTGGGCTCCAACACCTGCATGCAGGATGCCTTCAACCTGGCCTGGAAACTTGCCTACGTCATCAAGGGCTACGCCGGTGAAAGCCTGCTGGACTCCTATTCCCTGGAACGCGCGCCGGTGGGCCGCCAGATCGTCGCCCGTGCCAACCAGTCCCGGAAGGACTATGGGCCGCTGAATGAGACCTTCCGTGTTCCGGGCCAGGAACACAGCATCGAGGCTGGGCTGGCACGCCTGCACGCACCGACGCCGGAGGGCGTGGAACTGCGCCAGAAACTCCAGGACGCCCTCGAGTTGAAGAACTACGAATTCAACGCCCACGGAGTAGAGCTCAACCAGCGCTACGAATCCGCCGCCGTCATCCCCGACCCTGAAGCTCGGGAGGAGCAGTGGGCAAAAGACCCCCAGCTCTACTTCCAGCCCAGCACCCGGCCGGGAGCCAAAATTCCGCACGCGTGGCTCGTAGACCGCAACGGCAACCGCACATCCACCCTCGACGTCACTGGGCGCGGCAAATTCAGCCTCGTCACCGGCCTCGCCGGCCAAGCATGGGAAACGGCAGCAGAAGAGCTGAACCAGCCCTTCCTGCGCACCGTCGTCGTCGGCGGAAAGGGTACCGAAGATCCCTACGGCGCATGGCACAAGGTCCGCGAAATCCACGAAGCCGGCGCCCTGCTCGTCCGCCCCGACGGCTACATCGCGTGGCGCCAAAGTGCCCCGGTATGGGACGTCGAAAAAGCCCGAGCCGAACTGCGCACCGCACTGGACGCCATCCTCGGCCACACCCCAACGATCATCCACGAACACGCAGGAGAAACCCGTGAATTCACGCCCGTACACTAGCGTCTGGTCCGACCTCAACCAGGTCGAATTCAGCCAGGGCTTCATCCAGGTCGGCCCCTACCGCACCCGCTACCTGCACGCCGGCGACAGCTCCAAGCCTGTCCTGCTGATGCTGCACGGCATCACCGGCCACGCCGAAGCCTACGTCCGAAACCTCAAAGCCCACGCCGAACACTTCAACGTCTACGCCATCGACTTCATCGGCCACGGCTACAGCAGCAAACCCGAACACCCGCTGGAAATCAGGCACTACATCGACCAGGTCAACCACTTCCTCGACGCCATCGGTGTCGAAAAGGCCTACTTCACCGGCGAATCCCTCGGCGGCTGGGTCACCGCCCGGTTCGCGATTGACCACCCGGAGCGGGTCGAACGGATCGTCCTGAACACCATGGGCGGCACCATGGCCAACCCAGTCGTGATGAAACGGCTCTACACGCTGTCCATGGAAGCTGCCAAAGACCCGTCCTGGGAGCGCGTCAAAACACGGCTCGAATGGCTCATGGCCGACCCTGCCATGGTCACCGACGACCTCATCCGCACCCGCCAGGCCATCTTCCAGCAGCCCGACTGGCTGCGTGCCTGCGAAGCCAACATGGCACTGCAAGACCCGGAAACCCGACGCAGGAACATGCTCACCGACGATGACCTGCGCACCATCCAGGCACCCGCCCTCGTCGTCTGGACCACCAAGGACCCCTCCGGGCCGGTGGATGAAGGCCGCCGCATCGCCGGGCTCATCCCCAACGGCCGCCTCTCCGTCATCGAAAACGCCGGCCACTGGCCCCAGTACGAACAAACCGAGATCTTCAACAGGATCCACCTGGACTTCCTGCTCGGCCGGGAGCAGGAAACCGGAGCCGACCTCATCCCCGAACACGCGAACCGCTAGGACACCGCCATGACTGTCGCACTCCTTGCCATGTCCCACAGCCCCCTGCTCGAGCACGGTGACCCCGGCCCCGAGATTAAGGCAGAGGTCAACGCTGCCTTCGATGCGGCCCGCAGCTTCGTCCACGACTACGACCCGGACCTGGTCATCAACCTCGGCCCCGACCACTACAACGGCTTCTTCTACGAGCTCATGCCACCGTTCTGCATCGGTTACGACGCCGTCAGCATCGGTGACTACGGAAGCCAGGCCGGACCACTGAATGTCCCGAAAGACATCGCCGAAGGCCTCGCCCAGTTCGTCATCGACCGCGGCATCGACATCGCCATCTCCCTGAAAATGGAGGTCGACCACGGCGCCGTCCAGCCCATGGAACTCATGTACGGGGACATCACCGCCAAACCGTTCCTGCCGGTCTTCATCAACTCCGTCGCACCACCCTTCACCCCGCTCCAGCGCGTCCGCCTCCTCGGCGAAGCCATCGGTGAATACCTGAAGACACTGGACCAGAAGGTCCTGCTCATCGCCTCCGGGGGACTCTCGCACGACCCGCCCGTTCCGCGCATCGCCACCGCGACCGAGGCGCAGCGCCAGATGCTCATCGGCGCCAACCGGCACCCCACCGCCGAGGCACGCGCCGCCCGGCAACAGCGGGTCTACGACACCGCCGACGCCTTCGCTCGCGGCGAAGCCGACATCCAGGACCTCGCTCCGGAATGGGACCGGCAACTGATGAAGATTCTGGCTTCCGGTGACCTGTCGCCCATCGATGACTGGACGCCGCAGGAAATGACCCAAATCGCCGGGAACTCCTCGCACGAAGTCCGCACCTGGATCGCCGCCTACGCCGCATTGGGCGTCAACGGACCGTACACCGTCGGGTACAGCTACTACCGTCCGATCCGTGAATACATCGCCGGCTTCGGCGTCACCACCGCCACCCTCGACAACTGAGACCCTTGGGAGAGCTAGACGCCTAGCATGCTAGCTCCTTGGGCGGTATCCACCTTCTCGACGCGGCCGCGCGCCGCACGACAGAGAGCAACCTCATGACACAGCAATCCACTACCCCCAACGCCGGCGGAGCGGTGACCGCCGGTGGCTCACCGGCCACGCACCGAAACGTAGCCAACACCCTCCTCGGTGCCTTAAAGACCGTGCGCCCCTGCGCACCAGTGCGTGACCTCCTGGACGGGGACCTCGAGTCCGCCTACCTTGTCCAGGAACTGATTATCCAGAGCCGGACCAGCCTGAAGAACCGGCGCGTGGGACGCAAGGTCGGCCTGACCGCCCCGGCCGTACAGCGCCAGCTCGGCGTCGACCAGCCCGACTTCGGCGTCCTGCTCTCCGACATGCAGCGGGGTGAGGACGAACAAATCCCGTACACGGCACTGATCGCCCCGCGCATCGAAGCGGAAATCGCCTTCATCATGGGCCGCGACGTCGAGGACACCGACCGGGAATCCGTCCTTTCCGCAGTTGACTACGTCGCACCGGCCCTGGAAATCGTGGACAGCCGCATCGCCGGCTGGGACATCGGCATCGTGGACACCGTCGCCGATAACGCCTCCAGCGCCTATTTCGTCCTCGGTGAGGGCAAGGCCACGCTCGACGGCTACGTCCCGGCCGGCGCCGAAATGGTCATGACCATCAACGGCCATGAAGTGTCGAAGGGAACCGGCGCTGACTGCCTCGGGGATCCCGTCAACGCCCTGGTCTGGGTCGCCGAAACAGCTGCCGCCCTGGGCTGGCCCCTCCGCGCCGGGGAGATCGTCCTCTCCGGCGCCCTCGGCCCCATGGCCCTCCTCAGCGCAGGGGACATTGTCGAAGCCCGCATCGGCGGGCTGGGCACCGTCACCGCCTCAGTAACTAAGGACCTCTCGTGAGCGCAAAAGCGGCCATCATCGGCTCAGGAAACATCGGCACTGACCTCATGTTCAAGATCATGCGCCTAAGCGACAAGCTGGACATGGGCGTCATGGTCGGCATCGACCCCGCCTCCGACGGCCTCGCCCGCGCCGCCCGCCTCGGCATCGCCACCACCGCCGAAGGAGTCGAAGGCCTAATCGGCATGCCTGAGTTCCAGGACATCGAGGTCATCTTCGACGCCACCTCCGCCGATGCCCACCGTCACAACGCGGCAGCCCTGGCACCCTACGGGAAGAAACTGGTTGACCTCACTCCGGCTGCCATCGGCCCCTACGTCGTGCCTGCAGTGAACCTCGTGCAGCACCTGGACGCAGGCAACGTCAACATGGTCACCTGTGGCGGGCAGGCCACCATCCCGGTCATCGCCGCCATCAACAGCGAAGCGCCGGTCCACTACGGCGAAATCGTCGCCTCCATCTCCTCCAAGTCCGCCGGTCCCGGCACCCGCGCCAACATCGACGAATTCACTGAAACCACCTCCGATGCCATCGTGGAAGTTGGCGGAGCAGCCAGCGGCAAGGCCATCATCGTGCTGAACCCGGCAGAACCGCCGATGATCATGCGGGACACCGTTCTGTGCCTGGTTGACCGGCTGACCGACGCCGAGCAGGACCGCATCGCCGCCGCCGTCAGGGACAGGGTCGCTGAAGTCGCAGGCTACGTCCCCGGCTACCGGCTCAAGCAGGCCGTCCAGTTCCAGCACGAAGGCGCCGAAGTCAGCGGGCTGATTCCGGAAGGCCGGGGCACAGGGGAGTACACCCGGGTGAGCGTCTTCCTCGAAGTCGAAGGCGCCGCACACTATCTTCCGGAATACGCCGGAAACCTGGACATTATGACCTCCGCCGCGCTCCGCGTCGCCGAACGGCTGGTCACCACCAAGCAGGAAGTAGCCTCATGAGCCAGACACCCACCCGCGTCTTCATCCAGGACGTCACCCTGCGCGACGGCATGCATGCAGTCCGCCACCGCCTCAGCCCGGAGAACGTCGGCAAGATCGCCGCGGCACTGGACGCCGCGGGCGTCGACGCCATCGAAGTGGCCCACGGCGACGGTCTCGCCGGCAGCAGCCTCACCTACGGTCCAGGCAGCCACACCGACTGGGAATGGATCGAAGCCGCTGCCTCAGTGATCAAGAATGCCCGGCTCACCACACTCCTGCTGCCCGGCATCGGCACGCTCAAGGAACTCCGCCACGCCTACGGCCTCGGGGTCCGCTCAGTCCGGGTCGCCACCCACTGCACGGAAGCGGACGTCTCCGCCCAGCACATCGCCTACGCCCGCGAACTGGGTATGGACGTCTCCGGATTCCTCATGATGTCCCACATGTCTGAACCCGAAAAGCTCGCGCAGCAGGCCAAACTCATGGAGTCCTATGGCGCACACTGCATCTACGTCACCGACTCCGGCGGCGGCCTGACGATGGATGGGGTGCGGCAGCGGGTCCGCGCCTACCGGGACGTGTTGAACCCGAAAACCGAAATCGGCATCCACGCCCACCAGAACCTGTCCCTGGCCGTCGCCAACTCCGTCGTCGCCGTCGAAGAGGGCGCGTACCGGGTGGACGCCTCCCTGGCCGGCCACGGTGCAGGAGCGGGCAACACCCCGGTCGAACCCTTCGTCGCGGTCGCCACCCTGCAGGGCTGGGAACACAATGCCGACCTCTTCGCCCTCCAGGACGCCGCCGAAAACCTCGTCCGTCCCCTGCACGACCGGCCCGTCCAGGTTGATCGGGAAACACTGACCCTCGGCTACGCCGGCGTGTACTCCAGCTTCCTTCGCCACGCCGAACGCGCTTCAGCCCTGTACGGGCTGGACACGCGCGACATCCTCGTTGAGGTCGGCCGCCGCCAGCTCGTCGGCGGGCAGGAAGACATGATTACCGACGTCGCCCTGGACCTCCAGAACACCGCCAAGAACCATCCGCAGCCTCTCCCCGTCCGCTAACACCGCCTCATCCAAGGAACCCCCAATGTCAACGAAGACATCCCCCGCCGCCGAAGGCCGCACCAGTCCGATGAGGGTTGCAATGGCAAGCTTCATCGGCACCACCGTCGAATACTACGACTTCTTCATCTACGGAACAGCAGCAGCGCTGGTATTCCCCAAACTGTTCTTTCCCGAAGCCAGCCCGCTCATGGGTACCCTGCTTTCCTTCGCCACTTTCGGCGTCGGGTTCCTCGCCCGGCCGCTTGGCGGCATCGTCTTCGGGCACTTCGGCGACCGGGTCGGGCGGAAGAAGATGCTCATCATCTCCCTCGTCGGCATGGGTGCCGCCACCTTCTTCATGGGCCTGCTGCCCGGCTACGCACAGATCGGCATCGCTGCGCCCGTCCTGCTGACCGTCCTGCGCATCTTCCAGGGCTTCATGGTCGGCGGGGAATGGGGCGGAGCTACCCTCATGGCCGTTGAACACGCCCCCAAAGGCAAGAAGGGGTTCTTCGGAGCGTTCCCGCAAATGGGCGCCCCGGCCGGGACCAGCCTGGCAACTGTCGCCTTCCTCGGCGCGACCCAGCTCCCCGGAGACCAGTTCGCCACGTGGGGCTGGCGTCTGCCGTTCCTCGTCAGCGCCGTCCTGGTCATCGTCGGCCTCGTCATCCGTCTCACCATTGCCGAAAGCCCGGCGTTCGCGGCAGCCCGTGAAAAGCAGGAACTGGTCAGGCTCCCCATCAAGGAAGCTTTCCGCCGCCACCCCAAGGAAATCTTCCTCGTCGCCGGGACCTACCTCAGTCAAGGCGTGTTCGCCTACATCACCATGTCCTATCTGGTGAACTACTCCACGACTGTGGCCAGGATCGACCGCACCAGCGTCCTGCTCGGAGTCTTCGTCGCCGGGCTTGTCGCCGTCGTTCTTTACCCGGTCTTCGGCTCACTTTCGGATAAATACGGCCGCAAGACCATGTACCTGACGGGCGCCTTGGCCATGGGCGCGCTCATTGGCCCGGCGTTCATGCTTATCAACACCGGCGTGGCGGCGAACTTCGTCCTGGCCGTTGTGCTGATCTTCGGCATCGCCATGGCACCGGCCGCGGGCGTCACCGGATCCCTGTTCTCCATGGTCTTCTCCCGGGAAGTGCGTTACACCGGAGCATCTGTCGGCTACACCATCTCCCAGATTTGCGGCTCCGCGTTTGCCCCCACGATCGCCACCGCACTGTTCGCCGCAACCAAGAGCAGCGATTCGATCGTCATCTACCTCCTCGTGGTCTCGGCCATCTCCGTCATCTCCGTGGCGCTGCTGCCCGGCGGCTGGGGACGCAAGGAAGCAGCCCGCCAGAACGGCGAACTGCAGCAGACCCACCGCACCGCGGAATCTAGCACTGCGGAAGCCAGCACAGCCGAAGCCTGATTGGGTAGTGCGGGCGGGCGGGCGGCTGGCAGACGGCCAATCGTCCGCCCGGCGGACCCGAGCGCAGTGGACGGGCACAAGCTGATGGGCTCATGACGAATTCTGGACGGCGACGACAAGCAGATTTACGATTAAGGGGCGTTGTGGAGCCTTTGGGCTCCGGGGGGCAGCCCGATTGGGGGAGGCCTCGAACGCCACCTGGCGGCCCTGCGGTCGTTTCCTCGGGGCCTTCAGGTGTACTACGGCGCCGCCGCTGCGGTCCGTCTCGGGGTAGGGGGCCCATCCTGTTCGCAATTTTCGCCGCCGGAATCAGTTACGATTTCCCCAACCGGGCCATTCCGGCCATTTTCCATGGGGGATTCATGCGTTCAAAACTTCTTGGTGCCGTGCTCGGTCTCGGTCTTCTCACAGGCCCATAGCAGCCGCACGCCTAATGCTCCGGGGCGGAGACGCTTAAGGGTCTAGGCGCGGCCGTCGCCACTGGCAACCTTCGGTTCATACCTCAGGAGGACATTGGACGATGAATCGAATCTCACGGAATCCAGAAGGGTGAAAGCTGCGGACAGGGTGAAAATCGGTATGCCTTCACCCAGTGCGTTAGGGCTGATCATCAAGTGGACTTCATCCACCAACCGCATATCGAGGAGGCCGTTCCAAAGGACCCTGCTCGCGAAAATCAGGATGTCGCCGTTGCCTTCTTGCCGGCAGGCGCCAATCCAGCCGGGCAGTTCGTTGCCAGGAATAACGGTGGTGGTGTCCCGCCAGGCGTTGTCGGCCGCTACCACAAAGGTGTCTGAGACCACTGTTTTGGGCAGGGAGTTGAAGGCCCGGCTGATCCGGCGGTTGTCCTCGCTGACCGCGCGGTTCCCCGGATCGTCAGGGGCGGTAGCTATTCCTGGCCAGTACGAGCTGAAGCCTTCGAAGGACTTCCGGCCCAGGAGCAGCATGTCCGCCGCCTCAATGCGCGTGCGGTTGTATTCGTCGAATGCCCCATCCATGTTCAGCACCAGGGGATTTCCATCGCTGGCAGCGTAGAAGCCGTCCACGGACGCGATATTGAAGACGACGACCCTTCGCATGGTGAGATCCTTCCAGATCGGTCGCCTGCAGGCCAGAGGACTTCGGGGAGGTGGCGGCGGGTCTTCGTGCACCGATTGCCCGGACGTTGCCCGGACGGAAGGCCCCTGCGACCATGGCATGGTGAACAGGCCTATCGGTTATTGGGTCCGGCGTTTGGACGAGGCGCTGGAGGCACATCTTGATGCCACGCTCGCCCGTGTCCGCCTGACCAGAAGGCAGTGGCAGGTGCTCAACACGCTGGGTTCTGGCCCTGTCACCCCCGCCGAGCTGAAGCACGCCCTGCGCCCTTTCACCGCAGCCGACGGCGAGGCGGCCCAGGAACGGGACATGGCCGGGCTGGTGCGAAGGGATCTGGTGTTCCTGCTGGACGGCCGGCTCAGCCTGACCGACGCAGGTGTGGCATTGCATGCGGCGGCATCGGGGCTGGTGGAAACCGCGCGCCGTGAGCTGACGGCAGGCATCGGCGTGGATGAGTATGCCATGGCTGTAAGCGTCCTCGAACGCATGAGCAGGAATGCAGAACGGCTCGCCGCGCGATAGGTGATGCCATCCCCCTGGTCAAAGTGAGACCGAGGGGAATTCAGCTTGGGGCGGGCGGTGCGCTGGCGCTTTCCCTGAGCCTGTTCCTGGCGCCGCGTTCAACCAGCGTCGGGATGTAGGTGCGGATCCGGCCGCCGTCAAGGAGTGCATATTCCTCGGCCACAGCGGCGGCGATCAGGTTCCGGGGCGTTTCGGGGTAGCGCGCCGCGAGGCGGTCGGTGACCTTGGCGATTGTTTCGTGCTTTTCCGTGTCGTCCATGCTTCAGTCTGAGCGACCGGTGGCTGCGGCGTCCATCAGCCTGCTTACGGCTTCGCGAACGTCCTGGCCGGTAGCATCACAGACATGATGCATCAGAGCGCAATCTTCGTTGACGCAGGCTTCCTTCTCGCCGTCGGCGGAACCCAAGTTGCCGGGACATCCTTGCGATCGGCGTTCAGCGTCAACTACGAAAAACTCATACGTGGGATTCTGGGCCGGGCCAAGGACCACTGCGGGCTCGAATCGCTGCGCGTCTATTGGTACGACGCCTCCAAGGACGCATTGTTCACGGACCAGCACAAGAAAATCGGGTTGCTTCCCGACGTTAAGGTCCGGCTTGGCCGCATCTCGTTCAACGGGGAACAGAAGGGCGTCGACCTCAAGCTTGGTCTGGACCTCGTCGGAGTTGCCCGGAACAGGGCGGCATCGGTGGCATTCCTGGTCTCGGGTGATGACGACCTTGCAGAGGCCGTCGAAGCGGCCCAGGATCTCGGCATGAAGGTTGTCCTGGTGGGCCTGGACGATCCGAGCCACCGGCTCGGAGTCGCCTCGGTCGCTGAACACCTGGCTTTGCGCGTGGACAGCATCATCACCCTGCCGGCCGAACTCATCGAATCCTGCTTCGCCAAATCGGTTTCGGCGGCACCCCGGCCCACCCCCGTTGCGCCAACTCCGGGGCCACTGCCGGCCCGGCCCGCACCTGGATCCGGGCCGCGGCCAGGGCCCCCGTCGGTGCGGCCGCAAATGCTGCCCGCCGCCCCGAAGCTGCACCGATCAGAAGCGCATCTCGTGTACAGCTCAGGCGCCGGAGCTTCAGCTTCCGCTGTCTATGAGGGCTCGGCTTTCGACGTTGCGCAGGAGGTTGGGGAGAGTGTGGCCGTCAGCTGGTACGGTTCCACCACCCAAGGGGAGCTGACTGAGCTTTTGGCGGACCGCCCGGTGCTGCCGGTGGAGATTGACCGGGTCCTGCTCAAGGACTGCGCCCAGCGAATCGGTGAGTACAAGACGGACCTCCAGGGTGTGCGGCGAGCCCTCCGCGACGCCTTTTGGCTGAAACTCGACCAGCTCGTGTAATTCTGCTGATTCCCTCTCGATCGAACCGGAATGCCTCCTTGGATACCGCCATTGACATCCCGGGTGGCCGGGTCAATGGTTGGCTTGTCCAGCACCATCCGGATCATCCAAGGAGCAGAAATGAACGCCGCACCGTACGGAATCGTGCACTTCTTCGCAGGGGGCACCAAGGAGCAGTACGACGCCTCAATCGCCGCTGTTCACCCCGGCGAGGGGCGCCTGCCCGACGGCCAGATCTTCCATGCTGCCGGCGCTTCCGCCGGTGGCTGGACCATCATGGCCGTCCATGAGTCGAAGGAGAGTTGGGAGAAATTCCGCGACGGCATCCTCATGCCCCGGATGCAGGAGGGCATCGAGGGCGGGTTCGCGGCGCCTCCCGAGGAGACCGTCGTCGATCTGTACAAGGTCATGCCCTAGAGGTTCGGGAGAACACTGCGATGGCTGCCATCGTCAACTACTTCGAGATCGGTTCGCCGGACCCGGATGCCGCACGGAACTTCTACGGCTCACTGTTCGACTGGACCTTTGGCGAACCTTCGCCGGCCGGATACCGGACGGTCGACGGCGACAAGGGCGGTCTGTGGGACACCACCGCCCTGGGCGGAAAGGCCTGGGCCATCTTCTATGTGCAGGTGGACGATGTGAAGGCGGCGATCGCCCAGGCCGAGTCCCTCGGTGCGAGCGTCGCAGTCCCGTTCGTCGACAACGGAGCCATTGAGTTCGCGCACCTTCTCGACCCGCAGGGCAACCGCTTCGGCGTGTGGCGGCCGAAAGAGCCAACCTAAGCCGTGGGAAGCGCCTGCCAATCCCTATTCCGGCAGTTCCACCTGGAACCCGCAGTCGCACCTGAGGACCCGGGTGGCGAGGTAGACATCCAGGGTGTCCCCGTCTGTGCCTTCGGTGGACAGCGGCGCGGAGAGCCGGCGGAGTTCCGACCCGGCTTTCCGCATCGGCTGTCCACAGTGGATGTAGTGCCCGCCGAAGATCAGCACGTCCCCTGTCTGCTCGGCACGGGCCAGGACCATGGACAGGTCCGCGGCCTGGGCAGGATGCTCACTGAAGAGCCCGCACCGGCTGCAGGTGTAGGAGACAAGGACGATCTCCGGAGGCGAGTGTTGAAGCCCGGCGACGGACCTGATGGTGAGATGGCGGTCGGTGCCGCAGTGGCCGCACATCACCGGGAGCACGCGGTGCCGGCCGGCGCCGTCCTGGCGGAAGCCGTGGAAACCCAGCGACATGATCAGAGGGCGTACGGGTAGCTGGAGAGGATGTAGTCTGCTGCGGCGCGTCCCTTCATCCTCAGCCTGCCGTTGCGGACATTTACCCCGCGCAGGCGCATTCCTGCCCTGAAGACGGCGGGGCGTTTGGGTTTCACGCCCTGGAGCAGGCACCAGCTCGTGTATAGCCCGTACAGGCAGTCCGGCCCCAGCGGGCTGTCGGTGTCTGCAGCGGGGGTGGTTGCGTCATGAAGGAACTGCTGGAAATGGGAGGTGGCCACGTCAGGCTCTTTCCTCGGGTGCACGATGTCCGCCGTGAGGCTACAGCGGGTACCCCCGGCGGTGCACGATGCCGGAGGAGGTTCCTGCGGGAACTTCAGCCATGCAGGACCCTGCTTTGAAAAATACACCTGTTCCCGGAACCTGTACAGGTTTTTGGTCCCGGGCGGCCCACCGTGAACCTGTATTTACTTGAGCACAAGCGCCTCGGACAGCACGGGCCCAAGTGACTTTGAATAGGCTGCCGTGAGGTGGGCCCCGTCTGCATGCATAGGTGACGTTCCGGCGAAAGCGGGGCAGTTCCCAGCGATGCAGAACCATCCAACGGTGTCCACGAAGTGAACGTTCGCCTGCCCGGCAGGGTCAAGGGCCGCCCGGCCGGCGGCCGTCATGTCCAGTGAGAGTTGCTGCACCTTTGACGCGCAGTCCGCAGGCGTGCTGATCTTCGTGGCGCACTCAGCGAACTTGCGGCCGCGTGGAGGCGGGTCCAGCACGAAAACCTGTTTAGCCGAGGCGGAGAGTTCTGTATACAGCTTTTTAGACGCCTCTTTCCATTCGTCGGCCGCTGCAGTGCCCGTTGCTCCACTGGAAAGGCGCACCAACGTTCCCGTTGAGCTGGAACTGATCACCATGTCAGGCTTCATGGCGGCTATCTGCTGAAGGGCCCACGTCCGGAAAGGGGCGCACTTGGGGTGTGCCGATTTGGAAGATTTAAACACGTCAACCTCCGCAGACGGGCACTGCTGCATGGTGTAAACGTGGATCTTGTATCCCCGCGGCTCAAGTGCGGCGCGTATGCCTGGAACGTAGCTGATAGCCACGGAGTCGCCGAGAACGACTGCTGTCTTCGTGGCCGCTTCGTCTCCGTAGATGCAACGGGCGGCATTTTCTGTGGGGTCCTCCAGAGCGCCCCGCTCGTCGCCCAGACATCCGTCCTCCACCCATTCAGGTGCTTTCGCGTCGTCGCCAAGCGTATCGATCGCCGGCGTAAGCTCTGGCCACTGGGATGCCGAGAGGGCAAGGGTGAGTTCTTGGCTCAGCCGTGCTGAGGGAGTGTTTGCAACAGCAGGGGAGGAAGCACCCGGCGTCACGACTGGGTGCCCAACAGCCCTTTCGGTGACCGGGGCGGCCTTCGCCAGGGTGAAGCTCACCACGATGGCGGCAGCCAGGGCAAGGGCAGTGAGCCCTCCGAAGGCCAGCCGGGTCGCGGCCTCGTGCGGCGCCCTGGCTGCCTTGGCTGCCTTGGGCTCAAGCCACTGCGAGTGCCTGACTGGCTCTTCAAAGAAGCGGTAGGACCATGCTGACAGCGCGAAGGTGAGGGCTAAAGCAACGGCGTAGTCTGCTGCACCACTCGATGGCCGAAGTGCTTCAAGAAGAATGATGACAGGCATGTGCCACAAGTACAGAGAGTATGAAATGTCGCCCAGGTAGCGGGAGGCGCGGTTAGTCAGTGGAGCCAGCAGTCGTTGCTCCCCTCCGGTCCCTGCGGAGATGACGGCCATGGTTGCAAGGACTGGCACCGCTGCCCATGGACCCGGGAAGGTCAGTTCCGGTGTCATAGCGAAGGCACCGAAGACGATTCCTGCGAGGCCGAGGTAGGCCAAAGCGGGCCTGATGCGGTCCGGAATGCGCAGCAGAACCGGCGCCATAACGGCCAACAGACCACCGCAGCAGAGCTCCCAGGCGCGGGAAAACGTCGAGAAGTATGCGACGGTGGGTAAGGCGGAGCTTTCCCACATGGCGAAGACAAACGATGCTCCGACCACGGCAAGCAAGGCCAGGCCCAGTGAACGCCGGGCCCCGGAAGACGAACGGCCTCGCTTGGAAGCTCCCCACCCGAGCATGAGCACGATCAGCCATGGCCAAACGATGTAGAACTGTTCCTCGACGGCCAGCGACCAGAAGTGCTGCAGCGGGGATACCGCCCCTCCGGCCTGCATGTAGTCAGTGCCGATAATGGCCAGGTGCCAGTTGGCCGCAGACAGGAACGCCCACAATCCGTCCTGGGCAATGCCCGCGAAGCGCGCAGTGGAGAACACAGCCCATGACGCGATGAGCGTCAAGACGATAACTAGCGATGCCAGCGGCAGGATGCGTCGCGCCCGGCGCCGGTAGAAGTCCGCGAAGGAGATCCTGCCGTTTTTGTCATGCTCCCGGATCAGGCTGGCAGTGATGACGAAACCGGAGATCACGAAGAAGACATCGACGCCGATGAAGCCACCGGTGGGGTAAGCCAGCAGGTGGTCCGCAATAACCAGCGCAACTGCCAGTGCGCGAAGGCCCTGGATGTCATAGCGCTTTCGTGCGCGGGGATTGTCCGTCCTCACCGCCGGGAAATTCGCTTTGCGTTGAGCGGCCCGGCCCACTGGCATGCGGGCATGAGTCACGGACAAGAGAATTCCCCCAAATGAGACCGGCGTTGGTGATATTTTACCCGCCAGACATATCTGGTTATCCCCCACATTTGAGCAGGGGCATGAAGGGCCGTTAGCTAGCGAAGAGACAACTCCAGCCGCTGGGGGTTCTCCGTGGCATCCTCGGCGAGCAAGTCCAGCAGGTACCGGCCGTAGCCGCTCTTGCCCAGCGGTTCCGCACGTTCGCGCAACTCATCATCACTGAGGAAGCCGAGACGCCATGCGATCTCTTCGGGGCAACCTATGGAGAGGCCCTGACGCTTTTGGACTGTGCGCACGAACTCTGACGCCTCATTGAGGGAATCGAAGGTGCCGGTATCCAACCAGGCAGTGCCGCGGGGGAGGATCTCCACCTGGAGCTTGCCCCGTTCCAGGTATTCGCGGTTCACATCAGTAATTTCCAGTTCCCCACGTGGCGAGGGCTGCAGATTGCGGGCAATTTCGACAACGTCGTTGTCGTAAAAGTAGAGCCCGGGCACGGCATAATGGCTTTTCGGCGTCTCCGGCTTTTCCTCGAGGGAAATGACTTTGCCCGTGGCGTCGAACTCCACGACGCCGTAGGCGGTCGGGTCAGCAACGCGGTATCCGAAGATGGCGCCGCCTTCGATGTCCGCGAATCGGCGGAGCTGCGTGCCCATGCCCGGGCCATAAAAGATGTTGTCACCGAGGACCAGTGCCACCGGCCCGTCGCCGATGTGATCGGCACCTAGAACAAATGCCTGGGCCAGACCGTCGGGGGAGGGCTGCTGGGTGTAGGTGATGTTGACGCCAAGCTGGCTGCCGTCGCCCAGCAGGCGCTGGAACTGGTCCGCGTCGTACGGAGTCGTGATGATCAGGATGTCCCGGATGCCGGCCAGCATCAGAGTCGACAGCGGATAGTAGATCATCGGCTTGTCGTAGACAGGAACCAGCTGCTTGCTGATGCCCTGTGTAATCGGATGAAGTCTTGAACCGGTCCCCCCGGCGAGGATAATCCCGCGCATGGGATCTAGTTTCGACGCTATGGCGGGTTCAAACAAATCCGTGGCGCTATGGAAATATGGAAATCATGCAGAAATTCCTCGTGACCGGTGGTGCCGGTTTCATCGGTTCCAATTTTGTGCACTATGTCCTGAATCACACCGATAACGCCGTCACCGTCCTCGACAAGCTGACTTACGCGGGGAACCGGGCCTCGCTTGAGGGGTTGCCGGCGGACCGCTTTCAACTCGTCGTCGGGGACATCGCTGACGCCGCAGTAGTCGACAGCCTTGTGGCCGACTGCGACGTCGTGGTTCATTACGCCGCCGAGTCACACAACGACAATTCCCTGCATGATCCGCGGCCCTTCCTGGACACAAACATCATCGGCACCTACACGCTGATCGAGGCCGCCCGGAAGCACGACAAACGCTTCCACCACATCTCCACTGACGAGGTGTACGGGGACCTTGAGTTGGACGATCCGGAGCGGTTCACGGAGAGCACTCCATACAACCCGTCCAGTCCCTATTCCTCCACGAAGGCTGGTTCCGATCTGCTGGTCCGGGCCTGGGTCCGCTCCTTCGGGCTTCAGGCAACCATCAGCAACTGCTCGAACAATTACGGCCCCTACCAGCATGTCGAGAAGTTCATACCGCGCCAGATCACCAACGTCATTGACGGCATCCGGCCGAAGCTGTACGGCAAGGGCGAAAACGTTCGGGACTGGATTCACGCCAACGACCATTCATCGGCAGTGCTGGCCATCATCGCCAAGGGCCGGATCGGCGAGACGTACCTGATCGGCGCTGACGGCGAAAAGAACAACAAGGACGTCGTCGAGCTGATCCTGAAGCACATGGGCGAGGCATCGGACGCTTATGACCACGTAGTGGACCGCGCCGGCCATGATCTGCGGTACGCCATCGATTCCTCGAAGCTCCGTACGGAGCTGGGCTGGCAGCCCGAGTTCTCCGATTTTGATGCCGGTATTGAAGACGCCATTGCTTGGTACCGGGACAACGAGGACTGGTGGCGTCCCCAGAAGGCCGCCACGGAGGCGAAGTACAAGGAGCAGGGTCAGTAGCGCCATGTCGATCGAGTTCTCCAAGCAGCTCCAAGCCCACGAAACGCCGATTCCCGGCGTGGTTCTCTACGACCTTCCGGTGCATGGGGACAATCGCGGCTGGTTCAAGGAAAACTGGCAGCGCGAAAAGATGATCGCACTGGGACTGCCGGATTTCCGCCCGGTCCAAAACAACATCTCCTTCAACGAGAAGGCCGGAACAACCCGCGGCATTCACGCGGAGCCCTGGGATAAGTTCATCTCGGTGGCCACGGGCAGGATTTTCGGCGCCTGGGTCGATCTGCGCCAAGGTCCGTCCTTTGGTGCTGTGTTTACTGCAGAGCTGGACGCGAGCCAGGCCATCTTCATTCCCCGGGGTGTCGGCAACGCATTCCAGACACTCGAGGACAACACGGCCTACACGTACTTGGTCAACGATCACTGGTCCGCAGATGCCCAGGGACAGTACACGTTCCTGAATCTTGCCGATGAAAGCGCCGCCATTCAATGGCCGATTCCACTCGACAAGGCAGAGCTTTCGGACAAGGACAAGGCGCACCCTCGGCTGGCAGACGTCCTTCGGATGGCCCCGAAGAAAACGCTGGTGTTGGGTGCTGATGGGCAGCTCGGCAAGGCCCTAAGAGCCATCTATGACGGCGTGGACTCCGTCGAATTCGCGAACCGCGCGGAGTTCGATCTGGCCAGCGCCGATTCATACAGCAGCCGGAACTGGAAGAACTACTCGACCATCATCAACGCGGCGGCTTACACCGCGGTGGATGCGGCTGAAACCCAGGAGGGGCGTGCCACAGCGTGGGAGATCAACGTCAATGCCGTGGCCCGTCTCGCCCGCATAGCGGTCGATTACGACCTGACGCTGGTCCACGTCTCGTCGGACTACGTTTTCGACGGCGGCCGCGACATTCATGATGAGAGCGAGTCGTTCACGCCGCTCGGTGTATATGGCCAGACGAAAGCTGCTGGGGACGCTGTCATCAGCGTTGTCCCCAGGCACTACATCGTGCGGACCAGCTGGGTCATCGGCGAAGGAAACAACTTCGTGCGTACTATGGCGTCGCTGGCGCGGCGTGGAATCAAGCCGTCGGTGGTCAATGATCAGGTTGGGCGGCTGTCCTTCACGCAGGATATTGCAGCCGGCATCCGGCACTTGCTTCAGAGCGGCGCCGCCTACGGTACCTACAACCTCAGCAACAACGGAAACCCGCAGTCGTGGGCGGACATTGCCGCCGACGTCTTTGAGCTGGCGGGCTCATCCAGGGACGACGTGACTGGGGTCAGCACTGCTCAGTACTTCGAGGGCAAGGCTGCTGCTCCCAGACCGCTCAATAGCGCCTTGAACCTGGGCAAGATCCGCGCCTCGGGATTCTCGCCTCGGCATTCCCATGAAGCGCTGAGTGAGTATCTGCAGTAATAGATCCGCAGGACATTCTGTTCCGAAAGCGCCGCTGACTTCGCCCGAAGTCAGCGGCGCTTTTCTGCGTGCCCTTGCTTGACGCCCTTCGCCGCTTCCGCATATCCTGAACGAACGGTCGGTAAATAATCCGAGTACGGACGTGAATGCATAGGAGCAACCATGGCAGCGCAGAACCTGCAGTCAGTGCCTGACCAGCCGGCAGCCCCCCAGGAAGCCACAGAAAACCAGGCCCAGCTGGAGGCCGAGGGCCAGGCATACTTTGACCGCGTGATCTCCGAGGATTCCCGGATTGAGCCGCGTGACTGGATGCCTGCCGCCTACCGCAAGACCCTCCTGCGCCAGATCTCGCAGCACGCGCACTCGGAGATCATCGGCATGCAGCCGGAGGCCAACTGGATCAGCCGCGCCCCCAGCCTGAAGCGCAAGGCCATCCTCATGGCCAAGGTCCAGGACGAGGCCGGCCACGGTCTCTACCTCTACTCCGCCGCCGAGACGCTGGGCCAGTCCCGCGACCAGATGATGGACGACCTCATCGCCGGGAAGGCCCGCTACTCCTCGATCTTCAACTACCCGGCCCTGACCTGGGCGGACATGGGTGCCATCGGCTGGCTCGTCGACGGTGCCGCCATCTGCAACCAGGTGCCGCTGTGCCGTGCGTCGTACGGCCCCTACGGCCGGGCCATGGTGCGCATCTGCAAGGAAGAGTCCTTCCACCAGCGCCAGGGCTTCGAGATCCTGCTGGAACTCTCCAACGGAACCCCCGCGCAGAAGCAGATGGCCCAGGACGCCGTGAACCGCTGGTACGCCCCGGCCCTGATGATGTTCGGCCCGCCGGACGACGATTCACCGAACTCCAAGCAGTCCATGGCCTGGAACATCAAGCGCTTCAGCAACGATGAGCTGCGCTCGCGGTTCGTCGGCATGATGGTGGAGCAGGTCAGGGTCCTGGGCCTCACCCTCCCGGACAGCGAGGTCCGCTTCAACGAGGACACCAAGAAGTGGGAACACGGCCCGCTGGACTGGGACGAGTTCAAGGAAGTCCTGGCCGGCCGCGGCCCCTGCAACTCGCAGCGGCTCGAGCGCCGCCGGGAGGCGCACGACGACGGCGCCTGGGTCCGCGAGGCAGCGGCGGCTTACGCACACAAACAGTCAATGAAGACAAAGGAATTCGCAGCATGAGCCCCCACGGCAACCCGGAAGTTCCGGCCAGCTCCGCCACTGAAATCAACCGCGAGGCTCCAAAGGCGAGCCCGGCGGCCGCTCCCGCCGAAACCAGCGGCAATGCCTGGGGCCTCTGGGAGGTCTTCGTCCGGTCCAGCCGCGGCCTGTCCCACGTGCACGCCGGCAGCCTGCACGCGCCGGACGCCGCCATGGCCCTGCGCAACGCCCGCGACCTGTACACCCGCCGCAACGAGGGCGTCTCCATCTGGGTGGTCCCCGCGGACGCCATCGCCTCGAGCGACCCGGACGCCAAGGGCTCGTTCTTCGAGTCGCCGCAGGGCAAGGACTACCGGCACGCCACGTACTACACCAAGAGCGAAGGAGTGAAGCACCTGTGACGGCCCCGGAAACGCAGCAAACAGAAGGCCACGGCGACATCTCCGTCGGCGTCGCGGGTGCAGGTGCCAGCGGCGACGGGTCGGCCAGCGCCACCCGCATCACCCCGGGGAACGCGCTCCGCCCGGAGGACATCGCGCTCGAGGTCCGCACCGGCCTGGCCAAGCCCACCGAGGACATGGCCGAGTACGCGCTGCGCCTGGGCGACGACGCCCTGATCCTCGCCCAGCGCCTGGGCCACTGGATCTCCCGCGCCCCCGAGCTGGAGGAGGACGTGGCCCTGGGCAACATCGCCCTGGACCAGCTGGGCCACGCCCGGTCCTTCCTCAGCTACGCCGCCGGCCTCAACCATAAAACCGAGGATGACCTCGCCTACTTCCGCCGCGAGCACGAGTTCCGCTCCGCGCACCTGTTCGAGCAGCCCAACGGGGACTTCGCGATCACCATCGCCCGGCAGTTCGTGGTGAGCTACTACCAGTTCGAGCTGTACCGCCGGCTCACCGAATCCACCGACGCCACCCTGGCTGCCATCGCCGCGAAGGCCGTGAAGGAAGTGGACTACCACCGCGACCACAGCGCCCAGTGGGTGCTGCGCCTGGCCGGCGGCACGGACGAGTCCCGCCAAAGGATGATCCACGGCCTGAAGCTCATTTGGCCGTACGTCGGCGAACTCTTCCAGGACGATGAACTGGTGACCCGGCTCGCGGAGGCGGGCGCCGCCGTCGAACCTTCCAGCCTGAAGGCGGACTTTGACCGCCTCACCGGTGAGGTCCTCAAGGAGGCGGAGCTGGAGGTGCCCGAGGTGCCGTTCGCCCCGGGCGGCGGCCGCCGCGGCAGGCACTCCGAACACCTGGGCTATATCCTGGCCGAGATGCAGGTGCTGGCCCGGGAGCATCCCGGAGCCAGCTGGTGACTGCCATGTACGTATCGGACTTCGAGACCAAGACCGGCATCACGGCGGACCAGAAGGCGTGGGACATCGCCGCCACGGTCTGCGACCCGGAGATCCCGGTGCTCACCATCGAGGACCTCGGCATCCTGAGGGGCGTGAGGCTGTTCGACGACGGCGGGCCGGTTCCTGCCGTGCAGGTCACCATCACGCCCACGTACTCGGGCTGCCCGGCGATGGACGCCATCCGCGACGACCTGAAGGCCGCCTTCCACAAGGAGGGCTACCCCAGCGTGCACGTGGAACTGGTGCTCGCACCGGCGTGGACCACGGACTGGATGACGGACGCCGGCAAGGCCAAACTGCGGGAGTACGGCATCGCGCCGCCCTCCGGCAGGGCTGCGGCAGGCGGCCACAACGGCCCCGTCCGCCTGAGCCTGGCCGTGAAGTGCCCGCAGTGCTCGTCGCTGAACACCAAGGAACTCACCCGCTTCGGTTCCACCTCCTGCAAGGCGCTCTATGTGTGCCAGGACTGCAGGGAACCGTTCGACTACTTCAAAGTCCTGTAAGGAATTACCCATGCCTGTTGTCCGCCAGACTGCCGCCGAATCGGCGCAGGCCACCGGCCGCCGTCGTCCGTCCTTCCATACCCTCACCGTCGCGGAGGTGCGACGGCTCACCGAGGACGCCATTGAGGTGACCTTCGCGGTGCCGGCCGAGCTCGCCGGCCAGTTCGACTACCTGCCGGGCCAGTACGTGGCCCTGCGCACCACGCTCCCGGACAAAACCGGCGAGCCGAAGGAGATCCGCCGCAGCTACTCCATCTGCGCCGAGCCGCGCGGCTTCGCGGACGGCAGCAGCGAGATCCGGGTGGCCATCAAGAAGGACCTGGGCGGGCAGTTCTCCACGTGGGCCAACGCCGAGCTGAAGGCCGGGGACACCCTGGAGGTCATGAGCCCCATGGGCGCGTTCGTCTCCAAGCACGGCCGTGACGGGCAGGCCGTGGACCAGAACGTCATGAACTCGATGAACCATCCGGAGGACCTGGCGGGGGAGCCGGGGAACTTCGTGGCGATCGCCGCGGGCTCCGGCATCACGCCGGTCATCGCGATCGCCCGGACGCTGCTCGCGGCCAGCCCGGACACCCGGTTCGACCTGATCTACGCCAACAAGGCCGCCATGGACGTGATGTTCCTGGAGGAGCTCGCGGACCTGAAGGACAGGTACCCCTCCCGGCTGGCGCTGCACCACGTGCTGTCGCGCGAGCAGCGGATCGCGCCGCTGCTGAGCGGCCGGATCGACGCCGAGAAGCTGCGGGCGCTGCTGGGCACCGCCATCCACGCGGACGACGTGGACGAATGGTTCCTGTGCGGGCCGTTCGAGCTGGTGCAGCTGTGCCGGGACACCCTGGCCGAGCGCGGCGTGAAGCCGGAGCACGTCCGGTTCGAGCTGTTCACCTCCGGCAAGCCGGACCGCCCCGAGGGCAACGCCGGCCGGCCCGTTGTGGAGGACGAGTCCAAGGAGACGTACAAGATCACGTTCAAACTGGACGGCCTGCAGGGCGAGGTGGCCAGCCCCACGCACGCCCGCGAGTCCATCCTCAACGCCGCACTGCGGGTCCGCCCGGACGTGCCGTTCGCGTGCGCCGGGGGAGTGTGCGGCACCTGCCGCGCCAAGGTGGTCACCGGCACCGTGACCATGGACGAAAACTACGCCCTGGAACAGGACGAGCTGGACAAGGGCTACGTCCTGACCTGCCAGTCGCACCCCACCAGCAAGGAAGTCTCAGTCGACTTCGACGTGTAACTTTCTGTCCCGCCCTTCCCGGTCTCAAAGGAGCAGCCATGATTTCCCTTTCCATCGCCGACGGCGTCGCCGAAGTGGTCCTGAACGCCCCGCAGAAGCTGAACTCGCTGGATGAGCAGGCGTTGGCGGAACTGTCCCAGGCGTACGACGACGCCGCTGCCGCCGCCTCGCGCGGCGAGGTGCGGGCGCTGCTGCTGAGGGGAGAGGGACGCGCCTTCTGCGCGGGCCGGGACATTGCCGGCGTGACGCCGGAGACGGACGACGCCGAGGCGTACCTCGGCGGGCTGGTGCAGCCGCTGCTGCAAAAGATGAGCTCGTTCCCGGCGCCCACCTTTGCGGCGGCCCAGGGCGCCTGCCTGGGCGTGGGCCTGGGGCTGCTTCTGGCCACGGACGTGGTGTACGTGGCGGAAAACGCAAAGTTCGGCTCGCCGTTCGCCAAGCTGGGGGCCACGCTGGACTCGGGCGGGCACTGGTACTTCACGGAGCGGCTGGGCATGCACCGCACGCTGGACCTGATCTACACGGCAGAGCTGATCTCCGGTGCGGAAGCCGTGGCTCAGGGGATGTTTAGCAGGGCGCTGCCTGCGGACGAGCTGCTGGACACCACGCGCGCCATCGTGGCGAAGGTGGCTACCGGAGCGACGGGGGCGTTCAAAGCGAGCAAGGAGCTGGTGGCGCACATCCGCGACCAGCGCCTGGGCCTGTGGACCTCGATGCAGGAGGAGAACGCCGAACAGGCGCGCCTTTGCAAGACGGAAGACTACGCAGAAGGCTTCAAGGCGTTCCAGGAAAAGCGCGAACCAAACTTTAAGGGCTAACCGATCTTTGGCGGCCGGGCTGGCTTGGGCGGCAGCGTTGGTTGAGCTTGTCGCAACCACTGCTCAACCACACCCAAAACCCAGAGCCCCAGCATGGCCCCGGCCGTATTCGCCACGAGGTCCATCGCGCTCGGAAACCTCTCATGCAGAAAGAGCTTCTGCCCCAGTTCCATGCAGCAGGACGCCAGGAATGCGCTCAGCACGATCCGTCCACGGTGGAAGGATGGAAAAGCTTGGGCTGCGAGCACTCCGATCGGCACAAACAGCAGGATGTTGGACGAGAACTCCACGAAGCTGTAGTTGATGAGTTCGGGAAGTCCCGAGCGGTGGAGGGCAAACAGTGCAGCCTGCAGGCGCCCTGTTACAGGACGGTCAACAGGGGCCGGCCAGAAGGCCACGAATGCAAGGGCTGCCAGATACAGAGCCAGCAGGGCACGCGCGGATCCTGCTACATCGGCCCGACTCCACTTCCCCATACGGGAAACGCTACGGGAGCCCCCACCAACGCCGAAATCCGGCACGTGAAATTTCACTTTTTGCAAGTCAATTTGTAAGGTTCGACCATGACATTGGGGAAATCAGTTCGCAAAGCAGTCATTCCGGCCGCCGGTCTGGGCACGCGCTTCTTGCCCGCCACCAAGGCGATGCCGAAGGAGATGCTGCCGGTAGTAGACGCACCGGCCATCCAGTACGTTGTCGAGGAGGCCATCAGCGCCGGCCTGAAGGACGTGCTGATGATCACCGGCCGCAATAAGCGGGCACTGGAGGACCACTTCGACCGGGCTCCGGCTCTGGAACGCACGCTTGAGCTCAAAGGAGACCAAGCTCGTCTCGACGCCATCCAGCACGCGTCCGGCCTGGGGCCCATCCACTACGTCCGGCAGGGCGAGCCCAAGGGTCTTGGCCATGCCGTCCTGTGCGGCCGCCAGCACGTGGGTGAAGAGCCGTTCGCTGTGCTGTTGGGCGATGACCTCATCGACGAACGCGACGAGCTCCTGACCACGATGATCGAGGTTCAGGCCAAGACCGGTGGATCCGTCATCGCACTGATCGAGGTTGAGCCGTCCCAGATCAGCGCATACGGCTGCGCGGACATCACGCCCATTGATGGCGAGGGCTTCGTCCGGGTGAACAGCCTGGTGGAGAAGCCCTCGGTGGATGAGGCGCCGTCCAACCTGGCCGTCATCGGTCGATATGTGCTTCACCCTGCCATCTTCGATGTGCTCGAGAAAACTGAGCCCGGACGCGGTGGCGAGATCCAACTGACGGACGCACTTCAGACACTCGCGGCTGGAGAGGGCGAAGGGTACGGCGTATACGGCGTGGTCTTCCGGGGCCGCCGCTACGACACTGGTGACAAGCTGAGTTACTTGAAAGCGGTCATCACGCTGGCTTCCGAGCGTCCCGAGTTTGGGGAAGACTTGAAGGCTTGGATGAAGAACTTTAACGGCTAGAAGGCCTTACGAGCAGTTAAATGAGGGAAGCCCCGACGATCTGTCGGGGCTTCCCTCATTTAACGTGTACTGGTTTGAAACAAGGAAGGGACCCGTTCCGGATTCGGAACGGGTCCCTTCCTTGAAGCATGGAGCCTGACGCTTAGGCAGATGCCTCAGCGTTTGCACGGCGGCGAACTACGACCACCGAAGCGGCACCGGCGACGAGTGCGCCGCCACCAACCAGCGACCAGAGAACCAGGCTGGAGTCAGCACCGGTGTTGGCCAGGCCTGCACCATTACCACCCGTGTTGGAGAGGCCAGTGCCGTTGCCAGTGCCGCTACCGAGGTCAGTTGCGGAGCCGGCGACGGTGACGGTGACCGGGGCGCTGGTAACGCCGGAGTTCACACCGGTTGCCGTGATGGTGTAGGTGCCGGGTTCGCTGATGGTCAGCGGCAGAGCAACTGCACCGGAAGCATCAGCGGTTGCGTTGATCTCCTGCGCAGCAGTGTAGAGACTGATCTTGCTGGGCACCGTGCGGCTCGCGCCGGCACCGGCGATGCTGGCACCCGTCGACGCGGGACGTGCACCCGGTGTCACGCGAATGATTAGCGGTTCGCCAGCGAAGAAGCCCCTGGCAGAAAAGGTGAAGGCTTCGCCGGGTCCAACCACGCCATCTGAAACTGCGGAGTTGGCGGGCGGTGCCGGGTAGTTGGCGGCAAAGGCCGGCGCGGTGCCGGTCAGTGCGATGGTTCCTGCAAGCGCGAGCGCAGCAATAGACTTCTTCATTTGTCCCCCCTGAGACCTTTTAACACGGATGTCACATTATTGTGGAGATTCCCCATCCCCATGTGACCGTGGGGCGAATCTCGTGGTGTTACCCAAAGAGAGATTACCACCCAGGTAAGGGTGTCACCAAAGTCAATCCAGACACTTTACATACTGTTAATGAGTTAGCTATGCAGCCGGCGCACATTTTGCCTTCATCGTGTCCAATACCACGTCATTGAGTGGCTGAACTGTCGGCGTTACAGACAGTTTCGGTTCCGTGTGCTGGACTATCTTGTCGAACGTGAAGTCAACGGTGCTGCTCTCGCCCGGGGCAAGGCGGACCGTGACGCTACCTACGGGACGACCACTATGCCGATTGGATGCAAAACCAGTCTTCTTACCTGCCACGAACACTGTTTCAACGTTTGATTGAACAGGTCCATACGCGATGACGTTCGTCTGTACGGTGCCTGCTGGGACGCCGAACGCGCCGCCTCCCGTTACATAGTCGGGCAATGACGTTGCTGCGTCCTTCGGTGCAGTGTTGGTACTTGTTACGCGAACCTTCATCTGAGAGTATCCACCAGCCGGGCACTCCTCTACGAGCTGTACGGTTCGTTTCATGTGGTAATCCATTTTCGCGCCGGTGCCGTCGTTGAAGTACACACCAAATTGTGCCGGCGAGGTACTTGGTCCTGCGATCGAGCCGCTGAGTGGGTATCTCTCAATGACAGATTGCTCAGCGTTGTCAGCAGACCAAACTAGGACCCGACCTTCTTCCGTTCCCCGAGCCAGTCCGGCGATCAATGCCTTCGCGTCACCCCTACCGTCGGCCAACGCTGCGAAGGTTTCTTGGGCTACTCCCGCGAAGTAGGCGTCCTGAAGGGTGGGATTTGGGATTTTCGCGTAGACGTCCGAGAGGAGTGTCCGCACAACGTTGTTTGCATCTAGCTCTGTTGGTAGGCCACCCGAAAGGGATGCAAGCTCGGGGCTACCTAATTTCACAGGCCCTGTGGCGTCAAGCACGTAACCAAGAGCGATCGGATCGATGGAGATGACGCCATCTACTCGCCCGCCAGTTTTTCGTTCCCACATCTCTTGAGCAGTTCTAGCTGCTGAGGGAAAGTCTGGGGTCAGGTTGACATCCTGCATGAATTTTCCCAGTCGGCTTGAGTAGATTAGCTGCTGTTCGGCATCGAGTTGCAGTGTTGGAGTCATCGTTCCGATTTCCCCAGCGCTGCTCTGTTCACCGAGACTGAGTTTTCCACTGTTAATTTTCAGTACGGCCAAAGCTCCGGGGATACCGCCGGAAGCCCTGGACTCCGCATTGTTTTGGATCATGAGGAGGTACTGCCGTTGGGAGTTGGCTCCAAGCATGCCGGGGACAACCTGCGCCGCATCGGCGGCTGCGTCCAATGTGCTTGCTACGTCCTCCAGTTGCGCAGCTGCGCCGGCAAGCGGTTCCGCAACTCGCGGGAGTAGCCCATTGGTATCGATTGCCTCTAACCGAGCTGAGGAGGTCCTGACTGCATGTGCAGCTGAACTCACGGTAGGGGAGGCGGCGATTAGCGGCTTCAAGTCTGCCCCACTACTTTTGGGTAGGAGACTATCCCAACTAAGCGATGCGAAGACGTTGACCAGAGGCGCCAAGGCAAGATTGGCTACATCGTCTGCTGACCGTGCGACTTCGCTAACCGCTGCGAAATTTGCGCCAATTAGAGGAACGTTGCATGCCAAGATCCAGAGCGGTTGATCCGCAGCATCCTTGGCTTTGCCCGTGTGGGCACGAAGCCGAGCCACGTCCTCCTGGGCTGCTTGCGCACTGCCAGACGAGAGTTTTCCTCGCAGGTCCGGCGCAATAGACGTCGCCGCTTCTAGCTCGCTCTGGATCAGGGAAGCAGTCGAACTGATCCAAGCCGCGTATCCTAGAACGCCACTTGCTAGTCCGACCGCGATCCCACCGACGAAAAGTCGACGCCGGGTCGTGAACGGCTTCCGCCTTTTGCTGTTACTCTGCGTCCCGTCGAAGGCCTGCTCGTCCTCAGAGTGCGCTCTCGGCATGACTTCCGTCCTTCCCTATAAGGGGCAAGTTCTCGGTGGGGCATCGCCTAGTAGGCCCCTGTGCTGCCGAAGACGGCTCGCACGGTTTTCAACAGGATCACAAGGTCTCCTGCCAAGGACCAATTTTCCACATAGTAAAGATCCAGCCGTACCGAGTCCTGCCACGAAAGGTTAGAACGCCCGCTGACCTGCCAGAGACCGGTGAGTCCCGGTTTGACTAACAACCTACGGCGTACGACTTTTTCGTAGCCGGCCACTTCGGCAGGCAGAGGAGGGCGCGGACCGACCAGGCTCATGGAACCCGCAAGAACGTTGAAAAGCTGTGGAAGTTCGTCGAGGCTGTACCTTCGAAGAAACTTACCCATTGGTGTAATTCTCGGATCATTCTTAATTTTGAACAGCACACCGCTGCCCTCGTTCTGACCTTGGAGATCGGCCAGGCGTTGCTCCGCATCCACAACCATCGATCGAAACTTCAGCATATGGAAGTGGGCGCCCTCCATTCCCACGCGCTGTTGACGAAATAGCACTGGTCCAGGACTGGATGCCTTTACGGCGAGAGCAGTAAGGGCGATGAGCGGCGATGCAAGAACTATTAGGACTATTGCTGCCAGCAGGTCGAAAAGCCTCTTGGCGACCCTTTGCCCACCCTCCAAAGTAGGGGTCGTGACATGTATCAAAGGCAGACCGGCGACTTGCTGAGTGTGTATTCGTGGGCCCGCAATATCTGTGAGAGCTGGCGCCATGATCAGTCCGATGTTTCTGGAGGCAAGTGCCCAGCCTAAGTGGCGGAGAGTTTGGGGATGCAGTTGGACCCCAGCAGAAACAGCCACAGCATCGGCGTTGCAGTGATCAATTGCCGCTAAGATCGCGGTCGGGTCCGCCTCGTGACCCAGCACGGCGAGACCCGATTCAGGCTCGCGGGTGATGTTTGGATCCGCCCCGGGCATGTAGGCCGCTACGGGGAGGTACCCTGCATGCTTGGCGTCAAGTAGTGTCGATGCTAGGTGCGCCACGGCGCCGGGCCCCCCTAGCAACAGCAGGCGGGACATGCTGGTCCCACTCTGCCGGTTGATGTTCAAGTGTTGCCGCAGCAACCATCGCCCAAGGATGAGCCCAATAAGACCGACAGGTAAAGCAATACCCACGTAACCGCGCGCAGTGTCGAAGCGGAAGACGTAAGAAAATATCGCGACGACACCAAAAAGCCAAAGTGACGCTGCTGCTACACGCTTGTACTCATCAGGACCAGCCCCAAGGATCCGGCTCTGACGAGTGTTCCAGGCTCCAAGCATGAGCCACCATACTAGGGACAAAGCCGCCGAGATCCACAGGTAGTTTACTTCGAATCCTGGCTCCACCGAGCTGGGTTCAAAGCCAAACCTGATCACATAGGCGCCCGCTACCGCCCAGACAATTACGAAAGCATCAACGAACCGCAGCGTCCGCGACGTTCGAATCCGCCAATCCACCAACGACCCCCAAGAAATTCGATATCGCCAGCCGCGAGTTCTCCGAAGATAGGCTACAGCGGTAGGTGCCTGTATGAGTAATATGTCGTCCAGCCAGCAGGGCTTCGTGCACATCAGCGCCTTGGAGATTGCTTGAGGCTCATGGAGCGCGGGTGCGGTTGCATCCCCGGCGGGCTCGCTGTTCCACGGCCCTTGGTCCATGCGCCAACGCCCGTTGGCTATTGTGGCGCGCTCCGGATGATAATCTCGGGTGCGGTGCCGTGCAGGGGCCTTAGAAGCGAATTAATTATGGGGGTTACGTGCGTCGGTCTGTCGCGATTATTGGAACCAGGGGCTATCCCAGCTACTACGGGGGCTTCGAAACCGCTGTGAGAAAACTGGCGCCATTTCTGGCCGACTCGGGATGGGACGTCACGGTTTACGGACGTCCTGGTGCCACAAAGCCAGAAGATGAGTCACGGGATCCACGAGTGCACGCGCTCACAACGGCTGGCATTGATTCTAAATCGCTCAGTACACTTTCTTTTGGCCTCTCCGCAACAATTGACGCTGTTCGCCGGAAACCTGATGTCGTTCTCGTGATGAATGTAGCCAACGGCTTTTGGCTGCCACTGCTGAAGCTGCGAGGAATACCGACCCTCGTGAATGTTGACGGCATTGAATGGGAACGAGCAAAGTGGGGCCGCATGGCAAAAGCCCTCTTTCGAAATGGTGCTCGCGCTACCGCACGCTGGGGTTCACGAATGATTTACGATGCGCACGCGATCGCTGCAAGATGGCGTGACGAATTTGGCCTCGATGGATACGTAATACCGTACGGCGGTGACAATCCGGGATCCCTGGAGCCGGTTGAAGGTCTCGAGTCACGGAAATACGTTCTATTGGTCGCGCGATTCGTACCTGAAAATTCGGTCAGGGAGTTCATCGACGCTATAGCTCTGCTGCCTGACGCTGTACCCGTTATCATCGTGGGATCCTCCGGGCACGGAGGCGAACTTGATGCCGCGGTCCAAGAACTTTCGCAAGAGCGTTCAAACGTCCGCTGGCTGGGTCATGTAAGTGATCACCAACACCTGTTAGCCCTGTGGCAGCATGCAGGCGCTTACTTCCATGGCCACAGCGTAGGTGGCACAAACCCTGCATTGGTACAAGCCATGGCTTGCGGGGCCCCAACGGTTGCCAGGGACACGGTTTACAACCGTGAGGTTTTGAAGGCGGCAGGCCTATTTGTGCCGCCGTCGCCGGAGGAAATCGCAAATGCACTCCTCAGGGTGCTGGACGACCCTAACCTTCAAGCCGAGTTGTCTCGTGAAGCGAGCAAGCGAGCGCTTCAGGAGTACAGGTGGGAAACAATCTGCTCAGCGTATGAGGATGCCCTAGAGGACGTGCGGAGCGGAAACAGCAGCCAATCCGAAATCAGTCGGAACTCCAGCCCTTCGCAGGCAGCAGACTGACATGGAATTGATAAACCCCACCGTACTGCTGGATCAGTACTCTCTTTCGGAGTTGGGCTCCGACCGGGGACTCGGTAGATACGCGGCCATGATGGCTGCGGGCGCCAAGGGGCTTTCCAGCGTTGAGGTAGCGACTCTAACAAGGACACCTTCGACATTGAAGGCACCGGATGTATTGCTTATACAACGCGACATTCGGAAGTTGAGGCTGGAGAAGTCGGTCCCCTACCACGCAACTTCGGTTTATCACCTACCGGTGGTGAAGGACCGCCCTTGGATCTGTTCAATACAGGACGTAATACCTCTGGATTTGGATAGTTATAGAAAATTGGGTATCAAGTCCAGGTTGCTGTTTGCCAATGCTAAACGTTCTAATGTGATTCTGGCCAATTCTGAATACACTAAAAGCCGAGTTGTGACGCGACTAGGTGTTTCTCCCAGTCGCGTCATGACTTGTCCGTTGCCTATTTCGGAAGCCTTCACCAGCACGCCCTCGAATGAAGCAATTTCCTCCGTCTCGCGGATATTGGAAGAATCGGGAGTTGCGTGGAGTCGCCCCTTCGTTGTCGCCTTGGCAGACCTCCGGACTCCCGATCCCCGTAAGCGATATCACTGGATTGACGAAATTGCGGAAGCCCTCGCCGAGCAGGGCATTCCTATGGTTGTCACCGGAAGAGGCCTCGCCAAAGAGGATTTCCCTCACAGTCGCGTCATCGCCTCCCTTACCGACGGCGAGTTGTCTGCACTTTATTCCTTGGCGGTCGCCATGTACTATCCAACGGCTTATGAAGGACAAGGACTGCCACCTCAAGAGGCCATGGCGTCAGGCTGCCCTGTGGTCGCCTACAGGAACACTTCAGTGGAAGAGGTTGTTGACTCTTCGGAGTTCCTCCTGAACGACCCGATTCCCTGGGAGCTGCAGACGCTGTCGCGGCCCCTTCCGCTATCCGCGAGGCATGAAGTAGTTAGCAAAGTAGCCGCTTTTATACAGTCTGATGAAAGTCTTCATCGAGCACGACGACTCGCTCTGCAGTTGGCGGCTCCATATTCGTGGGAGTCGTTCACCGGAAAGCTAACCGACTTTTATGGTGCCTATTTCGAGGGACGTTTGGCATGAGAATCGTTCTCAATGACTTCATAGGTGTCAGAGGCCGGAGCGGTTCTAGCCGGGGAGCGGCGCTAATCGCTGCGGCGGTCTCAGCAGAAAACGCACGCGTTAGCACTTTGCGACCCACTGGCGAACCTAAGACGAGGGCCCTACGTCTGCTGAACATGCTGTTATGGGATTTTGTTCTTGTGCCTCTCAAATCGCGGCAACAGCGAGCAGATATGGTCGTCCACGCCACAAACACGGGCATTGCCATGGGAAAATCTAAGTCCGTGGTAGTCGTGCACGACACGATGGTCTTGGATCATCCTCAGATGTTCAATAAATATTTCGTTTTCTATGCAAAGCTTTGTATTTGGTACTCCGTCCGGAGATCGTGGCTTGTTGTTACTCCGTCCGAGCACAGCAGGAGGCGCATTCAGCATCGGTGGCCAAAGGCGCGCGTACGAGTTATCCCATGGCCCTCGTATTCGGACCAAGGAACGGAGGGGACCGCGCAGCCGGCTGCGGTTCAGCATCCTCAGAGTCCTCGGAGTTTGACGGTCCTAGTGGTGTCTTCCATAGATAAGCACAAGAGACTGCCGTTGGCAGTTGAGGCTGTGAAGGCAGCCAGGGACCAGTCGGGCAGAGATTTGAAGCTTGTGCTGGTAACGCGCACAGGGAACGATGAATCAAATTTTAAAGCGAGCCTAGCTTCCTGCGATCCCGACGGGCAATGGATCAGCGTGCGCTCTGGGATAGACGATGAGGCACTGAGCAGTCTCTACAAGCAGGCCTTGTGCGTTCTGGTCTCCTCGGTGGACGAGGGCTTTTGTCTGCCAGCACTGGAAGCTAGTGCGAACGGTGTTCCAGTGGTCCATACGAACAGAGGTGCCTTGCCTGAGGTCATCCCTCGCGGTCTAGTTGCCCCTTCCGACATCGCGGACGACGGTGTGCTGCTCAGCAGGCAAGTGGTTGATTTGCTTGACGCCGAAATCTGGCGCCGGTACAGAGACGCCGATCGCGCGCATACATCTAAGTTCAGCAACCGCAACTTCAGGGAGAACTGGGCTTCCGTGTTGCGTGAGGCGGAGAGACATTGAGAATCACGATAGTTCATGGAAGTAATGACACCTATGGCGCCAGCCGCGTCCTGATTCATGAGATAGAGTGCTTGATCGCTCTAGGACATTCGGTGCATGTGCTTGTTCCATCGGTCGGACCACTTCACGATGAGGTCGCCCGACTTGGCTCCCAAGTGCAGATCAGCGTGGAGCCGCAGTTGCTCGTGCTGCGACGGTCAAAGATGACGGATATGATCCGTCCCCCAAGACTCCCGAATGCCATGCGGTCGGCAGATGTCGTAGTTCTGTGGACCCTAGCGGTCACTGGCTATATACCGCTCCTCCGCCTGGCGCGGCAGAAATTTTACGTGGCTGTGCACGAGTTGCTGGACGATTCTCGAGCCAAGCTCGTCTTTAGAGTGTTGTTGGCAGGGTCGTTCCCCCTAACTGCCTGTAGCCGGGCGACGGCTCGGTGGCTTCGTTCACTAAGTATTAAAGAGTCTCGGATCTATGTCACTTATCCCGTCATCGATGTCATGGCCGGTGATTCTGAACGTGTTAAGACTTCTACACCCTTGGCCTCAAGCCGACCCTTCACCGTCGCTGTTTACGGCAGGGTGAATGGCCATAAAGGCCACCTCGAGGTTGCGGAGGCTTTCAGGGATTCGCTTATGAACGACCCTGACTGGCGGCTTGTACTTGCCGGTGCTCCGTTTCCAGGGCAGGAAGCGGCGCTTGAGGAGGTCATCGCAGTTTCGGAGACCGATGAGCGCATCAGCTATGTCGGAGAGCTCAGCTCGCTTGAAGAACTGCGCGAATCAGTTGACCTCGTGGCCGTCTTCCCGACAAAGGCTGAACCGTTCGGACTCGTTCCGATTGAGGCATGGTCGTTCGGGATTCCAAGCATCGGTTATGGCGATGGTGGAGCGGCGGAAGTGCTGCCGATGGTCGGTGGCATCACCGTAGAGCGAGGAAATCCGCCGTCGGCTAATATCGCCCTTGCTTTGAGAGCAGCGCGACAAAGCTGGGATGCGAGACCTGCGCTGCCCACGGCGGCACAAATAGCGCCAAAATTGTCCTTCGACAATCGACTCAGTAAACTGACCGCGGTCTTGGCGACCTTGGATACTTAGGGCATGGCTCAAATAAGTGGCGGCTATGTTGCTCCGGTAATTGGATATCACGAGAAATCGAGCCTGACGGAGGAAAGGTGTCGCCACGCGTATATTGGCTTGGGCAGGACAACCGAGCCCAGTTGGACTTCTGCTGGGTTAGCAGGCTCATACATGAAGGAGGTGGCTCGCTCCGTGCCTGAGCGATCTGAGAGCCGGAGGGCGCTGCTGCATGCTGGTCGTCGGACGCCCAGTGCAAACTGGCGTCGGCGGATTACTGGCCACGGACTCCTCGCTATGATCAAACCGATTTGATGATCGACAAGATTTTCCTGGTCATCGTCTTGATACCAGTAGGAATGTACTTTCTCTCGTCGAATCGGCGTATGGCGTTGCTTGTAGTCGTTGCGGCTTTCGCAACCAGACCAGCGATCGATGTGGGGGCACTCACCTTCCGGCCTGAGATGATTGTTGGCGCCATGGCTTTACTCCGGCTCGTTCATGATGGGTTGGGCGGGAAATCGTTGCGATTAGCCAAGGGCGTCCGCTGGTCTCTGGGTCTCGCGCTTACATGGATCGTTTTTTCGTTAGCGTCGTCTGTAAGCGTTCCCCCGTACCCTCAGCGATCGATGACAGTGCTCATTTGGTGTTCGCTCAATATAATAACTGCGGTCTGGATAGCAAAGACACCCAGTTCTTGGTATTGGATCTTGCGCTGGGGGGCGACTGGGGCGTTGTGCTGCGCTTTTCTCGCCATCGTTTTCTGGCTGGGCGCAACGGCACACATATTTAATTTTGGTGTTCAAAGCGACCCAACTTATGGCGGGTATGCCGCGTATGTGTTCTCGCTTGAGGCCAATATTCTGGCCGGACTACTTTGCCTTTGGGCCCTTGTAGCGGTTGTAAACCCTATGGGTTCAGTACCCCAGTGGATCAGAGTGGCACTGGCGTTCTCCGCTCCTATGGCGATACTAACCACTCACACACGGGCGGCATTGGTTGCGTACGTCGTGGGCCTTGTTGGCTGCATGCTTTTGAAGCCAGCAGCACGGCGGTTGGCCGTTGCATCGTTAGGAGTAGGTGGTCTAGGGGCGCTCCTGTTGCTTATGGGGGGAGGGGACGCCGGCCTGAGCAAGTTCATGGCCGTGTTCGACATTAATGATGGTACGGGGGGGCTTAGGAACCGGGTTGGGAGCGTGGCCATCACAGAATGGTGGTCGTCAAGCGAACGAATGATTGGCTTAGGCTGGAACAGCTTCGGGCAAAGACATATCGATGAAACGCAGCCGGCCCTCCTTCTTCCTGGATACATTGGTAATCTTCCGGTGCAAATCTTGTACGATACCGGTATATTCGGGGCATTTCTAATATCGTCGGCTGTGTTGTTAGCGGCAATTGCAGTGTGGCGATCCGAGCGGTTCGATACTCTCGTCATATTCTTCTTGCCGTACTTGCTGTTCTCCATCGCCACCATGGTTTTATGGCTTCTGGAAACTTGGCTCTTTGTAGGTTTAGCGTGGGGATTATGCGCTAAGTCATATGCAAAGTGGCCGCCAGTTGCCAGTAACGGCCGTATCTCTACTCTTCGGGATGACGGAGAGAGGCGCGATCATGCGACGTAAGTTCCTTCGTGATGGTGCTCTTATGTTCAGCGGTGAAGTTATTTCAAAACTGCTCGCCTTCTCGGTTTCATTCGTGTTGGCACGTCAGGTGGGCCTAGAAGCCCTTGCGATCCTTTCGCTTGCCCAATCAATAATTGCCTACGCAACTGTTGTGGGAGATGCAGGCCTTGGGACGGATGCGGTTCGCCGTATCTCGAATGGAGAGCCTGCCCGTGGGGTCGTTCGACAGACAGCCCGGGTCCAGGTTGTATTTGCGTTGCTGGCGAGCTTGGTGGTGGTGCCGGTGGCGGTGTCCCAGACGGACCCCAGCGTAGCGATCGCAGTGTCACTGGTGCCGATCTTTTATGCAGCCTCAGCAAATTACGTGCTGCAGGGGCGGTTGGATGCCAAGAATCTAGCAATATCTCGCGTGCTCGGAAACGTTGTTGTTTGTACTTTCGGCATGGCGGCCATCTTTTTAAGTTTCCCCCTCGGCATTATTGCTTTTGCATATAGCGCCGGTGCTTTGGTGTCAATGCTATACGTGAACTACGTTGCGGGCGTACGTATAGTTGACCTATTGGGCGCTTTGCCGTGGGCGGCATTAAAGGCGACTAAAAGTAAGTATTTGGCCCTGGCGACCTACACCATCATCGTCCACGCTTATTCCTCTGCCTTGATTATCATGGCACAAAATTTTGGTGGTGGAGCTCAGCTAGTGGAAGTAGCCCTGGCAACGCGAGTATTACTTCTATTGTTCATTCCCGCCCAACTACTGGGTTCGCTTCTTCTCCCTCGCTTTTCAAGGGGGCCAGTCTCGATGAAGAAAATGGCAGGATTTGTATCCGGTGCCTTGCTGACCGGCGCCCTGATGTCGGCGACAGTCCATCTCACCGCAGAATGGTTTGTGCCTTTCTTGTTCGGTGCCGAATCGCACGGCAGCGTTAGGTCTATAGAGCAAATTTCCTTGCAGCTTCCTCTATATCTTGCCAGCACTGTTCTCATTGCATATTTCCTTGCGGCGGGTCGCTACGTGATGTTAGCCAAGCTGTATATGCTTGCCCTTTTGGCTCAAATTGCGCTTGGCTATGTTCTTCGCGACTACGAGGCCGAAGTATTCGTTCTCAGTGTTGTATTTAGCGAATGGATCTTTGTTTTATCGTTGCTGATAGCGCTGCTGACCTCCGGTACCAGGCCACGTCGAACAAGGAGCAAGGAACGAAGGGAGCTCAGTCGCGTTCCGATTTGATGGCTGCGGCAGCTTAACGGGCCCTTCGCAGATGAGCGTGGTTAGGTCGGTCTGAGACTGCCGCCAGAGCATTGGACGTTTCGGTACGGCGCGGTGCGGCGGGAAAGAGGTCAGGGCCTCTTTGAATTGGTTGCGACCAAGCAAACCAATACCCAAAAGAGACCCCGACATGAATAACTCTATGTCTTGTTCCCACGGCCGGTGGTGCACGCGCGCGGATGCGCTGCTCGGTGTCGAGGGCATCCACATCAGCTCTGTCACGGCGACCGGGGCCGGCCTGGTTCTGGGCGTCGAGACCGGGGAGGATGTCACCGGCTGTCCGGACTGCGGTGTCGTTGCCGTGGGCCATGGCCGTCGGCCGGTTCGGCTCCATGACATCCCGTGTTTCGGCCGGCCGGTGCGGCTGTTGTGGGCCAAGCGCGTCTGGCGGTGTCCGGACCCGGACTGCCCGAGAACGACGTTCACCGAGGAGCATCCGATGGCAGGATCCCGGGCGAAACTGACAACCGGGGCAGTCGGGTGGGCGACCGATGCGCTGCAGCGTTTCGATACCTCGGTTTCCGCTCTGGCCCATCAGCTCGGCGTTTCCTGGCACACCATCTGGGACGCTGTCCGGGTGGAAGCAGCCCGGCGGATCGCAGCGACGGGCCGGCTCGAAGGGGTGGACGCGCTCGGCGTCGATGAGCATGTCTGGTCCCACACCGGCCCGCCGGGCACCGGCATGGTCACCGGGATCGTGGACCACACCCGCGACGCCCAAGGTGTGGTTCATGCCCGGCTGCTGGACCTCGTGCCGGTCCGGTCCGGGAAGGCCCACGCCGACTGGCTCAAAGACCGCGGCACCGGGTTCACCGCCAGGATCAAGACGGCAGCGCTGGATCCGTTCCGAGGCTACGCGAACGCTATCCGAGACGAGCTGCCCGAAGCCATCACGGTCCTGGATGCGTTCCATGGCGTGAAACTGGGATCGGCCATGGTCGATGAGGTCCGCCGCCGGGTCCAGCAGGACACCCTCGGGCACCGCGGGCGCAAGGGCGACCCGCTCTACGGCATCCGTCGGACCTTGCAGATCGGCGCCGAACATCTCACCGATAAACAGGCCGCCCGACTCGATGCGAAGCTCACCCTCGGGGACCCGGACCACGAAGTAAGCGTGGCCTGGCAGTGCTACCAAAAACTCCGCCACATCTACCACGCCAGACCGGAGAAGGGCCGCCAACTCGTCAACGAGGTGATCGCCTCATTCCCGTCCTGCCCGATCCCCGAGGTCTCACGACTGGGCCGGACACTCAAACAATGGAAGGCAGCGATCCTGGCCTACTTCGACACCTTCGGCGCCTCCAACGGTCCCACCGAAGCGATCAATGGCGTCATCGAAACCACCCGCAGAATCGCCCGCGGCTTCCGAAACTTCACCAACTACAGACTCGGATGCCTACTCGCCGCCGGCGGCCACCGCCCCTACCGGATCAAAAGACAAACCATGCCTAAATGCGAAGGGCCGCTTAACGGTCACGAAGGTGCCCATGGCTCGCAATGTTTGCGAAGCAGGGCGAATGAGCCTCATAGTCCGCCACCACGACGCTGGCTGCGGTGCTTTTTGGGATTGGAAGCCGGTCGTCTCTGTGACTGGGGCGGGACGCAGTCGTCTTGGCAAGACCGGCGTCGAGGGGCCGTTGTGGTGTAAAGCGTCGCATCCGTCGCCGAGAGAAAAGACTTGGGCGGGATCGGTGCCGTGGTGGAAACTGCGCGAAGTTGCTGGTCATTCTGCCTCTGATGATCAAAGGAAGCCATTTCCTGAGCATTCCAGTCAGGCCTCCGCGCAGCGGCGTGGTGGCCGGTGCTGGCGGCGGCTGCGGGTTACCCAGCACGCGGAGCCTTTGAGAGTGACGACGTCGTAGTGGTGAGTCGCAGTGCTGAACGGTGGGGGCGATCGTGACCTAAGCGGGCTCTTCACGGTTCGTGGTGAATGTTCTGCCGTGATGGGTGTTCATGCCGCTGTTTACGCAGCACTGCGCAACAGGATACGCGTTTTGTAGTTGCGTGCGTTGGTGAATCCCCGGCCTGTCCTTTTGATGTGCTTAATCGCAGTGTTATTGGCTTCCACTTTTGCTGTTGTTGCACCGGTGACAATGAGGACTTCGATCTCCTTCCACCACCGGCAGACCGTGCGCCAGAGCCGATTTGTTTCCGGCTGACCAGCCTTTTCTACCAGTGCTTGCAGACGGTCTTTTGCGGCGGCTGCGTCGGCGGGGGACCCGGTGGCCAGCAGCGTCCGCAGCTGCTCTTTGACCAGCCAGGCGGCCTGCAGCTTTCCGGTGGCGTCGTCGGTCGCGAACACTATGCTGAGCCTGTCCCGGGCCCGGTCCGAGAGCGTGTCACCGGCGCGCAGGAACAGCCGCCGGTTGGCCCAGACCGGGTCGATGGCACGCGTCCCCGCCGGCCATGGACCTGCTGGGTGAGACGCTGCCGGACTTCGGTGAGCATGTCATTGCCGAGCTTGACCAGGTGGAAAGCGTCGACTGCGACTGCGGTCTGCGGAAGCCACATCCGCAAGGCCTTCCGGAACGCCGCGGACGGGTCGATGGCAACGACCTGCACGCCCAGACGCCATTCCAATGGGCGGGCGAAGAGCCAATCCCCGACGCCGTCGCTGTCGCGTCCGTCCACGATTCCGAGGACCTGGCCGGTGTCGAGATCGACAATGGTTGTCATCCAAGGTTCGTAGCGTTTCCAGGCCTTGATGGCCGGGTCGCGGAAGAACCTCACTGACCGGTAGCGATGTTCATCAATGCCGAGCATCCGTGGTGCCAGGGCGTCCACGTCCGGCAGTGTCAGCGCTGCGGAGTCCAGGGCCTGCTGCACGAGCCACCAGGAAACACCGAACGAGGAGGCAGCCTCTGCGCGGCCCTGCCCGACGCGATCACTGCGGCTACGAGGGCGTCGCGGAGCCGACGGGTGGACCGTGCCCGGCGCGGGACCTGAGCGGTCTCCTCAGTGAACGTCTGGCGCGGGCACAAGTGCTCGTCGCAGAAGAATCTACGCTTGGCCCAGAGCACTTCGACCGGCCCAGCGATAGGGATGTCACGCAGGCGGCGGGGCCGGCGGGAATGAACACGGCCGCTGATTACGCCCCAGGACGGACAGCCGGCCTCGGCGGTGGCCACCACGTGGATCCGCCGCTGCCCGAATCCAGGGACCTCGGTGTCGGTGACGCGATAGTCGGGCAGGTTGAAGATCGTGGTGGCAGCATCGGGGCGCGGGGAAGTAGGCTCGATCAGGGCTCGTAGCTCCTGACTCTGATGAATGCGTAGAGAACATCCATCACAGCAGGACTACGGGCCCTTCAGCTTTCAAGACACGGAACCTGTTTCACCACCAAACACGACGAGCCCCTAAGCGGCGACTTGGCACGGAAGATGCCGCCCAGACAGCGAAGGGACGAATCGAGAGCTGATGAACGGTGTCCACGTCGCGGGTCTCGGCAGGAGGGAAGGCCCGTCTTGGCGGGCACGTGGGTCTCCACGATCCGAGATCATGGCCCGAATCCGAAGAATGCCCGTACGCGCGCATGTGGTCGTGTGGCTCGTTCCCCGCGGGATTCGTTAGCCGACTTCAGGGGCCTGAGACGGCTTCGAAATCACAAGCAATTCCTAGGGTGTCCGGTTTCACCGGACGGAAATCATCGTGGCGGCGATGGACCGACTGCACCAAGGACGAACGCCGGCAAGATTGTTTGCTTTTGCCGACGCGTCTTTATCTGTGCCTCGAGAGGCAGCGGCTTCCACCGGAGATGATCACTGCTTGCGGCTGGAGGCGCGATCCGGCTGTAGCCCCGTATTAAGGGAATCGTGCGGCTGTGGCGTCCGCAAGCTAGACAGCCCCTTGCTGACGCCAAACAGCCACTGCTTCCCGCAGGAATTTGGTTTGGCGTCTACCGCCGCCCACTGCCTGGAAATACGCTGCGAGGACGTCCTGAGGCCCGTTCTTCCGAGCGACTGCTGTACCCGGCCCGAGTTCCCGCGGATGCTTCTTCTTCGGGGGCTGCATGCGATGAGCCACTGGTTTTGAACGACTCGTCGGACGTGTAATACGAGTAGGCATAGGCATCGGCACCCTTGGTGGGCAGCCGGTTTAACACAGCTCCAAGAACTGTAGCTCCTACGAGATTTAGCGAAGCCAAGGCCTTTTCAATATCATGTTTCTTGACTTTCTGCGCCCCCACGACAAGAACAACTCCTCCTACGTGCTGGGCCAAAACGGCCGCGTCCGTGACGGGCAGAAGTGGAGGAGCGTCGACGATAACTGTGTCAAACGATTGTTCCAAGCGGTGGAGAAGTCGATCCATCTGATCGGACCCGAGAAGCTCGCTGGGGTTTGGGGGTATCTGACCAGAAGCCAAGACGTAAAGTTGGTCTGTGCCCCATGGTTGGAGCAAGTCCATTACGTCCGCCTGCCCCACAAGGGCCGTGGTGAGTCCTGCATTGCGCTCGAGGCCGAGGTATTCGCTGACCATTGGCCTGCGAAGATCAGCATCAACCAAACAAACGGTCTGGCCAGCCTGAGCCAAGGCAAGCGCGAGATTGGTAGCAGTCGTGCTTTTGCCCTCACCCGGCAAAGAGGACGTCATCAATACTGTCTTTGCCTGGCCGGCAACATTGGCAAATTGCAGGTTGGTGCGTAGCTGACGGAACGATTCCGCGCGAGGACTCTGTGTGAGGGTTTGAGTCAGCAATGGCTTTTTCATTGCGTCCTGATCGAAAGCTATTGCGCCCAAGATAGGTGCCTCGGATGCTTTACGGAAGTCTGCTTCCCCACGAATGCGGTGATCAAGGGCCGTCCTCAACACAGCGATACCCAAACCAAGGGTCAAACCAGCAAACAAGCCCAAGAGAATGTTCAGGCGTGTGTTTGGCGCCGAAGGGGCGGAGGGAGCGGTGGCCGGCGTGATTATCGAAAGGCTTACTGGACTAGTTCCACCTGCTTTGGGACGTTCAAGGGTGTCGAGACCCCGGATCACGCTGTTTGCCACAGCTTGCGCAATAGCGGCAGCCTGCACGGGCGATGTATCGTCCACTTCAATATCAATCAGGACTGTATTCGGGTCGGACTTCGCTCTCACCCGCTTTGCCAACTCTTCAGGGGTTTCACTCAGGCCCAGGGCATCGATGGCGGGCTGCAGTATGACAGGCGCCGTTACGGTCTTGACATACGACTGCACCCTGGCCTGACTGAAAGTGTTGCCCTGTTGGAGTTCGGTGACACTTTCTGAGCCTTGAATAGCTACGAATAGCTTAGTTGTCGATGTGTAGGTGGGTTTCACAAGGATGGATGCGGCACCTGCAGCTAGAAGACCGAGGAGAACGGACGCTACCAGCAATATCCAGTTGCGATGCAGTATGCGTAGATAGTCGTGCAAGTCCAAGCCGGGATCCCCCTGTGTGATAGCTGCCGCATGCTAATTGGCACGAAGCCAGAACGGCGACACTCGTGCGCGTACGGCAATTGTAGCTGGTTGGCTATGTCTTCACGGGACGAGTCGAGCCACAGTCGCTTGTAGGCACTGGCCGCGAAGGCTCACCGTATGCGGAAGTGTCTATGGATAAGACAAAGCCAACGTCATCTGTTTAGAGTAAGGATCATGGGGAAACAGCTTGGGGCCGAAAAATTGCCGAGAAAAGTGTTGATCATCGGCGGTGCGGGGTGGAGGAACGTTGGAGATGACCTCATTGCGCAGGCTCTTCAAAGGTGGGTTTCCTCCACAGCGCGACGGGTAAAGATTGTAGGGGGACCCTACCCCGTTGAGGGCGGCAAGGACAGGCAGATCGAGATCGGCGGCAATCTACGCACGAGACTCCGCCTTGCGTGGCACATCGCTCGGGCTGACTACGTCCTTATAGGCGGCGGAGGGCTTCTTGACGACCGCGCCTCTTTCTTCTACAGGCCGTTCACGCGGGCGGCTAAAGTTTGTCAAGTCTTGCGCACACGTTATGCCTTTGCGGGTATAGGCGTGGGTCCAATCAGGAGTGCGACATCGGCTGAGGCTTACCTCCGTGCTACTCAGAGAGCGCACGCGGTTTATGTGCGGGATTCGGAATCCCGAGACCGGCTTGCAGCAGCTGGCCTAACGCGAGATGTAGCAATCGTCCCGGATCCAGTGCTGTGGGATTTAGACAAACGAGGTTGTGAACCGCGGGCACCACGCTTTGACCTAGCAGTGAATCTCCGTAACTGGCGGTCTGATGACGGGCACCGTAATGGCTATGACGGACCCACCAATGGCCAAATCATTGAAGCGGTGGCTCAAGCGATCAACGGAAGGCTGGGCGGAATACACAAGATCGCTTTGGTTTCGATGAGCGGGCATATGGAGGACGACGATGCCACCATGCTTGAGCAACTCCGAGGCTTGCTTCGCACCAAAGAGGTGACAACGTACTACGAGTGCGCACCCGCAGAAGCACAGGAGGCCCTAGAAGGAGCGGAAACGATTCTGGCAATGCGACTCCATGCCTGCCTTGTGGGAGTACGGTCGGGGCGTCGGGTCATAGGCTTGGCCTATGATCCCAAAGTAACCCAGCAAGGCCTGGCCCTCGGCTTCACCACGATCGCATTAGACAAGAACTTCGCTGAGACAGGCCGCGATAACATGCTCGAGGCATTTGAATCGGCCCAGACAGCCCTCCAGCGGTTTGCAGTTCCGCCTCTGCCCTGGCATTAGACCTCATCCAATAGATGACGTTAGGGTCACATCTCCGGCCGCCATGGTAGCGAGGCTGCATGCTGGAGCACGCATGTTCCCGATGCCACCGACCTGATCACGGACCGCGAATTCACGGTAGAGTCCGGTGCAAGTGCTCAAGTTTATGTAGGCTATGTGCGACTACCCGGTGATCCCGGCATTAGGGTTCAGCCCATCCTTTAGTGGCGTGTTTGGCTCGGACAAACGCGCCAATGTTTTCCGCGCTCCTTTTGGCATCCCGCCGTCCGAAAGTTTCTCTTCACACCTTGCGGCTTTAGGGCTGGCGATTCGCTCAAAATCAGGGGCTCGCGACTCATCGCGTCCTAGCGCGTATCTACATCCTCAAACACTAGAAAGGTTTGAGTATCTAGCACCCCTGGCATCGCTTGCAGTTGATCGAAGACCACGCGCCGCAGATCCACATTGTCCACGGCACGTACCAGCAAGATGACATCAAAGTCGCCGCCCACTAATGCGATGTGGTGCACCTCCGGAATCGTCCTCAGCTGTGCACGGAGTTCACGCCAGGATCGCTGTCTTACCTTCAGAGTCACGTAGGCCGATGACTTTAGGCCGGCCTTGATGGGGTCCACCAGGGCCGTGAACTTGGTCAGCACACCCTCACCTGTCAGCCGGGCAATTCTGGTGTAGGCATGCGCGCGTGAGATGTGGACATTCTCGGCCACCTGGGTAACAGACATCCGACCGTCGCGCGTGAGCTCGGCAATGATATTGCGGTCCACATCGTCCAGTGGCACCGCCGTCTGTCCCTCGTTCGCCTCGGCCATTCGTCTACAACTCCCGCCAGTTAGACAGCTCATATTTGCAGTTTGTCTTTCAGAATACGGATACCTCGTGGTACTTGTCTACGATTTGCGCTGATACTGGATACGAAACATCCTCCGGGACGATACTGAAAATGAATAGTGGCTATAGAAGGACGGACCAATGACGATCTCCGCAGACCACACTGCCCCCGATACGGCGCAGGCTCCGACCGAACCTGAGCAGGCCGAAGACGTGCACCTGCCCGGCGCAGCCGCGGAGGCCGTGCGCAAGTTCGGCATCACCGCTGAGGACTACATGCTGCCGGCCCGCCATCAGATCCAGATGGTGGACCAGGACGGCAACCTCAAGCACCATTCCGAACAGGGCGCCGAACCGGGCCACGAGTATCCGCTGCCCGGTAACGACGAACTCCTCACTGCCTACGAACAGCTCGTTATCGGCCGGCGGGTCAATGACCAGAACTCCTCGCTGGTCCGGCAGGGCCGCATGGCCGTCTACCCGTCCAGCCACGGCCAGGAGGCCTGCCAGGTGGCAGCTGCCCTGTGCCTCGCAGCCGGCGATTGGATGTTCCCCACCTACCGCGACGCCGTGGCTGTCATGGCTCGCGGAGTGGACCCCGTCGAGGCCATGACCATCTTCCGCGGCGACTGGCACGGCGGCTACGACGCGCTGAAACACAAGGTCGGCATCCAATGCACGCCACTCACCACCCAGCTACTCCATGCGGTCGGCGTCGCCCATGCCGCCAAGCTCCGCGGCGAGGACACCGTGGTCCTGGCCATGTGCGGTGACGGCGCCACCAGCGAAGGCGACTTCCATGAAGCCCTGAACTTCGCCGCCGTCTTCCACCTCCCGGTGATCTTCTTCGTACAGAACAACCAGTACGCCATCTCCGTGCCGCTGGCCCACCAGTCCGTCGCTCCTTCGCTTGCGCACAAGGCAGTCGGTTACGGCATGGCCGGCGAACGGGTGGACGGCAACGACGTCGTCGCGCTCCTCGCCGTCTTGGATCGTGCGGTCAAGCTCGCCCGCGAGGGCTCTGGCCCGCTCTTGGTGGAGGCGCACACTTACCGCATGCAGGCCCACACTAACGCCGACGATGCCACCCGCTACCGGCAGGACAGCGAAGTGGCCCAGTGGATGGCCAGGGACCCACTCACGCGGATGAGGACGTACCTCACCGATAAGGGACTGCTGGACGACGACGGCGAAGCCCGCATCGCGGAAAAGGCAGAGTCGGTTGCGACGCAACTCCGTAACGGCCTGGGCGAAGACGTGCCCGTCGATCCCCAAGATCTGTTCAGGTACGTCTTTTCCACGCCGACACCGCAACTAAAGGAACAGTCGGCCCTGCTCGCCGACGAACTCGCCCGCGACGCCAGCGGCGCTTCATCCACTACGGAGGCCCCCGAATGAGCCCCACTATAACCACTTCGTCCGAGGCGAACGGCAACGTCAGCTCCGCCACGGCCCGGGCAGCAGCTGCAGCTGCGGCCGCGGCCACAGCCGAAGCGGCAGGGCCGCAGCAGGTCACCATGGCCAAGGCACTGAACACGGCCATGGCGCACGCGATGCAAGCAGACGAGTCTGTCCTGGTGTTCGGCGAGGACGTCGGCATGCTGGGCGGGGTCTTCCGCATCACCGATGGACTGATGAAGTCGTTCGGTGAGCAGCGCTGCTTCGATACGCCCCTGGCCGAGTCGGGCATCGTCGGCATGGCAGTCGGGATGGCAATCAACGGCATGCGGCCGGTCGTCGAGATGCAGTTCGACGCATTCGCTTACCCTGCGTTCGAGCAGATTGCCAGCCACGTCGCCAAGATGCACAACCGTACCAAGGGCCGGGTGAAACTGCCCATGGTCATCCGTGTTCCCTATGCCGGCGGCATCGGGGGAGTTGAGCACCACTGCGACTCCTCCGAGTCCTATTACGCCCACACCGCCGGGCTGAAGGTCTACACGCCGGCCAACGTGGCCGACGCCTACCTCATGCTCCGCGAGGCCATCGACTTGGATGACCCCGTGATGTTCATGGAGCCAAAGAAGCTCTACTGGTCCAAGGACCTGGTTGACCTGGAAAGGCTCCGTGCGGACTATGAAGCGAAGGCAGACCGCGGGACGTCGACGGAGGGTCGCGCCGCCGTCGCCCGCTCCGGCACGGACGCAACACTGATCGCCTACGGGCCTTCCGTTCCCACCGCACTGGCAGCCGCAGCCGCGGCCGCCGAGGAAGGCCGCTCGCTGGAGGTCATCGACATCCGAACCATTGTTCCGTTCGACGACGAAACCGTCGCCGCCTCCGTCCGGAAGACCGGTCGAGCCGTGGTGATCGCCGAGGCGCACGGGTTCGCGTCGGTGTCGTCGGAGATCGTGGCGCGGGTCCAGGAACGCTGCTTCCACCACTTGGCGGCACCGATCCGCCGCGTCACCGGCTTCGATGTGCCCTACCCGGCGCCCAAACTCGAGCACTACTACCTGCCCGGCGTGGACCGCATCCTCGACGCCGTTGATGACCTCCAGTGGGAAGACTGATCAGATGAGCGAAACCAAAGTATTCCTTCTCCCCGACCTGGGCGAAGGCCTCACCGAAGCCGAACTCGTGAACTGGCTCGTGTCCGTGGGTGACGAGGTCCGCGTGGACCAGCCCATCGCCGAAGTCGAGACGGCGAAGTCCGTAGTGGAAGTTCCGTCCCCCTATGCCGGTACCGTAGCCGAACTGCACGGGGAACCAGGCCAGACCCTGGACGTAGGCAAGCCCCTAATCTCGGTGACCCCGTCGGTCGAGCCTGTCGAAACCGGGACGCCGTTGGTTGAGCCTGTCGAAACCACGGCGCGGCTGGTTGAGCCTGTCGAAACCGAGCCCGTTGAAACCAAGGAATCAGCGGCAGCGGAAACATACCGCACCGAAGAAAAAGCAGGCTCCGGCAACCTCCTCATTGGCTATGGAACGCAGGGAGGGACTGCAACGGTCCGCCGAACCCGTCCCCGTCGTGCGCACTCGTTGGTTGAGCATGTCGAAACTTCTACGCCGCTGGTTGAGCCTGTCGAAACCAAAGGCACCGAAGCTAAGCTGACCACCTCAGCAGATGATCTACTTCTCCAGCGCACTCGCGTGCCCGGGAAACTAGGTGCCGTCATTTCACCACTCGTGCGACGGATGGCCAAAGAGCACGGCGTCGATCTCGGACATGTGCACGGCTCGGGGGAGAGTGGGCTGATCATGCGTCGCGACGTCGAAGCCGCCATCCAAGTTCCGGTGGTTGAGCCTGCCGAAACCGAGCCTGCTGAAGCGCCGCTGGTTGAGCCTGCCGAAACCAAGGCTTTCGAAGCCGGACACCCGCCGGCTGTCGAATCCAGGTACACCATCGATCCCCGCACCGGCCTCGGCATCACTAGTCGCACTCCTGTCCGCGGCGTACGCAAGGCCGTGGCCTCCAACATGACACGCAGCCGGTCCGAAATTCCTGAGGCCACGGTCTGGGTAGACGTCGACGCAACGGCGCTAATTGAGCTTCGCGCGAACCTCAAGAAGACCGAGATTCACAACACGCCCGGCCTGCTCGCGTTCATTGCCCGCTTCGTCACGGCAGGCTTGAAGAAATACCCAGCCTTGAACACGCGCTTTCTCAACACCGAAGACACTTCATGCGGCGGGTCCCAGGAGATTATGGCGTTCGACGGGGTCAACCTCGGCTTCGCAGCGCAAACGAATCGAGGATTAGTGGTCCCATCCATACGCAATGCGGACAAGCTGAGTGCAAAGCAACTGGACACAGAGATCAAGCGGTTGACCGCCATCGCACGAGACGGCAAGGCGACGCCAGCTGACCTCGGCAGCGGGACCTTCACGCTGAACAACTACGGCGTCTTCGGAGTGGACGGTTCAGCAGCAATCATCAACTACCCTGAGGTGGCGATTCTGGGAGTTGGCCGGATCGTCGACAAGCCGTGGGTGGTCGACGGTGAACTCGCCGTCCGCAAAGCCACGGAGCTGACCTTGACGTTCGACCACCGTGTCTGTGATGGCGGAACAGCCGCTGGCTTCCTGCGCTACGTGGCCGACGCAATCGAATCCCCAACTTCATTGCTGGCCGACTTGTAGGCCGGATCCCCTGTATCCCGTCGCAGACGTTCGCCGTCGTGATCTCGTCCGGCCGTCAAGGTCGATGCGTTTTACAGGGTGGTGTCCGAATGATCACTGCAACGCACCGAGGCCACCAGACGGCCGCCGCCGTCGTCGCTGTACGACGTGACGTGGTTGGTGATCGCGTTGCAAGTCTCGCAATAGTTCCTGTGCTGTTTAGTCCCCATGTGCAGATCATACCCAGCAAGGCATTTCCAATAAGTAAATTTAGGCTGGCGGGCTAGAGACGATGGCGGGGGCGGCAAAGCAATTGCCTGATCTTCCCCAGCCAGATGGATAGAATCGAGGCCTGAAGACCGCAGATGCTCCCCAGATGTACGGAGAAGAAATGTCACGATGGCTCGACGTCGGCACGGACAACTACGTGCTGGTGACTGAAGGTTGCAAGCTCAACACCGGCCTTATTGTAGGGACCGAACGTGCCATGGTGATTGATACTGGAAGCGGGCCTCGGCAGGGCCAGGAAATCCTGCACGCCGTCCGCGAGAAGACGAGTCTTCCCCTTGTCGTGGTCAACACCCACGCGCACTACGACCACTTCTTCGGCAATGCCGTGTTCGCCGAGGCTGGCGTCGAGGAGTTCTGGGCGCATGAAAACTGTGCCGAGGAGATCAGCGACAACGGTGACGCCCAGCGCAGCGAAGTCACGGACCTCGAACCCGAGATGGCCGCCGGCGAGGGTGAGAACGTGGAACTGGTCGTTCCCAACGCGATTGTCCGCGACCAGCCCGTGCTCGTTGATCTTGGCGGGGAGACCGTCACCCTCTTCTATTTGGGCCGCGGGCACACGGACGGTGACCTCTTGGTGGGAACTACCTCGACCCTGTTCGCCGGTGACGTCGTGGAACAGGGCGCGCATCCCTCCTTCGAGGACTCCTACCCGGAGGAGTGGGCAGACGCCCTTCGGCACCTCTCGGCGCTCCGCCACCGCTACGAATTCCTGGTCCCCGGACATGGGGAGCCCTGCAGCGACCGGTTCGTCAAAACCATGGCTGACACCATGACGACGGCCGTCCGGCAAGCCCGACAGTCGATCCGTGACACGCCTGCAGACGCCACCAAGGCAATCCCGGTGTTGCCGTACGGACCGGAGCAGTCTCGCTGGTTCATCAAGAGGTTGCAGGAGACGCGTCCGCAGCCCTGACCGTCACATGCTTTAGTGGTGCCGGTGCGAAACCGGCCTGTTTTTCCGTCTCGAAATTTGCCCCGCAGCCCGGCCGTACGCGCCTCTACTTTTGGGCGTTTTGTCGATTCCGCAGCTGGGGCGGCCCGGGCGACACGATCACCGGGCCGTCGCCAGCAGGAACGGATGTCTGACGGCAATCCAAGTATCAGCACTACTGGCACGGGCTTAAACCGAAACTGAGTACTCCATTTGCTCCGCGTACCTCATGACCGAAAAGACAGGTAGCGGCTACGCTACTTGCGGGCTGCGGAGCTCCTTAGGTTTGGTGTATGAAGACCGGAATCAGTGCGGCTATCCAGCGTTTCATTGAGCAGAACATCGTCTGCGATGATCCGCTGCCCGAATTGTCCAGGCTTGATAAGAAGGACCTGCCCCCGATGCAGGGGCAGGCCAGGTCGGCAGTGGCAGGCCTGCCCGTGGAGCCGCTGCCGCCACTTCCCGCGCCCCATGCCGGGTACGACCAGCATCCGCAGCGACTGCGGCGCAGGTCGCCTGCTCCCAATGCCACCACTACTCCCGACGGCGGAATCTAGCGTCCTCCCCACATACTTGTACGGGAACTTGAGCAAAACTTGAGGAATGGCTGAGCTTTCCTTGAGATCACCTGCATAGCATCTTGGGCGTGGGGACTTATGGAGGAACTCGGCGCCGCCGTGCGGGTCGCCGGGACAGAAGCTTTGGCTAGCCGCGTTGGCCTTGGCGACTGCGGTGGTGGTGGTGATGGCTCTCCGTCGATAAGGAACAGAGCGCGCGGCGTAAATGAGTACTGCCAAATTCTTTCAGGGCGTGTCCAGTTGGACAGCGCCCTAGACCGCTAAGTAGGCTGGCGATCGATCCAAATAATGGGGGTCCATTCCCAGCCCCTTTGCCGTATCCAGAGCATGGTCGCTCTGGTGGCGTCAAAGGAGCTGCCGCTTACGGAGGTCTCAACCGTGGCTGTCACTGATTTTGTTTTCGCACTGTCTGGCCTGTTGGGCAGCCTGCTGGTCCCGTTCGCCGGGCTCTACTGGATGCTCCGGCATAAGCGGCGGGCTGCTGTGCCTGCCGCCGTTCCCGTTCCTAACGCTGCTCCGGGACGCGTGAATTAGAGTGCCGTACATCGACATCAACCCGCACCGCAGCAGGCCCAAATGGTGGAGCTACGCGGCGCTGGCCGTCCTCCTGGTGGCCACCATCGGCGTCGTCGCAGCGGCCCTGGCGCACCGTTGACGTACGCCGCATCGGGCGCCTTGAGGTTTGTTGGCAAGGGCGCTGACCGTTCAGACATTTGCCAGCACCTAGAATGGTTGCTTGAACCAAGCAAATCGACCACCGCAGCGGGACGCCGCTGCGAGTCCCGGGGGACTGAACCATGCCTGAACCAGCGGATAACCGATTAGCCGAGGCCGATACCGACGAGGCGCAGCCCGGGCTCCGCCGCCGCTTCCGCCGTCGCAATGCCGACGGCTCCGACGCCTGGACAGGAACCTTTCCCGCCGTGACACCCGAGCCCACTGCACCGCCCCGTGCCCTCCGCAGCTCCTCCTGGGCGGAAGCGGCCGCTGCCGCCGACGCTCTGTCCGACGCGCCGCCCGCTCCGGTCACCCCGCCGGCGCCGGTCCGCCAGCCTGTGGGAGCATCGCCGTCGCGCGTTCCGGAAAGCCTCCCGGAGCCTGAGGCGCCGACAGCGGACGCCACCGCACTGCCGACGTCGTTCGTCCGCGAACAGAAGCCGCGCCCGAAGAAGGGCTTCCGTGGCTTCCTGTACCGGGCCACCGGCGGCGCCTGGAACCTCGGCCCGAGCGCGCTGGAACGCGAGGAGGACGAACTGGCCCGCCGGATCTCGCGCCAGCTGCAGGGCAGTTTCAACACGGCCGTGCTCAGCCTCAAGGGCGGCATCGGCAAGACCTCCACCACTGTGGGCGTCGGCCTCACCCTGGCAGAGTTCCGCGGCGACCCGCCCTGCGCCATCGATGCCAACCCGGACTCGGGCGACCTCGTGGAGCGCGCCCTGGGTGAGGGCATCTACCAAAAGGCGACGCCGCGGACCATTACGGACCTGCTCAGGAACATCGACGCAGTCGACTCGCTCACGGAGCTGTCCCGCTACATGCACCACTCCGGACGCTTGCACCTTATCGCCGGCGAGCAGGACCCCGAGGTGTCAGACTCGCTCACTGCGGAGGAGTACCTGCGGATCCGCAAGCTCATCTCAAGCTACTACTCCGTAGCACTAACGGACTGCGGCACGGGCGTTACGCACAACGCGATGAGCGGTATCCTGCAGTCGGCGGACAACCTGATCATCGCCGCAGGCTACGCGGTGAGCGGTGCCAAGCGCGCCCGCAGTACCCTGCAATGGCTGGCTGGCCACGGCTATGAGGACCTGGCCCGCAACGCGATCGTGGTGATCACGGATAAGGACGAGGTGTCCAACCGAGTAGACAAGGATGCGATTGAGGAGCACCTGGCCGGCATGTGCCGCCAGCTCATCGCGGTGCCGCATGACAGAGGAGTGGCAGACGGTGACCTTGTGACGCTCGACCACCTGAAGCCCGAGACACGACGGGCGTACAAGGAGATCGCTGCGGCGATCGTTGACGGCTACCGGTAGGCGCGCGAGATTTGAACGGAAGACAACTTCCGGCGTTGTTGCACGTTCGTTGACAGCTATGGAGAAGTTGCTCTAATTGGCCTTCGCGGTTTTACTCGCCATGCCTGGCTGCTACTTGGTTGAGAAGCCGTTTCTCAGTCTCAAGGAGCGGTTCGAAGTCCGCGCACGTCTGAACCTCGCTCAGTCCGCGCATCTGTTTAGAGCTTGCGCCGCTTGATGGCGGTCGGGGCGGCTGTGTACGTGAATGTGATGACGTCGTTGGATTCGGCGTCGAAGCCTCCCGGCCCCGTAAGCACTGTTTGCCCGTTGATCTGGATGTTAGTCCAGGTTCCGCCGATGGCCCAGAACTTCTCCGGTCGTGCGCCCACGGTGTGAATGATTGGCGATGCGGTGATGTTCAGGGCATCCACAGCGTCCGGGCCATAGCCGGTGTTGTTCCTAACGTTGCACGTCGTCAGGGTCCCTTGTACAGACAAGCCAGCCACGGAGTTGCCCGTCACGTCGTTGCCGGTAACCTCGAAGTCCGTGAAGGTGAAGGTGCTGGCGAACTCGATGCCATGCGTCTGCGTCTTGCCACTGGTCCGGGTATCGCCGGAGCGGTTGTCTTTGATTCGGACCTTAGACATGTTGCCGAGGAGCCGGACACCAATTCCGGTGTTGTTGGTAATCCTGTTGGCGAAGATGTCTGATTCGGTGAACCCGCCCGAGGTTAGGTCCAGGCCGATAGAGCCGTTGCCGCTGATTCGGTTGCCGTTGAACTGGACACCAGACAGGGCTGAGGGCGCGATGATTTTGACGCCGACTCCGGCGTTATTGATGAACCGGTTGTTCACAATCATGAACTTGCCGGAGTCCGCCGGGGAGCCGTTGCCGGCTTGCGTCATCTCGATCAGCATGCCGTATCTGCCAGCGCCTATAACGGTATTGTGGGCGACCAAGTCGCCGTAGGACTTGCCGCCAGCATTGCCCGGCCTGATGCTGATGCCGTCCTGCTGGCAGGACTCTACGCTGTTGCCGGTGACGTGCATCCACGCTACCCCATCCGAGCCGATCCCGCGGTGAGCCCCGGTGATGTGGTTATTGACGATTTTGACCCCGGAGGTAAAGAAGCTGCTGATGCCGCCTTGGAACTCCACGAAGATGCCGTACCGAACAGGGTTGATGACGAAGTTGCCCTCAACGAGGGTCGCCTCGGAGCCCCACGCTCCGGTGCCGATCCCGATGCCCGAGCAGCCGAGCTTGTTCTCTTCGTCGCCTTCAGCGAATCGGCCACAGCCCTCGACGCGGTTGCCCCGGATGATGGAGTGGTCGAGGAAGTCAGCGCCGATCCCCGTGGCAGTGGAGTTCAGCACCCAGTTGTTTTCGAAGCGAAGGTTCCGCATGTACGTGACAAACAGGGCCTTTACCTCTTTGGTGGCCGGTACATCGGAGAGGTCGAACTTGATATCCCGGACGAAAAAGTTCTCTATGGGATCAGCGGTCGACCCGCCTGCCTGGATCAGCGACGAGCTGGTGGCCCAGGACGCGGGGGGCCTAATGATCGACCGGCCCCAACCGCGCCCCTGGAGGGTGACGTTGTCACGGGGCAGGAGAGAGGCGTCAATGCGGTACACGCCGTCGAGGATCACGTGGCCGCCGCCGAAGTCGCGTGCCGCGTCCATGGCCCGCTGGATGGCGAGTCGGGAGTCGTTAGCGCCTGTGCGGTCCGCCCCGTACTCCTCCGGGTAGAACTCGCGGCGGCGGGCATAAATGGCCGAGAGGTCAGGAATCTGGGCAGGCGGGATCTTCGCGTCCACGTCCAAAGCCGCCACGCCCGAAGGGGCGCCCTTTTCCGCAAGGGGAACGTATTTGTTAGATGCGGTTTCCACTGGGGCGGCTTGGGCGCTAGCGGCACCGATAGCTGAGACTGCCGAAGCGCCCGTAGATGCGGTAATTAGAGCTCCCAATCTGAGAAGTCCACGGCGCTTTACGCCTGGGTCATTCAGGGACGCCGACAGGTCCTTCTTGCCAATCTCGCTAACCATAGCTAGAAGCTATTTCCCCCCGTAGGCGTACACCACCGTGGAAGTTACGCGTTTTAATGAGCAGCGGTACCCGCTTGGCACGCGTGCTACCTAGGTGGAATGAGTCACCGGAAGTTTAGGGGCCTACCCCATGTTGTGGTTTGTGCCGGCTAATTCCATAATGACCGACTCGCTGCACCGAACCGTTCGTAGCACTGCCGTCCATCCTGCACAGGCTGTCAATTCCCATTCCGCTCACAGGCTAGACGACAACACTTCTGCTGGCGTCAAGCCTTGAGGGTCTGGAGTTTGGCGAAAAATCTGCCTGGTGATGAAGCGTATGAGGCAGCAGCGGATCTCACTTGGGCTCTTTCCTTCAGCGAGGGGCCGTTCGATGCAGGCACGCGTGGTGGAAGGGTCCGTGAGGCGACTGGTTCTGACCGCGACGTCCATGGCGCGGCTGAGCTGCCCGTCACCGTAGCGGCTGAGTCGGATGCCTATTCATGTTGGCGAAGGCCGCTTCCGAGCGGACCGGCCGTGATTCTTGTACGAGGCGGGGACGTTCGCGGCGTAGCCCGTTACCTTTTTGTGATAATTCCCTTGTCCTTGGGTAGACTAGAGGGTTCATTGCCGTCACCCAAGGAGGAAAAACCATTTCACGCACCCGCCTGGATTCGCTGACAGGACTGCGGTTCATTGCCGCCATACTCGTGGTCCTGTACCACGCGTCCGTGACGCTGGTGCCCGAGATGTACCCGCTCGTGTCCATGGGGCAGACCGGCGTGACGTTTTTCTTCCTGCTGTCCGGGTTCGTGCTCGCCTGGTCCATGAATCCCAGCACGACCAAAGGTCAGTTCTACTGGCGCCGGTTCGCCCGGATCTGGCCGCTGCACGCCCTCACTGCACTGGCCGCCGTCGTCCTTGTTTTCGCCACCCAAGGTGACCAGTCCCTTCCCCAGCTCCTGGCTTCCCTTCTCCTCGTCCAGGGCTGGCTCGGCGACCAGCACTGGGTCTACGCCTACAACGGGGTGTCCTGGTCGCTCTCCTGCGAAGCGTTCTTCTACGCGCTGTTCCCGTTCCTGGCGGTACGGCTTTCACGCCTCGAACCGGCGATGCTCTTCCGCATCAGCGCCACGGTCTTCGTTGCCGCGGTGTCTCTCATCTCTGTCCTGCTCGCGCTCGTCCCCGGCTTCGACTGGGGAGCCCTGTTCTACACGTTCCCCGCGTTCCGGATCGCGGAGTTCATTGTGGGGGTGTGCCTGGCCATCGCCATGCGGAAAGGCTGGAAGCCCCGGTTCGGCGTCGGTGTCGGAGCGGCCGCAGCCATCGGCTCCTTCCTCATCCTCGAAGTCGTGGACGGCATTGCACCCTGGCACACCGCCGGGCCGCTGGCGGGCGCCCTCTGCATCCCGGGCTTCGCCCTCCTGATCTCGGCCTACGCGGACCGTGACCGCTGCGGAGGCCGACCCACCTTCGCCAGCGCCCCGGCCATGGTGAAACTGGGCGAATGGTCCTTCGCCCTCTACCTGGTCCACGAACTCGTTCTGCGCACAGCACTGGAACTCGGCCCGGAGAGCCTTGCCCAGCGGGCCGTGTTCGCCGCCGTCGGAATTGCCGTCTCCATCCCGCTTGCCGGCGCCGCCTACACCTTATTCGAGCGTCCCATTGAGGCCCGGCTGCGGAACAGGAGCTCGCGTGGCGGGCCCGTGGCGGACACTCCCCAGTCTGAGGAGACGCCCACCTTCACCGAACAGACGGCCGGGCGAATACCTGCTGGGGCATCGGCACGAGGGTGACCGTTCCTCCTGAGGTGCTACCGCAGGGGATGTACGGCGGTGTCCGGAAGACTCCAAAGGCGATCGGGTTCCGCAGGAAACCAACGGACGACATTCTTGCCGCTGCATGGATCCGGGCCTCCCACGCGGGGGATAGGTGGTCAAGGTATCCCCAAGGTGTGGCAACTAGCGTTTTCTCATGGAGAACGCATGTTCGCCCACGCTTCCGCCCTAGCCAGCTGGTTACGTGGCTACCCAGTCCGTGGTTGTGGTTCCGGTCTCCGCGGGAACGCCCTGGTGGCGAATGGACGACGCAGGTCGTTTTCCGCGCGGACGCAGTCACCAGGCACCGTGCCCGGGCGCACCCGGGCTAGGACTCTTAACGCGGCCGGGGGCCGCGCCTCATAACTGCGTCCCGGCACCAGTGGCCGAACGGCGCGGCACAGGATGGTCTCGATGTCTCTTACGCGCCGGACACGTTTCTCTGCTGCCATCACCTCCGCCGGCATCGCCGGCCTGGTGGCATCGGCCCTCATCTCACCGGTCGTTTCAGCGGCCGACGGCGACCCCCACCTGCCGTCCGTCCCGCTCCGGCCGTCGGTGGCCACCCCGCCCACTGACCAGTTCATCGTGAAGTTCAAGGACCAGGCCCGGGCCGGCACCGCGCTCCGCGCGCAGTCCTTCAGCCGCGCGGCCGCCAAGCTCGGCGCCACCGCACAGGACCTGCGCACCACCGCCGGCGGAGCCCGCGTGGTGCGCACCAGCAAAGAACTGGGCGACGGCGACGCCGAGAAGATGCTCGCCTCGCTGCGCGCCGACCCCGCCGTGGCCTACGCCGAGCCGGACGTGAAGCTGCAGGCCAAGTTCGCGGACCCGAACGACCAGTTCTTCCCGTTCCAGTGGAACCTGTCCGCTCAAACCGGCGGCATTCGCGCCACCCGCGCCTGGGACGTCACCCAGGGCGCCGGCCAGGTGGTGGCCGTCATCGACACCGGCAAGACCAACCACGTTGACCTGGACGCGAACATGCTCCCCGGTTACGACATGATCGCCGACCGCGCCGACGCCCGCGACGGCGACGGCCGCGACTCCGACGCGACGGACGAGGGCGACTGGTCCAGCGCCGGACAGTGCACCGCAGGCTCCCCCGAAGTGGCTTCCTCCTGGCACGGCACGTACGTTGCCGGCATTATCGCTGCCGTCGCCAACAACAACCGCGAAGGCATCGCCGGCGTCGCGCCGAAGGCCAAGATCCTGCCCGTCCGTGTGCTGGGGCCCTGCGGCGGGCAACTGTCGGACATCGCCGACGCCATCGTCTGGGCCTCCGGTGCCCCCGTGTCGGGAGTACCGGCCAACCCGAACCGCGCCCGCGTGATCAACCTGAGCCTTGGCGGCACGGAGGCCTGCTCGCAGACGTTCCAGACCGCCATCGATACCGCGGTCGCCAGGGGCTCGGTTGTGGTGGCGGCGGCCGGCAACGAGCAGGCCCAGGCCTCCACGTCCAGCCCGGCCAACTGCCGGAACGTCATCGCCGTCGCGGCCAGCGGCCGCACCGGCGCCCTGGCGCCGTACTCCAACTTCGGATCCGCCGTCGACATCACCGCCCCCGGCGGCGACATGACGCCCACCTCCGCCGATGATCCGCGCAGCGGCCTCACGAACGGCATCATCTCCACCCATAACTTCGGTCCCCAGACCGTTGGCACGGAGGACTACGCTCACGCCGAAGGAACGTCCGCCGCCGCACCGCACGTGTCCGGCGCGGCTGCGCTGCTCATGGCCCAGATGGGCCCGACGGCGACACCGGCTGCCGTCGAAGCGCGCCTCAAGCGCACCGCGCGTCCCATGACCGGCGGCTGCCCGCGGGGCTGCGGCGCCGGCCGGCTGGACGCCGCCAGCGCGGTGCTGCACTTCAACACTGTCCTGGCCGGGGGCGACTTCAACGGTGACGGCAAGGCCGATGTCCTGGCCCGGGAGAACTCCGGGTTCCTGTGGCTGTACCCGGGCAACGGCCGCGGCGGCTGGCTGGCGCGCAGGCAGGTGGGCTCCGGCTGGAACGGCTTCACCTCCCTCGTGGCCCCCGGCGACTTCAACGGCGACCGGCGCGTGGACGTCCTGGCCCGGGACACCACCGGCGCCCTCTGGCTGTACCCCGGCAACGGCAACGGCGGCTGGCTGGCCCGCGTGAAGGTGGGCTCGGGCTGGAACGCGTTCACGGCGCTGGTGGGCCCCGGCGACTTCAACGGCGACGGGAAAGCGGACGTCCTGGCCCGCGACACCACCGGCGCCCTCTGGCTGTACCCCGGCAACGGCCGCGGCGGCTGGCTCGCCCGGACCAAGGCCGGCTCGGGCTGGAACGGCATGACCGCCGTCGTCGGTCCCGGTGACCTGACCGGCGACCACAAGGCGGACCTGCTGGCGCGCGACGCCGCCGGCGTCCTGTTGCGCTACTCCGGCAACGGACGGGGCGGCTTTGGCGCCAAGGTCCAGGTGGGCACCGGCTGGAACTCCATGACCACCATCACCGGCCGCGGCGACTACAGCGGCGACGCCAGGGCCGACGTCCTGGCCGTGGACACCAACGGCTCCCTCTGGCTCTACAACGGCAACGGACTGGGCGGATTCTCCGGCCGGACGGCTGCAGGATCCGGCTGGGGATAACCCACCCTCCACACAGCACGAACGTACATTTAAGCCCCGCCGTCCAGCGCGAACGAACAGTTGTGGCCGCAAGGGGCGGAGCTGAACGGACCGGGAGCATTGACGGCCGCATCGTTTAGGCAGCTGCCGCCCATGTGGCGGTAGCGCCTTAACCTTCAGTGGCCAGGAGGGGCGCCTGTCACACCCGAGGGTTAGACTCGTTACTGAATTGCGGCGGGGGCCGCGCCTCACAAATTGCGTCCCGGCACCAGCGGCTGAGGGGCGCCGCACAGGATGGTCTCGATGTCGATTATGCGCCGAACACGTTTCTCTGCTGCCATCATGTCCGCCGGCATCGCCGGTCTGGTGGCATCGGCCCTCATAGTGCCTGCCGCATCGGCGGCCGACGGCGACCCCCACCTGCCGTCCATCCCGCGCCGGCCGTCCGTGGTCACCCCGCCCACGGACCAGTTCATCGTGAAGTTCAAGGATCCGGCGCGGTCCGGCTCCGCGCTCCGTGCCGAGTCCGTCGGCCGGGCCGCTGCCAGGCTCGGGGCCACAGCCCGGGATGTCCGCGCAACCGTCAGCGGTGCCCGCGTAATCCGTACCAGCAAGGAACTGGGCGATGGCGACGCGGACAAGCTGTTGGCGTCACTGCGCGCCGATCCCGCCGTCGCCTACGCCGAACCGGACGTGAAGCTTCAGGCGAAAGCTGCTGACCCAAACGACACCTATTTCTCCCTGCAGTGGAACCTTCAGGAGACCGCCGGGGGTGTTCGGGCCACCCGCGCCTGGGACGTCACCCAGGGCGCCGGCCAGGTGGTGGCCGTCATCGACACCGGCATCACCCAGCAGCGCGATCTGGGCCTTGACGAAACCACTGGATCCATGGCGAACGTGCTGCCCGGTTACGACATGATTGCCAACGCCGACGGTGCCCGCGACGCTGACCCCACCGATCCGGGCGACGCCACAGTCGCGGACCAGTGCGGCGATGGGGGACCGGCCATGCCATCCTCCTGGCACGGCACCCACGTTGCCGGCATCATCGCCGCGGTCGCCGGCAACAATGAAGGCCTTGCAGGCGTCGCGCCGAAGGCCAAGATCCTGCCCGTCCGCGTGCTGGGACCCTGCGGCGGCCAGCTCTCCGACGTCGCCGACGCCATCGCCTGGGCCTCCGGTGCCCCCGTGGACGGCGTGCCGGCCAATCCCAACCCCGCCCGCGTGATCAACCTGAGCCTCGGCGGCACCGATCCCGACAATCCTGGGTGCCCGCAGACGTTCCAGACCGCCATCGACACCGCGGTGGCCCGGGGCTCCGTGGTGGTCGCGGCTGCAGGCAACGAGATGACGCAGGCCGCCACGTCCAGCCCGGCCAACTGCCGCAACGTCATCGCCGTCGCGGCCAGCGGCCCCACCGGAGCCCTGGCGCCGTACTCCAACTTCGGATCCGTCGTCGATATGACTGCCCCCGGTGGCGACATGACGCCCACGGATCCCAACAACCCCAACAGCGGAGTGCCCGGCGGCATCCCGTCGATCACCAAGGACGATCCCGATACTCCGGAGATCGAAGACTACGACTTTGGTGAAGGTACTTCCTATGCGGCGCCGCACGTGTCCGGCGCGGCTGCGCTGCTCATGGCCCAGATGGGCCCGACGGCGACACCGGCTGCCGTCGAAGCGCGCCTCAAGCGCACCGCACGTCCCGTGACCGGCGGCTGCCCGCAGGGCTGCGGCGCCGGCCGGCTGGACGCCGCCAGCGCCGTGCTGCACTTCAACGCGGTCCTCGCCGCGGGCGACTTTAACGGTGACGGGAAGGCCGATGTCCTGGCCCGGGAGAACTCCGGGTTCCTGTGGCTGTACCCGGGCAACGGCCGCGGCGGCTGGCTGGCGCGCAAGCAGGTGGGCTCCGGCTGGAACGGCTTCACGTCGCTCGTGGCCCCCGGCGACTTCAACGGCGACCGGCGCGTGGACGTCCTGGCCCGCGACGCCTCCGGCGCCCTGTGGCTGTACCCCGGCAACGGGAGCGGCGGCTGGCTGGCCCGGGTCAAGGTGGGCTCGGGCTGGAACGGCTTCACCGCCATTGCCGGTGCAGGCGACATCAGCGGCGACGGGAAAGCCGACGTCCTGGCCCGCGACACCACCGGCGCCCTCTGGCTGTACCCCGGCAACGGCCGCGGCGGCTGGCTCGCCCGGACCAAGGTGGGCTCGGGCTGGAACTCCATGACCGCCGTCGTGGGCCCCGGTGACCTGACCGGCGACGGCAAGGCGGACCTGCTGGCACGTGACGGCGCCGGCGTCCTGTGGCGCTATCCGGGCAATGGACGGGGCGGCTTTGGCGGCAAGGTCCAGGTGGGTTCCGGCTGGAACTCCATGACCACCATCACCGGCCGCGGCGACTACAGCGGCGACAGTCGTACCGATGTCCTGTCCGTGGACACCAACGGCTCCCTCTGGCTCTACAACGGCAACGGACTGGGCGGGTTCTCCGGCCGGACGGCCGCCGGCAGCGGCTGGGGATAAGCACCCACCGAGCGCGAACGAACACGTAAGCCCCACCGGCGTCTGCGCACCGAGCGCGAACGTGGGCGGAGTGGAGTAAACCCGCTGGTGGCGGTGCACACGGGTAACCAAGTAGCGCGCGCGGCCGAAATTCGAGTACTCCCAAAGGATGCGCTCACGTTGCCCATCCCCTAGCGTTGTTTAAACCCTAAAAGTCCTCTAGCCACAGGGGCAGAATCGCGGCAGGTTGGCTGGGATCCTCTGCACGGATACACCTGTAAGGACAATCGCGCCTCTCTCTTTAGCGGTCACACGCGCGCCGAACCGCAGTCACAATCAAAGCAAAAGCAGCCGAAATCCTAACTTGGGACAGTCGGGACTTTGACTCTCTGCCCTGCTTGGGCTGCGCGGAAAGCGCGGATAAATTTCTCCGCGCCTAAAATCAGGAATCACCGCTTTGTAAACAACCGGAGAATAGGCTTTCAGAAGGCAGCTTCGCTACACTGAAATGCCCCTGTGCCGATAGTTAGCAATGTTCCGCTAAGGGATGCCTTTAGTGGCCGGCTATTAAGGTGCCACTCCGGACGAGAGCCGACGTTCGCAGTCAGCTTAGTTATCGCCGTGGGCGCTGCGTTGTTGGCCCAGCCGCCTGGCTTGATACAGATGCGTGCCCCTCGGCCCGGCCAGGCAAGACGCGCCCGGTAGGGGTCATGCCTGTGTGTATCGCGGATTCCTGAGGAAATTCTCATGAATTACTAGTTGATGAGAAATCACTCATAAATAAAGAGCGTTGCCTTAATGGAAATCACTTCTTTTCAGTGTTGATGTAGTTTGATAATGTTGTTGTTACGCCGCTTTTACCGAACAAAAACGGAAGGGGTGGGGGCGGAGCGTTTAACCTCATCAATTCGAGTCATTATTGAGCACTCCAGGGCTCTTGATCGGATTCTTCGCCGGGCACGCGAGTGTGTCCGTTCGTAGTCGCTGCCCGCTACAGCGGGTCGTGAAACAAACAAGCTAGTCCCGTCCACGCGCACTAGGTCTTGCGATCGAACTAGCGGGTTCGGGAGACATTGGTTCCGAGGGCGTTCTCACCACCGTCTTCCGGGATCAATAAAAGGAGCGGTCCCTTGCGCGCCTGCGGGGACCGCTTCCGATGTTCGAATCACCACAGGAAGGGTTGCAGAGCAGTGGGATGGTTCACTGGGTACCGAGGGCACGAAGGTTGGGCCGCGCGCGTCGGAGCGCGCGATCGGCTGCCCTCCTCCGCCGGCGGCAATGGAATGCATGCCGATGACGCATCCGCCCGGTATGAACCGGTTGCTTGTACGCCGGACCAGAACGTAGCGCCGGATAATGAAATCGTAGGCTGGCGCGGTGCATGCACCTGTGGGTGGCAGGGCAGTCTGTGGGAACGAGACGAACCGGCCGAAGTTGATGTAGGCGGGAGCCTCGACAGCATTTCCCTAGACGGTATCCCGAATGCCTCCCGAAAGGTTGAAGACGCCATCCACCTTGAGTGGAGGGCCCACCTGCCGCCGCGGAATCCAGTCATCGCTGCTGCACTTGCCGCGGTGGAGACGGCCGCACGCGAACATGCAGAAGCCAGCGATCGATTGGACTCTGCAGTGGCGACCGCCAGGGCTGCCGGTGCGTCGTGGGCCCTAATAGCCAAGGCTGCCGGCTTCAGCCGCCAGGGCGCGTACAAGCGGTGGCAGCGATCGAATTCGACAGGGCCTGCTGACACTGATGGCGAAGATTGACACCGCGACTGCGATCGGGACACTCGAGTCTGGGGGAATTCCGCCGATTCCTGTGAGCAGTCTCTGAAAGCCCGTCTGTACGTAGCGCGGTGCGGCCGCCAACTGTAACGTTCACCCTGGGTCCACAGAACCGGTGTAAGAGGCGGATACCGAATGCGGAAAATAATCGTACTTGCCGCGGGGTTGCTTTCCGTGGTCTTGATTGCATCCGCCTGCGTCGGAATGCCGCCACCACGGCCGCCATCTGAGAAGGTTGTGCCCGATGTGTACATGACGGCCTACACCTGGTTCGACAATACGCCCTCAGGTTCACCCGACATCAGTCACCCTGTTTTGCATCGCGAAGCCGGCGGAACCGGGACCTACGAGGATCCGGTGACAGTCGCCGTCGGGCACTCATTGGAGACGGGAAAGGATGTCCTGGACATCCCCGCCGGTACGCGGATATACGTTCCGCATGTGCGTCGATATTTCATAGTGGAAGACACCTGCGGTGACGGACCCACTCCGGAGGACGGGCCCTGCCACTCGGGGGCGGAGGAGTACGGCGGGGCGTCTGTCTGGATCGATTTATGGATCAGCGGAGAGGGCGGAAGCAGGGCGTCTGCCCGGAGCTGTGCCCGGAAAATAACAGGTGTGCGGACTGCGGTCTTTAATCCGCGTGCCGACTATGTTGTGGCCGCCGGAGGGGGAGTGATCCACGACGGCAAGTGTGACACGGGCTATGGAAATGAACCGGCCACCAGGTAGACCCGGCCCGCTCTTTGTGGGGACGGTCACAAGAGCTCGCCGCATTGGGCCGAGCCCCGCGCGACACGCCGCGGATTGGCCTCTTTTTTTCGGGCAATGTAACGTTTGGGTCACCGGTTGGCTCACACGCCCTTCAGAACATTCTGAATCGAGTGGCATGTGGTAAGTCCCGAGGTGGCATTGCCTTGCTTTGCTGCAGACCGTGACCCACTTCGGGCAGGACCTGTCTCCCTTCGGACTGCCCGTTTCGCACCCCCGAAGAGGATTTAGTTCCCATGCGCAGGAAATATCTGCTGTCCGCCGCCATGCTCTCGATTCTGCTCGCCACGCCGGCGTGCGGGGCCGCAACCGTCGCCCCAACCTCATCCCCGCAAGCTGCGGGCCTGGCAAACGCCGGCGTGCAGGCCAGCTCCAGCAGCGGACCGGAAATCGGCACGTCTCAGAGGGTAGCGGCTGCGGAGGCCAAGGCTGCCAAGGCTAAGGCGGGTGCGGCAGCTAAGGCTAAAGCGGTGACAGCAGCCAAAGCCAAATCCGGCGCGGCAGCCAAGGCTAAGGCCAACGCAGTAGCGAAGGCGGCAGCCAAGAAGGCCAGCATCGAGCAGGTGGCCGTAGCCAGGGCCACCGCAGCCAAGAAGACGGCTGAGCGGTCCGCGGCCAAGGCGTCTACAGCGGCCGCCGCCGCGAAGCGTGTCACGCCGGTCCCCGCTGTCCCCAAACCGGCGCCCGCACCTATTCAGCCGGCGTCCTCCGAAAAGATTGTCAACACGGCATACACCACGGCCTACACGTGGCACGACAATACCCCGGTAGGGTCGGCGTCGATCAGCCATCCGGTGCTGCACCGGGCCGCCGGTGGAACAGGCACATATGCTGACCCGATCACCATTGCGGTGGGGCACTCCCTGGCAACCGGCAAGGACGTTCTCGACTTCCCCGCCGGAACGCGGATCTACCTGCCGGACGTTCGCCGATATTTCATCGTCGAGGACACATGCGGTGACGGCAACGATCCCGAGAATGGCCCCTGCCACCAGGGGACGAACGCTCAGGGTACGAACTCCACGCTCTGGATTGACATGTGGATCGGTGGCCAGAGCGTGGATGCCGAGGGTGCAGACAACTGCGCCGGCCGCGTGACCGACGTCCACACGGCGGTCTTCAACCCGGCGAGCAACTATGTGGTGGCGCCCGGTGCCGGCGTAATCCACGACGGCAAGTGCGACGCCGGATACGGAAACTCACTCCTTAGGAATTAGCCGGCAGGAGGTGCCATCCCCCCCAAGTTGGAGGGGGACGGCACCTCCCACCCCACGGAAATTCCAAGGAAAACCGGTCACGATGGAGCGGTGAGTTCTGAACATCGAACCACCGGTGAGCATCATGATTGATGGCCATCCGGTGAAAGTGGTCGTGGCCTCCGGCGGGTTGGTGGACGCACATCCGTTCGACTTCCATGCCCTCGGCCTCGCAGGAGTTATCGATCGGCTCGCAGTCCGGATGCGGTCGGTTGGACTCAAGGTTGCGCTCGACGTGGGGCATGTCGAGGCCGAGGTGGACAGGCGGAGTGCCATCTTGCTTTACAGGGCCACGGATGAGTTGTTCCGCAACATCCTGGCTCATTCCCACGCGCAAGAAGTAAAAGTCCTTTTGCATGTTGCGCCTGGCACCATTCAGCTCAGCGTCCAGGACGACGGCACAGGCTTTCACGCCAAGCGACTACTCTCCGAAGAAGCCGCGGAGGGCGGACTTCGGAAATTGCACCGCGTCGTCGGGCGGGCAGACGGTTACTTGGACGTGGAATCAAGTACAGAAACCGGGACGTGCGTGACTGTCCAACTGCCGCTTGACTGACCACTCCACCCATTTGCCGGCTTGGCTACGTGGTATATCCATTCCCCAGGAGTTCTGCGAACATCCCGTTCTTCTGCTGGACTCCGCTGCACGTTGATGAGGCGGCGGAGGCCGCGTCCTTCCTGTCGGCAGGAGTGCAGGCCCTGTCGCGGCTGAGGGACCACATGGACATTCGCCCGACGCTGCGGTCCAAGGCAAAGCTGTTTAGTCCTTCAGCGTCCTGCAGGCTCAGTGCCTGTCCGCTGACATCGTTTTGACCCACCATGGGGGTGAGTCCGATCTTTTTCCAGAGCAGTGCTTGGTCGAGTTGCTGGCCTGCTTGCCCGTAAAGGGCAGCCATTTGGCGGTGGGTTGCCTCGGCAGCACTGATGGACACGTCCAACATGCTTTGTCCAGGTTGGAGCGGCTCGAAGTTCATCGTCATGACGTTGACACCGGCAAGCTCGACTCCAGCGCCAAGCATCGTTGCAACTGTCGACTCTGCCTCAGGGGTTAGTCCGTCAGCGTCAACCGGGAGCGTCAGCCAAACGTGCAGGGGTTTGCCGGGCTGCCGGCTGGCCTGCAGCTGGGCAAAAGCGGTGGCCCGCCTTTTCGCTGCGGCGGAGTCCTGCAACGCCCCGCCTTCGACGTCCAGGTCGACGACGTCCAGCCCATAGCGGCTGATGACGGCGGCGTAGGCCCTACGCAGGGCCTGGGCGTCCGTACAGGCATTGGACAGTTCCTTCCCTAACTGCCCCCCGAAGGAAACGGCTACGTCATTGCCGTCCAGACGGTGACGCTCTACCTGGCCGTCCAGGTCCAGCTTCTCGCCCGCTTGCTCCTGGCTGTAGAGGCCGCCCCAGGAGGCTTCGCAGGGGTGGGCGGGATTGGCGACGATAAAGGAAAGGAGTGTGGTGACCTGGCCGTGCTGGGGCCAATTAGCGAGCCGCTTGGCGGGATCGAGTGTGAGGTCGAAGTAAGCTCCGAACCACGGTGGATCGGCGCTCTCTACGGGGGTAGCTTCGGTGCTGTGACTCGGCTGGTTCATGTTCTGTTCCCTGCCGCTGATGCCAGAAAGTATGAGCGCAAGGACAACCAGGGTAGCCGCGGTTGCCCCCACAGCAAGAAGTTTTAATCCGGTCGCTAGACGCAAGGTGCCTCCGTCCACAGACGTAGGGCCTATCTTAGTGGCTGGGCACCGTTTCCGGGGCCGCATTCGGGGATAATGTCCGGCTCGGAGGCTCCCGTGAATCTACGGACTTTTTCTATAAGCGCCCTCGCCTGGGCGTCCTTTGCAAGTTGAGCGTATACGGGGCCCACAGCGGCCATGAAGGCCGCCACCTGCTGTTCTGTGGCGTTCACGATCGTGCCGCCGTTCTGGCAGTAGCTCGCGGCTTCGTCCGCGGTGTGCATAGCTCCTTTGGCGGTCTCACGGGTCTGCGAGGCTGCTTCCTGCAGGATTCGTCGCTCATTAGCGGTCATGCGGCCATAAGTTGCGCTATTGATGACGAGCGTATTTATTTTCGGGTACAGCGGCAGGTTGCCGGTGGTTATCGACCCTTTGGGATAGGACTCCGCCCGCATGAAGGAGGATTCCGCCGCCTGCACCGTCCCACTTGCCAATGCTTCGGCGAACAGGTCTCCTGTCAGAGTCCGGGGATTGGCCCCCAACGAAGCCAGCGTTGCGTACGTGGTTGCGGACCGGGGCGCGCGCACCACCTTCCCTGCCAGATCGGACGGCGTGAAAACCGGTCCGGCGAAGGAAAACAGCCTCCGCTGCGAATCAGGAAAGAGAGCGAGCCCGGTGACGCCGATTTGCTTAAGGTCAGCCAACATACCACCGGCGGTGTCCGGTGCGACCACTTGGCTGACAAGTTCGTCTGATGCGATGAGGAAGGGAGCGGACAGGGCATCGAACGACGTTATGCCTTCGGACGCCCAAGTCCGGGTGGGAATCAGGGCCATGTCGAAGTCGCCACCCTCGGTCGACTGCGCCACCGCCTGATTCCAGGCGTCTGCCTCGTCAGCGGCAGCTTTCAGCACGGGCTCGACGCGGAGGGCAGCGGAGGACAACGTGGTGACGTGTCGCGCGAACTCCTGAATTTGGCTGGCGGCGCGGCTATCCGGCCCTGCCGCGGTCGCAACGGTCAGGACTGTCGCCTCATCCTGGTTCTGCCGGCCACCCTGCACCGGCGGAAGCGCTTGACACCCGGACGCACCAAGAAGGACGACTATCGCCGCCGCTGCCGCACCACGCAAATGGGACATTTTCGGCTTCTTCCGACTACTGAGGCCCTCCGCTTCGCGCCAAGTCAAGCACGAGGATGGTCTCCTCTATTTCGAAAGATACGCCCCACCGCGGACCCCACCAAGAAAGGTGCCCCGACTGACAGCAAACTCGCAGGCTAAGACCGACGGCGAATGGCCCGCTCTTTGGCTCCGAGGAACGTTGGGTAGCTGTGTAAGCAAGTAGTGGGCAGGTACAGGATTCGAGTAGTCACCACTCGTGCGCTCCCAGCCCCGGCATTCATAGGCTCGAAGTACGCAGAAACCGACAGAAGTCGGTACCTAGGCCGAGCTGGGCGGCCCAACCGAAACTCGAATACCGGAAGTCTCATACCGGAACTCTTTAGTTGGGTTGAGTACGCGCATGTCACAACCGAGTTCAAAACCCCCCCATGCCTCCGCGCCCGTTTTCTTCGATCCAAGCGGCAAACGATGGCGACGAATCCTGCACAGCGTTGTGGCAGCGATCACGATAATCGTCTTTTCCGCCGTCTGGATCCTGCCCGGTGCCACCGCTCCGCTGTGGAAGGGGCAACTGAACCAGTCCCCCGACTACCCGCGTCAGCTCCTGGCCACGGCGGATCTGCGCAACATTCCGACTCTGGGCAAGGACACAGATTTCGTCTTCGACCGGATAGCACTCGTTCAGCGCAGGGGTGCCAAGGTTCTGCTCAAAGATCCTTTCAGCGACACCGTGTACCGGGAAGCAAACGCTGAAGAAAAGGAGCTGATCGGGAATTACCCTTACGTCATCGACAGTTACGGCCATCCTGCAGACCGCCAACTGATGCTGACCTTCGACGACGGGCCCGACGCCCGCTTCACACCGGAGCTCCTGGACCTGCTCTCGAAGGAGGCCGCACCGGCAACGTTCTTCACGATCGGGAGCAACATCGTTAAGAATCCTGACGTCCTCAGACGGATAATTCGTGAGGGCCACATGGTTGGCAACCACACCATGTTCCACTCCGACTTCTGGGCGCACGACGATACATATAACCGGGAAGCAATCATAGGAACCGATCGAGTCCTGCGTGCGACGGACAACTATGCCACCAGGCTCTTCCGCATCCCCACGGGGGACCCCGAAAACAATACGCTGGCCCTCCTCCAGGCCCAGCAACTGGGCTTCCTCCACATCAACATGGACCTGGACACGCGGGACTGGGACCACACGCCGGGCGAACCAGTGCCTGTGCCTCAACTCGACGGCAAGGGCCACGTGGTCCTCCTGCACGACGGGGGCGGTGACCGCACCGCAACGATCAACATGCTCAAGACGCTGATACATCAAGCGAAGGCAAAGGGCTACACCTTTACCACCGTCCAGCCACTGCTGCCCAGCGGATACGTGCCGCAGCGAATCACTCCCGGCGTGGACGATCATTTGACCCTGACCACCTATACGGGCATCCTCGTGGCCCCCAATGTATTGATCACGTGGTTGTTCTGGTTCGGTATCGGGTCGCTGACCGTTCTGACGTTCCTCTTCGTGGTGTTGGCGCTGATCAACAACCGCCGTCAAAAACGTCGCCACTGGGACGCTATACGGGAGGAGGACTGGCCGTTCGTCAGTGTCGTCTTGCCCGTGTATAACGAGGAGCGCGTAGTAGAAAAGACTCTGGCCGCCCTCCAAGTCAGCGACTACCCGCGCTTTGAGGTCGTCGCCGTTAATGACGGATCCACCGACAACACTCTCGATGTTCTCAGGGAATATGCCCTGTCCTGGCCGCAACTACGCGTGCTGGACCAGCCCAACGGGGGCAAGTCCGAAGCCAGTAATAACGGAATTTTCCACTCCAAAGGCGAGGTCGTCGTTACCCTGGACGGCGACACACTGTTCGAACGTCAGACCATAAAAATGTTCGCGCGCCATTTCTGCGCAGACGGGGGCCGTAAAAAGATTGGCGCCGTTGCCGGCCACGTGAAGGTCGGTAATAGGCGGAGCCTGCTGACAGCTTGGCAAAGCCTTGAATACCTTTCCGGCATCTGCGTCACCCGTATGGCAGAAGGGCTCATGGGAGCGATCGCGATCGTTCCAGGCGCATGTGCTGCCTGGCGAAGGGAAGCACTCATCCAGGCAGGCGGCTACTCTACCGACACGCTCGCCGAAGACGCTGACTTGACACTGACCCTGCAACAGTTCGGGTACAGGATTGTCCAGGAGAACAAGGCGGTCGCCTGGACGGAAGCCCCGATGACCCTGACAGGACTGGCCAAGCAGCGGCTTCGATGGACTTATGGCAACATCCAGACAATCTACAAGCACCGCGGAATGATATTGAATCCCCGCTACGGGGCGCTGGGACTCCTCACCCTGCCGTATGCGGTGCTCTCAGTAATTGTTCCTCTGCTTTTCATGCCGATAACGATCGTTGTCGCAGCTATCAACCTTGCCCACGGTGAATGGCAAGCCATCGCCATCTTTGCGGTCATCGTCGCGGGGACCCACATGGTCATCTCGACCGTGGCTGTAATCATGGTCCGGGAAGACCCCAGCCACCTGCTCATTGTCCCCATCTACCGGTTGATCTACGAACCACTCCGTGCCTACGTGATCTTTGGCGCGACACTCCAGGCCCTGCGGGGGCGGGTCGTCGGCTGGTACAGGCCAGAGCGCACCAACAGTGTCTCGTTCTCCATAACCACCGAAGCAGGCGAGATGGCCGCCGCCGGTTTCCCGTTTGCAACGGGGCAGGAGCCAACTCCGAGCGCCGTATGACATGCTGCTGGGCTTGCATATTGCTGGTTTTGATAAGGAGGAGCGACCGCGGGTTCACTCGGTTTACGAGCGTAATCTGCGGTCCTGCTGTCCAAGGCTTGGGTTTGCTGCGGCCGCTGCATCAGTCGGTCCGTTTATATGGCCCCCACCCGTCCAGCACTTCAACGAGTGTGGACGCTGCCTCGTCGATTTGATCCACGGCCTTGGCGCACGGGTCGCTGGTCGCGTCCTGACAGGAGGCTGCTGCGTTGGACTTGCTTAGTGGTGCGAGGGCGTTGAGTGTGTCAGTGACCAGCACCGTGAGTTCTGGCGGCGGGGGTCCAAGCGCAAGGATCTCGCTGGTGGCACTCCGGGCGAGATTTGCAGCATTCTGGGCATTCTTGATGCACCCCATAGCCTGTATGTAGTTGTCAGGTGTGACACCTTCTGCGGCTTTGTTGCACGAGTCGATGTTCGCGCCGTAGTCGCGCCAGGCTTTTTCGTTCTTACTAATGATGCTCGCCAGTTGATCAGCCGAGGCAACCGAACGCGGGTGGTCCGGCCGTGTTGGTTTCAGCGTCTGTTGATCCACCGGGTGGTGAGTCGGTTTTGTTTCCGGAGACGCGGACGTGCAGCCCGATAGAAGTAGGGCCGTGATGGTCAGGAGGGTAACAGGCTGCTTCAACAGGTTTCTACCTCTCACACTCGGGTGGCGGCCGCGCTCAGGTGGAGGCTTTTGCCCTGTTCTCCGGAAATTTGCACGTACTCAACCGGGTCAGTCCCTTGGCGGCCAAACCAATGGGGCGTCTTCGCGTCTATTTCTGCTGACTGGCCGCTGGTGAGGATCACGTCCTGATCGCCGAGCACAAGGCGGAGGCGCCCGCTCAGGACATGGATCCAGTCGCGTCCTTCGTGGGTCCGTGGTTCCGGCCTCGGAGCGTCCCGTCCTGCCGGCAGTGTGCACTTGTATGCGTAGAGCGGGCCGGGCTGCCGCGCCAAAGCTATGCCTGTTAGATCGCCGCTGGTGATCGGTGATTCGCCGGCACCGGGGGGACTGGCAGGGTGCCTGATTTCGCTTTTGGGATACCTTTGAGGGGAGCCGGTGGGCCATAACTGTGACGGGCGTCCGGCGGCTATGTCTTCGACCCAGCCGATGGTGAGAAACATGATGGCGAGCAGCAGCCAGACAGCGAAGAACTGTGTCCACTCGCTGTCTAGAATCCAAGGAATGGCGGTGGCGACGCCGTCCAGTTCGTAGAGCCGGTTGATCACGACCACGGTGACCACCAGCAACAAGTTGTGCCAGAGATAGATCGTAATGGCCCGGTTGTTAATGAGGGAGACGGCCTTGTCCAGAAACCGGATCGGTCTGGGCAGTGCCTGCCACGACGGCGAGATCCGGAGTAACATCGCGCAGAAGCCCAGGGACCACAGTGCCTGGGCAAGAGGGATGTTGTTTAGGTCCCATCCGTTCTCATCGAGGTGACTGGCGGCCCACAACAGACCTAGCGCCATGAGGACGATTCCCGCGGTGAAAACCGCCCGTCGGGGCATCCTGAGCAGCAGGCCGTCGTAATGGGCGAAGCCGAGGACCCAACAGGATCCGTAGGTGGCGAAGTCGGTAATGCCGCTGTTTCCCCACGCGGGAAGCGGTATGAATCCCATGCTGAGGACTGCCATTATGCCCAGAGGAGCCAGCAGTGTTGCCCAGGGCAGCCGTCGGAACGCCTGAAGTAGCAGCGGAGACAACAGCATGAACCAGAAGTAGGCCCGGATATACCACAAGCCCTCTTCGGCCTGAAATGCCCACGAGGATTCGACGAGACCCGCGTCGGAGCCGATGTTTGTCGGGAACGGCGGGTCCCCGAGGGGAATGAACCACAGGAGGGCTTGGAGCCAGGAGCCGCCGACGCGAACCACTGGGTTCCAACCCTGCCAGAGCACCAAGACCACGACCGTTGCGCTGTATACCCACAGCGGCAGCAACAGGCGCCGGGTACGACTTCTGAGGACTCCCAGTGCGGGGCGTTCAAGTGAGCGCGCCATTAGGGAACCTGCGAGTGCGAACATCACGCCCATCGATGGGAAAGCCACGCTCAGCCAGACCGCGCTGGCGAACGAATGATAGGCGACAACTCGGACCAAGGCGATCGCACGCAGTAGATCCAGATACCGGTCCCTGGAGGAAGTACGTGCCGGGGCGGCAGCAGCTGGGCGGGATCCGGTGGCGAGCGATGCCATTTCCGCCGTTCCCCCTTGCGGAGACGTACTTGCTAGCATTGCCACTCCTTACGCGGAGTTAGTAGGGCCGGATTCGCCTCCGGAAGCATCGAGGCTCTGCTCCCGTTCACGCTGCAGGCAATGTGTAGGAGCACCTCAACCCCGCGAAGCAGTCAAATCGCACGTCCGCCGTCGTTATGCGTTAGGAGAAGGGCGGGGCGAGGGCTATATGCGCCCTGCGACACCCAGTTACGCGGGCCGAACTTGCATCTCGTACCGTGAAAGCAGCATAGGATGCACTAGAACCACGCTAGGACGGCTCTCGCGTCAAATCATCCGTACCGGCTACTCGAGTTTGAGTGCCAGGTGGTACCTAAGTACTTGTACGACAAAACAAATCCGAGTGGCTCGCCGGCCCACGGAAATGAAAACGGAGTAGATTAGCACTGGCAGATGCCCTTCTGCAGAACATTCAGATTCTTAATTTCAGAATGTGGAAGTTGGGAAGTGAGGATTTGGTGTCTCACACAATTCCCCCCGGTGCCAGTGCCCGCCTGTACAACGAAGACCTCGCGCCGGCCGAGAATCGGACGTGGGGTTTCTATTCGCTCTTCGCGATGTGGATGTCCGACATCCATTCGCTCGGCGGATACACCTTCGCGGCCGGCCTCTTCGCATTGGGCCTCGGGGCGTGGCAGGTTTTCCTTGCATTGGTTGTGGGGATCATTCTTGTCTTTTTCCTGATGAACTTCTCCGGCTATGCAGGGCAGAAGACCGGAGTCCCTTACCCGGTGCTCGCGCGGATCTCGTTTGGAACGTTCGGAGCTAACCTGCCGGCCCTGATCCGTGCGCTGGTGGCCATCGCCTGGTACGGCATCCAGACCTGGCTTGCTTCCCGCGCCGTCATCATCATCGCCCTGAAGATCTGGCCCGAACTGAAGGGACTGACGGAAAACAACTTCCTCGGTGAGTCCACCCTCGGCTGGCTTGCCTTCCTGCTGATGTGGGCGCTTCAGCTTCTGCTGCTCCGAAACGGCATGGAGACGATCAGGAGATTCCAGGACTGGGCCGGCCCGGCAGTCTGGGCAGTGATGGGCCTCCTGGTCATCTACATCCTGATCAACGCGGGCTGGAACGTGTCCCTGGACCTGCCGGGAGGAACTGCGCAATGGGGCACCGCGCACGCCTTCTTTGCCGCCGTCGCGCTGACCGTGACCTACTTCTCCACCCTGATGCTTAATTTCTGCGACTTCTCCCGCTTCGCCCCATCCCGCAAGGCGGTGCGCAGGGCGAATCTGTGGGGGCTGCCAGTGAACTTCATTGCCTTCTCGGTGGTCTCCGTCGTGGTCACTGCCGGAACATTCAAGGTCTACGGCGAGCACATCTACGACCCGGTCGAGATCGTGGGGCGGATCGACAATATCTGGGCCCTCCTGCTCGGCGCCGTCACCTTCGCTGTTGCGACACTGGGAATCAACGTCGTCGCCAACTTCGTCTCACCGGCCTACGACCTGGCGAACGTCTGGCCCTCACGGATCGACTTCAGGCGCGGCGGCCTGATCGCCGCAATGATCGCCCTGGTGATCACACCCTGGAACCTGTTCAACAGTCCGGTGGTGATCAACCTTTTCCTCGGCGGGCTCGGTGCGTTGCTCGGTCCGCTGTTCGGAATCATCATGGTGGACTACTACGTGCTCCGCAGGCAGCATGTGCTGGTGCCGGACCTCTTCATTGAGCAGGGCTATTACACGTACACGGGCGGCTGGAACCGCAAAGCCGACATTTCGTTCGTCGTCTCGGCCGCGCCTGCAGTGGTGGTGGCGCTCGTCCCGCTCTTTGCCGCTCTCTCGGCCTTCTCCTGGTTCATCGGAGCCATCCTCGCGGCCGCGGTGCACTACGTTATCTCGCGCAATGACACGACACTTGCTGCGTCAGTCAGGGCAGCAACCGAGGCGGAAGCCGCACCGGATGCGGCATCGGCTTCCTCTCGGCCAGGGCCGAGGCCCTGATCGAGAGGAAGCCGAGCCCCTCCTGCGGCCTACCGCAGGATGTTGTAGCTGCTCCAGCCTGAGCCGACGATGGTCCGTGCGCCCCAGGTGCCCCTGCTGAAGGGGTAGTGGGCGAGGCGGCCGTCGGTGAGCCGGGTCATGAGCCCGGAGCTTCCGGTGGTGAACCCGTTCACGCTGGTGATGCTGTTGATGCTGTTCCACCCGCTGCCCACCGCGCGCCTGGATTCCGGGACGAAGCCGCCGTTACCGGTGGAGCGGAACAGGACCAGCCGGCCGTCGCTGCGTTTGGCCAGAAGGTCCTGCGCCCCGTCCTGGTCGAAGTCAGTCATGGTGAGGTACAGGCCTCCCCAGCCGGTCCCGGTCTTGATGCGGGGTGACAGCGATGTCCCGGCGCTGTTGCCGTAGTACCAGAGGGTCCCGGCGGCGTCGTAGGCAAGGATGCCCGGGTGCTGGTCGGTGTTGCGCCAGCGGCCGACGGTGATGTGGTAACTGCCCCAGCCGGTGCCGATGGCCCGGGCCGGTGCGAATCCGCCGGTGGGCCTTCCGGGGTAGAAGCTTAGCCGGCCGTCCTTCCACTGCGCGATGACATCGAACGTACCGTCGCTGTTCCAGTCCGCCACGAATCCCTTGGCCAGCCCGGACCAGCCGACGCCGATCTTCTGCCGGGCCTGGAGCGTGCCCTGGCCGGAGGCCGGGTAGTTCCACAGCGTGCCGTCAGGACCCACCGCCACGACGTCCGCGGCACTGCGGATGGACGGAGCGGCGGCGCGAGGGGCGGCATTGATGACGACGTCGTCAATGTAGCTGTCGCCCATTTGGCGGTTGTGTTCCGCGCCGAGCTGGACCGTGTCCAGCGTGGTGGCTCCCGTGGCGACCTGGCTGCTGGAGTACACCAGTGTGCCGTCAAACCGCACCTCCACTGTTGACGCGGTGCCATTCGCCGTCGCCCGCATGGCCACGTGATGCCATTCGCCGAGCGGGATGCTTGAACCGAGCAGCCGGGTAAAGGCAGAGGTCCCGTCAGGTGCGGTGACGCGGAGCCAGAGCTCTCCGTTGTCGTTGTAGCGGTAGACATCGGCAACCCGGATGCTGCCGGAGAAGAACCGGAGGTACGGGACATCATTGCCTAGCGCCCCGGCCTGGGTGATGTTAAACCAGCCGTCGGCATAGGCCGTCGCCGTCCCCGCCGGCAAAGGCGTGGTGAGGTTGGCGAGCGAGCCCGCGTCGGCGGTGACATGCAGGTGTGCGGCGCAGGTCCCCGAGTGGGCCTGGACCGAGGAGATTTCCGTAGTTCCGGTACCTCCAGTGGTGGATGTGAACCCGTCCAGGCTCCCGGATTCGAAATTATTGGCCATCACCGCTGTTCCCGGATAGGTGCTGGCCGGGGCGGGGGTTCCTGGCTGGCATGTCGCTGCCTGGGCGGGGACGGCCCCCGCCGCCAGCGCCCATATGAGGGATACCGAGGTACCGCCCACAACCCCATACTGTAAGAACTTTTTCATTTTTCCGCGCTCCGATGTGACTGAACTTGTGGTTCAGGCTGATAGAGCTGTTCGGCGACAGTGGCCACATCTCGACGACCAGTACAGGGCAAACTACCCGGAGGTCGGGAGGCCGGACAACCGTGGTGGGTACGCAAATTTTTTGACCCATCCCTCCAATTACTTGCATTGGGTACTCGGATCACCCGCACCGGGTGTCCATATGCTGAAACTGCTGTCTCGAAATACAAGATGCATGCCTAGGCTGTGCTGATGGAAGAGAACCGCCTGATCCCGCCCTTCGTCGATCTCGCGTGGTGTGCCGGGCAGCGGCGGCGGATTGTGCTGGCGGATACGCGCTGGTATCTCGACGGCGCCTCCGGCCGGGACGCCTATGATCGGGGCCACCTGCCCGGCGCCGTGTTCGTGGACCTCGACCGCTGGTTGTCCGGGCCGGCCTCGCAGGACGAGGGACGGAACCCGCTGCCGGATCCTGCGGTGTTTGCCGAAGGCATGCGGGAGTGCGGCATCGGGGACGCGGACGTGGTGGTGGCGTATGACGACGCCGGCGGTGTCATCGCTGCCCGCCTGGTGTGGATGCTCAGGGCCACCGGCCGCCACGCGGCAGTCCTGGACGGTGGCATCGCATCCTTTACGGGCCCGCTGGAAACGGAAGCCGCGGCCCCGGTCCGCTCCACGTTCACGGAGCGGCCCTGGCCGGAGCATCTGCTGGCGGACATCACTGACGTCACCAGCCGAACGTTTCAGCTGGTCGACGCCCGCAATCGTGACCGGTACCGTGGCCAGCACGATCCGGTCGACCCTCGGCCCGGCCACATTCCCGGGGCGCTGAATGTCCCGTGCCGCAAGAACCTTGATCCGGCCGGCCAGCTGCTGTCCGAGGCCCAGCTGCTGGGGAACTTCCAGCGGGCGGGCATCGAATCGGCGGACCGGACGGTGAGCTACTGCGGCTCCGGTGTGACGGCCTGCCACAACCTGCTGGTGCTGGAGCACCTGGGACTGGGCCGCGGCAGGCTGTTCGTCGGCGGCTGGTCACAGTACGCGCACGCCCTCGACCTGCCCGTGGCGACTGCCTGACGTTGCCCGTTTGCCTTCACAGCTTCAGCACAGCGTCGGGACAGAAGGGCCAAAGCCCCGGTGGACAGGATTAGGGGGAAAGCTCCGGGAACCGTCGGAGCGGAACCGCCTGAGGAGCCACCATGTACACGGAGACCAGCCACAACCCTGATGTTGAAGAGACCATCGCTCTCCCTCCGGCTTTCGGTGCTGTGCCCTCTGCCCCTGCCTCCCGGCCGCTCCGGCGGGACAGGAAGCGGGTTGGCCCCGCCGTCTTCGTCACGTGCCTGGTGGCGGCCGGGCTCCTGGGCGGCGGGGTGGCCACCGGGGCCGCAGCCTTGTGGCCCGGTGCGCCGGCGGCGGCCACCACCACGGCGCAGGCCGCGATCAGCCCGGTCATCGTCAACAACACGGAGAGCGTCAACGCCGTCACGGCGGCCGCGCAGAAGGCTTCGCCCAGCGTGGTGACCATCAACGTGAGCTCCGGCAGTTCCGGGGGCACCGGCTCGGGCATCGTCCTGGACACCGAGGGTCACATCCTGACCAACACGCACGTGGTCACCTTGGACGGGGCGGCGGCGGATGCCGCCGTCGAGGTCCGCACCCATGACGGGCGGGTCTACAAGGCGATCATCGTGGGCACCGATCCGCTCTCCGACCTGGCCGTCATCAAGATCGACGCGCAGGGACTGACCCCTGCAACCCTCGGTGACTCCGGCGCCGTCAACGTGGGCGACACCGCCATCGCCATCGGCGCGCCCCTGGGACTGAGCGGGACCGTTACGGACGGCATCGTCTCCGCCGTGAACCGCACCATCGAGACGGCGTCCTCCGCCACCTCCGACGGATCCTCGTCCCAGGACGGGACTTCCCCGTATGGGTCCCAGCCCGGTGTTGCGGCGTCCGCACAGGACTCCATCAGCATTAACGTCATCCAGACCGACGCCGCCATCAACCCCGGCAACTCCGGCGGCGCGCTGGTGAATGCGAAGGGTGAGATCATCGGCGTCAACGTGGCCATCGCGTCCGCGGGCTCGTCGTCGTCCTCGTCGGCCCAGAGCGGCAACATCGGCGTCGGCTTCTCCATCCCGATCAACCAGGCGAAGCGGGTGGCGGAGGAGATCATTTCCACGGGTAAGGCGACCCATGGCCAGCTGGGACTGTCCGTTCAGGACAAAACGTCAGGGTCGTCGTCGGACTTCACGGCCGGCGCGGAAGTGGCCTCGGTGACCTCCGGATCCGCCGCTGACAAGGCCGGGCTGCGGGCCGGCGACGTTGTCACCGGATTGGCCGGCCGGACCGTGACCGATGCCTCCGAGCTGACGGCCGCCGCCCGCGAGCAGGCCGCCGGCTCGACGGTGAAGATCACCTTCCAGCGCGACGGCCAGGAACAGTCCGCGGACATCACCCTGGACGGGGCCTCCTAAGCGGGTCTTCTTTACCCGGCCCCAAAGCCGGGCACACCAGACCGGGCGCCGCTCCATGGGGGAGTGGCGCCCAGCTCTGGGTTGTAGCACTCAAAAAAGTTGAGCAGTGGTTCCATTAGTGACACCATAAATCCATGGGATTGCAGGCTAATAAAGCATCACTTGTGGCGCACTATCGCTACTCTGTTGCCTGGTCGCCAGAAGACGACGAGTACGTAGCTACGGTTACTGAATTCCCATCCCTTTCCTGGCTGGATCCTGACAAGGAAGAGGCGCTTCGCGGACTTGAACGCCTGCTGCAAGAAGTTGTGGCAGACATGGCGGAGAATGGCGAAGAGATCCCTTTGCCTTTCGCCGAGCGCAAGTACAGCGGAAACCTCAAGGTCCGCGTGTCGCCCGAAAAGCACAGGCAGTTGGCCATCTCTGCTCAGGAGCAAGGCGTCTCGTTGAACAGGTACCTTACTGAACGATTGATCGCCAGTTAGGCATAAACGTGAACGTCCCCGGCGTCCTCGGCAGCGGCTCCGAACCACTTCGGCAGGTGGCGGAGGAGGTCGTCCTGGTTTTCGCCGATCCAGGCGACGTGGCCGTCGGGCCGGAGCAGGACCGCGGGCGCGTCCAGTTCCCCGCTGGCGTCCGCGACGTGGTCGATCCGGTCCGTCCATCCGGTTACGGAGAGTCCGCCGGTCTGGTCGAGCAGGAGCCCGCGGCCTTCGCGGGTGAGCTCGTAGAGGCGGCCACGTGACAGGGGGATGTCGCGCAGCCGTCTGCCGAGCAGTTCGGGTCCCTCACCGAAGTCATACCGGACCCCGATCGAACTGATCCTCTCGGCCAGGAACCGGCTGACGTCGTCGAAGTCCATCAGCTCGGCCAGCAGGCGGCGCACGGCCTGGGGGCCGGGCTCGGGTGAGATCAGTTCGCTCTGGGCGCGGGTGATGGTTAGGACGTCGGCGGCGACCGGGTGGCGCTCGGCCTGATAGGTGTCCAGCAGCCCGTCCGGGGCCCAGCCGTTGACCTCGGCGGCGAGCTTCCAGCCGAGGTTGAACGAGTCCTGGATGCCGAGATTCAGACCCTGTCCGCCCAGCGGCGGGTGGACGTGCGCCGCATCGCCGGCGAGGAACACCCGGCCCGCGCGGTACTGGTCGGCGAGACGGGTGGCGTCCGTGAAGCGGGTTATCCAGCGCGGTGAATGGACGCCGAAGTCGGAACCGGCGAAGGCACGCAACTGTGTCTTTAGCTCTTCCACGGTCGGCGGGACCGCGCGGTCCTCGGCCACGGTCGCCGCAGGCACCACGGCGCGGTACAGCCCATTCCCGGCCGGGCCGACGCCGAACCCCCGGTGGGTCTTGCGGACCTCCTCCACCACCTCGGCCAGCTCGTCCGGCGGCGTGGTCACCTCCATCTCGCTGTGGATCCATTCGTTCGTGGCGGGATCGCCCGGGAAGCCGATGCCGAGCTGCCGGCGCACGAGGCTGCGTCCGCCGTCGCAGCCGACCAGCCAGCGCGAGGTGAGCCGCGAGCCGTCCGCGAGCCCGACGGTTACACCGTCCGCGTCCTGCTCGACGCCGGTCACCTCACAGCCGCGGCGGACCTGCGCACCGAGCTCGACGGCGCGCTCCGCCAGCAGGCGGTCGGTGACCGGCTGGGGGATGCCGAGAATGTAGGCGTGCGCGGTGTCCAGGTTCGCCGGCAGGGGCTTCTCGATCCCGGCGAAGCGGCCGACGCCGCCGGGATACTGCTGCCCGAGTGCGAGGAACCGGTCCAGGAGCCCGCGTTGGTCCATGATTTCGATGCTGCGCGGGTGCAGGCCGAGCGAGCGGACCGCGTTGCTCGGCTCCGCGTCCTTCTCCAGGACGAGCACGTCCACGCCGTGCAGCCGCAGTTCGCTGGCCAGCATCATCCCCGTCGGCCCGCCACCGCTAATGATCACGTCAAACATGTGAAACCCCAATCCAAAACTAGGCGCGGCCAACCATTCTGGTCGAGGGTGGGGGTCTTGCGGCAAGCCCCCTGGCGGGCTATATCCTGAAAGTGGCAGGGAGATTGTTTCTCCTTGCCTTTCGCATGTTCTTGGAACCGGGACGTGTTTGGCGGGGCACCCCGGCCAGGGATCAGCGGTCGATCGAGGCCATGTTGGCCTCGTCGTGGCGTTCACCTGCGGCAGGCCGCAGGGTGTTCAGCCGCTCCAGCTGGTCGCCGGTGAGTTCGATGCCGCTGGCAGCGGTGTTCTCCTCGACACGGGAGACCCGACGGGTGCCGGGGATCGGGGCGATGTCGTTCCCGCGGGTCAGCAGCCAGGCGAGGGCTGTCTGTGCAGGGGTCGCGCCGATTTCGGCGCCGATAGCCTTCACCTCGTCGACGATCGCGAGGTTCCGGCGGAAGTTCTCGCCAGTGAACCGCGGGTTGGTCTTGCGCCAGTCGTCGTCGGCAAAGTCGTCCACGGAGCGGATCTGACCGGTCAGCAGACCGTGTCCGAGCGGTGAGTACGGGACGAAGCCGATGCCGAGTTCACGCAGCAGCGGCAGGATCCCATCCTCCACGTCGCGGGTCCAGAGAGAGTACTCGGTCTGCAGCGCGGTGACCGGCTGTATTGCGTGTGCGCGGCGGATGGTCTCCGGGGAGGCTTCTGAGAGTCCGAAGTGCAGTACCTTGCCCTCGGCTATCAGGTCCGCGACGGCGCCGGCGGTTTCCTCGATCGGGGTGTTCGGGTCGACCCGGTGCTGGTAGTACAGGTCGATGTGGTCGGTGCCGAGGCGCCGGAGGGAGCCTTCGACGGCGGCCTTCACGTTCGCTGTGCTGCTGTCGATCACGCCGGGACCGCCGCTGGAATGGGAGACCAGGCCGAACTTTGTGGCGATCTTGACCTGGCCGCGGCGTCCCTTGACCGCCTGGCCGACGATCTCTTCGCTCAGGAAAGGCCCGTAGATCTCTGCCGTGTCGATGTGGGTGACCCCGAGATCGAGTGCGCGGTGGATCGTGCGGATCGACTCCGCGTTGTCCAGGGCGCCCTCGCTGGTGTAGGTGCCGGCCATGGTCATGGCGCCGAGGCCGATGGCGGAAACTTCCAGGTCTCCGAGGCGTGCGTTCTTCATGGTGGTTCCTTTTTTCAGTGGGGTTTCAGGCCTTAGCCGGCCCGTCCGGGGCGGCTGATGATTCAAGTCAACCGGTCAGCGCGTGGGCTAACGAGACCCTACCTAGAGGTTCCCTGGCAGGGACCCGCTAGCGGGCGCGGGCTGGAGTACCTTCGACATCATGGACAACCACGACGACCTCAGCCAGTTCCTCGTCTCGAGGCGGGCCAAGCTGACCCTGCAGCAAGTGGGCCTGCCTGACTTCGGCGGGCGGCGCCGCGTCCCCGGCCTGCGGCGGGAAGAAGTGGCGCTCCTGGCCGGCATGAGTTCGGAGTACTACAAACGTCTGGAACGCGGCAACGCCAAGGGAGCGTCGGAGGCCGTCATTGATGGGGTCAGCCGGGCCCTCCAACTGGATGAGGCCGAGCACTCACATCTCTACGAGCTCATCCGCTCAGCCAACGCCGGTGCCCACCCGCAGCGCCGGCGCCCGGCACGCAAAACACAGATCAACGCGGCCCTGCAGCAGACCATCGACGCGATGTCCACCGTCCCGGTGTACGTGCAAAACGGCCGGCTGGACGCAGTGGCCACCAACCGCCTCTGCCGGGCTCTCTTCTCGGAGATGTTCGAGGACTCCCGGCGGCCCGTGAACGCCGCACGCTTCGCCTTCCTTGATGCCAGGGCACAGACGTTCTACCGGGACTGGGAATCCAACACCCGCCAGATCGTCGCCCTCCTGCGGGTCGAAGCGGGCCGTTCTCCCTACGACCGCCAGCTCAGCGACCTAGTCGGCGAACTCTCCACCCGCAGCGACCTTTTCCGGAAACTCTGGGGAGCCCACGACGTCCGCGAACATCGCAGCGGCATCAAAAGCATTCACCACCCGATCGTTGGCGACCTCGACCTGACCTACCTCGGGCTGGACCTGGCCACCGACCGGACTCTCCAGATGCTCGTGTTCTCCGCGGAACCAGGCTCCACGTCCCACGACGGACTGCAGCTGCTGGCTAACTGGGCCGCCACAAACAGCGTCGAGTTGAAAGCCAAGGACGAAGCAGTCACCAGCCACGTCCCCGGAAATTGATGCTGCGATCCTAATGGACACCGGTGGACCGTCGGGTGTCGGCATCCGGTCAGGTGTTCCGGAGTTGCGCTGGTCCCTTCCGTTCCTCGCGGTCCTGCCAGTCATTCACCTGGGCCAGCAGTGCGCGTTCGGGGTTTCCGGGATGCTCCGCGAGGTGCCGGAGCAGTGCGAGGCGGGCTTCCTCGCCGACGGTCATGTCATTCAGGACGTCGCTGATGAGGCACCAAACCTGCCGTCGGACAATCCACCCGCCAGGTGGTGGGGTCATCGCCATCACTGCTCCCTTGTGGTGCCGTGATGTTCCCAGAGGGTGTTTGGAGTCAGCAGGGACAGGCAGGGACCGGAGCCGGTGCGGGCACCAAATCTGAGGCAGGCAAGCCAAATGGCGCGGGAAACCGGCCCCCCATCCTAGGGGTTGGGTGTCCCGGAAACCCTCCGGGCCGGATCGCGGGGCTCGGCCATCGAACCCGCGCGACGCCCGGGTCCGCCGGGGAACCGGAGAGCCGCTTCGCTTTAGTCGGGGCGTACGGCGGTGAGGCAGAAAGGGTGACCTGCGGGGTCGAGCAACACGCGCCACCGTTCCGGTGCCGGCTGGTGCTTGGCGGGCGTGGCGCCCAGAGCCACGGCAGCATCCGTTGCCGAGTCCAGCTCGTCCACCGCGACGTCGAGGTGAAGCTGCTGGTGCTGGGGCCCTTCGGGCCACGACGGTGCGACGTACTGGTCGACGCGCATCAGGGTGAGCATGGGACCGGCTCCTGCCAGGGCGACGACGCCCCGGTCCGGGGTCGCGAACGCCTCTTCGAGTCCCAAGAGCCGGGCGTAGAAGCCGGCCAGCAGGTCCGTGTCGGGGCAATCGAGGGAGATGGACGCAAGCTGTCCCACAGGTTCAGTCATGGGCATAAACCTACAGCTTCACGGCGGGCGTCACCGTCATGCTGGCCGTGCCGCTATCCAGCACTTGCGCCTGCCGTTGCCGTTTCCGTGGGGATGGCATTGTCTATGAGGACGGCGGCGATCGCGGCAGCGGTGGCGAAGGTGTCGGTGTTGAGGACCCGGCTGCGGGCCGAGGCGCCGTCCAGGAGCAGCGCCAGTTGCTCGCCGAGCTGTTCGGGGTTGGTGGCGCCGGCCTCCCGGGCGGTATCAGTGAGCCGCGCGGCAAAGTCTTTTTTGTAGTTGCGGGCGTAGGCGCGTGCCGGGTGGCCAGGGTCGGGGATTTCGACGGCCGCCGCGATGAACGGGCACAGAGGCGCGTGGATGTCGAAGATGGCGAGGAGTCGTTCGCGCGGTGTGAGGTCGGTGCGGTCGAAGACCTCGGGCAGGATATCGGGATCGAATTGGCGGAGGCCTTCGGCGACCAGCTCATCCTTGCCGGCGAAGTGCTGGTAAAGAGTCCGTTTGGACACCTCAGCCGCCGCGCAGAGCTGGTCCATCCCAGTGCAGTTAATGCCCTGATCGCGGAACAGTTGTTGTGATGCGCTGAGGATGCGCTCCCGTGCGCCCCTGCCGCGGCGCAGGCCTCGCGGCCCCTTCTTCAACTCCGTCATACACCCAGCTTAGCCCAAACGGGTACGGATCGGTGTGCTTAACTTGCGCCCCACCCAACTACGTGGATACGTTAAGCACTCAGATCGGTGTACTTAACGTCGACACGACATATGAATGGGAGCACTCATGGGAAAGCTTGATGGCAAGGTCGCGGTGATCACCGGCGGATCCACCGGCATGGCACTGGCAGGCGCAAAACTGTTCGTCGAAGAAGGAGCGCACGTCTTCATCCAGGCCCGGCGGCAGGAAGCACTGGATGACGCCGTCAAGCTGATCGGCCGCAACGTCACCGCCGTCCAAGGGGACGCGGCCGACCTGGACGACCTGGACCGCTTGTACGACACCGTCAAGCGGGAGAAGGGCTCGATCGATGTACTGTGGGCCAGCGCCGGGATGGGCGAACCCGCCGCCCTCGGCGAGATCACCGAAGAACAGTTCCACCGCGCCTTCGGGCTCAACGCGCGCGGCACCCTATTCACGGTGCAGAAGGCCTTGCCGCTGATGAACGACAACGGCTCGATCTTCATGACCGGATCCAACGCCTCCCTCGGCGCATTCCCCGGCTGGAGCCTCTACGCGGGAAGCAAAGCAGTCCAGCAAGCCTGGGCCCGCGTCTGGCTCAACGAACTGCGGGACCGCAAGATCCGGGTCAACGTCCTGACCCCCGGCCAGGTCGCCACTGCCAAACAGGCAGAACTTTTCGACGACGCAACCAAGGCCGCATTCGAGTCCCTCATTCCCCGCGGAACGATGGGCAGCCCAGAAGAAATCGCCTCAGTCGCCCTGTTCCTCGCTTCCGAGGACTCCAGCTACGTCAACGGCCTGGAACTGGTCGCAGACGGCGGCACCACCGCACTCTGAACCACACACCAGGAATCCCACGGGCAAACACCCGCAACTCCGGTCGCCGCAACGAACTGATCTCCAACGAGACAGGGCGACACCTCGAGAACAAGAAAAGAGCACATCTCATGAGCAGCATTACTCTCATCGGTACGGGGAACATGGCCCGTACAATCGGCACGCTCGCGGTGGCAGGCGGCAATACCGTCGAGGTCATGGGGCGCGATCAGTCCAAGGCCGATCACCTGGCCAAGGCTCTGGGCGGCGGCGTGACGACGGGCACGTGGGGCGCCGTCCCGACCGGGAACATCGTCATCACCGCCCTGTTGTACGACGGCGTCATTCCGGTCGTCACGGAGTACGGAGACGCCCTCGCGGGCAAGGTCATAGTCGACATCAGCAACCCCTTCAACGCCACATTCGATGGCCTGGCCCACAGCGAGGAAACCTCGATCGCGCAGGAAGTCGCCAAGAAGGCCCCGGCCAGCGCCAGCGTGGTGAAGGCATTCAACACCATCTTCCGTAATGTTTTGGAGAAGGGTAGGCCCAACGTCTTCCTCGCGGGCGACAATGCGCAGGCCAAGGCGGACGTGGCGGCATTCATCGAGAGCCTTGGGCTGCGCCCGCTGGATGTCGGGGGCCTGAAAATGGCGCACTGGCTGGAAGGAATGGGTCTGGTCACGGTGGGCCTCGCCGGCAACGGGGTCGGCCACTGGGACTTCGCCCTCGGCGTCAACGAATTCACCGGCTGAGCCGCGGGGGCCGGGCAGTCGGCGCGCAAGGCGGTTGACGTGGACAGCAGCCATCTGACCCACGGACCGCAGATGACGCGCTCCCTCGATCGGATGCTGCTGTTCACCGTTTCAACCTGGCGGCCCAAAGTCATTAGGCACTGAGCTACCAGACACCACCTCCACCCGTCCGTGCCTGCCCGTTAGCCGGTCGATGGAAGGGGCGCACCCCTTGAATTCTCGATCCGGCTGAGGGGCTGCCATCGGGATGCCCCGTATGCCCTGCCCGCTTCACGGCCCGGTGAAGGTCCCCAAGCTGGTGCACGGGCCTTCTCATAACCCTAGGGATACGAGGTGCACAGGTTTCGAGACACCGCAGGGGCGAATAGCCAGGCGGGGTGCCTACCGGGGCGCGGCGAAGCGGTGGCGGTCCGGGTGCCGGGCCGCCACCCGTTTGCGGTTCAGACAGTTGTGCTGCTGTTGTCGAGTTCCAGCGATGTGGAGAGTTCGCGCCAGGTTTCGAGGTCTTCGTGGCGTTTGGGGAGGATGAACGCTTCGACTGCGCCCAGGGCGTCTTTCCCGGCGATGAAGCGCATGGGCGGGTTCTCGGCCTCGGCGAGTTGGAGCAGGGCGGCTGCGAGTTTGGCGGGGTCGCCGATCTGCTGGTGGTTCATGTCGTCCTGTTCCTTGCGGAACTGGCGTGACTGTTCGGAGTAGTCCTCGATCACGATGTCACCGTAGGCAACGGAGGAGGAGTCGAGGAAGTCGGTCTTGAAGTAGCCGGGCTGGACGATGGTCGCTGTGATGCCGAAGGGTGCAACTTCCAGGGCGAGGGCTTCCATCCAGCCTTCCACGGCGAACTTGGAGGCGCTGTAGGTGCCACTGCCGATGACGCCTACGGTGCCGGAAATTGAGGAAACCGTGAAGACGTGGCCGGAGCCCTGGTGGCGCATCACGGGCAGGACGGCGCGGGTGACGTTCATCGTTCCGTAGGTGTTCGTTTCGAACTGCTGCTTGATCAGGGCCAGGGAGGTTTCCTCGAACAGGCCCAGCTGGCCGTAGCCGGCGTTGTTCACCAGCACGTCGATCCGGCCGAAGCGGGACACGGCGGCCTCGACGGCGTCCTGGGGCTGCTGCTCGTCGGTGATGTCCAGGGCCAGAGCGAGCAGGGACTCCGAGTCGCCGAGTGCCGCTTCGATGGTTTCCTGCTTGCGGGCGGTGGCAATGACGTTGTGGCCTGCGGCCAGTGCTGCCTTGGCGATCTCGGCTCCGATACCGCGGTTGGCGCCGGTGATGAACCAGACTTTGGGTGTGGTGTCAGTCATGAGGTGTTGTCCTTTGGGTCGTAAGAAGGGATTGGTACTGTTTCGGTAATCGGATTTGGCCGGTGGGGTCGTAGCACAGGCTGTTGACGATGCCGGGCGGGGCGGGTGCCCCGTGCGGGGGCGGTTAGCGCAGGTATCGTTCGGACTGCACGAGCAGGGTCAGTGCGTCCTGTCCGCCGCGGCTGACGAGTTCGTCGAACGCTGCGCGGTCTGCCGCGACGCCGGTGTGGAACGCTGTCAGGGTCGGCCACCACAGTTCATGGGCTCCGACCCACGTCGACTCATCGCTCATGGTTTCGGGCAGGATGTGGTCGCGTACGTGCCGGAACGCGCCGATCCTGTTTCCCAGCTCTGCGTCGTCGTCGCCGGCCCAGTCGGGGTTCCCGTTGCGGTGAACGAACTGAAGCATTTTGATCGAGTACGGCCGGTCAAGCGGGGACCACATGACGTCCGCGTAGCTCGCCCCGTCCTGGGCGCGCCGGCGGGGCACGAGCACCTCCTGCCGGGAGTAGAGCCATTCCAGGCCAGGGCCAACGAAGTTGGGCTCGTCGGGCTGGACGTGTTTGACATACTGCGGTTCCGTACCGAAGTCGAGGGCATCAGGGAGGGTGTCGAACTCGGTTTCGGCGATGCCCTCATAGGTGGTCTGGTTGGACCCGAACAAATCGGAGGGGATGTGGTGGCTCTGGACGTAGCTGACCATGCTTGGGATGGGCCGGCCCATGCTGCCGTGCGGGTGGCGCCAGTGGTCATGGAACTCCTGGGAGCTCACCGACTCTGCGCGGGGAATCAGGGCGAAGAACTTGATCATGTTGGGGGTCTTTCCGTCTCAGGTGTTCGTGGCTGTACTTCTACAACACCACCCATGAGGGGAGGCAAAAAGGCCGGGTTGTACCCGGGGATGGGCTTACCCGGGTACAAATTGAGCCCCCCTCGCTAAGAATCGCGGTTGTACCGTTGAAGGGTGGCCGGACCCTCAGAAATCAGTGAATTCCTCTCCTCGCGCCGGGCCAAGATCAGCCCGGAAGAGGCCGGAGTGCCCACCTACGGTGGAACCCGGCGCGTGCCGGGGCTGCGCCGTGAGGAGGTGGCCCATCTGGCCGGTGTGAGCGTGGACTACTACACCCGCCTGGAGCGCGGTAAGACGACCGGCTCGGAAAGCGTCCTCCTCGCGATCGCCCGGGCCCTGCAACTCGATGAGGCAGAGACGGCGCATTTGCTGGACCTGGTCAAGCCGCCCGCCCGGGGTGCCCGGCCCCGCGTCCCCGCCCAGCAGCGGGTGCGGCCGGGGGTCCAGAGGCTGCTCGATTCGATGCCCGAAGTTCCGGCCGTCGTGCAGAACGGACGGATGGACATCCTGGCCAGCAACCCCCTCGGCAGCGCCCTGTATCTGGGATTCGGGGTGACCCCGACACGGCCCGCGAACTTCGCCCGGTTCGTCTTCCTGGATCCCCGCGCGCCGGAGTTTTATGTGGACTGGAACCGGGCAGCCACCGACTCGGTGGCGATGCTGCGCCTTCACGCCGGCAGGCACCCGGAAGACAAAGCCCTTTCGGATCTTGTCGGGGAACTATCGGTCCATAGTGAGCAGTTCCGCCACTGGTGGGTCCGACACGACGTCCGTGCTCACTCCTCGGGGTCAAAGTCCTTCCACCACCCCATCGCGGGAGACCTTACCGTGGCGTTTGAATCCCTGGCGATTCTGGGCGACTCCCAACAAATGCTCGTCACCTATACGGTGGAACCAAACTCGCCTTCGGCTCAGGCGCTAAACCTGCTGGGCAGCTGGATCAGCAGCCACCCCTCGGACATGGGCAGCGTTTCCGCTCATCACGGAACCTGACGACTAAACGCAGTTCCCTGTAAAGGCGGTGTCAGTACTAGGCCGTCTCGCACCCAACGTTTTGAGGCGGGAAAGTTTCGAGACAGCAAAGCTGGATGGAAGGTTCTAAGGGAGTGACAACAGCCGTGCCACCCTCCGGCTTCCTGTGCGGAAGCAGGAGGGTGGCACGGCTGATCGGCCCTTACCTGGATGCGGCAGCGGATCCCTAGCGAGTAGGTGTTCTGCGGTTCGTTTCACCGGCGAAAGTCGGCGAGGCTTTTCCGATGGTGTCCAGGTCGAGGTCCTTTGATTCTTTGGCAGCTGCGACGGCGGCTACCGCGATGAGGGTGGTGACGACGATGATGACGACCAGGGGCCAGGTGCCGCCGGACCAGAGGACGAGGGCGCTGGCAATGACCGGGGTGAATCCGGCCAGGAGGATGGCTGCGGTCTGGTAGCCGACGGAGATCCCGGTGTAGCGGACTTCTGTGGGGAACAGTTCGCAGTAGAAGGCGGGGAGCACGGAGTAGACGGCGGCGTGGCCGAGGGTGAGGAAGATGGCTACGCCGGCGATGATCGCGAACGGGTTGCCGGTTTGGATCATGGCGAAGATGGGCCAGGCGCTGACGATGATGACTCCTGCGCCGAAGAAGAAGGTGTTCTTGCGGCCGACGCGGTCGGAGATGGCGCCGAAGACCGGGATCATCGCAATGTTAAGGGCCGAGCCGATCATGACGGCGACCAGGCCGTAGGATGCCGGCAGTTTCAACGTGGTGGCGACGTAGGAGAGCAGGAAGACGGTGAAGAGGTAGTAGTTTCCTGCTTCGGCGAAGCGTGAGAACAGGGCAATGACCAGGGATTTGCGGTGCTCTTTGAACACGACCGGTATTGGCGCTTTTTGCTTTTGCTGTTTCCGTTCTGCTTCGGCTTTGGCGGCGAGGAAGGCTGGGCTTTCGGAGGCGTTGAGCCTGATGTACAGGCCGACGGCGGCCAGCAGAACGCTGAGGAGGAATGGCAGGCGCCAGCCCCACTCGATGAACTGGTCCCCTGAGATGGCTTGGGAAATCGCTACGGCTCCGGTGCCAAGGAGCAGGCCGCAGGAGACGCCGATCTGGGGCCAGGCTCCGAAGAATCCGCGTCGTCCCTTCGGGGCGTTTTCGACGGCGATGATCGCCGCGCCTCCCCATTCGCCGCCGACGGCAAATCCCTGGGTGAGGCGGAGGATGCACAGCAGGACCGGAGCCCAGAATCCGACGCTCTGGTAGGTGGGGAGCAGCCCGATGGCGGCCGTTGACGCGCTCATAATGAGGAAGGTCAGGATTAGGGTGGATTTGCGTCCGATCCGGTCACCGAGGTGCCCGGAGACGAAGGCGCCGACGGGACGGGCGAGGAAGCCCACGCCGAAGCTCGCGAGTGCGGCGATCTGGGATACGCCGGGTTCGGTGGAGGGGAAGAACAGGGTGCCGAAGACGAGGGCGGCGGCGGTGCCGTAGACGGTGTATTCGTACCATTCGATGATCGCTCCGACCGTGCCGGAGATCAGGCTTTTGCGGCGGACCTGGTCAGGGGTCAGGTCGACGAGGTGTGCTGTTGTCATGCTGGTTCCATTTCAGGATGGTGGGGCGGCAGGTCAGGCAGTTGTCTCGTCGATGAGGATCGCGGCGCGGGTGACTTCGCGGGCGAGTGACTTCTCGAGGGCCTCTTCGACGCCGTCGAGGGTGAAGGTCGCGTCGATCATGGCAACGAAGGGGTATTTGTCCTGTTGCTCGGCGAGGAAGGCCAGGGATTTGTAGAGGTAGCGGCCTTCGTAGCGGTCCACGTGCTTGATGGTCAGGGCTTTGCGGGTGACGTAGCCGGGGTCGAACGGGACGGTCCGGCCGGGAGAGAGGTTTCCCATGACCAGGTAGCGTCCGCCGCGCCGGATCTGCCGCAGTCCCTCGGCGAAGGCGTCGGGGACACCGGTTAGCTCAATGGCGACGTCGGGGCCTTGGCCGCCTGTAAGGCGCTGGATGGCGGCGATCCTGTCCTCGAGGTCCGGGATTTCTGCCATGTTGATCGTGTGGTCAGCGCCGAAGCGCCGGGCCTGTTCGAGCCTGGATTCGGAAGGGTCGATGACGATGACGGTGGCGCCGCGTTCCTTGGCGACGGCGACGGCGTTCAGGCCTAGTCCACCGGCGCCCTGGATGAGCAGGGTTTCGCCGTATTGCAGGCCGATCTGGTCGATGCCGAAGGTGACTTGGGAGAGGGCGCAGTTAGCGCTGGCGGCCACGGAGTCGGGGATCTCGTCGGGGACTTTGTAGACGTGCTGGCGTGGGTGGATGTAGTAGTGGGTGCCGAAGGCGGCGTGGAAGTGGGGTGCTTCGGTGGGCTGTTTGCCGAAGAATTCGTAGGCGTTGTCGCACAGGTTGGGCTGTCCGCCCAAGCAGCGGTCGCAGCGGTCGCAGGTTTGGAAGTAGGTGGTGACGATGCGGTCTCCGCGGCTGAGTGGTTGGCCGGCGTTATCGGTGGGACGGCCCTCGCCGATGGCGGCGACGGTGCCGACCATTTCGTGGCCGAGGCCGCCGCTTTTCTTGACGGGGTGTTTGCCGTTCCAGATGTGCAGTTCGGAGCCGCAGACGTTGGCTCTGGTCACTTTCATCAGGATTGCCCCGGGTTCCGGGGCGGGAAGCGGGTACTCGGCGTAGTCGAGTTCGCGTGGGCTGGTCATGACGGCAATGCGGCCGTAGGCGGTTTCAGGCATTGGGGGTCCGTTTCGTTGGACGGCAGTTGCCGGGGGGCTCGTGGGCGCCCCGGCAACTGCCTGCTCGTGTTGTTAGTGGGCTGTCTCGTCCGCGGGTGCTCCGCCGGCGACGGCCGGGATGTGTACGGGGTCCGCAACGTGCTGGTGCTTGCGGGAGAACAGGACCGCGACGCCGGACAGGACGCACGGGATTGCTCCGAAGAGGAACGCTGCGGTGGCCCAGTTGCCGCCGTTGGAGAGCAGGGTTGCGGCCAGGGCGCTGGAGATGATGGCGCCGATGGGTCCTACTGCTGCAACGAAGGTGGCTCCGCGGCCGCGGATGCGGGTGTCGTAGCTTTCGCCGACGAAGAACAGGACGCAGGAGTACGGGCCGATGAGGAAGAACGTTCCGAGGCTGTAGAGGGCGACAACGGTCCAGAAGTCGCTGGGTCCGAAGATCATGGCGGTGAAGACTATGCCACCGGTGATCCAGCCGAAGGCGATGACGTTGCGCCGGCCGAACTTGTCGCCGAGGAATCCGTGGGTGAGGTAGCCGAGGTAGGCGATGAGGTTGGACATCAGGAGGATGGCCAGGGAGTTGGTGAAGGACACGTTATGGACGCTGACCAGGACGGTGGTGCCGAGGACGCTGAAGACCTGGACGGGGAAGTAGTTCAGGATGTGCCCCAGCGCCAGGGACAGGGTCGTGCGCAGGCTCCGGCCGCGGAAGACATCAGCGAGGGTGCTGCGGGTTTCGTGCTCTTCGATGCCGAGGGCGGCGGAAAGGTGTTCCGCGTCGGCGTGGTGGCCGGCTTTCTGGAGCTGGCGGATCTTTTGGATGGATTCGAACTGGGGTGATTCGCGCAGTTTGCGGGCCAGTGCCGCGACGATCAGGGATGGGACGGCGGCGAAGACGAAGCAGCCGGCCCAGCCGATGGTGGGGAGCAGGACGGCGGTCAGTGCTGCGGCGAGGATGGCGCCGATGGGCCAGCCGCCCTGGACGAGGGAGTAGATGAAGCCTTGGCGCTTTTTGATCCTGGGGTCATCGGAGGCGCCGTAGAGTTCGCTGAGGTAGGCGCCGTTGACGCCCTGTTCTGACAGGCCCAGGCCGCTGAGGGAACGGATGGCGACCAGGGCCGCGACCGGGACGATTGCGCCCAGTGCGGTCAGTGCCGAGGCGATGCCGGCTCCGGCGGTGGTGAAGGCGAGTCCGGCTTTGCGGCCGAATTTATCGACGACGGGCCCGGCGAGCAGGCCCAGGGCGACGGCGCCGACGGACATCCAGGTGACCATGGTGGCCTGTTCGGCTTCGTTCAGACCAAGGTCTTTGCCGAGTTCGGGCAGGAGCGTGCCGAAGAGGATGAAGTCGTAGACCGCGAAGGCCCAGGCCAGGAAGGCCAGGATGGTCGCGAATTTGATCTGCCGGTTGGTGACGTGCGCCGGCCGCCAAGCCGTGCTGTTTGTTGAGGACATGTTCCAGCTCCATTGATGGGTACTGACGAATGTGACGGGAGTTACATCTGTTTTTGGGCGTGACTGCCTAAGGACGTGGCGGCAGCAGGGCCCCGCAGTGCGGTGATGCGCCGGATGGTCGGCGCCGTGTCCGGCGGGCCGGTCAATGCCGGCCCGCCGTGAAGGCGGTCCTAGGCGGACTTGCCTTCGATTTCTTCCAGGATCGGCAGGAGGAACTTGCGGAACTCGTCGTAGTTTTCGGTGACCGGGAAGTGGCCGAGCTTGGGCATTTCCCAGAACTTGGAGCCCTTGACCAGGTTCGCGGCTTCCTTGGTGTCGGCCGGGGAGGTGTTGGGGTCGTATTCGCCGGTCAGGAAGTACAGCATGCACTTGCTGGTGTCGATCGCTGCGGCTTCTTCGGGGCTGACGTTGTGGTCGTAGTAGTAGTAATAGAGGTCGCCGGCGAAGACACCGGGTCCGCCGCACTGGTACTCCCACTGGATTTCCCGGACGTTCTCCTCCGGCGAGTACGGGGAGATGTTCAGCAGCATCGCCGCACCGGTGGAGGTGCGTGAGACGTTGGGGTTGTCGAACTCGCGGCGGATGCCGTCCATGCCGACCTCGACGTACTCGGTCGCGGAGCGCAGGGCGCCTTCGACGGAGATGGTGGCGCGGTAGCGGTCGTTGAAGTTGGAGGCCAGGTCGATGGCCAGGTGCCCGCCCATGGAGCTGCCCATGTACACGGGCCGGTCCAGTTCCAGTGCTTCGGAGAGCGCGTTGGGGAAGGCCATCATGCGGGACTTGGTCATGTTGTATTCGCGGGTCCACCATTTGTCTCCGTGCGGAGGCAGGGACTTGCCGTGGAAGGGCAGGTCGAAGGCGATGACGCGGTAGCGGGAGGTGACTTCTGCGTCGTTGAGCAGGTGCCGGTACTGGCGGCCGTCGGAGCCTGCGGTGTGCCCGACGATCAGCGGGATGCCCTGACCGGCTTCTTCGTAGTAGACCCGGTATTCGATGTCCTCGACGGTGAGGTAGACGTAGCCACCCTTGATGGGTTCGAACTTTGCCATGGCTTTTACGCTCCTTCGCGGTTGAGCTGGCGGAAGATTTGCATGAGCCGGTTCAGCGCCGGCAGGTAGGCGTAGAGCTGGTGGGTGTTGCTCAGCAGCACGCCGTGTTTGGCCGAAGAGCTTTGCAGGGATTGAAAGAAGGGCCGCGGATGCTCGGCGGTCATGTCCTTCCACTGTTCCTCGGTGCCTTTGATCCAGATCGCCGCGCCCTGAGGGTCGGTGTCGGCGGGTTCCACGGAGAGGAATTTGCCGTCGTCGTAGGCGGCCAGCCAGGCCTTGTCGCCGATGGCGACGTGCAGGTTGCCGGTGTAGTAGCGCATCTCGCGGTTGAACTCGAAGTCCTGGGTCGCGGTCTGCAGCACCTGTGCGAAGTCACGCATGGATTTGCCTTTCATCGTTGAAAGCGGGGGTGGGGGTGGCGAGGTATTCATACATTCTCGTGTGGTCCTCGGCGCCGTGGCCGGCGTCGAGGACTGACTGCCAGATGGCCTCGCAGTCGTGGCTGAAGCGGGCATCAACGCCGAGGGAGTCGGCAAGGGCCGTGGCGATCTTGATGTCCTTGGTCATCAGCCCGATCGGGAAACCGGAGCCGAAGGTGCCCGAGAGCATGAACTGTGCGACCTTGTTCTCGGACGTGTTGCTCCGTCCGGAGGAGTCGTTCAGGACCTCGGTCAGGGTTGCCGGGTCGATGCCGAAGCGTTCTCCAACGCGCAGGGCTTCGACGGTGGCAGCGACCGAAGCCGCGGAGACCAGGTTGTTCAGGGCCTTGGCGGCGTGTCCGGAGCCTGCGTCACCGACGTGGATGACGGATTTGCCCAGCACGTCGAAAATGTCCTTGGCTTGGTCCAGATCGTGCCAGCGGCCTCCGACCATGATGGCGAGCTGCCCGTTCTGGGCTCCGCGTACCCCGCCGGAGACGGGGGCGTCCAGGTACCGCATGCCCTGCCGTTCGAGCCGGGCACCCAGATCTCTGGAGCGGATGGGCTCGGAGGAGGACATGTCGATGAACAGGGTGTTCAACGAGGCGGCCGCGGCCACGCCCCCGCTCAGTACGGCTTCGACGATGTCGGAGTTGGGCAGCATCGTGATGATGATGTCGGCGTCCTGCCAGGCCTTGACGTCTGCGGCCGTCCGGGACGTGGGGTGCTGGTCCTGGAACCGCTGTACGGCGCCTTTGTCGCGGTCGTCCACGATGAGGGTATGGCCGGCTTCAGCGAGCCGCGAGGCCATGGGAAAGCCCATGTTGCCCAGACCGATGAAGCCGATGGTGCTCATGCTTCGGCCTCCATCTCTTTGAAGACCTCACGGGCCAGGCGGAAGCTTTCCAGAGCGGCGGGCGCCCCGCAGTAGATGGCCACCTGGAGGAAGACTTCCTTGATCTGCTCCTTTGTGACGCCGTTGCGGACCGCGCCGCGGACATGGACCTTCAGCTCGTGGGGCCGGTTCAGGGCGCTGATCATGGCCAGGTTGATTAGGCTGCGCTGTGCCCGTTCCAGGCCTGGGCGGTTCCAGACATCGCCCCAGCAGTACTGGGTGACAAGTTCCTGCATCGGCATGGAAAACTCGTCCGCGCTGTCCAGGCTGCGCTGGACGTACTCGTCGCCGAGGACCTCCCGGCGGGTGGCCAGGCCCTTGTCGAAGAGCTCCTGGTTGATGGTGGTGGTGCTCATTGTGCTACTCCTTGTGCTGCTTCCTTGGCGGCGTTAAGCGGGGTCTGGTCCCAGACCGCCTGGATGTTAGTGAATTCGTGGACGCCCAGATAGGACAGTTCGCGGCCGAAACCGCTCTTCTTCACCCCGCCGATCGGGATGCGGGGGTCCGAGACGGAGAGGCCATTGATGAAGACCCCGCCGGCGTCGATCTTCCGGGCCATGGCGCGGGCCTTCGCGCTGTCGGCAGTCCAGATCGCTGCGCTGAGCCCGAATTCGGAATCGTTGGCCTTGGTCAGGGCGTCCTCGGCGTCCTCGGCCGCGATGACGGTTGCCACCGGGCCGAAGATCTCCTCCTTGAAAGCCGTCATGGCTTCGGTGACGCCGGCCAGGACCGTCGGGGCATAAAAGGAGCCAGGACCGGGGATGCGGTGACCACCGGTCAGAAGCTCAGCACCTTCGGCGACGGAGCGCTTGACTTGGTCATCAACGTCCAGCAGGCCTTCTTCCTTGGCCATGGGGCCGACGAAGGTGTCCGGGTCGGTGGGGTCACCGACCTTGAAGTCTTGAACCTTGCGGGCGAGCTTGGCGGTGAACTCGGCATAGACGGGGCGTTCGACGATGATGCGCTTGGCCGAGATGCATACCTGGCCTGCGTTGACCATCCGCCCGGTGGCTGCGGCGTCGACGGCCTTGTCCAGGTCGGCGTCGGCCAGGACGATGAACGGGTCCGATCCTCCGAGTTCGAGGATGACCTTCTTCAGTGCCCGCCCGGCCTCCGCGGCCACGCTCTGCCCGGCGACGGTCCCTCCGGTCACTGCGACGCCTGTGATGCGCGGGTCGTGGATGATGGCGGGGACCTGGTCACGGTCGCAGTTCACGACGGCGAAAGTACCCTTCGGCAGCCCTGCCTCCTCCCACAGTGACTCCAGTGCCAAGGCGCAGCCCACAACGTTCGACGCGGGCTTCAGCAGGTAACCATTACCGCCCAGGATGATCGGGGCAGCACCGCGGAAGATCTGCCAGACCGGGAAGTTCCACGGCATGATCGCCAGCACCGTGCCCGTGGGCAGATAGGAAACGTAGGCTTCCGGGCCGATGGTTGTTGGAGTGTCCGCCAGCATGGCCGGGCCGTTCTCTGCGTACCAGTCCAGCATGTTCGCGCACTTGGTCACCTCTGCCTGCGCCTGGGTGACGGGTTTGCCCATTTCGGCCGTGATCACCCCGGCGAGCTTCGCAGTGTCGCGGCGCAGCAGTTCCGCAAGACGGCGGAAAACCTCAGCGCGCCGGGCGGGGGACGTCTCCCGCCACTGGGCGAAACCCTCGGCAGCTGACTGGACAACGCCCGCGACGCCCCGCTCATCCAGATAGGGATAGGCCGCGACCTCCTCGCCGGTAGCCGGGTTCGTCGACTTAGCGACGGCAACTTCGATGGTGCCCATAATTGTGTTCCTTCAAGTTCGTATGTGATGGGACTAACAACGACTCTAGAAGCCTGCGTCGCTTTGATAAATAAGAAGTTTCCGAAGTTTCACTTCTCAAAAACAGAATGGTCCGGTGCGTGGGTCGAGCTTCTCGAACCTGCCCTTGCCTCTCAGGGGCGGATTGGGATCGAAGGAGCGGGCGACCGAAAAGAGCGGTTGAAAAGAATCCCGAAGACTGTCATCATTCTGTGAGCGTGATGCATCAGCGCGCATCACTTCACTCAAAGAGAATGAGGACGATGGAGATCTCGCAGCTGGAAATCTTTCTTGCCGTAGCGGAGACGGGCAGCATCACCAAAGCCGCGAACAAGCTTCTTCGTGCCCCCTCCAACGTTTCCACCCGCATCCAGCAGCTGGAGCGGGAACTTGGAGTCAAGCTCCTGGTCCGGGACAAGCGGCAAAGCTCGCTCTCGGCCGATGGGGAGATCTTCCGTGATCATGCCCAAAAGATCATCGACCTGTGCAACGACGCCAAAGCCTTCACGGCCCAAGGCGAACCCCGCGGCAAGTTCCGTCTCGGCGCCCTCGAAAGCACAGCGGCAGTCCGGATACCGCCCATCCTGGCCAGCTTCCATCTCCGCTACCCGGCCGTCGACGTTGAACTCGAAGCAGGCTCCTCTGGCGTGCTGTTCGACCATCTGTTGAACGGGCAACTCACGGCAGCCTTCTCTGACGGAAAGCCCGCTGTCCCTTCGCTCACCGGCATCAGGGCCTTTGCGGAGGATCTCGTAATCCTCACTCCGCAGACGGTCACCGAGATCAACGACGACTTCAAGTCATCACACCCGACCGCCTTCATGTTTGGCACCATCTGCTCCTACCGCCAACGCTTTGAGGACTGGCTCGATTCGCAAGGAATGGTCCCGGGCCGAATCGTCGAAATCTCCTCGTACTACAGCATGCTCGCCTGCGTCGCGGCCGGCGGCGGCATCTGCATGATGCCCAAATCCCTCCTCGAGACACTGCCCGGAGCAAGCCGCGTCCAGGTTCACGAGATAGAAGGCAGTCTCGGCACCGCGGAAACCTGGCTGATGTGGCGGCGGGACTGCCGGTCCGCGAACCTCAAAGCCTTCATCACCGAGCTAAAGGACCACCTCAACCCAGCAGAGCAGTCTGTGTCTGCGGCCGCCTAAGGGCCTCCACCAGGATCAGCAGCACTGACCGCGGCTGGCGGAAAGGACCCGCCATGTTGCGGGCAAGAGCAGCATCCGGCTCTTGCTCGTTTACAAACGGGGGAGGCAGTCCTGCTGCCTACCCGGCCGCGCGAATTATGGGAATTCAACGAGCTCGACGCCTTCCCTGTGGTCAAAGGCACGCCGTTGCCCGCCGTCATCAGTCACCCGAACAACCGCCGAATCAGCCGTTTTGGTGTCAATCGTCGCCCGGGTAGTCCTGGCGGTCCGGCTCGGTCACGACCACTTTGTCTTCCGGGGAAAGAGCGGACCAGTCTCGCACACGGCTGTCCTGATATGGCGTCACGATCTCGTCTCAGTGAATGTCACGGGCATCGATGTTCCAAGGCCGTCACACCAAGCGTCGAGCACCGCACGTGCCAGGATACGGATTCGTTCACGGAACTTCATTAGGCACATCCTCTGAGGTGTAGGTGGAGACGTGGCGGGAAACCAGCCGCGGAATGATCTGACGGACGCCTACGTCCAGAAAATGTTGGCTCTCTCTGTGCCGGTCGAAATCTTCCGCCTCGTCGTAGGACTCGAGAATCACGATTTGTGTCGGATCCTCCCCGCCGCGATAAAAGTCATAGGAAAGGTTGCCCGGTTCCCTGCGGGTAGCGGCTGCCATTTGCGCAAGGAGACCGAGAACGTCCTCTGTCATTCCCTGCTTGACGCCATACTTGGCGACTACGTTGAACAAAAAACTCTCCCTTGAGCATGTGTGAAACAGAAGCGGGGACCTCGGTCCGGTGAAACCAGAGTATTCGGGCCCCAGGCTTCCTTGTAGACGCACTTTGCCAACATTTACTTCTCCCAAAGAGAACACCTGGCCGGTTAGAGGGATGATCCGAACTGGGCACCGGGGCACAGGAGCTGGGCACGGGCCTCATCGAGGCGCTTCGTCTAAACGAACTCCTTAAGGCAGTTCTGACAGGAGCTGCAGAGAACCAGTCTCGAAAAGCGTCTCGAAACCCTAGAGTTTCGAGGCATAGAGGTTTCGAGACATCGAGTTGTATGGGAGGCTCGCCGACTGGACGCTCGGACATGTCTTCTTGTTGTCCTATCAGGTCTGTTTAGAGGGGCTCCGGGACGACGAGGACGGGCCGCCGGTGTTGGTGGATCAGGGATATGGGCACGGATCCTTCGAGGGTTCTGTCCAGCCAGGCCAGGGTTCCTGGCCGGCCGGCGCCAACGATAAGCATGGTTGCGTTGGTGTTTTCGGCCAGTCGGTTGAGGGCTTTTGGCACGTCGCCGTTGAGCACCCGGAACGACCAGGTTTCCCCGGGTTTCCCGAGAATAGCTTCGATCCTTCGTTGCATGTGTTCGGAGGGGAATTGTGCTTCTTCGTTGATGCTCGGGTCCAGGGAGAGAGCTGTGAGTTGTTGCGCTGGCGCCCATTCCGTGAGGTAGCTGGCCGGGTCGACGAAGGCGCAGATGAGGTGTTCTCCCAGGGTGGCGGCCATGCCCGCAGCGGTCCGGATCAGATGCTCGGAGACATCCCATGCGGTTCCCAGAATGACGGGTCCTTCAGGCCATTCCTCATCCGACATGGGGGCTTCTCCTGCGGGAGGCAGCGATAAGGAGCAGGGCACTTCCGGAGGCGGCGGCCATGACATAGGCCATGGCGGTAAAGGAGCCAAGCCAGGCAGCTATCGCCGGGCCTGCTGCCGGGGCGAGAGCGGTGACGATGGTGAGAGGCGCGGCGAAGATCCCTTGGAGGGTGCCGAGGCTGGTTGTTCCCCACCGGTCCGCGACGATGGTGGCCTGCAGCAGTGTCTGGCAGCCGCGTACGGCGCCGGCGAGCATGCCGGCAGCGATAAGCAGGGGCACCGGTCCTGGCAGGAGCGCGAGCAGAAGGACGGCGCCGGTAGCTGTTCCGGTGACGACCGCGATACGGCCATTGGCAGGGATCGCGGCGAAGAGCAGGCGGCCGGCGACTTGTCCTGCCCCCACGAGTCCAAGTCCAAGGGCAGCCAAGGTGTAGTCGGCTCCCTTTTCCATGAGCAGCGGGATGATATTCAGCGTCACGGTATACAGGCCGAGGCACAGCAGGACCATGAGGGCCTGCAGGCCAACGAATTCACGGCTGCGCCGGATGCTGCGGACCAGCGCTCTGTCCCCGGTGAGCTGGGCAGGGTGGCTGACCTGTTGCCAGGACCCGTTGAGGTAGCGTGCGTGCAGCGGCACAGTGACGGCGCCGAGCAGTCCGGCGAGGGCGAGGAAGGCTCCGCGCCACCCGATCGCGCTGCACAGGGCTGCGGTCACTGGGGCGAAAATGGTGGACGCGAATCCTGCCACGAGGGTCAGGATGGTCAGCGGACGAACCCGGGCCGGGCCGTACCAGCGGTTGATGACGGTGAACGCCGGCTGGTAGAGCACCGCAGCCTGCGCGGTTCCGGCCAGCAGCCATGCCGCTGCAAAGACGGCCAGGTTCGGTGCCAGCCCCACCAGGACCAGTGCTAGGACACCGAGCAGGGAGCCGCCGATCATCAGGTTCCGCGGGCCGGTTCTGTCCAGGATCCTGCCGACGGCGATCCCCGCCGCCGCGGACACCACCAGCCCGGCGGAGAAGGCCCCCGTGATGAGGGCCGGGTCCCAGCCGGTGTCATCACTGATGGGCCGGACCGCTGCCAGCAGCGCGTAGTAGAGCACACCCCAGCTGATGGTCTGCGTGATGCACAGCGCGGCCAGTCCGCCGCGCGGTGCACCTTCCGCAGCCAGTGTCAGTGACGGCGCCGGGGCGGACATCGCTAGTTCCCGGTGAGCTCCGTGTAGAGCGCCTGGACCCGGGTTTTAATGTCGTCCCTGACCAGTCGCATCCGCTCCATCCCTTCGATGCCGCGCTCGGAGGGCTCGTCCGTTTCCCAGAACTCGAAGCGCTTGCCCTCGACGGGTTCAAGCTTGGCCTCGGTGCCCAGGACAATAACGGCGTCCACCGTGTCCAGGACTTCGTCGGTGACCGGTTTGGGGTATTCGCCGCTGACGTCGATGCCCAGTTCGGTCAGGGACTCCACCGCCTGCGGGTTCAGGGACTTCGCCGGCTTGGTGCCGGCGGAATAGACGGCAACGGCATCTCCGGCCAGGTCTCGCATGAGGCCGGCGGCGAGCTGGGATTTGCCGCCGTTCTTGCTGCAGACGAACAATACGGACGGCGTCTTTTCCTGGTTCATGAGGAGGTTGTTTCCTTTTCGAGTGAGACGGCGGGAAGTGAGGCAACGAGGGCTTTGACCCGTTCATGGATTTGGTCCCTGATGTCCCGGACGGTGTCGAGAGGCTGGCCGGCCGGGTCGGGCAGGTCCCAGTCCTCGTACCGTTTGCCGGGGTAGATAGGGCAGGAATCCCCGCACCCCATCGTGATGACCACATCGGAGGCGCGGACGACGTCATCGGTCAGGGGTTTCGGGTAGTTCCGGGAAAGGTCCAGGCCCATTTCGGACATGACTGTCACGACGCTCTGATCCAGTTCCGCCGCCGGGAGCGATCCGGCGGAACGGACATGTACCCTGCCTTTGGCTTCGACGGTGAGCAGCGCTGCGGCCATTTGGGACCGACCTGCGTTCTGCACGCAGACGAACAGGACCTCGGGGGCCTCGGATCCGGCTGCGCCCTTGGATTTGGCCAGGGCTGCCAGCCGGTCGTTGGCGAAGTGCTCGGTGGTCGCGGGCAGGTACGCGCTGATTTTTGCGGTGCGCGCCAGTGCCGTGTAGGACTCGAAGACGTAGCGTTCGACGGTTTCGGCGGCGAAGACCCCGGCGAACCTCTCGGCGAGCCGTTCACTGATGCGGCGCAGGAGGCCGGTGTTGTCCTGCAGGCCAAGGCCGGTATCGCGGTATTCAGTCATGACAGCTCTCCAATAGGGGTTCGTTGACTGGGGTTATGAGTTACTGGCGCCGGAGCGGCCGTGGACCAGGCCCGTGGGGAAGCCGACCAGCACCGGTTCGGGTGCGGCGCAGCAGCCCTCTGTAGGAGCGGCTTCCGCTGCTGCGGATGCAGTGGCCGGGACGTCGCAGCTGGTGCCGGCGTCGGTGGAGCAGACGCCGGTTTCGGGGAGTTCGAGGTGAACGGCGTCGGCTGATTCCTGGTCCCCGGCGAGGGTGGCGGCGACGGATCGGACCTGCTCGTAGCCGGTGGCCAGCAGGAAGGTGGGTGCGCGGCCGTAGGACTTCATCCCGACGATGTAGAAGTCTTTGTCCGGGTGGGCCAGGAGCTTGGCGCCGTGCGGCGGGACGGTACCGCAGGAGTGGAATTCCGGGTCAATCAGCGGACCCAGTTCCATCGGCGCTTCCACGGCGGGGTCCAGGTTGAGGCGAAGCTCGCGCAGGATGTCCAAGTCGGGCCGGAAACCGGTGCAGGGGACCACCACGTCGGCCTCAAGGGTCCGGCCGTCCACGGACTCAACAACAACTCCTGAGTCGAGGGATTTAAGGGAGCTGATGCCGAAGCCTGTGCGCAGCTCGATCTTTCCGGCTTCCACGAGCCGACGGACCCGGCCGCCGAGCTGGCCGCGGGCAGGCAGCCCGTCCAGGTCGCCCCCGCCGTAAACTTTCGCGGCCGAGTCGCCGCGGACGGCCCACAGGATTCGGGTCTCCGGCTCATCCCGGGAGAGGTCGGCGAGGTTGATCAGGGTGTTGGCGGCCGAGTGCCCGGCACCGACCACCAGGACGCGGCGGCCGGCAAAGGCGGCACGGTCTCGGCCCGTGACGTCGGGCAGCGGCGCGGAGATCCGGTCCGCTGCTGCGTCTTCTCCGATGGCCGGCAGGCCCGAGGTGCCCAGCGGGTTGCGGGTGGACCAGGTGCCGGAGGCGTCGATGACTGCTGCCACGGTGTGGTCCCGGGTTTCACCGTCACTGTGTTCGACCCGCACGATGAAAGGTGTGGTGTCGCGGCCCTTGATGTGGGTCTTGTCCAGCCCCTGCCGGGTCACGGCTGTGACGCGGGCACCGGTCTGCAGGCGCGAGGAGATCTGAGGCAGCGCGGCCAGCGGGGCGAGGTAGTTGTCGATCAGCTCCCCGCCGTAGGGCAGGGCCGTGGGGCGTGGAGCTTCCCAGCCGGTGGCTTCGAGGAGGCGTACGGCTGCGGCGTCGGTGTTGAACCGCCACGGTGAAAAAAGACGGATGTGGCGCCACTGTTCAATGGCAGCCCCCGGCGAGGTGCCGGCTTCAAAGATCAGCGGTTCCAGGCCCCGTTCGAGCAGGTGGGCCGCGGCGGCCAGGCCGACCGGGCCGGCGCCGATCACCGCGACCGGGAGATTCTTGGCTGAATCCATGGTGTCCTCTTTCATCCGTAGTGGTGGTGCGGTTGTGTTGGGGGCGCGCCTGCCGGCCGGGGGGCCGGCAGGTGCCCGGGGACAGTGGTTAGCAGCAGTCCTCGTCGCAGCAACCTGAGTCGCCGCAGCATCCGTTGGTCATTGCGCTCACCCCCTCCCTCTTCCCGGTTAGGCGTGGATCGGTTCTTCGACCAGCGCGGTGGCGATGCTGTCCGCATCATCCAGCGCGGCGAGGTAGCGTTCGGCGTCCAGGGCGGCCGCGCAGCCGGTTCCCGCGGCCGTGATGGCCTGGCGGTAGCGGTGGTCCACCGCGTCTCCGCAGGCGAAGACGCCGGAGAGGTTGGTGACCGTGGTGGGGGCGTCCACTTTGATGTAGCCCTCCTCGTCCAGGTCCACCTGCCCGGCGACCAGTTCTGTGCGCGGGAGGTGGCCGATGGCCACGAAGATGCCGGTCGCGGCCTGCTCGCGGGTTTCACCGGTGACAGTATCCGTGAGGGTCACTCCGGTGACTTTGGTGTCGCCGTGGATAGCGGTGATCGCGGAGTTCCAGGCGAAGCTGATCTTAGGGTTGTCCTTGGCCCGCTGGGCCATGATGCGGGAGGCCCGCAGCTCGCCCTTGCGGACGACGACGGTCACCGACCTCGCGAACCGGGTCAGGAAGGTTGCTTCCTCCATGGCCGAGTCACCGCCGCCGACGACGATGATGTCTTGGTCGCGGAAGAAGAACCCGTCGCAGGTGGCGCACCAGGACACTCCGTGGCCGCTGAGCTTCTTTTCCTCGGGGAGGCCGAGCTCCTTGTAGGCAGAGCCGGTGGCGAGTATGACCGCCGGTGCCTGGTGGGTTTCGCCGGCTCCGGTGACGACGGTCTTCAGGTGGCCGGAAAGCTGGACTTCGGTGACGTCGTCGAATACGACCTTGGCGCCGAACTTTTCGGCCTGTTCCTGCAGCCCGTCCATCAGCTCGGGGCCCTGGATCCCGCCGGGGAAGCCGGGGAAGTTTTCCACTTCGGTGGTGTTCATCAGGGCACCGCCCGCGGTGACCGATCCGGCCAGCACGAGCGGTTCGAGGCCGGCGCGTGCGGCGTAGATGGCGGCGGTGTAACCAGCGGGGCCGGAGCCGATAATGATCAGCTGTTCGTTGCTCATGGGCGTGTTCCTTGAGGGTTTCGGGCTACTTGGCGGCCGGGATCAGGGAGTCGATCAGGCCCTCGATGCGGGTCTTGATCTCGTCGCGGATGGGGCGGACGGACTCGACGCCCTTGCCGGCGGGGTCTTCCAGGACCCAGTCCTCGTAGCGCTTGCCGGGGAAGTAGGGGCATTCGTCGCCGCAGCCCATGGTGATTACCACGTCGGACTCTTTGACGGCCTCGGTGGTGAGGACCTTGGGGACCTCGGTTGACATGTCGATGCCGACTTCGGCCATGGCCTCCACGGCGGCGGGGTTGATCTTGTCAGCGGGCTGGGACCCTGCGGAGCGGACCTCGATCTGGCCCTTGCCAAGCGTGGTGAGGAAAGCGGCGGCCATCTGGGAACGGCCGGCGTTGTGGACGCAGACGAACAGGACGGAGGGCTTCTTGGCGGTTTCGGTGCTCACGGTGTTTCTCCTGGAATCGGTTGTGGGTGGTGTGGACTGCATGGTGCCGGTGACGCTCCCCAACCGAACATTGATGATGATCGATATAGCGAGTATCGGGCTATACATTGATGAATGTCAATATTTGTTGTGGTGGTTCAGCGTACTTATGCGGCGCTGAGGCGGGGCGCGAGGTCGGTGATGCGGTGGGCGATGTCATCAAAGGCTCGGTCAAAGGCCTCCTTTGTTCCCAGGCGTAGGGGGTCGGGAACGGACCAGTGGATCCCGCGGATCCCGGGCAGTTCCTCGTGGGCGTTGTCGCAGACGGTAACGACGAAGTCTGCCGCTGCGGCCACGTCGTCCAGGGACCGGGGGGCGATGTCGGGCAGGTCCAGGCCGTGGCGGCGCGCGGCGTCGACCGCGCCGGGCGCGATGCGTTCCGCGGGGTGTGTTCCGGCCGAGGCCGACGGGATGCTGCTGACCTGGCGCCACAGGGCAGCGGCCAGCTGGGAGCGGGCGCTGTTGCGGGTGCAGACGAACAGGACGCGACCGGCATTCTGCACCACTCCGGGCACCAGTCCATCCAGGGCCCCGGCCGCAAGTCGGAAGTAACTGCGGCGTTTGTCCGCTTCGGACCGGTGCCGGGTCGCCAAGCCGGCGTCTTCCAGGGTTCGCAGGTGGTGCGAAAGCAGGTTCGAGGGCATGCCCAGTTCGGACTGCAGCTCCGTCGGAGACAGGTCACCGAGTGTCAGGAGGTCAACGATGCGCAGGCGTGCCGGATCGGCAAGAGCCGCATGCCTGGCCACCCTCGCTTGGAATGTGTCATCTGCCTCAGTTTTCATTGATTCAATTTTGACTGAGTTAATTCTTTCGGTCAAGCTGGTTCTATGACTTCACACCAGCCGCCGTTGTGGCGCCGCGCCCTTGCTGAATTACTCGGGACTGCCCTGCTCGTTGCCATCGTCGTTGGTTCCGGGATCGCCGCCCAGCAGCTCTCACCCAATGACGTTGGCCTGCAGCTGCTCGAGAACAGCACAGCGACCGTTCTGGGGCTGACGGTGCTGATCCTGGTCTTCGGTCCGGTCAGCGGCGCGCATTTCAACCCTGTCGTGTCCCTGGCCGACTGGTTCCTGGGCCGGCGCAGCGGCTCCGGCCTGACCCTGCCGGACGTTGGCGCCTACATGGTCGCCCAGATCACCGGGGCGATCGGCGGCAGCGTCCTGGCCAATGCCATGTTTGAGGTCGGAACGTCCATCTCCGTCAAGGACCGCGCCACCACCGGGCACCTGCTTGGTGAGGTCGTCGCCACCGCCGGGCTCATCCTGCTGATCTTCACCCTTGCGGCCACCAACCGGGGCGCCCTCGCAGCACCCGCTGTCGGCGCCTACATCGGGGCCGCCTACTGGTTCACGTCCTCGACCTCCTTCGCGAACCCCGCGGTGACCGTCGGCCGGATCTTTAGCGACACGTTCGCCGGCATCGCACCGGGTTCGGTGCCGCCCTTCGTGATCGCCCAGCTGATCGGTGCGGCCATCGGCCTGGGCCTGCTGCTCCTGCTGTTCCCGTCCGCTGCCCGCGCCGCGGATGACGTCGTTATCCCGCACGGCGCCAAAGCAACCAAGCCATAACCCTCCCGCAGGGCAAAAGGACGCCCCTGGGCATACATTGATGACCGTCAATATCGGGGCATAATGGATACATGACCTCACTGCCGCTGCTTGAACCAGCCACGGACACCGGCTGCTGCCCGCCGGCAGAGCCCAGCCTGGGCGCTGCCGAGGCGAACAACAGGGCGGCGGTCTTCAAGGCCCTTGCCGACCCGAACCGGCTGCGGCTGCTGTCCATCGTCAAGAGCGCTCAAGGCGGCGAAGCCTGCGTCTGCGACCTGACCGATCCGCTGGATCTCACCCAGCCGACCGTGTCCCACCACCTGAAGATCCTCGTTGACGCCGGTCTGCTGCACCGCGAAAAACGCGGCACCTGGGCCTACTTCTCGCTCGTCCCCGGCGCCCTGGAACGCACCGCAGGACTCCTGGAGAGCCTGTGACCCCCGCGGTTCCGACGGGCGTCTTTGTCCGTTCCATGCGTCAGGAGGATTGGCCGGACGTTCGGGACATCTTCCAGGAGGGAATCGACACCGGCCACGCCACTTTCGAATCCGAAGCACCCGACTGGGACCGGTTCGACGCTACCCGGCTTCCAGGCCATCGGCTTGTCGCCGAAACTACAAAGGGCATGACCGTCGGTTGGGCGGCCGTCTCGCCCGTTTCAGCCCGCCCCGCATACTCCGGTGTGGTCGAACACTCTGTGTACGTAGCCTCTGCTGCCCGCGGCCTGGGCACCGGCAAAGCCCTCCTTGAAGCGCTTATCAAGTCCACCGAGCGCCAGGGCATCTGGACCATCCAGGCCAGCGTTTTCCCTGAGAACGAAGCCAGCCTCAAACTCCACGTGGCCCACGGCTTCTCCATTGTCGGCCGCCGGCAGCGCATCGCCCGGATGAACCACGGCCCATTGAATGGCCAGTGGCGTGACACCCTCCTGATCGAACGCCGCTCACCCAGCATCTAACCAACCAATCATTATCGTGGAGGGCAACGTGGAACCGACCAAGGAAGACATCCTGGCCGGCTACAGCCGCGCACGGGCCGAGCTCGATAAGTGGCTGGCAGGCGCCACCGCTGCAGAGCTTCGCCACAAGAGCGACGGCACGAAGTGGACCAACGAAGAACTGCTCTTCCACATGGTTTTCGGCTACATGGTGGTCCGCGCACTGCTTCCACTCGTCCACCTCATCAGCCGGCTCCCCGCGCCCCTCGGAAAGGCCTTCGCCGCACTCCTGAACGTAGGCACGCACCCCTTCGACGTCATCAATTACTGGGGCTCCCGCAGTGCAGCGCTCTACTTGAACCGGCGGCGGATGGCCCGGAAATTCGACAAAACCATCAACGCCATCACCCGCAGGCTGGAGCGCGAGAGCCACGCATCGCTGTCCAGGTCGATGCCCTTCCCGGACCGGTGGGATCCGTTCTTCACGCCCACCATGACACTTAACGACGTTTACGCGTACCCGACAAAACACTTCGACTTCCATGCAGGGCAACTCAGCCTGGACCGCTCGCACCGGTAAACCGCCTGGCCGCGCGCCTGCAATGATGGGCGGCGTGACTATCGCGAAGACAATCCTGCTGTTCATTCTTGCCGCCGCCGCGGAAATCGGCGGCGCGTGGCTGGTCTGGCAATCTGTCAGGGAAGGCAAGGAATGGTGGTGGGCCGGACTGGGCGTCATCGCCCTCGGTATTTACGGTTTCGCTGCGACATTGCAGCCGGACGCGCACTTCGGCCGGATCCTTGCCGCTTACGGGGGTGTGTTCGTCGCCGGGTCGCTGCTGTGGGGTATGGCCTTTGACGGTTTCCGGCCCGACAGGTGGGACATCGCAGGTTCTGCGATCTGCCTGCTCGGGGTCGCCGTCATCATGTTCGCGCCGCGCAACGCAGGTTGAAATACTAAATCAGTGACCTACGAGTTGAGAGTTATCCCGGACTGCCCCAACAGCATTGCTGCGCCGGAACTGTTCCGTAGCGCTCTAGCTGCCGAAAACACAGGGGTGGACATCCGCGTGGTCGAGCTCAGCAACGAGGAGCAAGCCGAATCTCTGAACTTCCATGGTTCACCCTCCTTCATTGCCGGCGGCCGCGACCTGTTCCCCTCAACCGCTACCCCTGCTCTGACCTGCAGGGTCTACCAGACTGAGGCGGGCCTGGCCGGCCTACCCTCCCAAAAAGATCTCCAGGCGGCCCTGCGCTCGGCGCCACGTACTTCCTAGGCGGCCGTGGTCGGGCCTTTCCGTGTGATGGGGGCCGGTGGAATCATCTCACCGGGCTGCACTGACTGTGACAGGTTTGGATGGCCCCGATACGTCCAACCGCGCTGGACAGCCGACAGTTCCGGGCTGCTGCTGCTGATAATTTGCAGGTATGAATAGCAAAACCATGCCGCTGCTTGCCCCTGGACAGGCACGACAGCAATCCCTCCCGCTGGTGTTCCTTGCCGGAGCAATCATCGGTGTCCTGGGTGGCATGATCGGCCTGGGCGGCGCCGAATTCAGGCTTCCGCTGCTCATCGGTCTCTTCGGCTTCGCCGCGCTGCAGGCCATCATCATGAACAAGGCCATGAGCCTGATCGTCGTGATCACCGCACTACCAGCCCGGCTCCTTGCCGTCCCCCTAGGGGAGTTATCACCGCACTGGTACATCGTGCTGAACCTGCTCGCAGGAAGCCTCCTGGGCGCTTGGATCGGCGCGCACTGGGCCACTAAGCTCAAGTCGAAAACACTGTTCCGCGTGATCGCGGTCCTGCTCGTCCTGATCGCGGTGCTCTTGTTCGTGACCCACTTCTTCCACGTGGACCCCCTCAGCATTCCGGCCGCCCCGCGGACCGTGTTCGGCATCATCGCCGGCGTCCTCATCGGCGTCGTCGCTGCCCTGATGGGAGTCGCGGGCGGAGAGCTGCTGATTCCCACAATCGTGCTGCTCTACGGTACCGACATCAAGATCGCCGGCAGCCTCTCCCTGGCAGTGTCCCTGCCGACCATGCTCGTGGCCTTCGCACGCTTCAGCAGGGACAAGAGCTTCACCGTGCTCAGTCAAAGCAAGCCCTTCCTGATCACCATGACACTGGGATCCATCACCGGAACCATTCTTGGCGGTCTGCTCCTGGGCGCCGTACCTAACCTGGTCCTCATCCCCCTGCTCGTCCTGCTCCTACTGCTGTCATCCGTCAAAGTCTGGAACCACGACTAACGCGGCCGCGACCGGGAAGAGAAACGCCGACAAGGGGGCGGCTCAACATTGCGCCACGGCGGTCCGGCCGCCATCGATGACTGAGCCTCAGTGCACGGGTTTGCTGCGGTGGGGACGAGTCGCCAGGAACAGGGCCAGAGCTGCTGCCTGCACGATAGTCAGTGTGACGGCCAGGGCGAAAATTGATTGCTGGTACAGGGCACCGATAAGAATACTGCCTGCAAGCCAAGCAACGCCGTAACAGGCGGTGAAAATGCCGTAGGCGCTGCCGCGCCGCAAGGGTGGTGCGAGTTCGGCGACGCCGGCACGCATGGTGCTTTCCTGGACGCCCATGGCAGCGCCCCATAGGAGTGCTCCGGTCACTGCCAAGGCGGTGTTCATGCTGAACCCCAGCCACGGGACAGCGGCGGCCAGCAGCGGGAGGACAATGAGGACCCTGAGTCCGACCCGGTCAAAAAGCCATCCCGAGGCCAGAGCCGCCACGGCATCCATGGCCATGGCAAAGGCGTAAACCACCGGGATCCAGGCAGGAGCCAAGAGCCCATTGACGACCAAATGGTAGGAGAGCAGGCCAAAGGTGGCGTATCCGAACATCGTCACGCTGCTAAAAGCCGCGTAAAGCCAAAACCTGCGCGGCAGCCCGCCGCCAACGGCGGCGGCCGCAGGCACCGGGGATCCCTCGGAACCTCCGGCAGAGTCTGCTTCCGAAGTAACGTGATGAGCCGGCTCGTATATAGAGGTATCCGGAACCCGCCGCCGGAGCCAGAACAGGACCAGCATCGCGGCGACTCCGGGCACGGCAAGAAGGAGGAAGCCGGGCCCATAGCTGCCTGACAAGGCTAGAGAGAGCCCGACCAGGAGCGGACCAATAAACGCGCCGACCTGGTCCAGTGCCTCATGCAGTGCGAATGCCTTGCCACGGCCGACGGCGGTTCCCGCCTCGGCGAGCATTGCGTCTTTCGCCGGACTGCGCACTGCCTTGCCCAGTCGCTCGGCGAGCACGAACACGCAAGCAACCCAAAGGGCATCCGTGATTCCCAGCAACGGCACGGACAGGGCCGTAAGACCGTATCCAGTCATAGCCAGCGCCCAACGCAGCTTCGGCCGGTCCGCCAGGCGGCCAAAGACCAAACGCAGGACCAGAGCCACAGCTTCACCGGCACCACTGATCACGCTGATCAACAGCGCCGAGGCACCAAGAAGGCCAAGGAACGGTCCCGTGACGCTCCTCGCACCCTCATAAACCACGTCCATGAGGGCACTCACAATGCCGAAGACGAAAATGTAGCGAAACGCGGTCAACGGCTGCGCGGTCGCCGGCCGCGCAGGAGGGGACATGGGGTTCGTCATTCGCTGCGCTTCCTGTAGCTCGTCCGTCTATCGTGCTCCGAGCTCGCCCTCCTTCAAAATCCGCAGAACGACCGATCTCACACCCCGTTCATTCCCACCAGGGCCGGATATAGCCGTCACGCCGGGGCCAAAAAGGTTGACACAGACACTGCCTCATGCCTCCTTGCGAGGCACCAACCCCTTTCAACCGGTCGCCCTTGAGGAACCAATTGTTCTGCCCTTTTCATCGCCAGGTGCGTGTCCCCCAATTAGAGTGCGCCGTCTCACAACCCTTGGGAAACGAGACGTCTCACCTATTTGAACGACCGCGAGGACCGCAATGCCCTAATCTTCGTGGAATCGTACAAATTCGTCCTTGGCCAGCGATTCTCGTAACTATGTCTCACAACCTTCTGGTTGAATCGCCGTATCCACCGTTAGTTATGAGACGCTCTGGAGCACCCCTTGACCAAACTGATCGGCTACGTGTGCGTCTCGACTCGGCAGCAGTCGACCGACCGGCATCAGGCAGACCTTCTGGCCGCCAGCGTCCGGCGCGACGACCTCTACGTGGGAGCTCAAGGCCTAGCCGCGACGCAGGGAAGATCCGGCGGCGAGAATCTGGCAATCTGAAAAGGCATGGCGCGGCCGTCCGCGTCCTGTGTCCAGCCAGACTGAATAGGGCCGAGGGGCGCTCCAGATGGCCGACGAGATTGAAACCAAGATCATTACTGCCACCGCTATGGGGCCGGACGAGTACTAGTGTGAATATCGTTGCCATTGGATTATTGGGGGGAATTACTGTGGACGTCGGCCTAATCGTGGGTGTTCTTTGGGTCTTGGGTCAGGTTTTCCTGATTTTGTTGCTCGCATATATCGTCGTTCGACTGGCGGTCAAACACACGCTTCGGGCCTTTTACAGCCGTGAGCAGGCCAAAATGGACGAGGTTGTTCATCCTGCCGAGTGAGGGCCTGCGCGGAACATTTTCTTCAGGCCGGCTAACCCGAAAAGGCTAAGCCCCGCGGGGCACCCTGTCCGGGTGCACCATGTCGCCGAAGCCATGAACCATCCACCGGCCGTGGTCCGGCCGCCACACGAGCGTGATCAGCAGTGGATCATCCAGCATGGCGGCTGGTGTGTGGGAGGTGTGTTCCTTGGCTTCCCGGATAACTCGCACGTAGCAGACGTCGAGGTCTCCATCGGCGTAGACAGCCTGCTGGAGCATGCCGGCGTCCTCGATGGAGTCCAGCAGCGCTGCGGCGATTTCGAAGGATCCCCACGATGGACGGGACTCCGGGGTCACGATCAGATGCAGGTCGTCCAGGTTCTTTGCCCGGTCATGGAGCGCCCTGAAGAACCAGTACCCGATTCGGCGCGGATCGTTCGCGATTTCCTGCGATTCTTCCGCCTCAAGGTCAAAGTCTTCCGTCATGGCACAAAGCTACTCGTGGGGCCCGGGCGCTGACGAGACCTTCCCGGGGCAGACTTTCGTGGCCGGAACCGAGACGGCTGAATCGCTTCCTATAGGCTGGGTTTCATGACGTTGGGGGACGCGGCCGAGCCGCTTGTGCACATCAAAAACTTCCGCATGGACTTCGGGGAAACAACGGTCGTCAAAGACCTGTCCTTCGATGTCCGGGCCGGGGAGACCTTCGGCTTCCTGGGCAGCAACGGGTCCGGGAAGACCACCACGCTGCGGGCGCTGCTGGGCATCTACCAGCCCACCGCCGGGACCCTGCACATCGGCGGGAAGGTCTTCGAGCCCCGGGACGGGGCACGGCTTGGGTACCTGCCGGAGGAGCGGGGCCTGTACAAGAAGGAAGCCGTCCTGGACGTGATGGTCTACTTCGGCCGGCTCAAGGGCCTGAGCAAACACAGGGCCCGCACCTGGTCCCAGACCTACCTGGAGCGCGTGGGCCTCGCGGACAAGGCCGCCGTCCGGCTGGACAAGCTCTCCGGCGGCCAGCAGCAGAAGGTCCAGCTCGGCGTCACGATCATGAACGACCCCGACCTGCTCATCCTCGATGAGCCCACGAAGGGCTTCGACCCCGTGAACCGCCGGCTGCTGATGGACATCATCGAGGAACAGAAGCTCGCCGGCGCCACGGTCATCATGGTTACCCACCAGATGGAGGAAGTGGAACGGCTCTGTGACCGGGTCATCCTCCTCAAAGACGGCACCTCCCGGGCCTACGGGACCGTCGCCGAAGTCCAGGACCAGTTCGGCGGCACCCTGTACCGGCTGGGCTACGACGGCGTCCTGCCCGCCTCGGCCCTGTACGACGTCGTGCGCTACGCAGACGGGCACGCCGAGCTGGCCCCGGCCGCCGGTGCCGACGAAACGGCGGTCCTGCGGGAACTGATCGGAGCCGGCGTCGCGGTCCGCAGCTTCGCCACGGCACGGGCGTCCCTGGAGGAAATCTTCATCCAGGTCTACGGGGAACAGCACGAAATGGCAGAGGTCTAGGACGATGGCACGCACAGCATTCAAACAGCACAACCTGGGTACCGTCGTCGGGTTCGAATTCGTCCGCACCATCAAAAAGCGCGGGTTCGTGATCGCCACCCTGGCCATCCCGGTGGTCTTCGCGATCATCTTCGCCCTCGTCTACGCCAGCAACTCCAGCACCTCGGCAAACGCCGACGCCCAGAAGAACTCTGCGCTGACCTTCACCTACACGGATGCCTCCGGACTCATCCCCGCGCCGCTGGCCCAAGCCATCGGCGGGACCCTGACGTCCGATCCGGGCGCCGCGCTCCAGTCGGTGAAGAACGGCAGCAGCGAGGCCTATTTCGCTTACCCAGCCGACCCCGGCACCGAGCCGGTCAAGGTCTATGGCGCGGACAAGGGCATGTTCGAGAACGGCAAATATGAGGCCGTGGCCAAACACCTGCTGGTCACCGCGGCCCAGTCGAGGGTCAACTCGCCGGAGGTCACAGCGGCCCTGAGCGGGGGAGTGAAGTTCGACGCCGAAACGTACCGGGGCGGCCGGGTCTCCGGGGGGATTGGCTCAGTGATTCCGCCGCTGCTGTTCCTGGTCATTTTTTACGTCAGCATCATCCTGCTGTCCAACCAGATGCTCAACAGCACGCTGGAGGAGAAGGAAAACCGGGTCACGGAGATGATCCTGACCACCCTGAACCCCACCACTCTGGTCACCGGCAAGATCATCTCACTGTTCGCCGTCGGCCTCCTCCAGATAGCAGTGTTCCTCACGCCGATCGCCGTCGGCTACTTCCTGTTCCGCGACTCAGTGTCCCTGCCCGACGTCGACCACTCCTCCCTGGTATTCGAGCCTGTCCCGATGATCACCGGGGCGCTGCTGCTGCTGGGCGGGTTCACCCTGTTCACCGGCGTGCTCGTGGCCATCGGCGCCATCATGCCCACGGCCAAGGAGGCTGGCACCATCTTCGGGCCGCTGATGGCCCTGATCTTCGTGCCCTTCTACGCCGTCAGCCTCATCATCAGCGACCCCGAAGCCCTGATCGTGCAGGTCTTCACCTACTTCCCGCTCACCGCCCCCATAACCGCGCTGCTCCGCAACGCCTTCGGAACACTTGGCGCCGTCGAATCGGCCATCGTGATCGCCGAGATATTCATCGTCGGGATTCTCGTACTGCGCCTGGCAGTGCACCTGTTCCGCTACGGCTCCATCGAATACGGCCGCAAGCTCTCCATCGCCGGGACGTTCCGCCGGAAGGAACTGGCGGCCAAGTAGCTGACACACGTGCCGCCCGGTGCAAGAATGCCGCATGCCCATATTCCTGGAGACCGAGCGGCTGGTGCTGCGGCAGTTTACTGCCAACGACGCAGACCTGCTCGTGGAGCTCGACGGCGATCCGCGCGTGATGCGGTACATCACGGGTGGCGCCCCAACGCCCCGGGGTGAGATTGAAAGCGATTACCTTCCAGCGTTCCTGGGCTACTACCGGAAATTTCCCGGGTATGGATTCTGGGCCGCGATCGAGAAATCAACAGGGGATTTCCTCGGCTGGTTCCACTACCGGCCCGCGCCCGGCGATCCACCCGACCAGCCGGAGCTGGGCTACAGGTTGCGCTACGGGGCCTGGGGGAAGGGCTATGCCACCGAGGGGTCCCGCGCGCTGATCGCCAAGGGGTTTACCGAGTTCGGCGTGCAACGGGTGGTTGCCTCCACCATGGCAGTCAATACAGCGTCGCGGCGGGTGATGGAGAAATCCGGGATGCGCCTCGTCCGTTCCTTCGTCGCTGACTGGCCCGTATCCATCCCGGGCGATGAACACGGCGACGTCGAGTACGCGATCTCTCGGAGCGAATGGGAGCTGGATTACGGCATCAGATGACGGCCAGGGCGCCCTTAGCGCTTTCCACCAGAACGTGGGTTGCGGCCGGAAGGTGCCTGACCTCCCCGTCGATCTGGCAGGGAACAGCATCCCGCGTGGTGAAGGCATAGCTGCTGACGCTTGGCTGATTCCCGAGTCCCAGGGTCACGGCCCGAAGAGTCATCAGGGCCATCTTCCAGCGCCCGGAGTGGGGGAGCGTCACAACCTCGAAGCGGCCGTCGTCGGGGCCGACCGACTCGCTGACCGTCCCATACTTGGCCATCCTGGAAATGTTGGCCAGGATCAGGCTGTCGAAGCGGGCGGTGGCGCCGTCGGCCCGGACGAGCTCGAACGGCCTCAAGTCGGAGAGCGTGCGGGCGACGGACAGGAGTTCGAGGAATTTGCCCTTTCCGCCGCTTTCGATGCCGATGGCCATCAGCGGGGTGAGCCCAAAGCCTATGTAGGAGTGGGCGTAGTGGACCTGCGCCGGCTGCTCCTCCCCGAACGTAATCCGCAACAGGTCGATATGCCGGACCCTGCCTTGGCGGACAGCCTCCGGCAACGGCCGTGCGGGCATGCTCCGGTGGTGGTCGTTGGCGTTCCCCGCCGCGAGCACGGTGCAGACCGCCCTGCTGCCGGGGACGTCCATCACCCCGTTGACAACCTCGTTGTACCCGCCGTCCCCGCTGACCGAAACAATGAGCGGTCTTCCTGTCGCCGCCACGGACCGTGCAAGGTCCCGTGCGTGTCCGGCAAAGTCGGTAGGCAGCAAATCAACCGGCAGCTGGGGTACTCCGGCGGACAGATCCCGTTGCAGCTCGTTGATCCTGGCCGTCATGCCGGGCTTGCCGGGGTTGAAGACCAGGACGGCCCGGTCAAAGCGGGCTGCAGGTGCTCGGTCGGGGCCACTCGCTGTCATCGGCCTTTCAGCCCTTATTTTTCCACCAAGTCGTCCGCCACGCGGCGAAGGTCCTGGACCCACCCCGTTGAACGGCTGGGGGCTCCCGAACTGGCCTCAAAGTTCGCAAGCGCTTCCGCTATGCGGTCCAGTGCCTCCGAGATATTGGCCTTGACCGCCGCATAGCCCTCCTCCGAGCGGGGGTCGGAAGACACCGCAGACAGCAGTTCCGCTCCGGACTTGATGACCAGTGAGGCCTCGTACTCGTTCACACTCACACCTCGCGGCTTCCTCGTGTTGGATGTGCGGTAACTGTTCGTCAGCACAACCCTACATCCGCGGTGCCGGGCCTGCGGGAGCCGGAAGCGGGCCGCCCCCTTCACGTGAAGATGTCCGCCACGTACCTGCCGTGGGTGCGCTGTGCGGCGGCCGGGGGAGGCACAGTGTTCCTCAACATCACGCGAGGATTTCCGCAGTTCAGTCGAGGTCCCCGTCAAGATTTTCCGAGCTTATCCACATATGGGTCCGTAGCGGTTTCCGTGGCCTGCACGGCGTGCTCCCATAGTAGGGAGCCAACGCATCCACCAGCATCTGGCGCCTTCATGGGGGAGATCCAATTGCCAAAGCATCTTGCACCTGCTGTTGTCCGGCGCACGCATCAGAACTTGCGTCCCGGCGTTAATCACAATGTTCTGAGCCGTGCCGTCCGGGTAGGCGCGGGCGCGGCTTTCCTTGCTGTCTACGCTTTTGGATTCCAGGGCGCTGCTCCAGTTGTCTCGTCCGGGCAGGCGCCTGCCGAGGTGGCTGGCGATATCGCCGTCAACGTGCCCCTCGTATCTGCTGCCGTGGCCGAGGCTGCTCAGGGCTCCGTTTCCAGCGCCGGCGTTGCAAGCCTTAGGGGTTCAAATGCCAGCGCTTCAGGTACCGGCGTTTCGAGTGCCGGTGCCGTCGCGGCCTCCGCGGACGCGTTCGTATCCTACAGCCGCACGGTGGTCTTCACCGAAGCAAAGCCAGCGAACGAAAAACTCGATGTGGTTTCCACCAAGGTGCGTCGCCCCGCGGCCGGGAGCCTGATGGCGCCGCTGGAGGTCCTGGTTCCCACCTCGCACTTCGGGCTGCGGACAAGCCCCATCTCCGGCGCAGCAGGGGAGTTCCACTGGGGGCAGGACTTTGCGGCCGCCTGCGGAACCAACGTATTTGCAGCGGATGCCGGTGTGGTGCGGGCAGTGGGATGGCACCCGTGGGGTGGCGGCAACCGTGTGGAAATCGACCACGGCAACGGCCTTATCACCAGCTATAACCACCTTGAAGGCATCGGTGTGAAGAAGGGACAGTCGGTTCAGGTGGGGCAACTCATCGCCAAGGTGGGGACCACGGGCTCATCAACCGGATGCCACCTGCACTTCGAAACCATTTTGAACGGCAAACACACGGACCCCGACAATTGGACGCTCCTGCGGCTCCGCCACTCGGGACCTGTTGCCAACGTCAAGATGACCGACTACCGGAAGACCGGCACCGCGACGGAAACGCCGAATTGGGCTGTTCCGGTCGGGGCAAGCGCCCAGCGGAGTGCGGTGAACGACGCGTCTGCTCATAGCGCTGCCTCAGTGAAGTCCGCTTCGACTGCCAAGGCGTCTGCTTCCGCAGCCAAGTCTAGGGGCAGGCGGGCTGCGGTTCCGGGGACGAAGGCGGCGGCGCCTAAAGTGGCCGCGCCGAAGGCGACCGCGCCCAAGCCGGCTCACCGGGCGCCCGCCACTAAGCCGGCCACTCCGGCTCCTGCCCCGAAGATCGCGCCCAAGCCGGCTCACCGGGCGCCCGCCACTAAGCCGGCCACTCCGGCTCCTGCCCCGAAGATCGCGCCCAAGCCGGCAACGCCGGCCCCGGTCACGCCTAAGCCGGCAACTCCGGCTCCGGTCACGCCTAGGCCGGCCAGGCCGGAGCCCGCTCCAACACCGGCACGCACGCCCAAGCCGACAACGCCCGCTCCGACGCCGGCTCCGGCACCGACTGTCACGCCAGCTCCGGCAGCTACGCCGACGCCGGCTCCTTCGCCCGGCATCTCAGCGGCACCGAAGGTGACCGCACCCAAGCCGGCAACGGCGGCTCCGGCTGCAGCACCGGCTCCCACCGCAACCCCCGCACCTGTGGCCACGCCATCGTCGGCTCCGACTCCTTCAGCCAGTGCTGCCGCTACCTCCGCACCGGCTCCTGTCGAGGCTCCGGCTCAGCAGCTCACTCGCAAGCAGGCAAAAGAAGCCGAGTCAGCAAAGAAATCGAAGGCAACTGCAGCAGCTGCGACGGCTGCTACTGAGACGGCAGCTCCGTAGCGAGGGTTCCTAGTTGCCCGTCGGCAGGGTGAGGATTTCGGCTCCGTCGTCTGTGATGGCGATCGTGTGTTCGCTGTGGGCCGTCCGGCAGCCTGTGGCACTTCGGAGCGTCCACCCGTCGGCATCAGTGACGAGCCGGGCTGTGTCCGCCATGACCCACGGCTCGAGTGCGAGCATCAGCCCAGGGCGCAGTTTGTATCCGCGGCCGGGCCGTCCGGTGTTGGGAACGTGCGGGTCCTGGTGCATGGTTGATCCGATGCCATGACCGCCGAACTCGGTGTTGACCGGGTACCCCGCGTCGGTGAGGACCGAGCCGATGGCATGGGAAATATCACCGATGCGCGCACCGGGCCCGGCAGCGGCTATCCCTGCGCTCAACGCCCGCTCGGTCGCGTCGATCATTGCGACGCTTTCCGCGGGCTTTGAATCGCCCACGATGAAGCTGATGGCGGCGTCTGCAGCGACCCCGTCCTTGGAGACGGCGAGGTCCAGAGTCAGCAGATCGCCGTCGGCAAGCGAGTAATCGCGTGGCAGCCCGTGGAGCACGGCGTCGTTGACACCTGTGCAGATGTAATGCCCAAAGGGCCCCCGCCCGAACGACGGCGCGTAGTCGACGTAGCAGGAATCGGCTCCGGCGTCCAGGATCATTGCTTGGGCCCACCGGTCGATCTCCAACAGGTTCGTGCCCACGGCGCTGCGGCTCTTCAGCGTGTGCAGGATGTCCGCGACGAGGGCACCTGACACTTTAGCTCGGGCCAGTTCGGCGGGGTTCAGGATCTCGATCATGCGTCGTCCTTTTTCAGACTCCAATAACTATACCGGCCATATTATCCCGGTATTAGAATTGGATCCATGGTCAGGTTGCCCCTCACATCCGAAGAAGTCGAGCGCGGACAGCGTCTTGGGGCCCTGTTGCGCCGCGCCAGGGGAGGTCGCTCGATGCTCGAGACCGCGCTCGATGCCCGTGTCTCGCCGGAGACCCTTCGGAAGATCGAGTCGGGCCGCGTGGCGACCCCTGCTTTCCCGACCATCGCGGCCATCGCCGATGTCCTCGGACTCTCCCTCGACGCGGTGTGGGCCGAGATCACCCAGCCCGAACGCGGTGTTGAGCCAACCGGCGCTGGGCGAAGCACAGGAGAGAGGCTGGCTTCGTAAGAGGCGCCTATGCGCTGCGGCGCTCCCGGGGTGCCACGCCGCCAAGGCGCTGCGTGACCTGACGGGCCGCGCTGGCGCAGGCCTCGCCGAGGCTCTGCAGGGTATCGGGGGAGACCCGGAACCTGGGTGCGGGGATGAGGACGGCGGCCACGATGTCTCCGCGGTGGTCGTAGACGGGGGCGGCGATGCCCACTTCCTCGATGGACGTCTCTCCATAGTTGATGGCCCAGCCGCGCTTGGAGACTTCCCCGAGCCGCTGCAGGTACTCCTCGACGGAGTGGTCGTCGAGGCCGGGCAGGGTAATGGTGCCGCTGCGGAGCAGGGCGCTGACCCGTTCGGCCTGTTCCCCGGCGAGGAAGATCTGGACCGAGGCGCTGAGGGCATCGTTGTAGCGTGCGCCCAGCGGGGTGGTGTGCTTGACCTGCTGGCGGCTGGCGATCTGCTCCACGCACATCGATTCGGTTCCGTTCCACACCATCAGGGCGCTGGTTTCGCCGGTGCGTTCAGTGAGTTCGCGCAGCACCGGATAGGCCACGCGCCGTTCCTCGAGTTCGGCCAGCAGGGGACCGGCCACCGCGATGAGGCCCAGCCCAAGCCGGAATCGGCGTGTGTCCGGGTCGCGCTCCACCAGGTGTTCCTGCTCGAACGTGGCGAGGATCCGCGACACCGTGCTCTTGTGCAGGCCCACCCGGCTGGCGATCTCGGTGACGCCCAGCATGGGCTCGTCCGCGGTGAAGCTGCGGAGCACGGCGATGGCATTGACGATCACGGAGGCGCCGCGGGCGTCGCCGTTGCTTGCGTCTTTGCCTGCGCCGTTGCCTGCATCAGGGGCCGGGTTCGCGGGTGTTGCCGGGGGAGTCATGGTGTTCACTATATTTCTTCGCTGTCGTGCTTCCGGTCTTTTGTTGCCTAGCGGAAGCGGGGGCGGCATGCCCTCCCAGCCGTCCGCCGTCGTCGTACTTAACCCAAGGCTGCTAAAACAAAAGCCTTGGTGGCCACGGAAGGCGGGGGAGGGCATGCCCTGTTGTCAGCTGACTGGGTTGTTGGCTAACCGGGCTGTTGGCTAACCGGGGGTGTCAGGCGCCGATGATGTTGTATTCAGGGCCGAACGGGAACTTGGTGATGTTCTCGGCGCCGTCGTCGCCGACCACCAGGATGTCGTGCTCGCGGTAGCCGCCGGCACCGGGCTGGCCGTCGAGGACCGTGATCATCGGCTCCATGGAGACCACCATGCCCGGTTCGAGCACGGTGTCGATGTCCTCGCGGAGCTCGAGCCCGGCTTCGCGGCCGTAGTAGTGGCTGAGGACGCCGAAGGAGTGGCCGTAGCCGAAGGTGCGGTTGGCGAGCAGGCCGTGGGACACGTAGATCTCGTTGAGCTCGGCGGCGATGTCCTTGCAGACGGCGCCGGGCTTGATGAGTTCCAGGCCGCGCTTGTGGACCTCGACGTTGATGTTCCACAGCTCCAGGGAACGGGCATCCGGTTCACCGAAGAACAGCGTCCGCTCCAGGGCCGTGTAGTAGCCGGACGTCATCGGGAAGCAGTTCAGGGACAGGATGTCGTGCTCCTGGATCTTCCGCGTGGTGGCCCAGTTGTGCGCGCCGTCGGTGTTGATGCCGGACTGGAACCACACCCAGGTGTCGCGGATCTCCGAGTTGGGGAAGGTGCGGGCGATCTCGTGCACCATCGCCTCGGTGCCGATGAGCGCCACCTCATACTCGGTGATGCCGGCCGTGATGGCGTTGCGGATGGCCTCGCCGCCGAGGTCGCCGATCCGGGCACCGTGCTTGATGACCTCGATTTCCTCGGCGGACTTGATCATGCGCTGGCGCATCGCGGCCTGGGCCACGTCCACCAGGGTGGCGGACGGGAACGCGGCCTGGATCTTGTTCCGGTTGTCCAGCGGCAGGGAGTCGTCCTCGACGCCGAGCCGGCGGGCGTTGATGCCGCGGGTGCGCAGCACCTCCTGGATGCCAAAAATGTAGTTGTCACGTCGCCAGTCCGTGTACACCAGGTTGTCGCCGTAGCTGCGGCGCCAAGGCATCCCGGCGTCGATATTTGCGGTGACGGTCACCGTGTCCTCCTTGGTGACCACCATGGCGTAGGAGCGGCCGAAGTAGGTGAACAGGAAGTCGGAGTAGTACTTGATCGAGTGGTAGCTGGTCAGGACGACGGCGTCCAGGTCCTTCTCGGCCATGATGCTGCGGAGGCCGGCGAGGCGGCGCTCGAACTCGGCGTCGGAGAAGGTCAGGGAGACTTTCTCGCCGTTGTTGAGGACCTTGAGGCGCTCGAGCTTGGCGACGTCGTTGACAGCTTCGTTCTCGGTGATGGTCATGCTTGTTCCTTTTCTTTCTTGGGTGGGTGTTTGTCAGTGCTGCTGCAGGGGCTTCTTGGAAGTCTCCACGGCGAACAGGACTGCGATGAGGGAAACCAGTGAGGCGGCCACGAGGTACCAGCCGGGGGCCAGCTTGTTGTGCGTGAGGCCGATGAGGAGGGTGGCCATGAACGGGGCGGTGCCGCCGAACAGGGCGTTGGAGAGGTTGAAGCTGACGGCGAAGCCGCTGTACCGGGTCGTCGTGGGGAAGAGTTCGGCCAGGAAGCTGGGCAGCGTGCCGTCGTTGAGGGTGAGCATGCCGCCCAGGAGGATCTGGACCAGGACGATCACCAGGAAGTTGCCGGTATCCAGGAGCATGAACGCCGGCACCGTCAGCACTATGAACAGCACGGATGCGGTAATCAGCATCCTCTTGCGGCCGAACCTGTCCGAGGCGATGCCGGTGAGGAAGATGAAGCCGATGTAGCTGGCCAGCGCGATGGTGGTGGCCAGGAACGATTCGCCGGCCCCGAAGCCCAGTTCCTCGGCGAGGTAGGTGGGCATGTAGCTGAGGATGACGTAGAAGCCGACCGCGTTCAGGAGCACCGCGCCGGTGGCGATGACGAGCTGCCGCCTGTTGTTCCGGAACATGTCCCTCGCGGGGGCCTTGCCGTGCTCTTCCTGCGAGAGGGCCCGGAACGCGGGGGTGTCCTCAAGCTTGGTGCGGATGTACCGGCCGATCAGGCCCATGGGGGCGGCCAGCAGGAACGGCAGGCGCCATCCCCAGTCGTGCAGCTGGCTTTCGCTGAGGACCGACGTCAGCAGTGCTGCCAGGAGGCTGCCCAGCAACAGTCCCGCCGCGGTGCTTGCGGGTACGACGGCGGCATAGAGTCCGCGGCGATGTGCGGGAGCGTACTCCACCAGGAAGGCGGAGGCGCCGGCGTACTCGCCGGAGGCAGAGAACCCCTGGACGACGCGGACCAGCAGGAGCAGGACCGGCGCCATGATGCCGATGGTGCCGTAGCCGGGGATCAGGGCGATGCAGAACGTGGCCACGGACATGATGACGATGGAAAGCGACAGTGCCTTCCGCCGTCCGAGCCGGTCGCCGATGTGGCCCCAGAAGAAGCCGCCCAAGGGACGGACGAAGAAGGAGATGGCGAAGACGCCGAAGGTTGCCAGGAGTGCTGTCTGGCGGTCGGCCTCGGGGAAGAAGACCGTGGAGATAATGCCGGCGAGGTAGCCGTAGACGGCGTAGTCGAACCATTCGACGAAGTTGCCGATGAAGCTCGCGGTGATGACGCGCCGCCGGGTGTTTTTGCTGACCTGCTCGACTTTGAGTTCAGGGCCAGCCGCTTCGGAAGTTTGAGTTGGGGGGTGTTCCATGTGTCCACCAATGAATTCTTGGGGTTGCTTCTGTTGCAACGCTGTTGCACCAGATTAGGCGTGATGTGGCTCACCCGTCAATGGGTATTTTGGGGTTGCTTAGGGTTCCACGCTTCGGGTGAGCGCAAAATGGCGCCCTCCACCGGGAATCTCCGCAGTTGCCGAGGCTGCAACAAGGTTGTGCCGACACGCACGATGCGGGCACACCAAGATGAAACGCTCCCTCACTTTTCGTCGCCTTTTCCCGGACGCGTCCTCAGGTTTGGTCGGGTTTTTCCGGACGCGTCCTCAGGTTTGGTCGGGTTTTTCCGGACGCGTCCTCAGGTTTGGTCGGGTTTTTCCGGAGGCGTCCTCAGGTTTGGTCGGGTTTTTCCGGACGCGTCCTCAGGTTTGGTCGGGTTTTTCCGGACGCGTCCTCAGGTTTGGTCGGGTTTTTCCGGACGCGTCCTCACGTTGCCCGTTCATTGGGTGCAGGCGTGGGCGAGCCGGCCGCCGGTACGACCTAAGGAAGCGTTTGGGTGGGGGCGGCGGGAGGTGAGGAAGCGTTTGGGTGGGGGCGGCAGGAGGTGAGGAGGCGTCAGTCGGTGCGCAGGGCGTAGGTGCTGACGACGTTGCCCTTGCTGGTTCTGTACCGGTCCTTCAGTTCCAGCCTGGTCAGAGGGTCGCCGTCTTCGAAGAGCCGCCGGCCGCTGCCGGCCACCACGGGATGCGTCATGAGGGTCAGTTCATCGAGGAGGCCGCCGAACAGTAGTTGCCGCGTAACTGAAATGCTGCCGCAAACGGCGATCTCGCCGCCGTCGCGCTTTTTAAGATCGGCGACAAACGTTTCGAGCGATCCCTCGATCAGGTGCGAGTTTTCCCATTCGAGAGGCTCCGACAGACTGCGCGATGCGACGAACTTTTCCACCGGGTTGATGAAGGCGGCGAAGTCCTCGTCCTGCGAGGCGTTCGGCCAGTAACCGGCCCACTCCTGATAGCTGACCCGTCCCAGAACGACAGTGTCCACGGTGTTGATCATCTTGGTCAGTCCCTTGCCCAGGTCCTCGTCGAAGCTGTCGAACTGGAACTTGAACGGGTCCTGCACCACTCCGTCGACGGAGTGGAACAGTCCGGCGGTCACTTTGCGCATCGGGTCCTCCGAATCGGGTCGTCAGGCATTACCGTATGCCGCCGCGGCTTCCGTGGGAAGGTTTGGCGCGCGGAATCCGGCAGTTCCTGGACGTCTGGACCTTATGCTGGGGCCAGGAATCGACGTCGAAATATTAGGGGATAGGGATGACTCACCGGGGTGCCTTTGGCCTTGCCGTGAGCATCGCACTTGCTCTTGGGGCATGTTCGGCGCCGCAGGGGGACTCCGCGCCCGCGTCGACCACGCCTTCGGTCCAGCAGGAAATGCCGACAGCCGTGGTGCAAAGTGCCGGGGGTAAGAAGGCAGTGGTGCACGCAGGGGTCTCGTCTGCTCCCGAGGAAGGCGGTCAGCTCATCGGCAGGCTGGCGGCAGACGGGGCCGGATGCATCGTGGTGCGCACCGGCAACGGGGAAACAACAACACTGGTCTTCCCCGAAGGCACTGCCTTCAGCGGCGAATCACTGGCCCTGCCTGACGGTTCGTCCCTGACCGAAGGGGCCAAAGTGGCCCTGGACGGCGCGCGTGTTCCTGCTGACGAGAAATTGAGCATTTGCCCGAACTACGCCAGGCTCTTCTCGGTGGTGAGAGCCACCGTCAAACCATAGCGGCCCTTGGATAAATGCCGCTATCTCGTGCGACAAGCACGGTGTCGTGCACCTTTTCGAGCCCTCTGATTGCAGCGTGCAACGCTCCCTCACGTCTTGTAGCTTCACCACAGACGCTTCCTCACGTCTTGTCGCTTCACCACAGACGCTTCCTCAGCTTTTGGTCGTCTGTTCCCTGGACGGACAATATTCTGGCGAGCACCGCCGTCGAACTTTCCATTGGCCGCACGCCGGGTGCCGACCCTGGGTGGGGTATCTTGCGGGTATCCGATCGGAGGCGCCGGCAGTCCGCTGGAGGATTTTTCTCCGAGTGTCCTTTTGGTGCCTTGCGGGTTGTCGTAGGGGCATCAACAGCTAAGAAGGAGTCATCGTGGAATACATGCTTTTCATCTGCACCGATCCCTCAGCGCCGAAATATGTGGCCGCCGAGGACAACATTGAGGAATGGGTTGCCGAGATGGAAGCCCGCGGCGTGGCCCAGCATGGGGACAGGCTGCGTCCCGTTGAGGATGCGACCACTGTGACGGTCCGCGGGGGCGAAGTCGTGGTCTCGGGCGGACCGTTTGCGGAGACGAAGGGGTGGATCGCGGGCTACGACATCATCAAGTGTGCCGATCTGGACGAGGCAGTCGAGGTGGCGGCCAAGCACCCTATGGCTAAATTCGGCAAGATCGAAATCAGGCCGGTGTGGCCGCTCGGCGTGTAGTCCTCGGCTGATTATCGGCGGATGTGCGGTCGAGAGCCCCTGCCGGAACTGACGGACGTCCGTGCAGCCATCGAGGCGGCCAAAATGTGAGGAAGCGTCGGAAACGACGATGAAACGTGAGGAAGCATTTGGCGTGAAGCGGCGAAAGCTGAGGAAGCGTTTCGCCTGAAGCGACGAAAGCTGAGGAAGCGTCGGGCGTGCAGCGGCGAAAGCTGAGGAAGCGTTGGGCCTGCAGCGGCGAAAGCTGAGGAAGCGTTGGAAGAGGCGAGGCCCGTCAGGTCCTGCCCCGTAAGACCCAAACGCTTCCTCACGTCTTGTCGCTTCGCCACAAACGCTTCCTCAGCTTACGTCGTCGTCCTTCCGACGTTCCTCACTGGACCCCTTGCGCTTCCTCTACTTAGCGTTACTATGTACCGGTAGCTAGTACTACTAAGTAGCTGGAGGAGGTGTCCGGTGGGCAAGCAAATGACGGAGATGCTCAAGGGGACGCTGGAGGGCATCGTTCTTGCCCTCCTCACGGGGAAACCGGCGTATGGATACGAGATCACGACGCTCCTCAGAGCGAAGGGCTTCTCTGACATCGCCGAGGGAACCGTATACGCGCTGCTGGTGAGGATCGAGCAAAAGGGTCTTGTCGACGTCGAGAAGCGTCCGTCGGAGAAAGGGCCCCCGCGCAAGGTGTACACGCTCAACGCCCAGGGCGATGAGTACCTGGAGGAGTTCTGGAGAACGTGGAGCTTTCTGGCCCAACGGCTCGAACAGCTTCGAGATGGAGGGAATTAGACATGGCCATGGGATGGATCGAGCAGGTAACCGGCTCGCTCGAACAAAAGAAGCAGTACCGGCAGTACAAAGCACGCACCAAGCAGCTTCCCGCGAACTACCGCACAGCCATCGATGCGTTGGAGCGGTACCTGACCTACTTCGGGGCGATCACGAAAGGGGAGACCCTGGTGAAGATGCTGGAGGATCTGGCGGATCTCTTCGAGCAGAGCGCGGCGAGCGGAACCCCGATCCGGGAAGTCGTCGGGGAGGACCCAATCGAGTTCGCGGAGACGTTCCTGCAGAACTACTCGGAGGGGCAGTGGATCAACAAGGAGCGGAAACGGCTCACAGAGACGATCGGGAGCATTACGAAAGAGGAGGAAGTCCCATGAGCGCCAACGCCTCAGCTCCTCCGGATCGCGAACCCGCGATCCGTGTGCAGGGCCTGGAGAAGTCCTACAAGGAACTGCATGTCTTGCGCGGCGTGGACTTCGACGTGGCGCCGGGCAGCATTTTCGCCCTCCTCGGCTCGAACGGAGCAGGAAAGACCACCATGGTGAGGATTCTGTCCACACTGTTAAGGCCCGACGCCGGGACAGCCACCGTGAACGCATTCGACGTTGCGACTCAACCCGTCCGAGTTCGGGAATCCATCAGTCTGACCGGACAGTTCGCAGCTGTCGACGAGATCCTCTCGGGCCGGGAGAACCTGGTGCTGGTAGCCAGGTTGCGGCACCTGAAAGACCCCGGCGCGGTGGCGGACGATCTCCTCGTCCGCTTCAACCTCGCCGAAGCAGGATCGCGCAAGGTGTCCACCTATTCGGGAGGCATGCGCCGTCGTCTTGACATCGCCATGAGCCTGATCGGGCAGCCGAAGGTGATCTTCCTCGATGAGCCGACGACGGGGCTCGACCCCGAGGCGCGCATCGAGGTGTGGCAGGTGGTCAAGGAGCTCGCCAGGCAGGGGATCACCGTTCTGCTCACCACGCAGTATCTCGACGAGGCCGAGCAACTGGCAGACCGAATCGCCATTCTTCACGAGGGGCGGATCATCGCGAACGGCACCCTCGCCGAGCTGAAACGGCTGCTCCCGCCGGCGGAAATCGAGTACGTCGAGAAGCAGCCAACCCTGGAGGACATCTTCCTCGCACTGGTGGGGAAGGATGACAAAGTCGGGTCAGGTGTCGCAGCCCACGTCGAATCAATTAAGGACCTGCCATGAGCAAGCATTTCTTCGGCGACACGGCCGTCCTGCTGGGCCGCTCCCTGCGCCACATCATCCGCAGCGTGGACACGATCATCACGACGGCGATCACGCCCATCGCACTCATGCTGCTGTTCGTCTACGTGTTCGGGGGCGCTATTAAGACAGCCGCCAACAACTACATCAATTACCTGCTCCCCGGCATCATGCTGATCGCGATCGCGTCCGGCATCGCATACACCGCCGTCCGGCTGTTCACCGACATGAAGAGCGGCATTTTCGAGCGGTTCCAGTCCATGCCGATCGCACGATCCTCTGTGCTGTGGGCCCATGTTCTGACGTCGATGGTTGCCAACGCGCTCTCGCTGGTGATCATCGTCCTGGTCGCCCTCCTCATGGGCTTCCGCACCTCGGCAGGCCCGCTGGAGTGGCTCGCCGTCGTCGGAATCCTCGCGCTGTTCACTCTGGCACTCACCTGGATCGCGGTCATCGCCGGCCTGTCAGCGAAGTCCGTGGACGGCGCCGGCGGTTTCTCCTACCCGCTGATCTTCCTGCCGTTCATCAGTTCGGCTTTCGTCCCCACGGCCACCATGCCGGGTCCCGTGCGGGCGTTCGCCGAGAACCAGCCGGTCACCTCGATCGTCAACACCATCCAGGACCTGTTTGCGCAACGGCCGGTCGGCGTCGACATTTGGATCGCCCTGGCCTGGTGCCTCGGGATCCTCGTTCTCGCGTACGTCTTTGCCATGGTGGCCTACCGGCGCAAGATCTCCTAGGGGCGCTTCTCTTCCGGCCGTCAGGGCCGCGTGCCGTTCATGGCGTGAGCGGACCGCGGATGACACGCAGGGCAAGCTCGACGTCGCCCTCGATGAAGGCCGTGCCTGACAGGCTGGAGCGGCCCCAGAGGCCCAGGTACATTTCTCTTGGTGTTGCGGTGATTGATGCCGCGGTGTCCCCAGTGCCGACAGTCCATGCGGTGCTGCCGGGTACTTGGAATGTCACGGCCCTTCCCGGGTCGGTCATCCGGTGCAGCCGGAGCTGGCGCGGGGCGAACATTGCCAGGACCTCGTCGACGCCGTCGAGCATGAAGTCCTCGGCGAACTCCGGGTCCGCCAGACCGGCCCCCTGATGGGCGTCGATGAGGTGAATGGCGTGTTCGTGTGCCTGTCGGCGCAGCCAGAAACCGGCCGTGCGCGGGGGAGGGCCGAAGTTCCAGCACGGCGCCGCGGGGTCCAGGGAGGTCATCGTGGCCAGGAAGTCGGGCGCACCCTCAAGGAACCAGGCTGCGGCCCCGTCAGCAGGTGGGGCCGTTTCCTCGACGTACTCGCCGGCACGAACAATAGCGGCAGCCCACCGTTCTATTGAACCGATGTGCCCGAACAGCGCATCGAGAGTCCATCCCGGACAGGCCGGAACTGACCTTTCGAGCACACTCTTTGGTTGGCGCGCGAGCGTTTCGAAGGAACTCAGGGTTTGTGCGAGTTCGGCGAGGTAGCGTTCGGGCAACATCTGTCGAGCATATCCAGACCGCCACCGCAGGGCTTCCGGTGTCCGCCCTGAGGAAGGGTTGGGGTTTGGGCGGCAGGATGTGAGGAAGGGTTGGGGTGGAAGCGGCAGGACGTGAGGAAGGGTTGGGGTGGAAGCGGCAGGACGTGAGGAAGGGTTGGGGTGGAAGCGGCAGGACGTGAGGAAGGGTTGGGGTTTGGGCGGCTCCTCACCTTTGGTCAGTTCGGAGGGCCGACGGCGGTTCAACAGGGCTCTTTCCGGTGGCACTCCAGCTCGTGAGAGACCGGTGATCGAGATGTCGGGACTCACAATGACAAGCGGCGTGGACCCACCGGTTACGCAGGACGATAGCGGGGTTCGCAGGCCGAGGTCAAGCGTTTTATCAAATAGTCCGCCGCTACCCCGGAAAGGCGTGGTTCGCCCCTGATTCCTCCAAAGGTGCATCCGCAGAGAACGAGAATCCAATTTTGCTAAAACGCTTGATCACGAGCAGCATTAACGCTAACTTACTCGTGATCAAACGCTTTAGCAGAACGGACATCAGCGCAGATGAAACGCCCAGTCTTCTTCCAGCCCACCGATGGATGGGTTGGGGACCTTATTCCCTTCGAGAAGGATGGAGAGTTTTGGCTCTTCTACCTTCACGAAGTCCGCTCGGACCCGAAGCCCGGCACCTCATGGAACCTCGTCACCACCAAGGACCTGACGCAGTTTGAGAACCATGGCATCGCACTGCACCACGGCAGCGAAACCGATTTGGACTTCAACGCCTACACCGGCAGTATCGTCGTCGACGGCACCGGTACCCACCACCTCTTCTACACAGGCCAGAACCCACGCAACATCGGAGCCGACGGCGCGCCTCTCCAGCTCGTCATGCACGCCACGAGCACAGACGGCATGCAAACATGGGCGAAGCACCCTGAACTCACCTTCGGCGCCCCTGAAGGCTACGAATCCGGCGACTGGCGTGACCCCTTTGTCTTCCGGGACGAGGAAGCCGGGCAGTGGAGGATGCTTCTGGCGGCGCGGCATTCCACCGGGCCGGAACGCCGCCGCGGCGTCATCGCCCAGTGCGTATCAGCTGACCTGAAGACCTGGCAGTACGCCGAGCCGTTCTGGGATCCCCGGCGCTACATCACCCATGAATGCCCGGACGTCTTCGCCTGGGGTGACTGGTGGTACATGGTCTATTCCGAGTTCTCCGAGTCATTTACCACCCGCTACCGCATGGCCAAAAGCCCCAACGGTCCGTGGACTGTGCCGAATCTGGACAGCATCGACGGCCGTGCCTTCTACGCCTCAAAGACCGCGGAGCGCCATGGACGCCGCTTCTTCTTCGGATGGATCGCCAGCAAGGAAGGCAACTCCGATCAAGGGCCCTGGCAGTGGGCCGGCACGATGTCCGTGCTGGAAGCCCGCCAGAACGCGGATGGAACATTGGGATTTTCGTTTGCGGATGAACTCGTGGACAGCTTCTGGGACGACGTTCCGGTGTCGCTGACAAACGATCTGCCCACACGGCTGAATGCGCCGGACGGATATACCGCCGTCATTTCCGACGAGGACCTGCCCAGCCAGTTCTACGCGAAGGCGGTGTTGGACATCGGTGCCAATACCAGCGAATGCGGGCTGTTGCTGCGCTCCAGCGCGGACGGAGACCGGTCCTACATCATCCGCCTGGAACCGAAACGCGGCCGCATGGTGTTTGACCGGTGGCCCCGCAACATCACCGGTGACGCACAGTGGCAGGTCTCCGGGGATGTTCCGTTCGACATAGAGCTGGAGCGACCCTGCAACCTCAGCCCCGGGGAACACATGCTCGAGGTTGTCGTGGACGGCGACCTCTGCGTCGTGGTCCTGGACCGCCAGGTGTCCCTCAGCACCAGAATTTACGACCTGCCGGAAGGCCGGCTCGGCGTGTTCGCCGGCGAAGGTTCCGCCGCCGTCACCGAACTTGAGATACGTCAGCGCTCCAACAGCTGAATAAGTCATTCACCCTCCTCGTCCGTTCCAATCAAGGAAGATTGCCGCAATGAAAAAACTGTTCCGAACCGCTGCCGTGGCAGCAGTCACCGCCCTGGCCCTGGCCGGCTGCGGCGGCGGAGGGGCCAGCAACCCCTCCAACGTCACCCCCACCGGCGAAATCAAGCCCCGCGAAATATCATGGCTGTTGTCCCGCCCGGCCGACGGCGCCGTCATCAACATCATGAAGAAGCTTGCCGACGACTACGCCAAGGACCACCCGGGGTTCTCCCTGAACTTGATCACCACGCCGGACAGGCCCTCCTACATTCAGAAGCTCGAAACCCTCGCCGCCGCGAACAAGCTTCCCGAGCTCTTTGACACCGATGCAACCCCCTTCGCCCAGCAGCTGGCCAAACAGGGCAAAATGGTCGACGCCGAGAAACTGCTCAAGACGCTCAACGTCTACGACAACTACCGGCCCGCCGCGCTGGACTACCAGCGCTTCGATGACCGCTCGCTCTACATGATCCCGTTCCAGTTCGAGCTCGAATTCATCTGGTACAACAAGTCCCTGCTACAGAAGGCGGGAGTTTCCGCCCCCAAGTCCCTGGACGACATCCCCGCCATGTGCACGTCCCTGCGCAAGGCGGGCATCACCCCGATCGCAATCGACGGACAGGACCAGTGGCCGCTGGAACGCTACGCCGCCTATCAGCCCTTCCGCGAGGCCGGCCCGGACTTCATCCAAAAACTGAAGAAGGGCGAGGCCAAGTTCTCCGACCCGGCAGGGCAGAAGACCGTTGAATGGCTGGCCGCCCTGGGCAAGGCCAAATGCTTCCAGGACGGCTTCTCGTCGCAGGGCTACTCCGATGCGCAGAACCAGTTCACCTCCGGCAAGGCAGCCATGTACAACATCGGCACCTGGGAACTGCCCAGCCTGGCCACGGAGAAGCTGAACCCCGCAGTGCGTGATGACATCGACTTCATCACCCTTCCGACGACCGAAGGATCGGCCACCACGGCCAACGAATTCGTCTCCCCGTCGGGCATCGGCATGGCAGTGAACGCCAAGACGTACGACCCGCTCGTGAGTGACTTCCTCAAGTTCGCCCTGGAGAAGTACCCCGCCGAATACGCGGCAACCGGTGCTCTCGCCCCGACGACGAACGTCAAGACGGCCATACCAGCCAACGCCACTCTGCTGTACAAGAAGGCGGTCGAGATGGCGAACGATCTCGGGGATGAGCAGGCCATGCCATGGGACACCCAGCTCGATCCGACCACCAACGGCAGGCTGCAGCAGGAGCTCGTGCTCCTGGTCCAGGGCGACATCACGCCCGAGCAGTTCACCAGCACGATGGACAGCACTGTCGCGCAGAACGCCCCGAAGTTCTTCAAGTAACTCCCAGCGGCGGGGGACTCTGCGTCCCCCGCCCGAAAGGCCCAGCCATGCTCCCCAACCGGTCCCGGCTCTCAGTCCTGGTCTTCCTGCTCCCGCCGCTGCTCCTCTACGGTGCAGCCGTGCTTTTCCCAATCCTCCAGTCCCTGTTCCTGAGCTTCTTCTCCTGGAATGGCATCAGTGACATGGAATTCGTGGGTCTGGCCAACTACGTCCGGATGTTCACCGCCGACGACGTCTTTTGGCGCTCGTTCTTCAACGCCCTCGGATACCTGGCCATCTGCCTGGTTCTGCAGTTGGGTGGCGCCCTGCTGGTGGCCAGCCTGCTGACCTCGCTGCGGCGCGGCCGCGAACTCATCAAAACCCTCTACCTCCTGCCGGCTGTCATCTCCACGGTTGCGATCGCTTTCCTGTTCGTTCGCATCTACTCCATCGACCCCGTGGGCCTGCTCAACCAGCTCCTGAACTGGATGGGCCTCGGCAACCTGGAACGCGCCTGGCTTTCGGACGTCAACACGGTCCTCGCAGCTGTCTCCGCTCCCGAAGGCTGGCGGTTCACCGGACTGTACATGCTGATCATTTATGCAGCATTGATCTCCGTCCCGAAGGAGCTGGAAGAGGCAGCCGTCCTCGACGGCGCTTCGCGGTGGACCCTGTTCACGAAGATCCGCTTTCCGCACATCCGCCCGGTATGGATCACCACCACGATCATGGCCACCACCTACGGGCTGCGCGGCTTCGACATCCCCTACCTCATGACCAACGGCGGCCCCGGCCAGTCCTCGGAACTCCTCACCACCTACATGTACAAGACAGCATTCACCAGTACAGATTTCGGGTACGCCAGCACCATCTCCGTGTTCATCGTGATCGAGTGCCTCGTCGCCGTCGGCCTCATCCTCGTCATGCTCAAGCGGAAGGCAGAGTCATGATCACCCAGACAGCCCCCGCAACACCGACCGCCCCGTCATCGGCGGCCCCGCCGCCTCAGCGCCGGCGCCGCCGCCCCAGCCCCTTCCGTACCCTGTCCCGCGTGCTTGTCGCACTCATCGTCATCGTCCAGGTCTACCCGCTCGCCTGGCTTTTCCTGACAAGCCTGCGCAGCGAACACGACTTCGCCACTGGAGACCCGTTCGGCCTGCCCAAGGCGCTCACCCTGGAGAATTACGCCCGGGCCTTTGAAACCGGGGACCTCGGAAAAAACATCCTGAACAGCTTCATCGTCACGATGGGCGCCAACGTCCTGATCGTGCTGCTGGGCATGATGGCCGCCTACGCCATCCAGGTCCTAGGCTTCCGCCTCAGCCGCCCGGTCCGGGGGCTGTTCCTCATCGGCATCATCGTCCCCGTCCAGATCGCACTGGTCCCGCTGTTCATCGACTACTCCACGGTGAACCTTCTTGATACGTACCAGTCGATGATCATTCCCCTGGCGGGGTTCTCCCTGCCCATGTCCGTCTACCTGTTCTCCTCGTTCTTCGAATACATACCGCGCGAAACCTACGAGGCGGCATCGTTGGACGGCGCCGGACCCTACCGGATCTTCGGCCTGATCACCCTGCCGCTGTCCCTGAACACCGTCGTGACCGTCGTGCTGGTCAACAGCATCTTCATCTGGAACGACTTCATCTTCGCCAACACCTTCGTCCTGTCCGAGGAACTGAAAACCATCCCACTGGGCCTGCAGAACTACATCGGCGCCATGGGCAAGGTCGACTGGACGGCAACCTTCGCAGCCGTGTGCGTCACAATCACCCCGCTGCTGCTGGTCTTCCTGGTCCTCAACAAAGCCATGATCCAGGGCCTGGAAAGCGGGGCGACCAAAGGATGACGGCCGCGGTTGACGGATATACTCCTGACGGAGGGCAGATGGTTTCAAAGGAGAAAAGTACGGGCGAGCCGGCGCCTGCGGTTCGTGCCCCGAGGACACCTGAACGCGCCCACCCGGTGACCCTCCGCGAAGTTGCTGAAGCAGCGGGTGTATCCACTGCCACGGTGTCGCTCGTGATCAACAAGAAGAAGAACGCGCGCATTGCCGAGGAGACGCGTCAGCGCGTCAAAGACGCGATCCGGCAGCTCGGCTACCGCCCCAACGCGATGGCCAAAACCCTGGTCAGCGGCACCTCAAAGTTCATCGGACTCGTCGCGGACGGCGTAGCGACCACCCCGTTCGCGGGTCAGATCATCCACGGAGCGCAGGACGAAGCCTGGAAACACGGATACGCGCTGCTGATAGCCAACACCGAGGGGAACCGCGATCTGGAAAAGGACGCGATCGCCATGATGCTGGAATACAAGGTGCGCGGCATCCTGTACTCGACGTGGTTCCATCGTCCTACCGTCATCCCGGAAACGCTGCGCGAGGCGGACTTCGTCCTCGTCAACTGCTTTTCTCCGGAGCCGGGCACGGCCCGTGCTGTGGTACCCGACGAAGAGCAGGGCGGGCAGTCAGCGACGGAGATCCTGCTCCGCGGCGGCCACCGGCGCATCGCCTTCATTAACGCCACGATCCCCGCCCCCGCCAAGGACGGACGGCTCCAGGGCTACAAAGACGCATTGGAGGCTGCCGGAATTCCGTTTGACCCCGAGCTGGTTTTGGAAGCCTATCCGGATCAGGAAGGCGGATACGGCGCAACCACGGAACTACTCACACGCGACGTCACCGCCGTGTACTGCTACAACGACCGTATGGCCATGGGCCTCTACGACGGCCTGCGGGAAAACGGGCTCTCCGTTCCAGACGACATAGCCGTTGTGGGTTTTGACAACCAGGAAGTTATCGCGGCTCACCTCCGGCCTCCGCTGTCCACGGTGTCATTGCCCCACTACGAACTCGGGGCGGCAGGAGTCCGCATCCTTCTGGGCCTGGACGAAGCCCCCAACGACTCCGCCGTGAAGATCGCGTGCCCGGCCGTTGAACGCGCATCCGTGGCTGCGCACTCGCCCGCATAGGTCACTAAGCCCAGGGTTAGATTCAGAGGCGGCCAGTGCTGGGATCCCCGTCGCCCAGCGGCGTGGTCGGGTTGATGGACGACGGCGGCACCTCCCGCCGTCGTCCGCCTACGTACGTTTCTGCCACCTCAAGATTGACCAACCCGGTTGGTTCGTGACCGCCGGGTTCCCCGGGCGTAGGATTCGGTCCTCGGAACGCCACAATCAGTCAGAGGTGGGCACAATGCAGCTTGACGAGGTCGTCGACCGGTTTCATCAAACGATGAATGAATTTGCCAAAGGAGACCCGGAACCAGCTAAGGCTTTTTTCTCCCACGGCGAGGACGGGTCCCTTGCGAATCCCTGGGGTCCTCCGGTTGTGGGCTGGGATCGGGTATCCAAGGCCCTCGATTCAGCCGCTGCCCGTTTCAGGGACGGGCGTCTCGTTGCTGTCGATGGCCTCACCAGGCACGTTACTTCCGATCTCGCCGTCTTCCTCGACATAGAACATTGGCAGGCCAAGATTGGAGGAGGAGCCGAAATATCGCAGTTTGATTTGCGTGTCACGAGCGTCTATCGCCCCGAGGGCGACAGGTGGGCATTGGTGCACCGCCATGCCGACCCGGTCATTGCCCCGCGTCCCCCGGACGCCGTCCTCTGAGGAAGCGTTGGGGATCAGACGGCGGGATCTGAGGAAGGGTCCGGTTGGAGGCGGCGGGATCTGAGGAAGGGTCCGGTGGGAGGCGGCGGGATGTGAGGAAGGGTCCGGTGGGAGGCGGCGGGATGTGAGGAAACGTTGGGGATCAGGCGGCAGGATGTGAGGAAGGGTTTGCCGTGAGGCGGCGGGATCTGAGGAAGGGTCCGGTGTCAGGCGGCGGGATGTGAGGAAGGGTTTGCCGTGAAGCGGCGGGATGTGAGGAAGGGTCCTAGGGGAGCGGGGCGAGGCGCGTTGCCAGGTGCAGGCCGGCGAGGCGGCCGGTTCCCCGGGGGTCGCCGCCGCAGAGGTCGAAGATGCGCTGCAGCCGGTGGTACATCGACTGCCGCTCCAGGTGCAGCTCGCGTGCCGCCTGCGCCGTGTTGCAGCCGGAGTCCAGCCAGACCGTCAGGGTGTGCAGGAGCTGCGAGTTCCGCTGCTCGTCGTGCTCGAGAATCGGCCCCAGCGTGCGGCGGACGAAATCGCGGCGGGCACCGCCGTCGATGCTCTCGGCAGCCAGCCGCTCGGCACTAAAAGCATCCGCATCCCGCACCTGCCGGGGTCCGCCGGCGGAGCGGCCAGTCCGCGGCGCCAGATCCAGGGTCCGGCGGGCCTCCGCCATGGACCAGGCGGCCTCGCCGATGCCCTGCCCCAGAGGTCCGACGGCGATCGCGGAACCCTCCGGGACGTCGAGGTTCCCCAGCGCCTCGATCAGCGACGCCCGCGCGGCCCGGGTTCCTTCGGGCGGGAGGCCGGCCAGTGCAATGAGCTCCAGCTTGTCCGCATAGCTCGCGGCACGCGGGACCGACTCCGCCAGAATCTTGTCCAGCGCCGGGCGCAGCCGACCGGAAGCGGCGGAACGGATCATGACGGCGGCCACCGGGCCGTCGACGGCGAACCCCGCCGCAGCCCCCAACTGCTCCAGCCGCCACGGCTGGGCGCCGGAATGGACGGCGCGCATCAGTTCCGCTCCCGCCAGTTCCTTCAGGCCCGGCGGCATCCGCTGCAGCAGTGCCAGGCCTAGTATGTCGACGGAGCGTTCGCCGGCCACCCGGACAAACGTCGGGTCGATCCCCTCGGGCGCCTCCAGCTCCAGCCGGGCGGCCAGCACACCGCGGACCGGAACGTCGACCGCCGTCGTACTCACTGGTCCCAAAGCGCCGGTTCCGGAACCGCCGGATCCCAAACCACCGGTCCCCAAAGCGCCGGTTCCGGAACCGCCGGCGGTACCGCCGGCGTCGGCCGCTCCAGTACCGTCGGCAGTACCGCTCGCGGAACTTCCGCCGGCGGAACCCCCGCCGCCGTTGGCACCCGCACTCCCCAGCGTCAGCCCCGCCGGGGACACCAGACGGACGCTGGTCCCGGTTTGCCCGGCGAGCACGGCGAGCACCTCATCCAGTCCGCCGCCGTGGGCGAGTTCGGCGGCCATGGCGTGGCTGATCTCGTCCCCGCGCTGCAGCAGCTCCACGGACTGGCTCACCAGGATGGAGTTGATCTCCTGCATGATGCCCACAAAGGGAGCCACTTTGCGCAGCTCGTACAGCGGCAGACCGTTGGACTCAGCTGTGACGAGCATCGACTCGGGAATGTCGGGCAGCGTCGGCCCGGTCTCGATGGCCAGGGCGGCGACGCCGCGGCCCGCCAGCTCGCGGACGTAGCCCACCCGCCGTTCATCGGATGCCGTCGCCAGGGCCTGCCCGCCGCTGAGGAGGAGCTCGCCGCCGCGCAGCAGGGGAGCGATGTCCAGAACCTCGCTGGAGTGGACCCACCGCACCTGCCGGCCGGGCACGCTGCCCGCGGCGGCCCGCAGCAGCGGGTCAGCCGCCTGGACGGTCCGGTGCTTCAGGACGTCTTCGAGGAACACTGATCTTACACTCCGTCATAGGCAAGGGAATTCTGCTAGACAGATCGTACCTTGTTGCTGTGATGTGGCGCACATAGGCTTGTTGCATCCCTTCTTCACGGAGGCTCTTCTTCCTCACACGGAGGCTTTTCCGATGCACAACTCCTCAACACCGCAGTCCGGGCCCGCAATGGAGCAGGCCGAGGACTTCGAAGCCTGGCTCCAGCCCATTCCGGAATCCGCGCGCACCCGCAAGGTGTCGGGCCAGTTCTGGATCTGGGCGGGCGCAAACCTTGCCCCGATCAACTGGGTCCTCGGCGCCCTGGGCATCAACCTGGGCCTGGGCTTCGCCGACACCGTCACCGTCCTGGTTCTCGGCAACCTGATCGGCATGCTGCTCTTTGGCTGCTTCGTCCTGCTGGGTCAGAAGACCGGCGCCACCGGCATGGTCCTGGCCCGCGCCGCCTTCGGCCGCCGCGGCAACTACCTCCCGGCCGCCATCCAGGCGCTGCTCGTCGTCGGCTGGTGCGCCGTCAACACCTGGATCATCCTCGACCTGGTCATGGCGCTCTTCGGCAAACTCGGCTGGGTCGATCCCGCCGCCCACAACTACGCCTGGAAGATCGGCGTCGCCACGTTCATCATGGCCGCCCAGGTCGCCATCGCGTGGTTCGGCTACAAGGCGATCGCCGCCTTCGAAAAATGGACCGTGCCGCCCACCATCATCATCCTGGTGGTCATGTCTGCCGTCGCTTGGTTCGGCCTGAAGATCGACTGGACCTACGCCGGCCCCGCGGGCAACATCCTCGAAGGCTCCGAACGCATCGCGGCCATGAGCGCCGTGATGACGGCCATCGGCATCGGCTGGGGCATCACCTGGTTCACCTACGCCGCCGACTACTCCCGCTTCGTCAGCACCACCGTCCCCAAGAAAAAGGTCTACCTGGCCTCTGTCCTGGGCCAGTTCATCCCCGTCGTCTGGCTCGGCGTCCTCGGCGCGAGCCTCGCCACCAACAGCGGCGAAGTCGACCCTGGCAAGCTGATCGTCCAGAACTTCGGCGCCATGGCGCTGCCTGTGCTCCTGATGGTGCTCCACGGACCCATCGCCACCAACATCCTGAACATCTACACCTTCTCGGTGGCCACGCAGGCGCTGGACATCACCATCAGCCGCCGGAAACTCAACCTGTTCGTCGGCGTCTTCTCGCTCATCGCCGTCGTCTTCTTCATCTTCCAGGAGGACTTCGCCTCGGTGCTGGACGCCTGGCTGATCGGCCTGGTGGCCTGGGTGGCAGCCTGGGGCGGTGTGATGCTGGTGCACTTCTTCTGGCTGGAGAAGCGCTGGCCGGGCAAGGTGGAACGGCTGTTCGACGGCGTCGGCACCCGCCGGCTGCCCGTGGTCAACTGGGCCGGCATCACCGCGCTGCTCGCCGGGATCGCAGCCACCTGGCTGTTCATGTACGGGCTCATCCCGATCATGCAGGGCCCCATCGCTGTTGCCCTGGGCGGCTGGGACCTCTCCTGGCTCGCCGGCGGACTCACCAGCGCCGCGGTCTACGCGGTTCTCGGCCCCCGGCTGCACCGGCCGTACGTGACGGTGACGGACGACGGCGGAACCACCGCCGCGGTCAGCGCACCTGACGCTGCGCAGGCACCCCAGCCCGTTCCCGCCGTCGAACTCTAAATCCTTCTCTTCCTCTCCACTTCGCCCTCTGACGAAAGGAACCCCGGCATGAGCACCAGCGCCTTCGCGGATTCCCAGCACCCCATTACCTGGCCCGCCGGTTTCACCGCCGCCGCATCCTTCACCTTCGATGTCGACGCCGAATCCTGCGTCATCGCGCACGATCCCACCAGCACCCGGCGCATGTCACTCATGAGCCACCAGTCGTACGGGCCCAAGGTCGCCGTGCCACGGCTGCTGCAGATCCTCGCGCGGCAGGATATCCGCGGGACGTTCTTCATCCCCGGCTTCACCGCGGAAAGCTACCCCGACGTAGTGCGGCAGATCGTCGACGGCGGCCACGAGGTAGCGCACCACGGGTACCTGCACGAGCCGATGCAGGGGATCGACGCAGCCACCGAGGCGGGCTACATTGACCGGGGACTTGAGGCGCTGGAGAAGGTCGCAGGGATCCGGCCGGTGGGGTATAGGGCACCGTGGTGGGAGCTGAACTGGCACTCGCCTGCACTGCTCGCGGACCGCGGCTTCCTCTACGACTCCAGCCTGCTCGACGGCGATGCACCGTACCGGATGTCTGTCTCCTCGGGTTCTCCTTCCGGTGCCGGCGACACCCGCGACATCGTGGAAATCCCGGTGGACTGGACGCTGGACGACTGGGAGCAGTACGCGTTCTATCCGGGCGTGACGGGCAGCGGCGTGATCGAAAGCCCGGCCAAGGTGCTGGAGATGTGGACCCTCGAGGCGCAGGCGCACCACTCGCAGGGAAGCTGCTTCGTGCTGACGAACCACCCGTTCATCTCGGGCCGGCCGTCCAAGGCGGTGGCCCTGGAGCAGCTCATCGAGCGGGTCAAGGGCATGGACGGCATGTGGGTGACAACCCTGGAGCAGATCGCGGAGCACACCAAGGCGACAGTCAGCGAAGTCCACACGCACGCTCGCATCGAGGTACCTGTTGCTCCCGGTTTCGGCGCCCGCTTCAAGCCGGGCCAGGTGCAAGTGCCGGCTCTTAGCTAACTCAGCTAGCGCGGCTTCTCGAGCGCGAACGGACATTTGAGGCCCTTGCTACGTGCCCAAGTGTCCGTTCGCGCTTCCTGGGTTTCCGCACGCGCGTCGCCTCGGCCCCGCAGCCGGCCGAACTGCAATGATCAATCCATGAGCAGAGTGGACGGCGCAGGACACCAGGCATCACACTTCGACCGGCCGGCGCATCATTCGCGGCTGCGGTTGCTGGTAATGGCCGTCGTCGGACTGGCCGTGGCTGGTGCCGTCGGGCTCCTGCAGTCATGGACCTATGCGCCGGCCATGGGGTGGGCGGCCGCCTCAGCCACCTACCTCATCTGGGTGTGGGCGGTCATCGGGCGCCTGCCGGCGGCGGCCACGGCGGCCCACGCGCGGCGCGACGATCCCGGCCGGGCCGCATCCGACGCCCTGGTGCTGGCCGCTACCGTGGCAAGCTTCGGTGGCGTTGCCCTGATCCTCCTGGACGCTTCCAACAGCCAAGGGGGAGCCAAATCGGGCATTATCGCGCTCGGGCTGGGGACCTCAACCTTGTCCTGGTTCCTCGTGCACACGCTCTACACGCTGCGCTACGCCTCCATCTACTACCGCGACAAGAGCGGCGTCGACTTCAACCAGGACGATCCGCCGCGCTACACGGACTTCGCATACCTGGCCTTCACCGTGGGCATGGCCTACCAGGTCTCGGACACCAACCTCAAGACCGACGCCATGCGCGGCGCGGTGCTCCGCCACGGGCTGCTGTCCTACCTGCTGGGCGCGATCGTGCTGGCCACCACCATCAACCTGGTCTCCGGCCTGGTCGCCTGACGGGTCCTCGGCTCGCCGCTATGCCAAAAAGGGCCGCTTCAAGGCCTCACTGCCTCGTCGTTTTGCCAAAAAGGGCCGTGTGGAAGCCCCTTGCCTCGACGGTTTACCAAAAAGGGCCGCTTCAAGGCCTCACTGCCTCGTCGTTTTGCCAAAAAGGGCCGTGTGGAAGCCCCTTGCCTCGACGGTTTACCAAAAAGGGCCGCTTCGAAGCCTCACCGACCGGCCCTTTTTGGCGAAACGGCGAACAGGGCAGCAACGTCCTCTAGTGCCCGGCCTTCACCGTGAGTACTTTCAGGGCGGCAGCGTTGACCGCCGCGGCGAACGCCGGATTGTGCTGGGCCAGCTGCAGCACGGCGGTGTACATTGCCGGAACGGAGCGGGCGTTCGCACACAGCAGCATGGTTCCGCCGGCGTTGATGAAGCTCGTGGCCCGCGTGCCCAGGGCCCACGGAGCCAACTGCGCCGCGTTGCAGAGATCATCGGACAGGACGACGCCGGTGAAATGCAGGTCCGTGCGCAGCATCGTCCGCATGATCAGAGGCGAGAACGGGGCGATGTGGCCGGGGTCGATGCGCGTGTAATAGGCGCTCGAGACCATGACCCACCTGGCGCCCGACTGGATCGCCGTCCGGAACGGCAGCAGGTACGGGTCGGTGCGCGTGGTCACGGTGTCCCTGACGTTCCGGCTGGTGTCCGTGTTCAGGACGACTCGGCCCAGGCCCGGAAAATGCTTGATCACGGGTGCGATGCCCGCCGAGCGCATGCCGGCCGCGAAGGCGCCGCCATGGGCCGAGACCGCCTGCGGCGTGAACCCGTATTCGCGGGCGAAAAACCCGATGGGCGCGTTGCGCGGGGCGAACTGTCTGCTCGGCACGGTGTCCAGAACCGGCGCCAGGTTCATCGTGAGCCCGGCAGCGCGCAACTGGCTTCCCCACACCCGCGCGTTTGCCTGGAGGGCCGCGGTCGTCTGTGTTCCTTGGGACAGCGCTGTGGGGATCGCCGAGAACCCCGGCCCGCTGAGGACCTGGACAAAGCCGCCCTCCTGGTCCGTCGCTACGGCAAGGCGGATGCCGCCGGTGGTGGCCGCCGACACGGTGGCGGTCATCCGGCGGACGACGGCGGCCGTCGCGGCGGTGCCCGCACGGCTGCGCCCCGCAAGATAGACATTCCCCACATGGAACCTGGTGAGGTCGGACATGGTGTTGGCGTCCGCTCCAGTGGCCGTGGCCGCCACCATGAACAGTTGTCCGACGCGCTGAGGCAGGGTGAGCCGGGCGAGCTGCTGCGCCGGAGTGGGCGCCGCCGTCACGGGCGCCGCCGTCACAGTGGCAGCATGGCGGACGGCGGCCTGGCGGACAGAACGGGGGACAGCTGCTCGCTGGCTTGTTGGGGGCTGGTTCGTTGCGGGCAGGAACGCTGCGCTCGTCGCCGATAGGGATTTACTCGTTGCGGACTGGGGCGGGCCGCCCGCTGCAGACAGAGCAAGCAAGAGCGCTGCTCCCAGAACTGACAATCTACTCAGATGACGCATGTTCACACGGCTTTGCTGGGGCACACATATACCAATGAGAGTACGCCGTTTCAGCGGCGTCGGAGCCACGCGGCTGCGCAGCGTCGTTTCACCAAAAATGGCCGCTTCGAAGCCACATCAGGCGGCCTTTTTTGCGAAACCGTGCACCGGGCTGCACTGAACGGCACGGACCCGAAGAAGGGCATGCACCCGCCGGAGGGCATAGAAATGCCGCCCTGCGGTGTTGGGGGGCCATCGCAGGACGGCATGGATCAACGGTACTGTGCCGCCCTTCGCCGCAACAGCAGCTCCTCCGCTGGCGGCGCCAATCTTAACGTTTTTTTAATGCCTCTCCAGCCTTACAGCGTCCGGGCACGCAGACACGGCGAGGCCCTGTCCGCTCTTACCGGACAGGGCCTCGAGCTCTAACGCGGGACCTTAGTGCCTTCTGAAGGCGTCCTTAATCTTTTCGCCGGCCTGCTTGAGGTCGGCCCTGATGTGGCGGGCCCTGCCCTCGGACCGGAGCCGTTCGTCTCCGGTCGCGCGCCCGGCCGCTTCCTTGCTTCTGCCGTGGGAGTTTTTCGGCGGCGTTGTGGATCTTGTCACCCAAACCCATCGTGACCTCCTGTTCGGGAAAGCCGGGGCGGCCTGCTGCCGCGGCGGCCATTCTCAGTCTATCGACGGCGGGCCGGGGCGGCCATGCCCACTTTGCGCGCCAGGGCGCTACCGCGAGGGCAGCTGCTCCGGTTCCCTTGCGGCTTCCGGTTCCAACGAACGACGACGGCGCCTGGCTTCCGCTATCGCCGCGTCCAGGAGGATGAAACCGAGCAGACTCCAGCCAAGGAGCGGCAGGAACATGCCCACGACGACCATCACCGTGATCGCGGTTAGGACTCCTGCCCAGTGTCCGCGGAGGAAGGCTCCACGCGGTGCCGGCCTGCCCATCGCCAAGGCGCTGCCGCGGGTGGGCCGGCGCTTCCACCACATCACATAACCCCAGACCACCATCGCGGCCAGACCGGCGGCCACTGCGAGCAGGACGAGCTGGTTCGGCAGGCCGAAGAGCAGGCCCATGTGCGCCGCGATGGCCCAGCGGGTCAGCTTCGCCGCCAGGCCGAAGTCCTTGAAATCGGCGCGGCTGGTGACCTTCTCGGTAGCCGGGTCGATGGCCACAGCGCTCGCCGTGGCCGGCCATTCCCTGCCTGCCTCGGTCACGGTCCAGGCCTTCCCCGCGGAGGCAGGCGGCTTGATATCGACCATCGGTGCTGTGATGATGTCTGCCCGGGCGATCCGTTGGACGGTGTCGTATGCTGCCGGGTCCGCTGCAGCGCTGGCGGGTGCCGACGACGAGCCGTGGCCGGAGTGATCGCCGGCCGGTGCTGAGGGCTGCCCGTTCAAAGATGTGGAAACGGTGGGGGTGAGCCAGCCGAGGCTGGTCCGCAGGGCCGTGATGTTGTCGCCCGCGTTGGCGGACCAGGTCAGGCCGGAGGCGGAGAGGAACAGGAATACGGCGAGCAGGACGGTGCCGGTGGTGCCGTGGAGCCAGACCGTCTTGGCCCTGCCGGAAGCGGGCCGGGTCTTCGGGGGTGATGTCCGGCGTCGGCGGATCCTGTCGATCCATAGACCCAGCCCGCCGAGCGCGACCACCCACAGCCAGGAGGCGGCCAGCTCGCTGTAGATCCGGCCGGGCTCGCCGAGGTTCAGGGAGCGGTGGAGGTTGGAGATCCAGGTGCGCATCGGCAGCGCGCCGCTGCTGCCGTAGGTGGTGAGGTCGCCGCGGATTTCTCCGGTGCCGGGATTCACGAAGACGGTCCTGTACTCGGATTCACCCAGCGATGGGTCGGAGAAGAGGACGCGGGTGGTGTCCTCGGGGCCGGGCGCCGGGCGGACGGTGACCGGCGTGGCGCCGCCGGCGGAGTCGATGGCTGCCTTCACTTGGGCCGAAAGCGGCAGCGGCTTCGCGACCGCGGGGACATGCAGTTCCTTGGTGTAGACGGCCTGTTCCAACTGGGGCGTGATGGCGTAGAGGCCGCCGCTGAGGGCGGCGATGAGCAGGAAGGGACCGGCGAGGATGCCGGCGTAGAAGTGGAGCCGGAGCAGGAACGCGCGGAACCATCCGCGGCCTTCCGGTACGTTGCCGGCGGGAACATTGTCCGGCGGGGTTGGTTGGGTGGACTTTTGAGGGTTGGCTAATACAGTCATCGTTTTGTCTTTCGAGTTTTCGTGGCGCTGCTGCAATGCGCTTTGGGAGGGCCGATCGGGGCGAGCCGGGATGGCCGCGTCGGAAGCGCTTGGATGGCCCGTTGGGCCCGTTGGGACGGCCTGTTCGCCGGCAGCGCGGCGCGTGGCACCGGCGCGTGGCGTCCCGAAGCAGGGCGGAAGGCGTTTGGGCAGCGCGAAGTGTTTGTGGGTAGCGCGAAGCAGCCTCACGCCCGATGAACCGGGCGTGAGGCGCTCAACGCCTAACCGTTGGAGGGCCGGTTACCGCTTGGGCCAGATACAGCTTGGGCTGGTACGCGGTGCCTAGTTGCCGCGGCTGGCGCGGGTACGGGCCAGCGCTGTCACGCCCGCGGCGAGGCCGATCAGTCCTGCGGCCAGCCCGACCCATCCGGCGGTGTCGCCACCTGAGGAGGAAGCCGAAGCGGCCGTCACTGCCGACGCCTGCGTGGCCGCGGGGCTAGCCTCTGCGTGCGCGCCCTCGCTTTCGGCCGCCGTGGTGACGAAGGTCGGTGCAGGGCGGGACTTTTTAGCTTCCGCGGCGGGCGCGGACGACGTTGCGGAGGCGTGGTGGTGCTCGGCTGCGGCGTCGGCCCAGTTGACGGTGGTCCCGTCCGTGTAGCCCTGCGCCGCGGGCAGGATCACCGTGGTGCCGGCTGCGGGGAGGCGGCCGACGGACAGGGTGAACATCTGGAACTGGTTCTGCCCGATCTGGTGCGCGGCGTCAGCAGTCCAGACCACGCTGGTGGGCGCCTTGGTCACGGTTGCCCCGGCGACCTCGACCGGCTTGGGCAGGGTGGTGGTGATGACCTGGGCCTTCCATCCATCGATGGGCAGCACCGAGACGGAGGTCAGCGGGGTGTCCGTGGGGAGCTTGACCTCGAGCCGGTTGGTCTTGGCGGTCTCGGATTCGTTGGGGACGCTGAACGTCAGCTTGGTGAAGCCGCCCTCGGCGGTGGCGGAGGGGTCGACGGTGACGTGGGCGGAAGCGGCGGCCGCGCCTGCGGCCAGGATTCCGGCCGCCAGCGTGGCGGCCGCGGTGCTCTTGAGGGTACGGCGAAGGGAGGTATTCATGGCAGGAGTGCCTTTCACAGGTTTAGGGGGTCAGGAAAATCAGGCCTAGGGCCTGTCCGGAAAGCGGAAGAACCGCCGTCGGAAGTTCCTGCCAGTTGTGAAAGGAACTGTCTCTACGCGGCGGCGGCGAGCAGCGGGGGTCCGCGCCGGGAAGGCAGGCGAACCGAGTGGTGCCTGGGCGGAAGGACCGCAGCAGCGGCGCATGGGAAGGGTGCACGGGCGGGAACGACGACGACCGGTTCTGGGTCCCGAAACAGCGGGCCCAGCCAGTCGGCCAGCACGCCGAGGATGCGTTCGCCATGGGCAAGGAGCAGCGCCGTGGCCAGGGTGGCGACGGCGTGGGCGGCGAACATGAGCCCGTCCGGTGCAGCCCCGTGGGCCGGGGCGGCCATCATCAGCGCCTCGTGGTTGAGGGATGCCGGCGCGTGCCCGGCGTGCCCGGAAAGCAGCGCCGGGGAAATCGCCGTCGGAGTTTCCGCGGACATGGCGTCGAACGCCCAGTGAAGCCAGGCCTGCCCGCCGCCAATCAGCCCGGTGAGAACCGGCAGCGACAGCTTGAAACGCGTCAGGGCCGCGACCGGAACCATGGTCACGGCGCACAGGGCCGCGAGGATTGCCGGCGCGGGCAGCTGGCCCCCACCGGCAAGGTGCCCGCCGGCGGCCAGGCCCAGGACGATGGATCCGATCAGCCCGGAGCGGAACAGGCGGAACGAAGCATGCGGCTTCACGGGCTGTCCTTTCTCCTGGGCGACGACATTGGCTTCAGCAGCAGAATACATTCCCCGCCATACTATGACGCGGATCACACTTTAGAGCGTTTGTGACGGATCAAAACGGAAGGACCGCTGCAACCCCTGATGGAGTCGCAGCGGCCCTGCCGTGTTCGTCTGGCCGTAGTCTATGACGAGGGTTAGCCGACCGGAGCCGGCTCACGCACCGTGATTGTCGGCGTCTTGGCGGAGGTTTTCACCGCCGTCGTAAAGCCGGGCTTGGAGCCTGTGACACTGACGCCGATCGCGTCTCCGGGAAGCATCGGCGTATAGGTGGTGCCGGTGGCCCCGGAAAGAGGCATTCCGTTGAGGTACCACTGGTACTTCAGAGTGACCGGCGCCGGCCCCCACGCCCCAGGAACAACCGTGAGGACCGATCCCGCTGTTGGCGAACCCGAGATGGTGGGCGCGGGCGCAGTCAGCACCCCGGCAGCCACCTTGACCGACATCGCGCTGGTCTTGGCAACCGTGGTGAATCCGGCCTTGGAACCCGTCACAGTCACCGTGAGGGTCTTGCCCAGCACCGCGGTTGTGGGCGTGTAGGTGCTTGCCGTGGCGCCCGTGATGGCAACGCCGTTCGCCTTCCACAGATACTTCAGGGTGACCGGAGCCGGACCCCAGCTGCCTGTTGCCGTGAGCGCGGACCCCACCCGGACGGCTCCGCTGATCACGGGAACCGGAGCGGTCAGGGTCCCGACGGCGACCCTCGCGGTGAGTGCCGACGTCTTGGCCGCCGTCGTGTAGCCCGCCTTTGCGCCGGTTACCGTCACGCTGATGGTCCTGCCGATCACGGCCGCAGCCGGCTTATAGGTGCTGGCGGTGGCGCCGGTGATGGCGACGCCGTTCGCCTTCCACTGGTACTTGAGGGTGACCGGAGCCGGACCCCAGGCGCCGGGGACCGCCGTCAGCGTGTAGCCCACCTTCGCGGTTCCCGTGATCTTGGGAACCGGTGCCGTCAGGGTTCCGACGGCGACCCTTGCGGTGAGTGCCGACGTCTTGGCCGCGGTGTTGTAGCCGGCCTTGCTGCCGGTGACCGTCACGCTGATAGTTTTCCCGACCACCGCCGACGACGGCTTGTATGTGCCAGCCGTGACGCCGGTGATGGCGACGCCGTTGGCCTTCCACTGGTACTTCAGGGTGACGGGTGCCGGCCCCCAGGTTCCCGGAGCGGCGGTCAGGGTGTAGCCCACCTTGGCCGTTCCGGTGATCCTGGGGGTCGGCGCGGTCAGGACGGGGTTGAGGGCCATGACCGTGCCGGTGGCGGCGGAGGTCTTGGTCGCCGTGGTGTATCCCGTCTTGGTGCCCGTCACGCTGAACGTCAGCGTCTTGCCCACCTGTGCCGCGGCCAGCTTGAACGTGGTGGCGGTGGCGCCGGTGATGGCGACGCCGTTGGCCTTCCACTGGTACTTCAGCGCGACTCCTGAGGGACCCCAGGTTCCGGGAGTCGCCGTCAGCGTGGAGCCCATCTTGGCCGTCCCCTTGACCGTTGGAGTGGGGGCGGTGAGGGTCTGCACAACTGCCGCGTAGGACAGGTCGTGCGTCGTGGCGCTGTTCCTGACAACGCTGACCTTCGTTGCCGTGGCCTCGGTGCCCTTGTTGCCCGAGTAGAGGTCTCCGCGTCCCGACAAGGCTCCGTGCACCTTGATGATGTAGCTGCCGGTGGTAAGACCCTTCAGGGTGTACTTGCCGGTGGCACTGGTTCCCGCGCTGCGGGTGACCAGCGAACCGTCCGGCGTGTAGGCCTGAATCAGGGCGTTGACTACCGGTTTGCTGGCCTTGTCCAGCACGGTGCCGGTCACGGAACCACCGGCTGTGAGGCTGGCGTTGACGTTCTGCACGGCCTGCCCGGAGGTTACCGGAATGGACTGTGCCTGCCCCGCACCAGCGGATTCCGGCTGGTTCTGGTAGTACTGCGCCTCGTCCTGGGTGAACCCGCTGGAGCGGTTGAACGCCACCTTGTAGGATCCCGCGGCGAGGCCGACCACGCTGTAGTTGCCGGCCACATCCGAGTAGCTGTTCTTGACCAGCTTGCCAGCTGCGTCCAGGACGCTGAGCAGGTAGCCGGGCTGGCCGCTTGCCCCGGAGACGTTGCCGCTGATGGTCGCCCCCGTAACAACCGTCATGTTCGCGCCAGCGACAGTTTGGCCCGTGGTCACCGCTATGGATTTGGCGGTGGCGGGTGTTGATCCTCCATACCAGAGGTCCTCGGCGCCGCTCTGGCCGCCGAGGAACCGCAGCTTGTAGGAGCCGGTCTCCAGTCCAATGATGCTGAAGGTGCCGTCCAGATTGACCCAACCGTAGACGGACGAATCATCGATGGTTCCGGTCTTCGTCGCGACGATTTGCGACGCATTCAGCCGGGTGCCCGCCGGAGCTGTGATCTTGCCGCTGATCACGCCGCCCTTGACGAGGGTGGCGTTGATGGCCGTGAGGGTCTGGCCGTCGGTGACCGTCACTGGAGTGGCCGTGGCCAGGGAAGTGGCCTTGTTGTGCCATTGCATCAGGGCGCCCGAATTGTAGCCGCCGAACTGCAGCTTATAGCTGCCGGCCGGGAGTCCGCGGAGCGCATAGGTTCCGTCGCTGTTGAGCTCGGTCGACATCACCGGGGAGTTGTCTGCAGCCTTGAAAATGGTGACGTTGACGTTGTAGTAGGTCACGCCGGCTGGAAGTGTGACCTTGCCGCTGATGGTTGCGCCCTTCGCCAGCGTGGCGTCGATGGCCACCTTGTCCTGGCCTGCTGCCAGGACGAGGGGTGTGGCCGCGGCCTGGGTCTGGACGTTGTTGTACCACTCATCCATCGCACCGGAGTTGTAGTTGGAGAATTTGACCTTGTACGTTCCGGCCGGGAGGCCCTTGACCTTGTACGTGCCGTCGGCGTTCACACTTGCATGCGTGCCGTACGGGCTTTCATCTCCGTTCGCGGACACCGTTACGCCCGACAGGGTTACCCCGGCCGGAACGGTGACTTTACCGCTGATGGTTGCACCCTTCACCAAGGTGGCGTTTATGCCGGTGACGTCCTGGCCCGCGGCTACGGGCAGGACGGTGGCCGTTTCACGTGAAGTGCCGTTCGCGTGCCACTGGTCCAGTGCCCCGGAGTTGTACCCCGAGAACTGGACGACGTAATTGCCCGCGGAGAGACCCGTGAGCTTGTAGCTGCCATCTGCCTGCACGCTTGAGTAAAGGGGATAGGACACAGGGTTGTTCGCGTTGTAGGCGTAGACGGACACTGCGGAAAGGTCTACACCGGCGGGTGCCGTGACTTTGCCGCTGATGGTCGCGCCCTTGACGAGTACGGTGTCGTCCAGAGCCAGCTCCTGGCTGGCGCTGGCTGTAATGACAGCCGCTGCATCTGATGTGGACGCGCCGCCGTACCACGTCTCGAATGCCCCGGAGCTGCCCGGGCTGAACTGGAGCTTGTACGATCCTGCTTTGAGGCCCGCAAATTGGTAGGAGCCGTCCGGGCTGACCTGTACTGCCCGTGCAAATGAAACGGTGTCCGCTTCGTAGAGGTACGCCCACACCCCGCCCAGGTCCACCCCTGCGGCGGAGGTGACGTTGCCGGTGATGGATGCGCCCTTCGCCAAAGCGGCGTTGATCCCGGCGCGGTCCTGGCCGGCCGTAACGGCTACCGGAGTGGCTGTTTCGAAGGACGAGGCACCGTCATACCAGTGTTCCATCAGAACGCTGTTCATCCCGAGGAACTGCACTTTGTAGCTACCGGAGTGAAGTCCATCCACCCTGTATGTGCCGTCGGCGTTTACTTGTGAGCTTCCGACGTAATTGGGGTTTGGACCAGCAGCCTCGTAGACCGTGGCTTGGACTGATGCGGGGTCGACTCCGGCGGGCGCGGTCACCGTGCCGCTGATCGAACCGCCAGTGACAAGGGTTGCGTTTATCCCGGTGCGGTCCTGGGCTGCCGTGACGACAACCTGGGTGGCTGCATCAGGTGTCGAAGCACCGGGATACCACTGTTGCAGCAGACCTCTGCCATAAGAGGAAAACTGAACTTTGTAACTGCCCGCCGGGAGGCCACGCAGGCTGTATGTTCCATCGGCGCTGGCGTAGGCCGTGCTTGCGCCGTTTCCGGCGCTGTCCAATGCCTCGACCCGTGTGCTGCTGGCGTCGAGCCCGGCCGGAACCGTAACTATGCCGCTGATGGACGCGCCCCGCAAGAGGGTGGCATTGATCCCGGTCAGATCCTGGCCGGCCGTCAACGTGACAGGCGTGGCAGTATCGAAGGACGTCGCCGCCGCATGCCACTGGGTAACCGCACCGGAGTTTCCGCCCGCAAACTGGATCTTGTAGCTGCCGGCAGGCAGGCCGCGGACTGTGTACGTGCCGTCCGGGTTAACCCAGCCGGTTGCCTGATACCACTCGTTCCCGGCCTTTTGGGCGGCAACGTTGACCGAACCGAGGTCCACACCTGCAGGGACAGTGATCCGGCCGCTGATGGTGGCAGCCTTGGCCATGCTGGCGTTAATTCCCGTGAGGCTTTCGCCTGACGCGACAGCGACAGGGGTGGCGGTTTCGAAGGACGAGGCCCCGGAGTACCACTGGTCCAGTGCGCCGGAGTTGTAACCGCCGAACTGGACCTTGTAGGCACCTGCCGGCAGTCCGTTGATGGTGTAGGTGCCGTCAGCGTTAACCTGGCTGTCGCCGGCGTTCGTGTATCCATCGGCTGTATATGCGTAGACACTTGTAGCGGCCGCATCAACGCCCGCTGGTGCCGTGATCTTTCCGCTGATGGAGGCGTCCGACAGGTCCACTGCGTTGGCCGGTGCCAACCCCGTGACTATCAGCGCCGAAAGTACTGACAATAACAATGCGATTCTTAAACGGAATCGCCCGCTCCTAACGAGCATTTTTATCCCCCCATGGGCCAGTCAACGGCGCGGCCGCCACTCTAAATTGTCAAAGAACGCCTCAGTCTAACTTTCCCGGCGAGTTTGTCCAACGAATGTGTAACGCCCATGGTTTATTTATTGCTTTCCCCGCCTGACCGAAAAGAGAGCGCGTCAGGCGGCTATTGTTGGTTAGGAACAATTTCGGGGGAAAGGCCGCAGGCGCGCATGGAACGAGTAATCTCCCGTCTTCCCGGGGCCTGCATCCTCCTGATGGCCGCCTCTCTCCTGGCCTTCCAGCCTGGCGGACTGTTCCGCTTCGTATGGGTCAAGCTCGTGGTGGTCATCCTCGCCGTAGTTGCCGGCCTGCTGTCGCCGGTTGGGGCGCGCCTCCCGCTGGCAGTGAAGGCAGTGGTGGCAGCCTGCGTGCTGTGGATCGCCGTCGCGATGCTGCTCTCCGACACGCCTCTTGCGAGTATCGGGGGCCGGTGGCCCCGTTATGAGGGCCTGCTGACACTGGCGGTGTACGTGGCGGTTTTCGCGGTGGGTGCAAAAATCCTCGGCGGTTCCGACGCGAGTCCGCGGCGCGCCCTACTCAGCCTGTCCCTGGCCGGTGCCGGCATCGCCCTGTTCGTCATAGCCGCGCTGGAAGGCGCTGGTCTGCGCCCTCTGGGCGGCGCTGAAGACGTAAGGCCGGGAGCGACGCTGGGCAACGCAACAGACCAAGGCCTGGCCGGCGTCGTGATTGCCGGTGTCCTGGCCGCGCAGGGCGAGCCGGACGGGACCTGGCAGGTTTGGCTGCGCCGCGCGGGTCTGCTGGCTGGCGCCGGAGTTGCCGTCCTTTCCGGATCCCGGGCTGCGCTGGCCGCGCTCCTGATCGTGGCTGTGTTCGCCGCCTTCACCTGGATGAAGGACAGGTCCTGGTCCGGGCCGAAAATCGCCGCCGGAGCCGCGGTCGCTGTGGCGGGCCTCGCCGTCGTCGTGCTTCTGGTGCCCGCTGCCCGGGACCGGCTGCTGTCCGCCGGAACGGTGGATGGACGGTGGCTGCTGTGGGGGAGGAGCCTCGGGCTGATCGCCGACCATCCAGTCTCGGGCGTGGGTCCGAGCGGATTCGTGGACGCGTTTCCCGAGTACCTTAACGGGGAATGGGCGCGGACTGTCGGCGACAGCTTTCCTGCGGACTCGCCCCACAGTTGGCCGCTGCAGTTGTTGGCTGCGGGTGGGGTTCCGCTGCTGGTGCTGGTTCTCGCTTTGATCGCCGTGTCAGTGCTGGTTCTGGTCCGCCGGTTGCTGGACACGCCGGTGGCGGCAGACCGCAGGTACCTCGCCGTGGTGCTGGTAACTGTCGCAGCCTACGCGCTGGCCCTGCTCACCCACTTCACCTCGATCGGTACCACGGGCCTTGTTGCCTTCCTGTGCGGAGGGCTGTTGGCGTCCGACGGCGGGAATCCTGGCGTAGCCGCCCGGAACCGGTTCTTCCCGGCCCTTGCTGCCGGCAAAATGCGGGCGGTTCCGCGACTGACGGGCGTAGTCCTGGCCCTCGCGGCACTGGCCGTTGCCGTTCCCGCCGCCATTGCGGAATGGCCCATGGGTGCCGGAGCCCGGGCGGCCGCTACGGGGAACAATGCCGGGGCGCAGCAGGCATTTGTGCAGGCCAGGCAGCTTCGACCATGGGACAGTGACACGGCACTGCTCGCAGCCCAGGCGTTCGCCGACCCGGCGACGGCGGGAGACCAGGAGGCGGCCCGGCGCGCCGTGGAATGGGGAAGGCTCGCCCGGGAACGGACGCCCGGTTCGCAGGAGGCGGGCACGGCCCTGGCTATCGGCTACCTTTACAGCGGCGACGTTCCGGCGGCCAGGGACCTGCTGGATGCCCTGGTCGCTGACGCCCCATATTCGACGGCGCTCTACGTCCACCGCGGTGTGGCGCAGTTCGGCCTGGGTCGTCCAGCCGAAGCCATCGCCGATCTTGAGCATGCGGCTTCGCTGGACCCGTCCCTGGAGACGCCGTGGCGTATTTTGGCGAATATCCATCAGCGGCTCGGCCACGCACAGGAGGCCTTGGCCGCGAGTCAGCGGGCAGATTCCCTGGCGGGGAATTAATACTCCACGATCCCGAGGCCGAGTAGCCATGAATTACCAAATACGTCCGCCCGCGATGGTGCTCAAGCTAAGAATGCCACAGGAAACCATCAAGATTGGCGCAGTTTTTTCTAATTTGGACCTTGCCGTAATTTGGGCGTGTTATTAGCGGTCCATTTTTTCGAGTCCGAACAATTCCCGAGGAATTCCACGCAATGGCCATTCTTTGGACGCTTGGCGACGACCAAAAACACTGGGACACCCGCCAGTAGCGTCGCGGTGCGCTCGCAGGCGCAGCCGGAAACAGGAATGACCCACGGCAAACACCAATGTGAAACGTTTTGGAAAACATCCTGGTGCAGGCTGGTGCCATCAACATTCCAATGGAGGGGACTGGCTGTGAACGAAGATGTGAAGCTTGAAGTGCAGTCCAGCGCGGAGCTGGAGGTGGGTGACGAGGTTGAGGCCTGGCACCGCGGGCGGCTGGCGCACCAGGGGACCGTGAGCAGCACGCTCCGGGACATCGACCTGTTCTGGATCATCGACGCCCGGACCGGCGCCCGCCGGCTTCTGGATCTTGAGCAGCTCAGCGTGCGGCGGATCCCGGCCGGAAAGGCGGCAAACGCCGTCGGGCATTTCACAGATGCCGGGCATTCCACAGATGCCGGGAAATTGACGTCCGACGCCGGGAACCCGGCTAACGCCGTCGCCAAGCCTGCCGCCCGGAGGCGGAGGCCTGTCAAGAGCCTGAGCCAGGTGGTCTTTATTGAGGCGCCGGCCACGCGGTAACCGGCCGCCGGCAAAACTCTAGGTCATGTTGCTGAACCGCTCCGCCTGCGTCTTGCTGCCCTGCACGATGATCTGGTCGTCGTCGTACAGGACGGTTTGCGCGGTGGTGTGGCCCCAGATGCCACCGGGGCGCTTCACCGCCACGATGGTGATGCCGTACTTGTCGCGCAGGCCCAGCACCCCGAGCGGACGGTCGCGGGCCTCGCTGGGCGGGCTGGTGCGGATCATCACGAAGTCGTCCTCGAACTCGACGTAGTCCAGCAGCGAGCCGCGGACCAGGTGGGCCACGCGCTTGCCCATGTCGTGCTCGGGGCGGATCACGTGGTCCACGCCGAGCTGGTTGAGGATCTCGGCGTGCGGCTCGCTGATGGCCTTGGCCCAGATCTGCGGCTTCTTGAACGTGAGCAGGCGCGACGTCGTCAGGATGCTCGCCTCGATGTCGCTGCCGATGCCCACCACGGCGCGGTCGAACTCGTGGACGGAGAGCTGGCGGAGCACCTCCTCCTTGGTGGAGTCCGCCCGGACCACGTGGGTGAGCCGGCCGTTGTAGGACTGCACGGTGTCCTCGCTGGAGTCGATGCCCAGCACCTCGGTGCCCTGCGCCTCAAGCTCCAGCGCCAGCGACCCGCCGAACCGGCCCAGTCCGATGACCACCACCGAATCCGCCTGTGCCGCGGATTCGGGTGAACGGGAGAAGAAGTTCTTAGCCAATGAGGGGCCTTTCCTTGGGGTACTCGTAAAGCAGCGGGCGTTCGCGGAGTGCCAGTGCGGCGCCCAGCGTCACGGGGCCGAGGCGGCCGATGAACATCAGCAGGATCAGTACCACCTGGCCCGCCGGCGGCATGGCGGCTGTGATGCCGGTGGACAGGCCCACCGTGGCGAACGCGGAGATCACCTCGAACAGGATCCGCTCCTGGCCGAAATCGGTGATGATCATGAGGAACATCGTTGAGCCCACCACTAGCCCGATGGCCAGCAGCACCACGGTTATCGCCTGCCGGTGCACTGCCCGGGAGAGGCGTTTGCCGAAGATGTTCACGGCCGTGCCGCCCTGCAGTTCCGTCAGAAGGATGAAGAACAGGACGCTGAAGGTGGTGATCTTCAGGCCGCCCGCGGTGCCGGCCGGGCCGCCGCCGATGAACATCAGGATGTCCATGCCCAGCCAGGACACCTCATGCATCTGCCCGATGTCGATGCTGTTGAACCCGGCCGTGCGGGTAATGACGGACTGGAAGAACCCGGCCAGGATGCGCTCGCCCGGCTTCAGCGCGCCGAGGGTGGCCGGGTTGGACCATTCGACGGCGGTGATGAAGACGGTGCCTGCGGTGAGGAGCACGGCGGTGCCCACCAGGACCAGCTTGGTGTTCATGCTCCAGTGGATGGGCCGCTGGTACTGCCGGCGCAGTTCGAACAGGACCGGGAAGCCGAGGCCGCCGATGATCACTGCGGCGGCGATGGGCAGGCAGATCCACGGGTCGCCGGCGAACCCGATGAGGTTGTCCGTGTGCAGCGCGAAACCGGCGTTGTTGAACGAGGACACCGCGTGGAAGACGCCGTGCCACAGGGCGCGCCCGGGCTCGTAGCCGTAGCCCGCGACCAGCCTGGCGGCCAGCATCCCCGCGAGCACAATCTCTACAGTGAGGCTGATGGTCAGCACCCCGAGCAGCACGCGGCGCACGTCGCCGAAGCCGGTGCTCTTTGTCTCCGCAGCCGCCGAGAGCCGTGAGCGCAACCCAAGCCGGCGGGCCATCAGCACCCCTAGCAACGTGCCGAAGGACATGACCCCGAACCCGCCGACCTGGATCAGCGTCATGATCACCACCTTGCCGAACCCGCTCCAGTACACCGGGGTATCGACGGTGATCAGCCCGGTGACGCACACGGACGAGGTGGAGGTGAACAGGGCATCGAGGAATGATGCGCCCCCGGGGCCGTTCCGTGAGATGGGCAGCATGAGCAGGATTGTGCCGACGGCGACTGCGGCGGCGAACCCGAGCACGATCACCTGGGCGGGGTGCTGGGGTGCGAAGACGTTGAGGATGCGCGGGAAGACTTTGGAGCCGCCGGGCCACAGTCCGGCGAAGCCGCGGCCCGTTCTTCCGGTCCTCCGGTCCGTCAGGTCCGCGGGCCGGGCCTTCGGGGCGGGAACGTCGCGCATACGCGTCACGCTACCACCGGGGTAATCCCTGGGGCCGGTGTGAAGGACGAGGCGTTAAGAAAGCGTTAAGATCCCCGGTTTTGGCGCTTTTCGGATTCCGGCCGGTGCTAGGCTCCCGTGGTCATCAGCAAACTGCCCATGTGAATCGAAGGACCCCGTGGCCACCTCAAGCACGCAAGGCCGTGTCCTGCCATGCTGACCGAAAGCGCCCCGTTGCTGTGGCTGATCCTCGGGATCGGCGTAACCGGCTACATGATCTACCGGCTCATCAGAGCAACGAAGTAGCCCCCGCCGTCGGACGCCTCTCCCGCGGTCCGACGGCGGGTAAGCCGTTCCCGCCGCTCTACAGCGGCCCGACGGCGAACCTTCCCCAAATCCAGAAAGACACTTCATGACCGCACCCGCCCAATACTCCGTTCCGGCCAGCGTGCCCAACCCCGAGCGGGAGAACGGCCCCGGCGGTGCGTTCACCCGATGGCTGCTGGAGCACAAGGTGCACCAGCCGGTGGGGCCGGAGTCCGCCGAGGGCACCGGGCACCAGCAGAGCTGGTGGAAGGTCATGTGCCTGACCGGCGTGGACTACTTCTCCACGCTGTCGTACCTCCCCGGCATCGCCGCGCTCGCCGCCGGGGCACTGTCGCCGCTGGCCACGCTGCTGATCGTGGCCCTGACGCTGCTGGGCATGCTGCCGATGTACCGGTGGGTGGCGCACGAGAGCCCGCACGGGCAGGGGTCCGTGGCCATGCTCGAGAACCTGCTGCCGTTCTGGCGCGGGAAGGTGTTCGTGCTGGTGCTGCTGGGGTTCGTGGCGACGTCGTGGATCATCACCATCACCCTGTCCGCCGCCGACGCCACTGTGCACATGCTGGAGAACCCGTACCTCCCGCCGTTCCTCGAGGGCCAGGCCATCCCCATCACCGTGGTGATGCTGCTGATCCTGGGCGGGGTGTTCCTGCTGGGCTTCTCCGAGGCGGTGGCCGTGGCCATTCCGCTGGTGGGCGTCTTTCTGCTGCTGAACGCGGTTATCATCGGCACCGGAATTTACGACGCCGTCACCCAGCCGGGTGCCGTCGCCGCCTGGATGGCTTCGCTTGGTTCGTTTGGCGGCGGTTTTGGGAACATCGCCGGGCCCGCGATCCTCGCGTTCCCGCTGCTGGTGCTGGGCCTCTCTGGCTTCGAAACCGGCGTCAGCATGATGCCCCTGGTGAAGGCTTCCGGTTCTTCCCCGGAAGAGATGCTGCGAAACCGGATCCGCAACACCCGCAAGCTCCTCACGACGGCGGCTGTGGTGATGAGCGTGTACCTGATCGGCAGCAGCTTTGTGACCACCGTGCTGATCCCGGCCGAGGCGTTCCAGGAGGGCGGGCCCGCCAACGGCCGTGCTTTGGCGTACCTGGCACATGAGCGGCTCGGCAACGGCTTCGGGTCCGTCTACGACGTCAGCAGCATCCTGATCCTGTGGTTCGCCGGCGCGTCCGCGATGGCCGGGCTGATCAACATCGTGCCCCGGTACCTTCCTTCCTATGGCATGGCTCCGGACTGGTCCCGCGCGGTGCGGCCCGTGGTCCTGGTGTACACGGCCATCAGCATCCTCATCACCATCGGCTTTAAGGCCGACGTCAACGCCCAGGCCGGCGCCTACGCCACCGGGATCCTGTTCATGATGGTCTCCGGCGCGGTGGCCGTGAGCATCTCCGCCGCGCGCAAGAAGAAACGCGGGGCCGCCGTCGGCTTCACCATCCTGACCCTCGTGATGCTCTACGCCCTGGTGGAGAACGTGATCGAGAAGCCGGACGGCATTGCGATCTCCGGGTTCTTCATCCTGGGCATCGTGGTGGTGTCCCTAGTGTCCCGTGTCTCGCGGACCACGGAGCTGCGGGTGGACCGGATCGAGTTCGACGAGGCCGCGCGCCGCTTTGTGACGGACACGATTGACTACGACGGGCGGATCAACATCATCGCCAACCGCCCGCAGGCCAGGGACGCCAAGGAGTATGCGGAGAAGGAGGCCGCACAGCGGGAGAACAACCCGGTGCCCGGCACTGCTGACGTGATGTTCCTGGAGATCGACGTCACGGACCCGTCGGGCTTCAGTGACGTGCTCACGGTGCGGGGCGTCGAGGTGGACGGGCACCGCGTCCTGCGCACCGAGAGCCCTGCCGCGCCCAACGCCATCGCCGCAATCCTGCTCGCCCTGCGCGACGCCACGGGAGTCCGGCCGCACGCGTACTTCGAGTGGGCAGAGGGCAACCCGCTGGCCCACCTGATGCGCTACCTGCTGCTGGGCCGCGGCGACACTGCCCCCGTGGTCCGCGAGATCATCCGCGAAAACGAGCCCGACCCCGCCCGCCGCCCCGGCATCCACGTCGGCTAACCCGCCCGCGGGTTCCTGACGCGTCCTCACCTCTCGTCGGGTTTGTCCTGACCCTTCCTCACGTTTGGTCGGGTTTGTCCTGACGCGTCCTCACGTTTGGTCGGGTTTTTCCTGACCCTCCCTCATCGCTGATCGAGCCTGTACAGGCTCAACCGGCGGCGCACGACATGTCCTGTTCACCGAGGCGTCAGCCGACAGTGGGCAAGCGTTAGCTGCTGGCGGGCAGGGTGGTGGGGCACGCCGTCGCACGTTCCCAATCCGGGAAGCGCGGCCGCGTCCTCAACCGCACTGAAGGAGAACCCTGTGCTGCTCAAAAGCACCGTCACTGCCCTCGTCGCCCTAACGGCGCTCGCCGGAATCGCCGCCCCGTCCACCGCGGCGCCGGATGCCGCCGTCGTGCTGGGGGAGCCGCATGCAGCAGCGCACGCGCACAACGACTACGAACACGACCGGCCGCTGCTCGACGCGCTGAAGCACGGATTCACCAGTGTGGAGGCGGACGTCTGGCTGGTGGACGGCGAGCTGCGCGTGGCGCATGACCTGGTTGATGCGCGGGCCGGAGTCACCCTCGAAAGCCTGTACCTGGACCCGCTGGACAAACTCGCGCGGCAGCAGGGCCACAGTGTTTACCCGGGTTGGGACGGCAGCCTGCAACTTCTGATCGACATCAAGAGCGACGGCGAAACGACCTACGCGGCCGTCGAAAAGGAACTGGCGGAGCACCCGGCGCTCATGACGCGCTACGCCAACGGCAAGGTTTCGACCGGGCCGGTCACCGCCGTCATCAGCGGCAACCGCCCGCTCGCCACGATGAAGGCAGCGGACAAGCGGTTCGGCTTCTACGACGGCCGGTCGGCTGATCTGGCTTCGGGGATGCCGGCTGGGCTGATGCCGCTGGTCAGCGACAACTGGACCAAGCTGTTCACGTGGCAGGGTGTCGGGCCGATGCCCGAGACAGAGCGCGCCAGGCTGCGCGCGTACGTGGAAACGGCCCACGCCAATGGGTACCGGGTGCGGTTCTGGGCGACGCCGGACCAGCCGGGCGCAGCGCGCGATGCGATGTGGACCGAGCTGCATAATGCCGGCGTCGACCACATCAACACCGACGACCTTCCCGCACTGGACGGGTTTCTGAGCAAGTAGCTCGGATTTTCTCGGGCGGGGACCCGGGACCCGGGGGTCGAGCCTCGGGCCTCGGGACCCGGGGGCCGGGAGCTTAGCGCTCCCTGCCCTCGTCGTCGTACCGCTTTTCGGTTGCGTTCCTGGCCAGTTTCACCGCGGTGGCGCTCATCTCATCCGAGAGGCGGACGACGTCGTGCATCCCGGCAAGCCGGCGGTCCTTGCTGAAGGCGGTGATGGCTGTACCCGCGTCCGTGGCGCTGAGGAAAAAGTGGACCGGCCCCCTGCGTTTCATTTGCGGGGCGGCTTCGCGGTGCCACCATTCCTCGGCGTGCCAGTCCTTGCCGAGCTGCACCCAAACAGTCCTGCCGATGACGCGCGCCTCGGCGCCTGGCTGTTGAAAGAGCCGGACCAGAGCCTCCTGGGTTTCGGCGAGAGACAACTCTGTCTCCCAGGTCTCGTCGTTCATGAAGCGGGTTGTGGCGGTGCCGCGCATGATGCCAATGGGGAGAGGGGCCGGCTGGTTCAGGACGGACCCGTTCGTCCAGAGGAGCACAAGGAGCGCGCCGCCCGCGTACAGGAAGAAATTGGGAACCAGGTTGAGCGGGAACTTCTCCGACCCGTCGAAGAGGACTTGGAGCAGGAGCCAGACGACGAAGAATGTGAGCCCAGCCCAGAACCTTCGACGGCGGGAGTTCAGGAAGAGTAATGCCTTCTGTTTGCGAGTGAGGGGCTCGCGGTCTGGGCCGTTGGCCGTCGGGTCTGGCTTGGCGGGTTCGGGTGTCATGTTGTGCAGCTCGAGTACACGGGGAGGCCAACTGCTGCGAGCCGGTAGATGGTCCCCTGCACCACGGCTGATTTCCAGCCCCCAGGTCCCACCGCGACCAAAGAAAACGTGCTCGTGCCAGCGTTGAGGATGTCGGGAGGCATGGGCGCAGTAGTGTTCGTTGTCGCATTCGGAGCAGAGGGCGAGCCGCCCTGGGGCGTGAGCGTCCATTCATAACCGCTGATCGGCAGTAGTCCCTCCGTCGGCGGCCTCCATGAAAATGAAGCGTTCTTGAGAAGACCTCCACTGCAGGTGAGTGATGTCGGCGGCATGACTGTCCCGGCCGTGAACGTCCCGCGCGCTTGCTGCTGCAGTGTCCAGGCCGCCGTCGTCGGCTCTGGCGGAGCCACTAAAAGGACACCAGCAAGAGTGAGCAGTCCGACGACGGCGAGGCGCTTCCGTTTCACGGCGCCGCTTCCAGCGGCTCGCTTTCACTCCGACGGCGTCGGGGCTCCTCCCGCGGCCAGAATGCCCACGTCACCACACCGGCCATAACGATAGTCAAGCTGCCGAGGACGATGGGGTTATTAGCGGCATGGACCGTATAGGCGAGCTCCGGCACGGACCAGAGAACGGTACGCACTGTTGTGACCTCGTAGGGCAGGGGATCGTCGGTTGGGTTGGCGTCGCCGCGCATCGTGATCTTGGCTGCGCCGTCCGCCGACGGCGTCACGGAGGTGACCCGGTGCGTCACTGGGAGCGCGGACGGCCTGTCGATCGTGACGACGTCGCCCACCCGCACTTCCGAGGCAGGGATCTTCTTTACGACGGCGAGTGAGCCGGCAGGGATCGTCGGGCTCATGGAGCCGGTCTTGAACATGATCAGGGTGATCTGGAAGAAGAAGGCAAGGATCGCCAGGATGATGCAGACAGTGCCGCCGAGGGCAGCGATGTTGAGGAACACGTTGCCCAGCCGGCCCCGCATGCTCGCTCCGCTCATGATTGCTCCTTCATTAGCTAGGCCGATGTCCCTGTGAAGACCCACGTCACCGCGGCGGACTTGCCCTGGAAGCTGTTGTCTGCCCCTGCCTTGATTCTCACGTCGAAGCAGTACCGGAGCTCGCTGCCGGCGCCCGGCTCGATGGGCGACACGACAGCCGTTCCCGGCGCCAACGTCGTCGGCAGGTACGAGGACGAGGACCCGGCTATGTACGTCGCCGCACTGGAGAAGGCACTCGAATCACATGTTGAGGCCGTCAGCACCGCGCGGTACTCCAGCGCGGGGGACAAGTCCCCGACGGGCGTCGAACTTGTCAGGCTAACGCTCCCGCCGACGGTTGACGCGGCTGTGGTGCGGATCTTTAACCACGCATATTTCGACGCTTCAGGGGACATTCCACCCGCGCTGACAACAAGGGAAGCGTCGTCTGCGGTGCTGTCCTTCCAGAGGTTGGGAAGTGTGCTGGATTCAAGCCGGAACGTGCTGGCCGTGAATGTGCCTGCTGCGTACTCGGAGTCAGTCCACGACGCGAGGGTCACGCTGGCGCCCACGCCAAGGACGAGGGCGCCAGCGAGGACCGCGCGCACACGGGTGTAGGTGCGATGCCACAGTGGTCTCACGTGTTTGCGCAAGGGCAAGGCGTCTTAGGAGGCTTTCGACTCCGCAAGCAGCTCCCAGGTTGCCACGGCAGCCTTGTCCTGTACCAGGGTGCTGTCTGCCGTCACCTGGAAGCACAGGTAGACGGGCGAGCCGGGGTCTGTGCCATTGGAGGATTTAGCCAAATCGAACGCTACTGCGTTGGCCACGGAATCGAGGTTCGTTCCTGCCGGAACAATCTGAGTTCCCGACGTGGACGCCGCCGTGGCGGATGGCGTGCAGTCAGTCCAGCCACCAACTGTGAATATGCCGTACTTGAGGCTGCTCTCGGCGTCGCCCGAACCCTCAGCGGAATTGACCCTGACTGTTGCTGCGTAGCCGGTGGCCGCGTCAAGCTGGACAGCGTAGGCCGCAGCGACCGTCTGACTTCGCGTTAGGTTGGCGGCGTTGATTTGGAAGTTCAATTCGGCGCCTGAATCTGCGTCATCGTGATTGACAGGGGTTTCGTTGGCGGCTGTGCTGCCCAACATCTTGAAATGGCCCCCGCCGAATTCCCCAAGGACGAACTCCGAGTCGTTCCAAGCGGCGAGAGTTACTGCTGCACCTATGCCAAGCACAAGGCCGCCGGCAAGAATCGCTTTCGCCTTCCTGCGCTTCGAATTGCGATCAGAAGGCGAGGTAATGGCAGGTGTGATTTCGGTCGTGGACATTGTTCCCCCCAGGAATTTTTTGTCTGATTTTTTCGAACCGGATACATACTGTCACGGCGCTCTCACTTGCCTGCCTCCTCACGCCTAAGATCCGCGCAGGATTCCAACAAGATTGGATCAAGCCTGCTTTGAGGTGAGGAAGCGTCCGGAAACAAGAGACGAAAGCTGAGGGAGCGTCCTGCAACAAGCGGCGAAAGGTGAGGGAGCGTTGCTATGGGGCGGGGGAGGCCGTGACCACCACGTTCTTGCCCCACGGGTCCTCGGTGTAGCAGCTGATCAGCACCACGCGGTTGGGCACGACGTTCCAGATCTCGCTGTCCTTGAGGGTGTTCTTGTCGTGCGTCGTCACCGAATCCACCACGTACTTCAGCGCGCCCTTCGCCGTGGTGACCGTGACGGCCTTGCCCACGAGGGATTTGTCGCTGAGCCTATTAAACGGTGCATCCCGGCCGTCCCAGCTGTGTCCCACGATGTATGTCGTATTGGTCGATCCCGCACCCGGCACGCCGTAGCTGGTCAGCCAGTAAGCGTCGAGAGTCAGTGGCGGCACGAGCGATTCCGAAGCCAGCTCGTCTGCAGTCGGCGTCAGCGGCAGGACCCGCACGTTCAGGTTGACGGCGTCGATCGACACTAACGTCGGCGCCGCCGCCAGCGGCCGCGTCGCCTTGCGGGCAACGGGCGCGGCACCCGGGGAACCCACCACCGAAGGAACGGCTGAAGGTACGACGGCGGCGCTGCCGCCACTTGGGGGCACAGCGTTCGACGGCGCCAGGAAGAGAGCGGCCGCCAAACCCGCCGCAGCAACTGCGGGCACGGCAAGCCAGCGCCGGCGGATGGGCCGGCGCCGGCTGGAAGTCGTCCGCGGTTCCAAGGTGAACTGCCTAGTTGCGGCTGCGCTCCAGGCGGCGCATCCTCATGGCGACGGCCGCGGGCACGGCGATGCCCGCTGCCAAGAGCCCTGCGAGGAGTGCCAGCCCGGGGTGGACGCCCGGCTCGGCTTCTGCCGCGGTCTGCACGTTGAGGCCCTTGTTCGTGGCGGCCAACGCGGTGCCACCGCCGGCGGGAGTCTCGTTGACCGCATTGGCAACGGCCGGCGTCGTGCTTCCCGGCGCCGATACCGGCGGTGTCACCGGATCAACCCCGGTGGAGTCCGGGTTGCAGGCTGCGAGGAAGGCCTCGAAGAGGCCCGCGAGGTCGGCGGCGGAAGCTTCATCGAGCGACACGGCGGCCAGCGCTGCATCGAAGTCAGCCGCCGCTGCGTTGAAAGCGTCCCGGGCTGCGATGATCTCCGGCGTGTTGATGGCCGCGTCGTACGCCGCGGTCAGGTCCGTCACAGCCTGCCGGGCTGTGTCCTCAGCGTCCTCGGCCGCTGCCGTGGCGTCCTGGGCAGCACTTATGGCGGCCGGATCGCCCGAATCCTCGGCCTCTTCCTCCGCAGCCTCGGCGGCATCGGTTGCCGCGATGGCGTCGTCCAGCGCTGCCTGTGCTGTCGCGAGTTCGGCGGCGGGGACTGCCCCGGCGGCTTCGACCATCGCGAGATAACCCGCCTCGGCGTCCGCCGTGATTGCGGCCTTGGACTCGAGATCGGCAATTGTGGCTTCAGTGATGCCGGCGGCAGAGAGGGCAGCCTCAAACTGGGTGGAGGCTTGCACACAGGCGGGATCGCCCGGTGCTGCGGCGGCTGGGGGGGCTCCGATGAGGAGCCCGCCGGCGAACACGGCCGCTGACGAACCGGCGGCGACCCATTTGGATACGGTCATGGTGTGGCGTCCCCCAAACACGAAAGTGGCCGCCGGGACAGCCCCGGCGGTACAGCGGGCGGCAGAGCGGATTCCGGCTGGGCAAGAGACGCTCGTACTGCTAACCATCCGGAGTACGACGGCGAGACCTCAGTTTTACCTGAATGCCGCCCGGAAGATTGCTGTGAGAGCAAAAATACATATCCAATGCCGTTCGTGGCAAACGTCACTGACCTAGGACGGGACTTGGGCCGCCGGTGGCGTTGCCGGCCGTGCCGGCGGTCGCCCGCCGGACCACGTGTAGGGCCAGCGGATCAAGGAGCTTCCGGCTCCCGGTCCTGGCCTCGAGAATCCAGAACATGCCCAGGACCGGCACGGTTTCCGTCACAGTCCCCATGTAGTAAAGCTGCCCGTTGTAGCGGGCCTCAATTATGTCGCCGGGGGAGAGGCTGCGGCAGTCGATAATGCGACCGGCCGCTCTGTCGGTCGCGGCTGAATCGTGCATGAAGGCTCCGTCCTGGCGCCGTCGGCGCTTCGATCGTGATGCGCCGTTGGCGCTCTTTCAGGATGGGGCTGCCACATTGCCGGATGGTTTCCGCCGGGTGATTTCCGCGTGACCTGCCTTGACGCCGGCCGGTAGGCGGCGGGAGGTGAGGAGGGGTTTGGGAAGGGGCGGCGGGAGGTGAGGAGGGGTTTGGGAAGGGGCGGCGGGAGGTGAGGAGGGGTTTGGGAAGGGGCGGCGGGAGGTGAGGAGGGGTCAGGCGGGGCCGGGGGACTGGAGGCCGGGGGCCACCGAGAGGTTGGGTTCGGGCTGCGTCAGGTCCCGGGCGCGGAGCACCGCCATGGACTTCGCGGCGACCTTCAGCACCGAGCCGGCGTCAATCGGCCCGCGTTCCACTCCGGTACCGGCCGTGTTGATCACCATGTCCCAGGCCTCGGCGAACTCACCGGAGGGGAGGGTGAACTTGATGTCGTCGTCGTGCGCGTTGAAGTACAGCAGGAAGTTCACGTCCGTGATGCGGCGGCCGCGGTCGTCGCGGCCCTGGATGCCGTCGCCGTTGAGGAACACGCCGATGGTCCGGCCGAAGCCGCGGCCCCAGTCCTCGGGGAGCATCTCCATGCCGTCCTCGTTCAGCCACACGATGTCCGGCAGCTTCTCGCCCTTGCCGCGCCGCACCGGCCTGCCGTCGAAGAAGGTGCTGCGGCGGAACGTGGGGTGCTTGGCGCGCAGCCGGTTCACTGCCGCCGTGAAATCCATGAGCGGCATGTCGATGGCGTCCCAGTTGACCCAGCTGAGCTTCGAATCCTGGCAGTAGACGTTGTTGTTGCCCTGCTGCGTCCGGCCGAGCTCGTCGCCATGCAGGATCATCGGCACGCCCTGCGAGAGCAGCATCGTGGCAATGAAGTTCCGCTGCTGCCGCGCCCGGAGCGCCAGCACCTTCGGATCCGCCGTGGGCCCCTCCACGCCGCAGTTCCACGAGCGGTTGTGGGATTCGCCGTCGCGGTTGCCTTCGCCGTTGGCGTCGTTGTGCTTCTCGTTGTAGGAGACCAGGTCGCGCAGTGTGAAGCCGTCGTGCGCGGTGACGAAGTTGATCGATGCCACCGGGCGCCGCCCCGACCGCTCGTACAGGTCCGCCGACCCGGTCAGCCGCGACGCGAACTCGCCCAGCGTGGCCGGCTCGCCGCGCCAGAAATCGCGCACGGTGTCGCGGTACTTGCCGTTCCACTCCGTCCACTGCGGCGGGAAATTGCCCACCTGGTACCCGCCAGGGCCGACGTCCCACGGCTCGGCGATCAGCTTCACCTGCGACACGATCGGGTCCTGCTGCACCAGTTCGAAGAACGTGGAGAGCCGGTCGACGTCGTAAAATTCTCTGGCCAAAGCGGCGGCGAGGTCAAAGCGGAACCCGTCCACGTGCATCTCGGTGACCCAGTACCGTAGCGAGTCCATCAGCAGCTGCAGGGAGTGCGGGTGCCGCACGTTCAGGGTATTTCCCGTGCCCGTATAGTCCACGTAGTACTGCTTGTCGTTGTCCAGCAGCCGGTAATACGCGGCGTTGTCGATCCCCTTGAAGCTCATGGTGGGTCCCAGATGGTTCCCTTCCGCCGTGTGGTTATAGACGACGTCGAGAATCACCTCGATCCCCGCACGGTGCAGTGAGCGGACCATCGCCTTGAAATCCTGAACCTGCTGGCCCATCTGGCCGATCGAGCTGTAGGTGTTCTGCGGCGCAAAGAAGCCGATGGTGTTGTAGCCCCAGTAGTTGGTGAGGCCCTTCTCCTGCAGCGTCCCGTCATTGACGAACTGGTGCACCGGCATGAGTTCGATGGCCGTGATGCCCAGCCGCTGCAGGTGCGCAATGACGGCGGGATGGGCGACGCCGGCAAAGGTGCCGCGCTGCTCCCTGGGCACCTCGGGGTGCAGCTCCGTGAGCCCCTTGACGTGTGCCTCATAGATGACGGAGCGGTGGTAGGGGATCCGGGGCGGCCGGTCCCCGGCCCAGTCGAAGAACGGGTTGATCACCACGCCCAGCATCGTGTGCGGCGCCGAGTCCTGGTTGTTGCGGGAGGACGGATCGCCGAAGTTGTAGGAGAACATCGCCGGGTGCCAGTGGACCTGCCCGGCGACGGCCTTGGCATACGGGTCCAAAAGGAGCTTGTTGGGGTTGCAGCGCTGGCCCCTGGCGGGGTCGTAGGGTCCGTGGATCCGGTACCCGTATTTCTGCCCGGGCTGGATCTGGGGCAGGTAGCAGTGCCACACGTACCCGTCCGCCTCAAGGAGTTCCACGCGGGTTTCGGTGCCGTCGCCGGCTATCAAACACAGCTCGACGGCGGTGGCCGCCTCGCTGAAGAGCGCGAAGTTTGTCCCCATCCCGTCAAAGGTCGCACCCAGTGGATACGCGCTGCCCGGCCAGACTTCCATGATCACTCCTGCGGCTGTTCAGTTGTTCCGAACCATACACTCGATGTCCAGTTGGGGTCCGCGCGCCTCGCCCTGACACAAGGCTAAGCACACTTAGTAATTTCGCCAAGCTCTGGTGGAAACCCCGTGACGTTGTATATCAAATTGTTTGTGATTCTGGCCTCGTGGGGCCGGTGTTTCCGCGGCACCTGTCCCGCCCCTGCCTAGGATGAAGGGGATGACTCCGCCCAGCAGCCCGCCGCCCTTCAGCCTGCGCGGCATCGCTGTTCCGGCGTTCGGCCCCGCGCTCCTGTTCAGCATCGGCCAGGGCGCGATCCTGCCGGTGGTGGCGCTGTCCGCCCGTGAACTGGGCGCGTCCGTTGCCGTTGCCGCCCTCATCGTCACGCTGATCGGGCTCGGCTCGTGGTTCTTCAACCTGCCGGCCTCGATGATCACACTGAAGTTTGGTGAACGCTGGTCGATTGTGGGCGCGGCCGCCGCCGGGGCGCTGGCCCTGCTGGCCGCCGGGCTGTCCCTGGTGATTGGCAACGGACTCTGGCTTCTCGCGGTGGCGATGGCCGTCGTCGGGATGTCCGCGGCCGTCTTCAGCCTGGCCCGGCAGAAGTACCTCACCGAGGCCGTGCCGGTGGAATTCCGTGCCCGTGCCCTGTCCACGCTGGGCGGCGTGAGCCGCATCGGCACGTTCATCGGTCCGTTCATCGGCGCCGCGGCCATGGCTTTCATCGGCATCAGCGGCGCGTACTGGGTGGGCGTGGCCGGCATGGCTGCTGCCGCCGTGCTCGCCATCAACGTCCCCGACCTGGTGGCTGTGGATGGGACCGCTGCCAGGACCGGTCCGGAACCCACCTTGCGCGGCGTGGCTGTCTCGCACGCCGGCGTTTTCCTGACTGCCGGAATCGGCATTCTGCTGCTGAGCGCCCTCCGTGCCTCCCGCCAGGTGGTGATCCCGCTGTGGGCCGACCACCTGGGCCTCGACCCCACGCACGCTTCGCTGGTCTATGGGCTCTCCGGAGCGATCGACATGCTGGTTTTCTATCCCGCGGGCAAGGTGATGGACCGGCGCGGGCGGCAGTGGGTGGCCATCCCGTCCACGCTGATCATGGGTGTGGCGCTGGTGCTGATCCCGGTCACGGGCGGGTTCACCAGCCTGCTGCTCGTTGCCCTGCTGATCGGCTTCGGCAACGGGATCAGCTCCGGCCTGGTGATGACGCTGGGCGCCGACTTCTCGCCCGACCGCGGCCGCGGGCAGTTCCTGGGCCTCTGGCGGTTCATGGCCGACGCCGGCTCCACCGTTGGCCCCGTGCTCCTCTCAGCGGTGACGGCCGTGGCCTCCCTCGGCGCCGGCGTGACGGCCACCGGGGTACTGGGGTTCGCAGCGGCAGGTGTGTTCGCCGTCGTGCTCCCCAGGCTCAGGCACCGCCGAAATTACTGACGCACTTACCAACTGACTCGCAGTAGTTGTCGTTTTGACTGCTGAAAACGACAACTACTGCGAGTCAGTTGGGCGGCGGCGCGGCCGTTAGGTCCTGGTTAGGTCCCGGCCCAGCGGCGGAGGGTGCTGTTGACGAGGCCGATCAGCACAGCCGTCCACCAGCATGCCTGCGAGATGCTGAGCGCTATCAGCAGGCGCGTGCGCAGCCGGCGGCCCAGTTCGCTGAAGCTGGTTTCCCGTGGAAGCGCGAACATTTTGTGCATGGCCGGGCCGATGCTCAGGCCGTTCAGCATCAGGATGAGCACGCAGCCGAGCTTCACGGCTGTCACCGGGTTGGTGATGTCGGGCTGGATAAGGGCGCCGGAGGCGAGCAGGAGTGCCAGGCCGCCCCAGATCAGAGGCTTCGTTGCGCGTTCCAGTTTTGGAGATGCGTGCATGTGCACCTTGCCCATGAGCCACAGCAGGCCCAGCCAGTCGACCACGAGGATGGTGCCGAAGGCGAGCACGAGGGCGAGGATGTGACCGGCGAGGCCGATGCGGTGCAGTACAGGACCGCAGTCCACGAAGTGCCCCACGAGAAGGGAGGCGAGCCAGCCTGCGGTGCAGAGGACGCCCAGCAGGATCAGCCGGATGGTTTGCTTGCGGGACGTGGGAGTCCTTAGCACGGCGCGGTTGCGGCGGGGAACGAACTGGCGCTGGGATTGGGATCTGGGTGCGGAGATTGCCGCGGTTCGGGTTTCAGGGCGGGTCAAGGTGGTGCGGGTGTCGGCGATCATAAATGCCGGCCTTTCATCACTGTTGTGCTCCCCTGAGAGTGGTGCCGGGAGCTGGGCTGACCGGAAGTTCCGGACAGCAGGGAACTGCTGGGCTGGGTTGGGGATTTTCCTGGGTGCCGGGAGTGGCTGGCGCGCTGCGATGCAGGGCGGGGGCTCCGAGAGTTTGTGGCTCCGGAGGAGTTTCGGGCTACCTAAATGAATACGATACAGGTTGATTTACGGATTAAGCAAAGGAAGCATGTTCTATTGATCGGCGCGTCGGTCGCAAATTAGGTCTGCTTTTCGTGTAGTGCGGGCAATGTGAGCGGGCCTCCCGCAGATGCGTAGAAGGCCCGCTTTGGGGGCTTTCGCCCTCGTGTGGATTGCGTCTTAGTCGTCCGAACCGTGTCCGCCGTTGTCGCTACCCGATTCGGACGCGTTGCGCTGTCCGCCCTGGTCAACGGCGGGTTCCGGGCGGGTGCGCAGGCCGCCTTTGTCGTCGCCTGGCTGGACGGAGACGACGGCGGGGCCGGCCCCGGTCTGGGAACCGACGGTGCCCTCGGGTTGGGACCCGGGAGGACCGGCGCCGGGCTGGGAACCGACGGTGCGGCCGGGCTGGGTCTCGGCGGGGCCGGCGTCGGACTTTCTTGTAGCAGCACCGCCTGCTTCGTCCCGGGACTCCGGCGCCCCGGCAGTCTTCGCGGGGGCGGGCGCTGTGCTGCCGCCGACGACCAGTGACGCCACATCCGGCGTCGCTTTTGCGCCGACGACGGCGGCCGGGGTCGGAGTCCTGCCGGCGTTATTCGGCAGCAGGACACTGTTCGCGTTGCCGGTGACTGCCGGCGTGGTGTTCAAAACCTGCGTATTGAAGGTGAGGGCGGCGGATCCGGTCAGAAGGATCCCGGCCACGGATAGCGCGAGGGCGGCTACGGTTTTCATCCTCGGTCGCGGATTTCGTGCAAATGCGCCAGCATTGCCTGTTCGGGGTGTCCGGGATGTTCGGAGATGTGCCTGAGCAGCGACAGCCGGATCTCGGAGTTCAGGCCTTCGTCGCCAAGGATTTCGCCGATGAGCCGCATCAGCTGGCGCTGCAGTATTCCCCCTTGGGGAGCGCGCTGGGCTGGCCGTTGGCCGGCCCGTGGCGGGTCGGGAACTGCTGCGGAGGCACCGGCGGCGTGCAGGGCAGGTAGCCTCTCCGGCGTGGGGGACTGCCAAGGGCTGTCACCGGGTGAATACGGGTCCGGGCTCATCATCTTATTTACCTTTCACCTGCGCCGCCCCGCGGGCCCTTTCGGCATGCGCTGAGACCGGCGGCGTTGCCGGCAATCCCCGTTGGCAAGAGGATGTACCTTCTGCCGCTATTGTTCCCGGGCGCCATGGTGGATTTACCGGTGAACCTTGGACTGCGGGGAGGGTGAGGTCCCCCCAGCCGGAAGGCGCGTCACCAGCCCCCGGCGGCGAGCGGCCGCTGCCGGGTTGGGGGTCCGCGTTCCCCAAGGTTAAACGGGATTTTCCTAGGTACCGCTGGCACGATCTTTCTATCTGGTCCGACGCCACAGCCGCGAGTGGTCGTTTAGCCAGCTGGCCGGCCCGGCATTGCACCCCCCTGACATGCCGGGCCGGCAACCCCCAGGCCTTTGGCCGGGCCGCCCTGGAAGGGTCGCCGGCCCCCAAACCCGCAACTCTGCCGGGACCCGCCGAACCGCAGCCCGAAGGCCTCTGCCGGGACCCGCCGTCGTCGGTCAGAACACCTGTCCCACAACCGCCCGCGTGAGTTGCCGGATGATGATGGCCTGCACGGGGATTTCCGCAACGCTGGCGCCCAGCGAATACACCACGAAGGCGTAGGCGCGCTGACCCTGGACCAGGATGCTCGCGTCGTGCAGGTTCCCGTCGAGCAGCCCGTACTTATGGAAAACGGTGACCTCGGAAGGCACCGCGGCCGGTATCAGTGACTCGTAGTTGGTGTTCTGCATGTAGGACAGCAGCTCGGCGGCATGGGCCGGACTGAGCAGGCGGCCGTTGTAGAGCAGGACCAGAATTCTGGCTGTCTCAGCCGGGGACAGCGTGTTGAAGGTCCTGTCGTACGGAATACCGAGCGACGCCGCGTAATCATGGATTCCCTGGTGGCCGATGGCACCCAGAATCAGCGCCCACGATGTGTTGTTGCTCTGCTGGATCATCTGCCGGATCTGGAACGCGGCGGTCTGGCCGCCCATCGGCGCCGCAAGGGACAGGACACCCGCCTCGGCAAGATGGTAGTACGCGGCCGCGGCCAGGATCTTGCCCGTGCTGGCCGCCACGAACTTCTCCCGGACGCCGTACTGGCGGACAACGCCGTCGGACATGTCAACAAGAGCGACCCCCAGCTGATACCGGCTGTTGACCGCGATGATGGCGTTGAGCTGTTCCTCAAGGGTCGCGTCGGCGGGTGCCGCCGGCGGCGCCGGTTGGGGTGGCGGTGCGGGCTGGGGTGGCGGTGCCGGGGCCGCTTTTGGTGCCGGCGCGGGTGCCGGAGAGGGACGGACGACGGCGGCGGGCGGGGCAGGTGCCGCCCGCTTGGCGGCCGTCGCCTTCGGGCTGGACGGTTTTGCGCGGCTGGGTGGCGCCGGAGCCGTCGCTTGCGGGGCCGGCTTGGTTGCCTGCGGTGTCGGGGTCTTGGAAGGGATAGGCGCGGCCGCCGGAGCTGCCCGTGAGTATACCGGCGGCGGGGCCAGGGCTGACCCGTAGGCAGTGGTTGCCGTCAGCACCAACGCGGCGCAGATGATCAGGAGCCGGCCGCGGGGCTCTGTCGGCCAGGGGACTGCCTGGGCGGGCTCTTTGCCAAGCCGGTGGCGGCTGCGGGCGCGATGCCGGCCGGGGACCCCGCTCATCGCCCGGACCTCATCGCCCGGACCTCATCGCCGGGACCTCATCGCCCCGGAAACACGGCCGGACCTCATAGCCCGGACCGGAAATGTGTAGCGCCTGCCACTCGCCTCACCCCAATTCGCCTGCCGCCTTCGTCAGGGGCGGCATACGGCCACGCTGGCACTCGGAGGTTGGGAAAAGGTAGGGCTCTCGCGGGGAAAAAGTTGACTTAGGCCACCAAAATGGGGGATGGCGCCGTCAGGGAAACATTCTGGGGTTCGCGGGAATGATGGGGATCAGGCCCGTGGGCAGCTTGATTTCGGCGTCCTCGGGCCGGTCCTGCCCCGCCCGTTCGATGGCCGCCCGGAAGTGGGGCAGACTGCGCTCCACCATGTCCTCGCTGGCCGTGAAGGAAATCCGGAAATACCCCGGTGTCTCGAACAGGACGCCCGGCAGCACAAAGACATCCTCCTGGCCCAGCGCCTCGGTGAAGGCCTCGTCATCATGAATGGGGGAGTGAATGAACAGGTAGAAGGTGCCCTCGGAGGGCCGGAGCCGGTATCCCATGCCGCCCAGCTCCTGGACCAGCCGGTCCCGCTTCTGCTGCAGGTGGCCGACGTCGATGGTGAACGTCTCCAGCCGCGGCAGCGCGTACTGCAGCACGGCGTTGGGGTAGATCCAGCCCATGGCCAGCTGCATGGCGTCGACGGCGGTGCCGAGCTCCCTGCGGTCCGGCATGCTTGGCGGCAGCGCCAGGTACCCGATCCGTTCGCCGGGAGACAGGTGCGTCTTTCCGTAGGAGTAGGCGAGGAGCGTGTACGGATAGAACTCCGCGGGGCTGTGGAAGCGGGCACCGTCGAAGACGATCCTGTTGTACGGCTCATCGGACACCAAGTAGATCCGCCGGCCTATCCGCGCCGACGCGTCGTCGAGGAGCACGGCCAGTTGCCGGAGGAGCTCGGGCGGGTAGATCCTTCCGGTCGGGTTGTTTGGCGTATTGATGATCACCACGCGGGTCCGCTCCGTGATGGCCGCTTCAATGGCCGCCAGGTCCAGGTCGAAGGTCTCGAGGTCGATCCGGACTTTGACAGGGACCAGTCCGGCCTCGACGGCGAGCGGCTCGTAGAGGAACCAGGGCGGCAGGCTGTAGATGACCTCGTCGCCGGGATCGGTAACCGACTTCAGCGCAAGGGCGATCGCGGTGAAGCCCCCGGTGGTGAGGTACAGGTCCTCGGGTTCGAACGGAACGTCGAGCAGCCGGCCCAGGGAATCCGCCGCCGCCTCCCGCGCATCCGCCTCGTTGGTCTTGTACGCGAACCACTGGTCGTCGTGCGGGTGGAGCGCGTCTCGGAGGGCGTCAACGTAGGCCTCCTGCGGCATCTGGTGCGGGTTGCCCAGGGTGAAGTCGCAGATGCCGGGAAGGTGCTTGCGGCGGGCATAGGTGGAATGGTTCAGGTGTTCGGAGATCCTCCGGAAGGACGGGATGGAGGCCACCTCAAGGGCGCGGCGCGAGGCGGGGGAGTTCGTCACGGCCCGGTTACCTGGGGCTTGGCGGCCTTCGCCGTGAGCAGAAGATATTCCCATTCCATCTGCGCGGGCGTATCGCCGTGGGCTTCGATGTACGTGCCGGCAAGTTCCGTGAGTGCGCCGTCCAGGGCCTTGGCCTTCTCCCCGTCGCCGGACAGCGATTTGTACACGGAGATCGTGGGGCCGTAGTGCGACTTGAAATAGTGCAGGAAGTCTTCAGGCTGGCGGAAGCTGGTGATGGCGACTGTCCGCCTTTGTGCCCGGATCTCGCCCAGCCGGTCCCCGAACAGCTCACGGACATAGTCTTCGCTGCCCCACAGCGGCGCTGGCTGCGCGCCGGGCGGTGGCGGAGGGGCGAAAGGCTTCATGGTGGTGAACATCTGCCCGATAAAGCCCTCCGGGGTCCAGTGCAGCAGGCCGACCGTCCCGCCCGGCTTGCAGACACGCACTAATTCGTCGGCGCTCGCCTGGTGGTGCGGGGCGAACATGGCGCCGAGGCAGGACATGACGACGTCGAACTCGCCGTCGGCAAAGGGGAGGTTTTCGACGTCGGCCTCCACCCACTCCAGCTCAACGCCGCGGTCGGCAGCCTGCCGCCGGCCGGCGTCGAACATCTCCGGGGTGAGATCACTGGCGATCACCCGTGCACCCATCATGGCCGCGGGGATGGCCGCATTGCCGGCGCCCGTGCCCACGTCAAGGACGCGCTGGCGCGGTTTGATGTTGCAGGCCTCCACCAGGATGGCGCCCAGATCGAGGAGGAGTTCGCTGGCGAGGGCAGGGTAGTCGCCCTGCGCCCACATGGCCCGGTGTTTTTCCTTCAGGGCTTTATCCGCCCCGGCTTGGTCGTTCATGTCCGCGCACCTCTGCTTTCGCAGGTCCAGTAAACAGCGCCCGGCTGAGTCAGTGGAGGCTGTGGTGCGACTTATTGTGGGCTTCCCGGCGGGGCTTGTAAAGGTTGCGCATCCCCAACTGGGTAGCAGCAGTGGGCGTTTTCAGGGTTCAGAACGCCATCTGCTGCGACCTAGTTGGGTGGGGGGAACTGGGGACGGTGTGGTCGGCACCTGGTTAGTCCCGGCGTCGGACGGCGTACGCGAACAGGGACGTGGTGGCCACGGTGGCCAGGTACCCGGCGATCACGATCAGCGAGATGCCCGCCCAGAAGTAGTTGGTGGTGCTGGCCTCCTGGCCGATGCCCGGAACGATCATGACCAGCGAATACACGGACACCGCAGCCGAGGCCAGCCCCAGCAGCACGGGCAGCCCGATCCACAGCCGCGCCGAACCCCAGTGCCCGCCAAAGCCGTCCCAGACATTCCACTCGTGGCCGTCGTTGCGGAGAATCAGCCAGCCCGCGGGAATCATGAAGCAGCCCACCACCAGGAACGCTGCCACCACATCGGCCGGCCGGTGCCACTGGTTCACGAGTGTGGACATGCCCGAGGCGATGGCAAACGTGCCGCCGACAAAGCCGGCCAGCGGGCGCCACCGAGGGGACGCCATCAGGAACACGGCCGCCGCCGCGGACGCCGCCAGCGTGGTGTGCCCGGACGGCAGCGAGTTCAGCTCCAGCGTCTCCACGCCCCGGTACGGCCGCAGGGGCAGCAGGTCCTTGAGCACCTGCGTGGCTATGTTCGCCGCCACGCACGCCGCAACGGCGATGCCAGCGGCCCGCCAGCGGCGGTGGATCACCGTTACCAGAAGAACGACGACGGCGGCCATCACCAGTGAGATGGTGGGCAGCCAGTCCAGGAACCGGGTGGTCACCTTGCCCGCGGGCCCGTGGATTTCCACGGCCTCCACGAGGGCCGACTCGTCGATGAACTGGCCCGTGGTGGTCCGGACGAAGTAGTAGTACGTGGCGGCGAGGCCCGTGGCGCAGGCCAAGGTGGCCACGGCGAAGAGGAAGCCGGTGCCCGCTGCCAAGCGCATCCGTCGGGCGGACGGCTGGCGGCCAGGCTTCTGACGGCCCTGCTGCTGGCGGCCTGGCTTCTTACGGCGGGGGTCCCTGAGCTGGAAAGTCATCGTAACAAGGGTGTCACAGTTTGCTGGGAGTCGCCTGTCCGCCCGGCGGGTGCGTCGCGCTATTCCCCGGCAGCCCCGGCACCGGTGGTTGCTCGACTCTGCGGGGCGGCGGGCATTACGTTGGGGGCATGACCGAAAACCCAGACGAGACCCGCACAGCTTCCGAAGAACCGGTCCGCGAGGACCCGGTCCGCGAGGCAACCGGCCGCGAAGCACCTGCCAGCGACGAAACCGACCTCAGCACCAAACTGGACCCGGAGTTCATCCCGCAGCAGGGCGAAACACCGGACGCCAGGCGGGCCCGCGAGCACCCCGAGGAAACCGGCAGCTGACGCCCTGTCTGGGGCAAGCGCGGGCCGGCTGGCGGCTAAAGTTGGTGCATGGGCGGTATCGCGGATGTACTCGGCCCCATCCTGGAACTCATGACGTGGGTGGGCTTCCTCCCCGGCGTGCCGTTGCTCGTGTGGGGACTAATTATCGAACGGCGCCGCTGCGCCTGGACCAAAACCACGGGTGAGGTGTACACCGCCGGCGGCTTCACCGGCTTCCGCTGGACTGACCAGGAAAACGTCCCGCGCCAGACCCTGGTGGACTCCGACGTCGCGCGGGGCCTGGTGGCCGGAACCAAGGTGGAGCTGCATTACGACCTCTGCCACCCGTCGCGCTGGGGCCTGAGACCCCCCAAGCACGACAACATCGTCCTGATCCTCGGCTGGATCCTGACCGGAGTGGGCATCCTGAGCACCATCGGGGGCTTCGCGCTGCTGCTCTTCTGACGGTCCAGTCCTCGTAGGGGCCGTCCCCGTCCGGCCGTCACAAACCAACCGGACAAATGGGCCGTCACAAACCAACCGGACAAGACCCACCGGGGCCGGACATGCATCGGGTACCCGTGCCGCGGCGGGTACCCGGTCTGTGGGGCAGCCGAAGCTGCGTTGCTCGTCTGCTAGACGTGCGGATCGACTCTTGAAGCCCGGCCGGTGCCCGGGGTACGACCACCGCGCCGGTTCCTGTCGCGCAGGTGGTCCAGCAGTGCCTGTTCGGGGTGCCCGGGGTTCTCCGCCAGGTGGCGCAGGAGCCGGCGCCTGACGTCGGAGCGCGGATCGGCCGTGGCGAGCACATTGTGGATGATGTCCAGGACCTGTTGATGGAGTTCCGAATCGTCCACCATCACCATGGTCGGCTGGCCGTATGGGGAGTCAACCGTGGAGCCCCATCGGTCCGGCGGAATGGGCTCATACAGATCGCGGAATTCCGTGTGCATCACTGGCTCCTTATTGCGGGGGGAAACTGCTTCTTCGGATTGCCGCCGCGTGCGCTTATTCATTGCTGCTGCCACTCCTGCCGGAGAGACCGCTAGTGCCGGAGAGACCGTTGTTGCTGGGGAGACCGCCTTTGCCGTCGAGCTCGCTCGAGGACGTTGAATCGTCAGTGGGTGCCACTGCCGGGGAAGTGACCTGGGCCGGCTCCACAAGCTCGACGCCGGGATCGTCGGAAGAAACGTCGCTGGAATTGTCCGGGTCGTCGGGTGCCGGCCCCGTCTGGGCAGGTCCCGCTGCTTTCGTGGAAAGAGGCGAGGAGGTGGCAGGGTCCAGCGGCGCCGATTTGAGCGCCGGTGACGAGGCCTTGGGCGTTGCCGTGGGGTTGGTGAGTGGCGACAGTCGCGGGGTTTCAGTGAAGTCCTTCAGGACCGAGTCGCGGGGTCCCGGTTCACGAACAATCACGCCGGGTTCCTGGCCTGTCGGCGCCCCGGTGACAGCCTGCGCCCAGACGGTGATGCTGGCGAGACCCACCAGCGGAATGCTCAGCAAGGACCACCTCTTCATCGGCCTGCCACACCTCCTTCGTGAAACAACTTTGAGGCGTGAAGGTGAGGCAGGGATGAGACGCGGATGAGAGTCTTCTCATGCACCGGCGGGCGCGTCAGGCTGCGCGCGTTAGGTGGGCAGGGAGGCCTAAAACGAGTTGCCTTCCGCATCATCAACGGTGCCGGCTGCATCGTCGGGAGCCGCTGCCGAAGGGCCGGCCAGGCACACGAGGCGGTAGCCCACGCCGCGGATGGTCTGGATGCGGTCCTGGCCGAGCTTGTGCCGGAGGTACCGCACGTAAACGTCCACCACGTTGGAGGATCCCTCGAAGTGGTAGCCCCACACCCGGCTCAGGAGCTGCTCACGGCTGAGCACCTTGCCGGCGTTCTCCATGAACGTCCGTGCCATGACGAACTCCCGCGCGGACAGGTCGATCACGCGGCCACCGATCTCGGCAGTGCGCAGGTTCACGTCGAGCGACAGGTCGCCGCAGACGAATGTCGGGGCGGAGGTCACCGATTGCGCGCCCCGGAGCCGGAGCTTGATTCGGGAAAGCAGTTCCTCGAACCGGAAGGGTTTGGTCATGTAGTCGTCAGCTCCGCCGTCGAGCGCCGCTACCGTGCTTTCGAGGCTGTCCGCGGCCGTCAGGATGATCACCGGAATCGTGGAGTGCATGTCGCGGAGATTCTTGAGGACCGTGAGGCCGTCCATCCGGGGCATGCCGATGTCCAGGATGAGGAGGTCGAACTCCCCGGACGTGGCGTAATCCAGTGCTTTCACCCCGTCGGAAACCTGGGTGGTGGTGTAGCCGGCTGCCGTGAGGCCCTTGGCGAGGAAGGCCGCGATGCGCGGCTCGTCGTCGGCGATCAGGATCCGGGTCAAGGCGCACCTCCCGCCCGGGTCGCCAATTCAATGCCCGACGCCGGTCCGGCCGGGTTCGGTTTGCCGCCTGCGGCGCCCGTTCCCTTGTGTCGCGGCCCCCTCGGAGCCGGGTCCCTAACGGCCGGGGCTTCGGTTCCGCTGCCGCTTCGGCCGGCGCTGTCCGCGGCGGCGGGATCTTCCGTTCCACCGTCGGCGTCCTTGCCGCCGGAGGGGATCCGGAGCACGAAGCGGCTGCCCTTGCCCTCCTCCGATTCCAGCAGCACAGTGCCGCCATGCGCCTCGGCGATGGCCTTCACGATGGACAGCCCCAGGCCCGAACCCTCCGAGGCTGCCGAGTTGCTGCCCTTGCCAAAGCGCTCGAAGATGCGCTCATGATCCTCTGCCGGGATGCCGGTGCCGGTGTCCGACACCCAGATCTCCAGCTCCCTGGATGCCGGGTCTGCCAGCTCCCGCACAACCGCCGCCCGACCGCTGTGGGGGGTGCCGCCGTCGTTCTCCACCCAGGCGCCCCCGACCGATATCCGGTCCGACTCGGACGTGTGTTTGACCGCGTTCGCCGCGAGCTGCTCCAGCGCCTGGGTGAGGCGGCGGCGGTCGACGCGGATCAGGCCGCCGGGCCTGGCGTCCAGGTGCCACTGGCGCTCGCCGAGAACCCGGACCCGGTTCAGGACGTCCTCCAGGAGGTCGTCGGCCTCCACCCAGGCGGGAGTCACGAAGTCCGGCCGGCCGCTGCGGGCAAGGATCAGCAGGTCATCCACCAGTACCTGCATCCGGTCCAGCTCGTCCAGGAGCAGCATGCGGGTCTGGTCGACGTCGTCGGGGTCCCCGGCCCGGAGCAGCTCCAGGTACCCGCGGATGATGGTCATGGGGGTGCGCAGCTCATGGCTGGCGTCGTGGACGAAGCGGCGCTGATTGTCGAAGCCGGACTCCAGCCGTTCGAGCATGCGGTTGAAGTTCATGGCCAGCTGGGCGACGTCGTCCGTGCTGTCCGGCACCTCAACGCGCTTTGTCAGGTCATCAAAGGTGGTGGCCTCTGTGGCCTCACGGAGCCGCCGGACCGGGCGCAGCAACCGACCGGTGACCAGGTAGCCCACCAGGCCGGTCAGCGCGAGCGTCGCCAGGGACGCCAGGGCGAAGGTCCACATGGAACCGAAAACCTCGGCCCGCTGGGCGCCGATCTCGCTTGAGGCAATCAGCAGGCCCTGGTCCTGGCGGCCGCCGGCGGTCAGCGAAACGGACGTGATCGCCAGGCGTACCTGCCGGCCGTCCAGGTCAATGTCGCGCATCACGGTCTGGCCGGGGACGCTCCAGTCCCAGACATGGTCTGTGACAGCGGCCGTGTTCAGATTGGTCGGCTGATCCGCTGCGGGCAGGATGACGTTGCCCCCACGGAGCATGGTCATCACGGACTCGAAGCCGCCCGGAGCCCCGTTGCGCAGATAGGTTCTAAAGAGGTCGTGCACGGTGGTGTACGGGGCGCCGCCGAAATTCGGCCGGCCCTGTTTGGCAAGCTCGTCCAGGTTCTTGCGCGGCAGTTGCAGCTCGGCGTTGACGCGGTCATTGAGGCTCTTCAGCTGGGCGGCGTGGGTGGCAGCGCCGGCGACAAAGAGGCCCACGGCCATGAAGACGAGCAGCGTGGCCAGCAACCGGAAGCGGACGGAATGCAGTTCCGTGCGCAGTGCGCCGGCCGCATTCATAGGAGTACCCGGGCTCTTTTAACGTGTGACGTGCGTAACGCGACGCACGGAAGGGCGGTCCGCGCAAAATATTTTTGTAATCCTGAGCGGCCGGCAAAGACGCTCATCGCCGAGTACTCGGAGTACTTGGTTGTACCCGGGCCGGCCATGGTCCGCCTCATTGGATCACCCATTTCATGCTGATTCGGCGGTCCTCCGGGGACGAGGATCGCAGTAGTACCGCTCTGACTGCGGTAATACGAATGTAGCCCCGGGTTCTTGGGAAAAACTTGGTGTTTCTGGACCCCGCTGGCATCCTCCCGGCAGGTTTCAGGGGAGCCTCGGGCCGCCCCAACCGAGTGGTGGGCCGCTCGATGCAAAAGCAACCAAGTAGTGCACCGACCGAAATTCGAGTACTCGCTACTCGTGCCCCTACTTGGCTGAGTGACAAGTATGAATCCAAGCCATTCATGGGGAATGCGGTTCATGGGGATAGTAGGTGCAGACAAATGGTTCAGACCGTTGCAGAAGATACTCGTTGGTCGCGGAGAGTCAACGACGACGAGTACATGCCCAACTCAATGGAAGACGCCGGTGGCACAACGACGAAGTTGTCCATCAACATCCTGGGTCCGCTCCGTGTCCGCCGCGGCGGCGTGGTGATCGGATCCCACGAACTTGGCGGTCCCAAGCCCCGCCAGGTCCTTGAAATCCTTTTGCTCAAGCTGGGGACCCCGGTCTCCAAGAACCACCTGATCGATGTTCTGTGGAACGGCCAGCCGCCGGCTGAGGCCCTGTCCACGCTGGAAAGCTACGTCAGCGTGCTGCGCCGCCACCTCCAGCCGGGAAGCGGCAAGGGCGGTGCCCTCCGCACGGTCACCGGCGGCTACATGATCGACCGCAGCATGGTTGACCTTGACCTGGACCGTTTCGATGACCTGCTCAAGCAGGCCGGACATGCCTCTCCGGAGGAGTCCTTCCGGTTGCTCGAGAAGGCCCTCGACATCGCTTCGGTGCCGCTGCTCGGCGATGAGCTCCTGGCCGGCTGGGCCGAGGAGGAGCGTGCGCTCCACTCCGCCCGTGTCGCCAGCATCAAGGCACGGGCCGCGGAAGCCGCTGTCGCCGTCGGACATCCGGAGCGGGCGGTGGCCCTGGCCAGCGAACTGCTGGTGGACGATCCCATCAACGAGCGCGCCTGGACTGCCCTGGTCCTGGGCCTCGAAGAATCCGGGCAGTACATGGAAGCGCTGCGGGCCTACGGGCGCTGCCGCCGGGTCATGGACCAGGAAATCGGCTGCCTCCCCGGACGCCCGCTGCGGGAAGCACATGCCCGGCTGCTGCAGGCAACGGCCGCCAGCGAGGACGAAATGGACCTCTCAGATTCTGATGCTCACATCCCGGCAACATCACAGATCACCCGGGAAATCAGCATTCTGACCATCGACGACCACAGCACGTTCACCGAACTGCTGACGGCAGCCCTGGACCGCGAACCGGACCTGCGGAGCGTCGCCTCGGCCACCACCGCGAAGAGCGGCGTGGAGCAGAGCATCGCCCTCAAGCCCGACGTCGTGATCATGGACTTCCACCTGCCCGACGGCGACGGCCTCACCGCCGCTGCCCGGATCCTGGCCGACGCCCCGAACACCCGGATCGTCATGCTCACCGGCGACCCGACGCCGGAAGCGCTGCGGACCGCCGCCTCGATGGGCATCTGCGCCTTCCTGCCGAAGGGCGGATCACTGTCCACCCTCCTGGACACACTCCGCTACGCACGGGCCGGCAACATGGTGGTCCACCCCTCGCTGGTGGCCCAGCTGGGCATGTCCACTCCCGCTCCGGCTCCCGCCGTCCGCGAAGTGGAACCCGGCGGACCGGTCCTGACGCCCCGTGAACTGGACGTGCTGCGGCTGATGGCCGGCGGCCACGGCTCGAAGGAAGTGGCCAGCAAGCTGGACATCTCGCTCAACACCTGCCGCGGCTACGTGAAGGCAATCTTCGCCAAGCTCGGAACCCACTCGCAGCTCGAATCGGTCATGGAAGCCTCACGGCGCGGCATGCTCGAGCAGCCGTCCCATGGCTAGGCCATCGCTCCGCAAACCTGCCCTGTTTCGACCGTTCGAATCGCCGGCAAACCACAACTCCGAGGTTTTCAAGGCCGTCCGGCGGTTCCTGCTGATGGGGCTGGTTGCCCTGGTGGTTGTCACCACGCCGGTGGCCTTCTGGATCTGGTCCGAGGCTGAACGCCACGCACTGGAGAACTCCAAGGAGGCCACCGACCACCTGGCCAACAACGTGGTGGGGCCGCTGCTGGACGAGGAAGTCCTGTCCGGTGCGCCCACGGCGGTTGAGCGGCTCGACGAGCGCCTCCGTCCCTGGATGGGGGAGACCTCGGTGTTCGAGATCCGGCTCTGGGACAAGAACGGTCGCATCGTCTACTCGGACGACCCCAAGCTCATCGGCCACACCTTCGGCCTGCCGCACGAGGCGCAGGAAGTCCTGGACGGCGGGGACGTCCCCGCCAACCTGGAGATGCAGAAGGACGAAGTCAACACGCCCAACGTCGAAAACGGCGAGCTCGTGGAGGTCTACGTGCCCGTCACTGCCCCCGACGGGCAAAAGCTGGTGTTCGAGACCTATTACGACGACGACGGCGTCCGCCAGGAGCAGGCTGCCGTTCTGTTCGGGATGGCCCCGCCGTTCCTCCTGTCCCTCGCCGTCCTGCAGCTGGCGCAGCTGTTCCCGGCAGTCCAGCTGGCCCGCAGGATCCAGGCCTACGAAGCCAGCCGGAGCCGGCTGCTCCGCCGGGCCATCGAGGCCTCCGAGCTGGAGCGGCAGCGCATTGCCCGGGACCTGCACGACGAAGTGATCCAGGAACTCTCGGGGCTGTCCTACGTGATGGAGTCCGAGGAACTGCACAGCCCGGTGGGCCAGCGTGCGCTCTTCTCCGACGCCCGGCGGATCCTGCAGGACAACGTCCGCAGCCTGCGGGCCATGACCAGCGAGCTGTACCCGCCGGACCTCAACCGGCTCGGCCTCCCCGGGGCGCTTGCCCGGCTCGGCGACCCGCTCGAGGAGCGCGGGATCAGCCTGGAGCTCGACCTGCCGGAGCAGTGCGAGCTGGACCGGGACCGCGCGGCCCTGTTCTACCGGGTGGCCCGCGAGGCCCTGGCCAACACCGCCAAGCATTCCCGGGCGGCCAAGGCCGAACTCCACCTCCGCCAGGACGGCGACCGTTCCGAGATCCGCATCAGGGACGACGGCTGCGGCTTTGACCAAAGCCAGGGGTCGCCGGAAGGGCACTTCGGCCTGCGCATCATGAGGGACACCATCGGCGAGGCCGGCGGCACGCTCCAGGTGAAGTCCGCGCCCGGGCGGGGAACGACGGTGATCGCGCGCTTCGGAGTCGGGGGCAACAAAGTCCCGGCCTCCTTTGACCACGAGCCGGAATCGGTGCCCTCGGCGTAACTCCCGCCCGCGCACCCCAAATGCCGCCGGTCCCTCCAACGACGTGGGGGCCGGCGTAGTTCTGTTCGCTGGTTTTGGCCCTGGCGGGTTGCCGGCAGGCGCGCCGGTACAGTGAATTCATGCCTCTCCAGTACCCGCCCCTCGAGGACCTGCTGCACAGTGCCCGCGTTGTGGTTCTGCCCATGCGCGTGAAGTTCCGCGGGATTCTGGAACGCGAAACGCTGCTTCTCCGCGGCCCGCTGGGATGGGGCGAGTTCGGTGCGTTCCCCGAGTACGGAGACGCCGAGGCCTCCCGCTGGCTTGCCGCCGCCATCGAGGCCGGCTGGCTCGGGTTCCCGGAGCCCCTGCGGACCAGCATCCCGGTCAACGCCACCGTGCCCGCCATCTCCGCAGACGCCGTGCCGGAAATCTTGGCCCGGTTCGGCCGTGTGGACGCCGTGAAGGTCAAGGTGGCAGAACGCGGCCAGACGCTCGACGACGACGCAGCCCGCGTCGCTGCTGTCCGCGCCGCGCTTCCGGACGCTGCCATCCGCGTGGACGCCAACGGCGGCTGGGACGTTCCGGCTGCGGTGGCGGCGCTGACCCGGCTGGCCGGCGTCGGGCTGGAATACGCCGAGCAGCCCGTGCCGGATATTGAGGGCCTGGCGGAAGTGCGGCGGCGGCTCCGTGCCGCGGGGGTGCCGGTACTGATCGCGGCCGACGAAAGCGTCCGCAAGGAAGAGGATCCCCTCAAAGTGGCGCGGGCCGGCGCCGCAGATCTGCTCGTGGTGAAGGTGGCGCCGCTCGGGGGAGTGCGGCGCGCGCTGGAGCTGGTTGTTCAGGCGGGGATGCCCGCTGTCGTGAGCTCCGCCCTCGATACGTCCGTGGGGATCCGGGCCGGGCTCGCGCTCGCCGCAGCGCTGCCGGAACTGCCGTACGCGTGCGGGCTGGGTACAGTTTCGCTGCTCGCCGCGGACGTCACCAACCAGCCGCTCGTGGCCGACGACGGCGCCATCACCCTGCGTGATGCGGTCGCCGACGAGGGGCTGCTTGAGCAGTACGCCGCCCCGCCCGAGCGCCGCGACTGGTGGTTCGCCCGGCTCCGCCGCGCCTACGCCGTCCTGCAAGCCCCGGCGTAGCCCGCTTCCCGCCTCACCCGCCGACCCTTCCTCAGGTCTTGCAGGTTTTTGGGTGACGCTTCCTCAGGTCCTGCAGGTTTTTTGGGTGACGCTTCCTCAGGTCTTGTCGGGTTTCGGGCGTCGCTTCCTCAGGTCTTGTCGGGTTTTGGGTGACGCTTCCTCATTAGGACGTCGAGTTCACCGGATCTTCATCTGAGTGTCGGCTTTCGGTTGGCTTTCGGTGGAAGGGTGGCGATGCCGCATCTAAACCCTTGGAAGGTCTCTCTCCCATGTCTGAAATCTCCGGACGCAAGTTCGCTCTGCTGCCCATGCTCGGCCACACCAAAGGCAAGCGCAGTCCCGTCACGTGCGCCCTCAAGTGTGACAACGCCTGCGCGGGCGACGTCTGCAACACGAGCTCGAACAGCTACTTCCGTGACATTGCCTCCACCACGTTGTCCCGCCGCGCCGCCCTGGGCTTCGGCGCCGCCGGTGCCCTCGCCGTCGTGCTCGGCGGAGCCGTAACCTCCACTGAGAAGGCCGTTGCCGACGGCGGAACGGGACTGTCTGCCGCCGCCAAGACCGGTTTTGGCCAGGGTGCGTCCAAGCTGCAGTTCACCGCCATCCCCGCCGTTGCATCCGACGTCGATGCCTTGACGGTTCCGGCAGGTTTCACCTGGCAGCCGGTGATCCGCTGGGGTGACCCGATCTTCAAGGACGCCCCGGCGTTCGAGCTGGGCAACCAGACCGCCGCAGCCCAAGAGCGGCAGTTCGGCTACAACAACGACTACTCGGATATCCTCGAGATCCCCGGCAGCAAGGGCCGGCGTGCGCTGCTGTTCGCGAACCACGAATACACGAACGAGAACATCATGTTCCCGGCCAGCATGCCGGCTGAGCAGATGCGCGCAGTGGGTGCGGCCGCCCACGGCCTGACCGTTGTCGAGCTGGAGCGCAAGAACAAGAACAAGCCGTGGAGCTACGTCCAGGGCGCTCCGCTGAACCGCCGCTACCTGAACAGCACCCGCTACGAGCTCACCGGCCCCGTCGCCGGCTCGGACCTCGTCAAGACCGTGGCCGATCCCGAGGGCCGCTGGATCAACGGCACGCTGGGCAACTGCTCCGGCGGGACCACGCCGTGGGGCACCATCCTCTCGGGCGAGGAAAACTTCAACGGCTACTTCGTTGCTCCGGGCACGTCCGCCTCGGACAAGCGCTACGGCCTCACCAACAAGGCCACGGCGCGGCAGTGGGAGCTGGACGATCCCCGCTTCAACGCCAACAACGCCGGCTACGAAAACGAGACCAACCGCTTCGGCTGGATTGTGGAGGTGGACCCGTTCGACCCCACCTCCACGCCGAAGAAGCACTCCTCGCTGGGCCGCTTCAAGCACGAGGGCGCCAACGTGATCCTGGCAAAGTCCGGGCACGTGGTGGCCTACATGGGCGACGACGAGCGCTTTGACTACCTCTACAAGTTCGTCTCCAAGGCCAAGTACCGCGAGGGCGACCGCAGGCACAACATGACGCTGCTCTCCGAAGGCGACCTGTACGTTGCCAAGTTCACGGGCAACGCCCCGGCCGCGGAGATTGACGGCAAGGGCTCCGTTCCGTCGGACGGCTCATTCGACGGCACCGGCGAATGGCTGCCCCTGGTGGTCGGCGGTAAGTCAATGGTTGCCGGCATGTCCTTTGAGGAAGTGCTCGTGTACACCCGACTGGCTGCGGACAAGGTGGGTCCCACCAAGATGGACCGCTGCGAGGACGTCCAGCCCAGCCTGCACACCGGCAAGGTCTACGTCGCGTGCACCAACAACTCGGACCGCGGCAAGCCGGGCAAGGAAGGTGCCACTGAGGTCAACCCGCGCAACGAGAACCGTGACGGCCACATCGTCGAAATCACGGAGACCGGCGACCAGACCTCCACCAAGTTCACCTGGAACCTGCTGATGGTCTGCGGCGATCCCTCCACCGGCGACGTCACCTACTTCTCCGGTTTCCCGGCCGACCAGGTGTCGCCGATATCCTGCCCGGACAACCTGGCCTTCGACTCCGTGGGCAACCTCTGGATTTCCACCGACGGCGCCCCCTCCGGCATCGGCAAGGCCGACGGTCTGTTCAAGGTCACCCTGGATGGCCCCGAGCGCGGCCGCGTGGAGCAGTTCCTCGCAGTGCCCCGCGACGCCGAAACCTGCGGACCGATCGTCCACGATACCGAGCGCAGCGTTTTCGTTTCCGTGCAGCACCCGGGTGAAGAGGGCACCTTCGAGGCGCCGCACTCGTACTTCCCGGACTACGTTGCCGCCGGTGCGACGCCCCGCCCGGGCCAGGTCCGGGCTCCCCGCCCGGCCGTGGTCCAGGTGTTCCCCACCGACGCCTAGCCTCCGCAGCGCTCTGACGCCGACGCTCCGGCACTTCTCCTGTTGAGAAGTGCGGGAGCGTTTGGCATTGGGGCGACGGGATGTGAGGAAGGGTTTGGGGTTGGGCGACGGGATGTGCGGGAGCGTTTGGCATTGGGGCGACGGGATGTGGGGGAGGGTTGGGGTTTGGGCGACGGGATGTGAGGGAGGGTTGGGCCGGCAGGAAGTAAGGGACCGTTTGAGTAGGTGGCAGACTGGTTCGGTGACTTCCCCCGAACCTGCCGAGCCTTCCGCCTCCACTGTCGGCACCCCATACGACGCTGATCCCGAGCCCACGCTGACGTCCATGGCTTCCGCACGGATTGCCGTCGCGTCGCTGCTCGACGGCGGCGTCCGGTATGTCGTAGTGGCGCCGGGCTCGCGGTCGGCGCCCATGGCCTACGCGCTGGCGGAGGCCTCCGCGGCCGGGAAAGTCGAACTTCTGGTCCGGATCGACGAGCGGTCGGCCGGGTTCACCGCACTCGGCCTGGCCCTGGCCACGGGCGCGCCGGTAGCCGTGCTGACAACGTCGGGGACCGCCGTCGGGAATCTTCTTCCGGCGGTGATGGAGGCCAACCACGCCGCTGTCCCGCTGGTGGTGGTTTCGGCGGACCGACCCGAGGAACTGCGCGGGACGGGCGCGAACCAGACCACCATCCAGCTTGACCTGTTCGGCGAGCACGTCCGGTTCGCCGTCGACGTTCCCGCCGGCGAGAGTCCGCAGCGTGCGGTGGAAACGTCGCTTGCCGCCGCGACCGGGGCCTTCGAGGACACGCCGCCGGGACCCGTACAGCTCAATCTCGCCTTCCGCGACCCCCTCGTTCCCGAACAGGGGGAGCGGCTGCCGGAGCAACGCGGCCACGGGACCTTCCGGATCGGCACCGAACCGCTCACCATGACCCTCGATCCCGCCGCGGCAGACCTTCCCGAACGGCGCACCGTGGTCCTCGCCGGGCACGACGCCGGTCCGGTCGCTGAGGCCTTCGCCCGCGCCCATGGACTGCCGCTGCTGGCCGAGCCGTCGTCCAACTCCCGCTTCGGCCCCAACGCCGTGGGGCCGTACCGCCTGCTGCTGGAGCACTTCGGCCCGGACTCGGCGCTGCCGATCGAGCGTGCCGTGGTGTTCGGGCGCCCCACGCTTTCGCGGCCCGTTTCGGCGCTGCTGGCGCGGACGGACGTCCCGGCAGCCCTCTATGAACCGGTGCCGGTGGCCTGGTACGAACCGGGGCGGCGCCGGGAAACGCCCGTCGCCAGCCTGGCGGAGCTCGCCGAGTTTGCCGGCCGGGGCCCGTCCGCCTGGCTCGACGCCTGGCTGCTCGCAGGCGCCGCGGCCCAACATGCCGTCGACGGCATACTTGCCACGGAAGAGGCAGCAACCGGTCCCGCCGTGGGCTCCCTCGTCTGGCAGCATGCCCGCGGCCAGCTGGTTCTCGGCTCGTCGAACGGCATCCGCGACGTCGATCTTGCCGGGCAGCCCGCGCCGGAGCCGTCCGCCACGGTCTTCGCCAGCCGGGGCCTCGCCGGTATCGACGGCACCATTTCCACGGCCACCGGCATCGCCCTCGGGGGCCACCAGGAAACCACCCTGCTGCTCGGCGACGTCACCTTCCTGCACGACGCCGGCGGCCTCTTCCTTGGCGCCGGGGAGGAACAGCCGCAGCTCCGCATCGTTGTCCTCAACGATTCCGGCGGGGCCATCTTTAGCCTCCTGGAACACGGCGCGGTCGCTGAGGCGGGCGGCTACGGAGACGCCGTCGAACGCCTCTTTGGCACCCCGCACTCAGTGGACATGGCGGCACTCGCCGCGGCGTACGGCGTCGGGCACTGCTCGGTGAGCACGACGGCGGGACTCGCCGAGGCGCTTGCCGCACCGTTCAGCGGACGCACCATCGTTGAGGTGCGCACCGACCGGCACGAGCTGCGGGCCCTGCATCGGCGGATCAAGGCGGCGGTAAGCGCAGCCGTGGCGGGCGTGCTCGCGGAGTAGCGGCCTCGCGACGATCCGCACCGGTTTCGGACATCCGCACCCCGGATCGGGGGTGCGGATGTCCGAAACCGCCGCGGATTCCGGTGTGCGAGCTTGTCCACATACCGCCGGTAGCCGGTGGTCAGGGCACGAATGCGGCGCAAGCATCGAAGTATGCCTCAATCAGCCCTGATCCTCACCAGCGAATATGCCAAGCTGGGCCGCGATACCCGGCAATTGGCACGGCTCGAGGCTGCCGGCGAGCTCAGCAGAATCCGGCAGGGGGTGTACGTGCCGGCCGCGGAGTGGCGGGCCCTGACGCCCTGGGAACGGTACCCGATGTTGATCCAGGCGACCGCTTCCACGCTGCGGAGCACCACCGTTTTCTGCCGGCAGTCTGCTGCCTGCGTATGGGGTGTCCCGTTGCTGGGCACTCACACGCTGGTCCACGCCTGTACCGATGACGGCCGCGGCGGGCGCTCCCGCGCCGGTGTCCGCCGGCATCGTGTGGACACCGAATCCTTGGACACCGAAGAGAGGTCCGGCCTCCTTGTCACCAGCCGAACCAGGACTGTGCTTGATCTGGCCGCCTTCGAGTCATTCGAGCAGGCCGTCGTGGCGTTTGATCATGTTTTGAAACCGGATCGGCCGCGTGGCCTGCAGGCGGTGACCAAACACGAGCTCGCGGCGGCATCGGCACCGTATAGCGATGCAGCGGTGCGGCGGATCCAGGCTGCCTTGGAATTCGCTGATCCTGCGGCGGGGTCACCAGGGGAGTCGCTGAGCCGGGCCTTCATGCACATTGCGGGCTTCAAAGCACCCATGCTGCAGTCGGAGATCCGCGATGCCAGCGGACTTGTCGGCTACCTCGATTTCGAGTGGCGGGAGGATGGGCTGGCGGGAGAGTTCGACGGCATGGTCAAGTACCAGAAGGACGAGTACTTGCGGGGAAGATCCACGTCCCAAGTGGTGATCGACGAAAAGCGCCGGGAGGACCGCATACGCGCCACCGGCCGCCGTGTCATCCGATGGACGTGGTCTGAACTGGCGGATCCGAGGAAGTTCGCGGCCTTCCTGGACCTGGCCGGGGTGCCCAGATTGAGGCGGCCCTCGTGCGGAGGGTGAGCCGGCCCCATCCCGACATACGCTACGAAAACGGACAGCAGCTACGTGGATCCACGTAGCTGCTGTCCGAAGTCGGCGCGGAATAAGGAAGCCTACTCGGCGATCTCGATGTGCGTCGGGTCCAGCACGCGGCGGAGGAATTCCTTGGTGCGGCCCTCGGTGGGGGAGGAGATGACGTGTTCGGCCACGCCTTCCTCGACCACCACACCGCCGTCCATGAAGACCACGCGGTCGGCGACTTCGCGGGCGAAGCCCATCTCGTGCGTGACCACCAGCATGGTCATGCCTTCCTTGGCCAGGTTCCGCATGACCGAGAGCACGTCGCCGACGGTTTCAGGGTCGAGGGCCGAGGTGGGCTCGTCGAAGAGCATCAGCTCGGGGTCCATGCTCAGAGCGCGGGCGATGGCAACACGCTGCTGCTGGCCGCCGGAGAGCTGGTCCGGGAACCGGTCGGCGAGGTGACCCAGCCCCACGCGCTCAAGGTTGGCGCGGGCGATCTTGTCCGCTTCGGCCTGCGGGCGCTTCAGCACCTTGGTCTGCGCGATCGTGCAGTTGCGCAGCGCGTTCAGGTGCGGAAACAGGTTGAACTGCTGGAACACCATGCCCACTTTGCGGCGCATCTTGTCGATGTCCACGTCCGGGTCGGTGGCATCGAAGCCGCCCACATGGATGCTGCCCTCATTGGGCTGTTCGAGCAGGTTGACGCACCGCAGCAGGGTGGACTTGCCGGAGCCGGACGGACCGATCAGGCAGACCACTTCGCCCGCTGCGACGTCCAGGCTGATGCCCTTGAGGACCTCGTTGGAGCCGTAAGACTTGCGCAGGTCCTTGATGGCAACACCCGCGGCGTGGACGCGCCCGCTCTGGGTGCGGGAGTGAATTTCGACGTCGTTCATGACTTCTCTGCCTAACGCTTGGTCCGCGCGGAGCGGCTTTCGAACTTCCGGGCCAGGAGGCTCAGCGGGATGGTGACCACGAGGTAGAACGCACCTGCCACCAGGAGCGGAGTGAGTCCTGCGCCGAGGCTGGAGATGCCGTCGCGGCCGAACTTGGTCAGTTCGTACTGCGACGCCGTCAGGCCCAGCACGTAGATCAGCGACGAGTCCTTGGTCAGCAGGATAACCTCGTTGGTCAGCGGCGGCAGGACAATCCTGAAGGCCTGCGGAATGACGATCGTGACCATGGCCCGCCACTGCGGCATGCCCAGCGACCGCGCGGCTTCCGTCTGGCCCTTGGGCACGGCCTGCAGCCCCGCGCGGAGTGTCTCGGCGATGTAGGCGGCCGCCACCATGCCCAGCGAGACCATCACCACAATGGACACGTTCCACTGGACACCGAACGCCAGCGGAACGCCATAGCCGAAGGCGATGAAGACCAGAAGTGCCGGGATGCCGCGGAAGAATTCGATGTAGCCCGTGGCGATCCAGCGGTACAGCGGGAAGCTGGAGAGCTTCATGAGGGCCAGCAGCAGGCCCCCGGACAGACCCACGATGAACCCAAGGAACGTGTAGATCAGGGTGTTTTTCAGGCCCGAGAAGAAGATGTCCGGGAACATCGGGCCGATCTTGCCGAAGTTGAAGACGTTGGTGGTGACGGTCTTCCAGTCGGTGGCCAGAATCAGCGCGGCCACAGCCACAACGAAAATCCCGGCCTGGACGTACAGACTTACTCTGGCCCGCTGTCTTGCGGTCATTGCCATGGTGTACTCACATTCGTTTTGCGCAGTTGAGGCCCCGCACGGACTGCTGAACAGATCCCGGACGAGGCCCCCTGCCGCGTAGGTGTCAGGCGCGCCGGCTACTTGGTGGCTTCGCCGAACCAGCTGGTCTCGAACTTCTTGAGGCTTCCGTCGTCGGTCAGGCGCTTCAGCGTGGTGTTGACCTGGCTGAGCATGGCGGTGTTGCCCTTCTTAACCGCGATGCCGAGCTTTTCCCCGGTGGCGTAGTTCTCGACGCGCTTGAACTTGGAGTCATCCTTGATCGCGTAGCCGAGGACCGACTGGTTACCCAGGGCGGCATCGATGGTGCCGGCCTTGAGCGCCTGGACCAGGAGGCCTGTGTCCTCGAACTGCTGTGCGTCGAGGCCCTTGTCCTTGGCGTACTTCGCACCCGTGGTGGCCTGCTGGACGCCCACCTTCTTGCCCTTGGCACTGTCGAGGTTCGTGATGCCGGACGCCTCGGTTGCCACGAGCGTCAGGTCGTCGTTCAGGTACGGATCGGAAAAGTCCATGACGGCCTTGCGGGTATCCGTGATGGAGATGGAGGAGATGGAAACGTCGCAACCGGTGAGTGCGGTGCCGGTCTCGATGGCCTCAAAGGAGCTGTCCACCACGTTGAGTTCGGCTTTCATGTCCTTGGCCAGTTCCCCGGCGATGTCCATGTCAAAGCCGACGATCTTGCCGTCCTTCTGGAATTCGAAGGGTTCGTAGGGGACGTCCGAGCAGACGGTGAGCTTTCCGGAATTGATGAGCTGCACGCCGCCACTGCTGCTGGCAGCCGGGGTTGCGCTGCCGCCGCCGCAAGCGGTGAGGCTGATGGCCCCGACGGCGAGGATTGCGGCTGCCTTGGCGCTGAGTTTGGCCGTGGCAAGGGACTTGAGCTGCATTTCTTTACCTTTTGTTGCAGGGGTATGCGGAACTAAATCGGTTCATAGTGTATCGCCGAAGAAGAGATGTGCATCACAGAAAACTAAGTTTGACTATTTGATAACTAAACCACAGCACTTTTCAAGGGCTTTAATCCCCCGAGTGTCTGGGATGCCGGACGGCGGCGGCAGTGCCGCTGCTGCCTAGCCGGATGAAATCAGCTGCTGATCCCCAGGGACTCAAGCATTGGCCGGAACTTGGCCCACGTTTCGGCCAGCTCCGCCTCCGGCTGCGAGCCCTCGACGATTCCGCAGCCGGCATATAGCCGGACGGTCGTGGGGGACTCGATGACGGCGCCGCGCAGCGCGATGCCCCATTCACCGTTGCCCGCGGCGTCCAGCCAGCCGACCGGACCGGCGTATGGTCCCCGGTCCAGGTGCTCGAGTTTCCGGATCAGCGCGCCAGCCACCTGCGTGGGAGTGCCGCACACGGCGGCGGTGGGGTGCAGCGCGTTGATCAGCGCCAGGCAGGTGGGGACGTGGCCCTCCACCTCGGCGAGTTCCGCCTTGACGTCGGACGCGAGGTGCCACACGTTGGGCAGCTCCAGAATGAACGGCTCGTCGTGGGCATTCATCGCCTCGGAGAAGGGTGCGAGCTGCGTGGTCAGCGACTGGATGGCGATCTCGTGCTCATGCCGCTGCTTCTCCGATCCGGCGAGGACCCGCTCGGCGTAGTCCAGCGGCAGCCCCGCCTCGCCCACGGCGTCGCGGCGGTCCAGCGTTCCGGCGAGCACGCGGGCCTGGGCGGTGCGGCCTTCCACCTGGATGAGCATTTCCGGCGTCGCGCCCACGAGGCCGTCCACGCCGTAGGTCCAGCATTCCCGGTACCGGCCGGCCAGCTGCCGCAGCACCTCCGCCGCGTTCACGCCCTCCGGGACCGTGGCCACGATGTCCCGTGCCAGGACCAGCTTCTCCAGTTTTCCGGTGCGGATGTCGGCGACGCCGGCGGTGACAGCGTCCATCCAGTCCTCTTCGCTAAGGGAACCGGTTTTCAGCGTGGCGGTGTCCGGGTTTACGACGGCGGCAGGCAGATCCGTCGTCGCCCCACCGTCCGCAGGGGAGCCGACGGCGGCAGCCGGGGCCGACTCCAGCCACCCCTTTAGGGCGGCGAATGCACCCGCCTCGGTGAGTTCGGCGTCGTCGGCCGTTATCTGGGTGAGCCAGGCGCGGCCGTCCCGGACGCCCACCACGATCTCCGGCACGATCAGGCGGGATTGGTGGTCCGAAGCCTTGGAGAAGGCGAAGGACCCGAACGCTACCGGGCCGGTGCCGGGGCACTCCACGTGATCGGTGATGTCCGCCTCGATGACCAGATGCCGCCACCAGATGTCCGCCTCGAGGAAGCGCTCGGGGCCCGTGGCCGTGAAGCGCGCGGCCTCCCCGAAGCCCACCAGGCCGGCCTCGCGGCGGGTCCAGCACAGAACGTCATCCCGGACCAGATACGGCGGTAGCCCCTCGGGGGCCGATTCTCCATCCAAAGGGACTGTCAGGGTGCGGAGCGTTCTGGTCATGATGCGTCAACACTACTCTGAATCACTTGAGCCCCACGGTGACTTCAAGTAACCCAGCACGCCCACCACGCCCGGGGATGCCCATGTCACGGAGCCTGCGGAACTTTTGAGACAATGACATGGTGAACCGAGCATCCTTGGATAAGCGTCCGGACGAAGTAGCCACGATGTTTGACGACGTCGCACCCAAATACGACGTCGTCAACGATGTCCTCTCGATGGGACAGACGCGCCGGTGGCGCAAGGTTGTGGTTGATGCCATGGATGTCCGGGCCGGCCAGCGCGTGCTGGATCTGGCCGCCGGAACCGGGACCTCCAGTGAGCCATATGCAGATGCGGGCATAAACGTGGTGGCCTGCGACTTCTCCCTCGGCATGCTCAAGGTGGGCAAGCGCCGCCGCCCCGACATCGACTTCATCGCCGGGGACGCCACCAACCTGCCCTTCGCCGACAACACCTTCGACGCCAGCACCATCTCCTTCGGCCTGCGCAACGTCAACGAGCCCAAGAAGGCCCTGGCCGAGATGCTCCGGGTGACCAAGCCGGGCGGCAAGCTGGTCATCGCCGAGTTCTCCCAGCCTGTCGTACCGCTCTGGCGCACCATGTACACCGAGTACCTCATGCGCGCCCTGCCGGCCATCGCCACCAAGGTCTCCTCCAACCCGGACGCCTACGTCTACCTCGCCGAGTCAATCCGCGCCTGGCCTGACCAGGACCACCTCGCCGCATGGCTGCAGGACTCCGGCTGGCAGGACGTCACCTACCGCAACCTGAGCGGCGGCATCGTGGCCGTCCACCGCGCCCACAAGCCGCTCACCGGCAACGGCTCGGCGGAAGCCATCGCCGCCCACACCGGCCCGGTGGCCAAGCTGCGCCGCAACCTCCCGCGGACCGCCCGCTGACACTGTGAAAGTACTGATTGTTGGCGCGGGTCCCGCCGGATCCACCGCCGCGTATTACCTCGCCAAAGCCGGCATCGACGTCACGGTCCTGGAAAAGACCAGCTTCCCGCGCGAAAAAGTGTGCGGCGACGGACTCACCCCGCGGGCTGTCCGCGAGATCCAGAAGCTCGGCCTGCCCCACCCCGAGCAGGACGGCTGGCGCCGGAACAAGGGGCTGCGCCTGCTTGCCGGCGGCCGCAGCCTCGAACTGCCCTGGCCCGAGGTGTCCGACTTCCCGCAGTACGGCCTGATCCGGTCCCGCCTCGGCTTCGACGAGGAACTCGCCCGCCACGCGCAGGCCGCCGGTGCCACCGTCCTGGAACGCCATAGCGTGACCGAGGCGCTCCGCGACGGTGACGGCCGGGTGACCGGTGTGCGCGCAGCGATCCTGGAGGAGTCCGGACGGAAGACGGGGGAGACGCTCGACTTCACGGCCGACGTCGTGCTCGCCGCCGACGGCAACTCCACCCGCACGGCCGTTTCCCTCGGCATCCAGAAGCGCGACGACCGGCCCCTGGGCGTCGCCGTGCGAACGTATTTCCAGAGCCCCCGGCACGACGACGACTGGATGGAAGGCTGGCTGGAGCTTCCCGGCCGCGACGGCAAGCTGCTGCCCGGCTACGGCTGGGTGTTCGGCGTCGGCGACGGCACGTCCAACGTGGGCCTCGGCATCCTCAACTCGTCCAGGGAATTCGGCAAGCTCGACTACAAGCAGGTCCTCCGCGAGTGGACCGCCGGCATGCCCGCCGAGTGGGGCTTCACCCCGGAGAACCAGGTGGGCGAGATCCGCGGCGCCGCCCTGCCCATGGGCTTCAACCGGACCCCGCACTACTCGCCCGGCCTGCTGCTCCTCGGCGACGCCGGCGGCATGGTGTCCCCGTTCAACGGCGAGGGCATCTCCTATGCCATGGAGTCCGCCCGCTTCGCGGCCGAGTTCATCATTGACGCCAGCTCCCGTTCCGCCTCGGGCGGCTGGAACACGTCCGACGCCGACACCCGGCTCGCGGGGTACGCGGACTATGTGCGGGATCAGTGGGGATCCCACTTCACGCTGGGGCGTGCCTTCGCGGCCCTGATCGGCAAGCCCGCCGTCATGAAGCTCGCCCTGCGCACCGGGATGCCCATTCCTGTGCTGATGCGCTTCGTAGTCAGGCTGCTGGCCAACCTGACCGACCCGTCGGCCAGGGGCTTTGAGGACCGCGTGATCCGCGTGCTCGAACTGCTGGTCCCGGCCACCTCCAACACCTCCACCCTTGCCCCCTCCGGCCCCAAATCAGCGGTTTCCGCAACAAAAAGTTAGGGTTAACCCGTGACCAACTCCGCGAACCACAGCTGGACGCACGCCGGGCACGGCCTGCCAGACTCCGAACCCAGCCTCAACACCACCGCCATCGCCACCGGACTGCAACTGCCGGCAGGTTTCGCGGCCATCGCGGAAGACCCCGATTTGGGTCCTGCCATCACCACCAACCTGGCCCGGGTGGAGAAGAAACTCCGCGAAGCGATCGCCAACTCCGACCCCCTGGCTGACGCAACGTCGCGCCACCTCGTGGAGGCAGGCGGCAAGCGCATCCGCCCCCTGCTGACCCTGCTCTGTGCCCACCTGGGTGACGCGTCGCTGCCCGCCGTGGTGCAGGCCGCCGTCGTGGTTGAGCTGACGCACTTGGCCACGCTGTACCACGATGACGTCATGGACTCCGCGCCCTTCCGCCGCGGCGCCCCCACGGCGCACGAGGTCTGGGGCAACTCCGTGGCCGTCCTCACCGGCGACCTCATTTTCGCCCGCGCCTCCATCCTCGTGTCCGAGCTCGGCTCCCGTGCGCTCGGCATCCAGGCCCGGACCTTCGAGCGGCTGTGCCTCGGCCAGCTGCACGAAACCGTCGGCCCGCGCCCGGACGAGGACCCGGTGGAGCACTACCTGTCCGTGATCGCAGACAAAACCGGTTCGCTGGTGGCGGCCTCCGGCCAGTTCGGCGCCATCTTCTCCGGCGCCGACGAGGCCTACGAGAACGTCCTGGTGGAGTACGGCGAAAAGGTGGGCGTCGCGTTCCAGCTCGCCGACGACGTCATCGACGTCACGGGAGTCAAGGTCAAGTCCGGCAAGTCCCCGGGCACCGACCTGCGCGAGGGCGTCCCCACCCTTCCCGTGCTGCTGCTCCGCAGGGCTGCAGCGGACGGTGACCAGTCCGCCGTCGAACTTCTCAAGCTGATAGACGGCGACCTCTCCTCGGATGAGGCCCTCGCCGAAGCTGTGGCCGGGCTGCGCGAGCACCCCGTCACCGCGGAATCCTGGGTTGTGGCCCGCGCCTGGGCGGCCGAAGCCATCGCCGCCCTTGCGCCGCTGCCGGAGGGCGTTGTGAAGGCCTCGCTGTCCAGCTTCGCGCACGCTGTGGTGGACCGCGCCAGCTAGCAGCTGTACTGGCTGGCAGCAGACCAGCTAGGGAAGGCCCGCCCCCCAAGGTGCGGGCCTTTCCTGTTTAACCGGAACGGCCCCGGTTTCAAGCAGCGTCACGAGTCATACGCTGCGGGGAACCGGGGCCGCCTCTCCGTTCGCATCAAATCCACCGGAGGCATTCAGTGGATCCGAGAAACACTCTATGACAGCTTTGTCACATCCGCCAAATCTTCTGTTAATCGGCGTGTCACACAGCTTTTGGTCATCCCGCTGCCGGTGCCGCGCCGTCGTGACCTTATTTGGCCACCCTCCGAGGAGGACACGCCGCTGGACGTGCCCGCCGGCGGAAATAGGCCGCGGAAGTGGGTCGCGACGGTCGCGGCCGCCTTATGCACATAGGCAAATCCGCGCCTCCCCAGCGCCGCGGGGCATGGGGACCGTGGAGGGATGGACCTTGAGAATTATCTAGTGCGGCGTGGCGGAGTGGCCAAGAGGCGTGACCTCATGCGCGCCGGGTTCTGCCGGCCCTTACTCGAAGCTGCCGTTAATTCCGGCCGGCTCTACCGGCCGCTGCGGGGAGTCTATTCACTGCACAACGCGGACGACGGCGTCCTGGCCGCCTTTAGGGCGAACGGCCGGCTCACGTGCGTGTCGGCGGTACGTTTCTACAGCCTCTGGTTGCTGTATCCACCCCGGGAATTACACCTGAGCTGCGGCAATGGAGTGCCAAAGGCCGGGGTAGTTGACCACGGGCCATGTACACACGCCCCCGACCCCACCTATCCCTTGGCTGGCCTTGCCGACGTGCTTCTTCACGCACTGAAGTGCCTGCCGGAGCTTGAAGCGCTGGCCGTGGTGCAGTCAGCCACAGGACGGGGTCAGATCACAGCCAACTTCTTGCGGTCCAAGCTCGTCGGGAACAGGAACGGCCGCGCCCGCGCGGTGCTGGATCTACTGATTCCGCGGGCAGACTCCGTGCTGGAGGTGCTGGCCCATACGCACTTTGTCCGCGCCGGCCTCCGGATTCGCATGCACGTCATTCTGCCGGGGGTAGGCGAGGTGGATTGCCTGGTTGAGGAGTGTTTGGTGGTGGAGTTAGACGGCTCCACACACTTCCAGCCCCGGCAGGTCAAGAAGGACCAGCGGAGGAACAATGCGGGCATGCTTGGGGGCTACCTAACGCTGCGCTATTACTACGACGACGTGGTGTACCGTCCCGCGGCAATGGTGGAGGAGGTCCTGGCGGTGCTCCGGCTCCGGTCTGTGGGCAAATTCGGACCTGAGTGACGCCGTCGTGACCTGCTTTGGTCTGCGGGTCCCACGACACGCCGCCTGGGCAGCGAATTGCAGGACGTCCGCGGCCAGACAGGGTCAGGACGGCAGCAGAAACTAGTCCTCGTCGTTGAAGGCCCAGTCGAACATGTCGAAGACGAACTCCGAGAAGGTGCCTTCCTCGCTCTTCCACTGGCCGCGGGCGTTGTTCCGGCGGTACACGATGGGGTCCGGGACGCTCAGGTCGCCGATGCGGAAGCCCCAGGTGAAGTTTTCTTCCTCGTCCTCGAGGAACATGAGGAAGCCTTCGTCGTCCACTTCGAGTTCCTCGGGGTCCCAGAAGTAGTGGTAGGCCTCCATGAGGTCCTCGCACCCGCCAAGCGCCAGGTAAAACTCGCGCAGCACCAGGGGGATGGTGAACTGGTGATCGGAGAGCTCCGCGTCCAGCTCCTCGGCGGACAGCCCGTCCTCGTCCTGCCATTCGTCTTCGAGATACTTCGGAACAAGCGCACGGAACTTCTCGAGGAACATGTCAGTCATGGCTCTTATCCTAACTAATCCCGGCCCCTCGAATTCCCGCTGTCGAGCCCCAGCCGGTGCCACCCGCGGACGGCCAGCGGAATGCGCCACGACCTGCGCCGGGCCACCACCCGGAACGCGAAGACCAGGGCCGCCACAGCGCACGCCGAGAGGGGATTGAAGGCGCCGATGACCCACAGGATGGTGGTGAGCGCGGCGCCCGTGAAGGCAGGCAGTGCGTAGAGGTCCCGGGCGTCGAACAGCTGCGGCACCTCGTTGGCGGTGATGTCGCGCAGCAGCCCGCCGCCCACCGCCGTCGTGACGCCGAGCAGCACGGCGGCGACGGGGTTCATTCCGAAGGACAGTGCCTTGAGCGTCCCCGTGATGCAGAAGAGGGCCAGGCCGGCGGCGTCGAACAGGATGAGGAGTGAGGTGAAGCGCTGCACGCTGGAGAACAGGTAGTACACCAGCCCGGTGGCAAGCAGGGGCGGCACCAGATAGGCCGGGTTGCTGAACGCGGCAGGCGGGCCGGAGTTCAGGATAATGTCGCGGATTACGCCGCCGCCCAGCGAGACCAGTGAGGCGAGCAGAAGGGACCCGAGGAGGTCGAACTGCTTCCGTGCGGCGAGCAGAGATCCGGACACCGCGAAAAAGAAGATGCCGGCCAGGTCCAGCCATGCCAGGGCGATGTCAAAAGAGAAAGTCATGGAGCGTCCCGGCATATTTCAAGGGGCGGACAGTGCAGCTCCAACGTTACGCTAGCCCCTATGAATAGCCCGATCCTGATCGCCTGTGCCCATGGGACCTCCAACGCGCAGGGAGCCGCCGAGGTCAACGCCCTCCGTGACGCCATTGCCGCGCTGCGTCCGGGGCTGGACGTCCGCGAAGCGTATGTGGACGTCCAGCAGCCCGATCTGGTGGACGTGGTGGCCGGGCTCCCCGGCTCCGTAGTACCGGCCGACGGCGTACCGGGCGACGGCGAGCCGGGCACCGCCGGTGCCTCCGCCGTCGTCGTTCCCTTGCTGCTCAGCGTGGGCTACCACGTGAAGGTGGACATCGCGAAGGCTGTCAAGAGCCGGCCCGGCACGGTTGCTGCGGCGCCGCTGGGGCCCGACCCCCGCCTCGCCGCCCTGCTGGACCAGCGGCTGCGGGAGGCAGGTGTTACGGACAACGACGCGATCGTCCTCGCCGCCGCGGGCTCATCCAACCCGAACGCCGCCGTCAGCGTCGAGGAACTGGCCGGGCAGCTGGGGGACCTCCGCTCCAACCGGATCGTGCCCGCGTACGGCGCCTCGGCCAAACCGTCGGTGCCTGACGCCGTCGCCATGCTCCGCGAGGAAGCCGCGGGCGGCGCCGGGGCGGGGGAGTCGGCCGGGGGCGTGAGCGTTGGCGGGCGCGTGGTAGTGGCCTCGTATCTGCTGGCGCCGGGCTTCTTCCATGACCAGCTCGCCAAGGCCGGGGCGGACCTCGTGACCGAGCCGCTGCTGCCCTCGCCGGTGCTCGCGGAGATCGCGCTGGAACGGTACGACGCCGCCCTGGCCGCCCACGCCGTCAAGTCCTGAAAAGCGCCGGGAAGCAGGCCGCCGAAAGCACAGCCGGCGGCGCCGTTCAAGGCCTCCCGGCGAGTCATGACGAAATGTTTCCTTAGGTGACTTAGCATTTCCGGTCCTTTGTGACGTATTTCGGCGCGGCTCTACAGTCGATGCATGACTGATACAGCTCTAGCCGGAGCGTCCACGGACAAGCCCGCGCGCCCCGCCCGTGCCTCCCGACCCGCCGCCAAGCCTCACGGCCAGTGGAAGGTGGACGGAACCACCCCGCTTAACGCCAACGAAACCTGGAAACAGGAAGACGACGGCCTCAACGTCCGCGAGCGTATCGAGTCCATCTACGCCAAGGAAGGCTTCGACGCCATCCCCGGCCAGGACCTGCACGGCCGGTTCCGCTGGTGGGGCCTGTACACGCAGCGCAAGCCCGGGATCGACGGCGGCAAGACCGCAACGCTGGAGCCGCACGAGCTTGAGGACAAGTACTTCATGCTCCGCGTCCGCATCGACGGCGGAGCGCTGACCACGGAGCAGCTGCGCGTCATCGGCCAGATCTCCGTGGACTTCGCCCGCGGTTCCGCGGACCTCACGGACCGCCAGAACATCCAGCTGCACTGGATCCGAGTGGAGGACATCCCCGAGATCTGGCGCCGCCTCGAGAGCAACGGCCTGTCCACCACCGAGGCCTGCGGCGACGTTCCGCGTGTCATCCTCGGCTCCCCGGTGGCCGGCATCGCCAAGGACGAGATCATCGACCCCACCCCGCTCATCGAAGAGCTGGGCGAACGGTTCATCGGCAACCCGCTGCTGTCCAACCTGCCGCGCAAGTACAAGACCGCCATCACCGGCCACCCCAGCCAGGACGTGGTGCACGAGATCAACGACTTCGCCCTCGTGGGCGTCAAGCACCCCGAACTCGGCATCGGCTACGACCTCTGGGCCGGCGGCGCACTCTCCACCAACCCGATGCTCGGCAAGCGCCTCGGTGCTTTTGTGAAGCCTGAGCAGGCCGCCGATGTATGGCTCGGCGTCACCAGCATCTTCCGTGATTACGGCTACCGCCGCATGCGCACCAAGGCGCGCCTGAAGTTCCTCATGGCCGACTGGGGTCCGGAGAAGTTCCGCCAGATCCTCGAGGACGAATACCTCGGCTACAAGCTCGCCGACGGTCCCGCCGCACCCAAGCCGTCCACCCCGGGCGACCACGTGGGCGTGCACGAGCAGAAGGACGGCAAGTTCTTCATCGGCGCCACCCCCATCGCCGGCCGCCTCTCCGGCGCGCAGCTGGTGAAGCTCGCGGACACCCTCGAGGCCCGCGGCTCCTACCGCCTGCGCACCACCCCGCACCAGAAGATCGTGGTGCTGGACGTGGAGAAGAACGAGGTGGAGCCGCTCGTGGCCGAACTGGACGCGCTGGGCCTGTCCGCACGTCCGTCCGTGTTCCGCCGCGGCACCATCGCCTGCACCGGCATCGAGTACTGCAAGCTGGCCATCGTGGAAACGAAGGTCACCGCCGCCACCGCCGTCGCCGAGCTGGAGCGCCGACTCGCGGACCTGGCCGACAGCGGCCAGCTCCCGCAGGCCCTGTCCCTGCACATCAACGGCTGCCCCAACTCCTGCGCCCGCATCCAGACCGCGGACATCGGGCTCAAGGGCATGATGCTCCCCACGCCCGACGGCGACCCCACCCCGGGTTTCCAGGTCCACCTGGGCGGCGGGCTGGCTTCCTCGGACCGCGAAGAGGCCGGCCTCGGACGTACCGTCCGCGGCCTGAAGGTCTACGTGGCCGACTTGCCGGACTACGTGGAGCGGGTTGTCCGCCGGTTCGTGGCCGACCGCGCCGAAGGCCAGACCTTCGCCGAGTGGGCGCACGCCGCAGATGAGGAGGCACTGCAGTGAGCAAGCACGCATTGGGTATCGACCCGGTGGTCGAGCCTGTCGAGACCCCAGTGGCATCCCCTGCCCCCGCCAAGCGTTCCCATGAGGAGCTGAAGGCCCTGGCCGAGGCCGGCGCTGCCGAGCTCGGCTGGGACGCCCCGGCCCGCGACGTCATCGCCTGGGTCGAGCGCAACTTCGACATGCCCGCCGTCGCCGTCGCCTGCTCCATGGCCGACGCAGTCCTGCCGGCACTGGTCGCTGACCAGCTTCCCGGCGTCGATGTCCTCTTCCTGGAGACCGGCTACCACTTCCCGGAAACCTACGCCACGCGCGACGAGGTGGCCGCGAACCTCCGCGTCAACGTGGTGGACGTGCTCCCCGAGAACACCGTGGAACAGCAGGACCGGCTCCTGGGCAAGGACCTGTTCGCCCGCGACGCCGCCCAGTGCTGCGCCCTCCGCAAGGTGGCCCCGCTCCGCCGCACCCTCGCCGGCTACGAACTGTGGTTCACCGGCGTCCGCCGCGACGAGGCCCCCACCCGCACCAACACGCCGCTGGTGACGTGGGACGAGGCCAACGGCCTGGTCAAGGTCAACCCGATGGCCGCCTGGACGTTCGACCAGCTGGTCCAGTACTCCGACGACAACCTCCTGCCCGTCAACCCGCTCCTGTCCCAGGGCTACCCCTCCATCGGTTGCCAGCCCTGCACCCGCAAGGTGGCTGCCGGCGAGGACCCCCGCGCCGGCCGCTGGGCAGGAACCAACAAGACAGAATGCGGACTACACGTATGAGCACTTTCCTAACTGAGGAGACCACCCTGGTGACCGACGCACCTGTCTCAACGCGCCTCTCCAGCCTGGACACCCTCGAATCCGAAGCGATCCACATCATCCGCGAGGTTGTGGCCGAGTTCGAGAAGCCGGCGCTGCTCTTCTCCGGCGGCAAGGACTCCGTGGTCATGCTGCACCTGGCCACCAAGGCGTTCTGGCCGGGCAAGGTCCCGTTCCCGGTGCTGCACGTGGACACCGGCCACAACTTTCCCGAGGTCATCGACTTCCGCGACCGGACCGTTGAGCGGCTGGGCCTGAAGCTCGTTGTCGGCTCCGTCCAGGAGTTCATCGACCGCGGCGAACTGGCGGAGCGTGCCGACGGCACCCGCAACCCGCTGCAGACCGTTCCGCTGCTGGACGCCATCCAGTCCAACAAGTTCGACGCCGTCTTCGGCGGCGGCCGCCGCGACGAGGACAAGGCCCGCGCCAAGGAGCGCATCCTGAGCCTGCGTGACGAGTTCGGCCAGTGGGATCCGCGCAACCAGCGCCCGGAGCTGTGGAACCTGTACAACGGCCGCCACACCGTGGGCCAGCACGTGCGCGCGTTCCCCATCAGCAACTGGACCGAGCTGGACGTGTGGCGCTACATCGAGCGCGAAAACATCGAACTTCCGGGCCTGTACTACGCCCACGAGCGCGAGGTCTTCGCCCGCGACGGAATGTGGCGCGCCGTGGGCGAGGTGTCCCAGCCGCTGCCGCACGAGGAAGTGATCACCAAGACCGTCCGCTACCGGACCGTCGGTGACATGTCCTGCACCGGCGCCGTCGAATCGGCCGCCGCCACCGTGCGCGACGTCGTGATCGAAGTTGCCGCCTCCACCATCACCGAACGTGGCGCCACCCGTGCGGATGACCGCATCTCCGAGGCCGCCATGGAAGACCGCAAGAAGGACGGCTACTTCTAATGACTACCGACATTGACACCGCCCGCGCCGCGGCGCTCCTGGACGAGGCCCCGCTCGCTTCCGCCTCGCTGTTCCGCTTCGCCACCGCGGGATCGGTCGACGACGGGAAGTCCACTCTGGTGGGCCGCCTCCTGCACGACTCCAAGGCCATCCTCGCCGACCAGCTCGACGCCGTTGCCCGCACCTCCGCGGACCGCGGCTTCGGCGGCGCGGCCGGCGGCATCGACCTGGCGCTGCTGACCGACGGCCTGCGTGCCGAGCGCGAGCAGGGCATCACCATCGACGTCGCCTACCGCTACTTCGCCACGGACCGCCGCAGCTTCATCCTGGCGGACTGCCCCGGGCACGTGCAGTACACCAAGAACACGGTGACCGGCGCGTCCACCGCGGATGCCGTCGTCGTACTCATTGACGCCCGCAAGGGTGTCCTGGAGCAGACCCGCCGGCACCTGTCCGTGCTGCAGCTGCTGCGCGTGGCCCACGTGATCGTGGCCGTGAACAAGATCGACCTCGTGGACTTCAGCGAGACCGTCTTCCGCGAGATCGAAGCCGACGTGCAGCAGGTGGGCCGCGAGCTGGGCCTCGGCTCCGACGGCATCGCCGACCTGCTGGTGGTTCCGGTTTCCGCGCTCGACGGCGACAACGTGGTGGAGCGCTCGGAGCGCACCCCCTGGTACACCGGCCCGGCGCTGCTCGAGGTGCTTGAGACGCTGCCGGCCGCCGATGAACTCGAAAGCCACCTGGAGAGCTTCCGCTTCCCTGTACAGCTGGTGATCCGGCCGCAGGGTGCGCTGGCACCGGACGCCGTTGCCGGCGGGCTCGACGTCGAGGAATACCGCGACTACCGCGCTTACGCCGGACAGATCACCGAGGGTTCCGTGAAGGTGGGCGACAAGGTTTCTGTGCTCACGCCTGGCCAGGACCCGCGCACCACCACGGTCATCGGCATCGACTTCGCCGGCGCCTCGCTGGAGGAAGCCTCCGCCCCGCAGTCGGTGGCGATCCGCCTGGCCGACGAGTTCGACGTTGCCCGCGGTGACACGATCGCCGCCGCAGGCACGGTCCGCGAAAGCTCGGCCGACCTGTACGCGCAGCTGTGCTGGCTGTCCCCGAAGCCGCTCCGCGAGGGTGCCAAGGTCCTGGTCAAGCACGGCACCCGCACCGTGCAGGCCCTGGTCCGCAGCGTCAACGGCAAGCTGGACCTGGCCACCTTCAACCTCGAAGGCGCGTCCACCCTGGAGCTCAACGACATCGGGCACGCGCAGCTCCGGCTCGCCGCCCCGCTGCCGCTCGAGAACTACCTGCACCACCGCCGCACGGGCGCGTTCCTGGTGATCGACCCGCTCGACGGCAACACCCTTGCCGCCGGCCTGGTCAAGGACCACCCGGGCGACCACGAGGACGAGCGCTACTCGATCTAATCGGCGCCGAAATCGCCGGAAACGTGTGAGGTCGCCGCAAACTTGCGGCGACCTCACACGTTTCCGGCGATTTCGCGGATTCCGGGCCCTTGCCATGCCCAGACCGGCCCACCATCATCAAGAGTGGGAGGCCGGTCGTGGAAACCATCAACAGCAAGCTCATCAACTGGGCATCGATCCTGGACGAGAAGACCCGTGAGCAGGCCCTGACCACCTCCCGCCTGCCCTTCATCTACCCGCATCTGGCACTGATGCCGGACGCGCACCTGGGCAAGGGCGCAACGGTGGGATCCGTCATCCCGACGCTCGGCGCCATCATTCCGGCCGCCGTCGGGGTGGACATCGGCTGCGGCATGATCGCCGTGCGGACCCAGTACACCCTCAAAGAGCTGCCGCGGGACCGGAAGCCGCTGCGTGAGAGCATCGAGCGTGCCGTCCCGCTGTCCGCCGGCCACAACAACCGCAGGGTGATGGCCACCGCGGAGCCGCGCATCGCCGAGCTGCACAGGCGGGCCGAAAAGGCCGGGTTCAACCCCGCGCAGTATGTGGCGAAATGGGACCTCCAACTGGGATCGCTCGGCTCCGGCAACCACTTCATCGAGGTCTGCACCGACGAGACCGACGCCGTCTGGCTATTCCTGCATTCCGGCTCGCGCGGCGTCGGCAACAAGATCGCCCAGCACCACATCAGGGTGGCGCAGGGAGTGGCCCGCGACAAGCGCATCACACTGGAGGACCCGGACCTCGCGTACCTGGAGGAGGGCACGCCGGAGTTCACGCGGTACATCAAGGAGCTGCGCTGGGCCCAGCACTTCGCCCTGTTGAACCGCGAGGAGATGATGGACCGCGTGATCCGGCAGTTCGGCGACTGGGTGGGCGGCCCCGTCCGGGAAAGCGAGCGGATCAACTGCCACCACAACTTCACCCAGCAGGAGACGCATTACGGGAAGTCGGTGTGGGTTTCGCGCAAGGGCGCCATCAAGGCCGAAGCCGGGGACCCCGGCCTGATACCCGGGTCCATGGGAACGGCGTCCTACGTTGTGGAGGGACTCGGCAACGCCACTTCCCTGAACTCCTCGCCGCACGGTGCCGGCCGGGAATATTCGCGTAATGCTGCGCGCAAAGCCTTCTCGCTGGCGCAGCTCAAGGAGGCCATGCACGGCATCGAGTTCCGGGCCAGCGAGGCGTTCATCGACGAGATCCCGGCAGCCTACAAGCCCATCGACCAGGTCATGCGCGACGCCGCGGATCTGGTGAAGGTACGGCACCGGCTGCGCCAGCTGGTGAATGTCAAGGGGGATTAGCCCCGAAATTCCAAGGGCCCGCGCGCAGGCGGTTTTTTGTGGCTGAATGTGACGTTGCATGAACCTGCGTGACCCCGGGTTTCCGCTCCGTTGAACCCCGTTTATGCCAGTCCCTATGGTGAATCCATGAGTACTTCCAGGCCGGGCATGACCCGTATTGTGGCCGGCGAAAGCCAGACGCCCAAGCGCCGCCGCGCCCTGGAAGTCGCGCTGGCGGTCGGCCTCGTCCTGCTGATCAGTGTGGGCGCGGTTGTTGCGTCGGCTGTGGCCCGGGATTCCAACGCCACGGCGGCCCCCGACGCAGCCGGCACCCCAGCAGCCGAGCTGAAGCTGGGCTACTTCGGGAATATCACCCACGCCACCGCGCTGGTTGGCGTCCAGAAGGGCTTCATCGCCAAGGAGCTGGGCGACACCAAGCTGAGCACGCAGGTGTTCAACGCGGGCCCGGCAGCGATCGAGGCGCTGAACGCCGGCGCGATCGACGCCACCTACATCGGCCCGAACCCGGCCATCAACTCGTTCGTCAAGAGCAAGGGCGAATCCATCAGCATCATCGCCGGGGCAGCCTCCGGCGGCGCACAGCTGGTGGTCAAGCCGGAGATCAAGACCGCGGCGGACCTCAAGGGCAAGACCCTGGCGTCCCCGCAGCTGGGCGGCACCCAGGACGTGGCGCTGCGCGCCTGGCTGGGCAAGCAGGGCTACAAGACCACGCCCGACGGCGGCGGGGACGTTGCGATCAACCCCACCGAGAACGCCCAGACCCTGAAGCTGTTCCAGAACGGAAAGCTCGACGGCGCGTGGTTGCCTGAGCCATGGGCCTCGCGCTTGGTGCTTCAGGCCGGAGCGAAGGTCCTGGTGGATGAGAAGGACCTGTGGGACGGGTCGCTGACGGGCAAGCCCGGCGAGTTCCCCACCACCATCCTGATCGTGAACAAGAAGTTCGCCGCGGAACACCCGCAGACGGTGGAGGCCCTGCTCAAGGGCCACGTCCAGGCCGTGAAGTGGCTCAACGACACCCCGGCAGCCGAGAAGGCAACGGAAGTGAACGCCGCCCTGAAGGAAGCTGCCGGCAAGGCACTCCCGCAGGAAGTCATTGACCGCTCGCTGAAAAACATCGTGTTCACGGTGGATCCGCTGGCCGGAGCATTCAAGAAGCTGCTGCAGGACGGCGTGGACGCCGGCACCACCAAGCAGGCCGATCTCAACGGCCTCTTCGACCTCCGGGCGCTGAACGCAGTGGCCAAGGAACAAACCACAGCTGCAGGGCTGGGCCAGGACTAGCCCGGCCTGCATCTGCACCGCTGCATTTAACGCACCACGAACAAAGGACGGGACCATGCCAGTCGTACTGGAAAACCTGGGCAAGCGCTTCGGCGAGGGTGCCCCGGTGCTGGACGACGTCAACGCCACCATCGGCAAGGGCGAGTTCGTCGCCCTCCTCGGTGCGTCCGGCTGCGGCAAGTCCACCCTGCTGAACATCATGGCGGGACTGGAGCTCCCGACGTCGGGCGCCCTGGAGGTGCCCAGCGACGGCGCCGCCTTCATGTTCCAGGACTCAGCACTGTTCCCGTGGCTCACCGCCCGCGAGAACGTGGAGCTCGCGCTGAAGCTGCGCGGCGTCGGCAAGGCGGAGCGGCGGGTCAAGGCCGCGGAGCTGCTGGACCTGGTCCACCTGGCCGAGGCGGCGGACCGGCGCCCGCACGAGCTGTCCGGTGGCATGCGCCAGCGTGTGGCCTTGGCCCGCTCGCTCGCGCAGGACCGCCAGCTGCTGCTCATGGATGAGCCGTTCGCGGCCCTGGACGCCATCACCCGAGACCTGCTGCACGACGAACTTGAGCGCATCTGGAAGGAAACCGGACGCACCATCGTCTTTGTGACCCACAACGTCCGCGAGGCGGTCCGGCTGGGCCAGCGCGTCCTGCTGTTGTCCTCGCGGCCCGGCCGCGTGGTGCAGGAATGGGAAGTCACCGAAGAACACCGTACCGACGCCGGTCTTGCCGGACAGCTGACCGGGGTCATCACCGCCCGGCTGCGAGAGGAGATCCGCCGCCATGCCAAGTAATTCATCTCCCGTGGCCGAGCCTGAGTCCCCGCTGGTCGAGCTTGTGGAGACCGAGGGCTCAACAAAGGTGCACGCCGCGCTGACCCGGTCGTCCACCGGCTCGGCGGACCTGCGCGAGCTGGAATCCGGGCTGGACTCGCTGCAGTCGGACGCGGTGCGTAAGGCCCGGGTCGACTGGAGCCGCGTTCTGCTGCCGGTCGCCGCCGTCGTGGTTCTGATCATCATCTGGCAGTTCTACGTTTCGCTGGGCATCAAGCGCCGCGACCAAGTGCCCGGCCCCATGGATGTGCTGGAGCAGTTCGGCACGCTGTGGGCTGAGGGCTCGCTGCAGGAAGCGGTCTGGACGTCGCTGCAGCGCGGGCTCCTGGGATTCCTGATCAGCGTCGCGATCGCCACACCGGTCGGCCTGCTCCTGGCCCAGGTGGCGCCGCTGCGCCGGGCGTTCGGTCCGCTGATTTCCGGCCTGCAGGTTCTGCCGTCGGTCGCCTGGGTGCCGGCCGCCATCATCTGGTTCGGCCTCACCGACGCCACCGTTTACTTCGTGGTGTTCATGGGCGCCATCCCGTCGATCATCAACGGCCTGATCTCCGGTGTCGACCAGATCCCGCCGCAGTACCGCAGCGTAGGCACCGTCCTCGGCGCCTCGCGGCTCCAGATGGCGGTGCAGATCATCCTTCCCGCAGCACTGCCGGGCTACCTCAGCGGCCTCAAGCAGGGCTGGGCCTTCTCCTGGCGTTCGCTTATGGCCGCGGAAATCATCGCCGTGGGCGGCACCATCGGCTTCGGCCTCGGCTCCATGCTGAACCAGGGCCGCGACCTCGCCGACATGACCATCGTGATGTCCGCGATCCTCCTGATCCTGGCCGTCGGCATCCTGATCGAGCTGCTGGTGTTCGCGCCCATCGAGAAGCGCCTGCTCCAGCGCCGCGGCCTCCTGGCGGGCAGCACCCGCTAAGCACCACCAGGCTGTACGTGAAAGCCCGACGGCGACTCCCGCCGTCGGGCTTTCTGCTGCCCGGACCCTGACTGCTGCCCAGCCGAGGGGCCCGCGACCAAAATGGGGCACATTGACACGGGACACGCCGAGGATTGGGCGCCCACAGGCTTCAGATTCCTGCCAAAGTGCCCCACGACGGCAGCCCCGCAAGAGCCAACCGGCCGCAGGGCACAAGAAAGCCCGACGGCGGTAACCGCCGTCGGGCTTTCAGCCAACCAAGGTCAGCCGCGGACCAATGTCCCGCAGCCGTCGACCTCGAAGCCCTTTACCCACGACGGGATAGTCACGACAATCCAGGCGGAGCCGTAGTAGTTGTCGTAGATGTCGTCAAGAGTGCCGCCGAAGCCGCTCAACATCGCCATGTAGCAGGAATCACCGGAGCCGTAGCCGTAATAGTCGCCGGGCAGGATGTCGATGCCCACCCGGTAGATTCCGTCCTTGGTGATGCTTGTGGCCCTTGCACCCGTGGACGGGACCGTGGTCCAGGCGCCACAGCCACTGGACTGGAACCCGACGTCGCCGGGAAGGATCTGGACGTAGGTCCGGGCCGATCCGTAGTAGTTGGCCTTGATCTCGGCGAGGCTGTTGCCAAAGCCGCTAAGCCGCGCCCAGTAGCAGCCGCTGCCCGTTCCCGTCGCTTTGTACAGGCCCGGCTTGATCTGCGTCCCCACCCGGTATGTGCCGTCACCGCGAAGCACCGTCACAGCCCAGACCGGGAGCTTCAGTGCCGGGCTCATCGTGACCCGGGTGTCCGAGTAGATCAGGCTGGCGGATACGCGGACCGTGATGGACCGGCCGTTGTCCGCGGCAGCGAGGCGGTAGGTGCGGTAACGCGCGCCGGAGATGGCGGCACCGTTGCGGTACCACTGGTACGCGTAGGCCGACGGCGCGGGGGAGTAGGTGCCCACGTTGGCGGTCAGTGTGGAGCCAAGTGACGTTGCCCCGGTGATTCTCGGAGCAGTTTTCAGCGTGATCAGTGCCCGGCCAACAGTGACCGCACCGGTGGTGACCGACCGTGTTGCATAGCCGGGCTTGGAAACCGTGACCTTCACGTTCACCCGTGAACCGATGTAGCTCGGGTTGAAGTACAGCGCGTAGCCGGTGCCGCCCCTGACTGCCACGCCGTTCCGGTACCACTGATAGCGGATTGTCGTGCCGGCGGGCCAGCCCTGGGACACCTTCACGGTGTTGCCGTAACGGTGGGTTCCCACGACGCTCAGGGGCTTGGTGGCAACAATTGTCCCCGCCGCGATCGTGCGTGCGGCGGAGAAGCGGTCAACGGTGACGAAGCCTGCCTTGGTTGCCCGCACCCGCACCTTGAGTGCTTTGCCGTAGTCGGCAGCGGAAGTGGTGTACGTACGGCCTACCGCGCCAGTGATGGCCGCCGTTCCGCGGTACCACTGGTAGGACAGTACGGCACCGCCGGGAGCCCACGTTCCTGCATTCGCCGTCTGCACCTGGCCCACGCGGGCGGTTCCGCTGACGGTGGGCACGGGCGCGGTTGCGAAGGTCGCGGTGACGCCGGTGACCTGAACGGAGGACAGTTCCACCGAGGTGAAGCCCGGAGCTGACAGGGTCACTTTGGCCCACAGCTTCTGCCCGACGTCTGCGGAGGTGACTGTGTAGCGCGAGGTTGTGGCCGATCCGATGGCCGCGGTGCCGCGGAACCACTGGTACGTCACGGTTCCCTGGTTGGCGGAGTTATCCCACTGCGGAGTGCCCAGCGACAGCTCCTGGCCGACGGCAGGCCTGCCGGCCACGGCGTTGCTCCAAACAACGCCTGTGAAGGCGGCCGGGCGCACAGTGACGGCTGCGGCGGACGCTTCGGTTCCGGGAGCCTGGGCCTCCGACGACGCCACGACAGTGAGCTGAACGCTCTTGCCCGCCATGGACGGGGCGATGCTCAGCACATCCGCTTCGCCGACTGCGTGACCGGCGGTCTGGACGGGAACGCCGTCGACGGTCCAGCTGTACTGGATCCAGCCCGCGCCGCTCCATTGACCGCCCGTGGATGTGAGGGTGCCGCCGACGACGGGGTCCCCGTCGATGGCCGGAAGGCTGATGTTTTCGGGAGCGGCCGGTGCCACCTCCGCAGGCACTGTTTCCGTTGGCGTGGCCTCGGCCGACGGCTGTCCTTCCGATGCCGGATCTACGGGTGCCGGGTCGGCCGGAGCCGGATCAGCCGGAGCCGGATCTACGGGTGCCGGATCTACGGGTGCCGGGTCGGCCGGAGCCGGATCAGCCGGTGCCGGATCTACGGGTGCCGGGTCAGCAGGAGCCGGTGCGGGCTCCGTAACAGTCCCGGTTTCCACCGGCAGCGCCTGTGCTGCCGGAGCCATCAGAAGTCCGGCAAGCAACGCCATGCTGCCGGCTGTGGCAATGCTCCTGGTCAGCAGACCAGGGCGCGTCCGCGTACGGACGTTTTCGTGCAGAGACAACTAGTGTCCTTCCCCCATGTTGAGACGATGTTGAGACCGATCGGTGATCCCGATCGGAGTTATTGTAGGGCCCGTCACAGACAATTTCGGTCCGCCAACCGCGTGCCGGACAGCCGCAGGGCACTTGTCGCAATATGACGCAGCGTTACCTTGCGTGAACTGGTGTTTCCGCGCCGTTGGCCGGGCCCGTAACACAGCCCTACCGTTGATCCATGGCAATTCAGGACATTTACCCCACGGCGCTGCGCCTCCTCGGCCGCCCCGTGCTGGTGGTGGGCGGCGGACGCGTTGCTGCGCGCCGCGCGAAGGGCCTGCTCGACGCCGGTGCCCGCGTCACCGTGGTCGCCCCCGAGGCCACCGCCGCGGTCCGCGAACTCGCCGATGCCGGCCTTCTCACCTGGGAGCCCCGTACCTACCGGTCCGAGGACGTCGATGGCGTCTGGTTCGTTCAGACCGCCACCGGTGATCCCGCCGTTGACACCGCGGTAGCTTCCGACGCCGAAGCGCAGCGCGTCTGGTGCGTCAACGCCTCCGACCACGAATCCTCCGCAGCCTGGACGCCCGCCGTGGCCGTGGTGGACGACGTCAAGATCGCCGTCAACGCCGGGGGAGACCCGCGCCGTGCGATGGCCCTGCGCGACGCCGTCGCCACCGCCCTGGAATCGGGCGACCTGCCGCTGCGCCGCCGCCGTATTTCGAAGGACAGTGCCCACCGGGGATCGGTGGCCCTTGTCGGCGGCGGCCCCGGCGACACCGGCCTTATCACCGTCCGCGGCCGCCGGCTGCTCGGCCAGGCCGACGTCGTCGTCGCTGACCGCCTCGGCCCCCGTGAGCTGCTCAATGAACTTGCGCCGGACGTGCGCGTCATCGAGGTCGGCAAGACCCCCGGCCACCACCCCGTGCCGCAGGCCGAGATCAACCGGATCCTCGTCGAGGAGGCGCTCCAAGGTCACCGCGTGGTGCGCCTCAAGGGCGGGGACCCCTACGTCCTGGGCCGCGGCGGTGAGGAAGCAGAATTCTGCCGCCAGCACGGCGTCGAGGTGGAAGTGGTTTCCGGTGTGACATCCGCGATCTCCGTCCCCGCGGCCGCCGGCATTCCGGTCACACACCGCGGCCTGGCGAAGGGCTTCAGCGTGGTCACCGGCCACGAGGAACTCTCCGAGGTCCCGGCCCGCGCCGACCACACTGTGGTGCTCCTCATGGGCGTGGGCCAGCTGCGCGAATCGGCGTCCGCCCTGGGCAACGCCGGCCTGCCCGCGGACACGCCAGTTGGTATTGTTGAAAACGGCTACCTGCCGGACCAGCGCGTCACCATCGGCACCCTCGGCACCATTGCCGATCAGGCCGAGGCCGCCGGTGTCGCCAATCCTGCAGTGATCGTCATCGGTGACGTTGTCCGCGTCAGCCCCTTCGCGCCGTCGCACTTCAAAACCGCTGACTACAGCACCACCAGCCCCAACAAGCCCCGCACCAGCACCACCCGCGTTCTCACCCCCTAGCCCCCGTTCCCCAACTAGGTAGCAGCAGATGTCGTTTTGAGCCCTCAAAACGACAACAACTGCGACCTAGTTGGGCGGGACCGAAGAAAAGGAACACAGCCGTGTCAACCAGCACCACCGTAGGAACCGCCGCCCGCCCGTTGCGCGTGGCCGTCATCGGATCCGGCCCGGCCGGCGTCTACGCAGCGGACATCCTCACCAAGAGCGAGGCCGTCAAGAGCGGCGAGCTGACCGTGAGCATCGACCTCTTTGACCGCTACCCGGCACCCTACGGCCTGATCCGCTACGGTGTGGCCCCGGACCACCCGCGCATCAAGGGCATCGTCAACGCCCTGCACAAGGTCCTGGACCGCGGCGACATCCGCTTCTTCGGCAACGTCGACTACGGCACGGACCTCTCCATCGAGGACCTGCGCGCGCACTACGACGCCGTCATTTTCGCTACCGGCGCCATCAAGGACGCCGACCTGAACATCCCGGGCATCGAACTCGAGGGCTCCTTCGGTGGCGCCGACTTCGTCTCCTGGTACGACGGACACCCGGACGTTTCCCGCGAATGGCCGCTGGACGCCAAGGAAATCGCCGTGATCGGCAACGGCAACGTGGCCCTCGACGTGGCCCGCGTCCTCTCCAAGCACGCCGACGACCTCCTGGTCTCCGAGATCCCGGACAACGTTTACGCCGGCCTGAAGGCATCGCCCGTCACCGACGTCCACGTCTTCGGCCGCCGCGGCCCCGCCCAGGTCAAGTTCACCCCGCTGGAGCTGCGCGAACTGTCCCACTCCAAGGACGTGGACATCATCCTGTACCCGGAGGACTTCGAGTTCGACGAGGAATCCGACCGCCAGATCCAGAGCAACAACCAGACCAAGACCATGGTCGGAACGCTCACCAACTGGATCGCCGAGCAGCCCGAGGACCTTTCCGAGCTCAAGGCCTCCCGCCGCCTGCACCTGCACTTCCTGCACAGCCCGGTGGAGATTTACGACGACGCCGAGAACCCCGGGCGCGTCAGCGGCATGAAGTTTGAGCGCACCGAACTGGACGGCACGGGCAACGCCCGTGGCACCGGCGAGTACGTCGACTACCCGGTCCAGGCCGTCTACCGCGCCATCGGTTACTTCGGTTCCGCCCTGCCGGAGATCGAGTTCGACCACAAGAAGGGCGTCGTCCCGAACGCCGGCGGCCGCGTCCTGGACGCCTCCGGCGAGCACGTCCCGGGCATCTACGCCACCGGCTGGATCAAGCGCGGACCGGTGGGCCTGATCGGCCACACCAAGGGTGATGCCCTCGAGACCGTGACCTTCCTGCTGGAAGACCGCGAGAACCTGCCGGTTGCCGAGGCGCCCGCTGACAGCGCCGTCGTCGACCTGCTTGAAAGCCGCGGCGTGGAATACACCACCTGGGAAGGCTGGCTGGCGCTGGACGCCCACGAACTCGCCCTGGGCGCCGAGGCCACCGCTGCCGGCGGTTCGCACGGCGTGGAGGTTGTGCGTGAGCGCATCAAGGTGGTGCCGCGCGAGGACATGGTCTCCATCTCCCGCGACGGGATCGCCGCCAGCGTCTAGTACCTAAAGCAACGCGGGGTCACTTCGCGCCCAATAATCCGACTGGATTGGGCGGGGAGTGACCCCGCGTTGCTTTAAGCACGCTGCTTCAAGCGCCCGCGCCGCCGGCGGCCATGAGCTCGAGGCGCTGCAGGGTTTCCCTGTTGCGCACCGTGATGATCGGGTCGCGCAGTGCCTTGGGTACCGCCAGACCGGGACCGCGGACGGCGTCCTCGGCCATCGTGACCCGGCACTGCTCGCCCAGCTCCTCGAGGGTGATGATGACCTTTGCCTCGCCGATCGGCCAGCCGCGCGCGATCAGCTCCAGCCGCTGGCCCGGCTCGGCGGCCGTCACCTTGGTTGAATCGTTGATGAGCAGCGGCCATGCACCCACGGAGTGGTGGAGCAGGGCGCCGACCTCAGGCCAGTGCGCGTCCACGGAACGGATTCTCGAGGCACCCACCACCCAGCCGGAATAGAGCCAGCCGTCCGCGATCACGGTCCAGACTGCTGACGCGGGTGAATTGAAGACCTGCGTGACGGTTGACATGGTGTTCCTTTCGTCGGCCGTACCCTGGCGCCCGGTGGTGGAGTTCCGATTCGCAGCTTTGAGCCCGGCGGGATGAGGGTCGCCAGAACCGCGCGGGACGGGGCGCCGGGCGGTGCGGTATGAGCGCTCCCGGAGCCGGCGGGCCCAAGGGTAGGTTCTGGCGCCGGGCAGGGGATGCTTCAGGGGGTCGAAGCGGATGGCCGTGTCCCCGCCATCCGTGCCCCCGCCGTCGGGAGCGGCCCTCAGGTGCAGCACGCCGGCCTGCACCCACCGGCCGGCCGGGGTGGCGTACAACAGCGCCAGTGTCCACTCACCGCTGGCCAGCGGCTCCTTGAAGTTTCCGTTCGTGTCCGGCCTGCCTGTGGCGCGACCCGGCAGAGACAGCGTGCGCAGTCCCAGAAGGATGGGGCCGTTGGTACCCTTGTACGGCATCAGCGTGGTGAACCTGGCCGTGCCAACGTCCAGCTTGGGGTGCAGCATGAACCGGCCCGGCACGCCCCAGCCGGTGGAAGCAAACAGGACATCGCCGACGTCGGCGCTGTCGCCGACGCCGTCAAAGTCACCGGAGCCGCCGGAGCCAGCACCCGTCCGCAGCGCCAGGCCCAGAATGTCCGGCAGCGATTCAGGGAGACCGACCGAACGGGAAAACCGCCCGCGCACCTGGCGCGTGCCGGCGTCGTCGAGCCAGGAGACCCCGCTCAGCCCCGGAAGACCTGCTGCTGTGCGGCCCGCGGCGCCGGTGAGCGTCAGTTCCCCAACAAGGCTGATGCCCCGCGGATGGATGGGGCGGACGGGGCGCACTGCTTTGATGGCCCGGAACACGGCGGCGAAACCGCGTCCGGCGAGGTCTGCCGCCCGGTTAGACTTCCGATTTGGCGCCCCGCCCGGATCGCCGCTGAATCGTCCTTTCATGCGTCGCCTTCCCATGACCAGAGCCTTTCCATGACTACATCGTGCCGAACTTTGACCGGACCAGGGCGAAGATTCCGTAGCAAATGAAGCCTGCGCCGATGGCAAACAGCAGGTAGGGCCCGTACTCGTGGTCGCGCAGCGCCTTCAGGCTGCCGTCGAGACCGGTGGATTCTTCGGGGGTGTGCTTGGCGGCCGCGATGGCAAATAGCAGTCCGGCCAGGAACAGTGCGATGCCTTTGGCCACGTGTCCGGTCACACCCAGGGAGTCGATGAGTTTGCCCCGGCGGGTGCCGTCGAAGTGGAAGAGCTCCTCCTTGAAGCCCCGCCGGAAGCCTTTCACCACGAAGTAGATCCCCACGCCGATGACGGTCAGGCCAAGGGCGCTGAGGATCACGCCGCCAAAGGGATTGCTGAGGAGGGCCGCGCTCACGTCCCTCGTCGACTCGCCGGAGTCACCGCGAAGCCCCACCGCAAAGCCGCCGAAACTGAGCCCTACACTGCCGTAGGCGATTGCGAGGAAGCCCGAAGAGATCAGCTTCCCGATCCGTTCCTTGTGCGGCAGGCGTCGGGCCCGGAGGGTGGCCTCGCTCAGCTGCCACAGGGAGAGTCCCGCGCAGCCGATCATGCCGGCCCACATGAGTGCCGGTCCCCAGGGGTTGGCGGCCAGTTGTTCGATGGCGCCGGTGGCCTCGGCCTCGCCGGGGTGCCCGAAGGCCAGGGCAATCGCGATGGCGCCCACGATGATGTGCAGCAGGGCCATGACAGCGAAACCTGAACGCGCGACGACGTCGAGCGCCTTGGTGTTCGATGCAGCCTCCGCGGCATCGGCCGCTTCGCTGATCGTCGAGTCGTTGTCCGTAGTGCCCTCCGGTTAGCCGTTCTGCCTTTAACCAAACGGCGCTTAGCCGTTCATTGGCCCTTCCGCGTGGATGCGCTCCGAGCCCTCACCCACGAGCTTCACCGTGCAGCGCACCACGAGGTCGTCGGGTGCCGTGTCGATGTCGACGAGCGCGTCGCCCGCGCTCAGGACGGTGAATACTTCCGAGCCAGCCTCGACGTCGAAGCCCTTGCTCTTGGCGGCCTGCGTTGCGTTGGCCAGCGCCTCACGCTTCAGCCCGTCCACGTACGACTGGTCGTCCTCGCGTTCGGAGTCGCCGAATGCCCAGCCGAAGAGTGTTCCTGTTGATCCCATGGCGTTGATTTTACGCACAGAACCGTTGAAATTACGGGCTATCGTAACGTTAGTAAGTGTGCTTACCATGTGGGGACCATGTCTTTGGTACGGCTGGCGGGCTCCTGTTCGCAGGGTCTGCGGCAGCCACTGATCCGGATTGACCCTCTCGTACTAGGAAGGACATCATGGCGGGAAATCTTTTTGCGCGGTCTGTTCATGACCTCACGGCAGCGGCCTGGTTTGGCGGCTCGCTGATGGGTGCCGTCGGCCTCAATGGAGCCGCCGCGGAGGCGAAGGACCCGGCCGAGCGCACGCGCCTCTCGAGCCGCGGCTGGATGAAATGGGCTCCGGTCCAGACGGCCGCTTTCGCAACCCACCTGCTGGCGGATCTGTTCATCGCACTGGAAAACAAGGACCGGATCGCCCAGCAGGAGGGCGTGGCCCGGGACACCATCTACAAGACGGCGGTCACGGTGGCGGGAGCCGCGGTGACCCTGTATGCCGGCGTGCTGGGTAAGAAAGTGGAAAAGCTGGCCGACCAGGGTGCCGAGGGTGCCACAGAACCGCGGCCCGGCACTTCGGAGAAGCTGCAGTCTGCGCAGAAGCAGCTGAAGGCCTTGCAGTGGACCATTCCCGCCTTTGCCGCCTCGGTTATTGTCCTGGGCGCCAAGCACGGCGAAATGCAGCGGCCCAAGAATGTCTTCAAAGGCCTGCGCTGACGGCCTCCCTGTAACGCAATAGCGAAGTAACGCAATAGCGAAGTAACGCAATAAAGAACGACGGCGGCCGGGCACCGAAAGTGCCCGGCCGCCGGCATGCTCGGTTCGCCCCCGCTGCGGGGTGATTACGTCGGCTGGCTGTCCGCCGGCTGCAGGTCCGGGTTCATGTCCTGGAGGTGGGGGTCCTCGGCGGTCCACACCTGGATGATCGCCCATGTCACGGCCGCCAGCGGAACGGACAGGACCGCGCCGATGATGCCTGCAAGGATGGTGCCCGCCGTCAGCGCCATCAGGATGACGAGGGCGTGGAGCTGCAGGGACTTGCCCATGACGATCGGCTGCAGCAGGTCGCCTTCGAGCTGGTTGACCGCGATCACCACTGCCACCACGATCAGCGCCACGACTGGCCCGTTGGCGACGAGCGCCACCAGGGCGGCGAGGATTCCGGCCACGGTTGCCCCGACCAGGGGAATGAAGGCGCCGATGAACACGATGATGGCCAGCGGGATGGCCAGGGGCACCTGCATGATCAGCAGCGCGGCGCCGATGGCCACCGTATCCACAAGTGCGACGATGGCCGTGCCGCGGACATAGCCGCCAAGGACCTCGAGGGTCCGCTTGCCGACACGCCGCAGCCTGGCCTCCCGTTCCCCGGAGAAGGGCCGCAGCAGGAAGTTCCAGATCTTCGCACCATCCTTGAGGAAGAAGAAGAGGATCACCACCATGAGGCTCGCGCCGGCCAGGAACTCGGTCACCACGGACAGGCCGGTGATGGCACCGGACCGGACCTGGCTGCTCGTGGCGAACTGGACGGCGCCTTCCCGGGCCTGGTTCAGCTGCTCCCGGTCGATGGCGACGGGGCCGGAGAGCAGGAAGGTTTCCAGTTCATCGAGCCCCTTGGACGCCTGCTGGACCAGGTCGCCCCACTGACTGCGGACGGAGAAGTAGATCACGGTGCCCACGCCAGCCAGCAGGATCAGCAGGGCCACGAATGCCACGGCCGTGGCCGCCCCGCCTGGCAGTCCGCGTCGCCGCAGCAGGTTGACGAACGGCCCGATGGCGGCGGCGAGGATCAGCGCTATCAGCACTGGAATGACCAGCAGCCGGACCTGCAGGAGGCCGTACACGGACACGGCCGCCACGGCCAGGACCAGCAGGACCTGGGCGCACCGGATCCCCACCCTTCCCAGGTTGTCGGACCACAGCTCCCGGGGCGGTCTGTGTTCCGGTTGCGGGGCTGCCTTGCGGGGCGTGGACGGGCCGGGTGCGAGTTCTTGGAGCGGGTCTTGCTCGGACAGAGGGGCTGTTCGGGCCACGGGAACTCCTTGTCGTCAGCGGGCAACGGGCACTACCTGGCTTGCCGGCCGGACAGCTTCCCAGTCAGGTAGTAAGCCTACTGATGTATCGGAGCGCGACGAAACCCGCACTGAACTTTTGGAGCAGCATCTGGGGCAGTGACCCTGGCGTCGCAGCGGCCCCCCTTCGGGGGTCCACGTGTTCGGCTACTCCCGCAGCCACTCCGCGCAGGAGTTGAGGTTCCGGTGGACGCTGGCCACGGCCGCATCGCCGTCGTGTGCTTCGATGGCGTCCACGAGGTCTCCGTGGCCGGCTTCCGGCAGCCCGTTGAAGCCGGGGCGCCGGTGCTGGTTCAGCAGGTCGGCGTGGAACACGTCGCCGAAGCTGACGTACAGCTCGTGCAGGAGGGGGTTGCCGGAGGCCTGTGCCACCCGCTCGTGGAAGCCCCAGTCGGCGGCGGCCCAGCGCGCATAATCCTCGGCGTTCCAGGCCTCCTCACGGTCGGAGAGCAGCGCGCGCATGGCCACTACGTCGTCGGCCGTTGCATGCCGGGCGGCGAGGCGGGCCGCCTGCGTGTCCAGCCCCACGCGGACCTCGAGCACGTGTTCGTCCGTGTGTTCCTTGTAGAGGCGGCGGGCGGCCCCGGAGATTTCGCTGATGGCGCGGACGTAGGTTCCGTCGCCGCGGCGGACCTCGAGCATCCCGCTGTGGGCCAATGCCTTAACCGCTTCACGCAGCGTCCCGCGGGACACGCCCAGCCCGGTCATGAGCTCGGATTCAGACGGAATGCGCTGCTGCAGCGGCCACTCGCCCGTCTGGATCATCCCGCGGAGCTTGGCGGTGACTTCGTCCGCCAGCGGCTGTCGGTGCGACGTGCTCAGTGTCATGGTGTCCTATTCTTCCATTCCGGCGGCGCTCGTTCCCGCTGTGCCGGCGCCGGTGGCGCTCACTCCACCGGCCCTGCCGCTGCTGAGCAGGTGCGCCACAACAATCTGGACCAGGGCGATGACCAGGAGCAGTGCCAGCGGCAGCGTCCAGCTTCCCGTCGCGCTGTGCAGCAGGCCCATGCCGAACGGGCCGACGGTGGCCAGGAGGTAACCGGTGGACTGAGCCAGCGTGGACAGTGCAGTGGTCTCGGCGGTGTTGCGGCCGCTGCGGCTGATGATCACCATCACCAGGGGGAAGATGCCCAGCCCGAAGCCCAGCAGAACCGCGGGGATGACGGCCAGCGAAACGGGAAGCAGGAGGAGCGCGGCAATGCCGGCCGTCATGGTGAGGGTGGCCAGGTAGACGGCGGGACGCAGCATCCGCGGCCGGGAACCGATGGCGATCAGCACCATGCCGGCCGGCACCGAGACCAGCTGCATGATGCCGAACATCAGGGCGCTATCCGCCGGGCTGAGGCCCATGGTGGTGAGCATGTACGGGAACCAGCTGAGCAGCGCATAGGCGAGCAACGCCTGCAGGGTGAAGATGCCGGTGAGCAGGCGGCCGGTCTTGGTGCGCAGCAGCGGCCACGGGGAGATGTGTCCGGCTGCTTTCCGGGCAGTGTTGCGGTGGGCGTGCAGAGTCACGGGCAGGAAACCCAGGAATGCGGACAGGGCGAGGATTCCGATGGTGCCCAGCCCGGCCGACGGCGACCCCAGCAGATGCGACAGCGGAACCACGACCACGGCCATGACGGTGGCGCCGCTGGTCATGGTCACCGTGTAGACGGCCGTCATCAGTGATGTACGTGCGGCGAAGTGCTCCCGGATGAAGGACGGCATGGACACGTTGCAGACAGCCAGGCCGGACATCCCCACCACCGTTCCCACCACCAGCATGCCGGTGGTGGGAATGCCCCGGACCAGCAGCCCGGCCGCCAGCATGCCGAGCGAGAGCAGGATGGCCTTTTCGACGCCGAGCTTCCCGGTCAGCCAGGAAGTGGCGGCTCCGGCCACGGCGAAGCACAGCGTGGGAATGGAGGGGATGATCGAGGCGACCAGCGGGCCGTAGCCCAGAACCTGCTGTAAATCGTGCAGCAGGGCCGAGGCGCCGGTGATGCCGGCCCTCAGGTTCAGGCCGATGAGCACCAGGGCAATGACGCCGGCGACGACGGCGGTGCGCGGCTTGGTCGGGTACGTGGCTGCGGTCGCGGGTGCTGAGGAAGTGGTCGCCATTCCTTAACGTTAGACGTTTGACGTTTGATGTCTAGAACTTTGTGGGGAACCTCTCGCGGGCACCCCGGCCCGGGCATAGACTCGGGCCAGCAGGCGCATCGCGCGCAGCAACCCGGCAATGGGAAAGGATGCCGCCCAGCCATGACTCCCGAAAGCCTTGAAACGGAGAAGAAGAAGAAGTACGACGTCGACGCCGGCACGGCGCTGCCCGACCTCGCCGCCATTCCCGGTGTGGGCGGCGTGGGTGAGCCGCACGCCGCTGAACTTGAAGCCGTCTACTTCGACACCGAGAACTTTGTTCTCGCCTCCCGCCGCATCACCCTGCGGCGGCGCAGCGGCGGGGCCGATGCCGGCTGGCACATAAAACTGCCGTCGGATGCCGGGGCCACGGCCGGGTCCGCGTCGGAGGAGGGGCCGGGATCCCGCCGGGAGATCCACGCCCCGCTGGGTCAGGCCGACGTCGCTCCCGAGAAACTGCTGGCGCACCTGCACGCCTACCTCCGCGGAACGGATCCCGCACCCGTGGCCCGCCTGACTACACGGCGAACCACCCATGCACTCTACGGGGACGACGGTGTGCATCTCGCCGACTTTGCCGATGACACCGTGGAAGCCGAGCTTCTTCAGGGGGCAGGCGAGAAACCGGCAGGCCAGAAGCAGCAGTGGCGCGAATGGGAACTCGAGCTGGTTCACGGCGAGCCGGAGGTGTTCAAGGCGGCAGCATCAGTCCTTGCCGCGGCCGGTGCCCGGCCGTCAGCGCACGAGTCCAAGCTTCGGCGGGCACTGGGGGCGGCGCCGAAAGCCCATGTCAAGGAAACTGAAGGCACTCGCGAAACTCAAGGCGGGGGAAAGCAGCCCGGCGGTAGGAAACCGGGCAAGAAGTGGCCGGCGTCCGCCGTCGTAAGCGCGTACCTGGCCGGGCAAATCAGCGAGATCCTGGCCAACGACGCGCGGGTGCGGCTGGAGGAACCCGATGCGGTCCATGCGATGCGCTCCGCCACGCGCCGGGTGCGGTCGGCCCTCGCTGTCTACCGGAAGCTGTACGGCCGGGGCGCAGTTGGCCGGCTGCGCGACGAGCTCAAGTGGCTGGGCCGGATACTCGGCACGCCCCGTGACGCCGAAGTCATGCTGGACCGGCTGCGGACGAATACCGGCAAGCTTCCAACGGGGGCGGCGGCCGACGACGTCAAGCGGCGGATCGAGCGGGAGCTGGACACCAGGCTGGACGCCGGTTACCGAAAAGCGCAGGAGGTGCTCCTCACCGAGCGCTATTTCCGCCTCCTCGATGACCTCGAAGACTTCCGGGACCACCCGCCCGTCCTGCCCGCGGCCGGGGCGCCGGCGCGCAAGAAGGCCCGCAAGCTGGTGGGCAAATCAGCCAAGCGGCTGCGCCGCGCCCACAAGGCTGCGTCACAGGCCAAAGACGGTGCTGGTGAAAAGCCCGGAATGGAGCTCAAAGAGGCCACGGCGCACGAAACCGCGCTGCACCAGGTGCGGAAAGACGCCAAGCGGCTGCGGCACGCGGCCGAGACCGTGGATCCCGTCTTCGGCAAGCGCGCTGCGAAGCTCGCCAAGGCGGCGCACAAGCAGCAGAAAATCCTCGGCGACCACCACGACAGCGTGATGGCGCGGATTTTCCTGGGGAAGCTCGCCGGCGGCCCGGACCTGCCGGAACCGGTGGCCGAGGCCTACGGCTCGCTCCTGAAGCGGGAACAGAAGAGCGCCGCCAAGGCCGAAGCCAAGTACCGCAAGGCGCACCGGAAGTCCCGGAAGGCAATTCGGCGCGGAGTGGGGTAGCGGGGCGGACGGTGGATGAGCAGACAGGCCGGCATGCATCGCGCCCGTGGAACACAGTCATCAGCCTGGCCCACGTGGACGCGGGCATGGTCCCTGAGGTGGGCGGCAAGGCTGCCAACCTCGGTGTGCTCCTGGCCGCCGGATTGCCGGTCCCGCGCGGCTTCTGCGTCACCACCGCGGCCTACCGGCGGGTAGCGGCGGCGGCAGGAGCGGAACCTTCCGGGCCGGCGGAGCAGACGCGCAGCAGGCTGGCGTCGGCTTCCTTGCCCGGGGACATCGTCGAGGCGATCCTTGCCGCCTACGCTGGCCTCGGCGGGGACACTCCGGTGGCCGTGCGATCCTCCGCCACTGCCGAGGATCTCCCCGAAGCGAGTTTCGCGGGCCAGCTGGACACGTACCTCAACGTCGTCGGCCCGGACGCGCTGTTGGATGCGGTCCGCCGCTGCTGGGCCTCCCTGTGGACGGACCGGGCCGTGGCCTACCGCGCCGATCACGGGATTGACCAGCGCCCGGTCGGGATCGCCGTCGTTGTTCAGGAAATGGTGGACGCCGCCGTGGCCGGGGTGATGTTCACGGCGAACCCGCTGACCGGCCGGCGCCTGGAAACCGTGATCGACGCCGCGCCCGGACTCGGCGAGGCGCTGGTCAGCGGGGCCGTAAACCCGGATCATTTCACAGTCGATGCCGCCACCGGGGAGATCCTCCAGCGCCACTTGGGCGACAAACTCATCGAAAGCCGGCCCGCACCGGGAGGCGGGACCCGGTTGCTGCACCGGCAGGACGGCGCGCGGCAGGCGTGCCTGACGGATGAGCAGATCCGCTCGCTGGCCAGGGTCGGGACCTGGGTGGAAGAGCTGTACGGGGAGCCGCAGGATCTGGAGTGGGTCATCGAACCGCGCGGCGGGATCCGGGTGGTGCAATCGCGTCCGATCACCACGCTGTTTCCCCTGCCCGAGCCCCACAGCCCCGAGCCCCACAGCCCCGACGACGGCGCCCGGGCGTACCTGTGCGCCAGCCTCCTGCAGGGGCTGACCCGGCCGCTGACGCCTATGGGCCTGGCATCCTTCACGCTGATGAGCGACACCTACCGGCCGACAGTCGCCGGGGACGGAGCGGAGGCCTACCGTTCCGCCCAGATCGGGATGCGCATGTTTGTTGATGTTACGTCGCTGCTGCGCAGCAAGGGCGGGAGGCGGGGTCTTCTGAGAGCCATGAAAGCGGCCGACGCCAGGTCCGTGGAGGTGCTGGCCTTTCTGGCTGAAGACCCCCGCTTCGCCCTCACCAAGGCCTCCAGCCTGGCGTCGCTGAAAGCGGGGCTCCGGTCCTCGCCGCCCCTTGGCCTGCTTGGGCACGTCCTGCTCGCGATGGTCAATCCCGCCGCCGGGCTGGAACGGGTCAGGGAATCGGACCAGGAACTGGACCGGATGCTGGTGTTGCCGGAGCCGGCTTCAGGCGCCGTGCGGGTGGATTTCGTGGAACGCTTCCTCACCAAAGACATCACGCCCGCCGTGATGCGGGTGCTGCCGCCGGCGGCCGCAGGGTATCTCTGGCTGGGTCTGGCACGGCTGCTGCTGGGCCGGCTCGTGCAGGCCGGCGACCTGCAGGCCGTACTGCGCGGACTGCCGCACAATGTGACCACCGAGATGGATCTGGAGCTCTGGCGGACCGCCACTTCAATCCGCGAGGACCCGGAGTCCGTCCGTGCACTCACCGGGGAAGACCCGCAGATGCTCGCCGGCCGCTACACAGAAGGATCGCTGCCCGCCGTCTGCCAGGGCGCTCTGCGTAGCTTTCTCGCCAGGTACGGACACCGCGCGGTGGCCGAAATTGACCTCGGTGTTCCCCGCTGGGGCGAGAATCCCGCCCACATCATTAACGTCCTGGCCAACTACCTGAAGCTGGCGGACGCGGAGCTTGCACCGGACCGGCTCTTCCGGCGGGCCGCAGAAAAGGCCGAAGCCAAGGTTGCCGAGCTGGCCGAACGTGCCGCCCGATCCAGGGGAAGGTTGTTCGGCAGAATCATTGCACACAGCCTGCGGCGGGCACGGGAAACCGCCGGCATGCGCGAGTACCCCAAGTTCCGGCTGATAACAGCCTTCGCCGTCCTCCGTCGCCAGCTCCAACTGGTAGGCGAGGAACTCGCGGGCGCGGGCCGGATCGCGGTGCCGGACGACGTCTTCTTCCTGGACCTCACCGAAGCCCGGGTGGCGCTGCGCGGAGCGGACCTCCGCGGCCCCGTCGCCGAACGCCGCCAGAGCTACCACCGTGAACTGCGGCGGAGGCGCATCCCCCGCCTGTTGCTTTCCGATGGCACCGACGTCGAGGCGGCCATGGCCGCGCAGACCCGTGCCGCGCCGTCCGGGGACGGGCAGCCTCCGCCGGGAACCCTGGTGGGGACGGCAGCCTCCGCCGGCACCGTCACAGGCAAGGCAAGGGTGATCCTGGACCCGGCCGGCGCGCACCTGGAGCCGGGCGAAATTCTTATTGCGCCGTCGACTGATCCGGGGTGGACGCCGCTGTTCATGACCGCCGGGGCGCTGGTGATGGAAATGGGCGGACCCATATCCCACGGTGCCGTGGTGGCCCGCGAATACGGGATTCCCGCCGTCGTTGGCGTTCCAGACGCAACCACGCGGATTCGGACCGGGGACACTGTCACCGTGGACGGAGCCGCGGGGATGATTAGGGTGGACGCGGAGAGGCAGGAGGCGCCGTGAGCACTTTCGTTCTTGTCCCGGGCGCCGGGGGAGTGGGCTGGTACTGGCACCGGCTGGTTCCGGAGCTGGAACGGCTGGGGCACCAGGCCATTGCGGTTGACATCCGCGAGGACGACCCCCGTCTGGGACTGCGGGACTACGCCGATATCGTGGTTGCGGCCATCGGTGATCACCGCAGTGTGGTGCTCGTGGGCCAGTCCCTGGGCGCCTTCACGGTCCCCGTCGTCGCGGGGCGGGTGCCGGTGGAGCTGATCGTCCTGCTCAATCCGATGGTTCCGCTTCCGGGTGAGACGCCCGGGGAGTGGTGGGAGGCCACCGGCCAGCCCCAGGCCCGCGAGCTTAATGACAGGCTGAATGGACGCACCGGCGATTTCGATGAGCGCGTGCACTTCCTGCACGACGTTCCCCCGGAGGTAATCGCCGCGGGTGCCGGCGAGCAGCGCACCCCCTCCGACACGCCGTTCGGGCAGCCCTGCGAGATCGACCGCTGGCCGGACGTGCCCACCAGGGTCCTGGTTGGCCGCGATGACCGGTTCTTCCCCCTGGACTTTCAGCGCCGCGTGGTCCGGGACCGGCTGGGCCTGGGGATTGACGAAATCCCGGGCGGACACCTGGTTGCCCTGAGCAACCCGGTGGAGCTCGCGGGCCGGCTGGATGGCTTTGCCCGCGGATCCCTGTGACGGAGCGGATCCCTGCGGCAGCGCGGTTCCCTGTGGCAGGGCGGTTCCCGTCGCAGGGCGGATCCTGGTGACAGGGCGGTGAACCGGCGGCTCAGCTGGCGTGCCGGGCCCCCAGCCGGGCCACCGCCAGTGCGAGCCACAGCTGCACCCGGTCGGCGGTGACCGAGGGGTCATACCCGGTGAGTTCGGTGATCTGCGCGAGCCGGTAGCGGACCGTGTTCCGGTGCAGGGTGAGCGCCTCGGCCACCGCGGCAACGGAGCCGTTGTTGTTCAGGTAGCTCTCCAGCGTGGCCATGAGTTCGGCGCCGTGGGCGGCATCGAAGCTCCGCAGCGGGTCCAGTGATTCGTTGGCCATGTCCGCCAGCGGCACGTCCTCACTGGCCAGGAGCAGGGAGGTCAGGCTGAGCCGTTCGGGCTCGTTCACCGGCAGCCCGTGACTGGCGGCATCACGGGCCTCGAAGTAGCTCCAGCGCAGGCCGTTCGGCTTGGTGTACGCGCCGCCGATGCCGATGGTGGCGTGGATGCCGGCCTCGGCGAGGTGGTCGCTGAGGCTCCTGGCCATCGCCGCGGCGCCGCGACCGTCGTCGGCCACCACTGTGACCAGGTCCTTTCCGACGACGGCGGTCACCGCGTTCTCCAGCGACTGCGGCAGTGAGGAGCTGACCAGCTGCTTGTGGTGCGCCTCGGAACCGGCCAGAATCACCACGTTTTTGCGCGTGCTGTTGATGCCCGTCCCGGCCAGGCGGCGCTGGGCCTCGCTGGGGTCCAGGGTCCCGTGGATCACATCCTCGAGCACCTGCCCGCAGAGCGCCCGCTCCGCCTGGCGCTGCTTGACCATGTTATTGAGTTCCACGCTGATGAGGTTCTGCGCATAGCCGATGATGCCGGAATCCTCGAACGGCTGCTTCACCCAGAGCGTGCACGCATCGCGGCGCCCGGTGGGGATGGGGTAGGTGGTCCAGGAGTCCGCGGTCGGCGGCTCGCTGCCGCTGTTGTACAGCTGGGCGGTGAACTGGGTGAGTGCGATCTCGGTGCGGAGCATGCCGCCCAGGTGCCGCAGGAGCTCGGCCAGGCCGCCGCCGGTCAGCAGCGCACGGGCCAGGATCTGGTGCCCGGCGATGAGACGCTCAAGCTTCGAATAGTGGTCGGCGGACTGTGCGTCGGCCACGAGTTTGCTGATGGCGATGAACGGGGTGCCGTACGGCACTTCGACCACCGGCAGCCCCCAGCGGTTCGCCTCGGCGACCAAAGCCGGAGGGACGGCGTCGTGCGAGAGGCCCACGCCGAAGCCGATCCCGACGGCTCCGGCGCGCTGGACCTGGCGCACGAAACGGCGCTGTTCGGGCGCACTTTTCATCCTCAGCCCGGTGGTCAGCACCAGTTCGCCGCCGTTGAGGAAGCGCTGCGGGTCCTCCAGCTCAGTAACCGCAACCCAGCGGATGTCCTGGTGCGAAGTGGTCTCCGCAAGGCTGGATTTCTTGAGTCCCAGAGAATGCACGGCCAGCAGCGCCGCGAGGGAAATTGCCATGGACCAAGGGTAGCGGCAGGCTGGCCGATCGCACTAAAGCCTTGGTTCAAGGGTGTGCAGGTGGCTATTCCCCGCTGTGTCGGGCTGGAATAGGCTCGAGTCAGCCGCATCACACCATTCAGGACGAAAGAGGTTGTACACCGTGGTTCAGACCTTGCAAAACTTCATCAACGGAGAGTTCGTTACGCCTGCGGGCACGGGCCTGATCGACATCGTGAACCCCGTGACCGGCGACGTGGTGGCCAAGTCGCCCGTTTCCGTGGCGGCTGATGTCGACGCCGCCATGGCCGCAGCCAAGGACGCCTTCAAGACCTGGAAGCACGTGACCCCCGGGCAGCGGCAGCTCATGCTGCTCAAGCTCGCCGACGCCATCGAGGCCAACAGCGACGAACTTGTCGATGCCCAGCACCGCAACACCGGCCAGGTCCGTTCCCTGATCGCGTCAGAGGAAGTGGCAGCAGGCGCCGACCAGCTGCGCTTCTTCGCCGGTGCCGCCCGCATTCTCGAAGGCAAGTCCGCCGGTGAGTACTTTGAGGGCCACACCTCCTTCGTTCGCCGCGAGCCGATCGGCGTCGTGGCCCAGGTAGCCCCGTGGAACTACCCGTTCCTGATGGCCATCTGGAAGATCGGCCCCGCCCTCGCAGCCGGCAACACCGTGGTCCTGAAGCCCTCCGACACCACGCCCGAATCCACCCTGGTCCTGGCGCGCCTGGCCGCGGACATCCTGCCGGCAGGGGTCCTGAATGTCATCCTCGGCACCGGCGAAACCGGCGCGCTGATGGTGGAGCACAAGGTCCCGGGCCTCGTGTCCATCACTGGCTCCGTCCGTGCCGGCATCGCCGTCGCCTCGGGCGCTGCGAAGGGCCTCAAGCGCGCGCACCTGGAACTGGGCGGCAAGGCCCCGGCCATCGTCTTCAAGGACGCCGACATCAAGAAGAGCGCCGCGGCCATCGCCGAGTTCGCGTTCTTCAACGCCGGCCAGGACTGCACGGCCATCACCCGTGTCCTGGTGGAGGACTCGGTGCACGACGACGTCGTGGCCGCCATGGTGGAACACACCAAGACCCTGCACACCGGCTCCCAGAACGACGAGGACAACTACTTCGGCCCGCTGAACAACGTCAACCACTTCAAGGCGGTCAGCGCCGTCGTCGATTCCCTGCCGGCGCACTGCCGGATCGAGACCGGCGGCCACCGCGCCGGCGAGAAGGGGTTCTTCTTCGAGCCCACCATCGTCACCGGCGCCAAGCAGACGGACGACATCGTGCAGAAGGAAACCTTCGGCCCGGTCATCACCGTGCAGAAGTTCAGCACGGAACAGGAAGCCGTGGACCTGGCCAACGACGTCGAATACGCCCTGGCCTCCAGCGTCTGGACGTCCGACCACGGCACGGCCATGCGGCTCAGCCGGGACCTTGACTTCGGTGCGGTCTGGATCAACACGCACATCCTGCTCACCGCCGAAATGCCCCACGGCGGCTTCAAGCAGTCCGGCTACGGCAAGGACCTCTCCATGTACGGCGTCGAGGACTACACGCGCATCAAGCACGTCATGTCCGCACTTGACGCATAGCCCCACCGGCGCCCTAACCTCGCTCCGCTCGGCCAGGGAACCCTGCCGGCGTGGGCCCACTCCTCCGCAGTAAAGAAAGAAACACCATGACCACCACCGCCAACGAAATCACTTACCGCCTCGAGCAGAAGCGCCGCGTCCAGGCCGACTTCCCGGGCCCCAAGTCCGTGGCCCTGACCGAACGCCGCAAGGCCGTGGTCGCCGCCGGTGTCGCCTCCAGTGTTCCGGTCTACGTCGCCGACGCCGACGGCGGCATCATCCACGACGTCGACGGCAACTCCTTCATTGACCTCGGCTCGGGCATCGCGGTGACCAGCGTCGGCGCGTCCGATCCCGCCGTCGTCGGTGCCGTGAAGGAGGCCGTGGAGCACTTCACCCACACCTGCTTCATGGTCACCCCCTACGAGGGCTACGTCGCGGTCGCCGAGCAGCTGAACAAGCTCACGCCGGGAGCCCACGAGAAGCGCACCGTCCTCTTCAACTCGGGCGCCGAAGCCGTGGAAAACGCCGTCAAGGTGGCCCGCCTGGCCACCGGCCGGGACGCCGTCGTCGCGTTTGACCACGCCTACCACGGCCGCACTAACCTGACCATGGCGCTGACCGCCAAGGCCATGCCGTACAAGACCAACTTCGGCCCGTTCGCGCCCGAGGTCTACCGCATGCCCATGAGCTACCCGTTCCGCGAGGAAAACCCGGAGATCACCGGTGCCGAGGCCGCCAAGCGCGCCATCACCGCGATCGAGAAGCAGATCGGCGGCGACCAGGTGGCCGCCATCATCATCGAACCGATCCAGGGCGAGGGCGGCTTCATCGTTCCGGCCGAAGGCTTCCTGCCGGCGTTGTCCGCCTGGGCCAAGGAAAAAGGCATCGTCTTCATCGCCGATGAAGTCCAGTCCGGCTTCTGCCGCACCGGTGAGTGGTTCGCGGTGGACCACGAGGGCATCGTTCCGGACATCATCACCATGGCCAAGGGCATCGCCGGCGGCATGCCGCTGTCCGCCATCACCGGCCGCGCGGACCTGCTGGACGCCGTCCACCCCGGCGGCCTCGGCGGCACCTACGGCGGCAACCCGGTGGCATGCGCCGCCGCCCTGGCCTCCATCGGTTCCATGCAGGAGTACGACCTCAACGCCCGCGCCAAGCACATCGAGGAACTGTCAGTCGGCAAGCTGCGCGAGCTTGCGGCTGCGCTTTCCGGCGGCGCCGGAGGTTCCGTGATCGGCGACATCCGTGGCCGTGGCGCCATGCTGGCCATCGAGCTTGTCCAGGCCGGTTCCAAGGAGCCCAACCCGGAGCTCACCAAGGCCGTTGCCGCCGCCTGCCTCAAGGAAGGCGTCATCATCCTCACCTGCGGAACCTACGGCAACGTCATCCGCCTGCTGCCCCCGCTGGTGATCAGCGACGAGCTGCTGCTGGACGGCCTGGAGGTGCTCGCCGCGGCCATCAAGGCCAACGCGTAGTTTACAAAGCGCTTCGAGCGCGAACTGGCAGGTAATTCCCTCGAAACGCCAGTAACGGGGCATTAGCTGCCAGTTCGCGCTGGGCTGTACGACGACGGCGGGCCGGGTACCAAAAGGTGCCCGGCCCGCCGTCGTTGTTGCCGCCGTCGGACTCCCCGTTGTATTCCGGCCCGCCGCCCGGAGAGCCGCGGTAGAGTCATCCTCACCACTGCACTTCACGCCGCAGACCGGGGAGCGCCGCCGGGAACCGGGCATCGGTCTGCACTACCCAAAGAGGGGTTTCGCATGCGATACGTAGTCGGTTACACACCCACCGAGCGGGGAGCGGACGCCGTTGCCCTGGGCACGTCACTGGCTCTGGCCCAGGGCGCCGAACTGGATTTGGTCTATGTGGTGAAGCCGGGCACCCCGTACGTGGCCCTGAACCCGGAGGGCAGCCGGGTCAGCGCCGCGGAGCAGGAGGTGCTGACGGCAGAACGGGAGGGCCTGGCCCTGGTTCCGGAGGGGTTGCCCGCGCAATTCCATGTGCGCGAGGCCGATTCCTTCGCCGGCGGCCTCATCGACGCGGCGGTGGAGTTCGACGCCGGGCTCATCGCCGTGGGCGCCGCCAGCGCCGGCCTGTTCAAGCGCTACACGGTGGGGTCTGTGGCCAATGCGCTGCTGCACGCCTCCCCGGTACCGGTGGCACTTGCGCCGCGCGGCTACCAGCGGACGGCACCCGTTACCCGCCTCACCCTGGCCGTGGGGAAGCGGGCCGGCGCCGAGGCTGCCATCGAGACCGCGATCAGGGCAGCGAAGCGGCGGGGCGTGCCGCTGCGGCTGGTGTCGCTGGTGGAGCTCGACGCCGCCGGTGACGCCGGGGAGGCGATCAATGCCGCACACATCCACGCGAACACCGTTCTGACGGCGGCATCGGGGAAGGTGCCGGCCGGGCACGAGGTCGGCGTGGCTGTAGCCCACGGCCGCACCATTGAGGAAGCCATCGACGGACTCGAATGGGACGACGGCGAGATCCTCATTGTCGGGTCCTCGCGCCTGGCCGAGAAGAACCGCATGTTCCTCGGCAGCACGGCCAACAAGGTCCTGCGCGCACTGCCGGTGCCCATGGTGGTTGTGCCGCGCGACTACGACCGCCCTGACTCGGCACCCTGATCGGTCTTGCCCTTCCGGGCGCGAACGGACAGTTGGGCCCCGGCCCGGGGGGCTTAAGTGTTCGCTCGCGCTGCGCGCCGGGCTTAAGTGTTCGCTCGCGCTTCCCTGCGGGCGAGCCGCTTGGCCGCTGAAGTCTTGCGCGTCGCGGCCAGCATGTCCACGGTGAGCACCAGCAGGGCAAGCCACACGACGCCGAAGCCGATCCACCGGTCCAGCGTCATGGCCTCGCCGAACACCACCAGGGCAACGATGAACTGCAACACGGGTGCGAAGTACTGCAGCAGCCCGATGGTGGTCATGGGCAGCCGGCGTGCGGAGGCGCCGAAGAACAGCAGCGGCACGGCCGTGATGACGCCCGACGCCAGGAGCAGCCAGAAGTGCCCGGGGCCGTGGGTGGTCAGCGACGCAGTCCCGCTCACCGCGAGGAAAATCAAGGTGGCCGCGGCCAGGGGAGCGAGGACGATGGTCTCCACGGTGAGGCTGGTGATGGCGTCGACGCGCGGCCCCACCCGCTTCTTCACGAAGCCATACAGGCCGAAGCTGACGGCCAGAGTCAGGGCGATCCAGGGCAGCTTCCCGTAGGACACGGTGAGCACGCCCACGGCGATGAAACCGATTCCGACGGCGGCCCACTGCAGCGGCCTGAGCGTCTCCTTCAGGACGAACACGCCGAGAAGGACCGACACCAGCGGATTGATGAAGTACCCAAGTGAGGCCTCGACTGCCTGCCCTGTGGTGACGCCATAGGTGTACGTCAGCCAGTTCACCGCGATGAGGCCGGCAGCGGCCGCCAGGGTCCAGAGCACGGAACGGTTCCGCAGGGCAGCGCCCAAGACCCGCCACGCCCGGGTCACCGTGATCAGGAGGGCGCAGAAGATCAGGGACCAGACCACCCGGTTGGCCACGATTTCCACCGCACCGGCCGGCTGCAGAACGAAGAAGTACAGCGGAAGCAGCCCCCACAGACCGTAAGCGCCGATGCCGAAGAGGATTCCCGCCGTCGTCTCCTTGTCCACCGCCTTGGGTGCGCCGGGCAGACTGGGTGCGCCGGGGACACTGGGTGTACCGGGCTTGCCGGGACTGGTCATGCCCGAGGGGGCGGCACCGGGTGAAGGGGCAGTCGGCAGAGCGGAGGAGACGGATCCGTCGGGGTTAGGCACAAGACCCATAACACCATCTTACGGAGCGGTATTCCGTCTGCCACGGAGCAGTGTCGCCTGCCGAAGCAATTTAGTCAGTAGGCTTGCCATTATGAGTACGACTCACCGCCGGGCGACGGCCCGATGAGGCTCCGTCACAGCAACGCTTCCGGCCGCGGTTACCGGCGGGTGAGGGCCGGAACGGGGTTCAGCTACAGGGACCTGGACGGTTCCACGCTGCCGCCCGGACCGGTCCGGGACCGGCTGGAGGGCATTGGTATTCCGCCAGCCTGGACAGACGTGTGGATAGCGCCGTTCGAGAACGGGCATATCCAGGCCACGGGTCTGGACGCCGTGGGCCGCCGGCAGTACATCTACCATCCGGAGTGGCGCGAACGGAAGGACCGCGTGAAATTCGACCGCGCGCTCCAGCTCGCCGAATCGCTGCCCACCGCCCGGCGGCTGGTCACCATGGATCTGAGGTCCGACGGCGTCACCCGCCAGCGCGTTCTGGCCGCGGCTTTCAGGATGCTTGACAGCGGCTCCCTGCGGGTGGGGTCGGAGCGGTACACGAACGAAAACGGCAGCCACGGGCTCGCCACCCTGCTCTGCGCCCACGTCCGTGTCCGCAAGGAATGCCTCTTCCTCAGTTTCCCGGCCAAGAGCGGCAAAACCTGGGAGTCCCGTATCGACGACGCGGACCTTGCGCCTCTGGCCCAGGCTCTGAAGCGGCGCGGCGGCAACGCGCGGCTGCTCGCCTACAAGAACGGCCGGACGTGGCACCCCGTGACCAGCGCCGACATCAACGGCTACGTCAAGGAGCGCACGGGCGATGACTTCACCGCAAAGGACTTTCGGACCCTCCGCGGAACCGTTGCGGCCGCCGTCAGCCTGGCCCGGAGCGGGCCGCAGAAGACCGAGGCAAGGAGGAAGCGGGCCATCAGCGTCGCCATGATGGAGGCGGCGGCGGTGCTGGGCAACACGCCGTCGATCGCCCGCAAGAGCTACGTGGACCCCCGGCTGCTGGACCACTTCGCGGCCGGTGAGACGATTGACCCCAAACGGGTGGATTCGGCGGAGTCGGAGCTGCGGGCACTGCTGTACCGCGAGGGCGATGTGGTGCCGCTGCGCAAGAGCGGCTGACGCGGGCGGGCCGTCCTGGGGGCGAGCCGGGGCCGCAGGCCGTCACGGAGCGCCGTGCGCCGTAACGGGCGGGACGCCCGTCCGGGCGGACAATTAGAATTGAAAACTGCGCGCCGGTGGGGCGCGGTCTCCCGTTCCGGAAGGGCTTACGGTGTCCAACACAGCTGAATCCACGGCCAAGCGCCCGCTCCGCGTCGCGATTGTCGGCGCCGGACCCGCGGGTGTCTATGCCGCGGACATCCTGACCAAGTCCAACGAGGTCAAGGACGGCGATTTCGAGGTCAGCATCGACCTCTTCGAGGCCTACCCGGCACCGTACGGCCTGATCCGCTACGGCGTGGCCCCGGACCACCCGCGCATCAAGGGCATCGTCAACGCCCTACACAAGGTCCTGGACCGCGGCGACATCCGGTTCCTGGGCAACGTCACCTACGGCCGGGACCTCACGCTGCATGACTTCCGAGCCTTCTACGACGCCGTCATCTTCTCCACGGGCGCCATCAAGGACGCCGAGATGGACATCCCCGGCATCGACCTCGAGGGCTCCTTTGGTGCCGCCGACTTCGTGTCCTGGTACGACGGCCACCCGGACGTCTCCCGCGAATGGCCGCTGGACGCCAAGGAAATCGCGGTCATTGGCAACGGCAACGTGGCCCTGGACGTCGCACGGATGCTGGTGAAGCACGCGGACGAGCTCCTTGTCACCGAGATCCCGGACAACGTCTACCAGGGCCTGAAGAACTCGCCGGTCACGGACGTCCACGTCTTCGGCCGCCGCGGCCCCGCCCAGGTCAAGTTCACCCCGCTGGAGCTGCGTGAACTCAGCCACGCCCGCGACGTCGACATCGTGCTCTACCCCGAGGACTTCGAATTCGACGAGGCCTCCGACGACGCGATCCGGAGCAACAACCAGACCAAGACCATGGTGAACACCATGACCAACTGGCTGGTCGAGGAGCACGCCGAGGCTGAAGAGCCGTCGTCCCGCCGCCTGCACCTGCACTTCCTGCACAGCCCGGTGGAAATTTACGACGACGGCGGGTCCGGCAAGGTGGCCGGCATCAAGTTCGAGCGCATGCAGCTTGACGGCACCGGCAACGTCAAGGGCACGGGGGAGTTCATCGACTACCCGGTGCAGGCCGTCTACCGCGCCATCGGTTACCACGGCTCCGCGCTGGACGAACTGGAATACGACGCCAAGCGCGGGGTCATCCCCAACGAGGGCGGCCGGGTCCTGGACGCCGACGGGAACCCTGTCCCGGGCATTTACACCACTGGCTGGATCAAGCGCGGCCCGGTCGGCCTGATCGGGCACACGAAGGGCGACGCCCTGGAAACCATCGGCTTCCTCCTCGAGGACAGGCTCACCCTGCCGCCGGCACAGAACCCTGACCCGCAGGCGATCATCGGCCTGCTCGAGGAGCGCGGCATCGAGTACACCACGTGGGAAGGCTGGAACAAGCTGAACGCCCACGAAGCCGCCCTCGGCGCATCATGGACGGAAGCCGCGGAAGCCGCGGAGGCCGACGGCGGCGTCGTTCGTGAACGCATCAAGGTGGTGCCGCGCGAGGAGATGATCCAAATCTCCCGCGGCTAAACCCAACTAGGTAGCAGCACAGGGCGTTCCTAGCGCTGGGAACGCCCTCTGCTGCTACCTAGTTGGGGGGACTAGACTGTTCCGGGCAAGCGTTTGGGCGAGTGGGAGTTCGATGAAGAACCTGATCCAGCCGGCGGGACCTGAAATCAAAGATTCGGTGCTGGTGCAGCGCCGCGCCCTGGCAAGCCACGAATTCCTGGACGGCCATGCGCAGAGCGAAGTCTTCCCCGACGCGGAAGAAATCCCCGGCCTGCGCCGCCTGATCCGCGAATCCTGGCAGCGGTCCGCCCAGCTGCGCGCCAACCCCGATAACCCCGAGGCGCCGCTGGCCATCGCCGCGGACGAGCTGGAGGAATACCGGCGCCAGCACCCGCTGGCCGCCATCATGCCCGTCATCCAGAAACTCCTCATCCGGCCCAGCCACGACTGCGGCCTGCTGGTTGCCGTGGGCGATGAGGTGGGCAGGCTGCTCTGGGTGGAAGGCGATACCGGCGTGCGCAGCCGCGCCGAGGGCATGATGTTCGTTCCCGGCGCCGACTGGTCGGAGGCCACGGTGGGGACCAGTGCCCCCGGGACCGCCCTCGCCCTGGGGCGCGGCATCCAGATTTCCGGTGCCGAGCACTACAAACGTTCAGTCCACCCCTGGAGCTGCACAGCGGTACCGTTCCAGGACCCCGATTCAGGCGCGCTGCTGGGGGTCGTGGACATCACGGGCACCGAGGCGGCCGTGGCGCCGCACACGCTCTCCCTCGTGGAGGCCACCGTGGCGGCGGCCCAGGCCCAGTTGCGCGTGGAACGCCTGCAGCTCGCGGCTGCCCAGGAACGCTCCAAAGCACGACGGCGGCACCCGGGTTCCGGGGCGGCCGGCGGTTCAGCGCGGGAAGGCAGCCTGTACCGCAACAGCCTGCAGCTGCTCGGCCGCGACCAGGCGCTGCTCAGCATCGAGGGCCGCAGCGTGGTGCTGTCCGCCCGGCACAGCGAGATCCTGGCCCTGCTCAGCACCCACCCGGACGGCCTCAGCGCCGAGGAACTGAGCGTCCTGTTGTACCCGGGGGACGGCTCCACGATCACCCTGCGGGCCGAGATGGTGCGGCTCCGGAAGGTCCTGCAGCAGCTGAACCCCGCTGCGGTTCCGGAGTCGCGGCCGTACAGGCTGGCGTTGGAACTCTTGCCGGACAGCAGCCAGGTGCTCACCTGCCTGCAGCGTGGCGCCCACCGGATCGCTTTGGAAATCTACCGCGGCGCCGTTCTGCCCCGCTCGGAGGCCCCCGGCGTCGTCGAGCTCCGGAACCGCGTGTCCGCGCTGCTGCGGGAGGCCGTCCTGACGGACGGCAGCGCGGAGTCGCTGCTCAAGTATGCGGAACTGCCGGAGGCAGCGGACGACGTCGACGTCCGCCGTGCCGCCCTGAAGCTCCTGCCGCCGCGCTCGCCCAAGCGTGCCGCCGTCGTCGCTGATCTGGAGCGGCTGGAAGCGGAACTGAGCGCCTAACTTCTCGCGGGCGGGGAAGTTAGGGTGATGTGGGTCACGTGGTTGCAACCTGGCTGCAACCTGCCCGCTCCTAGGCTCAGTGCATCGGCGATCACCATGCGGATCGCCACGATGTTGCAGAGCAAAGGAGCCAGCAATGACCGTATACGCGCAGCCCGGTACCGAGGGTTCGAAGGTCACGTTCAAGGACCGCTACGAGAACTGGATCGGCGGCGAATGGGTTGCACCCGTGAAGGGCCAGTACTTCGAGAACATCACGCCCGTCACCGGCAAGCCTTTCTGTGAGGTGGCCCGCGGCACCGCCGAGGACATCGAACTCGCCCTCGACGCCGCGCACAAGGTGGCTCCCTCCTGGGGCCGGACCTCGGTGGCCGAGCGGGCCGCGATCCTGAACAAGATCGCCGACCGCATAGATGAGAACGTCGAACTGCTCGCCGTCGCCGAGACCTGGGACAACGGCAAGCCGGTCCGCGAGACCCTCAACGCGGACATCCCGCTGGCCGCCGACCACTTCCGCTACTTCGCCTCCGCTGTCCGCGCCCAGGAGGGCCGGCTGTCGCAGCTCGACGACGACACCACGGCCTACCACTTCCACGAGCCGCTCGGCGTCGTGGGCCAGATCATCCCGTGGAACTTCCCCATCCTGATGGCCGTCTGGAAGCTGGCCCCTGCGCTCGCCGCGGGCAACGCCGTCGTCCTCAAGCCCGCGGAACAGACACCGACCTCCATCCTGGTGCTGATCGAACTGATCGGTGACCTGCTGCCGGCAGGGGTCATCAACGTGGTCAACGGCTTCGGCGTCGAGGCGGGCAAGCCGCTGGCCTCCAGCCCGCGGATCCGCAAGATCGCGTTCACCGGCGAGACCACCACCGGCAGGCTGATCAGCCAGTATGCCTCCAACAACCTGATTCCGGTGACGCTGGAACTCGGCGGCAAGAGCCCGAACATCTTCTTCAACGACGTCGCCGACTCCAACGATGCGTTCTACGACAAGGCCCTGGAAGGGTTCGCGCTGTTCGCCTTCAACCAGGGCGAAGTCTGCACCTGCCCGTCCCGCGCCCTGGTCCAGGAAGGCATCTACGACTCCTTCATGGCCGATGCGCTGGCCCGAACCGAGAAGATCATCCAAGGCAACCCGCTTGATACGGAAACGCAGATCGGTGCGCAGGCCTCCAACGACCAGCTGGAAAAGATCCTTTCCTACATCGACATCGGAAAGCAGGAGGGCGCCAAGGCGCTCACCGGCGGCGCCCGTGCTGAACTGTCCGGGGACCTGGCCGGCGGCTACTATGTCCAGCCCACGATCTTCGAAGGCCACAACCGGATGCGCATCTTCCAGGAGGAGATCTTCGGCCCCGTGGTGTCCGTCACCCGCTTCAGCGACTACAACGACGCCATGGGCATCGCCAACGACACCCTCTACGGCCTCGGCGCCGGCGTCTGGTCCCGCAACGGCAACGTCGCCTACCGGGCGGGCCGCGAGATCCAGGCCGGCCGCGTCTGGGTCAACAACTACCACGCCTACCCGGCCGGCGCCGCGTTCGGCGGCTACAAGTCCTCCGGCATCGGCCGTGAGAACCACGCCATGATGCTGGACCACTACCAGCAGACCAAGAACCTCCTGGTCAGCTACAGCGAAAACAAGCTCGGCTTCTTCTAAAGCCGTCCCAGCCCGGGCGGGGACGGATCAGCTCCACCCGTCCCCGCCCGCACCATGCTTCCCGCCCTACCGCGGCGGAAGAACCAACCCCTGACCACCCCTCAGGAAGGCACCATCACCCGTTCCGCACCACCCAAACAACGCTCTAACGACGCAAGGATTTCGCCAATGACGACGACAATGCAAGCAGCCGTAGTATCCGAATTCGGCAAGGACCTTCAGATCCAGGCCATTCCCGTCCCCTCGCCCGGCCGCGGACAGGCCCTCATCAAGGTGATCACCAGCGGGGTCTGCCATACCGACCTCCACGCCGCGGAAGGGGACTGGCCGGTCAAACCGTCCCCTCCCTTTGTGCCCGGCCATGAAGGCGTGGGCGAGGTGGTGGCCCTCGGCGAGGGTGTCACCGATCTCGCGATCGGGGACCTGGTGGGCAACGCCTGGCTCTGGTCCGCCTGCGGCGACTGCCAGTACTGCCGCACCGGCTGGGAAACGCTGTGCGAGGCCCAGAAGAACGCCGGCTACAGCGTGGACGGCTCCTTCGGTGAGTACATGCTGGTGGACAGCCGGTTTGCCGCGCGGATTCCGGCCGGCTCGGATCCCGTGGAAGTCGCCCCGGTGCTCTGTGCCGGCGTCACGGTCTACAAGGGACTGAAAATGACCGAGGCCAAACCGGGGGAGTGGGTCACCATCTCCGGCATCGGCGGCCTGGGCCACATCGCCGTCCAGTACGCCGTGGCCATGGGCCTGCGCGTCGCAGCCGTCGACATCGCGGACGACAAACTCGCCCTTGCCAGGAAGCACGGCGCCGAACTCACCGTCAACGCGCTCCACGAGGATCCCGCGGAGGTCATCCAGCGTGAAACGGGCGGCTGCCACGGAGTCCTGGTCACGGCGGTGCACCCGTCGGCCTTCGGCCAGGCCATCGGCATGGCCCGTCGCGGCGGCACCATCGTGTTCAACGGCCTGCCGCCGGGTGACTTCCCCGCACCGATCTTCGAGATCGTGCTCAAGGGCCTGACCGTCCGCGGCTCCATCGTGGGCACCCGGCAGGACCTCGAGGAAGCGCTGGATTTCTACGCGCAGGGCAAGATCCACCCCACCGTCTCCACCCGGGAGCTCTCGGAAGTCAACGCCGTCTTTGATGAGATGAAGCACGCGAAGATCGACGGCCGTGTGGTGCTGAGGTTCTGATGTCCCACACCAGGCTGGACGCCGCTGTGACGCTGCCCGGGGAGGACTTCTCCCGGGTGGCGCTCACCGCGGAGGCGGTGCGACTGCTGCGGAAGCTCTGGGCGCAGCACGGCCCGCTCATGTTCCACCAGTCAGGCGGCTGCTGCGACGGATCCGCGCCCATGTGCTACCCGGCGGGGGACTTCCTCACCGGGGAGTCGGATGTGCTGCTCGGGCGGTTTGATCTCTTGGCGGACGACGGCGGACGGTCCGGTTCCGTGGACGACGGCGGCTTCCGCGGCGCCCGCGACGGCGGCCAGCCGCTGGAGTTCTGGACGTCCAGGGAACAGTTCGGCTACTGGAGCCACACCCACCTGACGGTGGACGTGGTGCAGGGGCGGGGGAGCGGATTTTCCGTCGAGGCGCCGGAAGGCAAGCGCTTCCTAATCCGCTCCGCACTCATGGACTGGCCGGTCTGAGCGAACTCAGACCGGATGCGATACTCCTCGGCAGATGATGCTCAGGTGGGGCCGCGAACTAGCGGCCCCGCCTGAGCGTTGCCGGTTAATTGACTGGTTGAAAACCCCCAATTTGGGTGGACCAACAGCGCAAAGAGCTCCGGTTCGGCCGCATCCACAAGGTTTTCACGGGCAGGCCCCCGCACGATGGCACGGTTACATCCCTCCTAGCGGCAGGTGTGCCATGAATCTCTCAGTCTGGAAGTCAGACGGGGGCGCGGATCAAAGTCGATCTGCGTCACCCGCCGATCCACAAACAAACCGGCGTCAACGACGCAAGAAGCACCGCAAACAAGCCATCTCCATGCGGACGGTGGCAGCAGCAACCACATTGATGATGCCAATCGCCATGGGGTTGCCTGTGGTGGCGGCCAACGCCGTGCAGGCACCGGTGGGGGAGGGATTCACCATCACCCCTTCCGATCTCTCCTTCATCCTGAAGCAAATCAAGATCGCTGAAGCACATGTGGCCAATACGACCTCAGCCACCGGCCCCTGTGGTGCGCTGATCGGCACGGGCCCCAACCAGATCCCGAGCCCCTTGGTCTCCCAGGGGCTCCGGACGGTGGATGGGTCATGCAACAACCTCCAAGCGGGCCAGGAGACGTTCGGCGCAGCCGACCAGAAGTTCCCGCGCCTGACCACACCGGTGTTTAAGAGTGCCGAGAACTCGCCTCCCGCGTTCGGGCCTTCCCAGCCGACGTCGTACGCGCAGAAGAAGGGCAACGTCTTCGACTCCGAGCCCCGCGTGATCAGCAACCTGATCGTGGACCAGACCTCGACCAACCCGGCGGCGGTCGCCGCGGCCGGTAACCCGGTCCGGACACAGGGCAACACGGGCGTCGTACCCTGCACCACGGACCCGGATCCCCTGGCCACCCCGCCCGTCGTCGGCGTTCCCGCAGACTGCGTGCCGTCCCACAGCACGCTGTTCATCGAGAACGTGACCACCGACGTCGGCCTCTCCCCGCCCTACAACTCGATGTTCACGCTGTTCGGCCAGTTCTTTGACCATGGGGTGGACCAGACCGTCAAGAGCGGCGGAACCGTCTTTGTTCCGCTGAAGGATGACGACCCCTTGATCGCAGGCCCGGACCATGTCTTCGGCAACGCGGACGATCTCGATCCGAACCTGCGCTTCATGGTGTTGACCCGGGGCCAGAACCAGCCCGGTCCAGACGGCGTCCTGGGAGACAACCCTGCGACTGCCGCCGATGAAAGCGCTGACGACATCCAGGATGCGAACAACACGGACTCGCCCTGGGTCGACCAGAGCCAGACCTACACCTCGCACTCCTCGCACCAGGTTTTCCTGCGGGAGTACGTGAATAACACCGACGGCAAGCCAGTCGCCACGGGTAAGCTGCTCGGCGGACCTGCCGGCCCCACCGCCGGCGGCATGGCCACCTGGACCACCACCAAGGCCCAGGCTTCTGCTCTTCTCGGTATCCAGCTGCTGGACAAGGACGTGTTGAACGTTCCGATGATCGCGGCGGACCCGTACGGCAAGTTCATCCCTGGCCCGCTGCGCGGCCTGCCGCAGTTCGTGACGGCGACGGGACTCGTGGAAGCCAACCGCGCTGATAATGGCGGCCTCGGCACGCTCGTCCCGGCGGACGTCAAGTACTTTGACACGCCGTTCCTGACGGACATCGCGCACAACGCGGACCCGTCCCCGCAGGATACGGACCATAACCCCGCCACCCCGAAGGTGACGCCGGCAAAGGATGCGGACACGACGGCCTCGGCCGATTTCGCCAGCCAGGCACCCGGCACCTATGACGACGAGATGCTGAACGCGCACTTCATCGCCGGTGACGGCCGCGTCAACGAGAATATCGGCCTGACAACCATCCACCAGATCTTCCACTCCGAGCACGACCGGCTCGTCGGCGACATCGAGAACGTGCTGACCAACGACACGTCCGCGAGCGGCACGGCAGCCCTGGCTGAATGGAAACTGACGTCGGGTGCCAGCGGCTGGAACGGCGAGCGGCTCTTCCAGGCGGCACGGTTCATCACCGAGATGGAGTACCAGCACCTGGTCTTCGAGGAGTTCGCCCGCAAGGTTCAGCCTGCGATCAACCCCTTCGAGCCGTTTGCATTTACCCAGACGGAGCTCAACCCCGCGATCAAGGCTGAGTTCGCCCACGCCGTATACCGCTTCGGCCACTCCATGCTGACCGAAACGATCTCGCGCCGGAACGAGGATGGGGCCGGCCCCGACACCGTGTTCGGCACGTCCGACGACACCAAGGGCAGCCAGAACGATATCTCCTTGCTTGATGGCTTCCTCAACCCGCCCGAGTACACCAACGGCGGGCCTGCCGGGCCGCTGACCTCGGAAGAGGCCGCCGGAAGCGTCATCATGGGGATGTCAGACCAGGCCGGTAACGAACTGGATGAGTTCGTGACCGACACGCTCCGCAACAACCTGCTGGGCCTGCCCCTGGACCTTCCCACGATCAACATGACGCGCGCCCGTTCTGAAGGAATTCCGCGGTTGAACGTCCTTCGCCGGGAGCTCTTCAACTCCACGAATGACGGCCAGCTGAAGCCCTACACCAACTGGGTCGACTACGGCGAGAACCTCAAGCACCCGGAGTCGCTCGTCAACTTCGTGGCGGCCTACGGTCTGCACCCGTCCATCACCGGCGCAACGACGCTGGCGGCCAAGCGGGAAGCTGCTCGGCTCATCGTCAGCCCTGCTCCCGGGGATGTTCCTCCGGCCGACGCCGCAGCGTTCATGAACAGCACGGACGCCTGGGCCAACAACGGCACGAGCTCAATCACCGGCCTCGACAACGTCGACCTCTGGGTTGGCGGCCTCGCAGAGCAGACGGTGGTATTCGGCGGCCTGCTGGGCAGCACGTTCAACTACGTCTTCGAGAACCAGCTGACCAACCTGCAGAACGGCGACCGGCTGTACTACCTGGCGCGCACCCCGGGCATGAACCTGAGGGCGCAACTGGAGGGCAACTCGTTCGCCGAGATGATGATGCGCAACACGAACGTGCACAGCCTGAAGGCCGATGCGTTCGCCACGTCGGACTGCAAGTTTGAACTGAAGAAGCTGGCAGGCACCACGGCCGGCTTTGCAGCATCCGGCAACACCGTAGCTGACGACCCGGACTCAGAGTGCAGTGAAGCGGACCTGCTGATCCGCATGCCTGACGGCACGATCAAGTACCGGTCAAGGAACACGGTCGATCCCTCCGGTATCAACGGGCAGAGCGTCTACAACGGCACTGCCGGCGTGGACCGCATCTTCGGCGGAAACGACAGCGACACCTTCTGGGGCGGTGAAGGCAACGACGTCATCGAGGGCGGTGACGGAGCCGACGTCGCACTCGGCGGCGACGGCGACGACATCATCACCGACCTCGCCGGCGACGACGTCCCGAAGGGCGGACCCGGCAACGACGCGATCGACGCCGGACCCGGACTGGACATCGTCATGGGTGGAGACGGCAAGGACTTCACGAACGGTGGGGCCAACGCCAACGAGACCTTCGCCGGAGCCGGTGACGACTTCGTCATGCTGGGCGAGAGCCTTGACGCCGCATTCGGCGACAGCGGCGACGACTGGGAAGAGGGCGGCGACCAGCCGGACCTGATGCAGGGAGACAGCGGCAACCTGTTCTTCCTGGACGATTCCCAGAAGCCCGGACACGACGTCCTTGTCGGCCAGGGCGGCGACGACGACTACGACATGGAGGGCGGCGACGACATCGGCGTCGGCGGTCCTGGCATCGAGAAGGTCGCCGGCGCCTCCGGTTACGACTGGGAGATCGGTCAGGGCGACCCGCAGGCACAGGATCTTGACCTGGCCCTGCCGATTCCTCCGCTGGACATCCTGACGGTGGGCGTCCGCGACAAGTTCAACGAATTGGAAGCCGCGTCTGGCTGGAAGCTCGACGACAAGCTTCGCGGTGACGATGTGGTTCCCAGCGCCGTTGGCGGCGCCGGATTCATCGGATGCGACGTGCTGGATCAGGCCGGTGTGGACCGGATCGCCGGACTTGGCGACCTGGTGACGACCTTCCCGACGCTGACATCCGACGTTGTGGCCGCCTCGGCGTCCAAGGACTGCCCGCTCCTCACCGGTACAAACGTCTGGGGCGAAGGGAACATCCTTCTCGGCGGCGGTGGCAGCGACCTTCTCGAGGGCCGCGCCGCCAACGACATCCTCGACGGCGACCGGTACCTCGGTGTCCGGCTTAGTGTCCGCACTGACCCGAACAACGCGGCAACCGAGATCGGCAGCGCCAGCATTGAAGGGCCGGGGCAGAGCGCAATGACCAGCCGGTACCTGAAGGACGCCAACGGCAACCTCACGGGACCGACGCTCCAGGAAGCTGTCTTCGCAGGAACCGTGAACCCGGGCAACATCGTGGCGGTTCGCGAGATCCTCACCGGTTCCGGCGGCACCGACTCGGCAGTGTTCACCGGTCTGGAAGCGGACTACACGGTTACCACCACCGGCGGAACCGGCGTTCTTGGCTCGCCGGGGTCCACCACCACGGTGACCGACAACGTGGGCACCGACGGTACCGATACCCTTCGGAACGTCGAACGGCTGGTGTTCGCCGATACCGTTGCACCGTCGGCGCCCGTCATCGCCGCGGCAACGGCCGGCAACGGCCAGGCAACGGTCAACTTCACCCCGGCAGCAGGCGGCGCAGCCACCAGCTTCGAGGTGCGGGTGGTCAACGCAGCCGGAACCCAGGTCGGCGCACTTCAGACGGCAGACGCCGGTGCCACCAGCCTGGTGGTGACGGGTCTGACCAACGGAACCCCTGTCCGGTTCCAGGTCCGGGCCGTGAACGCAATCGGCACCAGCGCCTTCTCGGCACTGTCCAACGCGGTAACGCCGTCGGCTCCCGTCCTTGCCAGCGCTCCGGCGATCGGCACGGCGACCGCCGGCAATGCCCTGGTCACCGTGCGGTGGACCGCCCCCGCGGCGGTACCAAGCGCGCCGGTCACGCAGTTCCGGGTCCGCGTCTTCGTGGGAACGAGTGCCACTCCGACCCGCGAAGTGATCGTGGGGAACGTCACGAACAGTACAGTGACGGGACTCATCAATGGAACGGGATACACCTTCGACGTCTCGGCGATCAACGCGGCAGGCACGGGCGCACCATCGGCCCGCACTGCCCTGCTCACGCCGCGCACCGAGTTTGTGGCCCCGACGATCACCGCCAGGACGCCGGCCTCCGGTGCCAAGTCCGTCAGCCAGTCGAACAACCTGACGGTGACGTTCAGTGAGCCGGTAGCAAATGTCACCACGGGTACCGTGGTGCTGCGGCTCGGCACAACCGTTATCCCGGCCTCGGTCACGTACAACAACGCGACCCGGACTGCGACGGTGAACCCGACCGCTAACCTGCAGGCTGACCGCACCTACTCACTGGCTGTATCCTCAGTCCGCGACACGGCCGGCAACACCGTCGCGTTCACGTCATGGCAGTTCACGACGGGGCCCGCCCCGACGGTGGCCTCTGTGACTCCGGGTATTGGCGCAACGAACGTGGGCCGGACGGCCAACGTGACGGTGCGTTACAGCGAGCCGGTAACGAACGTCACCACCGGAACCGTGGTCCTGAGGCGCGGCACCCTCGCAGGACCCGTCGTGACGGCGACGGTGACGTACAACGCGGCAACGAGGACGGCGACGCTCAACCCGTCGGCGACCCTCGCAGCCAACACCACCTACACGATGGCCACCTCCGCGGTCCTTGACCTGGCCGGCAACCCGCTTGCCTTCCGGTCCTGGACCTTCCGGACAGGCGCTGTGTAATTCAATTGGCCGGTTGGCGGCTCCTGACAAGGGGCCGCCAACCGTCCGCCTGGACACCACGCCCGGCCCTCCACCACACCGCGCAGCCGCAGCGCGGAGGAGGGCCGGGCGTGGTTTGCGTGCGCGCGTCTCAGTATTCGGGACAAATATGGCCGTCCACTGGATGGACACTACACTTGATAGGTCTGTTTCCATCCCCTATCAGGACTGTGGACTTCCAATGAACCTTTTCCGGACCAAATCCATCGAGCAGTCAATAGCCGACGCCGATGAACCCGGACGCAAGCTGAAGCGCTCCCTGAGCACCTGGGACCTGATGATCATGGGCGTTGCCGTTGCCGTCGGCGCCGGCATCTTCTCCGTGGGCGCCAAGGCCGCTGCCAACTTCGCGGGCCCCGCCGTCACCATCTCCTTCCTGGTCGCCGCCATCACCTGCGCACTGGCGATCATGTGCTACGCCGAGTTCGCCACCGCCATCCCCGTGGCCGGCTCCGCGTACGTTTTCACATATGCCACCATGGGCGAGATTCTGGCCTGGATCATCGGCTGGAACCTCATCCTGGAGCTCTTCACGGCGGCTGCGGTGATCGCCAAGTACTGGGGCATCTACCTCAGCAAAGTCTTCGCCCTCATGGGTGTGGAAATGCCGCCTGCCATCTCGATCGGCGGCGTTGACCTGTACTGGGGCGCGTTCCTCATCGTCGCCGTCTTCACCGTGCTGCTGGTCCTCGGAACCAAGCTGTCCGCCCGTGTGGGCAACATCTTCACGCTGATCAAGATCGGCGTGGTGGTGTTCGTGATCATCGTCGGCTTCAGCTACGTGAAGCTCTCCAACTACAGCCCCTTCGTCCCGGCCTCTGAACCGACGGCCAACGGAGCGGCCGACGTCATGAAGCAGTCATTCTTCGGCTTCCTCACCGGCGCCGCCCCCGCGCAGTACGGCACCCTGGGCATCTTCGCCGGCGCCGCGCTGGTGTTCTTCGCCTTCATTGGCTTCGACGTCGTGGCCACCTCCGCGGAAGAGGTCAAGAACCCGCAGAAGACCCTGCCCCGCGGCATCTTCGGCGGCCTGGCCCTGGTGACGCTGCTATACATCCTGGTATCCCTCGCGCTGACCGGAATGGTCTCGTACACGCAGCTCGCCGAGGCTGAGAGCCCCACGCTCACCACGGCCTTCGAGGCCGTCGGCAACACCGATGCCGCGAAGGTGATCGCCTTCGGATCCCTCGTGGGCCTGACCACCGTGATCATGGTGCTGCTCATGGGCCTGGCCCGCGTTGTGCTGGCCATGAGCCGCGACGGCCTGCTGCCGCGCTCGCTGTCCAGGACCAGCGAAAAGCGTTCGACGCCCGCCCGCCTGCAGATCATCTGCGGCGCCGCCGTAGCCCTGGTTGCCGGACTCACCAACGTGGACCTGCTCGAGGAAATGATCAACATCGGCACCCTGTCCGCCTTCGTGATGGTCAGCCTGGGCATCATCGTGCTGCGCAGGAAGCGCCCCGACCTGAAGCCGGCCTTCCGCGTGCCGTTCGGCAAGGTAATTCCCGTCCTGTCTGCGGTGCTGTGCCTGTACCTGATGACCAACCTTGCCGTGGAGACCTGGATCTTCTTCGGCATCTGGCTGGTGGTGGGCGTTGCCATCTACTTCGCCTACGGACAGCGGCACTCCCGCCTCAACGAGAAGTTCGCCGCCGCCAAAGCCGCCGTGGACGGCACCGCAGGCGGCCTCGATGACCGGGACGACGACGAGGACGCGCTGACCAAGGTCTAGCCTGATCCGATCTGCTTTGGCAACCGCCCGCTGGTGGTCTGTTTAGGGGGCGGCATGCCGCCCCACCCAGTCCACCAGCGGGCGGAGCTGTTCCCAACGGGCGGCGATCTCGCGTTCCGCCTCCGCTGAGCCGAGCCAGACGGGCTCGCCGAGGGTGACACCGGCGGAGAGCGACTTGTGCTTCAGCAGCTCCGCGCGGGGATGGTCCTTCGGAAAGCCCCGCGGCACCGTTTTCAGTTTCTCGCCTTCGATGGCGAATCCTGCCGCCGCGATGGCGTCCACGATGCGCTGCAGCTGTTCACCGGTGCTCCCCGCGTCCACGGAATTGCGGTAGCGGACCAGCTGCGCAGGTGAATGCGAGTGGTAGCCGCCGCCAACCAGCAGGCCGTCGGCGCTGATCTGCAGGTAATAGCCCACGCCTTCCTGGTAGGAGGCGAAGGCGCCCTGGGCGGTCTTGTAGGGGGACTTGTCCGGGGAGAAGCGGACGTCGCGGTTGGGGCGGAAAATCTTGGCCGGGCCAAAACGTGGCTCAAGGTCGGCGAGGAGCGCCTGGAGCGGGCCCTTGACGGATCCCTGGTACACCGTGGAATGGGCCTGCCACCAGTCGCGGTTGTTGTTCTCCTCCAGCTCAGCGTAGAACTTCGTTGCCGCGGCGGGGATGCCCTCGAATGTGCTCATGGTTGAAGCCTAGGGTTTGCCGGTGCCTCCGGCCATGGCCGCATCCGGCTATGTGGAACGCGCGCCTATGTGGAAATCAGCCACAGGCCGTGATGCGGTACAGCGTGCGGCCCTCTGCAGAAGCCACTTTTTCAAAACCCTGCTCCGTGGGGACTTTGTAGAAGCCCGGCCACCGGCTCAGGCTGACACTGCCGTGCGACGCGCCGGGGGCATCCTCGTAGAAGTAGGTGGCGCCGACCTTGCGCACCGCCTCACAGATGGCGGGGTCTGTTGCGAGCCGGTTGAAGCCGGTGCGGAGCAGTTCCTTGGCCGCGCTGCCCGCGGTTGGAGCACCCAGTTGGGTGTAGACGACGTGCCGCCCCGTCAGCGCATAGAAGTACGTTTCGCCGTTGAAGGGGTCCCCGATCACCACCGCATCTGCCGGCAGCATCGCACCCGACCGCTCGATAAAGGCCTGTTCCCCGCTGGACAGCACGCCGGTCCCCGGCTTGTTCGAGACAGCGTAGTTTTGTGCGGCCACCGCCACGCGTTCCACTGACCGGTAGCTCCCGGAACCGACGTAAAGCGCACCGGTGACCGCGACGACGGCCAGGGTGAAGAGGATGGCGGGAACGGGCCACCGTCCCGACGTGCCTGCCCGTGGCAGCCGGGCGGACAGGGCCCGGACCGCTGCCCGCACCACGGCCCCGGTCGCCACGGCAACTGCCAGGGCCGCCAGCAGGCTCCCCGTCATTGCAATGAACGGCGCGATCCGCTGGGTGTCCTTGTACCAAACGCCTGTCAGCCATCGCAGTCCGTTTTCGGGTCCCGCGGCGAGCACATAGAGCCCCACGAAAGCCAGCCAGGCGACGGCGAGCGGCCTCGCTTCCCTGACAAAAACGGCTACCACCGCGCCAAGGATCACCAGCAGCCCCACTGCCACGTTGAAATCGTCCGGCGCGGGCGGGGAGAGTGCCGGGAAGCGCGGCAGATCGAAGAAGGCAAGGTACAGGGAATCGGGGACCACGGCCCGCACAGCCCGGCGGTAGGCCATGACACCCGCCAGCAGGCGCGAGTTGGCCAGCACCGACCATGCCGCTGTGGCAAGCACTGCCGCCGCCAGCGCAGCCCCGAGCGTGGGCAGGGGACGGCGCCGCACGCCGCGCACCAGCTGCGGCAGGAAACGGGCGGCCACAAAGGGCAGAAACGCGACGGCGGTGGCAAACAGGGCACTGGGGTGCGCCGCGGCACAGCCGCCGAGGAGTGCGAGAAGGATGGCTGCCAGCAGGATCTTCTCCCGGGCCGGCGTTTCTGCCCGTCCGGCGGACCTCAGGCGGCGCAGCAGCAGGACGGCCACGGCCAGGGTTGCCGGCACCAGGGCGGTGGCCAGGCCGTTGGGCCACTGGCCGCTGCGGAGGAGCTGCGAGAAGGGGAAGCTGACGAAGGAGGCCGCGATCAGCGGCGTCAGCGCCCAGGCCGCAGGGTGCCGCGGCAGCACGGCTGTGGCCAGAAAGGCCAGGCCGGCCGGCCAGATCAGTCCGCCGATGACGATCGAGGACAGATTGGCCGCTTCAGACACGCTGCCGGGGACGAGGGCCACGGCGCCATGCCAGCCTGCGGGGTAATAGGTGGCGGTGCCTGCGCCGAAAATTGGTGCGATGCTCCACGGGGTGGCCCTGCCGCTTTCCTGGATCCACCTCAACGCGTTCAGGTGGAAGATGGGGTCCCAGCCCTGTGAGGCAGTGGCAGGGTCCCCGATTCCGCGGAGGATGGCCAGGCAGGTCAACCCGGATCCGACGGCGACCCCCGCGGCCACCGCCAGCGCCGCCGGCCGGCCCAGGCCTTCAGGCCACAGCGGCTTCCCAAAGGCGAACCGCCTGCCGGCCAGCCAGGCGGCAACGACCCACGGCAGGGCAACAAGCGCTGCAGTGGCGGCGTTCCATGGCAGCCCAGCCGCAGCTGCCAGGAAACTGCCGGGCAGGAACATCAGCAGTGTGACGGCCGGACTGAGCGCGATGGCCGGCAGCCAGCCCGGCTTTAGCGGGAGCAGAACCAGGAGTCCCGGCAGGAAAAATGCGGCGGCAAGGAACAGGACGGTCGGGGCCGAGGGTGCCAGCCCGAAAAGCCAATCAAGCATGGTCGGTTCAGAGCGCTCCGGGCCGGATCTTGCTGCGTCGCGGTGCGGCGAGTGCCTTGTTAAGGAGCCTGGCCGTCAGCGACCCGGCCGCCGGAGGCCCGGACGTCGCGGACGCGGACTGGCCCGGCAGCGGCGGATAGATTGCGTCAGCCTCGGCGCGCTTGCGTGCCACGAGATCCGGCAGCTCGTCACGCAGCGAACCCCGGCTCTCAGGGATTCCGGGGTCCTCACCATCCAGCGCGAGCGACCAGCCGCTGCCTAGCGAGGCCACCGACTCGTGCTTGACGTCGTAGTACCCCTTCTTTATTCCGACGGCGAGGCCGCGGGCCCCCGCCGACGCTGCCAGCAGATGAAAATGGAAGCGGCTGGTCACCCAGGTCTGATTGGCGGACAGGGGAAGGCCGTGGGCCCAGATGTGCAGGAACGGCAGGAACCGTTCTTCCGGAATGAGGTCCGCCAGCTGTTCGTAGGCGACGCGGTCGGCGCCGGGGATGGCCTCCACGTAATAGGCTGCGGTTCCTTCGGCCACGGCCTTTTCGACGGCGGCCCTCGCCAGATCCACGGCCGTTCCGAACCGCTCCGGATCGGCCGTGTCGCTTTGAATACAGACGTAGAGGCCAGGTTGGGCGGCGGAACGCGCGATTTCGGCGGTGACGCCCAGGAAGGCATCATCGAGCTCCTGGCTGACGCCGTAAGCAGCGGCGCCGGCTTCGTCCCGGGCCGCCGCGTGCGCAAAGTCCTGGAACAGGGGCATCTCAGCCGGGGCCGAGGTCAGAGCGGGCATCAGTCCCTGGCCTGTGGCGATCAGGCGGGCACCCGTTATCCCGTGCACGGCACGCATCGCCAGCACGAGTCCGGCGTGGTGGGACCAGTTCTCATTGATGAAGCCGCCGCCGATGAGATGCAGCGACTCGGCTTCCCGCAGCTTGAGCAAGCCAAGGTCGTAGGCCGGGGAGCCCAGGCCCGTGACCCGGGCCCTGATGGTCTCCGCTGCCTCTGGCAGCGGGAGTTCAGCGGTCTCGTGCACCAGCCGCCACAGGGTGTTGGTGACACGCAGGCGCGGATGGAGCCCCTCGAAAAGGACCTGCGCCAGGCCCGGCTGTGGGCAATCGAGCCAGACGTCGGCCTCGGGCCGCACTTCGGCAAGGTATTTCAACCATGCGGCGGCGATGAATTCGTCGCCGAAATTGGGGTTGCCCGAAGGGCCGATCAGATAAATAGGACCCGACTGCATGCTGATGACTATATCGTCCCGCAGCGGGGAAGCCGGTGCCGGCGGCTGAGGTTGCGGCAGGCCCAACCTGCGCTTCCCCGGACGCAGGAAACCCCGCCGCGGCCGTGAACGGGTCACTGTGCTGCGGCGGGGTCCTTCGTTGCGCTCTGGTGCTGTTAGCCGATCTTGTTGGCGGCTTCGGCATCGGAGAGCGGTGCTGCGCCGAGGTTGGCGCGGAGCTTGGCACCGAGTTCGGCGTCAACGTTGGTCCAGTACTGGATGGCGCGTTCCTTGATGTCGGCGCGCTTCACGCCGCCCACTGCACCGGTGATGGTGTCCAGGAAGCGGGCCTTTTCGGCGTCGTTGTAAACCTCGCGGTACAGCGCACCGGCCTGGACGAAGTCGCCGTCCTCTGCGTGCAGGGAGTGCGCGGCGTGCGTCAGCGCGCCGTCGTTCTCCCAGCCGCCGCCGACAACGTCAGTGTCAACGGCAGCCGGGCCGCCGAACGTGTTCGGTGCGTAGACCGGCACGGAGGGAGCGTTGAACAGGAAACGTCCCGCGCCGTCCTGGCTGTAGTTGTTGACCTGGTTCTTCGGCTGGTTCACCGGGATCTGGGCGTGGTTGGTGCCCACACGGTAGCGGTGCGCGTCGGCGTAGGAGAAGATCCGGGCCTGGAGCATCTTGTCCGGGGACGCGGCGATGCCGGGTACGAAGTTCGACGGCGCGAAGGTGGCCTGCTCGATCTGCGCGAAGTAGTTCTCCGGGTTCCGGTTCAGCTCCATGGTGCCGACCTTGATCAGCGGGTAGTCCGCGTGCGGCCAGACCTTGGTCAGGTCGAACGGGTTGAACCGGTAGGTCTTGGCGTCCTCGTAGGGCATGACCTGCACGTGCAGGTCCCAGGAGGGCAGGTTGCCGGCTTCGATGTTCTCGTGCAGGTCGCGGATGTAGAAGTCCGCGTCAGAGCCGGCGAGGGCCTCGGCTTCTTCACCGGTGATGCTCTTCACGCCCTGGTTGGACTTGAAGTGGTACTTGACCCAGAAGCGCTCGCCCTCGGCGTTGATCCACTGGTAGGTGTGCGAGCCGTAGCCCTGCATTTCACGCCAGGACGCGGGCAGGCCGCGGTCACCCATCAGCCAGGTGACCTGGTGTGCGGACTCGGGGGACAGAGTCCAGAAGTCCCACTGCATGTCGGCGTCACGCAGGTGCGTGCCGGGCAGGCGCTTCTGGGAGTGGATGAAGTCCGGGAACTTGATGCCGTCGCGGATGAAGAACACCGGGGTGTTGTTGCCCACGAGGTCGTAGTTGCCCTCGGAGGTGTAGAACTTCACCGCGAAACCGCGCGGGTCGCGCCAGGTGTCGGGGGAGCCGTTCTCGCCCGCGACGGAGGAGAAACGGATCAGCATCTCGGTCTCCACACCGGGCTGCAGGAACGCGGCCTTGGTGTACTTGGAGATGTCCTCGGTGGCCTTGAAAGTGCCGAACGCGCCGCCGCCCTTGGCGTGCACCACGCGCTCCGGAACACGCTCGCGGTTGAACTGGGCGAGCTTCTCCACCAGGTAGTGGTCGGTGAGGATGATCGCGCCGTCAGCGCCGACAGCCTTGGAGTGCGCGTCGGATGTAACCGGGGCACCTGACTGGGTCGTCGAAATGGCAGTCATTGTTCTCCTATTTCTTAATTACTTGTCATTTACGTTTGCAGGAAGTTTTTGGGCCCGCTGGCACTCACCGCAGATCCCCTGGTACATGACATCCGCGATCTGGATGGTCATGGGGTGGGAATCCTCGCTCCAGTGCGGGGTCAGGCACGGGGCATGGCCGACAGCGCAGTCGACGTCCTCCACCCGCCCGCAGCTGATGCAGATCGCGTGGTGGTGGTTGTCTCCCACCCGCGTCTCATACAGCGCCGGGGAATGCGGAGGTTCGAATCTGCGCAGCATTTGCAGGTCGGTGAGATCACCCAGCACCACGTACACGGACTGCGCCGTCAGTTCCGGCAGTTCCTCGCGGGCAGCCGCAAGGATGTTTTCCGCCGGGGAGTGCGGGTGATGCTCGACGGCGGCCAGGACCGCCAGCCGCTGCTTGGTCACCCGGCGGCCGTGGGCGCGCAGGGCCGCGGCCCATGCTTCGTGGCTTTCCGGGTGATCGGTCATGACTCCATTGAATCACTTATTTTGACTAGATCACAATAAGGCGAGGCTAAGTTCCTGCTGAGGCTAGAGTTGCCGGGTGGGAAAACTTCTGGCCGACATCACTCCGCTGCGCGAGAGCCCAGATTTCCGGCGGCTTTGGCTGGGTTCGGCGGTCTCCAATGTGGGCAGCCAGCTCACCCTCGTGGCGGTGGGCCTGGAGGTATACCGGCTCACCCAGGACAGCCTGTACGTCGGGCTCCTCAGCATCTTTGCCCTGGTGCCGCTGGTGCTGGGCGGCCTGCTGGGCGGGTCCATCGCCGACTCCCACGACCGCCGGACGGTGGCGCTGCTGTCGTCGGCCGTGCTGTGGCTGACCACCGGCGGCCTCGCCCTCCAGGCCTGGCTGCAGGTGGGCAATGTGTGGCTGCTGTACGCCCTCGTGGCCGTGCAAAGCGGTGCCCAGGCGATAAACCAGCCCGCCCGCAGTGCCATCATTCCGGCGCTGTTGCGGAAAGAGCTCCTGCCGGCCGCCAACGCACTGAACATGGTGACGTTCGGGCTGTCCATGACGGCGGGGCCGCTGCTCGCCGGCGTCCTGGTGGCCAGCGTCGGCTTCGGGTGGACGTACACGCTGGACGTTATCAGCTTCGTCTTTGCCTTCTGGGCCCTGCTGAAACTCCCCACCATGCCGCCCGGCAGCGAAGCGGGCCGGGCCGGGATGCGGTCCGTCGTGGAGGGCTTCCGGTTCCTGGGCACGCGGCCCAACCTGCGGATGACGTTCATCCTCGACCTCATCGCGATGATCCTCGCCCAGCCGCGTGCACTGCTGCCGGCCATCGGCGCCCTCATGATCGGCGGCGGGGAAACCACGGTGGGCATCCTGCTGGCATCCGTCGCGGTGGGCGCCTTCCTCGCCGGCCTCTTTTCCGGGCCGCTCGGTGCGGTGCGGCGGCAGGGGAGCGCAGTGGTGTGGTCGGTCATGGGCTGGGGCGCTTCATTTGCCGCGTTCGGCCTCGTGGTGGTGCTGGCCGGGCGGTCCGGCTCCGGCGGCGTGACCTTCTGGCTGGTTCCGGCGGCGATATGCTGCGGCCTGGCGGGCATCGCGGACTCGGTGAGTGCCGTCTTCCGCACCACCATCCTGCAGGCCGCGACCCCGGACCACCTGCGCGGCCGGCTTCAGGGAGTCTTCATCGTGGTGGTCGCCGGAGGGCCCCGCCTGGGCGACATGCTGGCAGGCGGCGGCACTAAAATTCTTAGTGAGGGCTGGGTCCTGCTGCTGGGCGGCCTCCTGTGCATCGTGGTGGCCTGGTTGGTGGCGCGGTGGCAATCCGGCTTCCTGAAGTACGACGCGCGGAATCCCGTTCCGTAGCGGCGGTGCCGGTTCCGACTTCTGAGCTGTGGAGGAAAAATTGCACAATCACCACAACGGACTGAAAACGGCGGCGCTGTTCGGCGTGCTGTGGGCGATCCTGCTGGGCCTGGGCGCCCTCATTGCCGCCAATACCCGCAGCTCGGCCCCGATCCTGATCATGGCGCTGATCGGCGTCGGGACCACGGCCTACGGCTACTGGAACAGCGACAAGATCGCGCTACGCTCCATGCAGGCCTACCCTGTCACCGAAGCCCAGGCACCGCAGCTGTACCAGATGGTCCGGGAGCTCTCCGCCCGCGCGAACCAGCCGATGCCGCGGATTTACGTCTCGCCCACCATGGCGCCCAACGCCTTCGCCACCGGCCGGAACCCGCAGAACGCCGCCGTCTGCTGCACGGAGGGGATCCTGCAGCTCCTCACCCCCCGGGAACTGCGCGGTGTCCTCGGCCACGAGCTCATGCACGTCTACAACCGCGACATCCTGACCTCGTCCGTGGCCGCTGCCGTTGCCGGCGTCATCACCTCCGTGGGGCAGATGCTGCTGTTCTTCGGCGGCGGGGACAGGCGCAATTCGAACCCGCTGGCCCTCATCGCCATGGCGCTGCTGGCACCGCTGGCAGCCTCACTGATCCAGGTGGCCATCTCCCGGACCCGGGAGTACGACGCCGACGAGGACGGCTCGCAGCTCACCGGCGATCCGCTGGCACTCGCCTCCGCCCTGCGCAAGATCCACCAGGGCGTCCAGGCCGCACCGCTCCCGCCGGACCAGCGGCTGGTCAACGCCTCGCACCTGATGATCGCCAACCCGTTCCGCGGCGGCGGGCTCACCAAACTGTTCGCGACGCACCCGCCGATGCAGGACCGCATCAGCCGCCTTGAGCGGATGGCGGGCCGGCCGCTCAGCTGACGGCCGCCGTCGTACTTCCCGCTCCGCGACAGGCATTGCACCCTGTGACGCGCATAATGCCCGGCGCGGCTGGAATACCCGTAGCGAGCGGAACTTTGCGCGTCGTCTGATGAGTTGCGCGTCGTCACGTCAGCGAGCGGGCGTAGCAGACCGACAGCGGCTCGCCCGCGTACGGCCCGAAGTTGTCGATCAGGCGGTAGCCCTCGCGCTCATAGAAGCGGATGGCATCGGGCTGGGCCGTGCCGGTCTCCAGCCTGAGCTCGGTCAGGCCCAGGCGGGCCGCTTCGGCCTCCAGGCTTCTCAGGACCGCCGTGGCGGCACCGCTTCCCCTGTGGCCGGGCAGCACAAACATCCGCTTGATCTCCGCGGACCGGGCGTCCAGCCGGCGCAGGGCGCCGCAGGCAACGGCTGCCCCCTCGTGGTTCCGGGCCACCAGGAACACCGTGATGTCCTCGGCGCTGGGCGCGGAACCGGGCTCGTGGTCACCGCTGCCGTAGCGGGTGTCCAGTTCGGCCCGCTGCATGCTGCGGAGAGTGGCCCCGTCTTCCGCATCCCACGGCTCGGAACTGACTGAGAAGTTCATTGGTTTCCTTTCCCTGATGGCGCGTTCCCTGATGGCGCGCAAGAGGGGCTGGCGATACCTGTCGCCAGCCCCTCGCCCGAGCCCGTCTACGAAACTAGCTGCGGAAGTTTACGAACTGAAGATCGGCCTCGTCGAAGTCCTTCAGCAGGGCCATGGTGGCCTGCAGGTCGTCGCGGGACTTGGACGTGACGCGGAGTTCGTCGCCCTGGATCTGGGACTTGACCGACTTCGGGGCCTCGTCGCGGATGAGCTTGTTGATCTTCTTGGCGAGGTCCTGTGCGATGCCTTCCTTGATGGAGGCCTCCAGCCGGTATTCCTTGCCGGACGCGTAGGGCTCGCCGGCGTCCAGGGACTTGAGCGAGATGCCGCGGCGGATGAGCTTGGACTGCAGCACATCAAGGACGGCCAGGACGCGCTCCTCCGAGTTCGCCTTCATCAGGATCTTTTCGCCGCTGAAGTCGACCTCGGCGCCGACGCCCTTGAAGTCGTACCGCTGGGCGAGTTCCTTTTGCGCCTGGTTCAGCGCGTTGGCCACCTCCTGCTTGTCTACCTTGCTTACGACGTCGAATGTGGACTCGCCTGCCATGACTCTCCTTTGCTGGTGCATGCGTCGCCCGGGCGGTGAGGCTCCGGGCAGGGTGTGGGTATCTGGATTCCAGCGTAGTACGGATGGCAAGGATGTGAAGGTGGGCGGCATTCACAGTTCACTCATAGCCGAGTCATGGCGGGAACGAAGTTTCGGCGCCCAGAGTTGTAGCAGTTGGAAGCCGCTCGGAAGGAAAGCAATGACCCATAAGGCCGTCCGCTACGTCACCAAATCCACCGCCGCAGCCGCCGGGACCATCGCCACAGCCGCCTCATCCGTGGCCGCCGCTGCCGTGGCGGCATCCATCATTCTCAGCCCCGTCGCTGACGCCTCGACCCGGCTTGAGGGAGTGCAGGCGGATCTCCAGCGGGCAGTGCAGCTCAACCAGATCACCGAGGAGCAGGCGCTGCGGTTCGAGGCCAAGCTTGCCGGCCGGATCCTCGGCGAAGCCTGACTTTCCGCGGATTTTCGGCCCGCTGATCCCCGATTTTATTCTTCGGCAGAAGTTCTGTAAGGTTGTCTTGCCGCGGTGATGGAAACAAAGCCGTGGTGATCTTCTTTTGAAGTTCGGCAGATTACCCGAGCGGCCAAAGGGGGCTGACTGTAAATCAGCTGGCAACGCCTACGGGGGTTCGAATCCCTCATCTGCCACCCACGGGAAAACCCGCCTGACCTACTAAACGGTAGGAAAGGCGGGTTTTTTCATGCCCTCAATCGGGAGGAAGAAGGCGGACGTTTTTGCGGTGGCCCGTTCTACCGGGCAGGACGCGTCCCTGCGTCCGTGCCAGAGCCGGACGTTGGAACGAAGTTCCAGTCGAAAGACCCGTTGGCGCGGAGTGTCATCCTTAGGAAACCGTGAGTGTCGCTGAACCGCTTCACAATGTACGGCGGACTGCTGGTGAAGGATCGGAGGCCGATGCCTCCCGTGGAAACCTGGAACGCAGTCATTCCGTCACTGACGCACCGGTCAGCGTTGTTGACCGGACATGAGCGTTCGTAGTTGTGTTGTGACCCTGACAGGGTGAGCCGCACCCGGTGCTTCCACATCACGTCGATCCACGGTTTGAGTTCAGCGGCCCTGCTATGTCCGCCGGTGTCCGATGTGAAGTACGGATCGTGGTGCACGACGGCCAGGTGCTTACCCGCGGCCTGCGCGGCAGCGAGGTCCTTGTCCAGCCACGTCGTCAACGCCCGAGCCTGTGCCGGGTTGTACCGCCACTGAGCGGACGACAGGAACGCGAAGTGCCAGTTCCCGAAGTCCTTCGAGTACGGTTGCCCGTTCCTGATGAACCCACGCTGCTGGTTGATTGCAGCCTTCGCGGGGGCACCCGGGCATTGTCCGTTCATGAAGTTGTCGAGGTCTTCGTTCCGTCCGGGTTGCCAGTCATGGTTGGGTGCGGACACCCAGTACAGTTTGGGTTTCGTGCCACCCCAAAGCCGCGTCCAGTAGTTCACGTAGTCAGCGCAGTACGGGGTGTCGTACTGGAAGTCCCCGAGCCCCAGGAACGCGTCAATCTGCTTGTTCTGCACGAGCGCAGTGATCGCCGCTCCGTTCCGCCCGGAGGGGCTATCGGGTGCCAACGACTTCTCGCCGTTCATGTCACCGACAGCGGCGATCCTCACGTCACCAGAACGTAAGGCGGTCTCGGTGGCTGATGGTGGGCGTGGCCCAGCCTGAGTCGTAGTTGGTCGCGGCACCCCGTCACTGTTGTTACCACCGCCGATAGCAAGGGACGCGGCCCAGAGACCAGCGACGCCTAGGAGGAAAACGGACATTCCAGCGATAACACGATTGCGGCGCATGGGGTGCCTCCCGTCATTGGGGTGCGATGAGTGCTACTGCCGGTACGCCCGGTAGGTCTGCCTTCGAGTGTAGAACAACTCCTGGCCGGGCTTCGGACATACGATTCGACGGCGCCGTCAGTTGAGGGCTACGACGAGCATCTGGGTGGTGCCCGGAATGCAGGTCTGCAGGACTGCCCGGGGGAACCCGCCGAACACCGCAGCGACGTCGTTGGTGGTGCCGGGGTTCGGCACTTGGCTCCGGGCCGAGACCCGGTACGAGCCATAGCCCGGAATGTCGACGCGCTCACCGACGCTGATTCCCGAGAACCGGGCCCAGCCGCCGCAGAAGTCGTGCTCGGTGATGAAGAGCGAGTATCCGTCGGTGGGTGTGAAGTGGATGGGTCCGATGCAGCTGTCCACCATCGCCTGGCCGCCCGCGCCCGCCACATAGATGGTCCGCACCGCAGGAGCCGGTGCCGGCGCTGGGGCCGGAGCGGGAGCTTGTGCCGGTGCCGGTGCGGACACCGCGGGGCCGCTGAGCTTGAGCATCTGGCCCGGAACAATGACGGAGCTGGGCCAAAGGCCGTTGGCTGCCAGCACACCGCCGGTGCTGACATTGAAGCGTGCCGCGATGGAACTGACCGTGTCGCCGGCAACCACCCGGTAGGAGGTGGGCTTGGGCGCGGGGGCCGCCGCCGCAACCTTGCGGACGGTTGCGGTTTTCACGGGTGCCTTTACTGTCGCCTTGGTGGGTGCCTTGGCAGCTGGCTTCGAAGGTGCCTTCGCCTGCGGCGTGGTGGCGGGTGCCGCGGCCACGGCCGTGGCCGGCACGCTCGCGGCCGGTGCGGCGGCGGGCGCTGCGGACGAAGTCTCGGCCGCCGGCTGTTCAACGGCGGCTGGCTGTTCGACGGCGGCCGGTTGGCCGACAGCGGCAGCCGGGCTCCCGCCGTCGGACGCCACCAGCGCGCTGACGCCCGCCCCCGCAGCCAGCAGGGCTGCGGACACCGCTGCGGATATGAGCAGCGCCCGGGCAGCGGGCCTTCCGGCAAGCGGTCCGTGCCTGCCCCGGGAAGGTCTGACGAAGCTTTCCGCCTCCGGCGTCGGAATGCTCGGCTCCGGTGTGCTCAGCGCCGATGGAAGGCGCCGCTGATCGTTGTCGTGGCCAGAAGTGTTCTGGGGATCTGGCGTCTCCTGATGGTTCATGGCGGACCTTTGCTTCGTGCGCAGGCGGTGTCCGGGTGCGCGGCGGACGGTGACGCGCAGACACAGGAGGCGCTCGGGCCCAAGGGCGGAAGCGGGGCATATGGGGCGCATGACCGCTATTCATGAGTGGTGCACGCTGCTCGCTAACGTGCCGGCCCCAGCCTGATTCGAGTGTAGGAAGCCCGGCAGGGGCCCGCACGAGTAGGGAATACCTGTTTTTCCGGGAGAGGGCACTTGTTTGCCGCAGCAGGCACAGGTTTTCCGGGGCGCCGGACAGCCCCCGACGCCTGAGCCCGGGTGGCAGGCGAAGAATATTCCCGGTGACGCGGGGAGCGAACAAGGCGCCGGCGCGCGGGACTTAGGGACACGCCTCGCGTACGGTTGAACCATGGCTACCGTTGACATCACAGGTGAACAGTTCGCATCGACCATCGAGGGCAACGACATTGTCCTGGTGGACTTCTGGGCTGAATGGTGTGGCCCGTGCCGCCAGTTCGCTCCCACGTACTCCGCGGTTTCGGAGAAGCACCCGGACGTCGTTTTCGCGAAGGTGGACACCGAGGCCGAGCAGCAGCTGGCAGCCGAGGCGGGCATCTCCTCGATCCCCACGCTGATGGCGTTCCGCGAGAAGGTGCTGGTCTTCTCGCAGCCGGGCGCGCTGGCGGCCCCGCAGCTCGAGCAGGTCATTGACGCAGTCAAGGCGCTCGACATGGAGGAAGTCCACGCGCACGTGGCCCGCGCCCAGGCCGAGGCTGCCGCAGCGGCGGGCGACAGCGCCAAGGCTGCCGGGCCCCAGGACGGCTCGCAGATCCCCGACTTCTAAAGACCGCTGACTTCCAAGCACAACTTAAACAGCAACGCGGGGTCACTTTCCGCCCAATAACCTCGGTTCATTGGGCGGAAAGTGACCCCGCGTTGCTTTGTAAAGGGGGACTAGAGGCGTTCCACCTGGACCGGTTCGGCCAGGAGGGCGCTGAGGGATTCATTCAGGTCCTGCAGGGCGATGCCCTTGGAGTGCGCGTCGAGGGCCTCTTCCGACTCCCACCGCTCGGTCAGGACCAGCTTCTCCTCCGTCGCCTCGGTGAGCTCGTACCGGATGCAGCCGGGCTCGTTGACTACCTCGTCAATGGCGATTTCCAGAGCGAGTTTCACGCGGAAGAACTCGCCGTCGTTGGGGATGAACGTGGCCTGCAGGTCGATGGGTGCACTCATGGATTTCACAATACCGGCCCTCACCGGCGTGCCCGGACCCGTTACGCCAGATGGGCCGGCCGGATTGCTTCTCTAGCACCCGGCTGCTTGATAGCGTGCCATCATGCGCGCTTACACCGCCGGGGACGCGGACGTCCCCCTGCTGGAGGAAACCATTGGCGAGAATTTTGAGCGCGTGGTGGCGCAGTTCCCGCTGCATGACGCGCTGATCGAGGCCGCCGCTGTGCCGGGGGGGGACGCCCGCCGGTGGAGCTACACCAAACTGAACGACGACGTCGACCGCCTCGCCCGCGCGCTCCTCGCCCTGGGCATCGCGAAAGGTGAGCGGATCGGCATCTGGAGCCCGAACTGCGCGGAATGGACCATCCTGCAGTACGCGACGGCGAAGATCGGGGCGGTCCTGGTCAACGTGAATCCTTCCTACCGCAGCCACGAACTGGAGTTCGTGGTGAGGCAGAACGGCATGCGGATGCTGGTCACGGCGCCGTCGGACCGGAACAGCGACTACGTGGGGATGGCGCACCAGGCGCTCGCCGGATGCCCGGACCTTCAAGAGCTCGTGTTCCTGCCGGACTTCGAAGTGGAAGGGCTCGACGCCGGCGTCCCCCTGGGTGATCAGGAGTTCACGTACGCCGAGCTGCTCAAGCGGGCGGACGCCGTCGCGCATTCAGAGCTGAGGGCCCGGATGGCGGGCCTGGATCCGCACGACCCGATCAACCTGCAGTACACCTCCGGAACCACGGGCTTCCCGAAGGGTGCGACGCTGACGCACCACAACATCCTCAACAACGGGTATTCCATCGGCGAGCTGCTCAACTACACCGAACACGACCGCGTGGTGATTCCGGTGCCGTTCTACCACTGCTTCGGGATGGTGATCGGCAACCTGAACGCGCTGAGCCACGGCGCCGCGACGATCATTCCGGGACGCGGGTTCACGCCGGCCGCCGCGCTGGAGGCCGTGCAGGACTTCGGCGGGACCTCCCTGTACGGGGTTCCCACCATGTTCATCGCCGAACTCGCACTGCCCGACTTTGCCTCGTACGACCTCTCCACCCTCCGCACCGGGGTGATGGCCGGTTCACTGTGTCCCATCGAGGTGATGAACCGCGTGATTTCCGAGATGAACATGAAGGACGTGGCCATCTGCTACGGCATGACCGAGACGTCGCCGGTGTCCACCATGACCCGTGACGGCGACACGCTGCGGCAGCGGACGGAAACAGTAGGGCGCACCATGCCGCGGCTGGAGAACAAGATCGTTGACCCGGCTGGGGAGGTTGTGGAGCGCGGCGAGATCGGTGAACTGTGCACCCGGGGATACGCCGTCATGCAGGGGTACTGGGACCAGCCGGAGAAGACGGCCGAGGCCATCGACGCCGACGGCTGGATGCACACAGGCGACCTTGCCCGCATGGACGACGACGGGTACGTGGTGATCGAAGGCCGGATGAAGGACATGGTGATCCGCGGCGGCGAAAACGTCTACCCGCGCGAGATCGAGGAGTTCCTCTACACGCACCCGTCAATCCAGGACGTGCAGGTGATCGGGGTGCCCGACGCCACGTACGGCGAGGAGCTCATGGCCTGCGTCATCCTCAAGCCCGGGGCCGGACCGCTGGACGCGGCGGCGGTGGCTGAGTTTTGCCGCGGCAAGCTGGCGCACTACAAGGTGCCCCGCTACGTCGACGTCCGCGACAGCTTCCCCATGACGGTGTCCGGGAAGATCCGCAAGGTGGAGATGCGCGAGGAAGCCGTCGCCCGGCTGGGCCTCTAAGCGCGAACGTACCTCTGAAAAGCAACGCGGGGTCACATATCGCCCAATGAGGTGCCGCCATTGGACGATATCTGACCCCGCGTTGCAGTTGCAGCATTGGGGCTGTGGATAACTCCAAAAGGGTTCGGCGGCCCGCCAGAATAGTTCCCATGGCCCGCCCGACGCCGCTCTCGGAAACCCTGCATGAGCTCCCCTTTACCGTGTACCAATCACGGGCGCACGGAGTGACAGAAAAACGGCTCCGCGCCCAAGATCTCGCCGACGGCGGACGTCTGATCTATCTGCCGAAGGGGCGCGTTCTCGACCTGCAGGCACGGGCCCGGGTGCTGGCGGCGGCAACCCCGGGAGCCTGGGTGTCGCATCAGACCGCAGCCGAGCTAACGCTGTTGGGACTGCCGCCGTGGATGGACGGGGAGACCGTTCACCTGAGCAAGCCGCACGAGCTGCCGAGGGTTCGCCGCACCGGAGTGGTAGGCCACCGTGTTCGGGTGGTTCCGGGCGAAATCGGGGAGTGTGACGGCATTCCCATCTCGTTGCCGCCCCGGACCTGGCTGGACCTTGCGGCGGTGCTCCCTCTGAAGTACGTCGTTGCCATGGGGGATCAGCTGATCCGGATTCCGCGGCCTCAGTTCGAGGGCCGCACGGAGCCCTATGCGTACAAGGAGGGGCTGCGCCTGCTCATCCGGCAGCATCCGAACATGAGGGGTGTTGAGAAGGCAAGGCTGGCCCTTGACGAAATGCGGGTGGGCGCCGATTCCTACCCTGAAACTTTCCTCCGGATAGCGATGTTGGATGCGCATTTGCCGGAGCCGGAACTGCAGGTGCGCCTGGACCCCCGAGATCCCTGGTCGCCGACTGCCGACCTCGGGTACCGGCGTTTCCGGATCGCACTGCAGTACGACGGCGAGCATCACCTGTCGCGTGAACAGCAGTCCCGCGATAACCGGCGCGACGAGGCATTCACCAGCGCCGGCTGGTCCTACTTCAAGGTGAATGCCGACGACATGGACGAGGGATTCCGGGGCGTGATCAGCCGGATCAAAAGTGCGAAACGTCGTGCGGCCTAGGGCAACGCGGGGTCAGATATCGCCCGATGGAGGCGGTTTATTGGGCGCGAAGTGACCCCGCGTTGCAGTTAAAGGGAGCTGGTCAGTGGCTCCGGTGGTCCTGGATGGTCATCCGCGGACCGAACGTGGGCTTACGGAAGCCGCTGAGGCCGAGCATGCGGACCACCCGCTGCCGGTGCCCGGTCCACGGTTCCAGCAGGGCCAGCATGCCGGCGTCGTCCGTCCGCCGTCCGGTCAGCGCCGCGCCAACGTACGCTGCCAGGTGGTAATCGCCCACCGCGATGGAGTCGGGGCAGCCGTGCGTCCGCTGCACCACCTCGGCGGCCGTCCACACGCCGATTCCCGGGATGGTCTGCATCTTGGCGGCTGCCTCCGCCGCCGGGAGGGACGCCAGCCGTTCAAGGGCGACGGCGGAGCGCAGGGCGCGCATGACGGTCGCCGAGCGCTGCGGGCCGACCCCCGCCTTGTGCCACTCCCAGGACGGAATGCGGAGCCACCCCTCAGCAGTGGGCCGGACCAGCAGCCCGGGAGGTGCGATGGTACCGGCGCCGGGAGCGGGCGTTCCGTGACGGTACATCAGGTAGCGGAAACCCCGCCGTGCCTCAATCACGGTGACCTTCTGCTCCAGAATGGTGGGCACGAGCGAGTCAACCATCCGCCCGGTGGAGGGAAGACGGACGTCGGGGTTCCGGCGTCGGGCCTCACGGACCAGGTGGGGGAGTGTTGCTGCGAAGGAAGGCTCGTCAAACGCCGACCAGTCGTCAGTCTCGCCGAGGAGCCGCGGGAGGGCCCCGAGAGCGGCACCCGACCCGGGCCCCCAGGCCTGGGCATCGATGCAGGGGCCAGCGGCGGCAAGGTCCTCGGACCTGTCACCGGCGCGGTCCGCCGTCACGGTGAGCCGCAGAGTCACCGGGCCTTCTGGCGTCGTGAACGCCATCCATAGCCCGTCCGGCCGCGAGGAGAAGGAGGGGTCGCCGTTGCCGCGCATCAGGATCCCGAGGGTCCGGTGAAGGTCATACGGGCCGCCCGGATGCCACCTGAGGGACGCATCCGCCGCGGCTGCCAGCCGGGCAGGGGCGTCAGCAATGGTCATGCAAACATCGTCCCACGCCGGACCGACAAACCTGCCGCCGGGGCTGCCGGCCGGGCTTTTCCCAGGCCCTTAACCAGGGACGGTGCCAGGACTACAATCCCCAGTGTGGCGCGGGTCCGCCGCGCCACTTTCTTCGAGTTGTAGGTGATCGCAATGGGTGGAGTAGTGCATTTTGAAATCCCCGCGGACGACCAGGACCGGGCGAGAAACTTCTACAATCAGGCCCTCGGCTGGCGTATCGACCCCATGCCGGAGATGGACTACAACGTGGTGATCACCACACCGATGGACGAAAAGAGCGGCAGGCCCACCGAACCGGGCGCCATCAACGGCGGCATGATGGCCAGGGACGGGGAGCTGACCTCGCCTGTCATCACCGTGGACGTTGAGGACATCGACGCGACGCTGCGCACGGTCGAGCAGCTGGGCGGTTCGGTGGTGAAGCCGAAGGAGACCATTCCGGGCATGGGCCACTACGCCTACTTCAAAGACACCGAGGGCAACATCCTGGGGCTCTGGGAGAACCTCCCGGCCGACGCCGGCGGAGCTACTGGCTGACCTGCTCCTCGCCGAAGCGGCCGCGGGCCTCCACCGGGATCAGCGGTTTCTGGGCGCGGATCCGAAGCTCCTGCACTGCCCATGTGTTGCCGTCCGGGTCACTGAATCCGAAGAAGGTTCCGCCGTCGCGCTCGTCGAAGACGGTGATCTCGCTCGCCTCCACGCCGCGGCTGAGCAGCTCATCACGCGCGGCCCGGGCATCCGCCACCACGAGCTGCAGACCCCGCATGGAGCCCGGGGCCATCTCGTTCTGCGACGGAAGATCGCCGATGACGATCGAACACCCCGAACCGGGAGGCGTCAGCTGGACCACGTGCATGTGCTCGTTCTGCGTGTCGTGGTCCAAGGTGAAGCCGACCTTGTCCCGGTAGAACTCCACAGCCCGGCCGATGTCGCTCACGGGCAGCACAACCACTTCGAGGGTCCAGTCCAAGGCACTGTTCCTTTCAACGACTCCGGTGAATGGCGCCCGGCCGCGGGTGCCGTAGCCAGCTTGCCCTGCCCGGACAGGTCTTGGCTAGTACTTCAGGAACGGGCTTCGGGAATGCCAGGGAAGCCGTCAAGCTATCCCGCTCCCCAGCCAGAGGGCCAGGACTGCCAGGGGAAGTGCCAGGACAACGGCGATCACGCCCGCCACCGCGAAGCCGCCCCAGCGCACGCGCAGGTTGAGGCTCTGCAGCCGCTCGTGCCACAGGAGTGTGGCGAGCGACGCCCACGGCGAAATGAGCGGCCCCAGGTTCACCCCGATCAGGAGTGCGCCCAGCCTGAGCGGCGATCCGGCTGTGGGCTCCAGGGCCAGGTAGGCGGGAAGGTTGTTGGCGATGTTGGCGGAACCGGCGCCCAGCGCCGCGAGGCGCAGCAGGTCAGGGAACGTCTCCCCGGTCCCGGCAGCCGGTGCCAGGGCCCCGGTGAGGCCATGCGCGTGCAGAGTCTCAACCACCATGAACAGTCCTGCGGTCAGCATCAGCGGACGCCATGGCAGCATCGACCAGCGCAGGACTGACGGCCGCCGCCACACGAACATGGCCACCAGGAACCCGGCCGCGAGCATGGCAGGAACCGCCACAGGAATCCCCGAAACCAGCGCCGGGAGCAGCACGAGCAACGTGCCGGCCGATGCCCGGAGCAGCGTCCGGTCGCGTGCCGGGTGAACGGGCTGCGGCCCGTAGCGGCCGCGCAGGTCCCGGTGGAAGGCCAGCCACAGCAGCAGCGCGGGCACCAGGACGCCGACGGCGGCAGGGGCCCACATCAGCCCGGCGAATCCCAGCGGGCTCAGTGACATGTTTCCCTGCGCCAACAGGTTCGTGAGGTTGGAGACCGGCAGGAACAGGGACGCCGTATTGGCCAGCCACACCGTGCTCAGGGCGAACGGCAGGGGCGGGATCTTCGCATGGACGGCGAGCAGCACCACCACGGGTGTCACGAGCACGGCAGTGGTATCGAGGGACAGAAAAGCGGTGGCAACAGAGGACAGTGCAAGCACAAGGAGCCACAGCAGGAAGACGCTGCCCCGGCCCAGCGCCGAAATCCGGTCTGTCACCACGTGGAACAGGCCCGCATCATCAACCAGTTCCGTGACAAGGGTCATCGCCACCACGAAGGCCAGGACGGGGCCCGTACGCCCGGCCAGCTCTCCGAACGCGGGCCATGGCAGCAGGCCGCCTGCCAAGCAGCCGGCTCCGGCAAGCAGCATGAAGCCCGGCAGAAGATAGCTCCGCACATTCTTCGGTATTCGCAGGGGTGCCACCGCCTAATCTTCGCACCGAGCGCCGCCGGGACAATCAAGCGGTCCAAGACGGTAAGTTGGTACCCATGAAGTACGCCCAGTCTGTCCTGGACCTCATCGGCAACACCCCGCTCATCAAGCTCAACCACGTCACCGAGGGCATCAAGGCCACCGTCCTCGTGAAGCTGGAATACGTGAACCCCGGCGGATCCATCAAGGACCGCATCGCGGCGAAGATGGTCGAGGAAGCCGAGCGCGACGGCAAGCTCAAGCCCGGCGGCACCATCATCGAGCCGACTTCCGGGAACACCGGCGTCGGACTGGCCCTGGTGGCGCAGCAAAAAGGCTACAAGTGCATCTTCGTGGTCCCGGACAAGGTAGGCGAGGACAAGCGCGCGGTCCTGGAGGCCTACGGCGCCGAAGTGGTGGTGACGCCCACCTCCGTCGCCCCGGACAGCCCGCAGAGCTACTACGGCGTGTCCGACCGCCTGGTCACCGAAATCCCCGGCGCGTACAAGCCGGATCAGTTCTCCAACCCCGCGGCGCCGCTGAGCCACTACGAGACCACCGGCCCCGAGATCTGGCGGGACACCGACGGCAAGGTGACGCACTGCGTCATCGGCGCCGGCACCGGCGGGACGATCACGGGCACGGGCCGCTTCCTCAAGGAGGTGTCGGCGGACCGTCCGGAGTCCGACGGCGGCCCGGTCAGGATCATCGGGGCCGATCCCGAAGGCTCTGTCTACTCAGGCGGCACCGGGCGCCCGTACTTCGTTGAGGGCGTGGGTGAGGACATGTGGCCCGCCAACTACGACAAGTCGGTCCCGGACCAGGTCCTCGCCGTCAGCGACGCTGACTCGTTCGCCATGACCCGGCGGCTTGCCCGCGAGGAGGGCCTGCTGGTGGGCGGTTCCTCCGGCATGGCCGTGGTGGCAGCCCTGCGCACAGCCCGGGACCTGCCCGAGGACGCGGTGGTTGTGGTGATCCTGCCCGACTCCGGCCGCGGCTACCTCGCCAAGATCTTCAACGACCAGTGGATGCGCTCCTACGGCTTCCTCTCCGGCGGCGAGGAGACCTCCGTGGGTGAGGTCATCAAGTCCAAGACGGGCGAACTGCCGGACTTGGTGCACATCCACCCCAACGAAACCGTCCGCGACGTCATCAACATCATGAACGAGTTCGGCGTCAGCCATATCCCCGTGCTCTCCCAGGAACCGCCCGTGGTGATGGGCGAAGTGCTCGGCGCCGTGGACGAGCGGACCCTGACCGCCAAGCTCTTCCGCGGCGAGGCCAAACTGACGGACAAGATCGCCGAGCACATGGGCGAGAAGCTTCCGGTAATCGGTTCACTCGAAACCATCTCCGCCGCCCGCGAGCTGCTCTCCGACGTCGACACCGTGATGGTGACGTTCGTCGGCGCCCCCATCGGCATCCTGACCCGCCACGACCTCCTCGCCTACCTCAGCCACTAGTCCAAGGAGCCCCATGTCTGCCTCTGAGAACCAAGGATTCAACACCCGCGCCGTGCACGCCGGCCAGGCCTTCGAGCCGCGCACCGGCGCCGTGGTTCCGCCCCTTCACTTCAGCTCGACATATGCCCAGGACGGCATAGGCGGGCTGCGGGATGGCTACGAATACGGCCGCGGCGGCAACCCGACCCGCGATGCCCTGCAGGAACAGCTCGCGGCGCTCGAGCGCGGCACCCACGCCTACTCCTTCAGCTCGGGACTGGCGGCCGAGGACTCGCTCATCCGCGCCCTGATGCGGCCCGGCGACCACATCGTGCTCGGCAACGACGCCTACGGCGGGACCTACCGGCTGATCAGCCGCGTGCTGGGCGAGTGGGGGATCGGCAACACCCCCGTCGACATGTCCGATCTCGATGCCGTTATGGCGGCGGTTGGCGCCAACAAGACACGCTTCGTCTGGGTGGAAACACCGTCCAACCCGATGATGAAGATCACCGACATCGAGGCACTCGCCAAGGTGGCGCACGACGCCGGGGCCCTCCTGATCGTCGACAACACCTTCGCGTCGCCCTACCTGCAGACCCCGCTCGACCTGGGTGCCGACGTCGTGGTCCACTCCACCACCAAGTACATCGGCGGCCACTCCGACGTGGTGGGCGGTGCGATCGTGGTCAAGGACGCCGGACTGGCCGAGAAGATCGGCTTCGTGCAGTTCGCCGTTGGTGCCGTGTCCGGCCCGATGGACGCGTTCCTCACCACGCGCGGGCTCAAGACCCTGGGCGTGCGCATGGACCGGCACAGCGACAACGCCCAGGCCGTGGCCGAATGGCTCCTCGAGCGCCCCGAGGTGGAAGCGGTCCTGTACCCGGGCCTGCCCTCGCACCCCGGCCACGAGCTCGCCAGGAAGCAGATGAAGAAGTTCGGCGGCATGATCTCGGTGCAGTTCAAGGGCGGCGAGGCCGCTGCACGCAAGGTGGCCGAATCGACGTCGGTCTTCACCCTGGCCGAATCGCTGGGCGGCATCGAATCGCTGATGAATTACCCCTCGGAGATGACCCATGCCTCGGTCAAGGGCACGGAACTGGCCGTCCCCGTGAACCTGATCCGGCTCTCGTGCGGCATCGAGGACGTCGAGGACCTCATCGCCGATCTTGAGCAAGCCTTCACGCACATCCAGTGACGGCCTCCCCGCAGACGCAGCAAGGGGTCGGCACCCGGCAGGAGCCCGGCAATCCGGGCAACGCGCGCCGGGCCGTCCTCGGGTGGCTGGCGACGGCGGGCGGTGCTGCCGCCGTCGTCCTCGCCCTGGCGTGGCTGTACGCCGAATACGCCCCGGTCATGAACGACTTCGAGGTCTACTACTACGGCGGCACCAAAGTGCTGCAGACCGGCGAGGCGGGCATCAGCGAACTGTACGCGCCCCGGGACGGCCTGCCGTTCACCTATCCGCCGTTCGCCGCGCTGCTGTTCGCCGGCCTGGCCACCCTGAGCCTGGGCCAAAGCGGGCAGCTCTTCATCTGGGCGGCGCTCGGCGGGGCCGCGGTGGTCTCGGCCTGGCTCGCCCGGCACTACTTCGGGATGACCCGCTGGCGGGACGCTTTCGCGGACTGGCGGTTCCGGACCGTGGCACTGGCCGGCACCGGGGCCATCGTGCTGCTGGGACCGTGGCGTGACACCTTCGTCTTCGGGCAGATCAACATCATCCTGATGGGCCTGATCCTGGCCGACTTCGCGCTGCACGGAAAGGCCCGGGCGGGTGAGATCCGCTGGCCGGCGGGCCTGCTGATCGGCGTCGCTGCCGGGATCAAGCTGACACCGCTCGCCTTCGGCCTGTACTTCCTGGTGCGCCGCGATTTCAAGGCCCTGGGCTGGATGGCGGCCGGTTTCCTCGGCTCCATCGCCGTGGCATGGGCCGCCCTGCCCCAGGCGTCCGCGACGTTCTGGACCAAAATCCTGCCCAACACCGGGCGCATCGGCGATCCCGGGTACGTGGACAACCTGTCGCTGAAGGGGCTGCTGCTCCACTTCGGACTGCCGGACTCGGGATTCACCAGCCTGCTCTGGCTGGTGCTCGCGCTGGCCCTGGCAGGACTCACGGCGCTGGTGATCAGGTGGGCGGTGGCCGTGGAGGAAAACTTCGTGGCGGTTTCCGCGACCGCGGTGCTCATGCTCCTGGTCAGCCCCGTCTCGTGGTCCCATCACTGGGTGTGGATCGCGGTGGCACTGCCGTCCATGGCCTTCGCCATGCACCGCGTTCCCTCCCGGACCGGCCTGATGCGGCTGGGCGGCTGGCTGGTGGTGGCGGCCTCGGCCGTGGCCTTCTACCTCGCGCCCAAGGACCTCGCCATGGCGGCCGGCGCGGAGGTGTGGGGCGTTAACCCGCGGACGCAGTGGCCGCTGATGGCCTCCAGCCTGGGTGTGCTGTGCGGCGTGGCGCTGCTGGTGTACTGGGCGGCAGCGTACCGGCCCTCGCGGACGGGGATCCGTCAGCGCCGCTGAAGGGGTGGCTTTCTTCAAGAAAGTCAACTAGTCTCGCAGCATGGCTCTCCGCTCCGACTGGTCCCAGCGCAACTGCAGCATGGCCCGCGGCCTGGACATTTTCGGCGACCCCTGGGGCATGCTGGTCCTCCGCGAGGTCTTCTTCGGCAACGGCCGCTTCGACGCGATGAAAACGCGCCTCCAGGTGGCTGACTCCGTCCTCACCCGGCGGCTTGCCTCCCTGGTGGAGTCCGGCCTGCTGGCAAAACAGCCGTACGATGACGGCGGACGCACCCGCCAGGAATACGTCCTCACCGCCAAAGGCGAGGACGCCCTGCCGGTGCTCAATGCCGTCGTGATCTGGTCCGAAAAGCACCTGCAGGCGCCGTCCGAGCAGGCCCACATGTACGTCGTCCACGCCGCCTGCGGGCAGCGCACGGGCTCGGCCGATACCTGCACCGAATGCGGTGAACGGCTCACCGCGGAGAACACCAGCTGGCACAGCCTGACCCGCAGCAGCGCGCCGCTCCCGCTGGCAACTGCCCAAAAGCACACCGACAAACCGGCGAACCGCATACAAAGCGGCGGAGAAGAAGGAACAGCCGCATGACCACCCCCGAGGACCCCGGAGTTTTTGTACAGATATCGCGCCCTGAAGGGGCCTTAGAGGACGATATCTGTACAAAAACTCCAGCAGTGGGGTTGACGAATCCAGAGGAGGGGCCGAAGAAACGGCGGCGCCTTCATCCGGCGTGGGCCGTGGCGGCGGTGGCGTTCCTGGCGCTCGTGGGTGCCGCCGGATTCCGTGCCGCGCCCGGCGTGCTCATGGTGCCGCTGCAGCAGGAGTTCGGCTGGTCCACCACGGTGCTCTCGTCCGCGGTAAGCATCAACCTGGTGCTGTTCGGCCTCACGGCTCCGTTCGCTGCGGCCCTCATGGAACGGTTCGGCATCCGGGCCGTCACCGCCGTCGCGCTCGGACTGATTGGCGCCGGCAGCGCCCTGACCGTGCTGGTCAACCAGTCCTGGCAGATCCTCCTCACCTGGGGCCTGCTGATCGGGCTGGGCACGGGCTCCATGGCCCTGGTGTTCGCGGCGACCATCGCCAACACCTGGTTCACCAAGAGCCGGGGCCTGGTGATCGGCATCCTGACCGCCGGCAGCGCCGCCGGCCAGCTGGTCTTCCTGCCGTTCATCGCGATGCTCGCCCAGGACCCGGGGTGGCGCCAGGCCTCGCTGCTCATCGCCGCCGGGGCGCTGGCCGTGGTTCCGCTGGTGCTGAAGTTCCTGAAAAACTCACCGGCCGACGTCGGGGCGTTGCCCTATGGGGCAGACGAACCGTCCGCCGCCGTCGGGAATGCCGCCGCCGGGAACGCCCCCGCCGGGAACGCTGCGGCCCGGGCGGCTGCGGAACCCAGTCGCAACGCTGCCGTCCGCGCGCTGCAGGTCCTCAGGCGTGCCAGCAGGGTGCGCACGTTCTGGGCGCTCGCGGCCGGGTTCGCCATCTGCGGCGCCACGACGAACGGGCTGATCGGCACGCACTTCATCCCGTCCGCCCACGACCACGGCATGCCCGAAACCACCGCTGCCGGCCTGCTCGCCGTCGTTGGGATCTTCGACATCCTGGGCACCATTGCCTCCGGCTGGCTGACCGACCGGTTCAACCCGCGGATCCTGCTGGCCGTGTATTACCAGTTCCGCGGGATCGGGCTCCTGGTGCTTCCGCTGCTGCTGGGATCCTCGGTCCAGCCCAGCATGATCGTGTTCGTGGTGATCTACGGCCTGGACTGGGTGGCCACGGTTCCGCCCACCGCAGCGATCTGCCGCCAGGTGTTCGGTGCCGACGGCAGCGTGGTGTTCGGCTGGGTGTTCGCGGCACACCAGCTGGGCGCAGCAGCAGCCGCCCTGGCCGCCGGGGCCATCCGGGACGCCACCGGCCACTACACGTATGCCTGGCTGGGAGCCGCCGCGATGTGCACCATCGCAGCGGTCATCAGCGCCACCATCCGCAAAGACGCCGGAAGACGAAAGCCCGCAGCAGTGGCAGTCGCTTCAGTAGACTGAGCGGGGCGCCCCTCGGGCGCGGGTCTTGCGGCAGAACGCGCTACGCGTACCGGAGGCGCACATTGCCGGACTACAGCTGGGGGACACCGAATGGCACTGCTTACTGCCCGAACAAAGAACGACAGCCCCGCCGGGAGTCGCGGAGGGCCGGATCAGACAGCCGAACCGCGGCGGCTCTCCGGACAGCGGCTGCCTTCGGGGCTCCGGCTCAGCGGCGGCTGGCCCGCACTGGCCGCCGTCGAACTGGTTGTCCTTCTTGCGGTGCTCGCCGCAGCCGTCTTCGTCGCGTCCCGGCTGGAGGCGTGGGGTGAGAAGGGCCTGGACTTCAGCGTCTACTGGTACGGCGGCAAGATCCTCAACGACGCCGGCCTGTCGCCGTCGGGCCTCTACCAACCCACGGTGAACTGGGCAGGCGGGCCGGAACTGCCGTTCACCTACCCGCCGTTCGCGGCACTCCTCTTCAGCTTGCTAGCCAACCTGCCACAGGCCACCGCGCTGCTGCTGTTCAACGCCGCCGGCGTGGCGGTGGCCGCCTGGGTGGCGGCGCTCGGCGTGCGCTACTGGAACAGCAAGCCCAGCTGGCGCAGCACCTTTGCCGCCCCGACCTTCCGGTCCGCGCTCAACCGGCTGGGGGCCATCGTGCTTTTCCTGGCTGTCCTGAATCTGGGGCCGTGGCGCGAAACCCTGGTCTTCGGCCAGATCAACATCCTGCTGCTGGGACTGATGACGGCGGACCTGCTGACCCGCAGCCCGCATTGGCGGAACGGCGTCCCCGGCAGCGGCTTCCTGGTGGGCGTGGCGGCCGGCATCAAGCTCACGCCCATGGTCTTCGGCCTGTATTTCCTGGTGCGGAAGGACTGGCGCGGGCTGCTGAACATGGGCGCCGGCTTTGCCTTCACCGTGCTGCTCGGCTGGGTACTCCGCCCGGCCGAGTCACTCAGCTTCTGGCTGGAGATTCTTCCCGACACGTCCCGGATCGGCGGCGCCGGCTACGTGGACAACCTCTCCATCAAAGGCGCCCTGCTCCACTTCGGGGTTCCGCCGGATGCCGTCAACGTGCCCTGGCTGCTCCTGGGCCTGCTCGTTGTGGGTCTGGGCGCAGCCGTCATCAGGACCGCCAGCAGCCAGGGCGCCAGAGTGGTGGCCATTTGCGCCACGGCACTCACCATGCTCTTGGTCAGCCCCGTCTCGTGGTCGCACCACTGGGTCTGGATGGCGGCAGTGCTTCCGGCGTTCGCGTGGACGCTGCGCGAAACTCCGCGGCGGCACCGGCTGTCGCGCTGGGTGATGGGGGCCGTCCTGGGCGTGTCCACAGTGGTGTTCCTGTTCTCGCCGAAGACCATCGGCACCGCCCTGGGCGCCGAAAACCTTGACCTTCAGACGCCGGTGCCGTGGATCATGGCGTCCAGCGCCGGGGTTTTCTGCGCGCTCGCGATCATGGTGTGCTGGCTCGTGGTCCTCCGGCGCGCTGCCGTGGCGGAGCCGGCGGAATGAGCACCGCACTGGTCACCGGCGTCGGCCGCCTCGCCGGAATCGGCGCGGGGATCGCCCGCCAGCTGGCTGCCGACGGCTGGGACCTGGTGCTGACCTTCTGGCAGGACTACGACGCCCGCATGCCCTGGGGAATCCAGCCGGACGACGTCGCCCGGCTCACCGCCGAACTGGAGGCCACCGGCTCCAGGGTGATGGCGCTGCCCGCGGACTTTCAGGACCCGGGTGCCGCGGACCGGCTAATGGCGGAGGTGGCCGCTCAGGCAGGAACACTGCACGGGATGGTGCTCAGCCACGCCGAATCCGTCGACTCGGGCATCCTGGACACCACCCTCGAAAGCTTCGAGCGGCACTTCGCCGTGAACACCCGGGCCAGCTGGCAGCTGATCCGCGCCTTCGCGCAGCAGGCAGCGGACGACGGCGGTGCGATCGTTGCCCTGACCAGTGACCACACAGCGTTCAACCTGCCGTACGGCGCGTCCAAGGGGGCACTGGACCGGATCGTTATCGCCGCCGCGCGGGAACTCGGGCCGCGGGGCATCAGCGCCAATGTGCTGAATCCGGGGCCCGTGGACACCGGCTGGATGGATGACGAGACCCGCGAAGGGCTGGCCCGGCACCAGCCCGGCGGCAGGCTGGGCACCCCCGCGGACATCGCGGGAACGGTAGCTTTCCTGCTGTCCCCGGCCGGCCGCTGGGTGTCAGGCCAGCTCATCAAGGCCGACGGCGGGTTCTCGGCCTGAGGCTACTTGCTCGCCTAGAACGGGGTAGTGCCGCGCATCCGGCGCGGGCGGCCGTCCGGGTCCACTACTAGGCGGTTTGCAGCTTCGGCCCAGAGACGCTGAAGGGGCGGCACGGGCTCTGTAGTGTGGTGCCGCACATGCCCCTTGGGACGGAGCGAGTGGCGGCCTGTTTCATGCCACTGGTCCAGAGCGTCGGCGGCGGCGTTCCAGAGTTTGAGCCCGGCCGCCGGGGCGTGGAGCCGAGGGTCACTCTGGTCCAGGCCAAGGTGTTCGGCCCAGAGCTGGAGCCGCAGCCCGTAGGCCAGCGGCTGGGAACCGCCGGGGCCCGTGTCTGCGGCTCGTGGTTCCCCATGGCTGGCAGAAGTGTCGATCACGGCGCAGGTGAGCTCGCTGTCGGTGGTCCATGACCGGCGGTTGAAGTTGTCCGATCCGCAGGTGAACCAGATGTCGTCGATGATGCAGATCTTGGCGTGGACATAGATCGGAGTTCCGGCGCTGTTCTCCAGGTCAAAGATCCCAACCCTGTCGGGCGCAACTCGGCGCATCCTGCTGATGGCACGCATCTGCCCGACCCGCTTGGGCGGCCCTCCGAGAATACCGTCAGAGTCCGGGTAGCGGGGCACGACGGCGATCACGTTCAACTCGGGGTTACGTTCGAGTGCCGCTGCGATTCCGGCTGCGACCTCTTCCGACCACAGGTACTGGTCCTCGATGTAGATCAGCGAGCGGGCCTGGGCGAAGGCTTTCGTGTAGGCCCGGGCGATGCTCCGCTCACCGCTGGGCGCGAACGGGAACGGCGGGTGCTTCATGCCGTAGGTGCGCAGCAGCTGCACGGCATGAGGTCCCGCAGGTGGCGGTGGCGGCGCAGCGGCGGGGAGCGGTTCGGGGTGCCGGGGCATATCGGCCAGACGTTGCAGCAACATCCGGTAGGGTGTGCGATGGTCCAGGGGATGGGGGTCATTCCACCGTTCGGCGAACAATTCCAGCACATCTGCCACAACCGGGCCATGCAGTTCGAGTGCGGCATCGTGCCACGGAGGTCGTTGCCCGTAGCGGGAATCCATGGTCACCGCCTGCGGGTCGCCTCCGTGATCGGCATCGTCCCGACGGCTGTGCGAAAGGTCGATCCCGCCCACGAAGGCGACGTCCCGCGAAGGGTCATCACGCCGACGGATGACGACCAATTTCTGGTGATGACAGCCGAAGAGGCGCACACGCTGATCCAACAGCACCTCCCCGCCGGCGTCGTTGATGCGGCGGCTGAGGAGCTCGTTGGAGCGCCAGCTCATCGGGGCCGACACGCGCTCCCCGTGGGATCGCCAAATCAGGCCGCGCACTTCCACCCCCGCTTCGGCTAACTGCGCCAGCAACTCACCGATCGCCGGTCCGTCCGCCGTCAGGCGCTCGTCGGAATCGCCACGCCAGTCGGTGAACCACACACGGTCTCCCGCCTGCAGGGCCGACAGCTCCTCATGCAGGCGCGCGAAGTAGGTGGCCCCATGAATCAGGGGCCGCACGAGGTTTCCCTCCGACCAGGACGGCGATCCCGCATCGCCCGCGTGCACGACGGTGGCTGAATTCCCCCGCTCAGCACCACTCAAGAACCAGGCACCAGCACTACTGTCCACCCGATGTTCCTCGGTCCTTCCCAAGGCCGGGAAATCGTCAGCGTCAGCCATGTGCCCAGTATGCTCTCGGCCATGCGGCCGGGGCGAGAGCCACACCAACCGGGCGCTCACCGGAACGCCGGGAGGCCCGTAATGTGCTGGCCGAGGATCAGGGTGTGCACCTCGTCCGTTCCTTCGTAGGTGCGCACCGACTCGAGGTTGGCCGCGTGCCGCAGGGGAGAATAGTCGAGCGTGATGCCGTTGCCGCCCAGGATGGTCCGGGCTTCCCGCGCCACCTTGATGGCCTCGCGGACGTTGTTCAGCTTGGCCAGCGAGATCTGCTCCGGGCGGAGCCGCCCGGAGTCCTTGAGCCGGCCCAGGTGCAAGGCGAGCATGGTGCCCTTCTGAACCTCGAGCAGCATGTTGACGAGCTTCTCCTGCGTCAGCTGGTACCCGGCCAGCGGCTTGCCGAACTGCAGGCGCTCCATCGAATACCGCAGCGCCGCCTCGTAGGAGTCGCGGGCAGCGCCCATGGCACCCCAAGCGATGCCGTACCGGGCCTCGTTGAGGCAACTGAACGGGCCGCTCAGTCCCATGGCACCCGGCAGCAGCGCCTCCGGACCCAGCCGGACGCCGTCGAACGTCACATCGCACTGGATCGACGCGCGCATGGACAGTTTCTGCCCGATCGGCGTGGCGGTGACGCCCGCCGTGCCGGCGGGCACGAGGAAGCCGCGGACGCCGTCGTCGGTCCTTGCCCAGACCACCAGAACGTCGGCCACGGAGGCGAGACCGATCCAGCGCTTGGCGCCGTCCAGGACCCAGCCGGCGTCCTCGCCGGTCCCGTCCTGCCGCGCGGTGGTGGTCATCGACGACGGGTCAGAGCCCGCCGTCGGCTCGGTCAGCGCGAAACAGCCGATCAGCTCGCCGGCGGCCATCCGGGGGAGCCACTCCTGTTTCTGGTCCTCGGATCCCCATCTGTGGATGGCGGTCATCGCCAGTGAACCCTGGACCGAGACGAACGTGCGGATTCCGGAGTCCCCGGCCTCCAGCTCCATCGCGGCAAGGCCGTACTCGACGGCGGAGCGGCCGGGGCAGCCGTAGCCCTCCAGATGCATGCCCAGGACGCCCAGCTCGCCCAGCTGCGCGGGCAGGTGCAGAGGGAAGACACCCTGCTCGTACCAGTCCGCGATGTCGGGGCGGATCTGTTGGTCGGTGAAGTCCCGGATCCGCTGCCGCAGGGCCAGCTCATCGGGGGTCAGCAGGGAATCCAGGGCTAAAACATCCGAAGGGTCCGGGAGACCGTACTCGGCCGAAGCTTCCGCAGGATCAAGGGCGTCATTGCTCATTGCAGCATCCTACGTGCCCTGTGATCCCGTGCCGCGGGTTACCGGCCGCTTTCTACCGGTCCGAGGGAACCCGCGTCCCGCCGAGGAAGTACCCGCGGGTTGACGGCAGAAACCGGCAGACCGCGGCCAGCACCACGCCCAGGGCCAGCAGCACCACTCCGCTGACAAAGGCCCCGCCCACACCGAAGATCTGCGTGTTCCCGTAGGCCGGATCCCACATCTGCGCCGCAGAGATAAAGAAGGCCGCGGTCAGCAGCAGCGCCCCGAGCAGCGGGAGAATTCCGCGGAACCACAGGTTGCGGGCAGACGCACGCAGGGTGTCCCGGAAGTACCAGGCGCAGGCAAAGCCGGTGAGGGCGTAGTAGAAGGCGATGAACAGGCTGATGGAGCTGATGGAATCGGACAGCAGGTTCTCGCTGAGAAAGCTCATGGCCACGTAGTACACGATGGCGGCGGCGCCCATGACCTGGGTGGAGAAGCCTGGGGTCTGGTTGCGCTCGTGGACCTCGCCGAACTTCGGCGGCAGGGCCCGGTGGACGCCCATGGACAGGGTGCCGCGGGCTGTGGGCAGGATGGTGGTCTGGGTGGAGGAGAGCACGGATGCCAGCACCGCCACCACGATCAGCCAGCCCCATGGACCCAGCACCACGTCCTTCATCGCCAGGAACACGTCGTCCTGGTTGTCGGCGTTGGCCAGCCCGATTCCCTCTGTTCCCACGGACGAGTACATCATCACCAGCAGCGCCACGGAGACGTAGATGGCCACCAGCACGAATGCCGAGATGACCGCCCCGCGGCCCGGGGTGGTGGCCGGGTTTTCGGTTTCCTCGTTAACCGCCAGACAGGTGTCCCAGCCCCAGTAGATGAACAGGGCCAGCAGGATGCCGTGGACCACCGCGCCGGGGTCGGCGAACGCTCCGGCCGGGTTGAACCATTCGACGTCGAACGGCTGGCCCGCCGGCGCCCCGCCGGTCAGGCCGGCGATGCGCAGGATGACCGCCACGGCGAAAATGCCCAGCGAGATGTACTGCACGTACGTCAGGGTCCGCTGGACGTGCTCGCCGAGCCTGATCCCGCGGTAGTTCACGAGGGTCATGAAGGCGATGAAAACGACACCGGTGGCCGTCACCACCGCCTTGTTCCCCGCCAGGGACCCGTCGCCGATGAGGAGCCAGAGGTACTGGCCCGCCACCTGCGCCAGGTTGGCCAGGACCACGACGCCGGCCAGGGCCATGCCCCAGCCGCCCAGCCATCCCGCCCACGGGCCGAAGGCCCGGCGGGCCCAGATGAACGTGGTGCCGCAGTCCGGCATGGCGCTGTTGAGCTCGCGGAAGGCGTAGGCGATGAACAGTACCGGGATGAAACCCAGGACCAGGATCAGCGGCGTGTAGTTCCCGTTGACCGCCACAATCAGGCCCAGCGTCGCGGCAAGCGAGTACACCGGAGCGGTGGAGGCGAGGCCCAGCATCACGGAGTCGCCAAGGTCCAGGATGCCGGCGCGGAGTCCCTTGCCGGGGACGGCACCGCCGGGCTGGCCCCCGGCGCCGCCGGCCGCCGTCGTCGTTCGGGTTCTCATAGGGCTATACCTGCCTTGTTCGCGTTGGCCTGTGCCGCCTGGACGCTCAGCGGCGCCGGCGCGTCAATGGTGTTCGGGACGAAGCGGCAGAAATAGTCGGTGACCGGCCCGTCGGACTCGCGGATGCCGCAGCCCACCGATTCGCCGTCCACCACCCACAGGCCCAGGACCGGATGGCTGCCGTCGAAGTCCGGGAGGGGGTGGTACTGCTGGTAGCACCAGCCCTCGCGGCCGTACCCGCCGGGCTTCTCCAAACTGATGCCCTCGGCGTGGATCCGGATGTTGTCGCCTTCGCGGCCGTGCAGCGGCTTGGCAACCCACTCCCGCAGCGGGCCCGGATCATTGAGGTAGGCGGGCAGCAGGTTCGGATGGTCCGGGTAAAGGTGCCACAGGGCGGCCAGAAGCGCCTTGTTGGAGAGCAGCATTTTCCAGGCCGGCTCCACCCAACGGGGATTGTGCGAGCGCTGCAGCAGCCGGTGGCCAAACGGCTCCTTCATCATCAGCTCCCACGGGTAGAGCTTGAAGATGGTGCTGATCATGAAGTTGTCCATGTCCACGAAGCGCTTCAGGTTCGGGTCCCAGCCGATGTCCGACATGTTGATGCCGATGGTGGTCCACCCCGCCTGGCTGGCCACGTCCCGCATGTAGGCGGCCGTCATCCAGTCCTCGCCTGACTCCTCGGCCTCGGAGTGGGCCACATGCAGGGTGCTCATCCCCGTGCGGTACTGCAGCTTCTTCCACTGCCGGATCAATGCCTCGTGGATGCCGTTCCACTGGTCCTTTTCCGGGAAGACGTCCTGCAGCCAGAACCACTGGGCCACCGCGGCCTCAATCAGCCCGGTGGGGGTGTCCGCGTTGTACTCCAGCATCTTGGCGGCGCCGCCCTGGCCGTCATAGATGAAATCGAAGCGGCCGTAGATGTCCTGGTCCCCGGCCTGCAGCGACTCGGCGGCCAGCTCCAGCGCCTGGGGGCCGATGCCGATGGGGCCCATGGCGCCCGTGGCCAGGAACTTCGCGGCCTCCAGGCACATCCTGTGCATGTCCTCGGCCGTGACCTCCAGCGCCTCCACCTCGTCCATGGTGAATTCGTAGTAGGCGGCCTCGTTCCAGTACTCGATCTTCTTGCCGCCGGGCAGGGTGGTGGTGGAAAACACCAGGCCCTGCTCTTCAATCTTCTGCTTCCAGTCCGGCCGGGGCTCCGAGAGTAACCGCTTCACGCCTAGCCTCCCGTGCTTCCGCCCTTGGAGCTGCTGCCGAAGCCGCCCCTGCTGACCGTGCCGCCCTTGCTGGTGTAGCCCGTGGCCGTTTTGGCCCCCTGCGGCACCGTCCGGGTGAAGTTCGGGTAGGCCGTCCTGTTCTGGCCGATGCCCGGGACGCTGGCCCCGCGCGCATAGAAGTACCAGGCGTAGAGGGCGCCCCCGCGTCCGGCCGAGCTGTTGCACTGGGTGTCCTCAACGCGCTCGCCCGTCTGCTCGTTGAAGCAGACCTGGGCGTAGTCAGGGTCCTGCTCGTTGCTCGCCACGATCGCCGTGATCGTGCCGGCCAGGAGCGCCGTAACGCCGAGGCCCACCACCACCGTGCGGCGCTGCGACCGTTTCTTCCGGGCTGCCGCATCGCGCTCACGGTCACGCGCGAACGGATCGAAGACTGGGCTGGGCTGGGGGAATCCCGTTTGATTCTGGGTTTCCCCCGGGGTCTCACTGCCCGGGGTTTCCGCACTGGGCTTTCGGTTGCCTGGCTTTCCCTTGCCTGGCTTTCCGCGGCTTTCCTCTCCGGGCGTGCCGGGGGTCAGCAGTTCGGGGTGGAGCTCAGGCTTGGGCACCTGCCATGGCGGCGGCTTCGCCGGACCGCCGGGCAGGGCGTCCCCGCGGGACCTGTCGTCGTTCCGGCCCCCGTCAGCGTCCTTGCTCGGGTCCTTCTCCGGGTCCATGGTTCCCCCTGCTGCTCCATGCTGTTGGTGGCCGGAACGCTAGGCCGCGGCCGGCGGAACCGGCTGTCCGTCCAGCCGGTAAATACTGCAGCAAGCCTAGTGGCTGGAGCGTGCTGCGGTGAATAAATTTCCACTCCCGGCCGTGCGGCGGAAATACCAAAAGCGCTGGTCAGGCCGAGAACCTAGACTGGTGCCATGCACACAGCCACTCTTCTTGCCGTTTGCCGGGTCCACCAGCTCCTTCCGGACGAGGGAAGTGTGGGCGTCACGGCCATCGACAAGCGGCCCGTGGACGGGCCGGTGAAGGTGCACAAGCTCGGTTTGCACGGCGACATCCAGGCCAGCCGCATCCACCACGGGGGAGAGGACCAGGCGCTGTACGCCTATTCCCAGACCGACGCCGACTACTGGATCGGAGAACTGCAGCGCGAACTGCCGCCAGGGACCTTCGGTGAGAACCTGCGCGTCGCAGGGATCGAGACCACGGGCGCCGTCATCGGTGAACGCTGGCGGATCGGGCTGGACGTTGAGGTTGAGGTCACCTCGCCGCGTGTTCCGTGCGCCACCTTCCAGCGGCGCATGGACGAAGCCCAGTGGGTCAAGCGCTTCACGTCGGAAGGCCGGGTGGGCGCCTACCTGCGGGTCATCAAGACCGGCTCGGTGCAGGCGGGCGACCACATCCACCGGCTCTTCGTGCCCAAGCACGGGGTGACCATCGGCCGCTGGTTCAGCGAGCCCGACGTCGACGCCCTTGAGGCACTGCGCGACGCCGAGGCCGACGGCGAAATCCGGCTGCAGCCCGAGTACCACGACCGGTTCGAGACGATGCTCCGCCACATCGGCCGCTAGCACGGCGGAGCTGGCCCGGCGGCCCTGCCGCGTTTTCTGCAGAAAGGCCTTGTGTGCGTAAGCTCACCGCCCCTGCTGACCCCTCGGTTCGTCCACATGCGGGGTCATGCCCTACACTAGAGATATCCCCCACTCCGGAAATCCCTTATTCCTGCCCAATTTTTGAGGCAGGACTGGCAAGTGTTGGGGCCCGCAAATGTGATGCGGGCAGTTTCATAGGGAGAGCCGGCTGAAGAAAACGCTGTACAGACTGCTGGGATAGCAGCCAAGAGATGCAGTGTGAAGTCCTGCCACGGGATTGCGAAAGCGCCGGACTTCTAGTGACCGGCCGGTCAATGAATGCCCGGCGCCCACGGCACATGTACTGCGGCTCCGCTCACCTCGGGTTGTGCCGCCTGGCCCCCTATGGATGAGGAATTTTTCCCTATGCCCGAAAATCACGACAACGCCAACCAGACGGCAACCGCCGAAACCGCCAACGTTGAATTCACCGAGGCTGCTGTCCCCGCAGCCGAACCCACCGAGGCCGCAGCCCCCGCAGCCGAACCCACCGAGGCCGCAGCCCCCGCAGCCGAGGCCGCCGAGGCCGCAGCCCCCGCCCCTGAGGCGGAAGAAGAAGGCGTCCGCTTCGCCGATCTCGGCATCGACGGCCGCGTCCTCGCCGCGCTGCAGGACGTCGGCTATGAAAAGCCTTCACCCATCCAGGCAGCAACCATCCCGCTGCTGCTTGAAGGCCGCGACGTCGTGGGCCTCGCCCAGACCGGCACCGGTAAGACTGCAGCATTCGCAGTACCGGCACTGTCCCGCCTGGCCGAGCTCCACGACCTCAACGGCCCGTCCCGCAAGACGCAGGCCCTGGTCCTGGCTCCGACCCGCGAGCTCGCGCTCCAGGTTGCCGAGGCTTTCACCTCCTACGCCAAGCACATCGATGACTTCACCGTCCTCCCCGTTTACGGCGGCTCCGCCTACGGCCCCCAGCTCGCCGGCCTGCGCCGCGGTGCACAGGTTGTTGTCGGTACTCCCGGCCGAGTGATCGACCACATTGCCAAGGGCTCCCTGGACCTGTCCGAGCTGCAGTACCTGGTGCTGGACGAGGCCGACGAGATGCTCCGCATGGGCTTCGCCGAAGACGTGGAGCAGATCTTCCAGCAGACCCCGTCGGACCGCCAGGTGGCACTGTTCTCCGCCACCATGCCGAGCCAGATCCGCCGGATGTCCAAGCAGTACCTGAACAACCCGGCCGAGATCTCGGTGAAGTCCAAGACCACCACCGGCGCCAACACCCGCCAGCGCTACCTGCAGGTTATGGGCCCGCACAAGCTCGATGCCATGACCCGCATCCTCGAGGTCGAAGAGTTCGACGGCGTCATCGCGTTCGTACGCACCAAGATGGCTACCGAGGACCTCGCCGACAAGCTGCGCGCCCGCGGCTTCCAGGCTGCCGCCATCAACGGCGACATCCCGCAGCAGCAGCGCGAACGCACCGTTGACGCGCTCAAGGAAGGCCGCATCGACATCCTGGTTGCCACCGACGTGGCCGCTCGTGGCCTGGACGTCGAGCGCATCAGCCACGTGGTCAACTACGACATCCCGCACGACACCGAGTCCTACGTCCACCGCATCGGCCGGACCGGCCGTGCCGGCCGGTCCGGCGACGCGATCCTGTTCATGACTCCGCGCGAGAAGTACCTGCTGCGTTCCATCGAGAAGGCCACCCGCCAGCCTGTGGAGCAGATGCACCTGCCCACCGCAGAGACCGTCAACACGCTGCGTCTGGGCAAGTTCGCCGAGCGCATCACCGAGACGCTCGAGTCCGAAGACGTGGCGGCATTCCGTGACCTGATCGCGTCCTACGAGGAAGAGCACAACGTGCCGGCAGCAGAAATCGCTGCGGCACTGGCCGTGATGGCCCAAGGCGGCCAGCCGCTGTTGGTCAAGGAACTGCCTGCTGCCCCGGAGTACCAGAAGCGCGAACGGTCCAAGGACGGCTTCGGCTCACGCGGTCCGACCCGTGCCCTCACTGAGGGCAACGCCACCTACCGGATCGCCGTCGGACGGCGCCAGCGCGTCATGCCGGGTTCCATCGTGGGCGCCATTGCCAACGAGGGCGGCATTTCCTCGTCGCAGATCGGCGGCATCGACATCCGCTCGGACCACTCGCTCGTGGAGCTCCCGGCCGACCTGAGCCCCGATCAGCTGAAGGCCCTGTCCCGCACGCGGATCGGTGGCGAGCTGATCCACCTCGAGCTGGACTCCGGCCGCAAGCCTTCCGGTGACCGTGGCGGCTACCAGGGCAACCGTGGCGGCGACCGCGGCGGCAACTTCAAGGGCGGCGGGGGCTTCAAGAAGGAGTTCCGCAAGAATGACGGCGAGCGTTCCTCCGCTGACCGTGGCGGCCGCTCGTACAGCGAGCGTTCCGAGCGCGGCTTCGGCGGCGACCGGGGTCAGTCCAGCGACTCCCGCTTCGGCGGCCACGGTGATGGCGCACGCAAGCCGCGCCACGGCAACGAGGGCGGCCACCGCGACTTCAACCGCAAGGGCAAGTGGTAACCACCGTCTGGTGATGAACCAAGCATCCGAATAGAAACAGGCCGGCTGACCAGCCGGCCTGTTTCTGTTTAAGGCCGTTCCACCTGCCCGCGTGTACGCTTCGTCACATCTACGCCCCGAAAGGTCCTGCAGGGGCTTCCAAAAGTGGCCAGCAGCCCGCTCCAGGCCCGTATTTCCGCGGTTTTTCGACCCATGGAACCCCGTGCCGCCGCCGATTTGTTGAGTGTGAAATCTTCCGGTAGAGTATTTACTCGTTGCCCCCCTAGCTCAGTGGTAGAGCGCGTTCTTGGTAAGAACGAGGTCACCGGATCGATTCCGGTGGGGGGCTCGGAATGAGGGCCTGTGTCAAGGCGGTCTTGACCGGCTTGACACAGGTTTTTCTCATTCGTGGCGGTGTAGCTCAGTTGGTTAGAGCGCACGACTCATAATCGTGAGGTCGGGAGATCGAGCCTCCCCACCGCTACAGAATCTGCAGGCCAGAGGCATTCAGCCCCTGGCCTGCTTTTGTTTTTGGGTAATGGCGTCCCCAGCCCGAGCCGTCGTGGGGCACTTTGGCGGAGTCGGCGTCGAAATTTACGACGGCGGCCGGCGTGTCCCGTGTCGAAGTGCCCCATCTTGGACTGGCTCCGCGACGCAAAAGCTTGTGCCACCCCCAATCAGGAGAGCCTAATTTCAAGTTTCTTAGGCTCGGCAGCATTACCGGCCGGGGTGCACACCCCGGCCGCAGAATGATGCCGTGGGGGGGGAACACAGTGGAGTGGTTTGGTGAAGGCGGCGTGGACCGCCGTGCGCTTCTGAATCTGGGGCGGATCGCGGCCGCCCGCGCAGGGCTCCTTGCCCTGGCTACCGTTCGAGGCCTGACGAAATAGCCCCGCACCGCCTTTGCGGCGGTGCGGGGCTATTTGGCTGCGGGGCTATTTAACTGCGGGGCTCCCGCGCAGGCTTAAGCCTTGGTGACGCTGATGCGCACGTTCGGGCACGAGCCGGCGTAGCGGATCAGGGCTGCCTTCTCGGCACTGTCCACGCGCAGCCCCCACCGGATCTTCACCGCGATCCAGTTGCCGATGTACTCGCAGCGGTTCGCCGGCGGCATCCAGGCCTCCGGGCCCTTGGCCTGCTTGGCGGAGTTCAGTGCCGCCGTCTGCGCGTTCAGGGACCGGCCGTCGCCGAGGTCGTTGTAGAACGCCACCCGGCGTGCCTGCGACCAGTAGCGGGCACCGGAACCCCACGCCTCATGGACGGGCACGGTGTGATCGATCTCCACGGCTGACGCCAGGGTGTGCGTGCGGTTGTCCCACCTGGTCACCCAGCGGCCCGTGCGCACGGTGCACCGGCGCGCGGTGGTGTACGTCGCGGCCACCTTCGCCTCCTGCAGCAGGACCTCGGCCCGGGTGTTCTGGCAGTCGCGGTTGGTGTCCTGCCAGGTGCCGAAGTAGCGGGTCCGGTCGTAGCCGGCGTTGTTCTCCGCGGCCACCGTGAGGGCACGGGCGGCGGTGCGCAGAGGTGCGGAATAGTAGGTCGCAGCCTCGGCGGGGACTGCCAAACCGGTGAGCAGCAGGCCGGCGGCCACGGCGGCGGCCGACAGCGACCGGACCCAAAGGCCGGACGTGACGGACGCGGTGATGGCCACCACCCGGCGTCGGGCCTCTTTGAACGGCCCGGTGAACGGTCCCCTGTGCGCAATCGGGCCTGCGTGATTGGACGTGCCTAGCGGCTTGATTCCCCCATGACGATTCCTGGAACGGTACGAGTTGCTTGATGCGTCAACCAGCATGCCAGCCGGAACAGGGGAGAACCGAGTCCTTGATCAGGTCTTGATGCAATCCTGTGGCAACGCTGCGGATGGCCCCGGAACCCGCGGAACCGTTGTCATCCCGGTGGCATGAACCTAAGGTCGGACTACACACCGCAGCGGACAACAGGAGCCGGCATGGCCAGACTGATCTACTCAGGACTCATGTCCCTCGACGGGTACATCGCGGACCGGGACGGCAACTTCGACTGGGCGGAGCCGGACGCCGAGGTGCATTCCTTCGTCAACGACCTGCAGCGGCCGGCGGGCACCTACCTGCTCGGGCGCCGGATGTACGAAGTAATGGCCGTCTGGGAGCATCCGGAGGACTTCGGCGAGATACCCGGCTACATCCGGGACTTTGCCGACCTCTGGAAGGCAGCGGACAAGGTGGTCTTCTCCCGCACCCTGCAGGATGTGACCACCGCCAGGACCAGGATCGAGCGGGAGTTCGACGCCGACGCCGTCGGACGGCTCAAGGCAGAGGCCGGCCGGGACCTGGCCGTGGGCGGCGCCGACCTCGCCGCGTCAGCCATCCGCGCCGGGCTGGTGGACGAGTTCCAAATGTTCCTCACGCCCGTAGCAGTGGGCGGCGGCAAGCGCTTCCTCCCGGACGACGTCCACCTCCCGCTGGAGCTGCTGGAGGAGCGGCGGTTCGGCAACGGCACGGTCTTCCTCCGCTACGCCAACCGGACGTGATGGCCCGGCTGGGGCACAGGTTTGGGACACAATGGGGACATGACCCGTATCGCAATCATTGGCGGCCACGGCAAGGTGGCCCTGCATCTGTCCGCTCTCCTTACGGAACAGGGGCACAGTGTCACGTCCTTCATCCGCAACCCGGACCACGTGGCGGAGGTCGCCGCCACCGGTGCGACGCCGTCGGTCCTTGACATAGAAAAATCGACGACGGCGGACATCACCGATGCCCTCCGGAACCACGACGCCGTGGTCTGGTCAGCCGGCGCCGGGGGAGGGAACCCGGCCCGCACGTATGCGGTGGACCGCGACGCCGCCATCCGCTCCATGGACGCCGCCGCGGAGGCCGGCGTCGGGCGCTACGTGATGGTGTCCTACTTCGGCGCTGGACCGGACCACGGGGTTCCCGAGGGGCACAGCTTCCACGCATACGCCGAGGCCAAGGCCGCCGCCGACGAGTACCTCCGCGGGACCGAGCTTGAATGGACCATCCTGGGGCCAGGGTCGCTGACCGAGGGGCCGGGGAACGGGCTGATCGAGGTGAACCCCGATGACGCCAGCTCCGGCACACAGACGTCGCGCGCCAACGTGGCCATCGTTGCCGCCGCGGTGCTGGACTTGCCGGGAACCGCAGGCCGGACCATCCAGTTCCGCGACGGCAAGCAGCCGGTGGCGGCCGCGCTGGACGCCCTGCAGCAGCGCAGCTAAAGCCCGTGGACCAGCTGGCACTCATCATCGGGCTCCTGCTCGCCACCGTGGTGGCCGTAGGCCTCGGGGACCGGCTGCGGCTGCCCTATCCGGTCCTGATGCTGCTCCTGGCCGTGGCGCTGACATTCATCCCGGGCTTCCCGGACATCGAGATTCCGCCGGAGCTGATCCTGCCGATCTTCCTCCCGCCCCTGCTGTTCGCCACTGCGCAGCGGAGCTCCTGGGCCGTCTTCCGGGTCCGGTGGAGGACCCTTATCCTGCTCGCCGTGGCCCTCGTGGTCATCTCCACTGCCGTGGTCGCGGGCGCCGCCTGGATCATGATTCCGGGGATCGGCATCCCGGCCGCCATCGCACTGGGAGCCATGGTGGCACCGCCGGATCCCGTTGCGGTGGAGTCTGTGGCCGGCCGCGTGCACATGCCCCGGCGCCTGATCACGGTGCTTCAGAGCGAAGGGCTCTTCAATGACGCCGCCGCCATTGTCATCTTCCAGGCAGCCGTTGCCGCCGCTGTCGGCGGCACCAGGATAGGGCCCGACGTCGTCCTCAAGTTCGTCGTGGGAGCGGCACTTGCCGTCGTGGTCGGCATTGCCATGGGCTGGCTGACGTCGCTGATCACCCGGCTGGTGGCATCCATGGTGGCCCGCAGTGCCGTGACCCTGGTGGTGCCCTTTGCCGCCTACATCCTCGCGGAGGAATTCCACGCCTCAGGCGTGATCGCCGTCGTGGTCACCGCCCTGGAGATGCAGCGGCACACGCGCCCGCAGGACGCCGCCGAGCGGGTGACCCGGACCGCCTTCTGGGACGTCGTGGAGCTGCTGGTGACTGGGCTTGCCTTTGGGCTCGTGGGGCTCGAGATCCAGGATGTTGTCCGGGCGGAAGGCTCCGCGATCTTCGGGATGGCGGGGACCGCCGTCGTGGTCTGCGTCCTGGTGTTCGCAGTGCGGTTCGGCTGGCTGGGACTGCTGGCCGTGTCCGCCCGCAAACGGAAGAACCTGCTGCAGCCGACCTCCGCGAAAGAGGTCCTGATCCTGACCTGGTGCGGCATGCGCGGGCTGGCCACCCTGGCCCTGGCGCTGGCACTCCCGGTTGCGCTCGCCGACGGCACGCCGTTCCCGGCGCGTGACCAGGTGCTTGTCACGGCGTGTGCGGTGCTGCTGGCCACGCTGGTGCTGCCGGGGCTGACCCTGCCGTGGCTGATGAAGGTCCTGAAGGCGTCCCAGGACGGCACGGAGGAGCGCGATGCGGCCCGGCTGCTGGCCCGCCGTGCCCAGGCGGCCGCGGTGGCCGCGCTGAAGGACCACGAGCTCGTGAAGGAGCTGCCGCCGGAGAAGGTGGCGCTGGTGAAGGAGAAGATGACCCGGCTCCATGCCGAGCTGCTGGACGGAAGCCTCCGCAACGAGAGCCTCGCCGAGAAGCGTGAGCGGGGCCGGGAGCTGGCCATCACGGTCCAGACCATCGCCCTGGACGCCGCGCGGCAGGAGGTCGTCGCAGCCCGCAGTGAGCCGGACATGGATCCCGAGGTGGCGGACAGGGTGCTGCGCCAGCTCGACCTGCGGACCATGATCATGCCGGAGTAGGGATCATGCCGGCTAGGCCGGGACGTTCAGCTCCAGGTCCAGGGTGTTCGTCTCCACGTAGTCCAGGGCCCGCCGGACCGCGCCCACGGTGACGATGGAATCGCCCAGCGGTGAGACCGCCACCCGCGGCGGGGTGGCGGTGAACTCCGGCAGCCGGGCCGCAATAGGCTCGAGCAGGACCCCCGCAGAGTTGGCCACGGCACCGCCGATCACCACGAGCTCGGGGTTGATCATGGTGGCCACCGAGCCGATTACCCGGGCCATCCTGTCGGCCAGCCGGTCAAGGATCTTCAGGGCCTCCGCGTCCCCGGCAGCTGCCGCGGCAAAGACGTGCTCCGCTTCGGCCCCCGTTGCCGCGTGTTCGCGGAGGGACGTCTCGGCAGTGCCCTCAAGCGCCTCCGCAGCCCAGTCCCGCGCCAGCGTCGCGATGCCATAGGTGTCGCCCACGCCCTCCACCAGGTCCAGGTACGCGAGTTCACCCGCGCCGCCGCCGCTCCCGTGCAGCAGGCGGCCGTCTTCAATGACGCCCGAACCGAAGCGTTCACTGGCCAGGATCACGACGACGTCGTCCACGCCCGCCGCCGCGCCCCGCCACCGGTCGCCGAGGGCAGCGAGGTTGGCGTCGTTCTCCAGCAGCACCGTCCATCCGTGCAGCTTGTCCAGTGCGGGCTTGAGCCCGACGTCGAACAGCCCCCAGAAATGCTGGGCCGCCAGGATGTTGCCGTTCCGGTCCACCGGGGCGGCGATGCCGGCGCACACGGCCAGCACGGCGTCGGGGGAGGCCCCCACACTGTGCAGCGCCATTGCGGCGGCCCGGTCAATGACCGCAACGCGTTCCTCGGCGGAGATGTCCTCAATCTCGAACGGCTGGCTGGCCCGTCCCAGCGCCTTGCCGCGAAGATCGGACACCACCACCGTCGCCTTCGAGAAGCCCACGTCCATTCCCAGGACGTAGCCTGCCCGCTCGTTGAGTTCGAACCGGCGGGCGGGCCGTCCCTTCTGGTAGCCGCCAAAGGCGCGCTGGTTCTCCAGCTCGGTGATCCACCCGCGCTGCATGAGGTCCTCACACACGGCAATGGCGGTGGCCCGGGTCAGGCCGGTGGCCTGGATGACCTCGGTAACCGTCACCGCACCCGAGGCGCGCATGAAATCCAGGACCGCTCCGGCGCTCACGCGGCGAAGCAGTTGGGGCGTGGCCGCCGTCATTTCGGACATGGTGTTGACCTCCTTGTGCTCTGCCCCACATAATACTTGAGGAACTAAATTTAGATTCCATATAAACTCACCACGTGGGCCGGACGGCCGCCGGCCACGGGATTCTCTTTCCAGCTTTTTCCTCAGCCTTTTGCAAAGGAGCAACTGTGAACAGCCCCTCGAAACACCGCCAACTCCGCAATCCGCAACGCCGCGCCACCTGCCAGCACGCCGCCCCGGCCTCCGCACTGTGAACGCAACCCCGCTCAGCCGCGAGACTCCTCTCAGCCGCCGCGCGCTGTTCAAGGCGGCCGGCCTCGCCGGCGCTGCAGCTGTCCTTCCGCTGGCAGGCTGCGGCTCGGTGCCGGGCAGCCAGAACGGCGTCACCACTCTGCGCTTCATGCAGAACAAGCCCGAGGTGGTGGCCTACTTCAACCAGGTGATCAAGGACTTCGAGGCACTCAACCCGGACATCCGCGTCATCCAGGACTTCAATGAGGGCAACTTCGTTCCCGGCCTGGTCCGCAACGATCCTCCCGACGTCGTGACCCGCGGCTTCGCGCAGGCCACCGCCGACTTCGTCCGCAAGGGCGTGTTCGCGGACCTCTCGGACCTGCCCGCTGCGGCCACGATCGACCCCAAGGTCCAGGACCTGGTCAGTTCCTGGGGACAGTACAACGGGCACGAAACCAGCGCCCTCCCGTTCTCCCTGGCAGCCGCCGGGGTCATCTACAACCGGGACATCTTCGAGGCCCGGGGCGTGTCCGTCCCCACCACTTGGGGCGAATTCGCCGCGGCCTGCGAGAAATTCAAGGCTGCCGGCGTCACCCCTGTCTACGGCACCTTCAAGGACAGCTGGACTCTCGGCCAGGGCATGTTCGACTACGTCGCGGGCGGTTCCCTGGACGTCGGCGGCTTTTTCGCGAAGCTCACCGCCAAGGGCGCTGCCATCAGGGAAGACGCCAAAGAATCGTTCACCAGCAACTTCGGCCCGGTCCTGCCCAGGATGCTCGAGCTGGCAGCCTTCTCGCAGAAAGGCGCCACGAGCAAGAACTACGCGGACGGCAATGCCGCATTCGCCAAGGGCCAGGCGGCCATGTACCTGCAGGGCCCGTGGGCGCTGTCCCAGCTGGTGGCCGCCAACAAGGACGTCAGGCTCGGCAGCTTCCCGCTGCCCGTCACGGACAACCCCGCGGACACCAAGGCCCGGGTCAACGTGGACATGGCCCTGTCCATCACACGCAACACGCCGAACATGGCCGCGGCTCGTCGGTTCGTCAGCTACCTGCTGGACCCCTCCGTCGTGAACGCCTACAACGAGAAGAACGCGGCGTTCTCGCCGCTCAAGGAAGCTCCCGCCGTCGAAAATCCCCAGATCACGGGCCTGGCCGCCTCGGTGCGGGAGGGGCGGTACTACCAGGGGGCAACCACCTACTTCCCGCCGTCGGTACCGCTTAACAACTACATCCAGTCCTTCGTGTACGGCAAGAACGGCGAGCAGTTCCTTACCGCCCTCGACGACGAATGGCGCCGGGTCGCCGAGCGCACCGCGGTCTGACCCGCCCGAATCCAGGAGCTCCCATGACTACAACCTCAGAGACGGCGCAGGCAACCCCGCCCGCCACGTCGACCGTTCCCCCGAAGGCCTCGCTGCGTGCCGGCAGGTCCAAGAACATGATCGATCCCGCGTACTACTGGATGGTGGTGCCGGTCCTGGCGCTGTTCGCCTTCTTCATCACCCTGCCGGCACTCGTGGGCGTGTTCTTCAGCCTGACGAACTACGCCGGGTACGGCGACTGGAAGTTCATCGGACTGTCCAACTACGTCAACATCTTCAAAGACCCGGCCATCCTGCAGTCCTACATCTTCACGTTCGTCTTCGCCCTGACCACCACCGTGGTGGTCAACGTCGTGGCACTGGCGATCGCCCTCGGCCTGAACGCCAAAATCAAGTGGCGCACCGGCATCCGCACCGTCTTCTTCATCCCGATGGTGCTCTCCGCCCTGGTGGTGTCCTTCGTGTTCAACTACCTGTTCTCCAACACCCTGCCCGTGCTGGCGGACAGCTTCGGCGTGACGCCCCTGGCAACGAGCATCCTTGCCAACGAGAACTACGCATGGCTTGCCATCGTGCTGGTCACGGTCTGGCAGGCGGCTCCCGGCGCCACCATCATCTACCTGGCCGGACTGCAGAGCGTCCCGTCCGAGGTGTACGAAGCGGCGGACCTCGACGGCGCCGGCAGTTTCCGGCAGTTCCGCAGCCTGACGCTGCCGCTCATCCTCGGGTACCTCGTCATCAACGTGATCCTCGGCTTCAAGGGCTTCCTGGGAACCTATGAAATCATCGTGGGCCTCACCGGCGGCGGGCCGGGCATGGCCACCCAGTCCGTGGCCATGCGGATCTTCTCCGGCTTCACCGGCGGGGACTACTCCTACCAGATGGCGAACGCGGTCATCTACTTCCTGATCACCCTGCTGATCTCCGTCATCCAGCTGCGCCTCATCCAGCGCCGGGGGGTTTCACTCTAATGACTGCATTTCCGCTTACCGCCCGCCGCACCTCACACGATCCAGACCGCCCCGGACTCCGCCGGAGGAACCGCTCCGGCCGGGAGGGCTACAAGGTCAACTGGTGGCTCACCGCCCTGATGCTGGTGGCTTCCCTGACCGTGCTGCTCCCGCTGTACTTCACCGTGGCCATGGCACTGAAGTCCGCGGACCAGATCGGAACCGGCACGGGACTGGAATGGCCCAGCCCGGTGAACTGGGAGAACTTCGCCGCCGCCTACGTGGCAACCAATTTCCCCCGGGCGTTCATGTCGACGGCGTTCGTCACCGTGCTCAGCGTCCTTGGTTCCCTGGCGTGCAGCTCGCTGGTGGCGTACGCCATCGCCAGGAACTGGAACCGGAGGTTCTTCCGGGGCTCCTTCGTGTACCTGCTCTCGGCAATGTTCATCCCGTTCCCGGTGATCATCCTGCCCCTGATCAAGCAGACGGCCCTGCTCGGGCTGGATAACCCCGGCGGCGTGGTGTTCCTGCACGTGCTGGGCGGCATCTCGTTCAACACGCTGCTGTACATCGCCTTCGTCCGCTCCATACCGGTGGAGCTCGAGGAATCAGCCCGGCTCGACGGCGCCACCACCTGGCAGGTGTTCCGCAGGATCATCTTCCCGCTGCTGGCCCCCATGAACGCCACCGTGGGCATCTTCGCCTTCCTCGGCTCATGGAACGACTTCCTGCTGCCGCAGATGATGATCGCCGACCCCGCCCTGCAGACCCTCCCCGTGGTGCAGATGCTCTTCCAGGGTGAGTTCAACACCAACTACAGCCTCGCGTTCGCCTCCTACCTGATGGCCATGGCACCCACCTTGGTGGTTTACATCCTGGCCCAGCGTTGGGTACTGTCCGGAGTCATGCGCGGGGCCGTCAAATAGACCCATCAAACCAGTCCAGCAACAACCCCAACCACAAGAAAAGGATCATCCCTTGTCCACCACCGCCACGCTGGCAACCCTTTCCGATTCCGACCGCCTGGCCGATCCGAACTGGTGGCGCCAGGCGTCCGTCTACCAGATCTACCCCCGCAGCTTTTCCGATTCGAACGGCGACGGCCTGGGCGACATCAAGGGCATCACGGCCAAGGTCCCGTACCTGAAGGCGCTCGGAATCGACGCCGTCTGGCTCAGCCCGTTCTACCCCTCGGCGCTCGCCGACGGCGGCTACGACGTGGATGACTACCGCAACGTGGACCCGAAGCTCGGCACCCTGGAGGACTTCGATGAGATGGCCAACGCCCTCCACGCCGCCGGCATCAAGCTGATCGCCGACATCGTCCCGAACCACTCCTCGGACCGGCACGAATGGTTCAAGGAAGCCCTGGCCTCCCCGAAGGGCTCCCCGGCCCGGGACCGCTACATCTTCCGGGACGGCAAAGGCCCCAACGGCGAGTTCCCGCCGTCGGACTGGGACTCCGTCTTCGGCGGGCCCGCCTGGGAGCGCATCACCGAACCTGACGGCACCCCCGGCCAGTGGTACATGCACATCTTCGCCAAGGAGCAGCCGGACCTGAACTGGGCCAACCGGGAAATCCGCGACGACTTCCTCAAGACCCTGCGCTTCTGGTCGGACCGCGGCGTGGACGGGTTCCGCGTTGACGTGGCGCACGCCCTCACCAAGGACCTCACCGAACCGCTGCTGTCAAAGCTGGAGCTGAGCGCCGCCAACACCGGCACGGACGGGTTCGACGACGGGTCGCACCCGTTCTGGGACCGCGACGAGGTGCACGAGGTCTACGCCGAATGGCGCGAGGTCTTCAACGAGTACAACCCGCCGCGCACCGCCGTCGCCGAGGCCTGGGTACACGCCACCCGCCGGGCCCGCTACGCCAGCCCCGAGGGCCTGGGCCAGGCGTTCAACTTCGACCTCCTGCAGGCGGACTTCGACGCCGAGGAATTCCACGAGATCATCACCCGCAACCTGGCCGAGGCCGCAGCCACCGGCGCCTCCTCCACCTGGGTGTTCTCCAACCACGACGTCGTCCGGCACGCCACCCGCTACGGCCTGCCCAAGGGCTCCAAGGGCAAGCACGCCAAGGGCCAGGACGGCAAGGCCTGGCTGCTGGCCGGCGGACCGGAAGAGGATCTCGACGTCGAGCTCGGCAAGCGCCGCGCCCGCGCCGCCACGCTCCTCATGCTCGCGCTGCCCGGCTCCGCATACCTGTACCAGGGCGAGGAACTGGGCCTGCAGGAAGTGGCGGACATCCCGGAATCCGAACGGCAGGACCCGTCGTTCTTCCGTAACAGGGGAGTGGAAGTGGGCCGCGACGGCTGCCGCGTGCCGCTGCCGTGGTCCGTGGAGGGCACGTCCTTCGGGTTCGGCGACGGCGGCGCTCACCTGCCGCAGCCCGACTGGTTCAGCAGCTACGCCGTTGAGGCGCAGGACGGCACCCAGGGCTCCACGCTCGAGCTCTACCGCACGGCCCTGAAGCTCCGCCGCGAGCTGCAGGCCGCGGAAGAGCTGGAATGGATCGAAACCGGAAACCCGGACGTCCTGCACTTCAGCCGCCCGGGCGGCTGGCAGGCAGTGACCAACTTCGGGGACACCGCCGTCGACCTTCCCGCGGGCACGGTGCTGGTGAGCAGCGCACCGCTGGAAGGCGGCAAGCTGCCGGGCAACACCACGGCCTGGCTGCGCTGACCCACTGGCTGACATGCCGCTGGCGGACCCCGGTTTCTGACCGGGGTGCGCCAGCGGGCCCGTTTAACCGCCCTCCCGCGTACCGGCCCGGCCTCTGTGCGCGGTCGGGATCTGTGCGCAGCCCGGAACAAATGAAAGAGTGATGCCATGACTGAACAGACTGCAGCACGATACGGCCGGCCGCTCTACGGCTGCATGGGCCTGGGCGGGGACTGGTCGACTGAACCCCACGAAATCACCGACGTCGAGGCCGCGGCTGAGGCCATTGATGCGGCGCTGGACATCGGCGTCACGCTCTTTGACCACGCCGACATCTACCGGCACGGAAAAGCGGAAGCCGTCTTCGGCGAGGTCCTGGCCGGCACCACCGGGCTGCGCGAGCGCATCCAGCTGCAGACCAAATGCGGGATCCGGCTGAACGAGCGGGGACTGGAAACCCACTACGACCTGAGCGCGGACGCCATCATCGAACGCGTGAACGGCAGCCTCGAACGCCTGCGCACTGACTACGTGGACATCCTCCTGCTGCACCGCCCGGATCCGCTGATGGACCCCGCGGAGGTGGCGGCCGCCGTCGGGAAGCTGATGGCGGAAGGCAAGGTGCGCGCGCTGGGGGTGTCCAACATGTCCGCCGCCCAGATCGAGTTCCTGCAGGACAGCCTCGAGACCCCAGTGGTGGCCAACCAGCTGGAGCTCAGCCTGCTCAAGCGCGACTGGCTGGAGAGCAGTGTGCTGGTAAACCATCCCGATGCCCACGGCTACAGCTTTCCGCACGGGACCCTGGAGTACTGTGCCCGGCAGGGGATCACGCTGCAGGCCTACGGCGCACTGGCCCGCGGCCACTACACCGGCAACCCGCCCGAGCGGCCCACGCCGGCCGAAAGCGCCACAGCCGCGCTGCTGGCGGAGATGGCCCGGGAGAACGGCACCACCGTGGAGGCGGTGCTGCTGGGATGGCTCATGAAGCACCCGGCCGGGATCGCGCCGGTCATCGGCTCCGCCAACCCGGACCGGATCCGTGCGTGCGCCGGGGCCGCCCGCGCGGCCGAGACCATGACCCGGGCCGAGTGGTACCGGCTGTGGGTCACGGCCCGGGGCAGCAACATCCCCTAAACCCCTCTAGGTCGCAGCTGACGGTGTTCTGAGTGCTCAAAACGCCATCTGCTGCGACCTACTTGGGACGGAAGCGCTCTAGAGCGGGGCGATCTCCGAGTAGGTGGAGGCATCACCCTTCAGGGCCTGGCTCGGCTTGCCGTCCACGCCCACCGGGATGTCACCGGCGATGGTGACGCGGTTGAGCTTGCGCGGCTGCCCGTCGTAGTTGTCCGGTGCGTAGTGCTGGGTGATCCGGTTGTCGAAGAGCACCAGCTGGTTGGGTTCCCAGTTCACGCGGACCACGTTTTCGGGACGGGTTACGTAGGCCTGGAGCAGGCGGATGATGTCCCTGGACTCGGTGTTGGACAGACCCACGATCCGCAGGCGCTGCGCGAAGCCCCCAATGAACAATCCGCGCTCGCCGGTCAGCGGGTGGACCCGCACCACGGGGTGGGCCGTCTCGAACTTGAGCCGGGTGAACTCCTTGCGGCGTTCCTCGGCATTGGCGTGCTCCAGGTTCTTGGGCACCGAGTAGTCGTAGTCGTTGGTGTGGATGGCCCACAGAGTGTCGGCGAAGTTCCGCAGCTCGTCCGGCAGGTCGCTGTAGGCGCCGGCGGAGGACGCGATCAGCGTCTCGCCGCCGTAAGCCGGCAGGTCGATGCTGCGCAGGGTGGACGCCTGCGGCGGGTTGACCACGAACGTGACATCCGTGTGCCAGTTGTTGGCCGAACCGTTCTCGCTGTCCACCGGCAGGACGTTCTCCTCGCCCTCCACGGACGCCACGGTGGGGTGGGCCTTGGTGAGCGGGCCGAAGTGGCTGGCGAACTTCACCTGCGCCTCGTCGGTGAGGATGTTGGCTTCACGGAACACCAGGGCCTTGTGCTCGTTGAGGGCCGCACGGATCTGTGCAACGGTCTCTGCCGGCAGGTCGCCGCTGAGGTCGAGGCCCCGGATCTCGGCGCCGATGCGGGAGCCCAGCTTGGAGAATTCGAGCTTGGTTTCGGTAATGACAGTCATCGTACTTTCCTCACTTTGTGCTGCGGATACTTTGAATCGGGCGTTGCTTGAATCGGGCGCTACTTTGAATCGGTCAGGAGTCCGTTGAACTCATTGGTGTACAGCTTCTTGGTATCCAGGCCGGACTTGATGATGCCTGCGGACTTCAGGTACTCCTCCCAGCGGGTGAAATCCTCATCCTTGATCTCGCCCTTGGCCGGGACGCCGACGCTCTTCCAGTACTGCAGGGCGGCGGGGTTCTCATTGCGGCCGCGTTCCTTCAGGATCTTGGTGAGCCGGGCAACGACTTCCTTGCGGGGCGTGGCCCGTTCCCACTCGATGGCCTTGGCCACGCCCGTGGTGAAGGTCCGGACCGTGTTGGGGTTCTGGGCGAGGAAGTCCTCCCGGAAGACGTAGGGTCCGCCGGCAAACGTGCCGAACAGGTCAAAGTCGCTGAAGACGGACCGCAGCCCGCCGTTGGCGACGGCCTTGTCCTGCAGGATGCTGCCCAGCGAGCCGGCGTCCACCTGGCCGCGGCGGATGGCTTCCTCCGTGTCGTTCGGCGGGACCACCACGAGCTGGACCTGCTTGATCTCGTCCGCGCTCAGGCCGTTCTTGCGGAGGTAGGTGTTGATGACAGCCTCGGAATGTGCGCCGAGGGTGTTCACGGCGATCTTCTTGCCGATGAAGTCCCGGGCCGTCTTGATCGGGCTGTCTTCCTTCACGTAGAAGCCGTTGAAGGTCTTGCTGTCCTCGCCGTAGTAGTTGATGACGGCCTTCACCGGAGCGCCGGCCTCCACGAGCTTCACCACGGCGCCGGCGAAGGCGCCGCCGAAGTCGGTCTGGCCGGTCGCTGCGGACTGGATGTCCTGTGGGCCGCTGATGGTGTTGCCCACCCAGTTCAGCTTGACGTCGCCCAGGTAGCCAAGGTCCTGCGCCAGCTCGGGAAGGGTGACGCTGTTGGCCCAGCCCTGGTAGCGGAGCTCCTTGACTTCATTGGCACCGGGGGCGCCGGTGCCGCTTGTGTCATCGCCGGCGGCGCTCCCGCCGCAGCCGGACACCGTCAGGGCGATGACGACGGCGGCCGCAGCACTCAGGATGGTCAGGTGTCGTTTCATTGGGGGGTTCCTTCAGGGGGTTGGTTGGCCGGTGAGCCAGGTTCTTGGCGGCCGCTGCAACGGCCGATGGATCGATGTAAGCGCACTCGGCAGGGCCCTGAAAAGTGCCACGGTCACGGCGGGCAACCGTTGGAAATCCGCGGAAATACAGCGCAACAGCGGGTCATGAGGCGCCCCGTTGCGGCCGGTGAATCCCCGTGACGGGCGGTGCCGGGGTGCGGTTCCGACGGCGGTACACTGTGGCTTTTGTTCGTATTGGTCTGCCGTGCGGGGCCGATCGGCGTCGCGCATACGGGCGCGCGCCCGATACGGTAGAACCATGACGTCTACTTCCACAGCCGAGATCACCCGGCACGAACGCAATATCCCCGCCGAGATCGCCCGGTCGTGGCTGCTTGTCAACGCGATGAAAACCGAGCTTTTCGACCAGTCCGCCGTGTCCCGCGCGGACTCGATCATCCTGGACATCGAAGACGCCGTTGACCCCTCGCAGAAGGACGTCGCCCGCGAGAACGTCGTCAACTGGCTCTCCGGCGGCGGCCAGGCCTGGGTGCGGATCAACGACGCGACCAGCAAGTTTTGGGCCGACGACCTCGCGGGCCTGCGCGGTACGCCGGGGCTGCTCGGCGTCATGCTGGCCAAGACGGAGTCAGCCGACCAGGTCACCGAGTCCTTCCACCGCATGGACGGCAAGACGCCGGTCATCCCGCTCGTGGAATCCGCGCTTGGCATCGAGGAGGCCAACCACATCGCCAAGGCCCAGGGTGCGTTCCGCCTGGCCTTCGGCTCGGGCGACTTCCGCCGCGACACCGGCATGGCGAACACCCAGGAGGCCATGGCCTACCCGCGCGCCAAGCTCGTCGTCGCCAGCCGGGTGGGCAACCTGCCGGGCCCCATCGACGGACCCACGGTGGGCACCAACCACCCCATCCTGCGCGAGCAGACCGGCATCACGGTGATGATGGGCATGACCGGAAAGCTCTGCCTGGCCATTGACCAGACCAGCGTTATCAACGAGGTCATCAGCCCCACGCCGTCGGACGTCGCCTGGGCCACCGACTTCATGGCCGACTTCGAGGCCAATGGCCGCGTCATCCGCGACGGCTCCGACCTGCCCCGCCTGGGCCGCGCAGAGAAGATCATGAAGCTCGCGGTAGCGTTTGGCGTGCAGCCCGCGCTGTAATCTGCATCAGCATTACCAGGAGACCCCGTGACTGATACCCGTTATCTGGTGCACGGGGTCTTTTGGGATGGGCCGCCGGCCGTCTCCGCAGCGTCCGACGGCGGCCGGCCGGTTCTGCGCCTCCAGCACCATTCCGGTGCGTTCAATGAGATGATGCTCGACGCCGGCGCCCGCCTTGGATTCTTGGTCGCGGACGGTGCCAAGCACTGCCTCGGCCACACCAGGGTCTTCTCCGCCACCGAGCGGCGGCACGTCATATGCCCGGACAGTGCCCACGCGGTCCGGGGCAGCCAGTGCGGGACCTGCCAGCTGGCAGACGACACCCGGCTGATCCACGACTTCCACCGCGGCGGACGGGTCCCGGCCGGCCTGCGGGACTATCTGATGCAGCCGCACTGGCTCTACGTCGCCACGTTCGCCAACGGTGCCAGCAAGATCGGCACGGCCTCCCAGCCGCGCAAATGGAACCGGCTGGCTGAGCAGGGCGCGGTGATTGCCCGCTACGTCGCCCTGGCAGAGGACGGGCGGGTGGTGCGCATCCTGGAGGACCTGGCCACGCGCGAAGCCGGCCTTGCCCAGCAGGTGCGCGGCGCGGCCAAGGCTGCCGCCCTGACGGACCCGCTCCCCGGCGATGAGCTTGACCTGCTCAACCGGAGCCGGGCGGAGGACGTGCGCACGCTCCTGGCGGGCACCGCCGTCGCGGGTTTTGCCATTGTGGATGAGCAGTGGGTCCGCCCGGCACAGGCCGCGGAGCTCTGCTCGGCTGCCGCCCGGCACGCGTACCCCCACGGGATGCACGGCGGAAGCCACGGCTTCACCCTCAGAGCCTTGTGCGGCAGCCACGGCCTGGCCGGTCTGGACGGCTCGGAGCTGGACTTCGTGGTGAACCTCGGGCTGCTGAAGGGCCGCCTGGTGGAACCGGGGGAGTACAGCTCGGGAGTGCCGGCGGTGCAGGAAGCCCTTTTCTAAGGGCACAGCCTGACTGGGTAAACTGGCACGGTGCTGCACGAATTCTGGGCCACCGCGCCCAAGTCCTACAAAATCCTGGTCTTCACCGCGATGGGCCTCATCGCCGTCGGTCTCATCCTCAACATCGCAGGCAATGTCACCGCCAACCAGGGGCTCATGATCGGTTCCTTGCCGGTGATCGGGCTGGGCCTGGTGCTGCACATGGTCGCTCTGGTGGTCCGCGGCCAGCGTGTGCGGAAGAACATCCGCAAGTAGGAAACCCGCACGCCGGCCCCGATAGGCTTGAACCCATGACTATCAATCCGGACCTGCAGGGCCGAAGCTACCCTGCCGCAGAGGTGTATGACGTCGGCCGCGAGAAGATCCGCGAGTTCGCCCGCGCCGTCAAGGCCAACCATCCCGCCCACTTCGACGTTGACGCTGCGCAGGCCCTGGGCCACCCCGACCTCGTGGCACCCCCCACATTTGCGATCATCATCGCCCAGCGCGCCGACGCCCAGCTGATCGAGGACCCTGAGGCCGGCATCGACTTCTCCCGCGTGGTCCACGCGGACCAGCGGTTCACCCACCACCGCCCCATCTTCGCCGGCGACCGGCTCGTCGCCGAACTGCACGTTGACGGCGTGCGCGCCATGGGCGGCGGCGCCATGATCACCACGCGCAGCGAAATCTTCGCGCTCAAGGACGGGGACGGGCGCGAGCCGGTATCCACCACCAAGTCATCCATCCTGGTCCGCGGAGAGGGACAGTAGCCATGAGCCCCACATTCGAAGAACTCAGCGTCGGCCAGGACATCGGCAGCCGCAGCATCGAGGTGACCCGGCAGGACCTGGTCAAGTACGCCGGCGCATCGGGCGACTTCAACCCCATCCACTGGAACGAGGCCTTCGCCACGGGCGTGGAGCTTCCCGGCGTCATCGCCCACGGCATGTTCACCATGGGTGCCGCCGTGCAGCTGGTCAGCGACTGGGCCGGTGACCCGGCCGCCGTCGTCGACTACCAGACCCGCTTCACCAAGCCGGTGCTGGTCACTGACACCACGGGAACCGGCGACGCCGGTGCCGTGATCGATGTCAGCGGTGCCGTCGGCGCGCTGGATGCCGAAGCGCGCACCGCCCGCGTGGACCTGACAGTGGTGTTCGACGGGCAGAAGGTCCTCGTGAAGGCCCAGGCCCTGGTCCGGTTGGCGTGACGTGATGCTGTCTTGAGTTCCACCGCCGTCCAGGCGCGGGAAATCACCCTCTGGCGCAACGCCGTCGTGGTGGCCTACGCCGCCAGCGGGCTTGCGTTCGCGTCGTGGGTTTCCCGGCTGCCCGCGATCCGCGACGGCCTGCATCTCACGCCCGGCACGGTGGGGCTGCTTCTGCTGTGCATGACGGCCGGATCCTTCCTCTCGGTATCCGCGTCGGGGCTGATCGTGCTCCGGCTCGGGTCCCAGCGGACCATCCGTTCCGGTGGCATCGTGGTGGGCTGCGGCCTGGTCCTGGCCGGCTTCGGCACATCCGTCCTGTCCAGCCCGGTGGCGGTTGCCGCCGGCCTGGCCGTCGTCGGACTGGGCACCGCCAGCTGGAACACGGCATCCAACGTGGAGGGAGCCGCCGTCGAGCGGGCCATGGGCCGGCACATCATGCCCAGGCTGCACGGCTCGTTCAGCCTGGGCACGGTTGCCGGAGCCGGGCTGGGCGCCTGGGCCGCCGGTGCGGGCGTGCCGGTCCTCTGGCACCTCGCCGCCGCCGGGCTCGTCGTAGCCGGTTCGGTGACGACGGCGGCACGCTGGTTCCGTGCCGATGTCACCCCCGAGGCACGCGCGGCACCGTACCGGCCGGACAACTTTGAGGACCCGTCCACCGGGCCGATTCCGGTCATCCGTCCGGGACGCGATGACGCCGGCGGGGCCCCGCTGGACAACAAGCGCAAAATCGCCCAGGCCTGGCGGGACCGGCGGACGCTGCTCCTGGGCGTCATGGTGCTGGGCCTGGCGCTGGCCGAAGGCGCGGCGGGGGACTGGGTGGCGCTGGCGCTGGCCGACGGGCATCACCAGTCGGACGCGGCCGGCGCCGCGGGGTACGGGTTGTTCGTCACCTTCATGACCATCGGCCGGTTCGCCGGAACGGTGGTGCTCGACCGGTTCGGCCGGGTTCCCGTGATGCGCTGGTGCTCCGCCACGGCCGTCGTCGGGCTTGCGCTGTTCGTGTTCGCCCCGGTCCCGTGGCTGGCCTACGCCGCCCTGGCTGTCTGGGGCCTCGGCGCCTCACTGGGATTCCCGGTGGGCATGTCCGCGGCGGCCGACGACCCCGCCAAGGCCGCCGCCCGGGTGTCCGTGGTGTCCACGATCGGGTACGGGGCCTTCCTGTGCGGGCCGCCGCTGCTGGGGCTGCTTGCCGAGCACGTGGGCATCCTGCACTCGCTGCTGGCTGTCATGGCCGTGCTGGTGGCGAGCTTCCTGCTCTCCCCGGTGGCCCGCAAACTTCCCTAGCTTTCCCTGCTTCTGTTCCCTATAGGCTGGACTGGTGACCTCCCCAATGCTTTCCGATCTGACCACGGCCGCCGTCGGCGGCCCCGCCGGCACTTATGTCGAGGCCCGCACCGAGGCCGAGATCATCGAGGCGGTGCGCGCGGCGGACGCCGCCGGTGAGCAGCTGCTGATCATCGGCGGCGGTTCCAACCTCCTGATTTCCGACGACGGGTTCCCCGGAACGGTCCTGAAGATCTCCTCCGAGGGGTTCACCGTCAACGCCGAGGACTCCTGCGGCGGCGTGTCCGTAGTGGTCCAGGCCGGCCACAACTGGGACGCGTTGGTGGGGCACGCCGTGCTCCACGCCTGGTCCGGCATTGAGGCGCTGTCCGGGATCCCCGGCGCCACGGGAGCCACTCCCGTCCAGAACGTTGGCGCCTACGGCGCGGACGTCTCGCAGACCATCGCCGCGGTCCGCACCTGGGACCGGGAGCGCAACGCCGTGAAGACCTTCACCAATTCGGAGCTGAAGTTCGGGTACCGGGACTCCATCCTCAAGCAGACCACGGTCAACGGCTCACCTCGCTACGTTGTGCTGACCGTCGAGTTCCAGCTGCCGCTGGGCCGCATGAGCGCACCCATCCGCTATACCGAGCTGGCGCGGGTCCTGGGCGTCGAGCAGGGCAAGCGTGCCTACTCGAACGACGTCCGCCGCGAGGTCCTGCGGCTGCGCGCCTCCAAGGGCATGGTGCTGGACCCGGCGGACCGGGACACGTACTCCACGGGTTCGTTCTTCACCAACCCGATCGTCCCCGCAGACGTGGCAGCAGGGCTTCCGGAATCCGCACCGCGTTACCCGGGTGGCGCCGACGGGCAGATCAAGCTGTCCGCGGCATGGCTGATCGACCACGCCGGCTTCGGCAAGGGTTTCGGGCTGGAAGCCGGGAGCGTCTCCGGCGGCCGGGCCTCGCTGTCCACCAAGCACACGCTGGCCATCACCAACCGCGGCTCGGCCCGGGCGGCCGACATGGTGGCGATTGCACGAGAGGTGCGTGCCGGCGTCGTCGGGCGTTTTGGCATTGAATTGCACCCCGAACCGCTCCTGATCGGCCTCACGCTCTAGCGTTGCGGACGACTGCCTCGTCACCGGCGTCCTGGTTGCTGGGCGCCCTAGGATGGGCTCATGGCAGCTGCGGTGAAGGTCCGGGTTTCTTCCAAGGTGATGGGCCGGCTGAGGCTGGCGTCGCAGGGGCTGCTGGGACCCGGATTCGACGGCGTGCCGGAGGCCGTCCGTGCGATGACCGCTATCCAGGCCCAGGATCTCCAGTCAGCGCTGTGGGCTGTGGGTGTCCGGGTTCCCGGTGCGGGCCTGAGCGACGTCCGCCGGGCTTTGGATGGCGGGTCCGTGGTCCGGTCGTGGCCCATGCGCGGCACGCTGCACCTGCTGGCGCCCGAGGATCTGCGCTGGATCCTGAACCTCACCACGGGCCGGATGATTCAGGGCACGGCCGGCCGGCACCGGCAACTGGAAATCGCCGGCAGCGACGTGGAGGCCTGCCGGGAGACAGCCCTCGGCCTGGTTGACGAAGGACGGGCCGCCACCCGGGAGGAGCTGTTCGCGGCGTTCGAGGCTGCCGGGCAGGCCACCAAGGCCCAACGGGGGATCCACCTGCTGTGGATGCTGTGCCAGAGCGCCTCACTGGTGCCCGGGCCGCTGGATGGCAACCAGCAGAAGTTCGTTGCGTTCGAGCGTTGGATCACGTCCTCGCGGGACCTGGGCCGTGAGGAGGGGATCGCGGAGCTGCTGCTGAGGTACCTGCGCGGCCACGGACCCGCCACACTGCGCGACTTCGCCTGGTGGTCCAGCATTCCGTTGACCGAGGTGCGGCGTGCCCTGCCAGCGGTGAGCGGCGAGTTGGTGGAGCTTGATCACGACGGAACCCAGTACTGGCTGTCGCCCGAGGCCGCCGAACTGCTGGACCACGGTGTTTCGGGCCAGCGTACAGTCCTTGCCCTGCCGGGGTTCGACGAGTTCGTACTCGGCTACACGGACCGGAGCATCGTGCTGCCGCCTGAGCACGCGCAAAAGATCGTCCCCGGCGGCAACGGGGTGTTCAAGAAAGCCATCGTGGCCGGCGGCGAGGTGACCGGCACCTGGGCGAGACAGGGGAGCGGACGGACGGCCGCCGTCGTACCCGTTCCCTTCGACGACACGAAGCCCCTCGGCCCGGCGGCCCTGGCGGGTTTCCGCCGCGCAGCTGCAAGGTACGGGCGGTTCCTGGCGTCCTGACGGCCTCTGGCCCGAGAAGACGTAAAACCGGCCCGCCCGCAAAACCGGTGCGGCACTATTGCCACGCTTCCTCACCTTTGGTCGCTTGTGTGGGCACGCTTCCTCAGGTTTGGTCGCCTGTTTTGGCACGCTTCCTCAGGTTTGGTCGCTTTTGTGGGCACGCTTCCTCAGGTTTGGTCGCTTTTGTGGGCACGCTTCCTCAGGTTTGGTCGCTTGTGTGGGCACACTTCCTCACTCCCTGCGGCCAAAGGGTGAGCACTCCTGCTATTTTTTCGGCCAGCCTTGCCGGCTCAAAAAGCGATAGGAGGTGAGGAAGCGTCGGGTTGGAAGCGACGGGAGGTGAGGAAGCGTTGGGTTGGAAGCGACAGGAGGTGAGGAAGCGTTGGCTCAAAACCGGCAGGAGGTGAGGAAGCGTCCGGCAAACGCAAAACCGGCCCTGCTTCGCATGAACGGCCCCGGGGGCGGGGCAGGTCGTGCGGGCAGGGCCGGTCAGGGCGACGCGTGGTTAAAGCGTGCCGGTGGCGATGTTGAGCATGCGGCGCAGCGGCTCGGCGGCGCCCCAGAGGAGCTGGTCGCCGACCGTGAAGGCGCTGATGTACTGCGGGCCCATCTCGAGCTTGCGGATACGTCCCACCGGAATGGTCAGCGTGCCGGAGGCTGCCACGGGGGTGAGATCGGCCATCGAGGCTTCCTTGGAGTTGGGCACCACCTTGGCCCACTCGTTGTCCTCGTCGAGCAGCTTCTCGATCTCGGCAACGGAGAGGTCCTCGCGCAGCTTCAGGGTGAGCGCCTGCGAGTGGGAGCGCATGGCCCCGATCCGCACGCAGAGGCCATCCATGATCACGTGGTTCTCATCCGAGGTGCCCAGGATCTTGTTGGTCTCGACGCCGGCCTTCCACTCTTCCTTGGACTGGCCGTTACCGAGATCGGCGTCGATCCAGGGGATGAGGGAGCCGGCCAGCGGCACACCGAACTGGGTGGCGTCGACGCCGTTGCGCTGGTGGGCCAGCACCTTGCGGTCGATGTCGAGGATGGCCGACGCCGGGTCGTTCAGTTCCGTGCTGACCTCGGCGTTGAGGGTGCCGAACTGGCTGAGCAGCTCGCGCATGTGCCGCGCGCCGCCGCCGGAGGCAGCCTGGTAGGTCATGGACGTGCCCCACTCGACGAGGCCGTTCTTGAAGAGGCCGCCGAGGCCCATGAGCATGCAGGAGACGGTGCAGTTGCCGCCGATGAAGTCCTTGACGCCGTTGGCGAGCCCTTTGTCGATGACGTCCCGGTTGATCGGGTCAAGCACGATGATGGAGTCGTCGTCCATGCGCAGGGTGGAGGCGGCGTCGATCCAGAGGCCGTCCCAGCCCCGGCTGCGCAGCTCGCCGTGGACCTGCTTGGTGTAGTCCCCGCCCTGGGCGGTGACAATAATCGGCAGCTTCGCCAGTGTCTCGACGTCGAACGCGTCCTCGAGCTTACCGGCCCCATCAGCGAAGGACGGGGCGGCACCTCCCGCGTTTGAGGTGGAGAAAAATACCGGGTTGATGCTGGCGAAGTCGCCCTCGTCCTGCATGCGCTGCATCAGGACGGAGCCGACCATGCCGCGCCAACCGACCAGTCCAACGGACGGAGTAGCTGCTGTAGTCATTTAGCCAGTTTATCTTTGGATTTGGCGGGCCGCAGTCGGTTACGTCACGGCCGCTGCCGCACCGGGCGCTGAGACCTCAGTCGACGGGCCGCGGAAGGTTGCGGGCTTTGCGCAATTTCTCGGCCCGGAGCTCCTTGGCATACGCGGACCACGCCGCCAAGGGAACGAAAATCCCGGCAGGCACAACCCACCAGACCTCGCCCAGGATGCCCCAGGTGCCGTCGAGTGCGATTCGGACAATGCCGTAGACAATCCCGCCCGTGAACAGCGACGCAAGAACCGCCAGGAAGAGCAACCCGGCGGAGCTGTTGACGGGTTTCACGAGGCCGTGTCCGTCGTCTTTGCGCACGCCATATTCGTCCGGCGTGTAGCCCACCGTTTCCCCGTTCTCGGCGCGGCGGTAGATCAGCTTGTCGTCGGGGGCCTGGGACGGAACGTAGCCCGGGTCCTGCGGGACACCCTCGCTACGCCTCGCCACGGGCATCCTCAATCGCTGCCAGCAACCCGGCATCATCCAGGCCTGCCGTTTCTGCCACCTCGTCCTTTTCGAAATCGGGAACGCCGGTGGTCCACGAGGTCTCGTCACGGCGGATCAGGAGGTGCTGCTCGGAGGCCAGGGTCTTCAAAACCAGATATGCGGAGCCGCCAGGGTTTTGTTCGACATGCTGGCGTACCACCCGGAGCGTCGCCTCCGCCGATGAAATGGCGGGATCCTGGGCGAAGACGAACCAGGTGCCGAGGAGCCGGGGCTGCAGCATCAGGGAAACACCGGGTGCTTCCAGCAGTGCCACGTTGTCCATCGACTCGCCGGTCAGCAACGAGATCTCGGTCCACCGGACCGCCTGGCCGAGCGCCGTGGCCACGGCGGCGGCCACACCCTTCACGCCGAGATCACCGTCGTCATCAACCGCAGCCAGGTCGCGTGCCAGCAGCGCCGAGGCGCCGGCCGTGGACAGGGTGACGTCGTCGATCATCTCTTCAGCACGGAAGACGCTGACTGAACGGTCACGGGCAGGGCCCTCGAAAACGTTCAGCAGGTAGGCGAACTCGCCCACGCCGAAGCCGATGACGTCGATGCCGAGGCGCGGTTCCTGCTGGGTCCGGTCCTGAACAGTCATGCTTGTCTCCTAATCGCCGAATCCGAGGAACTTGCCCACGGACTTGCCGGCATCAACCAACGTATCCTTAGTGTCGCTCACGAACTTTCCGGGGTCCTTCACGGCGTTGACGACTCCTTCGCCGATGTCCTTGCCGACGCTGCTGATGGTGTCCCAGTTCTCGTACACCGCAATGCCAACGCTGGCCACCTGGCAGACAGTCCCGGCGGGAGGCGGCAGGAAGCACCCGACACCCAAGAGGCCCTTACCCGCGCTGGCCAACCCACCCTTTATGTCGCCGTCGGAAAAGCTCTTCACGGAGTCATAGGCGCTGAAGCCGACGCCGGCCCAGCCAAGTCCCCGCGCGAGGCCGGACTTGCCCAGCCATTCGAGCTTGGTGCCGGCCCCGATCCACGGTTTCTCCTCCAGGAGCGGGCCGAGCCTGGTAAGGCCGGGAACATGCTTGTTCAGGTTCTTCAGCGACGCAATGTCAGTAGCCTTGTCGATCAGCCCGAGGCCGCGATGGGCGGACGCCGACCCCTTCAGCAGGTCGTCCAGGGCCGAGTTCCCGAGGAGTCTGTGCGCCGCAAAGCCGGGGCCGCCGATGCGGTGGCTCCCCTGCAGGAAAGACTTGATGAAATCGGCCCGCTGGTTCTTCAGCACCCAGCCGTACTGGCCGAGGTGCTTGGCAAGGGTGAACGGGGCCTTGATGAACTTGTGCAGGGTCATGCCCGCCTTGAGCGCTCCGACGCCCCCGAGCAGCACGCCGCCCAGTGTTCCTGCCCACGAGCCGCCGGGATCGCCAAGCGTCACGGGACCGCCGCCGGAGCCCGGGGCGGCGTCGCTGGCCTTCTCCTGTTCGTTGGCGTTGTCCAGCAGCTTCCTGGACTCGTCCTTGAGGGCGCGTGCCGTCCGCTGGATGAGCGCCCGGTGGTTGCCGTTCCAGTCGGAGCGGAACTGGGTGGCGTCGTTGCCCTTCCACGAAGGGTTGTTGTTGATTTGGTTGGTCAGCTGCGATGACGTCTGCAGCAGGGTGTCGGAGACCTTTCCGAACTGCTGCGCGAGGGTGCGAAGCTGCGCGACGTCGGCGCCCCACAAATTACCTGTCACTGCGGCATCATCCCCCAAATCCTGACCGTTCCGCGTTGGCACGGTTGCTGCTAAGTCCAGCCATCACTCTAGTTCGGGCGCCAGGCCGCCGCGATGGGCAGCACTCCCCATCCGGACCCTACTGGCGGTCGGGCTCCTCCAGCAGTGCGTTCTTGCGGGCGCGCAGGGCAAAGAAGGAGCCGAAGGCAAATACCTGTGTCACTACCACCAGCACGATGATGCCGGCGATCTTGTTGCCGCCCAGGATCATGGTCAGGCCCACAATCGCGGACAGCAGTGCCAGCAGCGGCAGCAGCATGTAACCGAGCACAAAGAGGGTTTCGGGTTTACGCAGCATGTTCTAACCTTCCGAACGGTTCCACTTGGTGAACCGGTAGCGGGTGCCGTTGGCCCCTGTCAGCCAGCCGTCGGGCGGCACGGAAGTGCCGGCCACCCAGCCGTCGCCGAGCTCCGGGGCGTACGTGTCGCCGTCGGCATCCACATCTATGGTGGTGACCACCGCGACGTTCGCCAGCCCGGTGGATTCCTTGAAAATTTCGCCGCCGCCGAGGATCCAGACTGCTTCGCAGCCTGGGGCGAACTGTGATTCCAGCAGGGCGTCATCGAGGGATTTGACGACGACGGCGCCCTCCGCCTCGGGCGAGCTGCCCCAGTTCTCCTGCCGGGTGATGACGATGTTGGTCCGGTTGGGCAGCGGACGGTACTTTGCCGGGAAGGACAGCCAGGTCTTGCGGCCCATGATGACGGGATGGCCTGTGGTGACCCTGGTGAAGTGCTTGAGGTCCTCGGGCAGGTTCCACGGCATGTCGCCGTCCTTGCCGATGACACCGGCAGGCGTCTGTGCCCAGACGAGTCCGATCCCGGACATCCCCGCGGCGATGTCCTCGCTGAAAGCCTGCCCGTCCATGGTGCCCTCCGTGCTCATACGGCGATCGGCGCCTTGATCGTGGGGTGGTGCCGGTAGCCCACCACTTCGAAGTCGTCCAGGGTGTAGTCGAAGATCGACTCCGGTTTCCGGGTGATCTTCAGCTGCGGATACTCGTACGGTTCCCGCTCCAGCTGCTTCAGGACCTGGTCCATGTGGTTGTCGTAGATGTGCACGTCGCCGCCGGTCCAGACGAATTCGCCGGGCTCGAGTCCGGTCTGCTGGGCCAGCATGCAGGTCAGCAGCGAGTAGGAGGCGATGTTGAACGGCACGCCAAGGAACATGTCCGCGGAGCGCTGGTACAGCTGGCAGGAGAGCTTGCCGTCCGCGACGTAGAACTGGAAGAACGCATGGCAGGGTGGCAGTGCCATGTCCTTGAGTTCGCTCACATTCCAGGCCGAGACGATGTGCCGGCGCGAGTCCGGGTTCTGCTTCAGGCTGTCCACGAGCTCGGCGATCTGGTCGATGTGGCCGCCGTCCGGGGTGGGCCAGCTCCGCCACTGCACGCCGTAGACCGGCCCGAGTTCACCGTCGGCGTCGGCCCACTCGTTCCAGATGGTGACGCCCTGGTCCTGCATCCACTTCACATTGGTGTCGCCCCGCAGGAACCACAGCAGTTCCACGGCCACGGACTTGAAGTGCACGCGCTTGGTGGTGATCAGCGGGAAACTCTGGCTCAGGTCAAAGCGCATCTGGCGCCCGAAAACGCTGCTGGTTCCGGTGCCGGTGCGGTCTGATTTGTGCGTGCCGTTGGCCATGACGTCGCGCAGAAGGTCTTCATAGGGCGTTGGGGTGCTCACCCGTCCAGTCTATTCGAATCGCCATCGCGGCCACGGCGCCGGTGGAGCGAGCCGCGGAGGAGATCCAGCAGGGCCTCATCGGGCAGGCCCGCCTGGGCCGCCACTTGGATGAGATGTTCGACGGCGGCACCCACTTCTGCTGCGGCCGCACCCGAGCCGGGCACACCTGAGTCCGTTCCACCGTACGCCGGCAGCCCGACGACGAGGGTTCCGTTCCGGCGCCGGGTCTCGATCAGCCCGGACTGCTCAAGTTCCCTGTACGCTCTGGCGACAGTCCCGGCGGCAAGCCCCAGATCTGCCGCCAGGCTGCGGACTGCCGGCAGCCGCGTCCCGGCCGTGAGCCCGCCCGCGGCGATCAGCGCGCTGATCTGCAGCCGGATCTGCTCGTACGGGGGAGTGGGGGAGCCGAGGTCCACCGAAATGCCAGCTGTCATCGCGCAGGTTCCACCGGTGCGTGCCGGGCGGCCGGCGCGATCCTCGGGCCGAATGCGCTCACGCAGATCAGGGACAGCACCACGGCGGCTGCTACCAGCACGTACCCGGCGGCGGCCGCAGCCGCTTCCCACACTTCGGCCGGAACCGTCTGCGTTCCCAGCAGCACACCCCATGCCCGGCTTGCCGATATCAGCAGGCCGCCCGCCTGTGCCAGCAGGAAGGCCGCCAGAATCCGCACGATTCTGTTCAGTGTGATGGCTCGGAGTGCCGCGTCCAACCCGTCATCCGAGGTGAGAATGCCGCGGCGCCGGCGCACGGCAAGGGTTGCGGGCACAGCCGCGACGGCGACGGCGGCAGTTGCCACCGCCGTCGGAATCCAGCCCGGCGTTCCGTCAGGCGAAAGCGCTGATTCGCCAACTGAGGTCACCACGATCGCTACTGCGAGCAGCAGCAGGCCAATGATCGCCGCGGTGAGGAGGGCGGGCGCCACCGGCTGGACCGGCCAGCGGCGGGCTGCGGAGGAAGTGCCGTAGTTCCGTTCGAGGAGCAGTTCGCCGGCCAGGATGGCCTGCAGGACGCACGCGGCCATCACAGCTGAGATGACGGTGGCCCGGACAGGATTGGCGGAGCCCAGAAGGAACAGGGCGGCAGTCCCCGGCGCCGCCGCGGCCAGCCCGAGCAGAGCGCCGAGGGACATTATTAGAACAGCGGCGGGATGCTTCTCGCTGCGGAGGTCGCGGACCTTTTTCCGGTCCGACGACGCAGGCCGGCGGATACCGACTTTGCCGGCTTGGAGGCTGGCCAGCTGCGGCGGCTTCCAGATCCACATCACGAAGAGCACCACGGTGGCCAGCAGTCCGACGGGGTTGGTCCATGAAGTGGCAGTTGCGGGTTCCGGACGGGACGCAAAGTTGCCGGCGATGGCCGCAAGCCCCGCGGCAACGGTGGAGACAGTCCGCAGCAGCCGGTTCATCGCCACAGTGCGGAGAAGGGCGTTGTCCGCAGCGTCAAGGGCCTCGAGCTGGCGGCGGCGGGAAATCAGCCACAGCACCAGAACAGTTCCGGCCGCCAGCAGCAGGAGGGCGGAACCAAGGCAGGCCGCCAGCTCTGTGCCGGGAATCCGTCCGTCCTGGAAAAAGCTTGGACCAGTTGCACCGTCCGCGGGAGTGACAGGCCGCACCGGACGGTACGCCGGCTGCACGGCCGCCCACACGATGGTTCCGGCGGAGGCGGCGAAAATACCGAGCGTGGTCCACGCGAGCGGCCGCGGAAGAAAGTCCCGGACGCGCCGTACGGACAGCGTTGCCAGCCGCCGGGAACTGCGGGGACCCGGATAGCTGAGCTGGCCCAGCGCATGGACGCCGACGCAGCCGAGTACCGGCCACGCCAGCGCCTGCAGGATGTCGGCGGGCTGCTGCAACGACGGCGTTTGAGGGTGGGAGGGGATGATGCCGGCGTTCGCTGCTCCGTGCAACGTGCTGGCCAGCCAGCCGATGACGCCCACCCAGAGCGCGTGGTCTGAAACCGACTGGGGCGACGTGCCGCCGCCCGGCGCCCAGACAACCCAGCGCAGCAATCCGTAAATGCCCAGTGCAGCCAGCAGCGGTCCCAGCAGCGCCATGGGTGGAAGCTCAAACTGTATTGGCATCAAATCCCCCAAATGATCCCCAAAGCGCCTGATCCTGAAGCGCCATCTTTGTACCAAGTATTTGATACAAAGATGGAGGGGTCAAGGCGGGACGGGGTCAAGGTAGGGGCCAAGGCAAGGAGCGGTCGCCCAACCGGCAGGCGGGAGAACTCAGTCGTCGAAGGGCTTGAACTGCTCCACGGACACGATCCTGCTCTTGCTGCCGTGTGCCACGTGGCAGATGATCATTTCCCCCGGGGCGAGGTACGGGTCCGCCACCGGCAGCAGGCCCTTGAGCCGCGGCGTCATGTAGCGGGCGAGCTGGCCCAGCACGGTGGGGAGGGCCGGCCGGTGGGTGCACAGCACCACTGCGCGCTGCTTGTCGAACAGCGCGTCGACAACGGCCGCAGTCTTTTTGGGGTTCCGGGCATGCCGGTGCTCCGTTAGCGCGTCCACCAGCTTCACCTTGGCGTCTGAGGACTTGGCATAGGGGGCGATGGTCGCCACACAGCGCACCCACGGGCTCGTGACCACGCGCAGCGGCTGCCACGCCTTCAGCAGCCGGTGAACAGCCTGTGCCTGGCGGATGCCGGTGGCGGCCAGGGGCCTATCGCCCTCCGCCTTGGTCCACGAGGAACGCGGTTTGGCCTTGGCGTGGCGCACGATGACGAGCGGCCAGGTCTGGAGTTCCTTCCGGGCGTGCGCCGCCACCAGGTATTCCAGCGGCGCCCGGTCGGAGGGGTTGGACAGCAGCACGGAAGCACGCTCCGGCGTGCACCACATGACGCTGTCCACTTCCTTGCCGTCCGGTCGCAGGGAATTGCCCGTGACCTCAACGGCCCAGTAGTGCACAACCTTCAGTCCGGCGGAGACGTGGTAATGGATGGGCGGGAGCGGGATGCCCAGCGGCGCCACGAGGCCGATCTCCTCCTTCACCTCGCGGACGGCGCACTCGGGCACCGTTTCGCCGGGGTCAAGCTTGCCCTTGGGCCAGGACCAGTCGTCATACCGTGGCCGGTGGATCAGGAGGACTTCCAGCTGGTCCTTTTTGACGCGCCAGGGAAGGGCACCAGCAGCCGTGACGGCTACCGGCTCGCCCGGGTGATCGGTCTGATCCGCTATGGGTGAGTCGCTGCTCTTCAAAGGCCGGGTTCCTACCGCCGGACGACGGCGCGCTGCCGGGAGCGTGATGCCAGGAGCCATGACTGGACGTCGTCAAGCTTCCTGCCGTCGTCGCCGATATGGTGGCGGGTCCACTCGCCGTCGCTGTCCAGGTGCCAACTGGACGTCTCGGGGTCCATGTACCGCCGCATCAGGTCCAGGACATAGGCGGTGTCTTCGCCGCCGGACAGCTGCACCAGCGCCTCCACCCGGCGGTCCAGGTTGCGGTGCATCATGTCCGCGGAGCCGATGTACACGACCGGGTCGCCGCCGTTGGCGAAGGCGAACACGCGCGAGTGCTCAAGGAAGCGGCCCAGGATGGAACGGACCGTGATGTTTTCGCTCAGCCCGGGGACGCCTGGGCGCAACGAGCAGATGCCGCGGACAATGACGTCCACCTTCACCCCGGCCTGGGAGGCACGGTAGAGGGAATCGATGATGGCCTCATCCACAATGGAGTTGACCTTGATCTGCACTCGTGCAGGAATGCCAGCCCGGGCGTTGCGGATTTCGGTTTCGATCCTGTCGATCAGTCCCGAACGCACGGAGCGGGGTGCCACCAGGAGACGCTTGAAGGTGGACTTCGGAGCGTACCCGGAGAGCTGGTTGAACAGCTTGGACAGGTCCTCGCCCACCTGTTCGTTGGCGGTCAGGAGTCCGAGGTCCTCGTAGTACCGGGCTGTGCGCGGGTGGTAGTTGCCGGTTCCGATGTGGCAGTAGCGGCGCAGCCCGTCCACCTCCTGGCGGACCACGAGGGAGAGCTTGCAGTGGGTTTTCAGGCCCACGATGCCGTAAACCACGTGGACGCCGGCCTGTTCAAGCTTGCGGGCCCAGGAGATGTTGGCCTGCTCGTCGAAGCGGGCCTTGATCTCCACGAGGGCAAGCACCTGCTTTCCAGCCTCGGCGGCGTCGATGAGGGCGTCGACGATGGGGGAGTCGCCCGAAGTGCGGTACAGGGTCTGCTTGATAGCCTGCACCTTCGGGTCCGCCGCCGCCTGTTCAAGGAACGCCTGGACGGACGTGGAGAACGAATCGTAGGGGTGGTGCAGCAGGATGTCCCGGCGGCGCATCGCGGCGAAGACGTTCGCGGCCTTGGAGGTCTCGGACTCGTTCAGGTACCGGGAGGTGTGCGGCACGTGCTTGGGATAGTGCAGGTCCGCGCGGTCGATGCCGCCGATCACGGACAGGCCGCGCAAATCCAGGGGCGCCGGCACGGAGTAGACCTCCGACTCGTCCACGCCGAGCTCACGGATCAGGAGCGCGCGGATGTTCGGGTTGATGTCGTTGGTGACCTCCAGCCGGACGGGCGGGCCGAACCGGCGGCGCAGCAGTTCCTTTTCGAGCGCCTGCAGGAGGTTCTCGGCGTCATCCTCTTCCACCTCAACGTCCTCGTTGCGGGTCACCCGGAAGGTGTGGTGCTCCAGGACCTCCATCCCGGCGAAGAGCTGGTGCAGGTGGACGGCGATGACCTCCTCGAGGGCGATGAACCGTGCCACGCGGCCGGGCACTGAGCCGGCCCGCGGGCCGTCGATGGAAATCAGGCGGGGCAGCTGGTCCGGCACCTTGACGCGGGCGAAGAGCTCCTTGTCGCTGACCGGGTTCCGGACCACCACGGCCAGGTTCAGGGAAAGGCCCGAGATGTAAGGGAAGGGGTGGGCGGGGTCCACGGCCAGCGGGGTGAGGATGGGGAAGACCTTCTCCGCGAACATGACACTGAGCCGGTCGCGGGCTTCGTCGTCGAGCTCGTCCCAGTGCATGAGGTGGATGTGCTCGTAGGCCAGGGCCGGCCGGATCTGCTCGGCGTAAACCTGGGCGTGCCGCTGCTGCAGGCGGTGGGCTGCCTCGCCGATCTGTTCCAGGACCTGGACAGGGCTGAGTCCGGCGGGGGAGGGAACGGCAAGTCCGGTGGCGATGCGGCGCTTCAGGCCGGCCACGCGGACCATGAAGAATTCGTCGAGGTTGGAGGCGAAGATCGACAGGAAGTTGACGCGTTCCAGCAGGTACAGGTCAGGATCTTCGGCGAGCTCGAGGACCCGGGCGTTGAACGCCAGCCAGCTCAGTTCGCGGTCCAGGAACCGGTCCCGGCTGATCTCGCCGTCCGGTTCCAGGATGGCGGCGAACTCGGGGATGTCGATCCGGTCCTGCGTGGCGCGGGACGCCGGCACTTCGGAGGAGCCGAACCGGGCGCGCACAGGGGCCGCCTTGATTTCGGTGGTGGCTGTTCCGGCGGATTCCGGTTGCATGCGCTCTCCTTGAGTACTGGCGGGTTTGGTTTCAACCTTACAAGCATTCACCCGTCCGGGACCCGAAGATTTCGAGGGCGGCGGCACGCGTCCCAGAGGGGTGATCAGCGTCCCTCGAGCGGCCCGTACATGACGTCCATGTCCCAGCGCGTGAAGCCCAGCCGCCGGTACAGCGAGACGGCGGGAGTGTTGTCCGCATCCGTGTACAGCATGACGGCGTGCAGCCCCTGCTGCTGGAGGTGCCGGATCCCGGCGATGGTCAGCGCCTTGCCCAAGCCGATGCCCTGGGCGGCTGGGGTGATGCCCACGACGTACACCTCGCCGATGGCCGGATGGGGCCCGTGCTGCGGATGCACCTTGGTCCAGTGGTAGCCGAGGAGCCGACCGTCCCGGTCCTCGGCCAGCAGGAAGCCGGCGGGGTCGAACCATGGTTCGTCCATTCTGGCCTGCAGGTCGGCTCTGGTGAGCGAGCCCTGCTCCGGGTGGTGCGCGAAGGCCGCACGGTTGGCGGTGAGCCAGGCGTCCTCATCCTTGCCCGGCACAAAGGCGCGAATCGAGACCCCGTCCGGAAGACCGGCGTCGGGCAGGTCAGCGGTGGCGGTGGTGAGCCGCATCTTCCACAGCTCCCGAACCGGTCCGTAGCCGTACCGGGCAGCCAGGTCCGCTGCTGCCTCGTGGTTGCCGTGCGACCAGGCCTTGAGCCCGTCCAGGCCGCGGGAGGATTTGAGTGTGGCAACGAGCCGGTCCGCCACGCCCTGGTTCCGGTAGCTGGGGTGGACCGCGATTTCCACCACGCCTGTCCCGTCCGGCTCCTCAACCACTACGGCGAAGCCGGCCAGGTCCTGTGCCGTGGCGGGGTCCGACTGCTCGTCGGGGGCGTAGAGGGCAAGGGTCAGCAGGGTGTGCGGGCCGGTATCCGCCGCCCGCATGGTCACGAGGGTCTGTTCGGAGACGGGGGGATTGCCGTCCGATTCCTCGGCGGCGGCCAGCAGGCTGCGGACATCCCGCAGCAGGTCTTCATCCACGCCGCCCTTGACGACAAGGACGGGCCATTTCTCCGGGTGCGCAGGACTCATGCTGTAAGGCTATACGGAGCCACCCGCGCATGCCCGATTTGGAACAGGCCGTGGCGCCCCGTATAGTCGTTACCTCAGCCGGCATTCATGGCAGGTTGTGAGGGGGATCCACCACTGGGGTGGCCTCGATACGTTCGACCCGTATGTCCTCCACTTATAGTTTCAATGCAGAACGGCCCGGCTCTGGTGAGCCGGGCCGTTCTGCATTCTGCTGCGGGTCGTGCCGGGAAGCCGGCACCCTTGGTCGGGTCATCTTGGGGCCCGGGGTCTGGGGCTTGGGGGCCTAGGCCTCGGTGAGTTCGTCCTCTTGCTGGCGGATCAGCGTGAGCCGGTAGCCCACGTTGCGCACCGTGCTGATCAGGTTCTCGTGGTCCGCGCCCAGCTTGGCGCGCAGCCGCCGGACATGGACGTCCACGGTCCGGGTGCCGCCATAGTAGTCGTAGCCCCACACCTCGGTGAGGAGCTGCTGCCTGGTGAATACCCGGCCGGGGTGCTGCGCCAGGTACTTCAGGAGTTCGAATTCCTTGAAGGTCAGGTTCAGTGCCGCGCCGTTGACGCGGGCCGTGTAGCTCGCCTCGTCAATAACGACGCCGGCGGCCCGGATTTCGGAGGGAGCCTCCTCCTGGTCCGGTACAGCCCGGGCGACACAGAGGCGGATCCGGGCCTCCACTTCGGCGGGGCCGGCCGAGTCGAGCACGATGTCATCGACGGCCCAGGCGGAGGAAACGGCCGCCATGCCGCCCTCGGTGAGGATCAGCACCAGCGGTGCGCTGAGGCCGGTGGCCTTCAGGAGCTGGGTCAGGGAGCGGGCGCCCACGAGGTCTTTGCGCGCGTCCAGCAGGACGATGTCGCAGGGGTCTGTCTCCAGCAGTGCGGTGGGCTCGGCGGGGAGGATGTGAACCCGGTGGTTCAGGAGCTCCAAGGCAGGCAGAATGTCCACCGATGACCCGGTGCTGTTGGTCAGTAACAGGATGTGCGACATTCTTCCTCCAAGGGGCTGTCTGCGCATCGTCGGGCGACTGAGCTGATGTTTGAGTATACCCAATGGCCCCCCGACGGATACTGATCGGCCGCACGGGCGCGCCTTGTTTACGACATATAGCGTTCATATAGGGCAGGATTGAAACCGTCAGGGGGCGAGCCCTGCCCGTCAACGGCACAGCCAGGATGAGGTCGCAGCAGATTTGAGTGCAGAGTCCGAGATGAGTACGCCACGGCCTGCCCCTGAGGTGAGCGCTCCGGCCGCTGCCGGCGGGACGCTCCAGTCGTGGAGCATTGGAGTCGTTGGCCTGGTGGGCCTGGCGACGCTGGTGGCGAGCGTCTTCCGGACTCCGGATGTCCTCCTTGCAGTTGCCGTGCTATTCGCCCTTGCGATAGGCGTCGGCTGGCCGCACTACCTGGAAATCCCCGCCAAGAAAACCCTCGCCGCCGTGATCGGGCTGTCAGGGGCCGGCTCGGCCGTTGCCGCCTCTTTCGCCGCCGCCCCTGGCTACCTCAACTGGACGCCCGGCTTCATTGCCCTCGGTGTCGGCGCCGTGTTCGTCGTCCAGCTGGTGCGCGGCACCGGCCAGGCGCAGCGCCTTGAGTCGACGCTCGGCTGCAGCGTGGGGGTCCTGCTGTCCTGCCTGGGCTCCGGGTGGATTGCCAGCGCCCGGTTCAACGGAGTCAAGGAGATGGTGCTGGTAGCGGGCATCAGCGCCGCCGTCGCACTGCTCGCCGGCCTCATCCGCTGGCCCGACCGGATCATTGCGCCGCTGGGTATCACCCTGGCCGGACTTGCCGGGCCGCTGGCCGGGTTGGTGTTCTCCGACATCGCCGTATTGCCCGCCGCCGTGTTCGGTGTTGTGGTGGGTGCGGTCCTGGTCAGTTTCCGCAGGCTGGTGACGCTCCGGGGCGCTCCGCTGAACTTTCCGGCTGCCCTGGGCATGGGGCTGGCACCGATTGCGGCGGTCGGTTCGCTCGCCTACTTCATAGACAAACTACTCATCTCCTGACGGGTTAGGATGGCATCATGTCCGTACTTGCATTTGAAATCTTCTTCCTTGTCCTGCTCGGCGTTGCGAGCCTGTCCATGGCCTGGTTTGCCGGTTTTGTTGTCTACCGCCTGTTCAAAGGACAGCGGTAACCCCTGCTTAGCGGTTTCGAGAGGTAGCGGCTGTGCCTATTGAAATTCCTACGGACCTGACCCCCGAACTGGTTCCCCTCTCCTGGCTCATCGGTGAGTGGGAGGGCCATGGCCGGCTCGGGGCCGGTGATGAAGGTTCAGAGCACTTCATGCAGCATGTCTCCTTCACCCACAACGGCCTGCCGTACCTGCAGTACCGTGCGGAAAGCTGGCTGACCGACGAGGACGGGACCAAGCTCCGGCCGCTCACTGTTGAGACCGGATTTTGGGCCCTGGAGCGCAAACAGCTGGAGGCTGACAGCGGCCCCGGCCTGGTGCCCGGGGACATCGTCCCGGTGCTGAAAAGCGCCGACGAGGTGGAGGCCCTCCGCAACAAGGAGGGCGGCTTCGACATCTCGGTCTCGATCAGCCACCCGGGCGGCATTTCGGAGCTGTACTACGGGCAGATCAAGGGCCCGCAGATCCAGCTCAGCACCGACATGGTGATGCGCGGCAGCCACTCCAAGGACTACAGTGCGGCCACCCGGATCTTCGGGCTGGTGGACGGCAACCTGCTCTGGCGGTGGGACGTGGCCACCGGCCGCCCGTCGGCAACCGGCGCGGCTGCTGGACCGGCTGCTGAGGCTGGCAACGGCCTCGAGGCGCACGCCTCGGCGTTCCTTAAAAAGGTGACCTGACCGCAGCCACCCCGCTGTCCGCACCGCTGCATCCGCGGCACTGCTTCCGCACCCCCGCTTCCGCGGCACTGTTCGCCGGCGCTCCCTTCGGCTACTTTGGCCTCAGGTCTTCAATCCTGAGTCCGCAGCAACCCGATGGAGTGTCCCATGGATGAGTCCCAGCCCCCGGCAGACTACAGCGACCTCAAAGCCGTGTACTTCAACGGCACGCTCAAGCGTTCGCCGGAGAAGAGCAACACCGAGGGCCTGATCACGGTGAGCCGGCTGATCATGGAGAAGCAGGGTGTGGCCACGCAGGTCATCCGGACCGTTGACCACGACATCGCCAGCGGCGTGTACCCGGACATGCGGGAACACGGCTGGGCAACCGATGAATGGCCTGCGCTGTATCCGGCCGTCAAGGAAGCGGACATCGTGGTGGTGGCCGGACCCATCTGGCTGGGGGACAACTCCTCGCAGACCAAGAAGCTCATCGAGCGGCTCTACGCCCATTCGGGCCAGCTCAACGAGAAGGGCCAGTGGGCCTTCTACCCCAAGGTGGGCGGCTGCCTGATCACCGGCAACGAGGACGGCATCAAGCACTGTTCCATGAACGTCCTGTACAGCCTGCAGCACATCGGCTTCACCATTCCGCCGCAGGCCGACGCCGGCTGGATCGGCCCCGTCGGGCCGGGACCCAGCTACCTGGATGAGGGCTCGGGCGGACCGGAGAGCGACTTCACGAACCGGAACACCACGTTCATGACATGGAACCTCCTGCACCTGGCCCGGACGCTCAAGGACGCCGGCGGAATTCCCGCCTACGGCAACCTTCCGGAAGAATGGAAGGCCGGAACCAAATTTGGTTTCGAAAACCCGGAATACCGCTAGGTGGCCGGAATACCCTCCCAGCCAAGGACGTTCCCCTTCATATGACTACCAAGAGCCCACTGTTGTCGCGCCCTGGCGCCGTTGAAGCGGGCGGCGCCGACGCCGGCGTCGCATCCCACTACGGCGAACCCCTGCGGGAGCAGCGCGCCCTGGCGAACGGAACCGCCGTCGTCGATCTTTCCCACCGTGGGGTGGTGACGGTCACCGGACCGGACCGGTTGAGCTGGCTCAACACGCTGTCCTCCCAGCAGGTCACAAATCTCCAGCCCGGTGAGTCCAGCGAACTGCTGCTCCTGAGTGTCCAGGGGCGCATAGAGTTCGATGCGCGCGTGGTGGACGATGGCGGGACCACCTGGCTGATCGTCGAGGCGGCCGAAGCGGGCCCCCTGGCCGAGTGGCTGACCAGGATGAAGTTCATGCTCCGCGTCGAGGTGGCGGACGTATCGGCCGAGTGGGCAGTGGTGGGATCCACCAGGGCTGTGCCCGAATGGTCCGGCCTGCTGGTGTGGCAGGACCCCTGGCCCCACGTCGGCGCCGGCGGCTACTCCTACGCCGTGGTCCCGGAGGACACCCACCCCGGCGCCGATCGCCCGTGGTTCGAATACCTCGTGCCGGCGGCGGAGCTCGAAGAGACGGTGGGGGACCGGCCGCTCGCGGGCGTCCTCTCCGCCGAAGCCCTGCGTGTCGCCGCCTGGCGTCCGAGGCTCGGCGCTGAAACGGACGACAAGACCATTCCGCATGAACTGGACCTGCTCCGCACCGCCGTGCACCTGGCCAAGGGATGCTACAAGGGCCAGGAGACGATCGCCCGCGTGCACAACCTTGGCCACCCGCCGCGGCGCCTGGTGTTCCTGCAGCTCGACGGTTCCCAGCACACCATGCCGGCCCCCGGCAGCGAGGTCCGGGTGGGGGAGCGCAAGGTGGGCACCGTGACGTCCGTGGCGCAGCATTACGAGATGGGCCCCATTGCCCTGGCAGTCATCAAGCGTTCGGTCGCCCCGGATGAAATACTGACGGTAATGGACGGGGATGAACCGTACACAGCCGCGCAGGAAGTGATCGTGGCGCCCGACGCCGGACAAGTCGTCGGAAGGCAGACAGGATTCCTGAGGGGGACCCACAGATGACAGACTCCACCGCACCCGACGCCGGGGCTTCAGAGCAGCCCGCGTCGCAGCAGCCCGACGAGGAAACCCTCGAATTGGCACGTACCCTCCTGGACGCTGCCCGCAACGGCGACACCGAGTTGCTGCGCAGCTACCTCAACGCAGGCGCCCCGGCCACGCTGACCAACTACGCCGGCGACTCGCTGGTCATGCTCGCCGCCTACCACGGCCACGCCGAGACAGTTCAGCTCGTCCTGCACCACGGCGCCGACGCCAATGCCGCCAACGACCGCGGACAGACCCCGCTGGCCGGCGCAGTGTTCAAGGGCTACCCGGACGTCGTCCGTGCGCTGGTTGACGCGGGAGCAGATCCCGACGCCGGCTCGCCCTCGGCACGTGACGCCGCCCGGATGTTCGCCCGGGACGACATCCTGGAACTGCTGGGCTAGGCATTTTGGAGAATGTCAGCAGGCCCTGGCCTGCGCTCTGGTCCCTCGTCATCGGGTTCTTCATGATCCTGATCGACACCACGATCGTTTCGGTGGCCAACCCGCGCATCATGGAGGGCCTGGATACGGACATCAACGCCGTCATCTGGGTCACCAGCGCCTATCTGCTGGCGTATGCGGTGCCGCTGCTGATCACCGGCAGGCTCGGCGACAGGTTCGGGCCCAAGCGGCTGTACCTCTCGGGCCTCGTGGTGTTCACCCTCGCGTCGCTGTGGTGCGGGCTGTCCGGCACCGTGGTGATGCTCATCGCCGCCCGCGTCCTACAGGGCCTCGGCGCAGCGCTGATGGCCCCGCAGACCATGGCCGTCATCACCAGGATCTTCCCGCCGGACGGGCGCGGCGCCGCCATGGGCCTGTGGGGTGCCACCGCCGGTGTGGCGACGCTCGTCGGACCCATCCTGGGCGGCGTGCTCGTGGACGGGCTTGGCTGGGAGTGGATCTTCTTCATCAACGTGCCCATCGGGATCGTGGGTTTCATCCTTGCCTGGCGCTTCGTTCCGTCCCTCACCACCCATCCGCACCGGTTCGACATCCCCGGCGTGGTGCTCAGCGCCGTCGGGCTTTTTCTCCTGGTCTTCGGCATCCAGGAAGGCGAGACGTACGACTGGGGCACCATCACGGGGCCGGTGACCGTGTGGGGGCTGATCATCAGCGGCATCGTGGTGCTGGCGCTTTTTGTCGGCTGGCAGGCGGCCAACAAGGGTGAGCCGCTGCTTCCGCTGGCGCTCTTCCGGGACCGCAACTTCTCGCTGGCGAACATCGGAATCACCACCGTGGGATTCACTGTCACCGCATTTGGGCTGCCGCTCATCTTCTACTACCAGATCGTGCGGGACATGACGCCTACGCAGTCTGCCCTGATGATGGCGCCCATGGCGCTGATTTCCGGCGGGCTGGCGCCCCTGGTGGGAAAGATCATTGACCGGGTAAACCCCAAATACATCACGTCCACCGGCCTGGTCCTCATGGCCGTGGCGCTGTTCTGGAATTCAGCACTCATGCATCCGGACACCCCGGTGTGGCTGTTCCTGCTGCCCAGCGCCGTGCTCGGCTTCGCGAATGCAGGCATCTGGGCGCCCTTGAGCTCCACCGCCACCCGTAATTTGCCGATGCGGCAGGCCGGTGCGGGCGCGGGCGTTTACAACACCACGCGGCAGATCGGCGCCGTCCTCGGCAGTGCCGCCATCGCCGTCCTCATGCAGGCCAGGCTCGCGGCGGAACTCCCGGCGGCACCCGGCGGGACGCCCGGGGGTTCGGGTGAGCCCGGCGGCTTCGGCGGCCAGTTGCCTCCCGCCCTGCATGACGGCTTCGCGACGGCGATGGGCCAGTCGATCATGCTGCCAGCGGCTGTGATCGTGCTTGGCGCCGCGGTGGCCCTGTTCTTCGCCCGGCCCAAGGAGGTCCAGGGCTGGGGCGGGCAGCGGCCCGCTGCCGGCCAGGATGCGGAGGCGACGACGCGCTAGGCGTGATCGGCCGGCCCCGCTTGGCGCTGGCCGAGCAGCACGCTGGTTTGGATGCCGCCGGTGGAAAAGCCCAGGCTGCGTGCCGTCGCCAGCGAGCCCTTGTTGCTGACGTCGGAGCGCCACTGCAGCGTCAGCCCGGAGGCCAGGGCTTCGTGGGCGGCCACCGAGGCCGCGAGCGATCCCAGTCCGCGGCGCCGCCACTCGGGGGCCACAAGAACCCCCATGTGGGCCAGGATGCCTTCCCATTCGGAGTAGGCGCCGCAGGCCACGGGCACCCGCTGCCCCTCGTCGTCGTGAATGATGGTGTAGCGGTTCTCGAGGTCGGACAGGCCCACCTCGTTCACGTCATCGGGCGGGCACAGGCCCTCAAGTTCGATGGCCTCCGGGTTGCCGTGCGACACCGTCAGCTCCTCCGCGGGCTGCAGCAGCGGCAGGTCATCGGCGAAGAAGAGAGCCGCGGAGCCCTGGCCGTGGCCGCCGTGCCGGCGGGTGATGGTCAGCAGGGTGACGTGCTGGGCCATCTCCTCATCGGAAATGCCGGCCGCGGCATCCAAGGCCCACTGCGGACCCACCAGGGCCGAGCTGCCGAACAGGCGCACGAACTCGACCGAGTGCGCGGAGTCGTCAACCCTGGTGATCCGCGCGCCGGTTTCCAGCGCGCGGGCGAAAGCGCCGTCGTCGAGCCCCAGGCGGCGCGCCCAGGCAAGCTGGATGATGGCGGCGGATCCGGGGTCAAGACTCATGGTCCCAGCCTACCGATCCCTGCCGCCTCTGAGCCGCAGCCCCCGCCTCCCAGCGCGAACGGGCACGTGCGGCCCCAAACCAAAGCGCGAACGGGCAGATAATGCCCTCAAAAAACCAAAAACAGGGCATTATCTGCCCGTTCGCGCTGGCACTAACCAGGGAAGCGGGCCGGGGGTGCGGGCTTAGCCGAAGAGGACCGCGGCCTCGTCGTAGCGGTGCTGCGGGACAGTCTTGAGCTTGCCCAGCGCGGCTTCGAAGCCCACGTGGTCAATGTCGGTGCCGTTCAGCGAGACCATCGTGCCCCAGCGGCCCTCGACCACGGAATCGACGGCAGCCATACCCAGTCGGGTGGCCAGCACGCGGTCGAAGGCGGACGGGACGCCGCCGCGCTGGATGTGGCCCAGGATGGTGGCGCGGGTCTCGATGCCGGTCCGGGCTTCGATTTCCGGTGCCAGCTGGTCGGCGATCCCGCCCAGCCGGGGACGGCCGAAGGTGTCCAGGCCGCGCTCGGAGTGCGGTGATTCCATGTGCTCCGGCACGAACCCTTCGGCCACAACGATCAGCGGTGCACGGCCACGGTCATGGGCCTCGGTGACCCATTTGGTGATCTGCTGGATGCTGACTTTCTGCTCCGGGATGAGGATGGCGTGGGCGCCCGAGGCCATGCCTGCGTGCAGGGCGATCCAGCCGACGTGGCGGCCCATGACCTCGGCGATCATGCAGCGGTGGTGGGACTCACCCGTGGTCCGCAGCCGGTCGATTGCCTCGGTGGCGATCTGCACGGCCGTGTCGAAGCCGAAGGTGTAGTCCGTCGCGTCGAGGTCGTTGTCCACGGTCTTGGGAACGCCGACGATCTTCAGGCCGGCGTCGGTGAGGCGCTTGGCAGCCGCGAGGGTTCCCTCGCCGCCGATGGCGATGATGGCATCGATGCCCAGCCGGTCCATGTGGGCTTTGATGACGTCGGGGCCGCCGCCGTTCTCAAACGGGTTGGTCCGGGACGTGCCCAGGATGGTGCCGCCCTGCTTGGCAATGCCGCGGACAAGCGTGCGGGGAATGGGGATGATGTCACCCTCCACCACTCCGCGCCAACCGTCGAGGAACCCCACGAATTCGTGGCCGTGGATGGCAATGCCTTTGAGGACGGCGCCGCGGATAACGGCGTTCAGTCCGGGGCAGTCGCCGCCGCTGGTGAGGATTCCGATTTTCATTTTCTTGGCTCAAATCCTGGTTCGAAGGTTTTACGGGCAGAGCGCCACGCTGAGCTCAATAAGAGATTCTAGTGGGGAGTGTGGGGTAGGACACAAACGGTTACAGCACCAAGGGACCCTGGACGCCGCCGGCCGGCATGGTCCCCGACAGCACAGTGCTCCCGTTCCGCCGGGAACGGGGGCACTGTATAACGGACGACGGCGGCTGCCGGCCGGGGCGGTTACTGCCGGCCCGTGCCGCGCTTGTCGAGGAAGGATTCAAGCGCGATTGAGTTGTTCTGGTCCGGCAGGATCAGCCACGCCGCGAGGTAGAACACGATGGCCGGTCCGGGCAGCAGGCAAAAGAGGAGGAAACCGATCCGGACGAACGCCACATCCACGTTCAGCTTCTCGGCGATTCCGCCGCACACACCGCCCAGCCAGCGCTGCGGTCCGCGCTTCAGGCCCAGGCCCCTGACAATGCTGTAGAACTTTTCCATGTCTCAAGACTTCCCGTTTGTTGTGCTGTTGTCACGTTTACGTGCTGAGAGGAGTCCGCCGATGACCAGCGCGGCTCCGGCGCCGATCATCAGGCCGATCAGCACATATGTCCCGTTCAAGACCACGATCCCCAGCTGGGAGATGACGATCAGGACGGCCAGGGCGAGGACGACGAGCCCCCAGACGATGGTGCCTACCCGGGCGGGCGCTTCGGCGGGTTCGTCCTTCCCCGTGGTGGACGGTTTGGGCAGAGGGTGGGTTTCCGGTGCGGGATCAAAACTGCTCATGTCAGTTTCCTTCCTGGATGGCGATGTTGCTCACGGTGCCGTCGATCTGGAGGATCAGCCTGGCGCCGGGCTTGTCCGAGTTGTAGCTGCTTTGCCGGGAGGTGATGCCGCCCCGGCTGTCCGTGCCCTCGTTCAGGTTGCCCAGGGTCATATCGGCACGGACATCCACCGGCACGGTGCGCGGGATGATGACCGTCACGTTGCTGGCTGTGGCGTCCAAGGGGATCACGACGTCGGTGCCCAGTGGCGGGTTCAGGTTCAGGCCGGTCAAGTCGACAGTTCCGCGGCCTCCGGTGATCTGGAACCCCTGGCGGGCCTGCTCGATGGTGACGGGATTCCAGTCCGCATTCTGGAAGCGGAACCGGTCACCGTTAGGCACGGCGCTGAAGATTCCGCCGACGATGAGCGCCACCACGGCGAAGAAACCGAGAACGCCTGAGGTCCGGCCGCGCATTCCGGCCAGCAGGATGCCAAGGCCAAGGACTGCTGCACCGGCTGCCCAGACCACGGCGTTGGCCGAATCGCCGAGATCAATCTGGTTGCCGGCGTCGAGCGCTTTGAGGGTGCCCCCCGCCAGCAGCGCCAGTCCGGCGGTGATGGCCACGGCCGGCGCGCCCGGGCCGTTCGGCCGCGGCCTGGGCGCGGGCGTCGGGACCGGGACCGGGGCGGGCCGGCGCGGTGGAAGGCCGCCGCCGGAAGGGGCTGTGGGGGCTGCGGAGCCGTAGGACGGGATGGCGTCCGGAGTTGGCGGTACCGTGTAGGGCTGGGCAGGCGTATGGCTGCCGGCAGCGAAGGATGACGCCGGGAACGGAGATGGGGATCCCGCGGCGGCGTTCGCTGGTGCGTTGCCGGGGGTTGCGTAGCCGTAGGCCGCCCGGCCCCCGGTGGTGCCGTTCATCGTTGCACCAGTGCGGTTCTTGTTGCGCTGGGTCAGGAAGTAGATGAGGTAGATGACGCCGCCGATCCAGAACAGGGCCCAGAAGAAGCCGAAGCCGTCGTGGCCCCATCCCCAGAAGCCGCCGCCCATGCCGGTGAGTCCGACGATCGAGGTGATGAGCGCGCCCGTCATGCCCGTGCTCCAGCGGCCGGCGCCCGCCTCCTGGGTGTGGATCCGGCCGTCGGGCTCAGGCAGCAGGGCCCAGCCGAGACCGTACAGGAGGACGCCGATGCCTGCGAACAGCGTCAGCACGATGAAGATGCCGCGCACGATCAGGGGGTCGATGCCCATCCTTTCCGCGATGCCGCTTGAGACGCCACCGATCCAGCGGTCGCGTCCCCGGCGTACGCCGTGGCTGCGGATCCAGTCGAAGAAGTTCAGCGGCTGGGCGGACCGGCCGTAGCCCGGAGCACCGTATGCGGGAGCACTGTATGCGGGACCACCGTGCGAGGGCGGCGGGAACAGCGGCTCAGTGGGTTTTTCCGGCTCGGTGGGTTTTTCGGGCTCTGTGTGTTGTTCCGGTTCTGTGTTTTCCGGTTCTGTGTATTCCCGTTCTGTGTATTCCCGTTCGGCGGGACGCTCCGGATCGTGGCCGGTACTGCCCTCGGACGGGGTGCCCGGCTGCTGGCCTTCATTGGGGTTGGGGTTCTGCGAGTTCATACTTCGATACTGCCGTTTGGGCTGGTCAGTCCTCTATTGGGGAACACCCTGAGCTGTCCCTGACTTACCCCGGGTTCACCCTCACAACGGGGCTCGGGAACCCTGATCCGTGTTTGGATTGATGCATGACCATAGCCCCTGTCCGCCCACCTCTGGTCCGTAGCAGCGACCGCGTGATCGCCGGCGTCTGCTCCGGCCTGGCGGTCCATTTGGGCTGGCCGGTGCGCATGGTGCGGATCGGCATGGTGGTCGCCGGCTTCGCCGGGGGCGCAGGATTGGCCTTCTACGCGTGGCTGTGGATCATGGTTCCCACCGCGGACGAGAACGCCAGGCGCAATGCCCGCCGTCCGGCGTCGCCCATTGCCCCCGCCGTGAGCCTGCCGCCTGAGGGCCTGCAGTCCGGCCCGGCCCCGGCCCCTTCGCCGGGCATGCTTCCCTCGTTCTCCGCCGTTCCTTCACTCTCCGCCGTCCCCCCGCCCGCGGGGGAGTACGACGCCGGCACTGCTTCCCAGCCTCCGGCGCCTGCCGCCGCTCCCGGGGCCGGCACATGGTTCCGAATACGGAGCATGCGTTACGGCAAGGAGATCCTGCTGGGAGCCGGGCTCCTGCTCGTCGCCGCGATCCTCATCGCCAGGCTGCTGGGCGTGGAGGTACCCCTCGGCACGCTGATCCCGGCGGCCGCGATACTGGGCGGCGCGGCCATTGCCTGGATGCAGCTGGATGAAACCCGCCGGGCCGGGCTCGTCGATAAAACCAAAGCGGACCAGGCCGGTGGATGGGCGAGGCTGGCAGCGGGCCTCGCGCTCGTGGTGGCCGGGGTGCTGGTCATGGTCTCCGGGTCTGGCTCATGGCAGCAGACCTGGCTCGCACTGCTCGCGTCCGTTGCCGTGCTGGGCGGCGTGGCGCTGGTGCTGCTGCCCTGGGGCCTGAAGTTCTGGCGCGACCTGGAGACGGAACGGGCCGGCCGCGTGCGGGAGACGGAGCGGGCCGAGATCGCCGCCCACCTGCACGACTCCGTGCTCCAGACGCTCGCCCTGATCCAGCGCCGTGCCGGCAACGAGCACGACGTCGTCCGCCTCGCGAGGGCGCAGGAGCGCGAGCTGCGGGGCTGGCTCTTCAAAGACCCCGCCCGCGATGCCGGCCAGCTCTCGGACCGGATCAAGGCCGCCGCCGCAGAGGTTGAGGACGGGCTCGGAAACGCCGTCGACGTCGTGACGGTGAGAGACACGGAGATGACTGAGCGCCACGAGGCGCTGGTCCAGGCCAGCCGCGAGGCCATGCTGAACGCTGCCCGCCACGGCGGCGGTCCCGTCTCTGTCTATCTCGAGGTGTCCGACGGCGGCGCGGAAGTCTTCGTCAAGGACCGGGGCCCGGGCTTCGACCTGGGCGCTGTCCCGCACGACAGGTTGGGCGTGCGCGAATCAATCATTGGCCGGATGAAACGGCACGGCGGCAATGCCGCAATCAACAGCGGACCCGACGGCACGGAGGTGCGCCTCAGGCTGCCTGCGGACGTCGCGGACAACGGGGAAGGGAAGTCATGAGTACACCAGCAGGGGCAGGCGCGGCGGGACGAACCGTGCGGGTTGTGATCGTGGATGACCACGCGATCTTCCGGTCCGGCCTCAAGGCTGACCTCGACCCGAGCGTGGTGGTGGTCGGCGAAGCCGGCACAGTGGAACAGGCCGTCGAGGTTATTGCCACAGCACGGCCCGACGTCGTGCTGCTGGACGTGCACCTGCCCGGCGGCCGCGGCGGCGGAGGGCGGGAAGTCATCACAGGTTCCGCTGTGCTCCTGGGAACCACGCGTTTCCTCGCCCTGAGCGTCTCCGATGCGGCCGAAGATGTCGTGGCCGTCATCCGGGCCGGTGCCCGCGGCTATGTTACGAAGACCATCTCCGGCGCGGAGATCACCGACGCCGTGTTCCGGGTTGCCGGCGGCGACGCCGTGTTCTCGCCTCGCCTGGCAGGCTTTGTCCTGGACGCCTTCGGCACTGCCCCGGCAGACATCGCCGACGATGAACTGGACAGGCTCTCAGCCAGGGAACTCGAGGTGATGCGGCTGATCGCCCGCGGTTACAGCTATAAGGAGGTGGCCAAGGAGCTCTTCATCTCGATCAAAACCGTGGAAACCCATGTCTCGGCCGTGCTCCGGAAGCTGCAGCTCTCCAGCCGCCACGAACTGACCAAGTGGGCCGCCGAGCGCCGCCTCCTCTAGCCCCAACGCTTCCTCAGGTCCTGCCGCCTTTCCCCAAACCCTTCCTCAGGTCCTGCCGCCTTTCCCTAAACCCTTCCTCACGTCCCGCCGCCTTTCCCCAAACCCTTCCTCACGTCCGGTCGCCTTTCCCTAAACGCTTCCTCACATCCTGAACTGCCACCCAAAAGCAAACGCTCCCGCACCTTTTTCGGTGCGGAAGCGTTTAGGCATTTCCTGCAGGATCTGAGGAAGGGTCCGTGGTTTTCCTGCAGGACGTGAGGAAGCGTTTGGGGTTACTGCGCCTTGCCGAGGAAGTCCTGGAGGCGGCCAACGCCGGTGGCGAGGTCTTCGTCGCCCAGGGCGTAGGAGAGCCGCAGGAAGCCGGACGGGCCGAAGGCCTCACCGGGAACTACTGCGACCTCCACCTCGTCCAGGATCAGCGCGGCAAGCGCGGCCGAGGTTTCCGGACGGACCGGACCGTTCGACGTCGGGAATTCCTTACCCAGCAGCGCGCGGACATCCGCGTACACGTAAAAGGCGCCCTTCGGCGTCGGGCATTCAACGCCCTCAATCGCGTTGAGGCCGTCCACGATCGCCTTCCGGCGGCGGTCGAAGGCGACCTTCATCTCGTCCACCGCCGTGAGCGGACCGGAGACGGCCGCCAGGGCGGCGATCTGCGGGATGTTGGACACGTTGGAGGTGGCATGCGACTGCAGGTTGGTGGCGGCCTTGATAACGTCGGCCGGGCCGATCATCCAGCCAACGCGCCAGCCCGTCATCGCATAGGTCTTGGCAACACCGTTCAGGATCACTACCTTGTCACCCAGTTCGGGGGCGGCGGTGGCGATGGAGGTGAAGGGAACGCCGTCGTAGGTCAGGTGCTCGTAGATCTCGTCGGTGACCACCCACAGGCCCTTCGCGGCGGCCCACTTGCCGATTTCGGCGACCTGCTCGGGCGAGTAGACCGAACCGGTGGGGTTCGACGGCGACACAAACAGCAGGATCTTCGTGCGGTCCGTGACGGCTGCTTCGAGCTGCTCCACGGTTACCAGGTAGTCCTGCTCCGGGCCGGCGAAGACCTCCACCGGGACGCCGCCGGCGAGGCGGATGGCCTCGGGGTAGGTGGTCCAGAAAGGCGTGGGGACGATCACTTCGTCGCCCGGATCCACGAGGGTGGCGAACGTGTTGTACACGGCCTGCTTGCCGCCGTTGGTGACCAGCACCTGGGACGGGTCGGCCTTGTAGCCGGAGTCCCGGAACGTCTTCTCGGCAATGGCCTTCTTCAGCTCGGGCAGGCCGCCGGCGGGGGAGTAACGGTGGTACTTCGGCTGGCTGGCGGCGTCGATGGCGGCCTGGACGATGTAGTCCGGGGTGGGGAAGTCGGGCTCGCCCGCGCCGAAGCCAATCACCGGCCGGCCGGCCGCCTTCAGCGCCTTGGCCTTGGCGTCGACAGCCAGGGTGGCGGATTCGGCAATGGCGGAAATGCGTTGGGAAACGCGGGCGGAAGACATGGCAGGTCCGTTCTTCGCTTGCAGCTGGGGAGCTGAATGGTGGATTTCGACGGAATCTACTCTATGCTGTTCACCGGATCGTTCGAGGTGGAACACGGGTTTGTGACTGCGGTGCGGCGCGGATCCAGACGCTGAAAACGGTCCGAAATGAGGCTGGTTCGACGTAAGCGCAGTTGTTGCGTAGACTGGTTCTCCGGTGTTGAAAACACAGATGATGACGTGCGCCCCAGATTGCCTTGGGTAAAGTGCGGTCTTCATCGGTTTTTGATCCATAGGGTAGTGGCGCAATTGGTAGCGCAGCGGTCTCCAAAACCGCAGGTTGCAGGTTCGAGTCCTGTCTGCCCTGCGCAGGCTGTTCCGGCGAAAAGCCGGAGCAAGCGCAGCAACCAAAGGTTCAGTTCAGAGCCGGGTAATCCGACTTGCGAGGATGAGTGAGGAACAGGTGACCGAAACAGCTGCCAGCAGCTCCAAGGGCCGCCCCGCAAAGAAGGCCGCCAAGGCTGGCTTCTTCGCTCGCATCGCACTCTTCATCCGCCAGGTCATTGGCGAACTGAAGAAGGTCGTTGCCCCCACCCGCAAGGAACTGATCAACTACACGCTTGTGGTGCTCGTATTCGTAGTCATCATGATGGTGGTCGTCACTCTGCTGGACCTGGCGTTCGGCACCGCGGTGAGCTGGGTCTTCAGCGGTACAGGCGCCGGAGACCGCTAAGGCGATCGGTCCGCAGACTGCGTGGGCTCCCGGCCGGATTCGGCAAGGAGCTGGCGGGGTGTGCGGAATTGAGCCATTTAAATAGGCAATTAGCAATGAGGAAGCAGGAGACCAAGTGTCTGAGCAGGAGCTCGAGGTAACTGAGACTGAGCTGGATGAAACCCAGAACCCCGCGGCTGAGTCCGCTGAGGGCTCCGAGGTTGAGTCTGCTGCGCCCGATTCCGAAGGCGACGCCAATTTTGAAGACGACGCCGACGCCGAGACCGACGCTGACGACGCCGAGACTGACGACGACGTGACAGGAGAGGACGCCGAGGAAGGCGCCGAAGGGACCGACGTCCTGGCCGCTGCTGCCGCCCAGGCCACCGACCCGGCCGAGGAGTTCAAGTCCAAGCTGCGCCGCCAGGAGGGTGACTGGTACGTCATTCACTCCTACGCCGGCTACGAAAACCGGGTCAAGGCCAACCTTGAGACCCGCATCCAGACCCTGGACATGGAAGATTACATCTTCGAAATCCAGGTTCCGATGGAAGAAGTCGTTGAGATCAAGAACGCTCAGCGCAAGGTCATCAACCGCGTCCGCATCCCCGGCTACGTGCTGGTCCGCATGGACCTGACGGACGCCTCATGGGGCGCCGTCCGCCACACCCCGGGTGTGACCGGCTTTGTGGGCAACGCCCACAACCCCGTGCCGCTGCGCCTCGATGAGGTCTTCTCCATGCTGGCTCCGGTCTTCGAAGAGGAGCAGGCCGAGAAGGGCAAGCCCACCAAGCAGGCCGCCGCTCCGGTGAACGTCGACTTCGAGGTCGGCGAATCGGTCATCGTCAAGGAAGGCCCGTTCGAGACCCTTCCCGCCACGATCTCCGAGATCAAGGTGGATTCCCAGACCCTCGTGGTTCTGGTGTCCATCTTCGAACGCGAGACCCCGGTCACGCTGGCCTTCAACCAGGTCACCAAGATCTAGCTGATCACCACAGATTTCGTTCCGGAGCGGCCCGCTTTAGCAGTTCCGGAACGGCCGGCCGCCTCGCCATGGCGGTCAACCACCTGAGGCACGCTCCTGTGTCCCAGGACGCATTTGAGAGAAGGACCCTACATTGGCTCCCAAGAAGAAGGTCACCGGCCTCATCAAGCTGCAGATCCAGGCAGGTGCCGCTAACCCGGCCCCGCCGATCGGTCCCGCGCTTGGCCAGCACGGTGTCAACATCATGGAATTCTGCAAGGCGTACAACGCTGCGACGGAAGCCCAGCGCGGCAACGTCATTCCTGTTGAAATCACGGTCTACGAAGACCGTTCGTTCACGTTCATCACCAAGACCCCGCCGGCTGCAGAGCTCATCAAGAAGGCTGCAGGCGTCGCCAAGGGTTCGGCTACCCCGCACACCGTCAAGGTTGCCAAGCTGACCCAGGCCCAGGTCAACGAGATCGCCTCCACCAAGATGGAAGACCTCAACGCCACCAGCCTCGAAGGCGCAGCGAAGATCATCGCCGGCACCGCCCGCTCCATGGGCATCACCGTCGAGGGTTAATTCCCCGCTGATGCGGCGCCGGGTCCGGGAAACCGGGAACGACGCCGGGCAGCACCGCCGGGAAACCGGCACCACTGAAACATTGAAATGTCAGAAATCCGGACGGATAAAAACAGCCGGACAGCTGACTGTGGCAGGGCCCAGCGCGGTCCGTAGACCACAACTGCACAAGGAGAAATAAGCAGCATGGCAAAGCGCAGCAAAGCATACGAGGCAGCCGCAGCCAAGATCGACGCGGAGAAGTTCTACGCGCCGTTCGAGGCAGTGACGCTCGCCAAGGACACCAACCCGTCCAAGTTCGACGCCACCGTTGAGGTCGCATTCCGCCTGGGCGTTGACCCCCGTAAGGCCGACCAGATGGTCCGCGGCACCGTCAACCTGCCGCACGGCACCGGTAAGACCGCCCGCGTCCTCGTGTTCGCCACGGGCGAGAAGGCTGAAGCAGCAATCGCTGCCGGCGCCGACTTCGTTGGTTCCGACGACCTGATCGAAAAGATCGCCGGCGGCTGGACCGACTTCGACGCAGCCGTTGCCACCCCTGACCTCATGGGCAAGGTTGGCCGTCTCGGTAAGGTCCTGGGTCCGCGTAACCTGATGCCGAACCCGAAGACCGGCACCGTCACCCCCGATGTCACCAAGGCTGTCAACGACATCAAGGGCGGCAAGATCGACTTCCGCGTCGACAAGCACTCCAACCTGCACTTCATCATCGGCAAGGTTTCGTTTGACGCCACCAAGCTGGCCGAGAACTACGCCGCTGCCCTCGAAGAGGTGCTCCGCCTGAAGCCGTCCGCTTCCAAGGGCCGCTACATCCAGAAGGCAACGGTTGCCACCACGTTCGGTCCCGGCATCTCCGTTGACCCCAACGTCACCAAGGTTCTCATCGAGGCGTAACCCTCGCGAACCTGCGGCCGGATCTCCGGCCGGCACCAAAGGACCGTCCGGCTGTTGCCGGGCGGTCCTTTTGCGTTGCTGTGGCCGTTTTCGTTGCCTCTGAAGTACGACGGCGGGACTCCAGTCAGGTGCGTTGGCTCGCTCTGGAAGGGGCTCTGTCGGACTCCGGGCGTTACGGCTAGGCTGATCCGGTGACGACGCCCTCCTACCGGATCGAGCCGCTGTTCCTGCCTGCGTCACTCGACGCGCCCGACGCCACAGACTTCCTTGAGTTCAGCGACCTCAGCGATGCCGTGATCCTGGAGACCTGGGGCAACCTGGACCGGGCAACGCCCCGCAACGCCAGGCTGGAGGCCTGGCGCGACGACGACTACCAGAAGCTGCGGCTCTTCTTCGTACGGCTGAACGGCCGCATGGTGGCAAGGTCCTGGGTCAGGCTTACTCAAAAGGAGAACCTCGAGGATGCGTTCCTCAGGGTGGACGTCCTCAACGGCTTCAGCGGCCGCGGCATCGGCCAGGCCCTCCTGCGGCATGCAGAGGCTCTGGCGGTGGAGGACGGACGAAGCACCCTGCAGTCCTTCACCGAGCACGCGCCCGGGTTCGATCCGGACGGGCAGGGGATCCTCACGCCTGGAACGGGGACGGGCGGGGTCCCGGCCGCGGCCCGCGGCGTACGGTTCGCCGTGGCGGCCGGTTACACCCTCGAGCAGGTGACGCGTTTCAGCGCACTGGACATGCCGCCGTCGGACGGTGTCCTTGACGCGCTGGAGGGCGAGGCAGCCGGCATCGCGGGGGACCGGTACGAGATTCTCGGCTGGACGGACCGCTGCCCGGATGAGTATCTCGAAGAGATGGCAGTGCTCATGTCCAGGATGAGCACGGACACTCCGGCAGGGGCGCTGCACTACGACCCCGAGGTGTGGGATGCCCAGCGCGTCCGGCACGTCGAGGATGAGTGGAAGCGGACGGGCCTGGAGTCGTTGGTGGCAGTGGCCCGGCATAAGTCGAGCGGCGAGCTGGCGGCCTACTCGGTGCTCCAGCACTCGGGCGAAAAACCGTGGCTGGCCGAGCAGGACGACACACTCGTGGCCGAAGCGCACCGCGGGCACCGGCTGGGGATGCTGGTCAAAGTGCTCAACCTCCGGCGCCTGCAGAAGGACCATCCCGAGGTGGAGCGGGTCCTGACATTCAACGCCGCGGAGAATGACCACATGCTGGCCATCAACGTAGCCCTGGGCTTCCGTGCGGCAGGGTACGACGGTGAGTGGCAGCGCCGGCGTTAAGCGGCATATGCTGGCGACGGATACACCGCGTGGACTCAAGCCCGCAGCCTTCAGGGCAAGCGGCGGAAACGGCTGGGGATAATGGCAATAGAGGTGCGGATCGAGCGGCTGTGGATTCCTGACTCCGTGGACGCTGCCGACGCAGCGGACTTCCTCGCCGCCGTGGAGGTGGGGCGCAAGGTCCGGATGGATACCTGGGGCAGTGACGACCTCGCCTACACGCCGGTGGAAAAGCTTCTCGAACTGGACGACCCGTACGAGCGCCAGGTGATCCTCGTGGCGAAGGTCGGCGACGACATCGTGGGCACCGTGGACATCGCCCTTCCCCTCGCGGACAACCTGGACCTTGCCGAGTTCACGCTGGACATCCTCCCCGAGTACCAGCGCCAAGGCGTGGGCAGGCAGCTGCTGGAGGCCGCCGAACACTTCGCCCGGGAGGAGGGCCGGACCATGATTCTGGTGGACACGAACCACCCCGGCGCCTCCCTGCACGAATTCGCGCCCGAGCAGCTGGTGCCCGGATCGGGCCAGGGCTATGTGCCGCTGGGAAGCCGCGAGGTGGATTTCGCCCAGCGCACCGGTTACACGCTGCAGCACATTGAACAGTTCAGCTCGTGTGCGCTGCCGCTGGACACCAAGCTTGTGGCCGAGCTCGAGGCTGAGGCGCAGGAGGCCAACAACGGCCGCTACCGACTGCATCACTGGACCGACCGTTGCCCGGAGCGCTGGCTGGAATCGGTGGCTGCCCTCGAAAACCAGGCCGGCGGTGACGCGGGGCCGGCGGAGGACGACGACAGCATGGTTTTCGACGCCAGGATCCTGCGTGAAGCCGAGGAAGTCACCATCTCCCAGGGACGGCGCACGGTGGTGACCGCCGTCGAACATATCGCCACGGAGACGCTCGTGGGGCTGACCACGATCAGCGTCCTGGCGCAGCGGCAGGACGTCGTCTTCCAGGACGACACGGTGGTGCTGCAGGCACACCGCGGCAACAAGCTCGGCCTGCTCATCAAGGTGGCCAACATGGAGCGCCTCACCGAGCAGTTCCCCGATGCGCGGGTAATCTACACGTGGAACGCCCCGGAAAACCGGTACCTGCTCACGGTCAACCGCCAACTCGGGTTCACGACGGCGGGAGTCACCGGGATCTGGCAGAAGGAACTGCCGGACCTGGGACCCAGCAGAAGCTAGGCCGATTTGGTTATCCGCGGAACCCTCCCGTAAGCTTGAACTACCAAAGACCGTCGGTTGTTGGATTCCCACTCTTTCGAGCTCAGCTCAACTCTGCAGTTGTGTGCGAAAGAGCCAGTGGGTTTCCGGACGAAGGACCCTGAACATAGGGCGGCCGGCGCAGGTGAACGAAGCAAAGTTCCGCTGTTATGAACAGCGTTGAGCCAAGCCCCGTGCATCTGCGCGGGGCGTTTTTAGTTTTAGCTCACCTGAGCGGGGACCCGGAATACCGGCACTATCCCCGGAAGGAGGGTTATGGCAACGCCTACCAAGGTTTCAGCAGTAGCTGAGATCACTAACGATTTCAAGGAATCGAACGCCGCTGTCCTGACCGAATACCGTGGGCTCACCGTTGCACAGCTCAAGCAGCTGCGTGTTTCTCTCGGCCAGGACACCAAGTTCGCGGTCGTCAAGAACACCCTGACCGCCATTGCAGCCAAGGAAGCTGGTGTCGAAGCATTCGACGGCCAGCTCGCCGGCCCCACTGCAATCGCGTTCATCAAGGGTGACGCAGTTGCAGCTGCCAAGAGCCTGACGGATTTTGCCAAGGCCAACAAGCAGCTGGTCATCAAGACCGGTTACTTCGAGGGCAAGGCACTGAACGCCAGCGAAGTTGCTGCCCTGGCAGCACTCGAGTCCCGCGAGCTGCAGCTCGCCAAGGTTGCAGGCATCCTCAAGGCCCCTGCTGCCGCTGCTGCACGCATCATCGACGCACTGCGCCTCAAGCTTGAAGAAGAGAACGGTGCTCCGGCTGAAGCCGAAGCTCCCGCCGCTGAAGAAGCTCCCGCCGCAGACGCAGCAGAGGCTGAGGCTCCGGCCGAAGCCGCTGCCGAAGAGAACTAACTCTCTCCCAAAAAGACTCCGGTGGAACGGAAGGCATTCAGCCCCCGGCCACCTTTATAGGAAGGACGCCACCCATGGCGAAGCTCAGCAACGAAGAGCTCATTGAAGCTTTCAAGGAACTGACCATCATCGAGCTCTCCGAGTTCGTCAAGCTCTTCGAAGAGACCTTCGAAGTTACCGCTGCTGCTGTTGCGGTTGCCGGCCCCGCCGGTGGCGCTGCCGCTGAGGAAGCCGAAGAGAAGACCGACTTCGACGTCATCCTCGAAGCTGCTGGCGACAAGAAGATCGCAGTGATCAAGGAAGTTCGCGCCATCACCTCCCTCGGCCTCAAGGAAGCCAAGGACCTGGTTGACAGCGCTCCCAAGGCTGTTCTCGAAGGCGCCACGAAGGAAGCTGCCGAGAAGGCAAAGGCTCAGCTCGAAGAAGCTGGCGCCACCGTTACCCTCAAGTAACACTGCTTGTCCAGGAATCCCCGTCCACTCCGGTGGGCGGGGATTCCTGCGTTTAACAAACAACGCGGGGTCATTTAGCGCCCAATCCGAAAGTCGAATTGGGCGCTAAGTGACCCCGCGTTGCTTTAATGCGAGCTAGTTGGGTTCACTGATGTCCGCGAGCACTGCGCCGAGGGCGGAGACCAGGGCGTCGGCGTCCACGAATGCACTGTAGCCGTGCTGGCCCGCCCCCATGGAAATCCGCTTGCCGGCGATGGTCCGGTCCGCGTAGACAGGCCATGCCGTGGTGCTGCCGAGCGGCGTGATGGTGCCGCGCTCATAGCCGGTTGCCTCCAGCGCCACATCCGCCGCCGGGAGCGAGAGCTTGTTGACGCCCACCAGGCTGCGCAGCTTGGGCCAGGAGATCTGGCGGTCGCCCGGGATGAGGGCGAAAAGGAAGCTGCCGTCCTTGTGCTTCACCACGAGGGACTTCACGATGTCCGCCGGGCTGATGCCAAGGATCGAGGCCGCCTCCTCGAGGCTGTGGGCCGCCAGCCGTTCGACGAGCTGGACGTCCAGGCCGCGCGCCGCGGCGTCGGCAAGGAACCGCTGCCTGCCGCCGCGGCCGCCGTCGGTCCCGTTAGGGCCCGACGCCGGAACGCCGTTCATCAGTCGCGGAACAGCAGGAGGGCCTCACCCTGGCCGCCGCCCCCGCAGAGTGAGACTGCCGCCCTGCCCTGGCCGCGCCGCTTCAGTTCATGCGCTGCGTGGAGCGCCAGCCGCGCACCGGAGGCGCCGATCGGGTGGCCCAGGGCGATGGCACCGCCGTGGATGTTGCACTGCTCCAGCGGGTAGTCCAGATCCTTGAGGGACTGCACGGCCACTGAACCGAAGGCTTCGTTTATCTCGATGAAGTCCAGGTCCGCGGTACTCCAGCCGGCCCGGTCCAGCGCGTTCCGGATGGCGTTGGAGGGCTGGGAGTGGAGTGAGTTGTCCGGGCCGGCCACCTGCCCGGGCTTGCCCACAACAGCCAGGTACTCGAGTCCGTTCTCCTCTGCGAACTTGCGCGTGGTCAGGACCAGGGCGGAAGCGCCGTCGGACAGGGGAGAGGAGTTGCCGGCAGTGATGGTGCCGTCTGTGACGAAGGCGGCCCGCAGGCCGGCCAGGGATTCGACGGTGGTGTCCGGCCGGACGCCCTCGTCAGTGGAAACCACCAAGGGATCGCCCTTGCGCTGCTTGACGCTGATCGGGGAGATCTCGTCGTCGAAAACGCCGTTCTTCGAGGCGATCGCGGCACGCTGGTGTGAGTTGGCGGCCACATTGTCCTGCGCGGTCCGGTCAATGCCCAGCGTCAGGTTCTTGGATTCGGTGGACAGGCCCATCGACTGGCCGTCGAACGCGTCGGTCAGGCCGTCGTGTGCCGCAACATCCAGCGCCTGGACGGTGCCGTAGTTCCAGCCCTGGCGGGAGCCGGGGAGGACGTGGGGTGCCCGCGTCATCGATTCCTGGCCGCCGGCGACGACGACGGTGGCGTCGCCGGCACGGATCATCCGCGCCGCATCGATCACCGCGGTAAGCCCGGAGAGGCAGACCTTGTTAATGGTCACCGTGGGGACGTTCCAGCCGATGCCCGCGCCGATGGCGCTCTGGCGGGCCGGGTTCTGCCCGGCCCCGGCCTGCAGGACCTGGCCCATGATGACGGCGTCCACCTGGCCGGCGTCCACTCCGCTCGCCGCAATGGCCGCCTTGATGGCGTGGGCCCCGAGCTCGACGGCGGTGAAGCTCGCCAGCTGCCCGTTCAGCCGGCCCTGCGGGGTGCGCGCGCCGGACAGGATGACAACGTCGCTGTTGTCCGCGGAAATGCTCATGGATGTTCTCTTCCGATCTTTGGTCGATGGTTGGCCTAAGGGTATCGTGAGCCCGGTCACCTATCCATTCAACGCTGGGAAGGCGGGGCGCATTCCGGTTAGGTGCCCGTGGCAACGGTGCTTGCATTCTGCTGGCAAGTGGGGTAGACACGCGTGGGGTTTTGCCGTATCGTAGATATTTGCGTCTTCCCTGTTTACCTTCAGCCTTCATATAGCGGTGGGCTTAGCCTGTTAGCTGTTCCATCAATGTGCCGTGAACAACGTCACCAGCATGGGCAGAACCAGGTCCCGGGTCATATAGCGGAACCGGATGGTAGCACTGCGGAGTCACTTCGCAGGGTGAAAAGCGGGGGAGATCTGAAAACGCCTGAAGGTCTGTGGAAGGATCCCTCTTGGTCGCCTCGAGCACCTCTAATAACGAAACCGCTAATACGGCAAGCACCGATGGTGCGACTCGCCGGCTCTCATTCGCAAAGATTCACGAACCTCTTGACGTTCCGAATCTGCTTGCCCTGCAGACGGACAGCTTCGACTGGCTGGTCGGAAATGAACGCTGGCAGGCCCGCGTTGCGAAGGCCGTCGAAGAAGGCGACCTGAGCGTCGCCACCACCTCCGGTCTTTCCGACATCTTCGAAGAGATCTCCCCGATTGAGGACTTCCAGGGCACCATGTCCCTGAGCTTCTCCGATCCGGAGTTCGCTGATCCGAAGTACACCATGGCTGAATGCAAGGACCGGGACGCTACGTACTCGGCACCGCTGTACGTCAAGGCCGAATTCATGAACAACAACACGGGCGAAATCAAGCAGCAGACCGTGTTCATGGGTGACTTCCCGCTGATGACCGAGAAGGGCACCTTCGTCGTCAACGGCACCGAGCGTGTCGTCGTTTCCCAGCTGGTCCGTTCCCCGGGCGCTTACTTTGAGCGCGCCGCTGACAAGACCAGCGACAAGGACATCTTTACCGCAAAGATCATTCCGTCCCGCGGCGCCTGGTTCGAGCTCGAGATCGACAAGCGCGACCAGGTCGGCGTGCGCCTCGACCGCAAGCGCAAGCAGTCGGTCACGGTGCTGCTGAAGGCCCTCGGCTGGACCGAAGGCCAGATCCTCGAGGAGTTCGGCCAGTACGACTCCATGCGTGCAACGCTGGAGAAGGACGCCACCGAAACTCGCGAAGACGCCTTGCTGGACATTTACCGCAAGCTGCGTCCGGGCGAGCCGCCCACAGTCGAGGCTGCCCAGTCCCTGCTGGACAACCTGTACTTCAACTCCAAGCGCTACGATCTGGCCAAGGTTGGCCGCTACAAGATCAACCGCAAGCTTGGCATCGACCGCTCCCTTGGCGACAAGGAAGCCTCGGTCCTGCACGTTGAAGACATCGTGGCCATGATCAAGTTCCTCGTCGCGCTGCACGCCGGCGAGAAGACCCTCATGGGCAAGCGCGACGGCGAAGACCACGAGCTGCGCGTCGAGATCGATGACATCGACCACTTCGGCAACCGCCGCATCCGCGCCGTCGGCGAGCTCATCGAGAACCAGGTCCGCACCGGCCTGTCCCGCATGGAGCGCGTCGTCCGCGAACGCATGACCACGCAGGACGTCGAGGCCATCACGCCGCAGACACTGATCAACATCCGTCCCGTGGTGGCAGCCATCAAGGAGTTCTTCGGAACCTCCCAGCTGTCCCAGTTCATGGACCAGAACAACCCGCTCTCGGGTCTGACCCACAAGCGCCGCCTCTCCGCGCTGGGCCCGGGCGGTCTGTCCCGTGACCGTGCCGGCATGGAAGTTCGAGACGTTCACCCGTCCCACTACGGACGTATGTGCCCCATCGAAACCCCTGAAGGCCCGAACATTGGTCTGATCGGTTCGCTGGCATCCTACGGCCGCATCAACCCGTTCGGTTTCATCGAGACGCCGTACCGCCTGGTCAAGGATGGCGTCGTCTCCGACGACGTCCAGTACCTGACGGCCGACGACGAGGCAGAGGTCCTGATCGCGCAGGCCAACGCCCCGCTCGACGAGAACAAGCGCTTCGCTGAAGAGACCGTCCTGGTCCGTGCCCGCGGTGGTGGAGGCGAGCCCGTGCTCGTTCCCGCAGCCGACGTGCAGTTCATGGACGTCTCCCCGCGCCAGATGGTGTCCGTGGCAACCGCCCTGATTCCGTTCCTCGAGCACGACGACGCCAACCGCGCACTCATGGGTGCCAACATGCAGCGCCAGGCTGTGCCGCTGGTCCGTTCCGAGGCCCCGTTCGTGGGTACCGGGATGGAGCGTGCTGCCGCAGTCGACGCCGGTGACGTCACCATCGCGAAGAAGGCCGGTGTGGTTACCGAGGTCTCCGCTGAGCTGGTCATCATGCTCAACGACGACGGTACGGAAACCAACTACCGCATCAACAAGTTCGCTCGCTCCAACCAGGGCAACTGCTACAACAACCGTGTCCTGGTGAACGAAGGCCAGCGCCTCGAGGTCGGCGGCATCATCGCTGACGGCCCGGCAACGGACCAGGGCGAGCTCGCCCTCGGTAAGAACCTGCTCGTGGCATTCATGTCATGGGAAGGCCATAACTTCGAGGATGCCATCATCCTGTCCCAGCGCATCGTGGCCGAGGACGTCCTGTCCTCCATCCACATCGAGGAGCACGAGATCGATGCCCGCGACACCAAGCTTGGTGCCGAGGAAATCACCCGTGACATCCCCAACGTGTCTGAGGAAGTCCTGGCAGGCCTGGACGAGCGCGGCATCATCCACATCGGTGCCGAGGTTGAAGCCGGCGACATCCTGGTCGGGAAGGTCACCCCGAAGGGTGAAACCGAGCTGACCCCGGAAGAGCGCCTGCTGCGCGCCATCTTCGGTGAGAAGTCCCGGGAAGTCCGCGACACCTCCCTGAAGGTTCCGCACGGCGAGTCCGGCACCGTCATCGGCGTGCGCGTCTTCGACCGCGACAACGACGACGAACTGCCCCCGGGCGTCAACCAGCTGGTCCGCGTCTACGTGGCTGCCAAGCGCAAGATCACCGACGGCGACAAGCTCGCCGGCCGCCACGGCAACAAGGGTGTTATCTCCAAGATCCTCCCGGTCGAGGACATGCCCTTCCTTGCCGACGGTACCCCCGTCGACATCGTCCTGAACCCGCTGGGTGTTCCGGGCCGTATGAACGTCGGCCAGGTGCTGGAAACGCACCTCGGCTGGGTTGCCAAGACGGGCTGGAAGATCGAAGGCGAGCCGGAGTGGGCCAAGCAGCTGCCGAACCTGCCGCGCGAGAGTGGCCAGACCACTGTTGCAACGCCGGTCTTCGACGGCGCCCGCGAAGAGGAAATCACCGGTCTGCTGGACTCCACCAACCTGACCCGTGACGGCGAACGCCTGATCAACTCCTCGGGCAAGACGCGCCTGTTCGACGGCCGCTCCGGCGAGCCGTTCCCGGATCCGATCTCGGTCGGCTACATGTACATCCTGAAGCTCCACCACCTGGTGGACGACAAGATCCACGCCCGCTCCACCGGCCCGTACTCCATGATCACGCAGCAGCCGCTGGGTGGTAAGGCACAGTTCGGTGGCCAGCGCTTCGGTGAAATGGAAGTGTGGGCGCTCGAAGCTTACGGCGCCGCCTACACGCTCCAGGAACTGCTCACGATCAAGTCCGATGACATCCACGGCCGTGTGAAGGTCTACGAGGCGATCGTCAAGGGCGAGAACATCCCTGAGCCGGGTGTTCCCGAATCCTTCAAGGTGTTGATCAAGGAAATGCAGTCGCTGTGCCTGAACGTGGAAGTGCTTTCCACGGACGGAACCACAATTGAAATGCGTGACTCTGATGACGCAGTCTTCACGGCTGCGGAAGAACTGGGCATCGATCTGTCTCGTGCAGAGCCCAGCTCCGTAGAAGAGGTCTAGCAGGGGTCCCGACGGCGGGTGGTGACCACCCGCCGTCGGCCTCTCCCTCTCCCCGTAAACAAGACTTCAGAATTTAGAGAACAAGAGAGAACAGGGACCATATGTCCAGCGAATCCTCCTTCGGCCTCATGCAGATCGGCCTCGCCACCGCGGAAGACATCCGCGGCTGGTCGTACGGCGAGGTTAAGAAGCCGGAAACCATCAACTACCGCACGCTCAAGCCCGAGAAGGACGGCCTCTTCTGCGAGAAGATCTTCGGCCCGTCCCGTGACTGGGAATGCTACTGCGGCAAGTACAAGCGCGTGCGCTTCAAGGGCATCATCTGTGAGCGGTGTGGCGTCGAGGTCACCCGCGCCAAGGTGCGCCGTGAGCGCATGGGCCACATCGAACTGGCTGCTCCCGTAACCCACATCTGGTACTTCAAGGGTGTTCCGTCCCGCCTGGGCTACCTCCTTGACCTGGCTCCGAAGGACCTTGAAAAGGTCATCTACTTCGCTGCCTACATGATCACCAGCGTCGACGAGGAAAACCGCCACGCGGAACTGCCCAACCTGCAGGTTGAGCATGACGTCGAGAAGAAGCAGCTGATCGACAACCGCGACTCCGACATCGCCGCGATCGCCCGCGACCTTGAGGGCGAGCTCGCCCGTCTCGAGGGCGAGGGTGCCAAGGCTGCCGACAAGAAGAAGGCACGCGACTCGGCCGACCGCCAGATGGCGAACGTCCGCAAGCGCGCCGACGCCGAGATCGAGCGCCTCGAGCAGGTCTGGGACCGCTTCAAGAACCTGAAGGTCGCCGACCTCGAAGGTGACGAGGGCCTGTACCGCGAGCTGCGTGACCGCTACGGCATGTACTTCGAAGGCTCCATGGGTGCCGAGGCCATCAAGAAGCGTCTTGAGAACTTCGACATGCAGGCAGAGTCCGACAACCTGCGCGACATCATCGCCAACGGCAAGGGCCAGCGCAAGACCCGCGCCCTGAAGCGCCTGAAGGTGGTCAACGCGTTCCTGACCACCAACAACAGCCCGCTCGGCATGGTGCTGGACGCCGTCCCGGTGATCCCGCCGGAACTGCGCCCGATGGTCCAGCTGGACGGTGGCCGCTTCGCGACCTCCGACCTCAACGACCTCTACCGCCGCGTGATCAACCGCAACAACCGACTCAAGCGACTGCTTGACCTGGGTGCTCCGGAGATCATCGTCAACAACGAGAAGCGCATGCTTCAGGAAGCCGTTGACAGCCTCTTCGACAACGGCCGACGCGGCCGTCCGGTCACCGGACCAGGCAACCGTCCGCTGAAGTCCCTGAGCGACATGCTCAAGGGCAAGCAGGGCCGGTTCCGCCAGAACCTCCTCGGCAAGCGCGTCGACTACTCCGGCCGTTCGGTCATCGTCGTCGGCCCGCAGCTGAAGCTGCACCAGTGTGGCCTGCCCAAGCAGATGGCGCTGGAGCTCTTCAAGCCGTTCGTGATGAAGCGCCTGGTTGACCTCAACCACGCCCAGAACATCAAGTCGGCCAAGCGCATGGTCGAGCGTTACCGTCCGCAGGTCTGGGACGTGCTGGAAGAGATCATCACCGAACACCCGGTGCTGCTCAACCGTGCACCTACCCTGCACCGCCTCGGTATCCAGGCATTCGAGCCGCAGCTTGTTGAAGGCAAGGCCATCCAGCTCCACCCGCTGGTTTGTGGCGCGTTCAACGCTGACTTCGACGGCGACCAGATGGCAGTCCACCTGCCGCTGAGCCCCGAAGCCCAGGCTGAAGCACGCATCCTGATGCTGTCGTCCAACAACATCCTGAAGCCGTCTGACGGCCGTCCGGTGACCCTGCCTTCGCAGGATATGATCATCGGCCTCTACCACCTGACCACCAAGCGCGTGGGTTCAGCCGGTGAAGGCCGGATCTTCGGCTCCGTGTCCGAGGCCATCATGGCCTTCGACGCTCACGAGCTGCACCTGAACTCCCAGGTCAAGATCCGCCTTGAGGGCTTTGTTCCTTACGCCGGCTGGGAAGCTCCGGAAGGCTGGGAGCAGGGTCAGCCCGCACTGGTGGACACATCCCTGGGCCAGGTTCTCTTCAACGAGACCCTGCCCGAGGACTACCCGTGGGTTGAGGCTGTTGCCGACAAGGGCGAGCTGTCCCGCATCGTCAACGACCTCGCGGAGCGCTACCCGAAGGTTGTCACGGCCGCAACGCTGGACAACCTGAAGGACGCCGGTTTCTACTGGGCCACCCGCTCGGGCGTCACCGTCGCGATTTCCGACATCGAGGTTCCGGAGGCCAAGCCGGCCATCCTGGCCGGATACGAGGAGCGCGCCGCCAAGATCCAGGGACAGTACGACAAGGGCCTGATCGACGACGACGAGCGTCGCCAGGAACTGATCGAGATCTGGAACAAGGCAACCAACGAGATCGCCCAGGCCATGCGCGACAGCCTGTCGCCCATGAACACCATCAACCGCATGGTGTCCTCCGGTGCACGTGGTAACTGGATGCAGGTCCGCCAGATCGCGGGTATCCGTGGCCTGGTGGCCAACCCGAAGGGTGAAATCATCCCGCGTCCGATCAAGTCCTCCTACCGTGAGGGCCTGTCGGTGCTGGAATACTTCATCGCGACGCACGGTGCACGTAAGGGTCTTGCCGACACCGCGCTGCGTACCGCCAACTCGGGTTACCTGACCCGTCGTCTGGTGGACGTTTCGCAGGACGTCATCGTCCGTGAAGAGGACTGCGGCACCGAACGCGGCCTCGTCACCCCGATCGCCGTGGCTGACGCCAACGGTGAGCTGACCCTGGACGAGAACGTCGAGAACAGCGCCTACGCCCGTACGCTGGCCGTGGACGTCGTCGACTCCAAGGGCAACGTCCTGGCTCCGGCCGGCACCGACTGCGGTGACGTCGTGATCGCTGAGCTGTTCGCAGCCGGCATCACCGAGGTCAAGGTCCGCTCCGTGCTCACCTGTGAGTCCAGCGTCGGAACCTGTGCCCTGTGCTACGGCCGTTCGCTGGCCACCGGCAAGACCGTGGACATCGGTGAAGCTGTGGGCATCATCGCCGCGCAGTCCATCGGTGAACCCGGTACCCAGCTGACCATGCGTACGTTCCACACCGGTGGTGCTGTTTCCGCCAGCGGTGGCGACGACATCACCCAGGGTCTGCCCCGTATCCAGGAGCTCTTCGAAGCCCGTACCCCGAAGGGTGTGGCGCCGATTGCGGAAGCAGCCGGCCGCATCACCATCGAGGAATCCGAGCGCCAGATGCGCCTGGTGATCACTCCGGACGACGGTTCCGAAGAGATCGCCTACCCGGTCCTGCGCCGGTCGCGTCTCCTGATCGAGGACGGCCAGCACGTGTCGGTGGGCCAGAAGCTCATCAACGGTCCGGTCGACCCGAAGCAGGTCCTGCGCATCATGGGTCCGCGTGCCGCACAGAAGTTCCTCGTGGACGAAGTGCAGGGCGTGTACCGCAGCCAGGGCATTGGCATCCACGACAAGCACGTGGAAGTCATCGTCCGGCAGATGCTGCGCCGCGTCACGGTCATCGAATCCGGCGACTCCGACCTGCTCCCGGGTGAGCTGGCCGAACGCAGCCGGTTCGAGGACGCCAACCGCCGCGTTGTATCCGAGGGCAAGACTCCGGCTTCCGGACGTCCCGAGCTCATGGGTATCACCAAGGCGTCGCTGGCCACCGAGTCCTGGCTGTCCGCAGCCTCCTTCCAGGAGACCACCCGCGTCCTGACGCAGGCGGCCATGGAAGGCAAGAGCGATCCGCTGCTGGGCCTCAAGGAGAACGTCATCATCGGTAAGCTGATCCCGGCCGGCACGGGTCTCCCGCGCTACACCGAGATCACGGTGGAACCGACTGAAGAAGCAAAGGCCAACCTGTTCACCGGCCCGAGCGCATTCAGCGATTTCTCCTACGACACGCTGGGCGGCGACGGAGCTCCTGAGTTCCACGCCATCCCGCTGGATGACTACGACCTGGGCAACGACTTCCGGTAATCGTTCCTGAAGCAACGCGGGGTCACTTACGGCCCGATCCACCCTGTGGATTGGGCGCGGAGTGACCCCGCGTTGCTGTTTAACCCCGGGAATCCGCGCGGATTAAGGCCTCGGGGCAGTCCGTGCTAAACTTGAGACCAATTGTTATTGTGGCAGTGGATGAGTGCGCCCGGTGTTAGCTAGAAGGCTGTTTCAGCTGAACGGCAGAACCGAGAGCGACGTTTCCGGTTTGCAGGGTTCTTGTGCAACGTATGCCACATTTTCGCATGCCTAGGGACAATTGCAGCCGCGAGCTGCATCGTCCTCCGTGTGCGAATCCGACATCAAGGCTTCGCCTCAGCTGCTCTGGAGACTTCTTCAAAGCTCGGGCGGCGAGGCAAAGAAACAGGAGAGCGGCTGTCAGAGGCCGCTCCGGATAAAACGGAGAACACGAAAGTGCCTACGATTAACCAGCTGGTCCGGAAGGGCCGCACGCCGAAGGTCTCAAAGACCAAGGCTCCCGCGCTTAAGGGCAGCCCGATGCGCCGCGGTGTTTGCACCCGCGTCTACACCACCACCCCGAAGAAGCCGAACTCGGCTCTGCGTAAGGTTGCACGTGTGCGCCTCAACGGTGGCATCGAAGTTACCGCCTACATCCCCGGTGTTGGCCACAACCTCCAGGAGCACTCCATTGTGCTCGTCCGTGGTGGTCGTGTGAAGGACCTCCCCGGCGTCCGCTACAAGATCGTCCGCGGTGCCCTCGATACCCAGGGTGTCAAGAACCGTAAGCAGGCACGCAGCCGCTACGGCGCAAAGATGGAGAAGAAGTAATATGCCTCGCAAGGGTCCGGCCCCCAAGCGGCCGCTCGTATCAGATCCCGTCTACGGCTCCCCGCTGGTCACCCAGCTGATCAACAAGGTGCTGGTTGACGGCAAGAAGTCCACCGCAGAGCGCATCGTTTACGGTGCCCTCGAAGGTGCACGCGCGAAGTCCGGCGGCGACCCCGTCGCAGCCCTCAAGAAGGCCATGGACAACGTCAAGCCTTCCCTCGAGGTCCGCTCCCGCCGTGTCGGTGGCGCCACCTACCAGGTTCCGGTTGAGGTCAAGCCGGGCCGCTCCACCGCCCTCGCCCTGCGTTGGCTGGTCGGCTACTCCAAGGCCCGCCGCGAAAAGACGATGACCGAGCGTCTCCAGAACGAAATCCTGGATGCCTCGAACGGTCTCGGTGCCGCTGTGAAGCGTCGCGAAGACACCCACAAGATGGCCGAGTCCAACAAGGCCTTCGCCCACTACCGCTGGTAAAACTTCCCGTACGCCGCCGGCTCAGACGAGCCGGCGGCGAACGCGTAGTCCATCCGAAAGGGAGACACCGTGGCACAGGACGTGCTTACAGACCTTAGTAAGGTCCGCAACATCGGCATCATGGCCCACATCGATGCCGGCAAGACCACCACCACCGAGCGCATTCTGTTCTACACAGGTGTGAACCACAAGATTGGCGAAACGCACGACGGCGCTTCGACCACCGACTGGATGGAACAGGAAAAGGAACGCGGCATCACCATCACGTCTGCCGCCGTGACCTGCTTCTGGGAAAACAACCAGATCAACATCATCGACACCCCGGGCCACGTGGACTTCACGGTTGAGGTTGAGCGCTCCCTGCGCGTCCTCGACGGTGCCGTTGCCGTCTTCGATGGCAAGGAAGGCGTTGAGCCGCAGTCTGAGACCGTTTGGCGCCAGGCTGACAAGTACAACGTTCCGCGTATCTGCTTCGTCAACAAGATGGACAAGCTCGGCGCTGACTTCTACTTCACCGTAGACACCATCATCAGCCGCCTCGGCGCCAAGCCGCTGGTCATGCAGCTGCCCATCGGTGCCGAGAACGACTTCATCGGCGTCGTGGACCTGCTCTACATGCGCGCACTGGTGTGGCCCGGCGATGCCAAGGGTGACGTCACCATGGGCGCCAAGTACGAAATCCGCGAGATCCCGGAAGACCTCAAGGCCAAGGCCGAGGAATACCGTTCAACTCTCGTGGAGACCGTTGCAGAGGCCTCCGAAGAGCTCATGGAGAAGTACCTCGAAGGTGAAGAACTCACCATCGATGAACTCAAGGCCGGCATCCGCAAGATGACGATCAACTCCGAGCTCTACCCGGTGTTCTGTGGTTCCGCGTTCAAGAACCGTGGCGTTCAGCCGATGCTCGATGCAGTCGTCGACTACCTGCCGAACCCGCTCGACGTCCCGCCGATGATCGGTCACGATCCCCGCGACGAAGAGAAGGAACTGACCCGCAAGCCGTCCGCCGAAGAGCCGTTCTCCGCACTGGCCTTCAAGATTGCTGCGCACCCGTTCTTCGGCCAGCTCACCTTCATCCGCGTGTACTCCGGTCACGTGGAAGCAGGCGCACAGGTGGTCAACTCCACCAAGGGCAAGAAGGAGCGCATCGGCAAGCTGTTCCAGATGCACGCCAACAAGGAAATGCCCGTCGAGGGCGCTACCGCCGGCCACATCTACGCAGCGATCGGTCTGAAGGACACCACCACGGGCGACACCCTGTGCGACTCCAGCAACCAGATCGTCCTCGAGTCCATGAGCTTCCCGGAGCCCGTGATCTCGGTTGCCATCGAACCCAACACCAAGGGTGACCAGGAGAAGCTCTCCACGGCCATCCAGAAGCTCTCCGCTGAGGACCCGACCTTCCAGGTCTCCCTCAACGAAGACACCGGCCAGACCATCATCGCCGGCATGGGCGAGCTCCACCTGGACATCCTGGTGGACCGCATGCGCCGCGAGTTCAAGGTCGAGGCCAATGTTGGCAAGCCGCAGGTTGCTTACCGCGAAACCATCAAGCGTGCCGTTGAGCGTCACGACTACACGCACAAGAAGCAGACCGGTGGTTCCGGCCAGTTCGCGAAGATCCAGATCGCGATCGAACCGCTGGACACTGCGGAAGGCGAGCTGTACGAGTTCGAGAACAAGGTCACTGGTGGCCGCGTTCCGCGCGAATACATCCCGTCGGTCGACGCCGGTATCCAGGACGCGCTGAATGACGGTGTCCTGGCCGGTTACCCGGTTGTTGGCATCAAGGCAACGCTGGTTGACGGCGCGTACCACGATGTTGACTCCTCGGAAATGGCGTTCAAGATCGCCGGCCGTATGGCTTTCAAGGAAGCCGCACGCAAGGCGAACCCTGTTCTGCTCGAACCGCTGATGGATGTCGAGGTCCGCACCCCTGAGGAATACATGGGTGAAGTTATCGGTGACCTCAACTCCCGCCGTGGCCAGATGCAGTCCATGGAGGATGCCCAGGGCGTCAAGGTTGTCCGCGCACACGTACCGCTGTCCGGCATGTTCGGCTACATCGGTGACCTGCGTTCGAAGACCCAGGGCCGCGCTGTGTACTCCATGACGTTCAACAGCTACGCCGAGGTCCCGAAGGCAGTTGCCGACGAGATCATCCAGAAGTCCCGCGGCGAATAGTCCCCAGGACTGTCCACGCGACAAGCTGCGAAAAACCAGGTGCGTTTCCCCTGCGGAAACACACTTAGTGCGGATGGCCGGAACACTGGTTCCGGCCCGGTTCCGGCCATCAGCACGAACAGGCTCTAGGCACTAGTATTAGTTCCTGAATCTGCAATTTCATCAATCCAAAGCCCCCAAGTAGACTTACTGGAGTTTCTGCCGCGATAAGCGCGGTCGAAGGTAAGCCATTTGAAAAACGTTCTAGGAGGAACCTGTGGCAAAGGCAAAGTTCGAGCGGACTAAGCCGCACGTTAACATCGGTACCATTGGTCACGTTGACCACGGTAAGACGACGTTGACGGCCGCCATTTCCAAGGTGCTGTACGACAAGTACCCGACTCTCAACGAGAAGCGTGACTTCGCGTCGATCGACTCTGCTCCGGAAGAGCGTCAGCGCGGCATTACCATCAACATCTCCCACGTTGAGTACCAGACCGAGAAGCGCCACTACGCACACGTAGACGCTCCGGGTCACGCTGACTACATCAAGAACATGATCACCGGTGCTGCTCAGATGGACGGCGCAATCCTCGTGGTTGCCGCTACTGACGGTCCGATGGCTCAGACCCGCGAGCACGTTCTGCTCGCCCGCCAGGTTGGTGTTCCCTACCTGCTGGTCGCGCTGAACAAGGCAGACATGGTTGACGACGAGGAACTCCTCGACCTCGTTGAAATGGAAGTTCGTGAGCTCCTGAGCTCGCAGGGCTTCGATGGCGACGAAGCACCGGTTGTCCGCGTTTCCGGCCTCAAGGCTCTGGAAGGCGACCCGGAGTGGGTCAAGTCCGTTGAGGACCTGATGGCTGCTGTCGACGAGTCCGTTCCGGACCCCGTACGTGACCGCGACAAGCCGTTCCTGATGCCGATCGAAGACGTCTTCACGATCACCGGTCGTGGCACCGTTGTGACGGGTCGCGCCGAGCGCGGTACCCTCGCCATCAACTCTGAGGTCGAGATCGTCGGTATCCGTCCGGTCCAGAAGACCACCGTTACCGGTATCGAGATGTTCCACAAGCAGCTCGACGAAGCATGGGCCGGCGAGAACTGTGGCCTCCTGCTCCGCGGTCTGAAGCGCGACGACGTCGAGCGTGGCCAGGTTGTCGTCAAGCCGGGTTCCATCACCCCGCACACCGACTTCGAGGCCAACGTCTACATCCTGTCCAAGGACGAAGGCGGACGTCACAACCCGTTCTACTCGAACTACCGCCCGCAGTTCTACTTCCGTACCACGGACGTAACCGGCGTTATCACCCTGCCGGAAGGCACGGAAATGGTTATGCCTGGCGACAACACTGAGATGACCGTTGCGCTCATCCAGCCGATCGCTATGGAAGAGGGCCTTGGCTTCGCTATCCGTGAAGGCGGCCGCACCGTTGGTTCGGGACGTGTCACCAAGATCATCAAGTAACTCTTGCTGATCGCGGGCCGTTCATCGGCCTGATCTTCGAAAACAGCCCCGCTGCCCTTGGCAGCGGGGCTGTTTTTGTATCCGCGGTTCCCGCCTGTGGACAGCACCCTGCCCCTGATATGGTTGGTGCTCGCGAGAGAGAGGAACGTCATGGGTTGGCTAATTTTCCTGCTGGTGGTTGCCGCCGTGGTGGTGGGCGTGGTTTGGGCGAAGAAGCACTTCCGCCACGAGATTGAGCGCGCCAAGCGGATCAACCGGGCGAACAAGAACCAGTAGCTGCAGCGCCCGTAGGGCACCGCGTCTTCAGGCCGTGCGCCCCCGTGCACGGCTGAGTGCCTGCAGCCAGTAGAAGGACTTCTTGGGCGTCCGTTTCAGGGTTTCGAAGTCCACATGCACCAGACCGAACCGCTGTGAATACCCGGCGGCCCATTCGAAATTGTCCATGAACGTCCAGACGAAGTAGCCGAGGAGTTCCACGTCGTGCGCGATGCCGCCGGGCGCCGTGGCGTTCATCGCCTGGTCCAGATGATGCGCCAGGTAGTCGATCCGCCCCGAGTCCGCGATGGGACCGGTCACGTGCTCGGGCTCCGGAAAACTTGCGCCGCTCTCGGTGATGTAGACCGGCGGCAAGGCTGCCCCGTACCTGTCCTTGAGCTCCCGCAGCAGGATGCCCAGATGCTCCGGCGCCACCGGCCAGCCGAACCCGGTGGTGGCGTATTCGGGGAAGGCCGCGAGATGGAACGGCACCCGTGACATGGCCTGCGCATCGCCTGCCGGCGTGCCCGGGGGTCCCTGGCCTGCGGCGACGCGCACGGGGTAGTAATAGTTCACCCCGTAGAAGTCGAGCGGCTGGCTGATCAGGCGGAGGTCGTCGTCGGACGTCCGGGACAAAAACCTGAACCACGGGCGGGCGGCAAGCGGCGGCGCGGGGTAGCGCCCCAGGAGGATGGGATCGGCGTATACACGGTTGAGGACAAGGTCGCAGACCTTGGCCAGCAGCCGGTCAGCCAGCCGCCGGGTGGCAGGGCGCACGGGGGAGTGCAGGTTGGTGACGCCGATGGTTCCCGCCACGCCCGCCGCGCGCAGGGCCTGGACCGCGAGCCCGTGGCCGAGCAGCTGGTGGTGGACCGAAGGCAGCGCCTTGAACAGCAGGTCGCGGCCGGGCGCGTGGACGCCAAGTGCGTAGCCGTTCAGCGTGACGGATACGGGTTCGTTGAGCGTGACCCACTGCGCCACCCGGTCGCCGAGCCGCTTGCCGGCTGCCGCCGCGTACTCGGCGAAGCGTTCGGCCGTTGCACGGTTCATCCACCCGCCAGCGCGCTCCAGGGGGAGGGGAGTGTCCCAGTGGTAGAGCGTGGCCATGGGGGAGATGCCGGCCGCCAGCAGCAGGTCAACCAGCCGGTCGTAGAAGTCCAGGCCCCGCGGGTTGGCCGCGCCGTGGCCCTCCGGATGGATCCTGGGCCATGAGATCGAGAAGCGGTAGGAGTCGATGCCGAGTTCGCGCATGAGGGCAACGTCCTCCGGCACGCGGTTATAGTGGTCACAGGCCACTTCCGGGGAATGACCGCTGAGAATGTTGCCTGGTGTGGCCGCGAAGGCATCCCAGCCCGACGGCCCGCGGCCGTCCGCCGCGAGGGCGCCTTCGATCTGGAAGGCGGCGGCAGCAACGCCCAGCGTGAAATCCGGGCGCAGGCGTCCGGCGAGGTTCTGCACCCACGCGGCGTTGACGGCGTCGGCGTTCTGCACGGCCATTTACCCATCATCCAACCGATGATTGCCGGAGGCAATGACCGTTTGGCGTGCGGGATCGGCGGCGAGATTGGTACCGCAAGGGCCCCGATTCGCATCCTCGGACAAATTCCGGCATACTAGTTGAGTTGTTCAAGCGCTTCTTCGTGTCCCGATCCGGATAATGCCGGGTGTCAGGGTCCAGGCTGAAGCCCAAACATAACCCAACTCCCCAAGGAACTGCGGGCTCGTGCGTTTTACACAGCGCGACACGCCCGACCGCGGGGGTCGGGTGCGCCGGCAGGTTGAGGAACCCGGATTCATCCGGATTCAGCTTGTGCGGCGGATGGTAGTTACGACTTCAAATGCTTCGGCAGCCATACAACACGCAAGTAAACAGAGCAGCACTTACTGAAAGAGAGTCAGGCGACATGGCGGGACAAAAAATCCGCATCCGGCTGAAGTCATACGACCACGAGGTCATTGACGTTTCAGCACGGAAGATCGTTGAGACGGTCACGCGCGCAGGCGCAACGGTAGTCGGCCCCGTGCCGCTGCCCACGGAGAAGAACGTGTACTGCGTTATCCGCTCTCCCCACAAGTACAAGGACAGCCGCGAGCACTTTGAAATGCGCACGCACAAGCGTCTGATCGACATCATCGACCCCACGCCCAAGGCTGTTGACTCGCTCATGCGTCTCGACCTGCCGGCCGACGTGAACATCGAAATCAAGCTGTAGGGAGGTGCTGAGAGACTATGACCGCAACCCGTAACGTAAAGGGCCTGCTGGGCACGAAGCTCGGCATGACCCAGGTCTGGGACGAGAACAACAAGCTCATCCCCGTCACTGTTGTCCAGGCTGACTCGAACGTCATCACCCAGCTGCGCAACGCAGAGACTGATGGCTACGTCGCCGTTCAGATCGGCTACGGCCAGATCGATCCCCGCAAGGTCACCAAGCCGCTGGCTGGTCACTTTGAAAAGGCAGGCGTCACGCCTCGCCGCCACGTCGTAGAACTGCGCACCGCAGATGCTGACTCTTACGAGCTGGGCCAGGAGCTTTCTGTTGAGCTCTTCGAAGCCGGCCAGAAGATCGACGTCGTTGGCACCACCAAGGGTAAGGGCTTCGCCGGTGTTATGAAGCGTCACGGCTTCCACGGCGTTGGAGCTTCCCACGGTGCCCACAAGAACCACCGTAAGCCTGGCTCTATCGGTGGAGCATCCACCCCGAGCCGCGTCTTCAAGGGCATGAAAATGGCCGGCCGCATGGGCGCCGTTCGTCACACCACGCTGAACCTCACGGTCCACGCGGTTGACGTCGAGAAGTCGCTGCTCCTGATCAAGGGCGCCGTTCCCGGTGCCCGCGGCCAGGTCGTACTCGTACGCACCGCCGTGAAGGGAGCCTAGTTCAATGGCTAACACTGTCAAGGTTGACCTGCCTGCAGAGATCTTCGACGTTCAGACCAACGTGCCGCTGCTGCACCAGGTCGTCGTTGCCCAGCTCGCTGCTGCTCGCCAGGGTACCCACAAGACCAAGACCCGCGCCGAAGTTTCCGGTGCAGGCCGCAAGCCGTTCAAGCAGAAGGGCACCGGCCGCGCCCGTCAGGGATCGATCCGCGCTCCGCACATGACCGGCGGTGGCGTCGTCCACGGGCCCACCCCGCGTGACTACAGCCAGCGGACCCCCAAGAAGATGATTGCTGCTGCCCTGCGCGGCGCTCTCTCTGACCGCGCCCGCAACGGCCGCGTCCACGTCGTTTCTGAACTGGTTGCCGGCGACAAGCCGTCCTCCAAGGCAGCACTGGCAGCCCTGCGCGGAGTCTCCGAGCGCAAGAACCTGCTGGTCGTCATCGAGCGCGCGAACGACGTTGCTGCACTCTCCGTGCGCAACCTCCCCGAAGTCCACGTCCTGTACGTGGACCAGCTGAACACCTACGACGTGCTCGTTTCCGACGACGTAGTCTTCACCAAGGCTGCCTACGAAGCATTCGTTGCTGACAAGGCTGCAAAGAACCAGGAGGATGCCAAGTGAGCGCAGCCACCATCAAAGACCCGCGCGATGTTGTGCTTGCACCCGTCGTCTCGGAAAAGAGCTACGGCCTGATCGACGAGGGCAAGTACACCTTCCTGGTGGACCCCCGCTCGAACAAGACCGAGATCAAGCTGGCCGTGGAGAAGATTTTCTCCGTCAAGGTCGAATCGATCAACACCATCAACCGTGCCGGTAAGCGCAAGCGCACCAAATTCGGATGGGGCACCCGCAAGAGCACCAAGCGTGCCATTGTGACCCTCAAAGAAGGCACTATCGACATCTTCGGCGGTCCGCTCGCGTAGCGGAGACCACTTTAACGAGGAAATAAATTATGGGAATCCGTAAATACAAGCCGACTACGCCGGGCCGTCGCGGCTCGAGCGTAGCTGACTTCACCGAAATCACGCGGTCGACGCCGGAAAAGTCGTTGGTACGTCCGCTGCCCAAAAAGGGCGGCCGTAACAACACCGGTAAGATCACCACCCGTCACAAGGGTGGTGGACACAAGCGCCAGTACCGTCTGATCGACTTCCGTCGTCACGACAAGGACGGCGTCAACGCCCGCGTTGCCGAAATCGAGTACGATCCGAACCGCACGGCTCGCATCGCCCTCCTGCACTACGTTGATGGCACCAAGCGCTACATCATCGCCCCGAACAAGCTCTCCCAGGGCGACTTCGTGGAAGCCGGCGCCAACGCTGACATCAAGCCTGGCAACAACCTGCCCCTGCGCAACATCCCCGTGGGTACCGTTATCCACGCGGTTGAGCTGCGCCCGGGCGGCGGTGCCAAGATGGCCCGTTCCGCCGGTGCTTCTGTTCAGCTCGTCGCCAAGGAAGGCCGTTTCGCCCAGCTGCGTCTGCCCTCCGGCGAAATCCGCAACGTTGACGTGCGCTGCCGCGCCACGATCGGCGAGGTCGGCAACGCCGAGCAGTCGAACATCAACTGGGGCAAGGCCGGCCGTATGCGGTGGAAGGGCGTTCGCCCGACCGTCCGTGGTGTCGCCATGAACCCGGTTGACCACCCGCACGGTGGTGGTGAAGGTAAGACCTCCGGTGGTCGTCACCCGGTCAACCCGAACGGTAAGCCTGAAGGCCGTACCCGCCGCCCCAACAAAGAGAGCGACAAGCTTATTGTTCGTCGCCGTCGTACTGGCAAGAACAAGCGATAGGAGCCTGGACACATGCCACGCAGCCTGAAAAAAGGTCCTTTCGTTGACCAGCACCTCTTTGTGAAGGTCGCAAGGGAAAACGAAAAGGGCACCAAGAACGTCATCAAGACCTGGTCCCGCCGCTCGATGATCATCCCCGACATGCTCGGGCACACGATCGCCGTGCACGACGGACGCAAGCACATCCCGGTGTTTGTCACCGAGTCGATGGTCGGGCACAAGCTCGGCGAATTCGCTCCCACGCGGACATTCCGCGGCCATGTCAAGGACGACCGTAAGGGCAAGCGCCGCTAGGCGCCTGCACTTACGTCAAAGACGAGAGAAGGAAAGCAATGGAAGCCAAGGCAATTGCGCGCCACATCCGCGTAACGCCTATGAAGGCCCGGCGCGTCGTCAACCTTGTTCGTGGTAAGCAAGCGAACGAGGCTCTGGCAATTCTGAAGTTTGCCCCCCAGGCAGCTTCGGAGCCGGTATTCAAGGTAGTTCAGTCGGCAATCTCCAACGCCCGGGTCCTCGCGGACCGCGACGGTGTTGCGTTCGACGAAGGTGACCTCATCATCAGCGAAGCGTTTGTTGATGAAGGCCCGACCATGAAGCGGTTCCAGCCGCGTGCTCAGGGTCGTGCATTTCAGATCAAGAAGCGCACCAGCCACATCACCGTGGTAGTCGCTACCCCGGAGAAAGAGGAGGCTCGCTAAGTGGGACAGAAAGTAAACCCGCACGGGTTCCGACTCGGCATCACCACCGATCACGTATCGCACTGGTTCGCTGACAGCACCAAGTCCGGCCAGCGGTACAAGGACTTCGTTCGCGAAGACATCCGTATCCGCCAGCTCATGTCCACGGGCATGGAGCGCGCCGGCATCGCCAAGGTCGAGATCGAGCGCACCCGTGACCGTGTCCGCGTGGACATCCACACGGCACGTCCGGGCATCGTCATCGGCCGCCGCGGCGCCGAGGCAGACCGCATCCGTGGCGAGCTCGAAAAGCTCACCGGCAAGCAGGTCCAGCTGAACATCCTCGAGGTCAAGAACCCCGAGATGGAAGCCCAGCTTGTTGCCCAGGGTGTTGCAGAGCAGCTGACTTCCCGCGTGGCATTCCGCCGTGCGATGAAGAAGGCCATGCAGTCCGCACAGCGTGCCGGTGCCAAGGGTATCCGTATCGCTTGCTCGGGCCGTCTGGGTGGCGCAGAAATGTCCCGCTCGGAGTTCTACCGCGAAGGCCGTGTGCCCCTGCACACCCTGCGCGCGAACATCGACTATGGCTTCTACGAAGCCAAGACCACCTTCGGCCGCATCGGCGTGAAGGTCTGGATCTACAAGGGCGACGTCACCTCCAAGGAACTGGCTCAGCAGGCAGCTGCTGCTCCGTCCCGTGGCCGTTCCGGCGACCGTCCGGGCCGCCCGGGTGGCGCTGACCGTGGTGACCGCCGCCGTCGTAACGACCGTCCGGCAGCCGACGCAGCACCTGCTGCTGCAGCTCCGGCAGCCGAGGCAGCAGCACCGGCACAGGCAGCAGAAGGAGGACAGGCTTAAATGCTTATCCCACGTCGAGTCAAGCACCGTAAGCAGCACCACCCGGGTCGTTCCGGCGCTGCCACGGGCGGTACCAAGGTCTCCTTCGGTGAGTACGGCATCCAGGCCCTGAGCCCGGCATACGTCACGAACCGTCAGATCGAATCTGCCCGTATCGCGATGACCCGCCACATCAAGCGTGGCGGTAAGGTCTGGATCAACATTTACCCGGACCGTCCGCTGACCAAGAAGCCTGCCGAAACCCGCATGGGTTCCGGTAAGGGTTCGCCGGAATGGTGGGTCGCCAACGTCAAGCCGGGCCGGGTTCTCTTTGAACTCTCCGGTGTCAGTGATGAGGTAGCTCGCGAGGCCCTGCGCCTGGCGATCCACAAGCTCCCGTTGAAGGCACGCATTGTGCGTCGCGAAGGTGGTGAATAGAAATGGCAGTTGGGTCAAAGGATCTTGCACCCGCACAGCTGGACGGTTTCGACAACGAGCGTCTCGTTGAAGAACTCCGCAAGTCCAAGGAAGAGCTGTTCAACCTGCGTTTCCAGTCCGCCACCGGACAGCTGGAGAACCACGGTCGTCTGCGCGCGGTAAAGAAGGACATCGCACGCATCTACACCGTTCTCCGTGAGCGCGAGCTGGGCATTCGTGCCGAGGTTGCCGCACCGGTTGTGGAAGCCAAGGAAGAAAAGAAGTCCAAGAAGTCTGCAGCTAAGAAGGCTGAAAAGCCGGCAGAGGCTGAGACCGAGGAGGACGCCAAGTGAGTGAAAAGGACGAGAACGTGACGGAAACTGCTACGGCAGCTACGGCTGAGCAGCGCGGTTACCGTAAGACGCGTCGCGGCTACGTGGTCTCTGACAAGATGGACAAGACCATCGTTGTTCAGGTTGAAGACCGCGTGAAGCACGCCCTGTACGGCAAGGTCATCCGCCGCACCTCCAAGGTCAAGGCACACGACGAGCAGAACACCGCCGGCATCGGCGACCTGGTTGTCATCGCCGAGACCCGCCCGCTGTCCGCCACCAAGAACTGGCGGCTCGTGGAGATCCTCGAGAAGGCTAAGTAATACCTGCAGCACCGCCTCTGGCAGCTGTACCGGAAACCCCCGTTCCCTTTGGGAGCGGGGGTTTCCGCGTTAAGCGGGGAGTGTCCGACGGCGGGCCGAAAGTCTGACTTACATGTCGCCGTCGTACGTTGCGGGGGAGCCCCGTCTGGTGATATGGAGCTGGGCCCCAACTGTGCTAGGATATTGAGTTTGTATGGCGCCTGTTGTGCGCCGACAGCAAACCTCGTAAACAATCGTGCCACGGCATAGTGCCCCCTTGCGCCCCCACGGGCTTGGGAAGCAACTGTTTGTGGCACGGGCGTTTAGGCCTGGTCTGGCAAAATCCAGTCAGGTCAAGAGACACCCCGATCAACCGTTCCGCAAGGCTCATTCCGTAGGAAGATTTTCGGTCTGAGAACCGGCGCGACGCAAGGAGTAAATAGTGATTCAGCAGGAGTCGCGACTCAAGGTCGCCGACAACACGGGTGCTAAGGAAATCCTTACCATTCGCGTTCTCGGTGGATCTGGCCGTCGCTACGCAGGCATTGGCGACGTAATCGTCGCAACCGTCAAGGATGCAATTCCGGGCGGCAACGTAAAGAAGGGCGACGTCGTCAAGGCTGTCATCGTCCGTACCAAGAAGGAACGCCGCCGTGCGGATGGTTCCTACATCAAGTTTGACGAGAACGCAGCCGTCATCCTGAAGAACGACGGTGACCCCCGCGGTACCCGTATCTTCGGACCGGTTGGTCGTGAACTCCGTGACAAGAAGTTCATGAAGATCGTTTCTCTGGCTCCGGAGGTGCTCTAGTCCATGGCTAAGATCAAGAAGGGTGACCTGGTACAGGTCATCACTGGCGCCAAGGCTGAGCGCGGCGGCGACCGTGGCAAGCAGGGCAAGGTTCTGCGCGTGTTCCCGGACACCAACCGCGTGCTGGTTGAGGGTATCAACCGCGTAACCAAGCACACCAAGGTCGGCCAGTCGCAGCGCGGCACCAAGACCGGCGGCATCGAGGTTGTCGAGGCTCCGATCCACGTTTCCAACGTGGCTCTCGTTGACCCGTCCACCAAGAAGCCGACCCGCGTTGGTTTCCGCCTCGACACCGTTGAGAAGGACGGCGTCAAGAAGACCGTCCGCATCCGCGTGGCCAAGAGCTCCGGGAAGGACATCTAATGACTGAGACTCTCGAGACTCCGGCAACGAAGATCGTTCCTCGTCTGAAGACCAAGTACGCCGATTCCATCAAGAGCGCGCTTCTTGAGGAATTCAAGTACGAGAACGTGAACCAGGTTCCCCGTCTGGTCAAGGTTGTAGTGAACATGGGTGTTGGAGATGCCGCTAAGGACTCCAAGCTGATCGACGGCGCTGTCCGCGACCTCACCCTGATCACCGGCCAGAAGCCGCAGGTCACCAAGGCCCGCAAGTCGATCGCCCAGTTCAAGCTGCGCGAAGGCATGCCCATTGGTGCACACGCAACCCTGCGTGGCGACCGCATGTGGGAATTCGTGGACCGTCTGGTCACGCTGGCTCTGCCCCGTATCCGCGACTTCCGCGGCCTGAGCGGCAAGCAGTTTGATGGCAACGGCAACTACACCTTCGGTCTGACCGAGCAGGTTATGTTCCACGAGATCGACCAGGACTCCATCGACCGCACCCGCGGTATGGACATCACGGTTGTGACCACCGCCAAGACCGACGACGAAGGCCGCGCGCTGCTCAAGGCGCTTGGTTTCCCGTTCAAAACCGAAGCTTAATTAACTACGTAAAAGGTCCGGCCGCTCTTGTCCCCCAGGGACAGAATGGCGGAAACCGTTACGAGGAAGGGCAAGTGCCCAAATGACAATGACAGATCCTGTCGCAGATATGCTTACGCGCCTGCGTAACGCAAACTCGGCATACCACGATTCCGTGTCTATGCCTTACAGCAAGCTCAAGGCCCGCGTTGCGGACATCCTGAAGGCCGAAGGTTTCATCGCCGGCTGGAAGGAAGAAGAGGCTGAGGTTGGCAAGAAGCTGACCATCGACCTCAAGTTCGGTCCGAACCGCGAGCGTTCAATCGCTGGTGTCCGTCGCATCTCCAAGCCGGGTCTCCGCGTTTACGCGAAGTCCACCAACCTGCCGCACGTGCTGGGTGGCCTGGGTATCGCAATTCTGTCCACCTCTTCCGGCCTCCTGACTGACAAGCAGGCCGGCAAGAAGGGCGTGGGCGGCGAAGTCCTCGCTTACGTCTGGTAACGGGAAAGGAAGAGAATAATGTCACGTATTGGACGTCTCCCCATCACCGTTCCTGCCGGCGTTGAGGTCAAGGTTGACGGCTCTGTCGTCAGCGTCAAGGGTTCCAAGGGCGAGCTGAGCCACACTGTGGCCAGCCCGATCGAGGTTGCGCTGGAAGACAGCACCCTGACCGTCACCCGCCCGAACGACGAGCGCGCCTCCCGTTCGCTCCACGGCCTGACCCGCACCCTGATCGCCAACATGATCCAGGGCGTCACCGCAGGCTACGAGAAGAAGCTTGAAATCGTCGGTACCGGTTACCGCGTTCAGGCCAAGGGATCTGACCTTGAGTTCGCTCTCGGCTACAGCCACCCGGTCAGCGTTTCCGCTCCGGCCGGCATCACCTTTGCAGTAGAGGGGCCGACCAAGCTCTCTGTCTCAGGCATCAACAAGCAGCAGGTCGGCGAGGTTGCTGCCAACATTCGCAAGCTGCGCAAGCCTGACCCGTACAAGGGCAAGGGCATCCGCTACGCGGGCGAAGTCATCCGCCGCAAGGTCGGAAAGGCTGGTAAGTAACCATGGCCATCGCCATTAACAAGAAGCGTACGAACAAGAGCAAGTCTGCTTCGCGCAGCCGCCGCCAGCTTCGTATCCGCAAGCGCATCTCCGGAACGGCTGTACGTCCTCGCCTGGTCGTCAACCGCTCCGCACGCCACGTATTTGTCCAGGTTGTCGATGACACCATTGGCCAGACCGTAGCGAGCGCGTCCACTCTGGAAGCTGACCTTCGTGCATTCGACGGTGACAAGACCGCCAAGGCCAAGCGCGTTGGCGAGCTCGTTGCCGAGCGTGCCAAGGCTGCCGGCGTCGAGGCTGTTGTGTTCGACCGTGGTGGTAACAAGTACCACGGCCGGATCGCGGCCGTCGCTGACGGTGCACGCGAAGGTGGGCTGTCACTGTGACCGAAGCAAACAAGGAAAAGGACACTGTGTCTGCAGAAGAGAAGGCGACCGAAGCCGCAGCTGCTGAGACCACTGCCCCCGCTGCCGAGGACCGCCGTGGTGGCGCCCGTCGCGGCGAGCGTGGCGACCGTGGCCAGGGCCGCGGCGACCGCGGTGGCCGTGGCGGCCGCGATGGCGGACGTGAAGCCGAGAAGAACCAGTACATCGAGCGCGTAGTTACCATCAACCGCGTTTCCAAGGTCGTCAAGGGTGGTCGTCGCTTCAGCTTCACCGCACTCGTCGTCGTTGGTGACGGCAACGGTCTGGTTGGCGTCGGTTACGGCAAGGCCAAGGAAGTTCCCGCTGCTATCGCCAAGGGCGTTGAAGAGGCCAAGAAGTCCTTCTTCCGCGTTCCCCGCGTTGGCAACTCCATCCCTCACCGCGTTCAGGGTGAAGCCGCTGCAGGCGTCGTAATGCTGCGTCCGGCTTCCGCCGGTACCGGTGTTATCGCCGGCGGTCCGGTCCGTGCAGTACTGGAGTGCGTGGGCATCCACGACATCCTCTCCAAGTCGCTCGGTTCCTCCAACGCCATCAACATCGTTCACGCGACCGTTGATGCCCTGAAGCGCCTCGAAGAGCCGGCAGCCGTGGCAGCACGCCGTGGCCTGCCGCTGGACGAGGTCGCTCCGCCGGCACTGGTCAAGGCTCTGATGAACCAGAAGGCAGGTGTCTAAGTCATGGCGAAGAACCTGACTCCCTCCGACGCCAAGTTGGAGATCACCCAGATCAAGGGCGTCATTGGCGCCAAGCAGAACCAGCGCGACACCCTGCGGTCCCTCGGCCTGAAGCGGATCGGACACACCGTTGTCCGCACCGCCGACGCCGTGACCGTTGGAATGCTCAACACGGTTCCGCACCTCGTGAATGTTGAGGAGGCGAAGTAATGGCAGAGAAGAACACGGCCGAGACCGCAGCTGCTGAGAAGCAGAGCGCTCTGAAGGTTCACCACCTGCGTCCCGCCCCGGGTGCCAAGACCGCCAAGACCCGTGTTGGTCGTGGTGAAGGCTCCAAGGGTAAGACCGCCGGTCGCGGTACCAAGGGTACGAAGGCCCGCTACCAGGTGAAGGCTGGCTTTGCCGGCGGCCAGCTGCCGCTGCACATGCGCCTGCCGAAGCTTCGCGGCTTCAAGAACCCGTTCCGGGTTGAGTTCCAGGTTGTGAACCTGGAGAAGCTCAACGAGCTGTTCCCGGAAGGTGGCGCTGTCACCGTGGAGGACCTGGTTGCAAAGGGTGCTGTTCGCAAGAACCAGCCCGTGAAGGTGCTTGGCACCGGCGACATCACCGTCAAGGTTGACGTCACCGCCCACGCCTTCTCAGCCAGTGCCACTGAAAAGATCGCTGCAGCCGGCGGCAGCACCACCGCGCTCTAGGGATTCCGTCCCGGAGCCGGTGGGCAATAGCCCGCTGCACAAACTCCCGGCACGGGGGCCGAGGCCCCCGTGCCGGGAGTTTTTTCATACCCATTGGGTCTTCCGGATTGTTCGCATGCCGCAAACACCGGTTAGACTCGGTTGTTGGGTTTATAGACCTGCATCACGAGACTTATTAACTACTGAGGAGGACGCTTGCTAAGCGCATTCGGCCGGGCGTTTCGAACGCCTGATCTGCGACGCAAGTTGTTGTTCACGCTGGGAATCATCACAATCTTCCGCTTGGGAGCCTTTATCCCCTCGCCCGGTGTGAGCTACCAGAATGTCCAGCAATGCTTGTCGAACGGGCAGACCCAGGGCGGGATCTACCAGCTCGTCAATCTTTTCAGCGGCGGTGCATTGCTGCAGGTCTCCATCTTCGCCCTGGGCATCATGCCGTACATCACGGCGAGCATCATTGTGCAGCTGCTGCGCGTGGTCATTCCGCGTTTCCAGCAACTGTACGAAGAGGGCGCCTCCGGGCAGTCCAAGCTGACGCAGTACACGCGATACCTGACGATCGCCCTTGGCCTGCTGAACGCCACGACGCTGGTGTCGCTGGCACGGTCAGGCCAGTTGCTGCCCGGCTGCAACCTGCCCATCATTCCGGACCAGGGCGTCATCACCACGATCCTCATCATCATCACGCTGACGGCCGGCACCGGCCTCATCATGTGGATGGGTGAGCTCGTGACCGAGAAGGGCGTCGGCAACGGCATGTCGCTGCTGATCTTCACGGCCATCGCTGCCGGCTTCCCCACCTCGCTGGGCGCCATCTGGTCCGCGCAGGGCCCGGGCACGTTCTTCATCGTGCTGGCCATCGGCCTGCTGACGGTTGCCCTGGTGGTGTTCGTGGAACAGTCCCAGCGCCGCATCCCGGTGCAGTACGCCAAGCGCATGATCGGTCGCCGTACAGTGGGCGGCACCAGCACCTACATCCCCATCAAAGTGAACATGGCCGGCGTCATTCCCGTCATCTTCGCTTCCTCGATGCTTTACCTGCCGGCGTTGATCTCCCAGTTCAACCAGCCGAAGGCGGGGGAGTCGATCCAGCCGTGGGTGGAGTGGATCAACAACAACCTGACCCGCGGAGACCACCCCATCTACATGGCGCTGTACTTCGCCATGATCGTGTTCTTTACCTACTTCTATGTCGCGATCACCTTCAACCCTGAAGAGGTCAGCGACAACATGAAGAAATACGGCGGCTTCATTCCGGGTATCCGTGCCGGCAAGCCGACCGCGGATTACCTGCAGTACGTCCTGTCGCGCATCACGCTGCCCGGAGCCTTCTACCTTGGCTTCGTGGCACTGATACCGCTGGTGGCGCTCGTGCTGATCAACGCAAACCAGAACTTCCCGTTCGGTGGCACCTCGATCCTGATCATGGTGGGCGTTGGCCTGGAAACCGTCAAGCAAATTGACGCGCAGCTACAGCAGCGTCACTACGAAGGGCTATTGCGATGACCAGAATGTTGATTATCGGACCACCGGGTTCGGGCAAGGGCACGCAGGCGGAACGCATTTCTGAACGCCTCGGCGTCGTTGCGATCTCCACCGGCGATATCTTCCGCGCCAATGTGAAGGGCGAGACTCCGCTCGGCGTTGAGGCCAAGAAGTACATGGACAACGGGGATTTCGTCCCGGACAGCGTGACCAACAAGATGGTCCGCGACCGTCTCAGCGAAGGCGACGTCGAGGACGGCTTCCTGCTGGACGGCTACCCCCGCACCACCGCCCAGGTTGACTACCTGGACCAGATCCTGGCCGACGGCGACCAGAAGCTGGACGTGGTCCTGCAGCTCACCGCCGATGACGAGGAACTCGTGTCCCGCCTGCTGGGCCGCGCGAAGGAAACCGGACGCAGTGACGACAACGAAGCCGTCATCCGCCACCGCCTGGACCTCTACCACGAGCAGACCGAGGCTGTTGTGGCCAAGTATGCCGAACGTGGCATCCTGACCCAGGTGGACGGCATCGGCCAGATCGACGAGGTTACCGACCGCGTCATGCAGGCCATCAAAGAGGCGCAGGCCGCCTGATATCAGTTCCAACGCTGCGAGGCTCCTCCCGGACCATGGGGAGGGGCCTCCGGCATTTAGCCCTGGGGCCGCTACCAGCCCGGCCGGGGGGCACATTGAGAGGAAACACCGCTGATGGCATTCGGCCAGCCACGGATTGAATACAAGACCAACGCCCAGATGCGCACCATGCACGAGGCCGGGCTCGTCCTGAGCCGCGCCCTCGACGCTGCCGTGGCGGCAGCAGCCCCGGGTGTCACCACCAAGCAACTGGACGAGGTCTTCGCTGCGGTGCTGCTTGAGGCGGGCGCAAAGTCCAACTTCCTGGGCTACCACGGGTTCCCCGCCACCATCTGCACCTCGGTCAACGAGGAAGTGGTCCACGGCATCCCGGGGGACAAGGTGCTGCAGGACGGGGACATCATCTCGATCGACGGCGGCGCCATTGTGAACGGCTGGCACTCCGACTCGGCGCGGACCGTCATTGTGGGAACGCCGGATCCGGAGGACCAGCGGCTCTCCGACGTCACCGAGACGGCCCTGTGGCACGGCATCGCCGCCCTGGCCAAGGGCAAGTTCGTGGGCGACATCGGCGCGGCAGTGGACGACTATGTCTCCTCGGTGCCGGGCAAGCCCCTGGGCATCCTCGAGGACTATGTGGGCCACGGCATCGGCTCCGAGATGCACATGGCCCCCGACGTCCTGAACTACCGCACCAGCCACCGCGGCCCGAAGATCCGCCCCGGCCTTTGCCTGGCCATCGAACCCATGCTGGTGCGCGGCGGCATCGAGACGGCAGTGCTGGAGGACGACTGGACCGTAGTCACCACCGACGGCAAGCGTTCGTGCCAGTGGGAGCACTCCGTGGCAGTCCACGAGAAGGGGATCTGGGTACTCTCGGCGCCCGACGGCGGCGCGGCCAAGCTTGCGCCCCTTGGCGTGGTGCCGGTCCCGATCCCCAACTAACTCGCATTTGTTGTCGTTTTGACGGCTGAAAACGACAACAAATGCGAGTCAGTTGGGCGGGGCGGCGACTCGTTGCTGTCCGCAGGGGAGAATGGGCGCATGGGAGCGCAGGGAAAGATCACCGATGTGCCGGGCGTGCGTGTCGGGCACCAACAGAAGTCCGACGGCGGGTGGCTGAGCGGGGTGACAGTGGTCCTGCCCCCTGCGGGGACAGTCGGTTCGGTGGACGTCCGCGGGGGAGGACCCGGAACCCACGAGACCGATGCGCTGGACCCCACCACCCTCGTACGCACGGTGGACGCCGTGGTGCTGACCGGCGGCAGCGCCTACGGACTGGTTACTGCACACGGCGTCCAGCGGTGGTGTGAAGAACAGGGCCGCGGCTTCGCCGTGACGGGAGGGGTGGTGCCCATCGTTCCGGCGGCAGCCATCTTCGACCTCGGCCGCGGCGGCGACTTCAGTGCCCGCCCGGATGAGGCCATGGGCTACGCGGCGGCCGCAGCTGCGCGGGCGCAGACGGAAGGGCACGACGTCGAACGCGGCAATGTGGGAGCCGGCACCGGAGCCGTCATCGGCCGCGGGAAATACAAAGGGGGAGTGGGCACAGCGTCGGTCACCCTAAGAGACATCTCTGACGGCGGACCGGTCGTGGTAGGTGCGATAGCGGTGGTGAATGCGCTCGGCCTTCCGCTGGTTCCGGAAGCGTCTGGTGAGCCCGGCACACCCGAGCAGCGGGTGGAACCCGGCACACCCCTCAACACAACGCTCGTGGTCGTCGCCACGAATGCGGTGCTGGATGTGGCCGAGTGCAAGCGGACCGCATCCGCTGCCCATGCGGGGCTGGCGCGGGCGCTGAACCCGAGTCACACCCTGGCCGACGGGGACACCGTGTTCTGCCTCGCCACCGGGGGCCAGGAGCTGGACAGGAGTACGGAAGCTGCCCGGCAGATAAGTCTGATGACGCTGCAGAGTGCGGCAGCCGACGTCGTACGTTTGGCCATCCTGGACGGGGTCAGCAGCGCCCAGGCGGTGACAACTCCTGCGGGCGAATTTGGTGCATACCCGGGCGATGTGCGCTAACATAGCTGGATTTAACTTTCCGGCCCTAATGCCGTAGAGTTGCATGTTGGTTGTCTGCCCTGCCACGCCCATTTGCGGCCGGAGGGCGACGGTCAATCAAATCAAAAACGTCCGCAGTCATGCCCGGCGCCAGCCGGAGGTCTGTGGCAAACAACAGTTAGCGGAGGATATGGCCAAGAAGGACGGGGTCATTGAGATCGAGGGCGTAGTGACTGAGGCGCTGCCCAACGCGATGTTTCGTGTTGAGCTCACCAACAAGCACGTCGTCCTGGCACACATCTCTGGAAAGATGCGCCAGCACTACATCAGGATTCTCCCTGAGGACCGGGTAGTGGTGGAGCTGAGCCCTTACGACCTGACACGTGGTCGTATCGTCTACCGCTACAAGTAAACGTTGGGCGGCCAAGGCAATTGCCTAAGGCCGCTCCAGCGGCCCAACTGCTATCACGCAAAGGAACGCCATGAAGGTCAAGCCGAGCGTCAAGCAGATCTGCGAAAAGTGCAAAGTGATCCGCCGTAACGGCCGGGTCATGGTGATCTGCGAGAACCCGCGCCACAAGCAGCGCCAGGGCTAATTCCCGTCAGGGAATCCCTGGGTTGCTAACCCACGCAAGTAAATAAAGGCAGCACAAGCTGAACTGGGACGCATGGGCCCGGACAGCTAACCCCCGGTCGGAGGCTGGGGCCGCACTGAAAGTGCGGGTGTACTGCCTACGACCTCCGGTTTATTCAAGGAGTACCGCCACTATGGCTCGTCTCGCTGGCGTAGACATTCCCCGCGAAAAGCGGCTGGAAATTGCGCTTACTTACATCTACGGCGTGGGCAAGACCCGTGCACACGAAACCCTGGCTGCCACCGGCATCAGCGCTGACGTTCGGGTCAAGGACCTGACGGATGCGCAGCTGGTAGAGCTGCGTGACTACATTGAAGGCAACTACAAGGTTGAGGGTGACCTTCGCCGCGAAGTGGCAGCAGATATCCGCCGCAAGGTTGAAATCGGCAGCTACGAAGGCCTGCGTCACCGCAAGGGCCTGCCCGTACGCGGTCAGCGTACGAAGACCAACGCTCGTACCCGCAAGGGCCCGAAGCGTACCGTCGCCGGCAAGAAGAAGGCCCGCTAAACCGCATTTGCCTTAGGCAAATGTGGGATCAGCACGGCCTTCCCCCAAATAACTTTCTGTAGGAGAAGAAATGCCCCCGAAGACTCGTGGCGCGGTTCGCAAGCCGCGTAAGAAGGACAAGAAGAATATCGCGCTTGGCCAGGCGCACATCAAGAGCACGTTCAACAACACCATCGTGTCCATCACGGACCCGACCGGTGCTGTGATCTCCTGGGCTTCCGCCGGTGAGGTTGGATTCAAGGGCTCGCGTAAGTCCACCCCGTTCGCCGCGCAGATGGCTGCCGAAGCCGCCGCCAAGCGTGCACAGGAGCACGGCCTGAAGAAGGTTGACGTGTTCGTCAAGGGACCGGGTTCCGGACGCGAAACCGCCATCCGCTCGCTGCAGGCTGCCGGCCTCGAGGTTGGCTCCATCCAGGACGTCACCCCCGCCGCGCACAACGGCTGCCGTCCGCCGAAGCGCCGCCGCGTCTAAGTACTTTCCGCAGCCGGAGCTTGCCCGGACCCGTTTCGGGTCCGGGCAAGCCCGCCGCGTTAAGTCCTCAGACCGATTTTCCACCACCTGTGTTGCGTCATATAGCGGATGCTCGCCGAAAGGAAACCTAAGTGCTCATTGCACAGCGCCCCACCCTCTCCGAAGAGGTCGTCTCCGAAAACCGCTCCCGGTTCATCATTGAACCGCTGGAGCCGGGCTTCGGTTACACCCTCGGAAACTCCCTCCGCCGTACCCTGCTCTCCTCCATCCCCGGTGCCGCTGTAACCAGCATCCGGATCGATGGCGTGCTGCACGAGTTCACGACGGTTCCGGGTGTCAAGGAAGATGTCACCGAGATCATCCTCAACATCAAGAACCTGTCCGTGTCCTCTGAGCACGACGAGCCGGTTGTTGCTTACCTGCGCAAGCAGGGCCCCGGAGTCGTCACCGCCGCGGACATCGCTCCGCCGGCCGGCGTCGAGTTCCACAACCCGGATCTGCACATTGCCACGCTGAACTCGAAGGGCAAGTTCGAACTCGAACTGACCATCGAGCGCGGCCGCGGCTACGTATCGGCAGCTCAGAACAAGTCCGGCGACGCAGAGATTGGCCGCATTCCGGTTGACTCCATCTACTCGCCGGTGCTGAAGGTTACTTTCCGCGTGGAAGCTACCCGTGTTGAGCAGCGCACCGACTTCGACAAGCTCATTGTCGACGTTGAGACCAAGCAGGCCATCGCCCCGCGCGATGCCGTTGCTTCCGCTGGCACAACCCTGGTGGAACTGTTCGGTCTGGCCCGCGAGCTGAACACCGCAGCTGAGGGTATCGAGATTGGCCCGTCGCCGACGGATGCTGCCCTGGCAGCAGACATGGCTCTGCCGATCGAGGATCTGGACCTCACCGTCCGTTCCTACAACTGCCTCAAGCGTGAGGGCATCCACACCGTGGGTGAACTCGTTGCCCGCTCCGAGGCTGACCTGATGGACATCCGCAACTTCGGTGCGAAGTCCATCGATGAGGTCAAGGCAAAGCTGGTTGAACTGGGTCTGTCCCTGAAGGACTCGCCTCCCGGTTTCGACCTTGCTGCCCGCGCCGCAGCCATCGAAGAGGACGACGCCGCGTTCAGCGACGACGAGCTCTAACAAGCAGATCTTGGCCGAGGGGCTGGCCCGCACCGCGATGTGCGCAGCCTCCCGGCTTCCATATGAGGAGAAACAATTATGCCTACCCCCACTAAGGGTCCGCGCCTCGGAGGCGGCCCGGCTCACGAGCGTCTGATGCTCGCGAACCTGGCTTCCGCACTGTTCGAGCACAAGCGGATCACCACCACGGTCACCAAGGCCAAGCGCCTGAAGCCGTACGCAGAGCGCCTGGTCACCTTCGCCAAGCGTGGCGACCTCGCTTCCCGCCGCCGCGTTCTCGGCCTGATCAGCAACAAGGGCGTCGTCCACGAGCTGTTCACCGACATCGCCCAGGCTGTGGAGAACCGCAACGGCGGGTACACCCGCATCACCAAGATTGGCAACCGTAAGGGCGACAACGCTCCCATGGCTGTCATCGAGCTGGTTCTCGAGCCGGTTTCCGCCAAGCAGGCCGTTGTAGCCGAGGCTACCCAGGCCGCTGCCGCTGCTGCTCCGGCTGCAGAGGAAGCTCCCGAGGCAGAGGTCGTTGAGACCGAGGCTGCAACCGAAGAGGCTCCGGCCGCTGAGGAAGCCGCTGCTGAGGAAGCTCCGGCTGAAGAAGCTGCTGCTGAAGAGGCTCCGGCCGAGGAAGCTGCCGCTGACGAGGCTGCTGCCGACGAGGCCAAGGACGCGAAGTAATTCGCAAAATCCTTCGCATAGACTTGAGTCTATGACCCACCAAGAACCCGCTGCCCCCGTTTTGGGGGGCGGCGGGTTTTTGCGTATCCGGCTCGATTTGGCGTACGACGGCGGCCCGTTCAGCGGGTGGGCAGTGCAGCCAGGACTGCGTACCGTTCAGGGTGTATTGGAAGCGGCGCTGGAGCTGCTGATCCGCCGGCCGGTGCGTGTCACGGTCGCCGGGCGCACCGACGCCGGCGTGCATGCCCGCGGCCAGGTGGTCCACCTCGACCTGACGGAAGCCGAGTGGCTGGGACTGAGCCGTGGTGCGGCTGTCGATCCCGCCGTCGCCCTTTTGCGGCGTCTGAGGGGCGCGCTCAGCCGCGGGCTGGGGGACCAGACCGGCGCCATCGTCGTCCACCACGCGGCGGTCGCCCCCGAAGGCTTCGACGCCCGTTTCTCCGCGCTCTGGCGCCGCTACAGCTACCGGATCGGGGACGGCCCGGAGAAGTGGGATCCGCTCGGCCGCTACGACACGCTCTGGCACAAGACGCCCCTGGATGTGGATCTGCTGAACGAAGGCTCGGCGAAGCTGCTGGGCCTGCACAACTTCCTGTCCTTCTGCAAGCCTCGGGAAGGTTCCACCACCGTCCGCGAACTGCAGCGTTTCGAGTTTTCCCGCGGGCCGGACGGCGTCATTGTTGCCACCGTCCAGGCCGACGCCTTCTGCCACAACATGGTGCGCGCCCTGGTGGGTTCGGCGCTGTACGTGGGGGAGGGGCAGGAGCGTCCGGAGTGGCTGCACGAGCGCCTGCTGGCGAGGAAGCGCGACGCGCGTTCCGTCCTGGCCGCGCCGCATCCCCTGGTGTTCGAAGAAGTGGCCTACCCCTCCAACGACGAACTGCTCGCCCGGGCAGAGCTCACGCGGGCGCTGCGGGAGTAACCCTCCTCTGCGACCTTGTGTTTGCAGAGTCGAGGGCGTTGCCTCGTTTCCCGTCGCGCGGCTAGTAGGCTGAGACGCAGTCTTTAGTCATGCGGTCCTTACAGGGGGTAAGGGATGAGTGATCGTCGCGTCGTTGTGGTCATCGACAGGGATGAGGAAGTCCGGTCCTTGTTGCGGGCAACGCTCGGGGAAGCCGGATTCGAGGTGCACTGCGCTGCCACCGGCGAATCCGGGGTGGCGCTGGTGCGTGCCAAGCGGCCGGACACTGTCACGCTGGACCTGGTGCTTCCTGACACCGACGGCTACGACGTGCTGCGGCGCATCCGCGAATTTAGCCACACCTACATCCTGATCATCACCGCGCGGGGTGACCTACGAGCCACCTTGAAGGGGTTCGATGCCGGAGCTGACGACTACATGGTCAAGCCCATCCGGCCACGGGAACTCCGGGCCCGCGTCGACGGCATGCTGCGGCGGCCCCGTCAGCTCACCGTCCCGCCGATCGTGACGCCGCGGGAACCGCCGCTGGTTTCGCCGCGGCTGCGGACCGCGGCCACGGCGAAAACTGAGCCGGCGCCCGTGCAGGCGATGTGGCTTACGGCAGCCCAAGGCAGGACAGCAGCGGAGGACCTTGCAGCAGCAGAGGGCCGCGCACCCAGCCGGGGCTACGAGCGCAGCTATGAGCACAAGGGGCTGGAGCTCGACTGCACAACGCGGGCGGCCACCCTCGGAGGGCGCGCGCTGCAGCTGACCCGGACCGAGTTCGACCTGCTGCACATCCTGCTGCAGCGCGGCAGCGGCGTGGTCACCAAGGCGGAACTCGTGGGGCTTCTGGGACTGGTGAAGCGCGAATCAGGTAACCCGGACGCCACCAAATCGGGTACGCGCGACCCCGGCCGGATCATCGAAACCCACATCGGCAACCTGCGCCGGAAGCTGGGGGACGACGCGCGGAAACCACGCTGGCTCAAGACGGTTCGCGGGTCCGGCTACACACTCGCGTAGCCGACTGCCGGGCCCGCCTCTGCTGCGCCCCTTCAAACGGGGGACACGCCGGAAAGTTACAAGAAAATAACAAGGCGGCGGGCGCACAGTTGGAACATGAAATCACTAACAAGCGACGACGTCGTCGCAGTCCGTGGCGTTCTTACCGATACGCATCCGGTTGATTTCTATGCGCTTGGCGTCGCGGGGGCGATTGACCGTTTGGCCCTCCCGCTGCGCGAACGCGGGATCACCGTGCACCTCGAGGCGCCCCACCATGGAATGGAAGTGGACAGGAAGTCCGCCACGCTGCTCTACCGGGCGGCGCAGGAGCTCCTGAGCAACATCCATAAATATGCCGACGCGTCCGCCGTGACCGTCCGGCTGTGCTGTGTCTGCCGCTCCGGCGACAACCACGCTGTCCAGCTCCGCGTGACCGACGACGGCAGCGGCTTCGACGTTGAGGCCGCCACCCACGGCAGGCACTCGGGCATGGGGCTTCGGCTCATGCGCCTCGCCGTCACTTCCGCCGGCGGCCGGATGGCAGTCGAGTCGGCTACCTCCGTGGGAACGTCCGTCACCGTGACCCTGCCGCTGGATTAGCGTGACCCTGCCACGGGACTAGGGAGAGTCTCCTTAGCGGCGCGCCTGGCACGTCTTCTACGCAGCAGTGAGTGATGCCCAGCCGGGCCACGGATCCACCGGCAGTGGTGGTCCGAGGGCGTCAAGGCAGTCGGAGCCACCCTCGTCTGGCTGGTCTGGCTCATCCGGCGGCTCGAGCAAGTGGGGCGTCTCCGGCCAGTCTCGTGGTTCTGGGATGTCGGGCGGTTTAGGCCAGCGGGGCGGATCAGGGATCTCGGGCTCGAGGAAGCCATCGGGGACGTCCGGCCATTCCGGTGGTCCGGGCAAGTCCGGCAGTGCTTGCCGGGGCGCGAGGGACTGCGGTTCTGGCCAATATGCCGGTTCCCAGTCCAGGTGTTCGGTGGGGTAGGACCGTCCCGTGGGTGAGATCCAGCCGGGCGGGCTCTCACGGGTGGCGCCGACCGGTCTCCACGCTGTGGTGTGTTTCAGGCGGTGGTGTTTGCGGCAGGTCTGGCCAAGGTTGGCGATGCCGGTACCGCCGCCGTCGGACCAGGCCAGGATGTGGTCGGCGTCGTTGTCCAGGGAGTGGTTGTTGCAGGCGGGGAAGGAGCATCGGGCGTCCCGGAGCCGGAGCCATTGGCGCATCGGTTTCGTTAATCGGTAGCTGGTGCGTCCGATATCCAGTGGTGCCCCGTCCCGCGGGTCAGTCAGCACCCGCAGGAACGATCCACCGCCGTCGGCGACGAGCCGGCGGGCCATCGACGGCGGGATCGGCCCGTACCCGTCGAGCGTGGCTGGTTCGTCCGTGAGGCCGAGCAGTGAGAACACCGGAACCGTGACCAAGACCTGCGCCGCCGGAGATGGCACCTCACCGGCCGGCGCTATACCTGCGGGCACGGATTCCGGGGGCGGACCGTCAATCCCGCCGTCAATCGGGTGGCCTGAGGTGAGCAGCCAAGTGGCGGCGGCATCGACGCGCAACTGGGTCAGGGTCCGTGACTCGGCGGGGCCCTGCAGTGCCCGGGCGGCGGCGGTGGTGCGGTCCCAGATGCCGGCTGCCTGGTCGGCGGGCAGATACGCCGAGAGCCAGGCCATGCCGTCCCGGTCGGGGACGTACTCCAGCCGTCGGTCCTTCGCACTTTTGGTGTGGCGGGTTTCGATGCTGACCGGGTGGTGCCGTTCCCGCCAATAGCGGGCCTTGGCCCGGAACCTGCCAGGTGTCAGCTCCCCGGCCGGGCACCCCCGTGCCGGGTTGGTCGCGTGCTGGTCCAGGAAGTGCGCCTCAAAAGCCGCCGCGGCCGCCGGATCCAGCCCGTCGGTTTCATCGCACATTGTGCGCCCGTGCTGCCACGACAGTGTTCCTGATCCCAGCGCGGCCAGCGTCAACGGCAGGTCCGTGCTTAGCTTCGCGGATTCGGCCAGAAGCCGTGCCGCCGATCCTTCGCTGACGGTCAGGGCGCCAGCAACCTCCGCGGTCACAGACATCTGCCGGGCGGTGCAGTCCTGCGCGGATGCGTCAGGCGGGGTCATGGCCTCCTCCGCCGCGGCGAAACCGGCAGCGAGGCGCACCTTCACGGCCGCCAGCCGGGCCTCCATCGCAGCCACCCCGGCCAGTCCGTCCAGGCACGCATCCGCCTGATCCCGCAGTGGATCCGCGCCATCGGGCTGTGGATCCGCGCCATTCGGCTGCGGGTCCGCGCCATCCGGGCCCGGATCAGCTGCACAGAGCGCGGCAGCCAGTGAAAGAGCGGAGGCACCGACGGCTTTCAACGTCTCCACAACTGCTGCGTGATCCATACCCACAGCATGCCACCGGCCTGTGACAATAACGACGGTGCCTCGGCTCATTGTGGAAAACCGGCTCGTTGTGGAAAACCGGGTCGTAGTGGAAAACCGAATCTGACCTGTACTCGCGTCAGGACCCGGGGGCTCCCTCGGCCGGCAGGGTGAGGGTGAAGGTGGTGCCTGCACCGGGCTTGCTCTCGCAGGAGATGGCACCGCCGTGCCGCTCCACGATGGTCTTGGTGATGGACAGGCCCAGCCCCACGCCGGGTATTGCGGCCTGGCGTGCGGCCTGGCTGCGGAAGAACCGCGTGAAGACGCGTGATGTTTCCTCTTCGCTGATGCCCATGCCCGTGTCCTGGACCTTCAGCTGCACCCAGGAGTCGCTGCGCCGGGCACTCACGGTGACTTTGCCGCCGTCGGGAGAGTATTTGATGGCGTTGGACACCAGGTTGTCCAGAGCCTGGCCGATGCGGAGCGGGTCGGCGTGCGCCCAGAGTGGCGCCGGAACGTCGGTGGCGAGGGAGACGTTGCTGGCGTCCGCCTGGGCCTGGACCGAGCCGATGCTGTTCTCGATCAAGCCTGCGAGGTCGGTCCGGCGGGGATGCACGGCCAAGACGGCGGACGCCGACACCAAAAGCTCCGAGACGAGGGACAGCAACCGCTCGGCGTTGCGCTGCACCACTTCCAGCCGGTGCACGGAGTCGGGGGACAGGCCGTCCGCTTCATCCAGCACCAGGTCCACATTGCCAAGCACGGACATCAGCGGACTGCGGAATTCGTGCGAAACGTTGGAGATCAGCTCTTCCTTCGCGGACAGGGCTTCTACCAGACCCGTGACGTCACTGTAGACGATGACTGCCCCGCTGAACCCGCCGTCGTCGTTCTTGATGATCCGCGCAGCGGTGGAGACGGCCCTTTGCGTTGATCCCTCGCCCAGCCAGACCAGGTAGTCGGCGAATGTCTCGCCGGAAACGGCGCGGCGGATGGGGCGTTTGTCCAGCGGAAGCGGGGTGACCCGGTCCTGGCCGAACATGAGCTGCTGGGCTTCGAGGGGCTGCTCCGTGCCGGCCGGGGCTGCCGCCTGCCTGAACGTTTTCTGCTGGTCGTTGACCAGGACCTTTTGGCCGTCGGCATCTACGGCAACAATGCCCACATCCGTGGTGTCCAGAATGGTTTTGAGCAGCCGTTCGCGGTTCCTGCTATCCAGCAGCAGTTCGCGGAGCTCGGCATCCTTCTTCTCCAGCCTTTGTCGCTGCAGCCGCACATTGGCGCCGGCGAACCTGATTGCCACCGAGACGGCCAGCATCATTAGCGGAAGCAGAATTGCCGTGGCAATGTCTGAAGGTGAAATTCTGGGAAACTTTTGAACCAACGACGGAATGCCGATCAGGAGTGGGCCGAAAAAGCTCAGGAATACGGTGCTTCGCGGGTAGGCTTCGGAGCTGGAAAGCCAGATGACCGGGAATATCGCCAGGACTCCCAGCCCGGCAACGGCAGGAACGGCACCGTTACGGGCGAGCCCGATCAGCACCAGGTCGAGTATCGGAATTACCAGATATGCGTTGGAGGGTAGCCGTTCCCAGGGCACCAGAAAGCAGGCGAGAAACATCGCCACCATCAGCATGATGGACGCGATAAAAACTCCGCTCTGGATCAGCGTGGGCCATACGGCTGGTGCGGCGATCGCCAGCGCGGCAAGAATGACCGTTACTGGGAGCTGGCAGAGCGCCACCTGGACGCGGGGCTGCAGCCGTCGGAAGAATCGGTCCGTGTCATGGACCAGCACCTGCTCACCCAATGCGGTTGCGCCCGGTACTCGCCCGCACTTCCGAATTCCAGGGCCACTCGTTGTTAAACGAACACATGGAGCCCATTATGCACACCTATTCTTCGGTATTTGGAGGGGAAGGCACTACTGTCCGGTGCGCGTCCAAAAGATATGGGCAAATTTGGCGCTTTGGACACTTCTACGTTGTAGCGTAGGTAATCTGGTAACGCTTACCGCATTGCGCTGGGCTATGCGGTGGTTTTACCTGGATAGAGGTAGTGGTGGGCGATCTTGGTGTTGCCGTGGTTATCGAGGATGACGTTGATGTCAGGAACCTCCTTGACGCGGTTTTGCAGCAGGCTGGTTTTGAAGTGCACTCGGCAGGGACCGGCCGTGACGGGGTTGATGTGGCCAGGCAGCGCCAGGCAAACGTAATAACGCTCGACGTCGGCCTGCCGGACATTGACGGTTTCGAAGTTCTTCGCCGCATCCGGCAGTTCAGCGATGCCTACGTGGTGATGCTCACCGGCCGCGGGGAAGAGCTGGACACGATCACCGCTCTCCAGGGCGGCGCTGACGACTACATCGTCAAGCCCTTCCGGCCGCGCGAACTGCGGGCCCGCATCTCGGCCATGATGCGCCGGCCTCGGGTTGCTGCCGGTGAGGTCGCAGTCTCTTCTCCGGACTCCGGGTCCGCTGGCTCTGCCGGTTCCCCCGGTTCGCGCCGGGGCGCCGTGCTGCAGCACAACGGGCTGGCACTCGATACCGAAACCAGGACCGTGGCACTCCGCGGCACGCCGCTGGGGCTGACCCGGAGTGAATTCGACCTGCTGCACGAGCTGCTGAAGGGAACGGGCGCCGTGCGTACGCGGGCTGATCTGGTGCGCGTGGTGCGGGGCGAGTACTACGGCGAGGACACCTACATCAGCGAAGCGGACGAGCGGGCTGTTGAGGTGCACATCGGAAACCTGCGCCGCAAACTTCGTGAGGACCCGCAGGATCCTCGGTGGCTGGTCACGGTGCGCGGCGTCGGCTACCGGCTGGCTCCGAAACGGGCGGAGTAGGGCTCAGGCGCTCAGACTTCCGGCGGGCTGAGGCCGGCTCAGGCTTCCGGCGGGAGGTAACCCTGCTTCAGGCCGCAGACGGTTTGTTCGCCGGTCAGCGCTACGAATGGCAGCAGCCGGCGAACAGCAGGCAGATCTCCGCTCTTGACGAGGCGTTCCAGGTTCACTGCCAGCTGGGCCAGCCGGGCGGCGCCAACCATGGTGGCGGAATTTTTCACACTGAGGACGGCGTCCATGGCTGCCTCTGCGTCGTTGTCTTCCACCGACCGTTCGAGGTAGCTTCGGCGCTTGTTCCAGATGCTGACGTAATCCCTGGCGAAGTTGTGCGCCACACTTGTACTGCCCATGTCTTCTTCCAATTCGTGAAGGACATCCAGGTTCAAAACGGGCAAAGCAACACTCTCCGATTCGTTGTGAGCCCTGCCATTCGGGACGCCGGACACCGGCACGCAGACGCCGTTGGCGCTGCTGTCGGGTGCTCCGGAACCTGAGATGGACATGACTTAAGGCTACTTTCTGAGGTTGGGAAAACCCTGATTGAGCTTGGATCCTGTGGAAACCCTGCGGGTACCTTGTGGTGGGGAAAATCCTGAGGAAGTCCTCACCTTACTGGTTGGCGAAGGTCTCGATGGTGTTGATGACGGCAGGGCCGAGGATAGCGATGAAGAGCACAGGGAAGATGAAGAACAGCAGCGGAAACAGGATCATCACCGGCAGCTTCATCGCCTTCTCCTCGGCACGCTGGCGGCGCTTCACCCGCATTACCTTGGCCTGGACCCGCAGCACCCGGCTGATGGCAATGCCGTATGTATCCGCCTGTACTACAGCCTGCACAAAGCTCCGCAGCTCCGGAAGGTTCGTGCGTCCGGCCAGCGCGAGATAAGACTCTCGGCGGCTCCGGCCCACCTGCATGTCCTGCAGGGTGCGGACCAGCTCTTCAGCCAGTGGCCCCTTGCCGTTTTCGCCCGCGCGGGCCATGGCTCCCTCGAAGCCAAGACCCGCTTCGACCGAAATCAGCATCTGGTCCAGGGTGTTGGCGAGCTCCAGCTGCATGGCCTTCTGCCGCTCCTGGCCCTTGCTGTAGAGCATCAGGTCCGGGATGAAGTACCCCAGGAAAAGGACAAAGATGCCCACAAGCTTCATGATCGGCGTCGTCCCAATGGAGCTGATGTACAGCCCAAGGAGACCGCCGATCAGACCCAGCGCCGGTTTCGCCGCCAGTAGCCTGCCGAGCGGCATGGACGCCGGGCGGCCGGCCAGGGAAAGCAGCCTGTCGAGCTTGTGAACGTAACCAGCGGGGGTGAGACGGAAGCCGATCTTCTCGACCAGACCGCTGTTGGGCTTCTTCTCCACCTCAGCACGGTGGAAGCCCCTGGACAGGAGAGCCCGGGCGTTTGCCAACCCTTTCCGGTCGACGGACAGCATGGTCCACGCCAGATACGCGAGGGGCAGGCAAATCAGGAGCAGCGCGAGGAAAATCAAAGGATCCATAGTGGCCTCAGAACTTCAGGTTGACGATCTTGCGCATCCACAGGCCGCCGATGGTCATGAGGATGATGGACGCCACGATCATGATCCAGCCCAGCGGGTTGGTGAACATTTTGTTCATGTACCCGGGATTCACCATTGCGAGGAGGACGACAATGCCGACGGGCAGCGCCATGAGGATGTAGGCGGAGAACTTGCCTTCTGCCGCGAGTGCCTTGATGTGGCCCTTGATCTCGCTGCGCTCGCGGATGGTCTCATTTACCTGGTCGAGAACCTCCGCCAGGTTTCCGCCCACCTCGCGGTTGATCTGGATGGCCTGGGATATCCAGACAAAATCCTCGTTCTTCATGCGGTCTGCCGTGTCGTTAAGCGACACGAGCAGGTCGCGTCCCAAGCTGGTCTCGGAAACGATGCGGCGCATTTCTTCCGACGTTGGGGCCTGGGATTCGTTGGCCGCGGCGTCGATGGCACGGAGGATGCTGTGGCCGGCACGGAGGCTGCCGGACAGCAGCTGGAGGGTGTCGCCCAGTTGCTCATCGAACTTGGCCCGCCTCTTGCCGGCCAGGAAGCCGAGCACCAGGTGTCCCACGAAGGGGGCTGCGATGACCATCAAGATCGCCAGCAGCGGCCCGGCGACGACGAGCCCGATGAGGGCTCCGACGAACGCGCCCACCAGGATCAGCAGGATAAATTCTGCCTGGCTGAGCCGGAGGCCGGCGTTCTCCAGAGTTTCGCGGTCGAAGTAACGTAGGTTCCTCTTGGCGAGAACGCGGTCAATGGATTGGACTGCGCTGCCGGCGAAGCGGGTGAGCTGAGAGTCCGCTTCCGTACGGAAAGGACGACGCCGGTCCAGCGGTACCGTGGGCGTGCGCGGAATCAGCACTGCAACTCCGCCCAGCACCACCGAGGCAACTACAAGGACAACGCCCAGTGCCACGATCATTGGTCAGTACCTTTCTGAGGGAATTGGGGGCGCTCCAAAGACACCGGCTGATACGTGAATCCCGAGGTCTTCAAAGCGGTCGATAAATCGCGGCCGGATGCCGGTCGGGACAGGCTTGCCGAGGAACTTTCCATGCTGGTCGACTCCTGCGGAGTAGTCGAAGACGAAGGCATCCTGGAGGGTGACGATGTCGCCCTCCATGCCCTGTACCTCCGTCACATGAGTGATCCGCCGGGTGCCATCCCGCAGACGCGAGATCTGGACGATGAGGTTCACGGCAGAGGCGATCTGCTCGCGAATGGCGCGCAGCGGCAGATCCATTCCCGCCATGAGGACCAGAGTCTCCAGACGGGCGATGGCGTCGCGGGGTGAGTTGGAGTGCACGGTGGACAGGGAGCCGTCGTGGCCGGTGTTCATGGCCTGGAGCATGTCCAGGGATTCCCCGCCGCGGACCTCACCCACCACAATTCGGTCCGGACGCATACGCAGGGAGTTGCGGAGCAGCTCGCGGATGGTGACTTCACCTTTGCCCTCCGTGTTCGGCGGGCGGCTCTCCAGCCGGACCACGTGTTCCTGCTGGATCTGGAGCTCCACCGCGTCCTCGATCGTCACGATGCGCTCGTCGGACGGAAGGAAGGACGAAAGGACATTAAGCAGGGTGGTTTTGCCGGTACCCGTACCGCCCGACACGATGATGTTGAGCTTGGCTTTGACGCACGCGTTGAGCAGTTCGGCCATCTCCGGGGTGAGGGTCCCGAAATCGATGAGGTTCTGGACGGTAAGGGGTACCTTGCTGAATTTACGGATGGTCAGCGAGGAACCGCCGACGGCAAGCGGTGGGATGACGGCGTTGACACGGGAGCCGTCCTCCAAGCGCGCGTCGACCAGCGGCGAGGACTCATCGATGCGCCGGCCCACTTTGGACACGATGCGCTCGATCACCTTGCGGAGGTGCTCTTCCGAGCTGAACCGCGAATCCGTTAGAGTCAGTGTTCCCTTGCGCTCCACGTAGATCTGGTCCATCCGGTTCACCATGATTTCGGTGACGGCGGGGTCATCAAGGAGCCGCTGGAGCGGACCGTAACCGAGCACGTCATCAGCAACGTCTGCCACCAGGCGCGTCCGTTCGTCCGCGGTCAGCGGCACCTGCTCGGCGTCGATGATGCGGATGAGCTCTTCGCGGGCGGTCCTTCGGAGCTCCTGTTCCGTGAGGCTTGAATCGTTGAACCGCGCCCCCATGCGTTCAAACAGCGCCGTTGCCGCACGCTGCTTCAGGGCAGCAAAAACATCCACAGGCTGCTGAGCCTTGGACTTGAACGCCTCCGTCTGCGATGTGCCGCCAACCTGGACCGGTGGTGCCTGCACAGTCAGTCGGCGGCCCGGAGTTGGAATGCTGGGAGCACTGGCAACTGGCTTAGCGCGCTCCTCGGCGGCGCCCGCAGCGGGCGCAGTCACCGCGGCGGGCGACGCTGTAAGCTCCTGGGCAGCCGCCGCTTGGGCAGCCGCTTCAGCTGCACGCCGTGCCGCACGTGTCTGGTACGCGGTCACACCAGAGATAGGCCGTGGGGCAGTGCTCATTGACGGCGCAGCTATGGTCTGAACTGGGACGGGGGCAGCCCGCATGAGCGCGGGTTCGGAGGCAACCTGCGCCGGCGCATGCGTCGGCGCAGGCGGAACATGCAGCGGGGCACCGGGAACTTCGGACTTGAGCTGTGCGGCCTGGATCCGTTCGGAGAGCTTCACCTAGACCACCACCCGCCGGTGGCTGTTCCGCTGCTCTTTCGCGCCAGCGGCCGGAGCCAGCCGGTCGACGAGCTGACCGAGGCCTTTGGCGGCTGGATCCTTCCTGGCATCCAGGAGAACGGGCATGCCACGGTTGGTGGACAGGGCCACGGCCCGGGAACGGGGAACGCTAACGTCCACGGGAGCTCCAATGGTGGATTCGATGTCTTGCACGGTGAGGCCGCACTTGGAGTCGGCCATGTTCAAGACAACGTGCCGGCCTTCCGGCAGAATCTCCAACTGGCGCAGGATGTCCATACCCGAACGGAGGCCACGGACGCTGGGGATGTCCATCGCGCTGACCCAGACGATGTCCGTGCAGGCCTCCATCGCGGCCAGCCCGATTTCCGGCAGGCCAGGCGCTGTGTCCACTACGACGTACTGGAACTCCTCAGCCAACTGCTCGAGCAGACGCGTGATCTGCTCCGGCATGATGAAATCGGCCTCGACAGGGCTAACGGGCGCACACAGCGCGTAGATACTGGCAGGGTGAACGGTGAGGAAGGCCTTCAGCACCAGGGTGTCCTGGCTGGCAGCAGGAGAGACAGCGTCAGTGACGGTGTGCTCGGGATTCAGGTATAGGCCGGATGCCACGTCGCCGAACTGTAGGTCCAGGTCCACAAGTACCACGCTCATGGGTGCCAGCTTTCCCAGCCCCACGGCCAGATTGGTGGCAATGGTCGTCTTGCCCACGCCGCCCTTGGGGGAGAAGACCCCGATAACAGCTCCCTTGTGGTTTTCCACGTGGCCTTGCTGGTCGGGCCGGTGCCGGTTGGCAAAGGACTGGCAGGCGCGCTCCAGCAGCACCCTCAGGTGAGCGGGATCGGCGGAGGGGCTGAGGACGTCGCGGACGCCGGCCCGCATTGCCTGCAGAATCAAGGTCGGGTCCGGTTCGCTGACCAGGAGCACCATCAGGTTCGGAACCTGCACGTCGAGCACCGTAGCCAGGCGCAGTGCCTCTTCGATGGGCAGGTCCGGGCCGAGTATAAGGACCTCCGGCTGTTCCTGGTTCAGCTGGGCAAAGAGGTCGTAGGGACCTGCGGGCAGGATGTTGGTGAGGAAGGTCTGAACGCCACCCTGGAGGCCGCCGGCCACGGCCTGCCGCAGGCGGCCGTCAAAGTCCGCGTTGGGAGTGATCAGGACGAAGCGGCTCATTTGTATACCTCACTCCGCTGAATGATCCGGGGACCGCTGTCCTTGGCATTGCTGGGTTCCTTGCTGAGCCACATCTTGGCGTATTCGGCAGCGAAGACAATCTTCGCCGCATCCACATCGTTGACGGCGACGGTCAGCATGAGGGAGCCGGTCGGGAGGGTGGTGTCCTGTGGATCGGCAGCGTTTGGATCGGCGCTCGCCGTCGGCGCCGGCTGCGCTGTGGCTGCAGGCTCGGGCGCGCGCTGCACAGCAGTTACGAGGGCCTTGCGAACCGTCAGTTTGGTCGTTTCGGCGTCCAATTTGCCATCCAGTCCGCCCTTTTCCAGGTTGACGAAAACTCCGACGTGGTCACCGGGAGCCAGCCGTCCGCCGACCACGCGGTCTGGCTCGAGCTGGAAGGAGACTTCCTGAAGGCCGGCCGGGATTTGTACAGATCCGGAGGCTTTGACGTCTTCGGGCGCAACTAAACGTTCGGAAACCAGCTGCTCGCCGGGAACCAGATCCACTGCGGCAACCTTGCCCTTGGACGAGTCCAGCGATTTCAGCGATGACCCGGTCACGGCCGATGACGGTACCTGTTCGGTGGCGAGGGAAGCCGCCATGGATTCAACAGGGGTGCCAGCGGGAATCACCGTCTTGACGACCAGTACGTCCACAGGCTCGAGGTCTTTGACGGCACGCTGGTCTGCCCCCTGAGCGTAGGAGATAACCAGCATGGCGCCCACGAGGGCGAGCACTACCGCTGCCGCGCCTGCCAACAACCGAGACTTCACGAACTGCTCCTGAGAACTTGTAGCAATAAACTGCAGAACAGCTGCGCTGCAGGGAACTAACTGGTCAGTTCGACGACGGTTGCGCCGTTGGGGCTGACCGGCCCGAGTTTGTAGCCATCGGCCAGGGAGACGTATTTGACGAACTTGCCGATGATGCCGCGGCAGTTGCCTTGGCATTTAAGGGCTGGGGTTGCCGCGTTGTTGTAGACCAGGGGGAGCTTGTCCGAGCCGCTGAAGGCCCAGCCCTGGACATTGAAGGCGACGAAGCTGTTCAGGTGGTAGCTGGCCCCCGAGCCTGTTCCGGTCACGTCGTCGTAGACGGGAAGCAGGACGATGACCGGGCGTCCTGCGGTAATTTCACTGGCCCAGCCGTTCAAAATGGCGTCGCAGTTGGACGGCCCGTCGTTGCCGGTGGCGCTGCCGCTTTGGTTGATGGCCAGGTTCACGAAGCCGCCGCATTGGCCTGTGTTCTGCGCGGTCCAGCCGAAGCCGCCGGGCACGGTCTTGCCTGCTGGTCCAAGCGGACAATCGGCGTTCGCGTCAGCCGAGTGGTTCTGAAGTAGCTGTGCGGCGCCGTCCACCATGCCCGAAACCTGGCAAATGGAGAACGCCAGTGGAAAGATAATGCTTCCTTCCACCGGGCTGCCCCACCGCACGCTGGAGCTGGCGCTCACCTCGGCGCTGGGGATTCCCAGAACTCCGGCGAAGAACAGCGAGACTTTGTTCGCGGAGCCGCCAACTTCCTTGGCGCCGGCGGCCACAGTGACCGTCCGGTTGATCTTATCGAGCACTATTGACTTGACGTTGCTGAGATTGTCGATGGCGTTCTTGTTTGCCAGGTCAGCAGCCATCGGGGACGTAGCGGAACAGTCGGTGTCGTTGACATTTTTAGCGCATTTCTGCGCCATCATAAGGACGGCGGCGTCGGAGGCGTTCTGCAGTTGCGCTCGTTCCGAATAAAGCCTTGCGACGTCGATGGCCAAGGCGGCGAAACCCAACATCACCACCATCAGAATGGCGACGATGACCGCGATTCCGCCACGCTCGCCGTCGTCAGAAACCGTTAGCCGCCGCACAGCATGGTTCCTTTCCCTTTAAGGGCAAACGGGCCAGCGATGCCGGTCATCGTACTGAGGTTGTAACTGACGGTGACAGTCATTTGTGAACCCACGGTGCAACTGACAGCACTGAACGCAATGTTGCCGTCTACTAGCGCTGGGCTTAGCTGCGTTGCGGCAGCCTTTGCAGCCGTCCTGGCGGAGGCTTGAGTGTTGTTGATGGCCATAGCACGGACGCCTTCGCGGGCGGCATTTGTGAGCGTGGCCTGGGCGTTGTACGCTCGCCCGAACTCCATGATGCCGAGCAGGATCAAAATCAGAACTGGAGCCAGAAGAGCAAATTCAACTGCGACCGCACCGCGTTCATTGGACTTGGACACGATGTGGCCTTCCGCTGAAATCGATGGGGGGAGTCAAGGGTGTGGTGGCGGCAGTTGGCCGCCACCACACTCCGAAAGTGGGAGTCCTGTGATTAGGTGATTACGGCGCTGCGCAAACGTGAGTCGTCGCGTTCCACACGCCCGCCGGCGTCTGCAGCTTCTCGCACGCAATCTCACCGAACATGTTGGTGAGATTGCCGCCAAGCAGGGTAACGGCAACGATAATCACAACGGCGATGAGGGCCACCATGATGCCGTATTCGACGGCGGTTGCGCCCTTCTCATCGCGGTGGAGGCGGGCGGAGATGTTGGTGTAGAAAGCAAGCATTTTTTACTCCTGAGCGAGTGTTGGAAAGCTGGTCCATCACCAGCTCTGTAAAAAAGCTAGCAACGGAAATCCGCCTCAAGTGGGTTCTTTGCAGCATCCTGAGCGAACCCTGACGAACCTGCGCGTTTCCTGCGCGAGCATTGAGCCAACCTTGCATTTTCGCGCCATTTTCCCAGCAGGAAGCGCACATGGAAGGACCCCTCGAGCAGGGGGGAAGCCCGAGGGGTCCAGTCCAAGGGGCGCCTCTCCGGCACTTGGCCGAGAGCCGCCGTCGTCCATTCAACGGACGGATTCAATAAAGCCGGCCGGCAAACCCTGCCAGAGAACTACCCTGTGAACAGCGAAATGATGCTCATCACCGTCGGGCCCAGGACCACAATGAACAGCGTCGGAAGGATGAAGAAGATCAGCGGGAACAGCATCTTCACGGGCATCTTCATGGCGTGCTCCTCGGCCCGCTGCTTCCGCTTGATGCGCATATCTTCCGCCTGGGTTTTCAGAACGCCGGCGATGGCAACGCCGTATGCGTCCGCCTGGACCACGGCCCGGATGAAGCTGCGGACGTCCGGCACATCAATCCGCTCCGCCATGGCGAGGTAGGCGTCTTTCCGCGACCGGCCCACCTGGATGTCCTGGAGGGTCCGGATCAGCTCCTCTGCCATCGGGCCCTTGCCGCTGGTGCCGGCGCGCCCCATCGCCGCTTCGAACCCGAGGCCTGCCTGGACCGAAATGAGCATGTGGTCCAGGGCGACCGGCAGCTCCAGGCGAATGGCTTGCCGCCGCTTCTGTGCACGGTTGCGCACCAGCAGGTCCGGTGTGAAGTAGCAGAGCGCCGTCAGCCCGACCATGATGAGGAACCGCTGCGCCGACGGGCCGCCGGCAAAGAACAGGTACCCGGCGACTGCGCCCCCGAAGGCAAGCAGCGGCTTAACCATGATGAGCCGGGCCAACGGCCAGTCTTTGGGCCGGCCGGCGCCCGCGAGCTGCCTGTCCAGCCAAGCGACGTAGCCCTTCGGCATGATGCGCTGGCTGACCAGGGTCAGCTTCTCGCTGACGCTGAGCGCCGGCCCCTTGGCCCTGGAGACACGTCCGAGGTTTGCCTGGATGTTGCGGAGCCCTGCCCGGTCGCCGGTGAAGACGAACCACGTCATGACCGCCACAGGTGCGATTACTGCCAGAATCGCTGCATAAGCCACAGGCTGCATGGTGACCACCTTCTTTCTAGAACTTGGGTTTGATGATCCGGCTGAGCCAGAAGCCGCCTGCGGTGAGAAGCACGACTGCCGCGGCGATCATGAGGTAGCCCGGCAGGGTGGCCGTGAAGACCCGGGAGTAGAGGTCGTTGAACGTTGTGAGGCCAACGAACATCACTATGGGGAGAGCCATGAGCACGATCGCCGATATCCGGCCTTCAGCGCTCAGGGCCCGGATCTGGCCGCGGACCTGATTGCGGTCGCGGACGGTGGCGCCAAGATGGTCCAGCACCTCCGCCAGGTCACCGCCAACCTCCCGGTGAATCTCGATGGCCTGTGAGATGGAGAGGAAGTCCTCGCTCTGGGTGCGCCTGGCCACGTCAGCCAGTGACTCGCCGAGGTCCCGGCCAATTCTGGTCTCGTTGACGATCCGGCCGAGCTCCTCGGACATCGGCGGCTGGCTTTCCTGCCCGGCCGCATCCACCGCCCGGAGCAGGCTGTGGCCGGCCCGCAGGCCGCCCGAGAACATCTGCAGCGTATCCGGCACCTGCTGGTCAAACTGCCGACGGCGGTGGGCCGCCAGGGCGTTCAGCAGCAGGTGCAGTCCCAGCGGGGTCAGCAGAGCCAGGAGGACAGCGGCGAAAATGCCGCCAAGGAAAAAGCCGACGACGGCGGCCGTCAGCGTGATGATGCCCGCCATGATCAGGTAATCGCCCGGTTCCTTCTTGAGCCCGCACTCATCCAGCCGGTCCTGGGTGAGCAGGCCCGTTCCGCGCTTCTTGAGGCCTTTGTTCAGCGCGCCCACGGCCTGGTCGGTCAGCCGGGTCAGCTGAGAGGTCTGGACTGGGACATCAGGCCGGCGGCGGGACATCGGAAGGCCCGAGTTCGGCCTGAGGGCCACGCCGAAGACCAGGAAGATGGCGAGGTAGAGGAGCACCAGCGCCAGCACGAAAACGCCTGAGTCGCCCGCCACTGTCACCGCCCCCTTGCCGGCGCAACGCCGATGAGGGAAGCTCCGAACACGGCCGGCGAGATCTCGATGCCGAGCTCGGCAAAACGTTCCGTAAAGCGTGGCCGGACGCCTGTCGGCACCGGTTTCCCGAGGAAGCGGCCGTTGGCGTCCATGCCGGCCGAGTAGTCAAACACGAAGGCATCCTGGAGTGTGACGATGTCGCCCTCCATGCCCTGCACCTCGGTAATGTGGGTGACCCGGCGCGAGCCGTCACGCATCCTGGTGATGTGCACCACCAGGTTGACGGCGGAGGCCAGCTGTTCGCGCACGGCACGAAGCGGAATGTCCATTCCTGCCATCAGTACCAGCGTCTCGAGCCTGGCAATGGCGTCCCGCGGCGAATTGGCGTGCACGGTGGAGATGGAACCGTCGTGGCCCGTATTCATGGCCTGCAGCATGTCGAGGCATTCGCCGCCGCGGACCTCACCCACCACAATTCTGTCGGGCCGCATGCGCAGCGAGTTCCGGACCAAATCCCGGATGGATACCTCACCTCTGCCCTCGATGTTCTGCGGGCGGCTTTCGAGCCGGATGACGTGCTCCTGCTGGAGCTGGAGCTCGACGGCGTCCTCGATGGTCACGATCCTGTCCTCCGGCGGGATGAACCCCGACAACACGTTCAGGAGCGTGGTCTTGCCGGTGCCGGTGCCGCCGGAAACAATGATGTTCATGCGGGCCATGACGCAGGCGTGCAGGAGCTCGGCCATCTCGGGGGAGAGGCTTCCCAGGGACACCAGGTCATGGACTGTCAGAGCTTCCCGGCCAAACTTTCGGATGGTCAGGGCCGGCCCGTTGACGGCCAGCGGCGGAATGATGGCGTTGACGCGCGAGCCGTCCGCGAGCCTGGCGTCCACCAGTGGGGAGGATTCGTCGATGCGGCGGCCCACCTTGGACACGATGCGGTCGATCACCCGGCGCAGCGCGTCATCCGAGCTGAACTTCGTGTCCGTGGGCAAGATGCGGCCCTGGCGTTCCACGTAGACCTGATCGTAGCGGTTGACCATGACTTCCGTAATGGAGGGGTCATCGAGGAACCGCTGGATGGGACCGTGGCCCAGGACGTCGTCGATGATGTCCCGGATGAGCCGCTGCCTCTCGGGGCCGGACAGTGGAACCTGCTCCTCGTCGACGACGATCTTCAGTTCGTCCCGGACAAACTGATGGAGTTCCTCGTCCTCGAGCGTGGAGTCGGTAAGCCGTGAACCCAGCCGTTCAAAAAGCGTCTGTGTTGCCCGCTCCTTAAGGGCATTCAGTGCTTCGCTGGGAACGGAGGCGGCGGCTGGCATTTCCAGTGCTGCCGTGGCGCTCGCAGCCGAGCCCGCGGCCTGCTCCTCGTGCTTCTTGCCAAGGGTGGCGGCCGTTGGTTTGGGCTTGAAGACGTCTGCGGGCTGTGGCTTCCCGGGGTCAGGCTTGGGCTCGCCCCGGAGGTTCTGGAACCGGTCTGTGAGGTTCACTGGACTACCGCCCTTCTGTGCAGCTTCTTATGGGGTCTTTCTTCCCAGTTCGGTTTGAAGCGCTCCACCAGTTGGCGGAGCCCTTTGGCGGCCGCGTCCCGGCTGCCGTCCTGGAGGATGGGCACTCCCTTGTTGGTGGAGAAGGGCAGCGTCTTGGAACGGGGGAGCGCAACGTCGACGGGGGAGCCGATGGTGGCCTCGATGTCCTGCAGCGTGAGGCCGGCCCGACGGTCCGTCATATTCAGCACTACATGCCGTTTCTCCGGCAGCAGTCCGAGCTCGGTCAGGATCTGGAACCCCGTCCTGAGGCCGCGAATGCTGGGAATATCCATGCCGCAGATCCAGACGGCATCCGTGGCCTGCTCCAGCGTCGCCAGGACGTGTTCACCCAGGCCCGGTGCCGTGTCCACCACGATGTAGTGGAACTCCTCGCGCAGCTGGTTCAGGAGCCGGCTGACCTGTTCGCCGGAGATCCTGTCCATGTCAATGGGGTTCCGCGGCGCGCAGAGGGCGTAAATTCCGGCGGGGTGGACGGTGAGGTATGCCTTCAGGACCATGGAGTCCTGGCTGGCGGCGCCCACCACGGCATCGGTGATGGTGTGTTCCGGATCCAGCATCAGGCCGCTGGCAACATCGCCGAACTGCAGGTCCAGATCCACGATCACCACGCTCATGGGGGCAGCCTTACCAAGGCCGACGGCGAGATTGGTTGCCACCGTGGTCTTGCCGACCCCGCCTTTGGGGGACATGACGGCGATGACCCGTCCGCCGTCGCCATGGTCGGCGTGCTCGGACGCCCCTGGGGCCAAACCACGACGGCGGCCCGCGGCCGCGAGGCTGGCCCGCTCCAGCAGGACGCGGATGGCGTCGGGGTCGGCGGCCGGGTCGAGGAGGTCACGGACTCCCGAACGCATTGCCTGGAGGACTACTTCCTTGGTTTCAGGCACCACCAGGACAACGCTGATTTCGGGATACTGCAGATCCATGACCGATGCCAGTTTCAGGGAGCCGTCAACGGGCAGGCCCGGTCCGAGGATCAGCACCTCCGGCGGTTCGCCCACGAGCTGCCGGAGGAAGTCCTGCGGACTCTCCGGAAGGTAGTCCGCCTGGAACACCCGCAGCGAGCCGTGCATGCCGGACACTGCCAGCTGCATGCGGCGTTCGAACTCGGCTTCAGGGGTGATGAGGATGAAGCGGCTCATCGGAACAGCCTTCCGGTGTTCACTACGCCGGATGTGCCCTCCACCGCGGTCGCCGGCTCCTTCGAGAGGTAGACGCTTCCGAACTCGGTGGCGAAAATAACCCGCTCAGCGTCGGAGGAGTTGCGGGCCACTGTAATGAGGTAGGTGTCGTCCGAGTTAGAGGACTTCTTCGAGTTGAGGGAACCTTTCGATGTATCCTCTTCCGCCACGGTGTCTTGGGATTTTGCGGTGCTGCCGTTGCTGAACTGGGCCGCCGTGACCAGAACCTTGTGAAAGGTCAGCTGGGTTTGGCCCGACTTTGCAGCGGCGTCGTCCACGGAGAGGAAGACGCCAACGGTGTCGCCTGCTGCCAGGGTGCCGCCAACCACGCGTTCGATGGGAAGCTTCAGGGTGATCTCCTGCATGCCCGCGGGAACCGGTACTCGGGCCGGCCCGAGGATGGAATTGGCGTCCACCATACGGGTGCTGAGGAGCTGCTCGCCCGGCATCAGGTCCACGGAGGCGACCTTCTGGCCGACCTGGTTCAGATCGGTCACGGCGCCGGCGGCTACGGCCAGTTTGGGTACTTCTTTGCGGACGACGGCGCCGGCAGCCTTATCGATACCGGTGCCGGCCGAGATGGTTTTCTCCACCACGTAGACGGATTCAGTTTCAGTGTCCGCCAAGGCGCGCTTGTCCGCATTCTGCACGTAATTGACCAAAAGAACTGTCCCGATAATTGCCACCAAAAGCGCGGCAATACCTCCCACTAAACGAGCTTTCACTGGTTTCCCCTTAAAGAAATGTCTATTTCGATTGTCTTGTGCGTTGCCTTTAATCGATGAGCTTGATGTTCACGGTTCCCAAATCCGCTCCTTCACCCGAACTCCCAAAGGCGTCAATAGACTCGAATTTGACGAACTGACCGATAATGCAGCGGTTGTTGCCTGCCGAACAGGCCAGCGAAGCGTTCATGCCAGGATCAGTTGCTGTGTTGCGGAATTCGTAGTTGTGGTTGTTGCCGAACTTCCAGCCCCAGATCTTGAACGTCGCATAGCCAATGATGTGGAACTGGCCGTTTTGTCCCTGGTTTGTGGCGTCGTCGAAGATGGGGAAGGCGACCTTGACCTCCCCGCCGGCAAGGATGGTGGTCTTCCAGCCATCGAGGATGGCGGCGCATCCGGACGGAGGATTGTTGCCCGGATCCGATCCAATCTGGTTCGTGCCGGTTTCGGTGGTTGCCTCACACGGTGAACTCTGGTCAAGCCAGCCCCATCCACCAGGAATCTGCGTGCCTGAAGGCCCCGTGCAGGTTCCACCCGGCTTGTAGGAGATCTTCTGGACCTGCCCGGTCGGACTTGCTTCCGAGAGGTTAAAGCAGTTGTCCGAAATCGCCAGAGGGAAGCCTTTGCCGCCTGAGGGCGGTTCGGCCGAGGCTACTGCGAAGGCCCCCACAGAGGCCGGCGGCGCGTTCAGGACGGCCGCGAACAGCTTGCTAAGGAAGCTGTTGCTGCCGTTCTGAGTGGTGGTTCTGACGGTGACCTGGTCTGCTACGGACAAGTCAACCTCCGACACGTTGGACTGTCCGTCGTTGGAATTACCGTTCGCGAGTGGTTCCGCGATCGCTTCGGCCTCCGCCTGGGCACAGCCCGTGGCATGGCAGGCTTGGGCTACCGCAATCGCGCCTGCATCGGCGGCGTTCTGGAGTTGCGCCCGCTCGGCATAGATCTGGCCCACGTCCACTGCGAGGGCGCCAGCACCGATGAGAACAAGCATCATCACAGCCACTAGCACGCCCGCTGCGCCACGCTCACTGTCCGTGCGGCGTCGAATTAACCGCCGCATCTCATGGCTCCTACTCCGGTCACAGTGACGGAGCTGCCGAAGATCCCCGTCATGGTGGCCGCGGGGTACGTGATGGTGACAGTCATGTTGTCGCCATCGGCGCAGGCGGCCGGGCTGAACGAATACTCGAAGTCGCCGGTGCTAAGCCCGGGCGCGCCGGCGGCCGCGGCGAGGGCTGCTGCACCCTGGTCGTCCTCGATGGCCATTTCTCTGGCTGCCTCCCTGGCCGCCTGGGTAACGGATATCTGGAGGTTATAGGCGTGGGAGAACTCGACAATGCCCGCCACCAGGGCCAGAAGGATGGGTGCCACGAGGGCAAATTCCACGGCAACTGCGCCGCGGTCACTCACTGCGTGTTTTCCCCTGATGGAGTATGAATATCTACGTTTCACTGGACCCCTCCGCGAATAGGGACAGCTGGATTGGGAAGCGTGCCGCGTCCGCTGGGGCGGACGCGGCACGCCGGGGGAGTTGAGAAACTGCTTGGTCGCCGCTAGTTGGACCAGGCTGCGACGTGTCCGCCGAGCTCCGCGAACCAAGCGCTGAGACCGTTGCCGAACGTTGTGACGCCGGCAACGATGATGAACGCGATGAAGGCCACGAGCAGTGAATATTCGGTTGCGGTGGCGCCTTTTTCGGATGTCAGCCGGTCCTTGATTCCGGACACGAAGGCAAGAACGGAGACCATGAGAGTAGTCATTGTAATTTCCTTAAAGTTGGTGGAATAAATGCATCGAATTCCAACCTCCCCCATACCGCGAAAGGGCTGGCTAATCGATAGCTAAAGAATCCACCTGAACCGAGGCTGCAACAATGCGTAGCTCTACCCGACTTTTCCTGCGGCGGTATAAGTATTCCCCGCAAGCAGGTACTCAGGTTAGGAAAATTACAAGCACTGGGCTACTTGGACGCGTATTGGGACATCAATGGGGCGAGTAGGATATTCAACGTTTCACCCGCAATACCGGTTTTTAGGATGCCAGTAATACAGTCCCCAGGGCGGCGGCCAGCATCGACGGGCCAAAAGCCACTTCCGAGCGCAAATTGGCGCGTTTTAGCCTAATCAAAACGACGGATAAAATCCCGCCCATCACAAAGCCCAGCGCCCCGCCATAGAACAGCTGGCTCCAGCCCAAGTAACCCAGGTAAAGGCCCACCGGAGCGGCAAGCTTAACGTCCCCCATGCCGATGCCGTTTGGCGAAATCAGGGCCAAAATCAGGAAAACAACGAACAGGACGGCGGCACCTGCCGCCGCGCGAAGCAGTTCGGCCCACTCTGCCGCGGCGGAGCTGGCCAGAAAGCTACCCAGAAGAAGGAGTGCCAGGCCGGCCACCAGCAGCGTCAGCACAAGGGGATTCGGCAGCAAATGATGAGCCAGGTCAATGCGGGCCAGCTGCACGCCGAGGACGGCCAGCAGCAGAAAAGCCGGCAGTGACCACTCCATTCCGAACCTCAGCGCAAGGGCGCCGCAGAGCACTCCGGTGAGTGCCGCCGTCGTAATTCTTGTCCGTACACCCGGCAATCCACCGAGGCGGGGAAGGGTGCGCGCGATGAGGAACTCAGCAAGCGGGCTCACTAGAATGCCAAGGAGTCCAATGGCCACGGCAAAGAACGGCACGGCACTGGCGGCGATACCTGCTGACGACACATGGACTCCTGGATGGAAGGGCCCGGCGCTGGCGCAGGACCCCAAGCCCCCGCCACCGGATACCCCATTTTGACCCGGGCCTCCGGTTCGCGCTATTCTTGGTAGTCGTTGTGCGTGTCCTTTCTCGATGATGCGTGCCCGCTTGGGGATCCAGTTGCAGGGTCGCTACCCAACGGGCATTTTCGGGACTAGGGGATAACTGGTCCATAGAGCCCTCACCTCTGTTCCGGTCGCGCATAGATAGTAGGCGCACCCCGCGTGACGCCTAAAACAAGAACGCCAGAACAAGAACGAGGCAAACACCGTGCGTACGTACACCCCGAAGCCCGGCGATATCAACCGCCAGTGGCACGTCATTGACGCCACCGACGTTGTCCTGGGTCGTCTTGCCAGCCAGACCGCAACACTGCTGCGCGGAAAGCACAAGCCGACCTTTGCGTCCCACATGGACATGGGCGACTTCGTCATCATCATCAACGCTGAAAAGGTTGCCCTCACCGGCGCCAAGCTGGAGCAGAAGCGCGCATACCGCCACTCCGGTTACCCGGGCGGCCTGACCTCCGTCAACTACGCGGAACTGCTTGAGTCCAACCCGGTCCGCGCCGTTGAGAAGGCCATCAAGGGCATGCTCCCGAAGAACTCCCTCGCTGCCCAGCAGCTGAGCAAGCTGAAGGTCTACCGTGGCGCCGAGCACCCCCACGCAGCCCAGCAGCCCAAGACTTTCGAAATCACCCAGGTCGCCCAGTAGTCCTGGCCACCAACACTTTTATCTACAAGGAGAACCGTGGCTCAGAACGATGAACTGACCACCGAAGCCGTTGAGGCTGAGGAAAACCTGACCAGCTACACCTCGGAAAGCGGCGCTGCTGAAGCTGCCCCGAAGAAGGAGCGCCCGGCACTGACCGTTGCCGGCGCAGCTGTTGGCCGCCGCAAGGAAGCCGTTGCACGCGTTCGCGTTGTGCCGGGCTCCGGCAAGTGGACCATCAACGGCCGCGAGCTGGATAACTACTTCCCGAACAAGCTGCACCAGCAGGACGTCAACGAGCCCTTCAAGATCCTGGATCTCGAAGGTGCCTACGACGTCATCGCCCGCATCCACGGCGGTGGCCCTTCCGGCCAGGCCGGTGCACTGCGTCTCGGCATCGCCCGTTCGCTGAACGAGATCGACGTCGAGAACAACCGCGCCACCCTGAAGAAGGCCGGCTACCTCACCCGTGACGCCCGCGTCATCGAGCGTAAGAAGGCCGGTCTCAAGAAGGCCCGCAAGGCTCAGCAGTACTCCAAGCGCTAAAAAGGCGCCTTCCCAGGATATGGCCGCTGGCGCGACCTCATCCTGGGGCCCTCGGCGCTTTTTAGCGCTCGGCTCCACAAGCGCTAAATCCGCTTGCGAAGCGCCGTCAGGCGCTTTCAGAAGCCCGTTCCGCCGGTTGGCGGGGCGGGCTTCTGCCGTTAAGGCCCGCCGACGAACAAGGGTTTGGGCCAACGAACCGCATGTGACGCGCAGCCATGAAGCTCTGAACAGGACAAACGCCGACGCGCGGTGCAGTGACCGTTGCCCGGGGCCGGGAGACGGACCCAGATCGTCTAAACTTGACCCCGATGTCTACATTATTTGGAACAGACGGTGTCCGGGGCCTGGCGAATGGCCTGCTGACTGCCGAGCTCGCAATGCAGCTGGCCCAGGCCGCCGCCGTCGTGCTTGGCCATGAACGCACCAGCGAAGGTTCGCGGCCGCGCGCCGTGGTGGCGAGGGATCCCCGCGCAAGCGGCGAGTTCATCGCCGCAGCCGTGGAAGCCGGGCTCTCCAGCTCCGGCATCGACGTCTACGACGCCGGCGTCCTGCCCACTCCGGCCGCCGCCTACCTCGTGGCAGACCTGAACGCTGACTTCGGCGTCATGATCTCCGCCTCGCACAATCCGGCGCCGGACAACGGGATCAAGTTCTTCGCCCGCGGCGGCCAGAAGCTCCCCGACGAGGTGGAGGACGCCATCGAGGCCCAGATGGGCAAGGAGCCCGTCCGCCCGGTCGGCGGCGAGGTGGGCCGCATCCAGCGATTCTCCGACGCCGAGGACCGCTACATCGTCCACCTCCTGGGAACCCTTCCGCACAACCTCAACGGCCTCAAGGTGGTCCTCGACTGCGCTCACGGTGCCGCCAGCGGCTGTTCCCCCCAGGTCTTCAAGGACGCCGGCGCTGACGTCGTCGTTATCGGCGCCGAACCGGACGGCCTGAACATCAACGAGGGCGTGGGCTCCACGCACCTCGGCCCGCTCAAGGCGGCCGTGGTGGAACACGGCGCCGACCTCGGCATTGCCCACGACGGCGACGCCGACCGCTGCCTGGCCGTGGACCACGAAGGTAACGAGGTGGACGGCGACCAGATCATGGCCATCCTCGCCGTCGCCCTCAAGAAAGCCGGCAAGCTCACCGACAACGTCCTGGTGGCCACCGTGATGAGCAACCTCGGCCTCAAGATTGCCCTCCGCGACGCGGGCATCGCCATCCGCGAAACGGGTGTGGGGGACCGGTACGTTCTGGAGCAAATGCGCGACGGCGGTTACAACCTGGGCGGCGAACAGTCCGGCCACGTGATCCTCGCCGACTACGCCACCACCGGCGATGGCGTGCTGACCGGCCTGCAGCTGGCAGCACAGGTGGCCCTGACGGGCCGCCCGCTCAAGGAGCTCGCCACGATCATGACCAAGCTGCCCCAGGTCCTCATCAACGTGAAGGACGTGGACCGGAGCCGCGTCAGCGGTGACGACACCCTGGCCGCAGCCGTCAAGGCGGCCGAAGCCGAACTGGGCGACACCGGCCGCGTGCTCCTGCGCCCCTCCGGCACGGAGCCCGTTGTGCGCGTCATGGTGGAGGCCGGCGACCAGCAGACGGCCCAAGTCATCGCCGAACGCCTCGCCCAGGTTGTGAAGACCCAGCTGGCACTGCAACTCGTCGACTGATTACGCGGCCAACTGCACGGCAGAAAGCAGCCCGGCTCCATGACGGAGGCGGGCTGCTTTTTCGCTTTTGAAGCTAGCTACCGGCTTTTTGGTGCGGCCGGACTTTGGGGCTGGTCTGCTACGGCTATTTGGCCGCCTGGTCCTGGTTCTGCGTCTGCAGGGCGTCGCGGATTTCCTTCAGCAGGGCTATCTGCGGATCCTCGGCTGCTTCCTTCTTCGTGTCCTGCCCGATGCCCAGCTTGCGGTTGCGGTGCTCGATCAGCCGGTTCATCGGGGCGACGATGACGAAGTAGAGCGCGGAGGCAACCAGCAGGAAATTGACCACGGCGGTGAGCAGCACACCAAACCGGACGTCGCCGAACGCCAGGAAATTGTCAAAGTTCGGCTCTCCCACCAGCAACGAGATCAGCGGCATCAGGACGCTCTTGACCAGGGCATCCACCACGGCGCTGAACGCTGATCCGATGACCACCGCCACGGCCAGGTCAATGACGTTTCCCTTGAGAATGAACTTTTTGAATCCACTAAGCATGCCAACCAAACTACCGCACCCCGGTTACGGGACGTTGACCGGCCTACGGCGCGCAGGTAACAGCGCCCGTCCAAAAGCGCAGCCGCGTCAGCGGTAGCCGGGGGCGGCAGCGAGGCCGAAGTACTGCTCCAGGGTGGCGATGCCGCGCTTGCGCATGTCCGTGGCCGCCTCCACCCCGACGTACCGCAGGTGCCACGATTCGTAGAAGTATCCGGTGATGGTGTGCTGCATCCACGGATACCGAACCACGAAGCCGAAGCGGTGCGCGTTTGCCTTGGCCCAGACGGCGGCCGGCTGCTCTGCGAAGCAGGGCTGGAAGCTGCAGGCGCCGCCGCCGTCGCCGATGTCGAACGACCAGCCTGTCTGGTGTTCGGAATAGCCTGGCCGAGCCGAGGCGGTGTCCGCTGCGGCCCGCCCCTGTGAGCTCACCCAGCCGTTGTATGTGGCGGTCTGCGTCGCGTAGGACCGGTAGCCACTTGCCAGCGTCATGGTGACGCCGTCCGCCGCTGCCGCGGCGAACATCCGTTCTGCGGCAGCCGCCGTCGTGCTGTTCAGCTGGGATGCCTCGCCGGCGACGGCGAGGGCCACGCGCGGCTGGACCAGATCCGCCGGAACGTAGTTGGCCGGCTTGAGCGGGCGGTGCTTATTGACGATCACCCAGGGGCTCGCGGGGGCGGTCAGCGAGTACTGCTTGGACAGGCGGGAAGCGGCCGACGGCGGGGCTGCCGCCGCCGTCGTCGTCGCAGTCGCGGACGGCGACTTTGCAGTCGCGCTGGCCGACGGCGCAGCGGAGGCCGCCGGAGACGCCGTGACGGACGCCTTGGCAGAGCTGCCGGCGGACGCGGAGCCGGTCGCGGACCCAGACGGAAGCTGTGAGGCCTTGCCTGAAGTACTGGAAGACGCCGTTCCCGAGGCGGGCGAACCGGTTCGGGAAGCTTCCGGTGCAGGGCCCGGGGTGCAGGCGGCGAGGGCGGACAAGCCTGCGCCGGTCATCAGCAGCCGCGCCACCGCACGGCGGGTGGGGAGTGGTCCGGGCTCGGGGTGGGCGGAAGGATCTGGAGCGCAGTTGCAGCACATTTGTGCTAGACCTTCCTCAGCAGCATCCTGCGGACGGAATGGTCCGCTTCCTTGGTGAGCACAAGCTGCGCCCGTCCGCGGGTGGGCAGCACGTTCTCTTCCAGGTTCGGCTCATTGATGCGCTTCCAGATGTCACGGGCGGTCGCTTCAGCCTCGGAGTCGGACAGCGTGGCATAGCGGTGGAAGTATGACTCCGGCTGCGCGAAGGCGGTGGTACGGAGTTTGCGGAACCGGTCCACGTACCATTCCTCGATATATGACGTCTTGGCATCCACATAGATGGAAAAGTCGAAGAAGTCGCTCAGCGCCAGCCCCTGGCGGCCGTCATGCCGCGGCCGCGCGGGAGCGAGCACGTTCAGGCCTTCGACAATGAGGACGTCCGGACGCCGGACCACCACTTCCTTGCCGGGGACGATGTCATAGGTGACGTGCGAGTACCAGGGTGCCCGCACCTCCTCGGCGCCGCCCTTGATCTCGCTCACGAAGCGCAGCAGCGCGCGGCGGTCATAAGACTCCGGGAAACCCTTGCGGTCGAGCAGCTGCCGCCGCTTGAGTTCGGCCAGGGGATACAGGAAACCGTCGGTGGTGATGAGCTCGACATTCGGCGTGCCCGGCCAGCGCCGCAGCATCTCGCGGAGAACACGCGCGATGGTTGACTTGCCCACGGCCACGGAACCGGCGACGCCGATCACGAACGGGGTGCGCTGGGTCTGCTCGCCAAGGAACGTTGTGGTGGCCGCATGCAGCTGGCCGGCGGCTTCCACGTACAGATGCAACAGCCGCGACAGGGGAAGGTAGACCTCGCGCACCTCGCTGATGTCCAGGGGGTCACCAAGACCGCGAAGGCGCAGCACGTCCTCTTCATTAAGGGGCTGCTCCATCTGGGCCGAAAGCCGGGACCAGGTATGCCGGTCCAGCTCCACGAACGGGGAAACACCCTCTCCGTTCGCTTCGTTGCGTTGCAAAGTCACCCTAGAGATTCTGCCCCTCCCGGCGCCGAGAGCGAAATGCAGCCATTCTTGAGTGAATCTTGACCCTACGCGTTACCGATTCCTGAGCCTGCTGCGGGACTGTTCAGTAAATAAGGAGAACCGCAGCAGATTTTGAAGGGTCTCAACATGGGAAAGGCAGTCACACCGCGGGTGCCGCAGCGGACCGGCCGCGACTTTGGCGGCAGACGCGGCGGGGGAGCGGCCACCCGCATCCTCGAAATTCGCCGCCGGAAACGGTTTGCCGCCGCCAGGCTCTGGGCCAACTTCGCGGTCCTCATGTTCCTCCTCTTCGCTGCCCTGGGCCTCGTGGTCATCCCCCAGGCCACCGGGTCCCGGACCTACACCGTGCCCACAAACTCCATGGCGCCGACATATTCCGCCGGCACGTTCCTCGTGGTGAAACCCACGGCCTTGAGCCAGCTGAAGTTCGGCGACATCGTCACCTACCAGCCTGCCCCGGACAGTCCAGAGGTCCGCGCCCACCGGATTGTGGGCTTCGGCGCCATGCAGGACGGTGAAAGAACCCTGATCACCAGGGGCGACAACACCAACGCCAACGATCCGGAGCCTGTCCGCGCCCGCCAGATTACGGGGAGGCCGCTATATGCCATCCCGCTGGTTGGCTATCTCACCAGCGCCCTCGGCGACGCGGACCGGGACCTCTGGATGATGCTGGCAGTGGCCGGCCTCATCGGCCAGTGTGTGCTGCTCATCGTCCTGGGCGTCCGCCGGCGGCGACGGGAAGCGTAACCTAGCGGGCAGGATGACGACGCCTGCAGGATGGGGCGCTGGAGGATGTCATCCGACGTCGGTTCTCCGCAAAGCCGGTTAGGCTTATACCCATGTGTGGAATCGTGGGTTATGTTGGCCGTACGTCGGGCCGGGCTGATGCCGGGCACGGCGCGTTGGATGTTGTTCTTGAGGGGCTGCGCCGCCTGGAGTACCGGGGGTATGACTCGGCCGGTGTTGCGGTGGTGGCTAACGGGGAGATTTCCTCGCGGAAGAAGTCCGGAAAGCTGAGCAACCTGCTCGCCGAACTGGAGGAGCGGCCGTTGCCGGAATCGCTGACCGGCATCGGGCACACGCGGTGGGCCACGCATGGTGGCCCGACGGATCAGAACGCGCACCCGCATCTGTCTGATGGCGGGAAGCTCGCGGTGATCCACAACGGCATCATTGAAAACTTTGCTGAGCTGAAGCAGGAGCTGCTGGCCAAGGGTGTGGTCTTCGCGTCGGAGACAGACACCGAGGTGGCCGCGGCGCTGCTGGGCGACATTTTCCGGAACAAGCTGGGCGGGGACGTCTCGGACGGCGGCCTGACCCGGGCGATGGAGCTGGCGTGCCAGCGGCTGGAGGGTGCGTTTACGCTGCTCGCGGTGCACGCTGACCAGCCTGACGTGGTGGTCGCGGCCCGCCGGAACTCCCCGCTGGTGGTGGGCCTGGGCGAGGGCGAGAACTTCCTGGGCTCGGACGTGTCCGGGTTCATCGACTACACCCGCCGCGCGGTGGAGCTGGGCCAGGACCAGATCGTGACGATCACCGCTGACACGGTGGAGATCACGGACTTCTTCGGCGCCCCGGCGCAGGGCAAGGAGTACCACGTGGACTGGGACCCGGCTTCGGCGGAAAAGGGTGGCTTCTCCTCGTTCATGGAGAAGGAAATCCATGACCAGCCCGACGCCGTGGCGCAGACCTTGCTGGGCCGTTCGGACCTGAACGGCAAGCTGACCCTGGATGAGCTGCGCATCGATCCGGCGCTGCTCAAGCAGGTGGACAAGATTATCGTCCTGGCGTGCGGCACGGCAGCGTACGCGGGCCTGGTGGCCAAGTACGCGATCGAGAACTGGTGCCGGATCCCCACGGAGGTGGAGCTCGCGCATGAGTTCCGTTATCGGGACCCGATCGTGGATGCGAACACCCTGGTGGTGTCCATCAGCCAGTCCGGCGAGACGATGGATACGCTGATGGCGGTCCGGTACGCCCGGGAACAGGGTGCCAAGACCATCTCCATCTGCAACACGAACGGTTCGACCATTCCGCGTGAGTCCGACGCCGTGCTGTACACGCACGCCGGGCCGGAGATCGCCGTTGCCTCCACGAAGGCGTTCCTGGCCCAGATCACCGCGGCGTACCTGCTGGGCCTGTACCTGGCGCAGCTGCGCGGGAACATCTTCTCCGGCCAGATCAAGGACGTCCTCGCGGACCTGGGTAAGATCCCGGCCAAGATCCAGAAGATCCTGGACAACGCGGGCCCCTTGCGTGAGCTTGCACGGAGCATGAAGGACGAGAAGTCCGTGCTGTTCCTGGGCCGCCACGTGGGCTACCCGGTTGCCCTTGAGGGTGCTTTGAAGCTCAAGGAAATCGCGTACATCCACGCCGAGGGCTTCGCTGCCGGTGAGCTCAAGCACGGCCCGATCGCGCTGATCGACGAAGGCCAGCCCGTGTTCGTGGTGGTCCCGTCCCCGCGCGGCCGCGACTCGCTGCACTCCAAGGTGGTGTCCAACATCCAGGAAGTCCGTGCCCGCGGTGCCCGTACCCTGGTGATCGCTGAGGAAGGCGACGAGTCGGTCCGGGATTACGCCGAGCACGTGTTCTACGTCCCGGAAACCCCGACGCTGCTGATGCCGCTGCTCACCACGGTTCCGCTGCAGATTTTTGCTGCCGAACTGGCCGGAGCCAAGGGCTACGACGTGGACCAGCCGCGCAACCTCGCCAAGAGCGTCACAGTAGAGTAAGCCCATGATTGTTGGCATCGGCGTAGACGTCGTGGACATCGAGCGCTTCGGACGGCAGCTGGAGCGCACCCCCGGGTTGCGGGACCGGCTGTTTGTGCCGGCCGAACGGGACCTGAACACCCGCTCCCTGGCGGCGCGGTTTGCCGCCAAGGAAGCCGTGGCCAAGGTCCTGGGCGCGCCGGCCGGCATGAACTGGCAGGACTGCTGGATCGGGCTGGACCAGAACGGCCCCACGATCCAGGTCAAGGGAACGGTGCTCGCTGTGGCCGAGGCCAAGGGCGTCAAACGGTGGCACCTGTCCATGAGCCACGACGGGGGCATTGCCACGGCCACCGTCCTGGCCGAGGGCTGACCACCCCGTACGGACTGACCAAATGATCAGCGCCTATACCGGAACCCAGATCAGGGAAGCTGAAAAGCCCCTGCTGGATTCAGGTATGGGCGCTGTTCTCATGCAGCGGGCGGCCCGCGGCATGGCCGGCGCCGCCATCTCGGAACTGCGCAGCCGCGGGCGCCGCCTGTACGGCTCCAGCGTCACCGTCCTGGCCGGCAAGGGCAACAACGGCGGCGACGGCCTCTTCGCCGCCGCGCACCTCGCCGGACGGGGAATGCGGACGACGGCGGTCCTCGCCTCTGACACGGCCCACCCGGACGGTCTGGCCGCCTTTCGGCGTGCCGGCGGGCGGGTGCTGACGCTGACTGACGCGAACGCCGGCGAGCTGGCAGCGCTGGCCGGCCGGGCCGACGTCGTAATTGACGCACTGCTCGGAACCGGCGCCCAGGGCGGACTCCGGGGAGCCTCGGCGGAACTCGTGCAGCGGCTGGCGGAAGGGTCCTACGGCCTCGTGGTTGCCTGCGACGTGCCCAGCGGCGTTGATGCGGACACCGGCGAGGCCGGCGGCCCCGTGCTGCCCGCCGACATCACCGTCACGTTCGGCGGGGCCAAGGCCGGTCTGCTGGCGGACCCGGGCGCGGATTTCGCCGGCCGGGTGGTGGTGGTCCCGATCGGCATTGAGGACTCACTCCCGTGGCCCGCCCTGCGCCGCCTGGAGGCCGCCGACCTGGCAGCCCTCCTCCCGCGGCCTGCACGGCGCGCGCACAAGTATTCGCGGGGCGTCCTCGGAGTGGTGGCCGGATCCCCGGCCTACCCCGGCGCCGCCGTGCTCGCCTGCCGCGGGGCGCTCTCCGCGGGCGTCGGGATGGTCCGCTACGTCGGGCCGCCGGAGGTCGCCGACCTTATCCGCCACAGCTGCCCCGAGGTGGTCTGCAGCACCGGCACCGTGGCAGAGACCCATGTCCAGGCCTGGCTGGTGGGTTCCGGGATGGACGGCAAGGACGAGGACGAGATGCAGCGCGTCCGCGACGCCGTCGACTCCGGCCTGCCCACCGTGGCCGACGCCGGCGCCCTGCCCGTGCTGCCGGACGTGCTGGCCCCGCAGGTGGTGCTGACGCCGCATGCCGGGGAGCTGGCTACCCTGTTGCAGCGACTCGGCGCCGACCTGGACCGCGAGGCCGTCGAAGCCTCCACCCTCGCTGCCGTGCGCCGCGCCGCCGGCCTGACCGAGGCCACAGTGCTGCTGAAGGGCGCCAGCACGCTGGTGGCGTCGCCGTACCAGGATTTCTACAGCCAGTCCGAGGGAACGCCCTGGCTGGCCACCGCCGGAAGCGGTGATGTGCTGGCCGGAACCATCGGCGCGCTGCTCGCCCAGGTGGGGTCCGACGTCGGACGCTTCCGGGAGAGGGGCATCGATCCGGACGAACGCTGGGCGGCCATTGCCGCCATGGGGGCGAGCCTGCACGGCCTCTCCGGAGCGGCGGCTGCAGCCGGCGGCCCGCTGACAGCGGGGCGGATTTGCGACGCCCTACCCGAAATATGGGGTAAAGTCAGCACGCTTAGTAATTAGTGGTGGGTCGCGTAATAGTCACACCCACCCGCTACGGTAAGACCAAGTTACCTGCAGGTAGTGCGTGAGGACCTGCGGGACGCAGTGTTGGACGAGGTATAGGAGCAGGAATGGAAATCTGGCCCGGATCGGCTTACCCGCTGGGAGCCACGTTTGACGGTACCGGAACCAACTTCGCGTTGTTCAGCGAGCACGCAGACAAGGTGGAACTCTGCCTCTTCGACGACGAGGGGACCGAAACCCGGGTCACGCTCCGCGAAGTCGACGGATATGTGTGGCACTGCTACCTGCCCCAGATCCAGCCAGGGCAGAAATACGGGTACCGGGTCCACGGACCCTACGACCCCGCCAAGGGCCAGCGCTTCAACGCCAACAAGCTGCTCCTTGACCCCTACGCCAAGGCAGTCTCCGGCCAGGTCGACTGGGATCCGGCCCTGTTCTCGTACAACATGGGCGACCCCTCATCCAAGAACGACGCCGACTCCGCGGCGCACATGATGATGGGCGTGGTGATCAACCCGTTCTTCGACTGGGACAACGACCAGAACCTGCGCATCCCGTACCACAAGTCGGTCATCTACGAGGCGCACGTCAAGGGACTCACCGAACTGCACCCGGAGATTCCCGAGGAGCAGCGCGGCACGTACGCCGGCGTGGCACACCCGGCCGTGATCTCGCACCTGCAGAAGCTGGGCGTCACCGCGATCGAGCTCATGCCCGTGCACCAGTTCGTCAACGACGGCACGCTGCAGGAGAAGGGCCTGAGTAACTACTGGGGCTACAACACCATCGGCTTCTTCGCCCCGCAGAACACCTACAGCTCCACCGGCGACACCGGCCAGCAGGTCCAGGACTTCAAGGCGATGGTCCGCTCACTGCACCGGGCAGGCATTGAGGTCATCCTCGACGTCGTCTACAACCACACCGCCGAAGGCAACCACCTCGGCCCCACCCTGAGCTTCAAGGGCATCGACAACGAGGCCTACTACCGCCTGGTGGAGGACGACAAGCAGTACTACATGGACTACACGGGCACCGGCAACACGCTGAACGTCCGCCAGCCGCACTCCCTGCAGCTGCTCATGGATTCGCTGCGCTACTGGGTCACCGAGATGCACGTGGACGGGTTCCGCTTTGACCTCGCCGCCGCTTTGGCCCGCGAATTTTACGACGTCGACCGGCTCTCCACGTTCTTCGAACTCATCCAGCAGGACCCTGTGGTGTCCCAGGTGAAGCTGATCGCCGAGCCGTGGGACGTCGGTCCCGGCGGCTACCAGGTGGGCAACTTCCCGCCGCAGTGGACCGAATGGAACGGCAAGTACCGCGACACCGTGCGCGACTTCTGGCGCGGCGAGCCTGCCACGCTGGGCGAGTTCGCCTCGCGCATCACCGGCTCGGCGGACCTCTACGAGCACTCCGGCCGCCGCCCGGTGGCGTCCATTAACTTCGTCACGGCACACGACGGCTTCACGCTGCGGGACCTGGTTTCTTACAACGAGAAGCACAACGACGCCAACGGCGAGGACAACAAGGACGGCGAATCGCACAACCGCTCCTGGAACTGCGGGGCAGAGGGCCCGTCGGACGATCCCAAGGTCCTGGCGCTGAGGGCGCGGCAGCAGCGCAACTTCATCGCCACCATGCTCCTCTCGCAGGGCGTGCCCATGATCCTGCACGGCGATGAGATGGGCCGGACGCAGCAGGGCAACAACAACGGGTACTGCCAGGACTCGGAGCTGACCTGGGTCAACTGGGACAGCGTGGACCAGCCGCTCATCGAATTCACCGCGGCGGTCAACTCCCTGCGCGCCAAGCACCCCACCTTCCGGCGCAGCCGCTTCTTCGACGGCCGGCCCGTGCGGCGAGGCGAAGGCGAACGGCTGCCGGACATCGTCTGGCTCGACCCCGACGGCAACCTCATGTCCCCGGAGGACTGGGACAGCGGCTTCGGCCGTTCCGTGGGCATGTTCCTCAACGGCGACGGCATCCAGGGCCACGATGACCGTGGCCGCCGGATCACGGACGTGAACTTCCTGCTGTACTTCAACGCGCACGACGGCGACGTTGAGTTCACGCTGCCGCCGGACGAATACGCACCGGCCTGGGACGTCATCATCGACACCGCAGGCGAAGGCGCAGACTCCAAGCCCGCGGACGCCGGCACCATCCTGTCCGTCGCCGCCAAGTCCTTGGTGGTGCTGCGCGCCCACAGCGCACCCGAGGAGGAACCGGACCATTCCGTGGCCGCCTCGCTCGCGGCGCTGACCCAGACCGCTACCGCTGAGACCGCAGCCCTTACCGCGCCCGCCGTTCCCGAGCCGGCCAGGACGAAAAAACCGGCGGAGCCGGCTGCAGAGCCGGCAGACGCATCTGCGGCTGAACCTGCCGCTGACCCGGCTGCAGCGCCTGCCGCTGACCCGGCCTCGGCACCGGCACCGGCACCGGCAGCTGAGCCGGCTGCAGCGCCTGCGAAGGCTGCAGAGGAGCAGCCGGCGGAAAAACCGGCCACCAAGCCTGCTGGAAAGCGCGGCGGCCACTTGAAGGCGGTTAAGCCCGCAGGGGAGGACGCGTGAAAACTCCCGTCTCCACGTACCGGCTGCAGATCCGGCAGGGGTTCACGCTGTTCGACGCCGCCGAAACAGTGCCGTACCTGCACTCGCTCGGCGTCGACTGGGTCTACCTGTCGCCGGTCCTGACGGCGGAGCAGGGCTCCGACCACGGGTATGACGTGACCGATCCCTCCGCCGTCGACCCCGAACGGGGCGGCCCGGAGGGTCTGGCGGCCGTCTCCAAGGCGGCCCGGGCCGCCGGGATGGGCGTGCTGATTGACATCGTGCCGAATCACGTAGGCGTGGCCACGCCTGCGCAGAACCCCTGGTGGTGGTCGCTGCTCAAGGAAGGGCGCCAGTCCCGCTATGCGGAAGCGTTCGACGTCGACTGGGACCTCGCCGGGGGACGCATCCGGCTCCCGGTCCTCGGCAGCGACGACGATCTGGACCAGCTCGAAATCAAGGACGGGGAGCTCCGGTACTACGACCACCGCTTCCCGCTGGCCGACGGCAGCTACACCGAGGGCGACTCCCCGCGTGACGTCCACGCCCGGCAGCACTACGAACTCATGGGCTGGCGGCGCGCGGACAACGAGCTGAACTACCGCCGCTTCTTCGCAGTGAACACGCTCGCCGGTGTCCGGGTGGAGATCCCCGCCGTCTTCGACGAAGCACATCAGGAAGTGGTGCGCTGGTTCCGCGAGGGGCTCGCAGACGGTCTGAGGATCGACCATCCGGACGGCCTGGCCGACCCCGAGGGGTACCTGAAGCGGCTGCGGGAAGCCTCCGGCGGCGCCTACCTGCTGATCGAAAAAATTCTCGAGCCGGGGGAACAGCTGCCCGCCAGCTTCGAGTGCGAGGGCACCACGGGCTACGACGCCCTCGCGGACGTCGACCGGGTTTTCGTGGATCCGCACGGCCAGGAACCGCTGGACCGGCTGGACGCCTCGCTGCGCGGCGGGGAGCCTGCCGACTACGAGGACATGATCAGGGGAACCAAGCGCCGGATCACCGACGGCATCCTCCACTCGGAAATCCTGCGCCTGGCCCGGCTGGTCCCGGCCGACGCCGGACTCCCCGCCGATGCCGCGGCGGACGCCATCGCGGAGATCATCGCCGCCTTCCCGGTCTACCGCACGTACCTCCCGGAGGGTGCGGAGGTCCTGAAGGAAGCGTGCGAGCTGGCCGCGCGCAGGCGGCCGGAACTCGACCAGGCCATCCAGGCTTTGCAGCCGCTGCTGCTGGACACCGAACTCGAGCTCGCCCGGCGCTTCCAGCAGACCTCGGGTATGGTCATGGCCAAGGGCGTGGAGGACACCGCGTTCTTCCGCTACAACCGGCTGGGCACCCTCACGGAAGTGGGCGCCGACCCCACCGAATTCTCCGTGGAGCCGGCTGAGTTCCATGCCCGGATGGCCCGCCGGCAGGCAGAGCTTCCGCTGTCCATGACGACGCTCAGCACGCACGACACCAAACGAAGCGAGGACACCCGGGCGCGGATCTCGGTCATCTCCGAGGTTGCCGGCGAATGGGAGAGAGCCCTGAACCGGCTGCGCGAACTGGCCCCGCTGCCGGACGGCCCGCTGTCCGCCCTGCTGTGGCAGGCCATCGCCGGGGCCTGGCCCGCCAGCCGGGAACGCCTGCAGTACTACGCGCTGAAGGCCGCCCGCGAAGCCGGGAACTCGACCAACTGGACCGATCCCGATCCGGCGTTCGAGGAGAAGCTGGCCGCCGCCGTCGACGCCGCGTTCGACAACCCCGCGGTGCGGGCTGAAGTCGAGGCGCTCGTGGAACTCCTGGAGCCGCATGGTGCCTCCAACTCCCTGGCGGCCAAGCTCGTGCAGCTGACCATGCCCGGCGTCCCGGACGTGTACCAGGGCACGGAGTTCTGGGACCGGTCGCTGACGGACCCGGACAACCGCCGCCCGTTCAGCTTCGATGACCGGCGCGCGGCGCTGGAGCAGCTCGATGCCGGCAACCTGCCGCCGTCATTTACAGATGAGCGGACGAAGCTGCTTGTGACCTCGCGTGCCTTGCGGCTGCGCCGTAGCCGCCCGGAGCTGTTCACCGGTTACCGGCCGCTCAATGCCAGCGGCCCCGCCGCAGGGCACCTGCTCGCCTTCGACCGCGGCACTCCGGCAGCCCCGGGTGCGCTAACCCTCGTCACTCGGCTGCCCTACGGACTGGAACAGTCGGGCGGGTGGCGGGACACCGCCGTCGATCTTGTTACCGCCATGAAGGACGAACTGACCGGTGCCGGCTTCGGACCGGGGACCTTGAAGATGGCTGACATCTTCCGGACCTACCCCGTGGCGCTGCTGGTGCCGCAGACAGCAGAGACGCAGACAGGAGGAAAGCCATGACGCACGCAGACCAGGCAACATACCCCCGCGAAGCCGCGAAGCCAGTGCAGGGCCCGGAGCGCTTCGACGTCTGGGCACCCCAGGCTAAAGCCGTGACGCTGCTGGCCGGCGGGGAGCGCTACGCCATGCAGCGCCGGCCCGGCACCGGACCCGAGAACGAGGGCTGGTGGACAGCACCGGAGGCACCCGCCAACGGTGACGTGGACTACGGGTACCTCCTGGATGGCGACGAAACCCCGCTTCCGGATCCGCGCACCCGGCGCCAGCCCGAGGGCGTCCACGCACTGTCCCGCACGTTCGACCCGTCCGCCTACAGCTGGCAGGACGACGCCTGGCAGGGCAGGGAACTGCAGGGGGCGGTCATCTATGAGCTCCACCTCGGGACGTTCACGCCCGAAGGGACGCTCGATGCTGCCGCCGGCAGGCTGGACTACCTGGCTGGCCTGGGCGTGGACTTCATCGAACTGCTGCCCGTGAACGCGTTCAACGGCACGCACAACTGGGGCTACGACGGCGTGCAGTGGTTCGCCGTCCATGAGGCGTATGGCGGCCCGGAAGCGTACCAGCGGTTCGTGGACGCGGCCCACGCGGCAGGCCTCGGCGTGATCCAGGACGTGGTCTACAACCACCTCGGCCCCAGCGGGAACTACCTGCCACGGTTCGGGCCGTACCTCAAGCAGGGCGAGGGCAACACGTGGGGCGACTCCGTGAACCTGGACGGGCCCGGCTCCGACCATGTGCGCCGGTTCATTCTCGACAACCTGGCCATGTGGCTGCGCGACTACCGGGTTGACGGCCTCCGGCTGGACGCCGTCCACGCCCTGAAGGACGAGCGGGCGGTCCACATTTTGGAGGACTTCGGGGCGCTTGCCGATCAGATCTCCGCCGAAGTGGGACGGCCGCTGACGCTCATTGCCGAGTCCGACCTCAATAACCCGCGGCTGCTGTATCCGCGGGACGCCAACGGATACGGGCTGGAAGGGCAGTGGAGCGACGACTTCCACCACGCCGTCCATGTCAACGTCACCGGCGAAACCACGGGCTACTACGGTGACTTCGACTCACTCGCCGCCCTGGCCAAGGTGCTCCGGGACGGCTTCTTCCACGACGGCAGCTACTCCAGCTTCCGGGAACGCCATCACGGCAGGCCGATCAATTTCAGTGCCGTCCACCCGGCCGCCCTGGTGGTCTGCTCGCAGAACCATGACCAGATCGGCAACCGTGCCACGGGGGACCGGCTTTCGCAGACCCTGCCGTACGGGAGCCTGGCACTCGCCGCCGTGCTGACCCTGACAGGCCCCTTCACGCCGATGCTGTTCATGGGTGAGGAATACGGCGCCACCACGCCATGGCAGTTCTTCACCTCCCATCCGGAGCCGGAACTCGGCAAGGCCACCGCGGAAGGCCGGATCAAGGAGTTCGAGCGTATGGGGTGGGATCCCGCCGTCGTGCCCGATCCCCAGGATCCGGAGACGTTCCGAAGGTCCAAGCTGGACTGGGCGGAAGCCGCCGACGGTGATCACGCCCGGCTGCTGGAGCTGTACCGTTCGCTCACCGCCCTGCGCCGCTCCACGCCGGACCTCACCAAGCTGGGCTTTGAGGACACCCAAGTGGAGTTCGACGAGGACGCCCGCTGGCTGCGGTTCCGGCGCGGCGGCGTGCAGGTGCTGCTCAACTTCTCGGAGCAGCCGGTCAGCCTTGAAGGTGCGGGGACTGCCCTGCTGCTGGCCACCGACGACGCCGTCCGGCTGGAAGGCGAGCGTGTGGAGCTGAGGCCGCTGAGCGCCGCCGTCGTCAGCGACTGAGGGAACTGCCAGGGGCCGGCGTCCACCCCAGTGACCGGATGGTGGACGCCAGCCCCGCAGCCTTGGCGCGGCTGGCAGGATGGAACGTATGACTTATGTGGCCTCGGACACCCGCTATGACACCATGCCGTACCGCCGCGTCGGACGCAGTGGCCTGAAACTGCCGGCCATCTCGCTGGGCCTGTGGCACAACTTCGGCGACGACAAGCGCTTCGATGAACAGCGCGCCATCCTGCGCCGCGCCTTCGACCTCGGCGTCAACCACTTCGACCTCGCCAACAACTACGGTCCGCCGGACGGCTCCGCGGAGACCAACTTCGGCCGGCACCTGCAGGACGACTTCAAGCCGTACCGCGATGAGCTGGTCATCTCCACCAAGGCCGGCTACTACATGTGGCCCGGTCCGTACGGCGAGTGGGGCTCCCGGAAGTACCTGATTTCCAGCCTGGACCAGTCGCTGCAGCGGATGGGCCTGGACTACGTGGACATCTTCTACAGCCACCGGCCGGACCCGGAAACCCCCTTGGAAGAGACCATGGGCGCGCTGGACTACGCGGTCCGCTCGGGCAAGGCCCTTTACGCGGGCATCTCCTCCTACACGCCGGAGCAGACGCTGGAGGCTGCCCGCATCCTGAAGGAACTCGGCACTCCACTGCTCATCCACCAGCCCAGCTACTCCATGCTGAACCGCTGGACAGAGAACGGGACCCCCAACCTTTACGAGGCGCTGGATCAGGTGGGCGCCGGCTCCATCGCGTTCTCCCCGCTGGCCCAGGGCATGCTGACCGACCGCTACCTCAACGGCGTCCCCGCCGACTCCCGTGCCGCCAAGGCGAGGTTCCTCTCCGAATCGGCCCTGACCGAGGACAAACTGGACCGTGTCCGCGGGCTCAACGCCATTGCCGCCGGCCGCGGACAGTCGCTGGCGCAGATGGCCATCGCCTGGATCCTGCGCGACCAGCCCAAGGGCTCCCCGGTGACCTCGGCGCTCGTCGGGGCTTCCAGCGTCAGGCAACTCGAGGACACCCTCGCCGCCATCAATAACCTTGACTTCAGCGGCGAGGAACTGGCGGCGATCGATGAGTTCGCCGTCGAATCCGACATCAACCTCTGGGCGCAGCGGGTCTGAACCACCGCTTCAATAGCTGACACGTAATCAAGCGGTCGGGGACGGCGGGAACAAAGCCGGCCCCGGCCGCGTTTGGTTAGACTGATAAGCGCGCCGCGTGGCGCGGTGCCCGTCAGACGCCGTCGTACAGCAAGGTACAGACGCGCAGGGCACATGAAGTTTGTTCTCAAAGGAGTTCCGTGTCTTCAAATCCGATTCGTGTAGCTATCGTCGGCGTGGGCAACTGTGCCGCTTCGCTGGTCCAGGGTGTCCGTTACTACCGGGATGCCGACCCCCAGGCCACGATTCCGGGTCTGATGCACGTTGAGTTCGGCAAGTACCACGTCAACGACGTCCAGTTCGTGGCCGCGTTCGACGTTGACGGCAAGAAGGTCGGCGTCGACCTGGCCGATGCGATCCTGGCCAGCGAAAACAACACGATCAAGCTTGCCGAGGTTCCGCCGACCGGCGTGACGGTCCAGCGCGGCCACACCCTGGACGGCCTGGGCCGGTACTACCTGGAGACCATCGAACAGTCCACCGAGGAGCCCGTCGACGTCGTCCAGGCCCTGAAGGACGCCCAGGTCGATGTCATGGTCTGCTACCTGCCGGTCGGATCCCAGGAAGCCGCCGAGTTCTACGCCCAGGCTGCGATCGATGCGGGTGTGGCATTCGTGAACGCGCTGCCGGTGTTCATCGCGGGCACGAAGGAGTGGGCGGACAAGTTCACCGCCGCGGGCGTGCCGATCGTGGGCGACGACATCAAGAGCCAGATCGGCGCCACCATCACGCACCGCGTCATGGCCAAGCTGTTCGAGGACCGCGGCGTCACGCTGGACCGCACCTACCAGCTGAACGTCGGCGGAAACATGGACTTCAAGAACATGCTCGAGCGCGACCGCCTCGAGTCGAAGAAGATCTCCAAGACCCAGGCCGTCACCTCCAACGTCGAGGCCGAGCTGGCCGCGAAGGACGTCCACATCGGCCCGTCCGACTACGTGCAGTGGCTGGATGACCGCAAGTGGGCGTTCGTGCGCCTGGAAGGCCGCAACTTCGGCGACGCGCCGGTGTCCCTCGAGTACAAGCTGGAAGTGTGGGACTCGCCCAACTCGGCCGGTGTGATCATCGACGCGATCCGTGCGGCGAAGATCGGCCTGGACCGCGGCATCGGCGGCCCGCTGGTCTCGGCGTCGAGCTACTTCATGAAGTCCCCGCCGGAGCAGTTCAACGACGACCTCGCCCGCGAAAAGGTCGAGGCCTTCATCCGCGGCGACCTCGACCGCTAAACCCAGGATCCTTCCTCACGTCCTGCAGGTTTTGACCGGATCCTTCCTCATGTCCTGCAGGTCTTGACACGATGCTTCCTCACCTTCGGGTGAGGGAGCATCGCTGTTTAAGTGCCCTTTTCGTAGCGCCGAATGGCGTGGCTCGCATGCGCGACGGCGAGCAGCTTCAGGACAAGTTGGCCGTGCAGATGCATCCCGACGGCCGCCGTCATGATCAGCTGGTTGACGTCTTCCGGTGCGGCTGTGGCCGAAATATTCACTGCAGCAATGGCATCCACCGCCTGGCTGTAAGCATCGAGCAGCTCGGCAGTGACCGGTACGCCGATGCTTTCCATCAGGACCAGCTGGGCATTGAGGGCGTTCCTGGCGTCGCTCGGGACGTCCGGCCAGTCCCGCAAACGCACGACGGCGTCACCCGCCGGAGTGCGCAGCTCGCCGTGCTCCGTGCTCACCTCATCGAGGCCCAGTACCGTGCGCTGGATGGCGGCCAAAAGCTCAAGGCGGGGTGCGCCGCCGTCGGCCATTCTGAGCAGGGAGCCGATCTGGGCGATATTCAGGCCCACCACACGACGCAGCGCCTGGATCAGTTCCAGCCGGCTCACGTGGTGGTCTGAATACTCCGCCCGGGTTGCGTGAATGGCACGGCCCGCGGGCAGCAGCCCTTCGCGGAGGTAGAACTTGATGCTGGCGGGGGAGACTCCCGTCCGCTCGCTGAGCTCCTTGAGCTGCATGCCCGCTCCGTTCCTCGGCGGATCGCAGCCCTTTGGATAGCTGTTGCTGCGCTGGCTATCTTGATGTACATAACAGGATAGTGCTCCTATCCTAAGTGCATGGAGCCTTGGAATGTACTGCTTGCCAGCCACGTCATAGCGGCCCTCTTTGTCCTTGCCATCGGACCGGTCCAGATCCTTCGGCGCCGCCGCGACCGCATCCACCGCACCATGGGACACCTGTGGGTCGCGGCCATGTACTACGTCTGCTTCAGCAGCTTCTGGATGTCAGTGACGGGCATTTCAGCTGGCTTCACGGGCTCTCGGCCTTCACGATCGTGACCGTCACGCTCGGGCTCATCAGTGCGGTGCGCCGGAACATCCCCGCACACCGGGGGAACATGATCGGCAGCTACATCGGCATCGCTGTGGCGTTCGGCTTCGCCGTCTCGGTGCCCGGCCGCGCCATTCCCCGCCTGCTGGCCGAGGATCAGCCGACCGCCCTGTACGTTGCCGCTCTGGTGACGCTCAGCGTCGCCGTGGTCTTCATTTCCCTGCGGCGCGGTGAGGGCCGGCGTATCCAGCACACGGGGCACCGGGTGGACCAGCCCGCGGCAGCTGCATCGTCAGCAGGATCCGTATCGGGCACAAAGTAAGACCGCACCGCCAAACGCTTCCTCACCTTTCGTCGCTTGAACCCGAACGCGTCCTCAGGTTTCGTCGCTTGAACCGGAATGCGTCCTCAGGTTTCGTCGCCTGGACCCGAACGCGTCCTCACCTTTGGTCGCTTGAACCCGAACGTGTCCTCAGGTGTGCGGTTGGCGCGTCCCTGCCTGTGGATAACTTCTGCGGGTCGGGTCGGTTTCGAGCAACAATGCCCTATGCAAACACGTACCGATCTTCCAGTCAGCCTGATGTCTGCCCCCTTCACGTTGGGTTCCGCGAAAGCGTCCGGAGTTCCACCCAACAGGCTGCGACGGGCCGACGTCGCGCATGTAAGCCGTGAACTGTACCGTCCGACTGGCTGGAGCTTCGAGCTTGAGGCCGCGGCGCGGGCGCTGTCTGCGGCATCGCCCGGCGCCTGGATCTCGCATGTTACAGCGGCACGGATTCGAAGCCAGATCCTGCCGGCATGGCTGGCAGATTCGACCGAGTTGCATTTGAGCAAACCCCGTTCCCTGCCGGAGGTGCGGCGAAGAGGCGTGATCGGGCACTCGGTGTTGGCATCCGAGGACGAGATTGAATTCGTCGACGGCATTCGAATAAGCAGCAGGTCCCGCACGTGGCTCGATATGGCAAGACGGCTGTCAGAGAGCGAACTGGTCTGCATGGGCGATGAACTGATTCGCGTCCCCAGAGCGGAATTCGAGGACCGCACCGAGCCGTTCGACACGCTTGAGGGACTGCGTTCCCTCGTCGCCCGCCATCCAAATCTTCAGGGTGTGGTTCTGGCGCGCGCCGCGCTCGAGCGGATGCGCGTCGGGGCGGATTCTGCACCCGAGTCGCTACTCCGCCTCGCGATGGAGGACGCGGGCCTTCCGGAGCCTCAGTTGCAGGTGCCACTGCGAGAGGACAGGACCACCGGTCCGACTGCCGATCTCGGCTACAGGCATCGACGGCTGGCCATACAGTACGACGGCGCTCATCACCTTCTCGAGCCCCAAATCTTCAGCGACAGGCGGCGTGACAAAGCCTTCGAGGTTGCCGGGTGGACCGTTGTTGTGTTTGGCAAGCAGGATTTGGCTGACGGTTTCGAGCGGGCCATCCGCCTGATCAAGCGTGCGATGCGAACGAGCCAGCTGGACCATCCTCAGGCGTCCGGATTTGCCGATGCCGTCTGAGGAAGGGTTTGGGTGGACGCGACAGGACGTGAGGAAGGGTTTGGGTGGACGCGACAGGACGTGAGGAAGGGTTGGGGGTGAGGCGACGGGAGGTGAGGAAGGGTTGGGGGTGAGGCGACGGGAGGTGAGGAAGGGTTGGGGGCTAGAAGAGGCCGACCGGGTTGCCGTCGTCGTCCACGTCCATCCGCATTGCCGCGGGAACGGCGGGAAGGCCCGGCATTGTCATCACCGCTCCGGTCAGGGCCACGATGAACCCCGCGCCGGTCTTGGGGATGAGGTCGCGCACATGGATGGTGAACCCCTTGGGTGCCCCCAGCCGCGAGGCGTCGTCCGTGAACGAGTACTGGGTTTTCGCCATGCAGACAGGCAGCCCGGACCAACCGTTCTTCTCGATGTCCGCCAGCCGGCGCAGCGCAGGCACCGAAAAGTCCACGCCGTCAGCGCCATAGATTTCCTGGACGATCGTGCGGATCTTGTCCTCCACGGATATGTCCAGCGGGTAGAGATGCCGGAACGACGACGGCCCGTTCACCGCCGCGGCGACCTTGGCAGCCAGCTCATCGCCGCCGTCGCCGCCCCCGCCACGTCCCCAGATGTCCGCCACCGATGCCTGGATGCCCTCGCCGGCGCACCAGTCGAGCAGCCAGTCGAGCTCCTCCTGGGTGTCGGCGGGGAACTTGTTGATCGCCACCACAGGTGTCACACCGAACCGTTCCACGTTCCGGACATGGCGGCGCAGGTTCACCACGCCCGCTGCCACAGCCTCCACGTTCGGCTCGTTCAGCCGGTCCTTGGGAACGCCGCCTTGCATCTTGAGCGCGCGAACGGTGGCCACTACCACGACGGCGGACGGCGCCACATCAGCGATCCGCGCCTTGATGTCCATAAACTTTTCTGCCCCGAGGTCGGCCCCGAACCCCGCCTCGGTCACCACGATGTCAGCCAGCCGCCGGGCGGTCTGCGTGGCGATCAGCGAGTTGCAGCCGTGGGCTATGTTCGCGAACGGCCCGCCATGGACCAGAGCCGGGGTCCCGGCGATGGTCTGGACGAGGTTCGGCTTGATCGCTTCCTTGAGCAGCAGCGTCAGGGCTCCCTGCACGCCGAGGTCCGCCACGGTAACCGGCGTCCGGTCGTAGGTGTAGCCGAAAGTGATGCGGCCCAGCCGGTCCCGCAGGTCGGCCAGGTCGGTGGCGAGGCAAAAGACCGCCATGATCTCGGATGCGACGGTGATGTCGAAGCCGTCCTGGCGCGGTACGCCCTGCGCAGGCCCGCCCAGTCCAATGACGACCTCGCGAAGGGAGCGGTCATTCATGTCCAGCACCCGCTTGAACGTCATGCGGCGCGGGTCGATGTTCAGTTCGTTGCCCTGGTAGATGTGGTTGTCCACGAGGGCCATGAGTGCATTGTTGGCGGACGTGACGGCATGGAAGTCACCGGTGAAATGCAGGTTGATCTCGTCCATCGGCAGAACCTGGGACAGCCCGCCGCCAGTTGCCCCGCCCTTCATGCCGAGGATGGGGCCCAGCGAGGGCTCCCGCAGCGCGACCATCACCTTGTGGCCCGCCCGCGCAAGCGAATCCGCCAGTCCCACAGTCGTGGTTGATTTTCCTTCTCCGGCGGGCGTGGGCGACATCGCCGAAACCAGAACCACCTTTCCGGCCGGCGCGGGGGCTGACAGCTTCGCGGGGTCGATCTTGGCCTTGTAGCGGCCATAGTGCTCCACGGCCCCGGCATCGATGCCCGCGGATGCCGCGATTTCCTCGATCGGCCGCAGCACTGCCCTGCGGGCAATGTCCAGGTCGCTCAGGGGAGTGCTGCTCTGGCTGGTACCGCTCAGGGGAGTGCTGTCAGACATCGTCGTCCTTTCCGGAGGGGTTCAGCCGGTGAGCCGTGACCCGTATACGGCGGCCAGGGGGTGCCTGGAGGCAAACTCGTCGACGGCGGCGTGGTAGCTGTCGAGGGTGATGGCGGCGGTGCGTTGCCAGCCGGAGTTTGCTGCGTGGATGGCGGCGGCGGTGCCCATGTTGTGGCGGGTGGTGGGGTCGTCGTGGAGGGCTTCGAGTGCATCGGCCCAGTCGGCGGCGTGGTGGCCGTCCACGAGCAGGCCGGTGCGGCCGTGGCTGACTGCGCGGGTGAGCCCGCCGACGCGGGTGGCGAGGACGGGGGTTCCGCAGGCCTGGGCTTCAAGGGCTACCAAGCCGAAGGATTCGCTGTAGGAGGGCATGACGACGACGTCGGCGGCCCGGAACCAGCCGGCAAGTTCGGGTGCGCTGACGGGCGGGTGGTGGGTGACGACGTCGTCCAGTCCGGCGGCGCTGACGAGGGTCTTGAGGTTGAAGTCCTTGGCGCCGCTGAGCGCGCCGAGGATGGTGAGTTTGAGGTCGATGTCAGGGCGGCGGCGGCGCAGCAAGGCGGCGGCCTTGAGCAGGATCTGCGGGCCTTTGAGGCGCTGGATGCGGCCGGCGAAGAGGAGGTGGAAGGCGCCGGGGGCGATGCCGTGGGCGGCCCGGGACTGGGCACGGAACGCGGGGGTGAACACGGAGAGGTTCACGCCGGGGGGTGCGACGTCGATGTGGTCGAAGTCGGCGCCGTAGTGGGAAACGAGTTCGGCGGCTTCGGCGGTGGTGTTGGCGATCAGGCGGGTGGCGCCGTCGACGATGCGGTGTTCGCCGTCCTCGCGACGCCGGGGTTCGGGTTGTTCGCCGGAGTGCAGGAGGAGGTTCTTGACTTTGGCCATGGTGTGCATGGTGTGCACCAGGGGGATGTTCCACAGTTGGGAGAGTTCGAGGCCGGCGACGCCGGAGACCCAGTAGTGGGAGTGGATGAGGTCGTAGCGGCCGTGGGGCTGTTGGCCGCGGATGCGTTCGATTTCGGCGACCATGCTGTGCAGCAGTTCGGGGAGTTCTTCTTTGGGGAGTTTGCGGGGCGGTCCGGCCAGGACGTTGTGGACGCAGACGCCGGGATCGGGGTGTTCGACGGCGGGCTGCCCGGCGGCGGTGGAGCGGGTGAAAATCTCCACTTCGATGCCGGTTTCGGCCAGGGCGGAGGCAAGGCCGCGGATGTAGACGTTCATGCCGCCGGCGTCTCCGGAACCGGGCTGTTCCATGGGAGATGTGTGCAGCGACAGGAAAGCCACTCGCTTGATCACAGGCACGGGCTTCCCTCCTCTCCGGACTGCTGGAACTGCATCGGATAAAACACTACTCCTCAACTGTCCGCGCGACTGTGGCGCTGCCACTGCTCCCACCGTGGTGTTTCCCACGCAAACCAGGCCAGCCACAGTATGTAGCACGGCCCTGCTAAAACCGGTGCCTCAACGCCCCAGGGGCCCCGTCACCGGCGCCACAACCGGGCTAACTCGGGAAACGCGGCCTCGTAGCCGGTGAGCAACGCGATACCGAGTTCAGCCGAGCCGACCAGTGGGTGTTCGGCGAAAGCTTCCAGGGCCGCACCGCGGTCGCCAGCAGAGGCCGCACGGACGGTGAGCAGTTCCACTTTTTTGACCTGCTGCAGAAGGGCGAGTTGCGGTTCGCCCGGCCTGTCCTGGGGAATCGGCACGGCCCCTTGCGGCGTGACCGTGCAGGGAACTTCGACGACGGCGTCCGCCGGGAGCCCGGGAATAGCGGCCCGGGAGCCGCCCGCCCCGGCGAAGGACTCCCCGCCGAAGGAGTCTCCGGCGAAGGACTCTCCGGCGAACGAGTCTCCGGCCACGGACTGGCCAGTGGAGTTCGGTGTATTTAGGATCAGTTCGGTGGCCGCCCCCGCGCCATCGACGGCGGCACCCCCGGCAAGCGCCCGCATCACGGCCAGGGCCACCTGCTCATAACCGCCGCCGGCAAGATCCTCGGGGTTCCGCGCCTCGCCGCCTGCACGGGCCTCGGCCAAATACCCCTCCTCACGGGACCGCCGCGCCGCTTCCCACAAGCCGTACGCTCCGTCCCCGGCGGTAGCCAGCCGCGGATACAGCTCCGCCTGCTGGCCGTGGATGGATTCACCGCGGGTCCTGGCCATGGCACGCATGCCCGCCACCGCGCGCGCCGCTTCGTAGTAATAGAACAGGTACTCGTTCGGCAGGAGCCCCAGATCGCGCAGGAAAGCCTGCGGAAACAGCCGGCCCTCCTCGAAGCTGGCCAGCGCTTCCCGGTCGGCCAGCAGGCCGGGAAGGACATCGCGGCCGCCGCTCTCCAGCCGGTACAGCCAGCCGAGATGGTTCAGCCCGTAGTAGCCCACGCCGTCGAGCTTTCCCGCCGGCAACGGTACGCCGGCCGCCCGGGCGGCGCGGTGCACCAGGGCACTCGCGGAATCACAGATGCCGATCACTTTCCGGCCCAGCACGGGAACCAGCGCCTGGGTGACCATCCCGGCCGGATTGGTGAAGTTGATCAGCCAGGCGTCCGGGCAGTGCGTCCGCATGTTCGCGGCCAGCTCCAGCATCGCCGGGACGGACCGCAGCGCGTAGGAGATGCCGCCCGCGCCGGTGGTTTCCTGGCCGAGCAGCCCGAGGTCCCGGGCCACCCGTTCGTCGGCAACCCGGCCGGCCGTTCCGCCCGGGCGGATGGCGGCGAACACCATGTCCGTCCCGTTGAGGGCGCGGGGGAGGGAGGTCGTGGACGTCACCGCGGGCGGACGGCGGGAGGAAGGTCCGACGTCGGAACTTCCGTCCGGGGCGCCGCTCACCTCCGAAGACATGGACCGCAGCACAGCCTCGATGGCGGCCAGGCGGCCGCCGTCGACGTCGAACAGCACCACCTCGCTGACCAGGCCGCCATAGCGCCCGGAACACAGGGCACGGTAAACGAGGGGAACCCGGAATCCGCCGCCGCCGGCGATCGTGAGCCGCATGGCAGGAGTCTATGCGCAGCAGCCAGCAACGCGGCCTGAACTGTCGCGCTGGAAGCCGGCCAGCGCCGTCGAACCCCCACATCGCGGGGTTTCAACGCCAAGGTACACAGCGTAATGTGCCGAACATGGAGGCGAATCCTGCACGCCGTTTCGACCCGCTCTCGGCCGTCCGTACCCCGGCAGCCGGAGAGTTCGACCTGCTGCTGGCCGGGACCGTTTTCCAGGACATCATCTTCACCGGGCTGCCGCACGCACCCGAGCCCGGAACCGAAATCTGGAGCGAGGGGATGGGCAGTTGCCCGGGTGGCGTGGCCAACCAGGCCATCGCGGCCGCGCGCCTCGGCTTGCGGACGGGGCTGGCTGCGGCCTTCGGCGACGATGGCTACGGCGACTACAACTGGAAAATCCTGGACCGGCAGGAGCACGTGGACCTGTCCCTGTCCCGCCGGGTCCCGGGCTGGCACTCGCCGGTGACCGTATCACTGAGCGTGGACCACGACCGCTCGATGGTCACCCACGGGCACCCGGCACCGGTGACCTCCTCCGAGCTGATCGGAACTCCGCCCCGTGCGCTGGCTGCCGTGGCGGACCTTGGCCATGAACTGGAGCCGTGGGCGCTCGCGGCGCACAAGGAGGGAGTCAAACTGTTCGGCGACGTCGGCTGGGACCCAACCGGCGAATGGGCCCACGCGCGGCTGGCCAACCTGCAGTACTTCCATGCCTTCATGCCCAACCAGCGCGAGGCCATGGCCTTCACCGGCAAGAGCGATCCCTGGGCGGCGCTGTACTCCCTGGCGGACCGGGTGCCGGTGGCGGTGGTGACGCTGGGGGCGCAGGGGGCCGTGGCAGTTGACTCGGAAACCGGCGAGGAGGAATGGGTGCCCTCCCTGCCTGTGACCGCCTTCGATCCGACCGGTGCCGGGGACTGCTTCGGGGCCGCGTTCATCGTCGGGAGCCTCGCGGGTTGGCCGCTCAGCGACCGGCTTCGGTTCGCCAATCTCTGCGCCTCACTGGCAGTCCAGGAAGTGGGCGGTTCCCTCGCTGCGCCCGGCTGGGGAGACATCGCCGACTGGTGGAACCGCGCCAACGCCCGGCCGGAACGCCGTGGCAGCCAGTGGCTGCGCCGATACTCCTTCCTCGCCGACATCGTCCGGGACGTTCCGCAGCAGGCCCAGCGGCGGGCGGCCGCCACCATCGCACACCTCTCGGACGCCTGAGCAGGCACGCGCGTTTCCCCGGCAATTATTCGGCCGGAAGCGCCAGCACTAGAATCAGTAGAGTGATTTATCCAGCAGCAACAGGAGACCGCCCGGCAGTAACGGGCCCGGTCGGGACGCCCCGCGGCTACGCCCGGACGGCCCACGAACGTTCCGCAGTGATCGACCTCGAGGCGATCCGGCACAACGTCCGCCGGCTCGCCGCGGCCGCCGAACCGGCCAAGGTCATGGCGGTCGTCAAGGCCGACGCCTACGGACACGGCGCCGTGCCGGTGGCCCGCGCGGCCCTCGAGGCAGGCGCAAGCTGGCTGGGCGTCGCGCACATCTCAGAAGCTCTGGCACTGCGCGCCGCTGGCATCGAAGCGCCGCTGCTCGCCTGGCTGCACACCCCGGAAAGCAACTTCGGCGCGGCGGTGGCCGCCGGCGTCGACATCGGGTGCTCCGGCTGGGAGCTGGAACAGATCGTGGCCGCCGCCCGGGAACAGGAACGTCCGGCACGCGTCCACCTCAAAGTCGACACCGGACTGGGCCGCAACGGCGCCACCGTCGAGGTGTGGGACCGGCTGGTGGGCGAAGCCGTGGAGTACCAGGACCAGGGGCTGCTGCGCGTTGTGGGCATCTTCTCCCACCTTGCCGTGGCCGACGAACCCGAGCGCCCGGAAACCGACGACCAGCTCGCAGCGTTCCGCGAGGTCCTGGCCATCGCCGAAGACGCCGGCGTGGACCCCGAAGTCCGCCACCTGGCCAACACCCCGGCTACCCTGTCCCGGCCCGACACGCACTTCGACATGGTGCGCGCGGGCCTGGGAATCTACGGCCTCTCGCCCTTCGATGGGCAGACCTCCGCGGAACTGGGCCTCCGCCCCGCGATGACCCTGCGCACCGTCGTGTCCCACTGCAAGGACGTGCACTCGGGCCAGGGCGTCTCCTACGGCTTCAACTACCACACCTCCGGCGAGAGCACGCTGGGGCTCATTCCGCTCGGCTATGCCGACGGCGTTCCGCGCGTCGCCACCGGCGGCCCCGTCCGCGTGGAGGGCGTCACCTACCCCGTGGTGGGACGGATAGCGATGGACCAGATGGTAATCGACCTCGGCCCGCTGGACGTTTCCCGGGGCGGCCACAGCCTCCTCGGAGCAGAGGCCGTCCTTTTCGGAGACGGCGCCGACGGTGGCCCCACGGCCGATGACTGGGCCCGCGCCGCCGGCACCAACAACTACGAGATCGTCACCCGCATCAGCCCCCGCGTGCCCCGCACCTACATCAACGAATCGCCCATCAGCCGTGCGCCGGCCGGCGAAAGGCCCGCAACGGGATCGACCGCGACTGAATCGCCGGCGCCGTGAGCATCTCGGAAACCGGCAACGCTCCGCTGTGGGTCCAGACCCTGACGGTCACGACGGCGGACCAGACCCACGCGCTCGGCGCGGCTTTGGCGGAGCTGCTCCGGGCGGGGGACCTCCTGGTGCTCACGGGCGAACTTGGCGCCGGCAAGACCACCTTCACGCAGGGCCTAGGTGAGGGCCTGGGCGTCCGCGAGGGCATCATTTCCCCGACCTTCGTATTGGTGCGCATCCACCCCAACCTCCCCGACGGGCGGCGCCCGGGCGGGCCGGACCTGGTGCACGTGGACGCCTACCGGCTGGGATCGGCGTCGGAAATCGACGACATTGACCTGGAGAACACGCTGGACTCTGCCGTGACCGTGGTGGAGTGGGGCCGGGACCGCGTAGAGCACCTGACCGAGAGCCGGCTCGAGGTGGAACTGCACCGCCAGCTAGGCGGCGCCGCTCCCGCGCACCTTCACGCCGGCGGGGATTCAACGGGACCCGGCACGGCGCCCGGTTCTGACGTGCCCGTCCTCGACACTCCCGTACTGGACTTCGAGTCGGAGGACGACGACGAGCCCCGCACCATCATTATCCGCGGCTTCGGGCCGCGCTGGGCAGAACAGCCCGTTCTGTCCGCGGAAGGAATCTCCTGATGCTCATTCTCGCCATTGACACCTCAGCCGTGGCCAGCGCCGCGCTGGTGTCCGACGACGCCCTGGAAGGTGTGGTGGGCAACTTCTCCACCGAGGACACGAGGAGCCACGCCGAGGTCCTTGCGCCCGGAATCGAGCGGCTGCTGGCAGACGCCGGGGTAACCGGAGCCGACATTGACGCGATCGTTGTGGGCGTTGGTCCCGGTCCCTTCACCGGTCTCCGGTCCGGCATCGCGACGGCGCGCACCCTGGCCTTTGTCTGGAACACGCCGCTGCACGGCATGATGAGCCTCGACGCCGTCGCCCTCGAGGTGGCCGAATCCACCGAAGCGCCGGCCGAGTACCTGGTGGCCACCGACGCCCGCCGCAAAGAGGTCTACTGGGCCCGCTACACCCTGGCCGCAGGCCAGTTGCCGAAGCTCGTCGATGGGCCGCACGTGGGCTTCGCCGCGGACCTTCCCGACCTGCCGGCGTACGGCGCGGGCGCAGGCCTCTACCCCGACGACGTGCGCGCGGATCCGGACTTCAGCACCGAACAGCCCGATGCGCTGTACCTGGGCCAGTTTGCGCTGGCAAGGCTGGCAGCGGGCGGGCAGCTACTGGACTCCACGCCCCTCTACCTGCGGGAATCGGACGCCCAGGTCCCCGGCCCCCGGAAGCGTGCCCTGTGAACCTGCTGCCCGAATCATTCGGCAACGCGCCCGTCCTGCCCCGCCAGCTGGCCTCGGGCGTGACCGTCCGCGACATGCTTCCCGCCGACATCACCGCTGTCCACGAGCTGGAGGTCCGGCTGTTCCCGGTGGACGCGTGGCCGCTGCAGATGTTCATGGACGAACTGATGCAGCCGGAGACCCGCAGGTATCTCGTGGCGGAAGCGCCGGAGGGCATCGTTGGGTATGCCGGACTCATGTGCGTCGAACCGATCGCCGACGTCCAGACCATCGCCGTCGTCCCCGAATATGAGGGCAGGGGCATCGGCACCGCACTCCTCACCGACCTGATCGCCGAGGGGCGGCGCCGCGGCGCAGCCGACATCCTGCTCGAGGTCCGCGCCGACAACCCGCGCGCCCAGCAGCTGTACATCCGCTTCGGCTTCGAGCAGATCCACGTGCGGAAACGGTACTACCGCGACGGCGTGGACGCGCTGATCATGCGGCTTCAGCTCGAGGCCGTGCTCGCGGTGCACCAGGACATCGTGCACGACGCCGAACCCCGGCCCGTGCAGACTGACGAAGCCGGCCGCGCCGGCGAGACCGCTCCGACGGAGGCAGACCACAAATGAACCGCTCGCAGCCGCTAGTACTGGGCATTGAGTCATCGTGCGACGAAACGGGTGTCGGCATCGTCCGCGGTACCGACCTCCTCACCAATACGGTGTCCTCGTCCATGGAGGAGCACGTTCGGTTTGGCGGGGTCATCCCGGAAATCGCCTCGCGCGCGCACCTGGACGCCTTCGTTCCTGCCCTGCAGGCGGCCCTGGCCGAGGCGGAGGTGACGCTGGACGAGATCGACGCAATCGCGGTGACAGCCGGGCCCGGGCTGGCCGGAGCTCTGATGGTCGGCGTGTGCGCCGCAAAGGCGCTCGCCGTCGCCACGGGCAAGCCGCTCTACGCCATCAACCATCTGGTGGCCCACGTGGGGGTCGGCCTGCTGAACCAGCGCGGCGGCACCCGCGGTGCCGCAACGGGCGTCGGTTCCGGCGGCGGTGGCGCGGACCAGCCGATACTGCCCGACAACCTCGGCGCCCTCCTGGTGTCAGGCGGGCACACCGAGATCCTGCGGATCCGCAGCATCACGGACGACGTCGAGCTGCTCGGTTCCACCATCGACGACGCGGCGGGCGAGGCCTACGACAAGGTCGCCAGGATCCTCGGACTGGGCTACCCCGGCGGCCCGGCCATTGACCGGCTGGCGCGCGAAGGCAACGCCAAGGCCATCCGGTTCCCGCGCGGACTGACGCAGCCCAAATACATGGGCACCGCGGAGGAGCCCGGCCGCCACCGGTACGACTGGTCCTTCAGCGGACTGAAGACCGCGGTGGCCAGGTGCGTGGAGCAGTTCGAAGCCGCCGGCGACCCCGTGCCGGTGGCGGACATCGCGGCGGCTTTCCAGGAAGCCGTCGTTGATGTCATCACGTCCAAGGCAGTCCTGGCCTGCCGCGAGCGTGGCATCACGGACGTGCTGCTGGGCGGGGGAGTGGCCGCCAATTCGCGGCTGCGGCAGCTGACCGAACAGCGCTGCACGGCCGCCGGCATCACGCTGCACGTTCCGCCGCTGGACCTGTGCACGGACAACGGCGCGATGGTGGCCGCACTCGGTGCGCAGCTGGTCATGGCCGGCATCGAACCCAGCGGCATCAACTTTGCGCCGGACTCGTCCATGCCAGTCACCACGGTGTCCGCCCCAAGTAGGTCGCAGAACAGGGCGTTCTCGGCGCTGGGAACGCCCTCAACTGCTACCTAGTTGGGTCCGGAGCCGCAGAAGGCGACCTACGCGGTGGGGCCGTTCCGCATCTGCTTCACGAGGTCCAGGACCACGGCCTGAAGGTTGCCGCCGCTTTCGGCGGCCACCCGCCGCTGGCGCTGGTACCCCGCGCCGCGGCTGATGATCTTTTCGACGTCGGCCAGCTCATCCGGGCAGCCCAGCTTCGCCGCGATCGGTTCGAGCCGGTTGAGCGTCTCCAGCAGGTGGTCGGTGACGAGCTGCTCGTTGCCCTCAGCATCGAGGATGATGATCGCATCCAGGCCATAGCGGGCGGCCCGCCACTTGTTTTCCTGGACATGCCAGGGCGGCATGGTGGGAATGCTGCCGCCGGCGTCGAGAGTGTTGGAGAATTCGTGCACCAGGCACTGCGTCAGGGCCGCCACGGCGCCCACTTCCTCCAGCGTGGCCAGGCCGTCGCAGATGCGCATCTCAATGGTGCCCAGGGCCGGCACCGGGCGGATGTCCCAGCGGATCTCCGAGATGGTGTCGATCACGCCGGTGGTAAACATGTCCTGGACGTAGGACTCGTACTCTTCCCAGCTGGCGAACTGGAAGGGCAGTCCCGCCGTCGGCAGCTGCTGGAACATGAGGGCGCGCTGCGAGGCGTAGCCCGTGTCCTCGCCGCCCCAGAACGGGCTGGACGCGGACAGTGCCTGGAAATGCGGGAAGTAGTTCACCAGGCCGTCCAGCACGGGGAGGACCTTGCTGCGCCGGTCCAGGCCGACGTGGACGTGTACCCCGTAGATGACCATCTGGCGGCCCCACCACTGTGTGCGGTCGATCAGTTTGGCGTAGCGTTCCTTGTCCGTGACCGGCTGCAGCTGCGGCGGGCTGAAGGGGTGGCTTCCGGCGCAGAACACTTCCACGCCCATCGGGTCCGTGACTTCACGAAGGGCGGCCAGCGAGCGGGCGAGGTCTTGCTTCGCTTCCGCGGCGGTCTCACAGATACCGGTGACCAGCTCCACGGTATTAAGCAGCAGTTCCTGCTTGATGTGCGGGTGCTCATCATCCTCGTTCAGTTCGGGATGCCGCGCCACCACCCCGCGCAGGACCTCGTTGGCCACGGACGACAGTTCGCCGGTCTGCGCATCCACCAGCGCGAGTTCCCATTCCACACCAAGAGTTGATTGCCTGGATGAAGCGAAATCAATCTTCATGTGTTCCTCGCTGTGTGCTGGCCTGGTGACGTCTGGTCCGGTTGTCGTCCGTTCCTGGCGAACGGCTGGCAGGGGAACGGTCATCCAAGTCTAGTGCAGGGGTAGCATCGAAGAGATGGCTTGGCTATACAGGGCGCGTGAGAGTCTTCACAAAACCACCGGCCCCCGAATCCCCAGAAAAAATTCCCGTACCGCAGTTGCGCACACCGCACCTGCGGCGTCTGCGGCAGCGCTCGCGGCGCTGTTCGCCGTCGCGTCGTGCACGGCGCCGCCGGCACCGGCACCGGAACAAGGCACGACGACGGCGCCCGCGGCTTCCGCTTCGGGCTCGCCGGAGCCGCCACAGACAGCTTCACCGCAGACAGCCACGCAGAGCGCTGCCCCGTCCGCTGCGAAACCTGCGACGAAGGAGGCGGCGGCTCTGGGCTGGGGTCCGGAGCAGCGGGATGCCGACGCTGCCGCCGGGGCGGTGGCAAAAATGACCCTGGAGGAGAAGGCCGGGCAGGTGCTCCTGCCCTTCTACACCGGCCTCGACCATGAAGCCCAAGCCGCCATGGTGGAACGCCTCCACCTTGCTGGGTCCATGATCATGGCCGACAACGTGCCCGGAACAGCCACTGGCCTGGTGGACATCCCGGCGCTGGCCCGTGTGACGCGCCGGCTGGACACTGCGTCCCGCTCCGGCGGCCGCACCTGGCCCGGCCTGATCGGCGTTGACCAGGAGGGCGGAGCGGTGAGCCGCGTCGGCGCACCGCTGACCCGCTGGCCCACTCCCATGAGCTACGGGGCGGCCGGCAGCGTGCCCCTGGCCGCAGAAGCCGGCACCGGGCTCGCGGCGGAACTCGCGCCGCTGGGCTTCACTGTGGACTTCGCGCCCGCAGCCGATGTCACGATGGGCCCCGCCGATCCCACCATCGGCGCGCGGTCCATGTCCGCGGACGCCCGTGCCGCGGCATCATTGAGTGCCGGCTTTGCCAAGGGCATGCTGGCCGGCGGCGTGCTGCCGGCTGTGAAGCACTTTCCCGGACACGGCTCGGTGACCACCGATTCGCATAAGGGCCTCCCCGTCCAGAACGCCACCCTCGCGCAGCTGAAGGCGCGGGACTGGCAGCCGTTCCAGACCGCGGTCAAGGCAGGGGCTCCCATGATCATGACCGGACACATCGCAGTGCGGGCACTTGAGCCGGGCGTGCCCGCGTCCATCTCGAAGGCAACCTACAAGGCGCTACGCGGCCTGGGCTTCAAGGGCGTGGCGGTCACGGACGGGCTTAACATGGGCGCGGTGGCCGGCCGCTATCCCCGCGGTTCGGCAGCGCCGGCGGCGTTGGCGGCCGGGGCGGACCTGCTGCTGATGCCGGCTGATGCCCCCGTCGCGCATGCCGCAATCGTCCGGGCTGTCACCGAGGGAAAGCTGCCGCTCCCGCGCCTCGAGGAAGCGGCCCGCCGGGTGGTCACCATGATGATCTGGCGCGGACGGACGGCGCAGCGGAAGCCTCCAGCAGCGCCGGGGAGCGGGGAGGCGCTGTCCGCGAAAATTTCGGCGCAGGCCGTCACGGTGGTGGCGGGCCGGTGCAAGGGCGCTTCGGTGCGCGGTCACGTGCGGGTGGCAGGGGGCACGCCAGTGGACCGGGCCCGGTTCGCCGCCGCTGCCAGGGACGCGGGGATCGCCCTGGGGACGGGCCCGCTGGTCACCCTGATCGGCTACGGCGGCGGCCCTGCGAAGGGCGATATTGTAGTGGCCCTGGACGCGCCGTGGCCCTTGGCGCAGTCCGCCGCGCCCACGAAGATCGCCCTCTACGGCCGAACGCCGGGAGCGTACAAGTCGCTGCTGGCTGTCCTGGCAGGCAAGGCCACCGCCCCCGGAAAGCTGCCGGCCGCCGTCGGACCCTACCGCCCCGGCACGGGCTGCAGGTAACAACGGGCTGCAGGTAATAACAGGCTGCAGGTAATAAAGGCAGCGCCGCCGTTTAATGGAGGAGTGCCGATACTGAACAAAGACATGACCCTGTGCATCTCCCTCTCGGCCCGGCCGAGCAACAACGGGACCCGCTTCCACAACCACCTGTACGACCAGCTGGGCCTGAACTGGATCTACAAGGCCTTCGCACCCACCGACCTGGCCCAGGCGATCGCCGGCGTCCGCGGCCTGGGGATCCGGGGCTGCGCCGTCTCCATGCCCTACAAGGAGGACGTGATCGCCCTGGTGGACGCCATGGACCCGTCCGCCAAGGCCATCGATTCCGTCAACACCATCGTCAATGACGGCGGGCGGCTGACGGCGTACAACACGGACTACACGGCAATCGAGCAGCTGCTGCAGCGCAACGCCGTGCCAGCGGAGTCATCGGTGCTGCTCAAGGGCGCCGGCGGCATGGCCAAGGCCACGGCCGCAGCCTTGCGCGACGCGGGGTTCAAGGACGTGACCATCATCGCCCGCAATGAAGCAACCGGCCGGGCGCTCGCCGATCTCTACGACTTTGCCTGGCGGGCGGACCTGGGCGCCGGCCAGGAGGCCACCGCGGACATGGTCATCAACGTCACGCCTGTGGGAATGGCCGGCGGACCGGAGGCAGACGCGCTGTCCTTCCCCGCCGAAACAATAGTGGCAGCCAAGGTGGTCTTCGATGTCGTGGCCCTGCCGGCGGAAACGCCCCTCATCAAGGCGGCCCGGGCGGCCGGCAAGCAGGTCATCACCGGGGCCGAGGTTGCCACCATCCAGGCGCTGGAGCAGTTTGTGCTGTACACGGGAATCCGCCCCACCGAGGAGCAGGTCCGGGACGCCGAGGCGTTCGTGCGCGCCCAGTAACTGACCGGGCTCCACCGAGGAACTAAACGGGCTCCACCGAGACAGCCACTCTCTCCTCCCCGATCCGGGTGAGGACCAGGGTGGCTGTCTTTTTGCCCGCGGCTTTGCCGCCGGCTTTACCCGCAGGGAGGAGCTGCTTGCGCAACTCCTCCGGGGTGACGGACGTGCCGCGCTTCTTGATGTCCAGCACGCCGACGCCGTTCTCCTTGACCCAGGCCTTGAGCGCCCTGACGTTGTACGGCATGACCTCCAGGACCCGGTACGCCCGGGCATACGGAGTGTCCACAAGCTCCGGGGCGCAGATGTAGGCGATGTGCTCGTCCACGAGGTGCCCGCCCAGGTCCAGGGCCAGGTCGGCCACGAGCCCGGCACGGATGACAGCGCCGTCCGGCTCGTACAGGAAACCCTCCACCGGACCCACGGGGGCCACGGGTCCGGCGTCGAAATCCTCCCCGCTGGTAAGTTCGGCGGCGCCCTCTGCGCCGATGACCAGGGCGGCCCGCCGGATTCCGGGACGGGCCACGGCGTTGAACCACAGCGTGACTTCCGTGACGTCGCCGCCCACCGAGACCCACTGCGCCTCGCAGCCGCCAGGCACCGATTCGTGCGGAATGCCGGGCCCCATCTTGACGCCGACGGCCCGCCCCGCGGCCGCGAGCGACTCCACGAAGGACAGCGGCGGAGAGAAAGCCTCGGGGTCCCAGATCCGCTGGGTGCCGGACGTGGTGGTGGTGCGCCGGGCGGGGTCCAGCCAGACGCCTGCCCCGTCCTCCAGCGCCACTGAGGTCGCGTCCGAATGGACCACCGTGGCGTGCGGAAAGGGAATGAGGTTGATCGTGGCGCAGGCGGCGGTGGTCTCGTCGACCTCCACAGCGGTCACGGCGATGTCAAGGGACGCCAACGCCATGGCGTCGGCGCCGAGGCCGCAGCCCAGATCGGCCACGTGGCGGATGCCCGCCTGGGCAAAGCGCTGGGCGTGCCGGGCTGCGACGTTGAGCCGGGTGGCCTGCTCCAGGCCAGCCTGGGTGAACAGCATCTGCCGGGCAAACTCGCCGAACTTGGCCTCGGCCCTGGTCCGGAGCCGTGACTGCGTCAGTACGGCGGACACGAGTTCGGGGGAGTGGCCGGCCTTGCGGAGGCTCGAGTTGAGGGCGAAGGAGCGGTCCTCTCGGTAGGGTCCGAGCGAGGCCAGCAGCTCCCATCCTTCTTCTGTGAGGAGCGGGGCGATCTGGTCCTGCGGTGCTTCAGACATGGGATCAAGCCTAGTGGAGCCGCCGCTCCAAGCTCTTCCCGATAGGGTGGTCTGAATGGAATCCAGCGAAACGCCCACCCCCGACCAGCCCGAAAGCACCACCCCCGGTCCGGCGGAGCATAGCCGGCTGGTCCGGTATGCACGCCCGGCGCTGATCGCCGGAGCCGTGGTCGCCGTCGTCTGTCTTGTCCTGCTGGTGATCATCTTCCTGCTGGACTCCTTCAATGCCACCGTCTACTCGGTCGGCGGCAAGAACATCAGCGACGCCACCGAGGAAGCCCGGCAGATCCGGGACCTGTACCTGGGGGCACACGTAGGCGGCCTCGTGGTGCTCAGCGTGTCGGTCGTGATCGCGGCGGCGGCCGCCGTCGTGCTTGTCCGCGAACAGCGGAAGGCGGGGGACGAAGACGCTGACGGCGGCGAGGACCTGGGCTTCGACGACCTCGCCGGCCGCTGATCGAACGGCCCCGCGCGGGTTACGGCGGATGAATTTCTGGCACTCGCCTTGACCGAGTGCTAACCCCTTACATAGAGTCATCATTAGCACTCTCCCTAGGAGGGTGCTAACACACGAAGAGCTGCCAGCCTGGCTGCTGCCGGCACCGCGACGACGGTCTGCCGCCACGGCGCAACAGTTTTACTGTCCATGAATTTTGACGAAAAGGAGAGGTCCGAGTGTCGGTCTCTATTAAGCCTCTTGAGGATCGTATTGTTGTCCGCCCGCTCGAAGCCGAGCAGACCACGGCTTCCGGCCTGGTTATCCCGGACTCCGCGCAGGAGAAGCCGCAGGAAGGCGAAGTTGTTGCAGTAGGCCCCGGCCGCTTCGAAGACGGCAACCGCGTACCGGTCGACGTAGCCGTTGGCGACGTTGTCATCTACTCCAAGTACGGCGGAACCGAAGTCAAGACCGGCGGCACGGAGTACCTCGTGCTCTCCGCCCGCGACGTTCTGGCGATCGTCGTTAAGTAACTCTTAGGATCCCCGTGCCGCCGTCCGCGTCTGATTCTGTCTGACCGGTCGGCTGCACGGGGTTCTGTCTTGAAAGGACAAAACCATGGCAAAGCAGCTTGCGTTTAACGACGCTGCCCGCCGGTCGCTTGAATCCGGCATCGACAAGCTCGCCAACACGGTTAAGGTGACGCTTGGTCCCCGCGGCCGCAACGTCGTGCTGGACAAGAAGTGGGGCGCCCCCACCATCACCAACGACGGCGTGACCATCGCCCGGGAAATCGAGCTTGACGACCCGTACGAGAACCTTGGCGCCCAGCTGGCCAAGGAAGTCGCCACCAAGACGAACGACGTCGCCGGTGACGGCACCACCACAGCTACCGTGCTCGCCCAGGCACTGGTCAAGGAAGGCCTGCGCAACGTTGCCGCCGGCGCCGCTCCGGGCCAGATCAAGCGCGGCATCGAGGTCTCCGTCGAGGCCATCGCAGCACGCCTGCTGGAGAACGCCCGTCCCGTCGAGGGCACCCAGGTGGCCAACGTTGCCGCCATCTCCGCCCAGAGCGACGAGGTGGGCGAGCTGCTTGCCGAGGCATTCGGCAAGGTGGGCAAGGATGGTGTGATCACCATCGAGGAATCCTCCACCACGCAGACCGAACTGGCCCTCACCGAGGGCATGCAGTTCGACAAGGGCTACCTGTCCCCGTACTTCATCACCGACACCGAGCGCCAGGAAGCCGTCCTCGAGGACGCCCTCATCCTGATCAACCAGGGCAAGATCTCCTCCGTGCAGGAATTCCTGCCGCTGCTGGAGAAGGCGCTGCAGAGCTCCAAGCCGCTGTTCATCATCGCCGAGGACGTCGACGGCGAGGCCCTGTCCACGCTGATCGTCAACCGCATCCGCGGCACCCTGAACGTGGTTGCTGTCAAGGCTCCGGGCTTCGGTGACCGCCGCAAGGCCATGCTCCAGGACATCGCCACGCTGACCGGCGCCCAGGTTGTGTCCCCCGAGCTGGGCCTGAGCCTGGACTCCGTGGGCCTCGAGGTGCTGGGTACCGCCCGCCGCATCACGGTCACCAAGGACAACACCACCATCGTTGACGGCGCTGGTTCTGCCGAGGACGTCGCTGCACGGGTCGCCCAGCTGCGCGCCGAGCTGACCCGCACCGACTCCGACTGGGACCGGGAAAAGCTGCAGGAACGCCTGGCCAAACTGGCCGGCGGCATCGGCGTGATCAAGGTCGGCGCAGCCACCGAGGTTGAGCTGAAGGAAAAGAAGCACCGCATCGAAGATGCAGTGTCCTCCACCCGCGCCGCCCTCGAAGAAGGCATCGTGGCCGGTGGCGGTTCCGCCCTGATCCACGCGCTGAAGGCACTCGACGAGGACCCCGCTGTCACGGCACTCGAAGGTGACGCGGCTGCTGCCGTCGGCATCGTCCGCCGTGCACTGGTCCAGCCGCTGCGCTGGATCGCCCAGAACGCCGGCCACGACGGCTACGTTGTGGCCGCCCGGGTTGCCGAGCAGGACAACAACCACGGCTTCAACGCCAAGTCCGGCGAGTACGAGGACCTGATCGCGGCCGGCGTCATCGACCCCGTCAAGGTCACGCGCGCGGCCCTGCGCAACGCAGCCTCCATCGCTGCGCTGGTGCTCACCACCGAGACCCTCGTGGCCGAGAAGCCCGCCGAGGAAAACGAGCACGCAGGCCACAGCCACTAGGCTTCCGCCCGCTCTCGCGGTTTTCCAAGGAGGTCCGGTCCAGCTCTTGCTGGCCGGGCCTCCTTTTGCGCTTTCAGGAGCATTTTCCCAGCTGAGACGCCGGTCACACCCGGCGCGCTTGATTCGTCTCGAATGTCACGAATCGGTAACATGGGTGCTTTGTGCTGCCGTTTGAGGGGTTATCTGTGCCAGAAGCGAGATCGACCGACCCGATGAGAAGCATGCCGCGGGAGGAGCCGTCGGGGGGACAAAACCATGAACCGCGGGCTGCCCGCCTGAAGGCCAAGCCGGGCTACCGGCCCGAGGTCCAGGGCCTTCGCGCCCTGGCGGTGCTCATGGTCGTCACGTACCATGTGTGGCTTGGCCGGGTTTCCGGCGGCGTGGACATCTTCCTCCTCATCTCCGCCTTCCTGCTGACCATGTCCTTCGTCCGCAAGGTGGAGAAGGGCACGCCGCTGCGCCTCGTGAGCCACTGGCTGCACCTCTTCAAGCGGCTGATCCCGGCCGCCGTCGTCGTGATTCTCGGTGTGCTGGCCGGAACCTGGCTGGTCCTGCCGCAGAGCCGCTGGCCCGACGTCCTCAACGAGGCGTGGGCATCCCTCCTCTACGGGCAGAACTGGCTGCTGGCCAACAGCGCGGTGGACTACTACGCGCAGGACCACTCCGGCGCCAGCCCGCTCCAGCACTTCTGGTCGCTGTCCATCCAGGGCCAGGTCTTCATTCTCTGGCCCCTCATCTTCGCCGGTTCCGCCCTGGTGTGGCGGCTGCTGCGGCGCCGCCGGGACGTCAGCTACCGCACCGTCCTGATGGCTGCCTTCGCCGGCATCTTCATCGCTTCCCTGGTGTTCTCCATCGACCAGACGGCCAGCAACCAGGCCTACGCCTACTTCGATACCCGGACCCGGCTGTGGGAGTTCGCGCTGGGATCGCTGCTGGCCCTGGCGCTGCCCTACCTGAAACCGGGGAAGGCGCTGCGCGTGGTGCTGGGCTGGGCCGGGCTTGCCGCCATGGTCTCCTGCGGCCTGCTCCTCACCGTGGACCGGTCCTTCCCGGGCTTCATTGCGCTGTGGCCCACTCTGGCCGCGGCGGCCATTATCGTCGCCGGGCAAAGCGGCAGCCGGTTCGGCGTGGACCGGATCCTGTGCTCAAAGCCGCTGGTGGCCCTGGGGGACAACTCCTATGCCCTGTACCTGTGGCACTGGCCGGTCCTGGTGCTGGCGCTGGCGGCCACCGGCATCGCGGCGCCCAACCTGGTCCAGGGCCTCGTCATTGTGGCCGGTTCCGTGGTCCTGGCCGTGCTCACCACCCGCTTCGTGGAAAAACCGCTGCGCGAATGGCACTGGCCGCAGCTGCGGGCCTGGCGCACCGCCGTCGTTATTGTTGCCTGCGGCGCCCTGCTGGCAGGGCCGGTCGCGGTGTGGCAGTCCAAGCTGAACGCCGAGGAGGCTGCAGCGGCGGCGCAGCCGCGGGAGCTGACTCCGGGCGCCGCCGCGCTGGCACCGGAGAACGCCGGCAAGCCGACGCCGGAGGCCACCGTGATCCCGGCACCGGCCGCCATGAAAAACGAGTGGGCGGACATCGACGGGCTGTGCACGGACGAAAACGTCCCCAGCGATCCGCTGCTTAATGGCTGCCTACAGAACAGCAAGCCGGACAAGGTGACCAAGCGGATCGTGGTGCTCGGCGACTCCCACGCGCAGCAGTACATGGCCGCGCTCGGCCCCATCGCCAGGGACCACGGCTGGGAGGTGGTCACCCTCCTGAAGGGGAACTGCCGGTTCGGCGCCGAATCCCCGGAACGCGACGCCGACTGCAACGCCTTCAACAAGGCCAGTGCCGCATATGTCATGGAGCACAAGCCGGACGCGGTGTTCACCGTGGCATCCCTCACGCACAAGGAAGCCCCGTTCGAAACCGACGTGCCCGGCTACCTGGAGGGCATCAAGCCGTTCACCGACGCCGGGATGGACGTGGTGGGGGTCCGGGACAACCCCCGCTTCGCCATCAACATGCCCGAATGCGTCCAGAAGTACGGTACCGACGCTCCGGAGTGCAACCCGCCGCTGGGTGAATCACTGGCCGCCAAGTCGCCGCTGGACGCATACCGGGGCAAGGTGGACGGGTTGCACCTGATGGACATGAGCGACTTTATCTGCGCCGGCGGCATCTGCCCGGCCGTGGTGGGCAACGTCTACGTCTACAAGGACGACAACCACCTCACCAAGACCTACGTCCAGTCCATGATCCCGATGTTCGAGAAGCGGCTGCTGGCCACCACGGGGTGGAAGTAGCCGGGCTGTGTGACCGCGGCGGCCTCCGGACCCGCGTGCCATTGCTCACAATGCCGGCGCGGAATATGGGGATCGCCGCGGAGGTTCTAGAATTTATTCAATACTTCTGCACAGGCCAGTCCCGTAATGACGGGCTGGTCATCGGCTGCAACCCCTACCCGTGAACCTGTAAACCAAAGGTAAGAGGCGCACTCATGACCCAGCCCGAGCACGACCCCTTCGGCTTCATCGGCCTGACGTACGACGACGTCCTGCTGCTTCCCGGCCACACCGACGTGATCCCCTCCGACGCCGACACATCGTCCCGGATCTCCAAGCGCATCACCGTCCAGACGCCGCTGCTTTCCGCGGCCATGGACACCGTCACCGAATCCCGGATGGCCATCGCCATGGCCCGCCAGGGCGGCCTCGGCGTCGTCCACCGCAACCTCGCGATCGACGACCAGGCCGACCAGGTGGACCGTGTCAAGCGCAGCGAGTCGGGCATGATCACCAACCCGCTCACCATCGGCCCCGAGGCCACGCTGCAGGAACTTGACGAGCTGTGCGCCCGCTACCGCGTCTCCGGCCTTCCCGTGGTCGACGACGGCAACCGCCTCCTCGGCATCGTCACCAACCGCGACACGCGCTTCGTGCCGGAATCCGACTTCCCGATCCGCCTGGTCAGCGACGTCATGAGCAAGATGCCGCTCGTCACCGGCCACGTCGGCATCAGCCGCGAAGAGGCCTCGCACAAGCTGGCCACGAACAAGATCGAGAAGCTCCCGCTGGTGGACGAGCAGGGGCGCCTGAAGGGCCTCATTACCACCAAGGACTTCACCAAGGCCGAGCAGTACCCGCTGGCCACCAAGGACGACGAGGGCCGGCTGCGTGTCGGTGCCGCCATCGGCTTCTTCGGTGACGGCTGGGAGCGGGCCATGAAGCTGGTGGACGCCGGCGTGGACGCGCTCTTCGTGGACACCGCGAACGGCCACTCGCAGGGCGTGCTGGACATGATCCGCCGCCTCAAGTCAGATCCGGTTGCTGCGCACGTGGACATCATCGGCGGCCAGGCTGCCACCCGCGAAGGCGCCCAGGCGCTGATCGACGCCGGTGCCGACGGCATCAAGGTGGGTGTCGGCCCGGGCTCCATCTGCACCACGCGCGTCGTGGCAGGTGTGGGCGTTCCGCAGATTACCGCCATCTACGAATCGGCGAAGGCTGCCATTCCGGCCGGTGTTCCGCTGATCGCCGACGGCGGACTCCAGTACTCCGGCGACATCGGCAAGGCGCTGGTGGCCGGTGCCGACACCGTGATGCTCGGCTCCCTGCTGGCCGGCTGTGACGAGTCTCCGGGTGAGCTCATCTTCGTCAACGGCAAGCAGTTCAAGAGCTACCGCGGCATGGGCTCCCTCGGGGCCATGCAGTCGCGCGGCAAGAACACGTCCTACTCCAAGGACCGCTACTTCCAGGCGGACGTCTCCGGCGATGACAAGCTCATCCCCGAGGGCATCGAAGGCCGTGTGGCCTACCGCGGCCCGCTGGCCTCGGTGGCATACCAGCTGGTGGGCGGCCTCCGCCAAACCATGTTCTACGTGGGTTCCCCGACCATTCCCGAGCTCAAGGCCCGCGGAAAGTTCGTCCGGATCACCCCGGCAGGCCTGAAGGAATCGCACCCGCACGACATCCAGATGACCGTCGAGGCGCCGAACTACGGTTCACGTTAAAGCCGGACTCTCAAAGAGGCCGTGGGGAACAGTCCCCGGCCTCTTAGTGCCCGTGCCCGGGGCTAGGCTGGAGCCATGTCCCAACCACGCCATCCCGCCGAACTGAACCCGAAAAGGGAACCCCAGCGGCGGCTGGCACTGAAGCCCTATGCGCAGGCCGTGGCCCAGGTCCTCCGCGTCAGTTTCCGCGCGTCGCCCGGTGCCGTGCTCATGAAGGTGGCCGGATCGCTGATCTCGGCGGTCCTGCCCCTGGTGACCACGTACTTCGCCGGCCTGACCACCACTGCGCTGGCCGCCGCCTACAACGGGGACGCTGCCGCCGGGCAGCAGGCCATCCTCTACGTCATCATCACCGCCGCCCTGGGTCTGTTCTGGGGAGCCTTCAGCAGCGTGGACCGCTACATCCAGCAGCTCATGAGCTTCCGGGTGGGGGCCATCGTGGGCGACCTAATGTACGAGCGGTTCCTGGCGCTGGATTTCTGGCGGTACGACGATAAGGAAACGGTGGACCTCTACGACCGCGCCAAGCGGTTCTCCGATTCCTATGCCCGGGTCCTGGACCGGATCGCGGCCATCTTCACACAGCTGGTGTCTGTGATCCTGGCCATCGGCGCGCTGCTGCTGGTGAGCTGGTGGATCGCGGTGATCGTGCTGGTCGCGATCGTGCCCAGCGTCTACCTGCAGTTCAAGCTGTCCCGCGAGCAGATCGCGCACTGGAACACCCAGGTGGATTCGCGGCGGCAGCGGCGGATGATCGAAACCAACCTGCTCCGCCCGCAGCACATCGCCGAGATGCGCCTGTACGGGATCGTCGGCTACCTCATGGGACTTCGCTCCCGGCTCAGGGACGCCGACGAGAAGCGCCGGCTGGACTTCCAAAAGCGGTACATCCCCAAGCAGCTGGCGGCCGACGCCCTGCAGTACGCCGCGGAGGTTGTCTCGCTCATCTGGGTGGTGGGCCAGATCATCGCCCGGGCCCAGCCGGTGGGGCAGTTCCTCTACGTCCAGCAGATCGTCAGCCGGGCCCTGTCCACCGCGAACAACCTGGTGTCCTCGCTCAGCTCCATCGACGAGGACCTCGCCAACCTCAAGGACTATGAGCTGTTCATGGCGCTGCCAGTGCATTCCAGCCATGCGCCGCCGCTGCTGGATGCGCCAAAAACGGTTGAGCTGCGCGACATCCGCTTCACCTACACCGGCAGCGACATCGAAGTGATCCGCGGCATCAGCATGACCATCCGCGAGGGCCAGCACATCGCCATCGTGGGGGAGAACGGCGCCGGCAAGTCCACGCTGATCCGCATCCTGGCCGGGCTTTACCGCCCGGATTCCGGCCAGGTGATGCTCGACGGCGTGGACCTCGCCGCCGTCGACGTCACCTCCTGGCACCGCCACCTGGCGGTGCTCAGCCAGGAGTTCCTTAAGTACGAGTTCGCCACCGCAGCCGAAAACATCCTGTTCGGCGATGTCGACTCGCCCCGGAACGACGAGCGGGTCAGCCGCGCGGCCGCCGATGCGGAGGCACTGGATTTCATCAACAAGCTGCCCAACGGCCTGGACAACCACGTCAGCAACTGGATGGAGGATCCGCGCGGCCGCAAGGGAAGCGGACTGAGCGGCGGGCAGTGGCAGCGGCTGGCCATGGCGCGGAACTTCTACCGGAACGCCTCCTTCATGGTCATGGACGAGCCCACTTCCGCCATCGACGCGCTGGCAGAGCACCGCATCTTCACTCGGCTGTTCGCCGAGCGCAGCAGCACTATCATCGCCATCAGCCACCGGCTCGCCACGATCGAGAAGGCGGACATTGTGTACATGCTGGAGGACGGCCGGATCGTGGAGCAGGGCACGCACCGGGAACTGGTGGCTCTCCGCGGCCGCTATTTCCGGATGTTCGAGTCCCAGCTCAGCGTCCCCACCAGCCCCCTAGCCTCGCAAGCTCGCCCAGGGAACCCTGCTGGCGTGGGCCCGGAGGCCGGCGGGATCTGACTTCCGCCTCGGTGTCCCGGTCCTCAGACAGGCGTTCGGCTGGGATAACCTAGAGCAGTGACTTACGAGATTGAGATTGGCCGTGGCAAGCGTGGGCGTCGTGCCTACTCCCTGGACGACATTGCGATCGTCCCCAACCGTCGCACGCGTGACCCCAAGGATGTCTCCGTCTCGTGGCAGATCGATGCCTACAAGTTCGACATGCCGGTCATCGCTGCACCCATGGACTCCGCCATGTCCCCGGCGACGGCCATCGCACTCGGCAAGCTCGGCGGCCTGGGCGTCCTGGACCTCGAGGGCCTCTGGACCCGGTACGAGGACCCGCAGCCCGTGCTGGACGAGATCGGGGCGCTTGCGGACGAAACCAACAGCCCGGATGTCACGCGCAGGATGCAGGAGCTTTACAAGGCACCCATCCAGCCCGAACTGATCACTTCGCGCCTGGCCGAAATCCGCGCCGCAGGCATCACCGTGGCCGGGTCTCTTACCCCGCAGCGCACCCAGGAGCACTACAAGACCGTGGTGGCCGCCGGCGTCGACATCTTTGTGATCCGCGGGACCACGGTTTCCGCCGAGCACGTCTCGAAGGACCACGAGCCGCTGAACCTCAAGCAGTTCATCTACGAACTCGACGTCCCCGTCATCGTGGGCGGTGCCGCGGGCTACACACCCGCCCTGCACCTGATGCGGACCGGCGCTGCCGGCGTCCTGGTCGGGTTCGGCGGCGGTGCCACCACCACCACGCGCCGCGCCCTCGGCATCCACTCGCCGATGGCCTCTGCAATCTCCGACGTCACCGCCGCCCGCCGCGACTACATGGATGAGTCCGGCGGACGCTACGTCCACGTCATTGCCGACGGCGGCATGGGCACCTCGGGCGACATCGTCAAGGCCATCGCCATGGGCGCCGACGCCGTCATGCTCGGCACCGCCCTTGCCCGGGCAGAGGAAGCCCCCGGAAAGGGCTGGCACTGGGGGCAGGAGGCGCACCACCTGGAGCTGCCCCGCGGCGACAGGGTCAACATCGGAACTGTCGGTCCGCTCGAAGAGGTGCTCTTCGGGCCGGGCCACCACACCAACGGAACCTCCAACCTGATCGGCGCCCTCCGCCGGTCCATGGCCACCACCGGCTATTCGGACCTCAAGGAGTTCCAGCGGGTCGACGTCGTGGTTTCGCCCTACGCCGGAAACTGACCTGCGCGCCCGGCAACACAGTCCGCACCCTGCCCATCGGCAGAGGTACGAAGTACTCTGGTGAACTACAACGTTCGATGAGGATGGAGGCCTGTCATGTCCGGTTTCGGTGAACGTCCGGCGGCGACCAGGGGAGCTTTAGGCCCGGAGGCGCGGGAGGCTGCGCTTGCCGCGCTGAAGGCTTCGGCGGACCCGGGCAAGGAACTGGACATCCTCATCGTCGGCGGCGGCATCGTCGGCACCGGGGTGGCCCTTGACGCCGTGACCCGCGGCCTGAACGTGGGCATTGTGGAAGCCAGCGACTGGGCCGCGGGGACATCGTCACGGTCCTCCAAGCTTATCCACGGCGGCCTCCGTTACCTCGAAATGCTCGACTTCGCACTCGTGAAGGAGGCGCTCCAGGAACGGGGGCTGCTGCTTTCCGAGCTGGCGCCGCACCTGGCCAGGCCGGTGCCGTTCCTGTACCCGCTGACCAAACACGTCGTCGAGCGGCCCTACATCGGCGCCGGCATCGCGCTGTACGACGTCATGTCGATTTCCGGCGGGCACAAGCGCGGCGTTCCGTTCCACAAGCACCTCTCGCGCCGGGGCACCCTGCGCGCCGCCCCGAGCCTGAAGGACGACGCCTTCATCGGATCGATCCGCTACTACGACGGCCAGGTGGACGACGCGAAGTACGTGGCCAACCTGGTGCGCACCGCCGCCTACTACGGGGCCCACGCGGTCAACCAGACCGCCGTCGTCGACTTCCTGCGCGAAGGCGAGCGTGTGGTGGGCGCCAAGGTGGTCAACCGCGAGGACAATTCCAGCTTCAACATCCGCGCCAAGCAGGTCATCAACGCCACAGGGGTCTGGACCGACGAAACCCAGGCCATGGTCACCGAGCGCGGCCAGCTGAAGGTACGCGCCTCCAAGGGCATCCACCTGGTGGTTCCGAGGGACCGCTTCCAGTCAACGGTCGGCCTGATCCTGCGGACCGAGAAGTCCGTGCTGTTCGTCATCCCTTGGGGGCGGCACTGGATCATCGGCACCACAGACACTGACTGGCATCTGGACAAGGCCCACCCCGCGGCGTCCAGCAAGGACATCGACTACCTCCTGGAACACGTCAACAAGGTCCTGAAACGGCCCCTCACCCGGGAAGACGTGGAGGGTGTCTACGCCGGGCTCCGGCCGCTGCTGGCCGGGGAAAGCGACTCCACGGCCAAACTCTCCCGCGAGCACATCGTGGCCCACCCCGTGCCCGGCCTGGTGGTGGTGGCCGGCGGCAAATGGACCACGTACCGCGTCATGGCCAAGGACGCCGTGGACGAAGCCGTCCGCAGCATGGACGAGCGCGTGCCCCCGAGCTGCACCGAGACCATCCCGCTGCTGGGGGCCAACGGGTTCAAGGCCGCCTGGAACCGCCGCAACCGGACTGCCGAGGAATCCGGGGTTCACGTGGCGCGCGTGGAGCACCTGCTGAACCGCTACGGATCCATGTCATCGGAGGTGCTTGCGCTCATCCAGGACCGGCCCGAACTGGCGGAACCGCTGCCCGGCGCGGACGACTACCTGCAGGCAGAGGCTGTCTACGCCGCCACCCACGAGGGCGCCCGGCATGTGCACGACGTCCTGACCCGGCGCACCCGGATTTCCATCGAGGCGTGGGACCGCGGTGTGTCTGCCGTCCCGGTAGTCGCTAAGCTTATGGGAGAAATTCTTGGCTGGAGCGATGCGCAGCGGGAAAGCGAAATCAAGCATTACCTTGCGCGGGTGGAAGCCGAACGGCTCAGTCAGCAGCAGCCCGATGACGAATCGGCCGACGCTGCCCGGCTGGGCGCGGAGGACATCGTCCCGCTGCGCTGAGATCGCAAACCGCCGCCGGACAGGCCCCGGCCTCACTGAAGGGACACCACTTGGCGGAACCACTGGACCGTTATGATGCCGAGCTCACCACACCGGACATGGTGATCCTCGAAATGGACGCCGAGGACAAAGTGGACGCGGCCAGCCAGCTGGCCCGGAAGCTTTACGACGCCGGCCGCGTCTCAGACCTCGAGGGCTTCCTGGGGCACGTCAACGCCCGCGAGCACCAGCTGGCCACCGGACTGCCCGGGGGAGTCGGCCTGCCGCATGCCCGCAGCGAGTTCGTCTCCGAGACCTCGATCGCCGTCGGGATCACCAAGTACGGCAAGGCCCTGGACTTTGGCGCCGCTGACGGTCCGGCCACTGTGGTCCTGCTCATCGCCACGCCGGCGAGCTCGTTCTCCGACCACCTCGAAGTGCTCGCCACCCTGGCGCGGTCACTATCCAAGGAATCGTTCCGGGAGTCGCTGCGCCGGGCCTACGACGCCGAGGTCATCGCAGAGCTCATCAACTCGAGCCTGGTCTTCTTCGACCACTAGAGATTGGGGCAGGCCCTTTCGTGTCGACTTCGTCGCCACGTAGGGACCCTGCTGCCCCACTCTAGGGGCAGGCCCTTTCGTGTCGACTTCGTCGCCACGTAGGGACCCTGCTGCCCCACTCTAGGGGCAGGCCCTTTCGTGTGGCGCCATCAGGCGTTTCGTTGTTCTACACACGGACGAAGTAACGTTAAGGGGTGTGGAAAACAGCCCTCCAGCCCCGGTGGATCGCAGGCTTGGTCTTTGCGATCGCCGTTTCGGGTGTCTTTGTGCTCCTGAGCCAGTGGCAGTTCGGCCGTTCCACGCAGCCCGAGGTGCCGGTCAACCCCGCCACGGAGCAGGTCCAGGACCTAACGAAAACCCTGCAGCCCGGTGACTTCTTCCGTGGTTCAGTGGCGGACCAGATGGTCCAGGCGTCCGGCACGTACGATCCGGCCAAACAGGTCCTGGTTTCGGGCCGGCTGAAGGACGGCAAGACCGGATACTGGGTGGTCACGGCCTTCGCGGTGACGGACGCGCCGGTGCTCAAAGGTGCGGCAGCCTCACCGAAGACCTACATACCGGTGGCCCGCGGCTGGATCGCCGATCCCGCTGACGCCAGCGCCCCGCCGTCGGGCGTTATCCGGCTGACCGGACGGCTCCTGCCGTCCGAGGCCCCGGTGCCCAATGCAGCCCCTGAGCCCGGCCGGGCGTCGGCAGTCTCGGTGGCTGAACTCATCAACGCCTGGAACGTCAGCAGCTACCCCGCGTTCGTTTCCGCCACGGCGGAAAAGTCAGGAACGGCCGACGTCGGTGCTGCCGCCGGCAGCGGCCTGGAGCCGCTCAGCATCGCTGCCCAGCCGCCGGCCGCGAAGGTCAACTGGCTGAACCTGTTCTACTCCGTGGAGTGGATCGTTTTTGCCGGTTTTGCCCTGTTCATCTGGTGGCGGCTGGTCAAGGACGACTACCGCAGAAGCCTCGAGGACGCCGAGGACCACGACGCCGGTGGCCACGGACACGACGGACCAGAACCTACCCAACCCAACGAGATCCAACAAAAGGTACAGCCATGATCGAACCAAAGCCGGCCATCCAGCCCTCGAACCCGACCGGGGCGGCGAAGAAGCGACGCTTCGGCGGCACCGAGGCACAGATCCGCTCCGCCCTGAAGTTCTACAAGGTCATGGCCTACCTCACGGGTGCCATGCTGCTGCTGCTGTGCGCGGAGCTGGTGGCCCGCTACGGCTTCGGCCAGTACCTCTTCGCCGGCGGAACGGACGCCCTGACCGGCCAGCCGTTCGGCTTCGGCTTCGCGCAGGCGGAACCGAAGGGCGTCCTCGGCGGGTTCAACGCGTCCGTGACCGTGCTCATCGTCCACGGCTGGATGTACGTGGTGTACCTGATGTCCAACTTCCGGCTTTGGACGCTAATGCGCTGGCCGTTCGCCAAAATGATCCTGCTGGCACTCGGCGGCGTGGTCCCGTTCCTGTCCTTCATCGTGGAGAAGAAGTTCCACGCCGAGGTGGAGGCCGAACTCGCCGCCAACCCGCAAGCCGCCAGCCGGTACTGATCCGCGTTCCGTGCGTCACAGCGGGCCCGCTCAAGATGCGTCGGGGCAATCGCGCAAAGTAGGCTAGTACGGTGACTACTCCCACTGCATCCCAGACTTCCCAGAAGCCGGTGCTGGTTGTTGACTACGGTGCCCAGTACGCGCAGCTGATTGCCCGCCGCGTCCGGGAAGCGAATGTGTATTCGGAAGTGGTTCCGCATACCTACAGCACTGAGCAGCTCCTGGCCAAGAACCCCGCCGCCATTATCCTCTCCGGCGGACCCGCCAGCGTCTACGCCGACGGTGCCCCTAGCGTCGGCGCCGACCTTTTCGAGGCCGGTGTTCCGGTCTTCGGCATCTGCTACGGCTTCCAGGCCATGGCCAACGCCCTCGGCGGCAAGGTGGACAAGACCGGCCTGCGGGAGTACGGCTCCACCCAGACCACGATCCTCGGCGAAGGACGTTCCGTCCTCGAAGGAATGCCCCAGGACCAGAACACCTGGATGAGCCACGGCGACTCCGTGCACGAGGCTCCCGAGGGCTTTGAGGTGCTGGCCACCACAGCGGGCGCAGAAGTTGCCGCCTTCGCCAACGAGGAGAAGTGCCTGTACGGCGTGCAGTGGCACCCCGAGGTGAAGCACTCGGCCTACGGCCAGCAGGTCCTGGAGAACTTCCTGTTCAAGGGCGCCAAGCTGGAACCGAACTGGACCACGGGCAACATCCTTGAGGAGCAGGTGGATCGGATCCGCAAGCAGATCGGCGATGCCCGGGTCATCTGCGGCCTCTCCGGCGGTGTGGATTCCGCTGTTGCCGCAGCCCTCGTCCAGCGCGCCGTGGGCGACCGGCTCACCTGTGTCTTCGTCGACCACGGGCTGCTTCGCGAAGGCGAGGCCGAGCAGGTGGAGCGCGACTTCGTTGCCGCCACCGGCGTGAACCTCTACGTGGCCAACGAGCAGGAGCGTTTCCAGGCGGCCCTGGCCGGAGTCAGCGATCCCGAAACCAAGCGCAAGATCATCGGCCGCGAGTTCATCCGGGCCTTCGAAGAGGCCGAGCGCGCCATCATCGCCGACGCCGCAGCGCACGGCGAAAAGATCAAGTTCCTCGTCCAGGGCACCCTGTACCCGGACGTCGTCGAATCCGGCGGCGGCGAGGGCGCAGCGAACATCAAGAGCCACCACAACGTGGGCGGACTGCCGGAGGACCTGGAGTTCGAACTCGTTGAGCCGCTGCGCGCCCTGTTCAAGGACGAGGTGCGTGCCGTGGGCGCCCAGCTCGGCCTGCCCCAGGAGATCGTTGGCCGTCAGCCGTTCCCCGGCCCCGGCCTGGGAATCCGCATCGTCGGCGAGGTCACCAAGGAACGCCTGGACCTGCTGCGCAAGGCAGACGCCATCGCCCGCGCGGAACTGACCGCCGCCGGACTCGACAACGACGTATGGCAGATGCCCGTGGTTCTCCTCGCGGACGTCCGTAGCGTGGGTGTCCAGGGCGACGGCCGTACCTACGGCCACCCGATCGTGCTGCGCCCCGTCTCCTCCGAGGACGCCATGACGGCGGACTGGTCTCGGCTTCCCTACGACCTGCTGGCGCGGATCTCCAACCGGATCACCAACGAGGTCGACGGCGTCAACCGCGTGGTGCTCGACGTCACCAGCAAGCCGCCGGGAACCATCGAGTGGGAATAGCGTTGTAAATATGGCCGGCCTCCGCAGGGAGGCCGGCCATTTTGCATTAACGGGTATCGGATCATGCACGGCAGGCTACGGTGCGAAATGCGCCGCAACTTGGGCCGACCCAGTGTTGCGGTCTCTCAACCGCGGCGGTTTCCGGCTACGCTCGAAGCTATGCCCGTATGGTCCAAGGCGTCACGCGCAAGCGCAGAAAAGAAGGCAGTAGTGTCAGTAGGTCAGGTCGACTCCGAGGGTTCGGAGGAGCTCAGGAAGTGGCTGTCCGGGCTTAAGCCCGTTACGGGGGCAGACACCATGCTGCGCTTCACCAAAACGCCCGAGGGCTCCATCGACCTCACCCACGCGCACCCTTCCGGCCTTGCGCAGCTCATGGCCGGGCGCCGGACGCGGCTCTCCACACTGATCCGCGACCAGCAGCAGTACGTCGTGGCCGCCCGGGCCTGCCGGAACCTGCGCTCGAAGATTTTCGAACTGGCCAATGACCGCGGCATCGAGGCAGGGTACTTCTCGGCTGGCACCGTGGTGTGGACCTCCGCCGTGGGCGGCAAGCCGCAGCGCGTCTCGGCGCCGGTGATGCTGACTGCCATGTCGCTCACCATCCGCCCGGGTGAAGACGACTACGAACTTCAGCTCACGGAGCAGGCGCGCATTAATCCCGCCCTGATCCGGCATCTGAAAACCATCCACGGAATCGTGTTCGACGTCAACGCCGTGACACGGATGGCGTACAGCACTGCGCGGTTCGACCCCCTGCCGGTGCTGGACCGGATCAGCACCCTGGTCAAGCCGATCCACGGCGCCGACGTGGAGCACAACCTGCTCGTTTCGACCTTCGCGGACCTTTCCGGCAACCTAGACGATCCGTGGATCAACGGGCGGAACGCACTGGTGGCCTCGCTGGCCAAGGCCGCGTCGGGTGAAATCGTCGACGTGCCCGCGCTCAAGCCCGGACGTTTCCCCAGCGTGGACGAGCGGGACCCGGCCGAGGAGCTGCTACTGCTGGACGCCGACGCCGACCAGCAATATGTGATCGACGCCGTCAGGGCAGGGGACTCGCTGGTGGTGAGCAGCCCGCCCGGCACCGGCCAGACGCAGACGGCCATCAACACCATCGGTGCGCTCGTGGACGAAGGCAAAACCGTCCTGGTGGTGGGGGACCGGCGTGCCAGCCTCAACGAAGTGGCCGGACGGCTCGAAAACCTGGGCTTGGACTCCACTCTTTTCCAGCTGTCCGGAAACGCAACACCGCAGCAGCTCAAGGGCCAGCTGGTCCGCGCCATCGTTCGCAACGAGAAGGCCCTGGAGCCGCAGCTCGGGGGCCTGCACAAGACTCTCACCGAGCACCGGCATGCGCTTATGGACCACGTCGCGTCGCTGCACAACGTGCGGCAGCGGTGGGGCTGCTCGCCGTACCAGGCCATGCAGTCGCTCGCGGAGCTGACATCCATCCAGCCGGCCCCCGCCACCACCGTCCGCCTCAAGCGCAGCGTCCTGGACAGCATCCGGGACCGCGAGGAACTGGCCGGCCGGCTGAAGCGCGCCGCCGAACTCGGTGCATTCAGCAGGGCATCGACCACCAGCCCCTGGCACGGTGCACGGCTGGTGACACGCAAGGAAACCGAGGAAGCGCAGGAGCTGGCGCGTGCGGTGGCGAAGAAGCTGCCGCTGCTGCAGGAACGGATGAAGGACGTGGCCAGCCACGCCGAAATCCGCCTGGGCACCACCTTCGCCGAATGGGGCTCCCAGCTCAAGCTCCTGGTGGCCGTCCGCGAAAGCCTGGACAAATTCACCCCGGACATTTTCGACAGGCCCGTGACTGACCTGATTTCCGCGACGGCGTCCTCGTCCTGGCGCAGGGAGCGCGGGATCGACATGGCCTCCATGCAGCGCTCCCGCCTGCGCCGTGTGGCCAAGGAGTACGTCCGCCCGGGCGTGCACATTGCCGACCTTCACAGTTCGCTGGTGCTGGTCCAGGAACAGCGTGCCCAGTGGGCCGGCTACGCCACCACACAGCGGCATCCGGCGGTGCCGTCCGGCCTCGCGGAAATCAGCATCATGCACCGCGGACTGACCCGCGAGATGAAGATGCTCGGTGATGCCCTGCGGCACACGGCTGCGGGCGGTTCGCTCGAAAACATTCCGTACCCGGAGCTCATGGAGCGTCTGGAACGGCTGGTCGCGGACACGCAGACGCTGCAGACCCTGCCCGAGCGCACGCTGCTCATCGAGAACATGCGCGAGCACGGGCTGGGGGAGCTGCTGGCAGACCTCTCCGAGCGCGAGGTCGGGGCCGGGTCCGTCGCTGCCGAACTTGACCTGGCCTGGTGGCAATCGGCGCTCGAGGCGATGATCAGCGGTGACGACTACCTGGCCATGTCCGACGGCGACGCGCTCCGCCAGCTGGAGGCGGAGTACCGGCTCGCGGACAACGCCCACATCGCCAGCGGTGCAGGGCGGCTGCGGTGGAAGCTGGCTGAGCGCTGGCGCGCGGGCATCGAGGAGCATGCCCGCCAGGCTGACCTGCTCCGGAGCCTGCTCAAGGACGGGCGGGTCACGCTGGCTGCGCTGACGGCGCAGGCGCCAGGGCTGGTTCCCATGCTGGTGCCTGTCTGGTCGGTCAGCCCCTACCTCATGACCGGCCTCCTGCCTGCCGAACAGAAGTTTGACGCTGTGGTGATCCTCGACGCCGAGGCGACGTCGCTGCAGGCGGTCCTCCCCGCCATCGCGCGTGCCCGGCAGGTGATCGCCTTCGGCGACGACAGGATCGCCAGCCCCCGCACCTTTACCGTGGCCGTGGAGCGGCTCGCAGCTGGCGAACAGTCCCACCAGAGTGTCGAAAGCGCGTTCACCGCACTTTCGGCAGTGCTGCCGACGGCGACGCTGCGCTCTGTCTACCGCGCGGTGGACGAGGACCTGGTGCTGCAGCTGAGCAAAAACTCTTACGGTGGAGGCCTCCGCCGCCTCCCCGAGGGGCAGTCGGCCACGGGGCTGGACCGTGCGCTGACGGTGGAATACCTTCCCGACGGCACCGGACTGCCCAGCGCCGACCACGAGGGCGTCGAATCGGTGGTGGCCGAGGTGAACCGGGTGGTGGAGCTCGTGTTCGAGCACGCCCGGCTCCGTCCCCGGACATCGCTGGCGGTGGTGACTGCCAGCCTCCGGCACGCGGCACGCATCGGCGAGTCCATCCGGCTGCAGCTGCCCAACCATCCGTCGCTGTCCGGATTCTTCACAGCAGGTGATGAATCCTTCCGGGTTGTGGACCTGGAGCGTGCCCAGGGGCTGGTCCGCGACCGCGTGATCTTCTCGCCGGGATACGGACGGACACCGCACGGCCGCGCCCTGCACAGCTTCGGTCCGCTCTCCGCCGAGGGCGGCCGGGCCAAGTTCGCCCTGGCGATGACCCGGGCACGGCAGTCGCTCCACGTCCTGACCTGCTTCAAACCGGAGGACCTTGACCGGACCCGGCTGGCCCACGGCGCCGTCGATCTCTTCGAACTTCTGGACCGGGAGATCTCCGGCAACACAGACCTGGGAACGCCCGCGTCCAGGGCAGCGGCAAGTGAACAGGCATTGGGCGCCGATCCGCTGGTTGCTGATCTCGGCGACCGGCTGCGTGCCCGCGGTGCCCGCGTATGGCACCAGTACGACGGCGTCATCGACGTGGTGGCCGCGGCCGATCCGCTCAGCACCATGGGCCAGGACGAGGCCGACATTCCACGGCCGGTAGCCATCGAATCGGACGGCACCGAGCAGTACCGGCAAATGACAGTCCGGGAACGCAGCCGGCTGCGCCCCCAACTGCTGGAGCGGCTCGGCTGGCGGTACATGCCGCTGTGGACCATCGAGGTCTTCACCGATCCCTCGGCGTGCGCCGACAGGATCGGCGGGTACCTCGGGCTTGAGAAGCCTGTCCCTCAGGTGCGCTCCGTGGGCGCCCCGGCATTCTTCCTGGATGACGACGTCAGCACCCTTGCGGTAGGCGACTTCGAGCCCGAAGCGGGGGAGGAGGACTCGTACCAGGACATGGATGACGGTTCTCGCGACGACCTGAACGGTCACGATGCGGACCAGAGCGGCCGGAAAGCACCCGATCGGGATGCAACCGGGGCGGTCCGGGCGGACTGGCGCCCATCGGGTGCGGAACAGGCGAACGCTGATAAGCCAGTCGCTGATCAGTGGAACGTTGATGAGAGGGAAATGGATCAGACTGGCACCGATCCGGCGGACGTCGACAGGGACGATTCCGACGCCGCCGGCGCTGGAGTAGGCTCCCGTTCTGAGCCCGGCTTGGAACGGCCGGCCGCAGAACGGAAGGAGGGCCCGCTGTGACATCCAACGGCGGGGCCGAACGCAAAGGCGGGGCCGAGCACAAAGATGAGCAGTCCGCGGGCCGTGAGAAGACCGCACCGGCTCGCCGCGCCAAAGCGGGCGGGCAGCAGCGGACCGGCGTGGTCCCCAAGAGGGCAGCCGAGGACGATCCCCGCACCTGGGGCGATGCAGAATCCGGCAACGACCACGACGCTTGGCTGAAGGAGCAGAAGCCCCCGCACTGGGGCTGAGCAACCAGGCAAACACGCTGCGGATTCCCACAGGCCGGAAGATTCCCGCAGACCGGAAGATTCCCGCAGACCGGAAGATTCCCGCAGGCCAGCTCACCGGGCACCGGATCCCACCAGCACGAAAAACAGCTTTCCCTGCGTTGACGCACCCGCCAGGGCACTGGCCTGGGCAGGGGTGGCGGCCACCACCAGCAGCCCGTCCGAATCCCCGGCAGCCAGCCACTGGCCGCCCTGGCCCTCCTGGCCGGAGGTCCACAGGACGGGCACTGACTTGGCGAGCACCTTCGAGGCTGATGCCTGCTCATAGCCGTTGCCGCTTGTCAGGACTACGTTCACGAGTTGTCCGGGGGACACCAGCTGGATGGACGATGGGTCTGCCATCCGCAGCGGCACCGCCGCAGACCCGGGCGGCGCTCCCGCCAGCAGGCCTGGCCCCACCAGCTGCGCATCGGTGAGGAGCTGGCCCTTGCGAAGCGGCGCTGCCAGCTGCTTGCCGTCCACTCCGGAGCTGACAGCGAAAGTCCCGTCCGGCACCATGGCCGGCGGAATGCTGACGGGCCTGAGATCACTCCCGGCCAGGTTCGCTCCGGCGGGAAGGTCACGGGCAGCGGCCAGGACGCTCACGGTCTCGGCAGGGGCAGGAGTGAGCTGGTGGACGGCGATCCCCGCGGCCGCGCAGAGGAGGAGTGCCACGGCAAGACGGCGGTTACGGTTCAGCCATCCCGCGAAGCGCCGTCCGCGCGGGCGCCGGCGGGCGGGAGAACCGGGCAAAGCGTTGCCGCGGCCGGGACGAACGGCCGGGCGGGATGCCCTTGCAGGGAAAATTCCGGTAGCTGGCATGCCGCCACGCTACGGGCCATCCGTTGGCTCACGACAGGTGCGGGCAGCCGTATGTGGAAAAGGCCACCCGAGGCGCACCGGATGCCCTGCAGGTCCGAACCGACACTTCAGGCCGGGGATTGCCCGGTCGAAGCAAAAGAGTCCGGCCGGGTAATCCCGGCCGGACTCTTTTGGCTTGAAGGCGGCAGGTGGCCGCAGGAACTCGCCTAGCTCGCGGCTGCAGCTGCCGGGGCAGCGGATGGTGCAGACGAAGTGGAGGCGGCCGGGGCGGCCGGAGCGGGGGAGGGCGAGACGGTGCTTCCCTTGGAATCGCGCGAATCAGTCCGGTAGAAGCCGGAGCCCTTGAAGACCACGCCGACGCTGTTGAACTTCTTGCGCAGCGTGCCCTGGCACTCCGGGCAGGACGTCAGAGTGCTGTCGGTGAAAGACTGCACGATGTCGAAGGCATGGCTGCAATCCTTGCAGGCATAGGCATACGTGGGCACTGTAGATCCTCCTCTTGGACAAACGACAGGTCCCGTGCTGCCTGGCTTCATTTCCCGGATTCTCCTTGACGGATCACCGCGGCGGAAATGACTCCATTAGCAGTCGCAGGGCCTGAGTGCCAATTCTATCACCCCGCCCGGGCGAGGTCACGCGAGGGCTACCAGCCCGGAGGGCATGAGTACTGCCTCGACCGGGCGGTCAAAGTCTTCAGCCGGGATGGTCCGGGCGGGCAGGAGTTCGGAGTCGTAGATGATGGCAGCCTTCGGAAGGTGCAGGCCACCGGCGTTGGCTGCAGCCAGGAACTTGTCGTAATAGCCGCCGCCCTGTCCGATCCTGTTGCCGCTGCGGTCCACCGCGGTTGCCGGCATGAACATTCCGGCCGCAGTCCGCACCGTGTCCAGGCCGTGGCGCTCACCGGCGGGTTCCTGGATGGGCGCGTACCTGCTGCGGATGAACTCGCTGTCGGGGGTCCAGAAGACCCAGCTGAGCTCCCGGTCCGGTTCGCAGACCGGGAGCAGGATGCTGTGGCCGGCCTCATGCAGCGCGTGCAGCAGGGGAAGTGTTGGCGGTTCGAAATCGACGCCGAGGTAGGCGGTGAACGTGGCCGGCTTGCCCGCGGCGATAGCTTCGGCCCAGGGCAGCCCATGGGTGGCGATGCCGTCGCCGGCGATTGAGAGGTCCGTTGCTGTCATCGTGGCCCGGATCTGCCGGTGCCGCGAACGGATCCCGTCCTTCGACGGCATGGTCCCTGTTGGCATGGATGGCATCCTTTGTCGCAGCGGCAGGCGGCCGGGCCGCTGCCGGAAGCATTTACCGTATGAATGTTCCCTCGGATAGATTAGACCAGTGACTTCCACTAATTGTTCAGTCCGCAAGGCCGTAATCCCCGCTGCTGGGCTCGGCACCAGGTTCCTGCCTGCCACCAAGGCGATGCCCAAGGAGATGCTGCCGGTGGTTGACAAGCCGGCCATCCAGTACGTCGTCGAGGAGGCCGTCAAGGTGGGCCTGAGCGACGTCCTGATGATCACCGGACGCAACAAGCGCGCGCTCGAGGACCACTTCGACCGTGTCCCGGCCCTGGAAGCGACGCTGGAGGCCAAAGGCGACACCGCCAAGCTGGAATCAATCCAGGCCGCGAGCAACCTGGGTGACATCCACTATGTCCGCCAGGGTGACCCCAAGGGCCTTGGCCATGCCGTGCTGCGTGCGCGCCAGCACGTGGGCTACGAGCCGTTCGCCGTTCTCCTCGGTGACGACCTCATCGATGCGCGCGACGAGCTCCTTAGCATCATGATCGATGTGCAGGCCAAGACCGGCGGTTCAGTGGTGGCGCTCATCGAGGTGGAGCCGTCCCAGATCAGTGCCTATGGCTGCGCGGACATCTCCGCGATTGATGGCGAAAGCTTCGTCCGGATCAACAAGCTGGTGGAGAAGCCGGACGTCGATGAGGCGCCCTCCAACCTGGCCGTCATTGGCCGCTATGTGCTCCACCCGGATGTCTTCGATGTGCTGGAAAAGACCGAACCCGGCCGGGGCGGCGAGATCCAGCTGACGGACGCCCTCCAGGAGCTGGCCAGCAGGGACGGTGAAGGCGGCGGTGTGTACGGCGTGGTCTTCCGCGGCCGACGTTACGACACCGGGGACAAGCTCAGCTACCTCAAGGCCTGCGTGGAGCTTGCCATCGACAGCGACGACCTCGGACCCGGTCTGCGTGCCTGGCTTCCGGAAGTTGCCGCCCGTCTGTCCAAGTAACCCTTCATGAGGGTCAGCCACATCTGGCCGGTCACGCTTGAGTGCGGGGACCTTGTCCTGCGGCCGATCAGATACCGGGACCGGAAGGAATGGACTGAGGTCCGTTCGCGCAACAGCGACTGGCTGGCACCCTGGGAAGCCTCCAATCCGATCCCGGGCGGCGCGCTGCCTGATTACCGGCAGATGGTCAGGTCCCTGAATACCCAGGCGGCCCAGGCCACGGCCCTGCCCTTCGTGATCACTGAGTGGACACCCGGACACCGTGACCCCGTCATCGTGGGGCAGTTGACGGTTTCCTCCATTGTGTGGGGATCCGCCCTGATGGCGACGCTCGGTTATTGGGTGGACCAGGCGCGTGCCGGGCACGGGATCGCCCCTACGGCCGTGGCGATGGCAACTGATCACTGCTTCCGGACTCTTGGCCTGCACCGGATGGAGATCAACATCCGTCCCGAAAACGGACCCAGCCTGCGGGTCGTGGAAAAGCTCGGCTTCCGTGACGAGGGCTACCGTCCGCGGTACCTGCACATCAATGGGGAATGGGCAGACCACCGTTCCTTCGCCCTGACTTCAGAAGAAGTTCCGGAAGGCCTCCTCAGCCGCTGGCTGCGGGTCAGGCCCGCCTGACGGCTGACCGGCGGAGCCGCTGGTCAGGGCCGGGTTCTGTGCATAAGTCCATTGATTTGAAGCTCGGCCGCGACACACCGAGACGAATGCCACAACAGCCCCCATATTCCTCATACGGTTTTGTGTGTGGACTTCCCCCTTAGCAGCTCAGTCATCCTTGTGGCTGCTGTTGCGCTCTGGATCGTTTGGGTTGCCCCTTACGTGCTCCGCAACGGCCGGCATCAGTTCCAGGCTGCCGGTGACCTGACGTTGGAAAACGTCGACGCCGCAACTGCAAACCCGCAAGCCGGGACGGTCGTGTATATGACCGCCCAGCAGGAGAAACGCATGGACACCAGGAAGAGCAGCGAACCAGCAACAGGCCTCACCCCGGCTCCGTCCGGCAATTGGCCTGCCGCCAACGGGACCGGTGCCTTTCGGATCCGCTACGGACGGACGGCAATCGCTTTCGTTGGCTTACTGTCCTTCCTGACGGCGATAGTGGCCGGAGTCCTGCGGCTGTTTGGCATCGGCAACCCCTGGGTTCCGGCTGTGGCGTTCCTGGCCGGCGCTGCCGCCGTCGTGGTCTTGCGGCGGCTCGCTGTCCGTGACCGGCGCAGGAAAGTCAGCGCCGCCTTCAGGGCGGCCATGGGCTCGCCCTCCGAACGGACACAAGACCGGATGTCCTCCGCCGAGAAGCCAGCGGAGGCGGCACCCGCCCCGGAGTCCGTGAAGCCCCGGGAAAGTGCCCTCTTTGATGCCGAGGCCGAAGTGCCGAAGCCCAAGCCGCTCACAGCAGTAGAACTGCGCGAGGCAGCCCTGGCCGTTGCGCTTGCGGCGGGCGACGAAAGCGCCGCAGCCCCTGTGCAGGGCCCGGCGGCGTCTCCTGATTCCAGTTGGGATCCCGTGGAAGTTCCCAAGCCGACATACGTTGAAGCGGCCAAGGCCGAGCGTCCGGCACCGGAGCCGCTGGCGTTGCCCGAGGCTCCGAAGTCCCAGGGCAAGCCTTCACTGAAGCAGGGTCCGGCCGCGGCACCTCCTGCAGCCTCCCCGAATGCCGCGCCCGCCAAGCCGCTGACCAAGGCCCAGAGCGCGCTGAGCAACCTTGATGACGTCCTGCAGCGCCGCCGCGCGTAGCCGGGCATCCACCGCACTAACAGCGCCACGGACACGCGACATTTGAGGTCTGGTTGGCAAACCGGCAAGAAAATTTGTAGCCTAGGGAAACCGGCGTTGGACTTCCTCCGTGAAACGGCGCCACGGGGTTATAGCTCAGTTGGTAGAGCGCTTCGTTCGCATCGAAGAGGTCAGGGGTTCGAATCCCCTTAGCTCCACAAATTTGATGAGGCGGGATATCCTTCATGGAGGATGTCGTTCATCGGCTACACCCCGGTCTTCGGACCGGGGTGTTTTTCATTTCCGCTAGAGGTAAACGCCAGCGAGAGGCGGATCCGCCGACGAGAAGAGCCACGGACGTCTGCCGGCTCCCGCAGGCGCTGGGAGCCGGCAGCCCACGTGGCCGGGGCAGGTCAGGCGGTCAGCGGTGCGGTGAGTCCGTCAGTTGAGGTGCGGGGCGTGAGTCGGCTGCCTGCGGGGACGGGGTACGGGAACCCGAGGACGGCAAGACGGCCTCGGACCTGGTTTTGGGCCTGGCAGTCCTGGGCACAGTCGGTGGGGGAGTTGGCCAGTTCGACTGCATCCTCGCCGGTGACCATGCCCATCCTTCCGCCGCTGGCGACGTCCCAGATGGACATGCCGCCGCAGTGGTCGCGGGTTTCAGGAAGGCCGAGGGTGTTGGTGAAGTCCGGTCCGCATGCTCCCTGGCGGACGCGGTTGGCGACCTGTGCGCTGTCACGGACCACGAACTTGGCCGAGACGTCGTTGCCGATGTTCACCCGGGGCCGGGCCTGGACGCAGAACTGGCTGGGCGGTCCGGTCTGGACACTGGTGCAGGCTGACCCGAGGAACTGGCCAAGCTTCGCGCGGAAGTTGGGGTTGTCAAAATAGAAGGCTCCCGCCGACAACCGGTGCACGATGCGGGTTGCGGTGCCGTCGCCGCGTCCGGGTTCCATCTGGAAGATCCCGCCGGAGGCGCAATCCTTGGCCTGGATCTTCATCGACAGCCCGCCGGTCCCGGTCCGGGACAGCTCCACGTCGGTGTCTTTCAGGTCCAGTGTGACGGCACTGTTCAGGACCAGTCCGCGGTGGTCCGGGATCTTGCTTTCGAACACCGGTGTCACCCGGCCCCCGGTGATGTCGAGTTCGTTGGCCGCGCCGGTGAACGCGTAGTTGTGGATCGCGAAGTTGACCGGGTCGACTTCAAACCGGACGTATCTGCCCTGGACCAGGAAGCGGCTTGCCGGCGTCGCGACGGCCCCGTCGAATTCACCGGACTGGCCCAAAACCTTGAATCCGCCGCCGGCGCATCCCTTCGAGGATGCCGCCTGAGCCGGTTCCGAGAGGGCGATAAAGCCGACGGCGGAAGCTGCCAGTGCGACAGCTGCTGCCGCTGCTCGGAACTTCAAGCCGGGTCTGGCCGTAGTCATGTTCATCAGATCCTCCTCGCTGGCCGGGCACCGCAGGCCTCATCCGTTGAGTTCGTCCCGCCAGTCCTCGACAGGCTATGACCTATACCTTCGGCGAGGAATGCCTCCGACCGCTCACTGGACGAATCTTGGATGTACCTTGGAAAAACCTTGGAGCCCGTCTCGGTGGCCCCCTCGAAAAGGGGTGTGTCCCCGATGAACATTGAGGTGAAGTGCAGGTGAGTGACCCGGACAACGCAGCTTGCGCTCCGCCGCCGGCCCCCCACACCGCTTCAGGACGTATGGTCAGACGAACGGATATAAGGGGAAGACCTCAGGGAGGCTCAGCTCCCGCTGCTGGGAAGCCGGAGCTTCCGCCGGTATGCCCGACGACGGCGTTTTGCTGTCGGTCGGGAATGTAGCCATGGGCTTGTCTTCGGAGAACGCGTTGGTGCTGCTGGTCGCTGGCCGGACTGTCAATGCTGGTCTCCTTCGCTCCCGCCGGAGTTCATTCCGGATTCCTGGCTGGGTAGGGCTCCTGCTGAGAACACTCTCCTCCAGGTGACTCAAGGGCACATCGGCAACTGATCAATACTGGATCAAGAAAATTTGTAGGGAACCCGGCACCGTCATCGACGCCGGCTGCGGCCCCGGACACTGGACTGCCTTCCTGGGGAGCCACGGGGCTGACGTCCAAGGCGTTGACCTCGTGCCCTCATTTGTCGAACATGCCAGGACACGGTTTCCGGACGTTCCCTTCCGCGTCGCATCGTTCTCCGACCTCGGAGTTCCGGACGGCCAACTCGGAGGAGTCCTGGCTTGGTACTCCCTCATCCACCTTGCGCTCACTGATCTCGGGCCCGCCCTGGGCGAGTTCGGACGTTGCATCGCGCCCGGCGGGACACTGCTTCTGGGGTTCTTCGAGGGACCCGACGGCGAGCCCTTTCCCCACGCTGTCACGACAGCCTACTTTTTGTCCGCAGAGGCGATCGCCGGCCGGCTTGCCCGGGCCGGCTTCGACGTGACGGACGTCTGGAAACGGTCCGACCCAGGGACGCGTTCTCACACAGGAATCATCGCTCGGCGGAAGGCAGTCGGTCCCGCGCTTTCAAAAGGGTTGGAGGAGGACCGTGGCATCAGTGACACTGCAACGAAATCCGTGTAGGCGGGGAGACGCTGCGCGGCTGCAGCTCATGAGCCCGAAGTTCCATGGGATTTGGGCGGCAGATGTCCGCGCCTGGATGCTTCCCGGACTACCTGCCGGATGTTGGCGAACAGCACTGCCTTCACTGCCGTCATATCCGGGCTGTGGCCGTGCTTCAGCGCGCTCTCAAGACTGCGGCAGTATGCCTCAAGGCGCTGCGCGCCAGCCATCCCGGAGCTGACCCGCAGGCTGATGATAGCCTCCAGGGTCGTGTCTGCATCGCCCCGGGTGAGGCCCTTGAAGATCTTGGCAGCCCGCACGGGGAGCATCACCAGATACTCCTCCATAAACTGCTGCGCCGCGTCCTCCCCGGCTTCCTCCGTGAGGTCCTGCAGCGCGCCGTCATCCAGTACCGGAAGGTCCTGGCCCGCGTCCGGGTCCTCCGCCATGCAGCCACCTCATCCAGTTGTCCACGCCGTCCTGCGATTCTCAATGAAATGGTCCGGGACACAGCTCAAGAACCAGACACTGTCATCGCAGGTTCGGATCAAGAGTTCGTGAGGTAATTGTCCGCCGGGTCCGGAGTACATGGGGGGAATGCGTTCCGGACCCGGCAGTTCTGAAGCGACGGTTCGCGGCTACCTTCGGCTTCAGGGACAGGAACAGTCTGCGGCCCGGACGCTATGAAACGCCGGAGCTACCTGAGAGTCAGACTTCGTTTTTGCCCCCCAGGTGAGGGGGTAGACGCTGCAGTCCCAAGGTTTTCCCAAGTTTGGGGCAGCGGCGTCAGGAAAGCGTGGCATAGCCGGATTCGGCCTCGCCACCGTGCAGGGGCGCTCTTGCTTGCCAACGCGAAAGGCGGCCACGGGCATGAGGAGTCCTCCGCCCGTGGCCGCCCGAGGTGTAAGAGACGCGGGCTTACTGTCCGCCGCAGAACCTGCTGTACGTGCTGCCGGCCTGCTCGTAGCCGGTCTTCAGCTCGGTGAGCTTCGCCTCATCCGGGGTTTCCTTGGCGGACTCGTCCGTGTATTCCAGGATGGCCTGCAGCGCGGGCCGCAGCTCGTCCGAGGACACTGCCTCGATGGGACGGATCTGGTTGGCCAGGCGGGTCATGCCGGTCTTGCCCACGGAGTTCGTGGGATTCGAGACAACCGTCCTGATCCGGTCGCAGGTTTGTGCGGTGGTGAGCTGCGGTGCAGCGCAGGCGGAAGCGGAGAGGACGAACCCGGCGGCAAGCAGAGCGGTGGTGAGTTTCTTCATGATTCCCTCAGTAGTTGATGTCAATCGATTGTAAGCAGACGCAACCGGCTCGGGACGGCAGGGTTACGGCTGTTGCTAGCAGCCGCCAGACTGCTCATCCGCCAACTGTTCGTCCGACTCGATCCTGCGGAGCCCGGAGATCCGCTCTCCGATGCGTGACAGGACGGCGGCCAGTTCCTCAGGAGCGCCGCCGTCGGGTGCAGCAAAGGGGCCGCCAAACAGGCCCGGCGCAATGAGGAACGGAGTGATGTCACGCTCGTGGAGGACGTCCAGCAAAGCCAGGAACCGCTGCCAGTCAGCCGGGCTGGCAGCGGACTCTGCAGAAGGTGAAGGTATGCCGTCCACCACCCAGGCCGGGAACGCCTCGGCCAGCAGAAGATAGTCCGCGGTCGACCAATTCCCCCCGCACAGCTCGGCAAAGCTGGCCCAAAGCATGTCCGGGTCGGCGCCTTTGACTGACAGCGGACCGGTGGGCAGGGACACTAGGTCCCGCTGGGATTGGGAAGGCCTGAACAGCCCGCAGGCCCCCAATTGCCGCTCCGTGCCGGGCGTGATGACAAGGCCCCGGTGAAAACCGGCCATCAGAGCCAGCCCTTCCGCTTGAAGATGAGATACATCAGCGCGGCTGTGGCAGCCATCAGCAGTATCGCCATGGGATAGCCGTACGCCCAATGCAGCTCCGGCATATGGTCAAAGTTCATGCCGTAGACGCCCGCCACGAACGACGGGGCGAAGAAGATAGCCGCCCAGGACGAGATCTTTTTTACCTGTTCGTTCTGCTGCGCGCTCGCCTCGTTCTGCCGGTTGGCGGTAAGCGTGCCGTCCAGGGTCAGCGCGTTCTGAAGGAGGTCACGGAATGAATCGGCCCGCGAAATCACCCGTTCCACGTGGTCCTCCACGTCCCGGAGATTGTGCTGGAGCTCAGCGTCGGCAGCAAAGTCGTCAAATCCTTGGTTGAGCTGCTGCATCATGGCCGGCAGCGGATGGATGGCCCGCTGGAACTGGATGACCTCGCGGGCGAGTTCATAGATGCGGCGGGACACTGCGGAATCACCGGAAAACAGTTGGTCTTCGATTTCGTCAATGTCGTTTTCCAGACCGGCAACCACCGGGGCGTAGTCGTCCACCACCTGGTCCAGCAGTGCGTAGAGTACCGCCGGCGGTCCGTGGCGGAGGAGATCCGGCCGGGACTCCAGGCGGCGGCGTACCTGTCCGACGCCGGACATCTCGGCATGCCGGACGGTCACCACGAAGTTCGGTCCAACGAAGATATGGAGCTCGCCGAATTCCACGGTTTCGGTGTCATCGCGGTACCGGGCCGGCCTCAGAACAGTGAAAAGGCTGTCCCCGTAGGGCTCCAGCTTTGGCCGTTGGTGGGCAGAGATGGCGTCCTCGACGGCCAGGTCGTGGAGCCCAAACTCCTCCGCGACGGCGGCCATCTCGGCTTTCGAGGGACGGTACAGGCCGATCCAGGCCATCCCGCCGTGGCTGCCAAGTGTTTCAAACGTCTGTTCCAGGTTTTCGGGTTCGGCGGTGCGGACCCCGTCGACGTAGACGGCGTTGTCGATGATGGTCACAGTGTTCAGGTCTCCGTCTAATTGGGTCAGGACATCGCGTTGGGTCAGGACATCGCGTTGGGTCAGGACATCGCGTAATTGGGTCAGGACATTGCGCCGATGATGACTCCGGCGGCTGTCACAGCGAGGACATCGTGGCCGGAGTCGATGAGCGTCACCGCGGCGGGACGTCCGGCGAAACCGTTGTGGATTACATGCCCGCCTACGCGGAATACCATCGCCAGCACAAAAGCGAACGATCCGCCGGCCAGCGCGCTGTCGAGTCCGAGCTTGCTGATCAGTACTGCCAGGAGAATGGCTGTCAGGGCTGCAGCTGCCATCATGGGAACCCAGATACCGGCGCCGCCATCAGTGTTCCTCAGGTCCTCTTCCGTCTTGCCCACGGCCTCCATCCACCGCCTGCCGAGCACGGCGGGAAGGTACCAGACGAAACCGATGGCCATGCTCGCGACGAAGGCAAGAAGCACCGCAAGCCAGTTGACCTGAAAGAAGTAAGAGAGCCAATCCATCCTCGAATCCTATTCCGGCCAGACGGGCGCGGGCCCCGGAGACGATTGAACGAGGCGGCTGATCAGCGGCTCGGTCCGGTATGGGATGTGCGTGTGGAGTGCCAGCACGGTTTCGGTGCGGATCACGCCCTTAATGCGAAGAATCGAACGCAGCGCGCCCTGGAGGTTCTGCGTGTCCGTGGCCACCACCCGGCACCAGACGTCGCCCCGGCCGGAGATCTCGTGCACTTCGAGGACCTGGGGAATCAGCCGCAAAGCGGCGATCACGCCGTCGAGCTCCCGGTGCGTCACTTCAATCGTCACAAACGCGACGACGTCGTATCCCACCGCTTCGAGGTCGATCTCGCGGCCGCCGTCGTGCAGGATGCCAGAGCGCAGCATCCGGCGCACGCGGGACTGGGCAGTGTTCCGCGCAATACCGAGTTTTTCGCTCAGCTCGCCGATCTGGATGCGGGGGTCGCGGATCAGCTCGAGCAGGATCTTCAGATCCGTGGGGTCCAAGGTGTTCAAATCGTCACTCCGGTTCATGAATCCGGCCAAAGATTGATGGTTTTGCTCAATATTCCCACAGATCGACGCACGGGTACGCACTTCTGACGCATTCTTTAGATATCAAAATTCCATCCGCGCGAGCAGCCCCCACAAGGGGCAGGTTCCGAGGACACACAGGCAAGGGCACGGGCATGACCGTCTTTAGCGAACTTCGAATGCGTCCGGCTGCGGCCACCCGCTGGGGCTGGGATGCGTCCACCACCGCACGGCTGGCCATGGCCGGAGTCGTCATTTTCACGCTCCTGGTGGGTGCAAACCTGGCGACCCCGCTGTATCCGCTGCTGCAGGTGAGGCTGGGCATCGGTTCCCTGGGCATCACCGTCGCGTTCGCCGCCTACGTCCTGGCGCTCGTGGCCACGCTCATGCTCGCGGGGCACTGGTCCGACCACATCGGGCGCCGTGCGGCCCTCCTCCTTGCCGTGCTGACGGGGCTCGCGGGTGGCTTGGTCTTTGCGAACGCGGATAGCCTTGCCGGGCTGTGCGGCGGCCGGGCGCTCCAGGGCGTCGCCGTCGCCCTGGCCACCGGGGCCAGCTCGGCCGCACTGCGTGAACTGCTGCCGGAGCGCCCGGAGTGGGCCTCCCGTTTCACCCTGCTGGCCTCGGCCGGGGGAGTGGCGGCGGGCCCCGCGATCGGAGGGATCCTCTCCCTCCTGCCCGGCTCCACCACCACGCCGTACCTCATCCATTCGCTCGTCTTGGCCGCCCTGCTGGTCCCGCTGTACCTGCTGCGAGCCCGTCCTGCCATCAAGCCTGCGGCCGGCCCCCGCCCGCTGAAGGCGCTTGCGCCGCGCCGGCCCACGGTGTCCCGCGAGGCCCGGGGTGCGTTCTGGCTGGCGGCCGCTGTCGGTTTCCTTAGCTTTGCCGTCTTCGGCTTCTGCCTGTCCCTCGCGCCGGGCTACTTCGCGAAGATCCTTGGCACCGATTCGCGGCCCCTGATCGGCCTGCTGGCCGGGCTGACCCTGGGATCGTCCGCCCTGAGCCAGTTGATCGCCGTCCGGAGCAGGTTCGCTGTGCCTGTGGGGCTGGCTGTACTGGGCGGCGCGGTGGCGCTCATCGCGGCAGCCGCTGCCGCAGGCAACCCGTGGCTGCTGGTCGCGGCAAGCGTGGCTGCAGGCGCCGGCCAGGGCGTCGCCTTCCGGACCGTTTTCAACGACGTGGCGGGGAAGGTGGAGGCGTCCCGGCACGCACAGATCATCAGCACCGTTTATGTGATCACCTACCTCGGAAGTGCCGTCCCGGTGGTGGGGCTGGGGCTCGCGACGGCGGCCTACGGGATCGACGCGGCCGTCGCCGGATTTGTAACGGCCTGCGCCTGCGCGGCAGGGCTCCTGGCGGCGATCACCTGGCGCCGCAGTCTCCGCCGGTAGCAGCGGCCGGACGAACCGCCGTCGTACGCGCTGTTCTTGCAAAGAAACGGTTGCAAAGAACTGATTGCAAAATAATCGTTGCAAAGAAATCTTTGCAAGAGTAGCCTTGCCGTATGGCCACCAAGGCGAACCCTGAAACCCCCGACGTGCAGGATCTGCCGTTCCCCGTCCGGAAGATGGACCCGGCCTCCCTTAAGGCCCTTGCGCACCCGCTGCGGGTCCAGATTCTGGAAATGCTTTCCCGCTACGGCGCGCAGACGGCGTGCAGCCTCGGCGAGCTGCTGGGGGAGTCCAGCGGCTCCACGAGCTATCACCTGCGCCAGCTGGCCAAGCACGACTTCGTGCGGGAGGTGGAGGGCAAGGGCACTGCACGCGAACGGTGGTGGGAGCGGCCGCGCGGCGCCATCGAGGTGTCCTCGCCTGAGCTTGCCAGTTCGCCCGCCACCCAGGAAGCGTCGCGGCTGGTGAACCGGGAGTTCGAGCTCCGCCGCCAGGCCGTGCTCGCCGATTTCATGGCGCACGGGGCGGACACCCTGGACCGCGACTGGCTTGAAGCGGCAACCGTAAGCACCGCCAATGTGCGGATGAACCAAGAGCAGCTGGGCGCCTACACGCGGGCCATGGAGGCCTTCTCCTACCGGCTGCTGGAGGAGATCCGCGGCGAGGGGGACCAGGAAGGTGCCCGGCCGGTCCAGATCCACTTCAACGCCTTCCCCATCCTCGGGGTCCCCGCGTCCGCAGGCACCCGCGGCCAGCGCAAGACTCAGAACCCCGCCCAAACGGAATCCATCAGCACAAAACAGTCAACGAGCCCCGAAAGGAAAGAGCCATGAGTGCTCTATCGGTCAACCAGTCCGTCACCGGCTACCGCCGGGCCTCCGTCCTGGAAGCCGTGGCCGTCCGCATCGGCGCCGGCCTGGTGGAATGGGCGGAGCGGCGCCGGGCTGTTCCGGAGGAAACCGTCCGGCAGCAGCGGGATGCCGCTCGGCGCCGCGACGAGTTGAACCTGCTGCGCGGAGATGCCCTCGGGGCAGCCCACTCGGGCCTGCTGCTTCCCCGCCACTGATAGCGCCGGGGCGGTTCGTTCGGCGCAGGGCCGGTTGTCCCGGGTCGGTTGTCAGTCCCGCCCCCTGGTCAGTCCTGTTCCGGCAGCGGTCCGTGGTTGCCCTGCATGTGGTCGAACACCAGCGTGGTTTCGGTGTGGCCCACCACGGGGTCGGTGGCAAGGTTGTCCAGAACCCAGTCCCGCAGGTCCTCGGTGGTGGCGACGGCGATGTGCAGCAGATAGTCGACCGAACCGGATGTGTGGAAGGTGGACAGCACGGCGGGCAGCTTGGGTACGCGGGAGGTGAACCGGTCGATCTGCTCCCGGTCGTGGGCGCGGAGCCGGACGGCGATCAGGGCCTGCACTGACCGGCCAATCGCGGAAAGGCTCAGTTTCGCCTCAAACCCCTGGATGATGCCCCGGTCAGAAAGAGCGCGGGTGCGCATGAGGGCGGTGGAGGGAGCGATGCCCACCAGCTCGGCGAGCTGCTTGTTGGATATCCGGGCATCGTCCACCAGGGCCGCCAGCAGCCGCTCATCGATGGCGTCCAGCGGCTCGTGCCCCGCCGGCGGCCGAATATTCTTCGGGTTGCTGCTCACGGATCCTCCTGAAGTGTTCTCCGTTCATCTTAGCGGCGCCAATGTCGCCAAGACATTCACAGGCAGGCCGCAGTTCCGAACATCTGCAGGTTTTCAGCCCGGTTCGGCGGCGAATTATTCAGGGATGCTGCAGGCTCGCCTTGTCCGGCTGGTGCTGCCGCCGCTGGCGTCCGGACGAGGGATGCACGACGGCGGTGACCACCGCCGTCGTGCATCCCAGGACGATGACGGCGGCCGCCAGCGCCGGCCAGCCGAGGGACTGGAACACCAGTCCTCCGGCCCAGCCGAGGATGCTGGAGCCGAGGTAGTACGCGAGGTTGTACAGCGATGCTGCCTGTGCCCGGCCTGACTGGGCGATGGCTCCGGTCCAGCCCGCGCCGATGCTGTGGGCCGCGAAGAAACCGCCGGTGAAGATGATGAGGCCGGCGAGTATCAGCACCAGCACCTGGGTGAGGGTGAGGGCCAGGCCTGCCGCCATTACCGCAATGCCGGCCAGCAGCACCGTCCGCCGGCCAAAGCGCTGCGTCAGGGCCCCCGCCCAGCGTGAGGTCACAGTGCCCGACAAATATGCCAGGAAGATGAGGCTGATGAGCGTGGCCGGAAGGCTGAACGGTTCGCCGGAGAGCCGGAACCCGAGATAGTTGTAGACGGCCACGAAGCCGCCCATCAGCAGGAAGGCCTGCACGTATAGTGCCAGCAGCCTCGGGTTGGCCAGGTGCCCGGACAGGGTCCTTGCCGCACCGCGGAGGCCAATACCCCGGGCTGGGCTGAAGCCGCGGGCCTTGGGAATCAGGACCAAGAAGAGCGCGGCAGCCACGGTGGCCAGGATGGAGACCGCGAGCGCGGCGGCGCGCCACCCCCACAGTTCCCCCGCCGGCCCGGCCACAAGCCTGCCGGCCAGGCCGCCCAGCGTGGTGCCGGCGACATAGCTGCCGGCTGCCACGGCAGCGTGTGCCCGGTCGATCTCCTCGTTGAGGTAGGCGATGGCGATGGCAGGGATGCCGCCCAGGGCCATGCCCTCCAGCATCCGGAGGCCCAGCAGGACGGGGAAGGACGTGGCCAGAGGCACCAGCAGTCCGAGTGCCGTGGCCAGGCAGATTCCCCAGGTCATGGCCTTCACCCGCCCGATCCGGTCTGCGAGGAACGACCAGGGGATGACAGTGACGGCGAGGCCTACGGTGGCCAGTGAAATGGTCAGCGCGGCTTCTGCGGCGCTCACCCGAAGCTCGGCGGCCAAGACGGGGAGCACTGCCTGGGTGGAATAGAGCTGGGCGAAGGTGGCTACCCCGGCAAACGCCAAGCCGGCCAGGATCCTTCCGTAGGCTTGTGAACCCTTCGGGTGCCCGTTCCACTCGGCTGTCCGAGTAACCGGCGCAGGCCCCGCTGCCTGCCCCGCCCCCGCTGCCGGCGCAGGCCGGGCTGCCGGCGCAGGCCGGGAAGGGCTCGGCTGGATTCCGGGGGCGTGATGGTGGGGCATTGGCATGCCTTCAGCGTAGATCTATGCTGACCTAGCATCCAATGCATGATTCTTTGATAATTCATGCTTGAACGGATTGATTGACGGAGGAGAACCGTGGATATCGAGCACAGGCAGCTGGTGCAGCTGCTGCCGGTTCTGCCGCTGCTGGCGGAGCTTGGGCGGACACAGCACATCACGGAAACCGCCGAGCTGCTTGGCGTGCCGCAGTCGACGGTCAGCCGTGCGCTGGCGCGCGCGAGTGCCGTGGTAGGAACCGACCTGCTGGTCAGGGACGGCAGGGGAGTGCGGCTGACGGCTGCTGCCATGACGCTGCTGCCCTATGTGGAATCGGCGCTCGCCGAGTTCCGCGCCGGTCTTGACGTCGTCCGGCACGAGTCGGAGGTGGTGCGCGGCCGGATCGCGGTAACCTTCCAGCACACGTTCGGCGAGGCGACGCTGCCGCTGCTCATCAGTGCGTTCCGGAGCCGTTATCCGCAGACGGAGTTCGACCTCAGCCAGGGCTCCCGCGACAGCTGCCTGGCGGAACTCTCCTCCGGCACCGCCGATCTCGCCCTGACCGCACCCGTGGCACCCGCCGGCAGGACCATCGGCTCTGCCGCCCTGTACCGGGAACCGCTTCGGCTGGTGGTGCACCACCGGCACCCGCTGGCTGACCGGAAGTCGGTGGCTGTGGGTGAGATCCGGAAGGACCCGTTCGTTGCGCTCGGTTCCGGCTACGGGCTGCGGTCGCTTGCCGACGCCCTGTTCAGGGAGGCCGGCTTCAGGCCGCGGATTGCCTTTGAAAGCCAGGATTCACACACCGCGCGTGGCCTGGTGTCTGCAGGGCTGGGAGTCAGCATCCTTCCCCCGGAGGGCGGCAGCGGCCCGGGCCGCGGCGTCACGGCGGCCACCGGCGACCTGGGCTGGGTCGAAATTGCGCTGGAATCGGAACTGGCATACCGCGAGATCGGTCTGGCCTGGCGCGAGCGCCGCGGCGGCCGTGAGAGCGAACCGGACGCTCTGCGCCTCTTCCGGGGCCTGGTGTTGGACGAGGGGCCCGGGCTGCTGGCTGGGCTGGTACGGGCGCGGTCGGGCGCGTGACAGGCGGACGGGTCCCGGGAGGCTGTTCAGCCGGCCGACTTGTCCGGCGGCTAATCGAGCTTCGGCCGCCGTCCCGACAAGCGCTCTACAGCTTCCTGGATGCCTACATCTACATGCTCGACGTCCTCCACGTAAAGCCTGCCGGCAGTGATCTGGCCGTCATTGATCTCAAAGAGTGTCACTCCGCGGACCTGAAAGTCCTGGCCGTCAACGCGACTTCCTGACCAGGACCACTCGCTCCATGTCGTGTCGCCGTCATCCACGGAACGGATCAGCTCCGCCCGGAAATCGGGAATCCCCGCGAACATCGCTTTCCAGTTGGCCTGCATTTGTGCACGGCCAACAAAGGCCCGGCCGGGGTGGGCGGGTTGCTCGCTGCGGTAGTTCTCGTGAAAAAGCGCCGCGGCCGCTTCGAGGTCGTGGGCGTTCAGAGCGGCCGTCAACTTGTCTACTACTTCCCGCATGGGACCATCCTTCGGAGTCCTCTCGATCGGTGCCACATTAGACCCGGCCGTGGATCAGGTTCAAGACGGCCCCGGTTTAGCAATTTCATGCCGCAGCGCCGCCGCCGCTGCATGGTGCAGTATGGTCAACCCCGGCACTCGCAAAGTAATCGACCCGCCTGAATAGCAGCTATTCCAGGAGCGCGGCCACTGCCTCGGCCACGGGTCCCGTCCTGGCTGAGCGCCAGCCCATTCCTGCCCAGAGGTTCAGCCGCTCCTGGTCACCGGCGGCCGCTGCTGCCGCGCGGATAGGAGCTGTCAGATGGTGGATGGCGGGGTAGCCCTCAGGGGCGTCCCCGTGGTCGCGGACAAAGTCATTGACGAGTGCCCGCGCGTAGCGGCCGGTGAACGCCCGGGTGGGTGTTGTTTCGGTGAAGCGGTCATCGCCGAGGGCGTCCTTGTGCAGCTGCCGCGCGCCGCTTTCGTCCGTCCGCAGCAGCGCCGTTCCCACCTGCGCGGCAACCGCCCCAGCGGCAATGACCGACCTGACGGCGGCGGCGTCCGACACCGCGCCGGCCGCGATCAGCGGAAGGTCGACGGCGGCCGCCACGTCCCGGACCAGGTCAGCCGTCGAGGGCGGCATGCCGCCAGATTTAGTTCCGGGCAGGAACGCGCCGGAGTGGGCGCCGGCGCTGCTGTGCTGGACGACGAGGGCATCGGCTCCGCGGTCCGCCGCCAGCTCGGCCTCGGCGCGGCTGGTGACCGTGGCGACGACGGTTGACCCGGCTTTCCGGAGCGCCTCGAGAACTGCGGAATCGGGCAGCCCGAATGCGAAGCTGACCAGTTCAACGGGATGCTGCAGCAGCAGGTCGATCTTCGCCTGCCAGGCGTCGTCGTCGTCCAGCACCAGAGGCGGCACGATCACGCCGTAGCGCCCGGCGTCCCGGCCAAGGCTGCTCCGGTACTCCTCCAGCCTTGCCACGGCATCGGGGGAAGGGTTCAGCTGTGCATGGTCCGGCACAAAAACGTTGACGCCGAACCGGACGCCGGCGTCCCGGCAGGCGCGGATCTCAGCGCTGACCGCGTCCGCACTCTTGTATCCGGCGGCGAGAAAGCCCAGTCCTCCGGCGCGGTGGATGGCAGAGACGAAGCCCGGCGTGGACGTCCCGCCTGCCATGGGTGCTGCAATGATGCGGGTATCAATTTCGGCGTGGGGCATGGCCGGCTCCTTGGGGCTAATCAGTACTCTGTTCAGGTGACTAACTCTGACAACCTATCCGGTGCGGCCCCTGCCCCGTCCAGCCCAGTCCCGTCCAATGCTGTTTCGTCCAGCACAGTCCCGGCAGGCGCCGCCCAGCCCACCGACGTGGTGATCGGCCTCGACATCGGCGGCACCAAGACGCGGGGCGTCCGCTTCGAGCACGGGGAACCGGTAGCCGACCAGAGCGTGGGAAGCGCCAACGTCCAGAACGTCAGCCGTGCGGAAGCCGCCGCGCACCTCACGGAGCTTTTCGCCAAAATCGGCCGGGGACCGGTGGCGCAGGTCTACGCCGGCGCCGGCGGGATCGACACCGATGAGGATGCCGCCGCCCTGGCCGCCCTCATCGAGCCGCACGCCCCGGGGGCCCGGATTACCGTCGTCCACGACTCCCGGCTCCTGCTCGCGGCAGGCGGCGCCAGCACCGGCGTGGCAGTCATTGCGGGTACAGGATCGGCGGCCTGGGGCGCGAACGGGGACGGCGACGAGGCGCGGGCCGGCGGCTGGGGCTACCTCCTGGGCGACGAAGGCAGCGGTTACTGGCTGGGCAGGGAGGCCGTCCGGCACAGCCTGCGGCGCATGAACCAGGGTCAGGAACCGGATGAGCTGACCAGGGCGCTGCTGGACTCATGCAACGCCGATGACCCGAATAAGCTGATCGCGCTCTTCCACTCACCGGATACCGGACGCCGCTTCTGGGCGCAGCAGGCCCGGCTCGTGGTGGAGGCGGCCGACGCCGGCCACAGCGTAAGCCGGGACCTGATCGACCAGGCGGGCAAGGACCTGGCGGACATGGCTGCCCAGGTCCTCCGGCAGCTGAGGCTGGACGGGCCGGTCATTCTGGGCAGCGGCCTGGGCATGAACGTTGTCCGGCTCCAGGAATCTTTCCGGCAGCACTTGGCCGTGGCGGGAGTCCGTGACGTGCGGATCCTGGAGCAGGACCCCGTTTTCGGTGTCCCGCTGCTGGTCCGAAACCAGCCCTGACAGCCATTCCGGGACAGGCTACTGAGCGCGAACGGACAGGTGTGGCCCACCCGTCCGGCGGATAGCGCGGCGCTACGCTGGAGCCATGACCGTTCTCTTCGACACCCGCCCCGCCGCCTACGCGGTGATCATCCGCGACAGCGCCATCCTCCTGGCGTACTGGAAGCAGGACGGCAAGGAAGGCTGGACGCTGCCCGGCGGCGGGCTGGACCTGGCCGAGCACCCGGTGGACGGTTGTATCCGTGAGGTCTTCGAGGAGACGGGCTACCACGCCGAAATCGGCGCGATGCTCGGGATCGACGTCGGGCACTGGCCGGCGGGTTCGCGGCTGGACGGGGCGGACCGCGACTTCCAGGCGCTCCGCCTGGTTTATGAGGCGAGGGTGACGGGCGGGGAGCTCACCCACGAAGAGAACGGCACCACCACGCACGCCGCGTGGATACCGCTTCACGACGTCGGTTCGCTCAACAGGGTGTCCCTGGTCGACGCCGCGCTGCGGCTGTTCCGGGAGCGGCCGGTCAACGGCAAACTGGATTGAGTTTTCGGTCCCAGCCTGGTTTCTCTAGCCAGCAGGCGCCCCGCTGGCTATTCTGGGGGAGTCCCCGGACATTCTGTCCGGCGGCGGCCAGTCTGGCTTGAACTTCGCACGGGGGAGGTGGACCTGATGATTGCAGAATTCGTGCGCGCTCCGCGCCCTGTCGAAAGCACTCTCAATACTCCTGCCCCCGCTGCTTCCCGCCCGTAGCCAGTCCAGCGAACTCTGTGCACAGCGCACTGCGCTGGGCGCACAACATGGACGGCCGGCGGCGCTTCGGGGCCAACCCGAGGTTCACAGTGAATAATTCTTCCGGCATCTATGCCAGCCAGCTTCAAAACCAGACTCCTTCAATAAAGCCTGACCCCATGCCCGGCCCCGTCCCGTACGGTTTCACGGCGGCAGTGGCACAGCACTTTGCGGCCCATCCGGCAGCCGGCGGCGAGGCGGCCGCCCGCGTCGTCCGGGTGGACCGCAACCGGATTGTCGCGGCCGCGACCCACGGGCTCGTGCACCTGCCTTACCCGGCCGGTACCGTGCCCGCCACCGGCGACTGGATCTGGCTCGGCCGCAACCGGGCTGCGGAACCGGCCGTCGTCGGCGTTCTTCCGCGCACGTCCCAGCTGAGCCGCAAACGCGCCTTTGACCCGTCCACGGAGGCGCAGGTCCTCGCCGCGAACATCGACATGGTGGGCGTGGTTGTTCCCGTGGACCGTCCGCTGAGCCACAACAGGCTTGAACGGACACTCGTGGCCGTCTGGGATTCCGGCGCCACACCCCTGGTGATCATTACGAAGGCGGACCTGGCGGACATCGCCGATGACGTCGTCGGAAAGGTGATCCTGCAGGCGGCCGGCGTGGATGTGGTGACCACCTCCGCCGAGCAGGGGGACGGCATCGACGAACTGCTCTCCCGCGTGCGGCCGGGGTGGACGCTCGCCCTGCTCGGGCCCTCCGGCGCAGGAAAGTCCACACTCATCAACGCGCTCGTGGGGCACCAGGTCCAGTCGACAGGTGATGTGCGAGTCACCGACGGCAGGGGCCGGCACACCACGACGTCGCGGGAGCTGGTCCCGCTGCCCAACGGCGCGGTGCTGATGGATACTCCGGGTGTCCGGGGCTTCGCGCTGTTCGACGCCGAGGACGGCATGGAGGAGATGTTCGGCGACCTGCAGGTGCTCTTCGAACAGTGCCGCTTCTCCGACTGCGCCCACGACACGGAACCCGGGTGCGCCGTCCGGGCCGCGCTCGACGACGGGTCCCTCGAGGAGAGGCGGTGGGCCAGCTACCTGAAGCTTCAGCGCGAGCTCGCTGCCCTTGAGCGGCGCCACGACGCTGCGGCGAGAAGGGCGTACCAGCGGGAATGGCACCAGAAGGTGGTGCTGGCCGGCCGGAGCCAGCGGGCCGCCGAACGCTACCGCCCTTCCTGAAGCTGGAGTTTTTGTCCAGATAATGGCCGCTCCGAGGGCATTTGGACCCATTATCTGGACAAAAACTCCTCCACCCATCCGGGCGGGGGAGGGCACCGAATCAACAGTGTTGGTCTCCGAATGATTACGGTATCCGTGCCTGCGGCGGTTTTGCTTCGGGCACTGGTTACGCTGTGTCAAGACCGTGCTTTACAGCCAAAAAACAGCGTGCTTATGATCAATTCGCTTTACCGTCCGATGTTGCCGCCCAACAGTAAGGTAAGCCGGGTATGGCCGAAGCCATGATTGAGTTCCAGAGCGTCACCAAGCAGTATCAGAGCGGGCAACCGGCGGTGGACCAGCTGAGCATGTCCATTGACCGGGGCTCCATCACGGTGTTCGTAGGACCATCAGGCTGCGGCAAGACCACCTCCCTGCGCATGATCAACCGGATGGTGGAGCCCACGTCGGGGACCATCACCGTGGGCGGCCGCGACGTCACCTCCGTTCCGGCGGCCGAGCTCAGGCGCTCCATGGGCTACGTGATGCAATCGTCCGGGCTGATGCCGCACCGCACCGTGGTGGACAACATCGCCACCGTGCCCCGGCTGAACGGCGTCTCGAAAGCCGACGCCCGCAGGCGCGCGGAAGAACTGCTCGACGTCGTGGGGCTGGCCCCGTCACTCGGCAAGCGGTACCCGTCGCAGCTCTCGGGAGGCCAGCAACAGCGCGTCGGCGTGGCCCGGGCGCTCGCGGCCGATCCGCCGGTCCTGCTGATGGACGAACCTTTCAGTGCCGTGGATCCTGTGGTCCGCGACGAACTGCAGCAGGAGCTCCTGCGCCTGCAGCGCGACCTGGCCAAGACCATCGTCTTTGTTACCCACGACATCGACGAGGCCACCGTGCTGGGGGACAAGGTGGCCGTGTTCGCCGTCGGCGGCAAACTGGCGCAGTACGCCACGCCGGAGGAGATCCTCCGGGCCCCGGCCAACGAATTCGTGGCATCGTTTGTGGGCCGGGACCGCGGGTTCCGGCACCTCGCCTTCACCACGGCCGACGGCGTCGCGGTCCATCCCGTAGACACGGTCACCAGGGGCGGGGATGCCAGCGCGCCGGCGGACCGTTGGCGCCTGGTGGTGGATGAACAGCAGCGTCCGCTGGGCTGGGAAGGCCCCGGCCTTGACTCCCAGCTCATTCCCGGCGGCTCACTGTTCCGGCCGGGCGACACCCTGCGGCGCGCCCTGGACGCCGCGCTGTCCTCGCCGTCCGGGTTCGGCGTCGCGGTCGACGGCGACGGCAAGGTTGCCGGCGTCGTCAAGGCGGCGGAGGTGCTCTCCGTCATCGAGTCAGCGCGGCGGACCCGGCAGGGCGCACTCTGATGGAGTGGTTCCTGGCGAACAGCCCCATGGTCTTTGAACGGGCCGGCCAGCACCTGGTCCTGGCCCTGGTGCCGATGATCCTGGGCCTGCTGATCTCCATCCCGCTGGCACAGTTCTCCCGGCGGCACAGCGCACTCCGGCAGCTCGTGGCCACCGTGAGTTCCCTGCTCTACACCATCCCCTCGCTGGCCCTGTTCATCATCCTGCCGCCGCTGCTGGGAACCCGGATCCTTGACCCGCTGAACGTCATCGTCGCCCTGACCATTTACGCGGTGGCGCTGCTGGTGCGGGCCGCCATGGACGCCTTCGATTCCGTGGATGATGACCTCCGGCAGGCGGCCGTGGCCATGGGCTACAAGCCCGCAGCCCGGTTCCTGCAGATCGACCTGCCGCTGTCCCTGCCCGTGATGTTCGCCGGCCTGCGCGTGGTGTCGGTGAGCAACATTTCGCTGGTGAGCGTCGCCGCCCTGCTGGGGGTTGGGAACCTCGGGATGCTGTTCACTGACGGGCTGCAGCGGAACTTCGTCACCGAGGTGGTGGTGGGGATTGTCGCCATCCTGCTGCTGGCCCTGGTGATGGACGCCCTGCTGGTGGTCCTGGAACGGGTCCTGACACCATGGACCAGGGCAGGCACTGGAAGGACCGACGCGGACGTCAGGTCCGGTGCCGAATTCCTCGCCGACGCCAAAGTGCACGCGGGGGCGGGGTCGTGAACATCTTCACCGAAACTTTCTCGTGGCTCGCCGATCCCACGCACTGGTCCGGCCCGGGCGGGATACCCGTCCGCCTCCTCGAGCACCTGCAGTACAGCGGACTGGTCCTGCTCATTGCCGCGGCCATTGCCGTTCCGGTCGGGCTCTACATCGGCCACACGGGCCGGGGCCGCGTGGTGGCCGTGGCCGTGGCCGGAGCCCTCCGGGCGCTGCCCACTCTTGGACTGCTGGTGCTGTTCGCACTCGTTGCCGGAAGCGGCCTCATGCCGCCGGTGTGGGCGCTGGTCATCCTCACGGTCCCGCCGCTGCTGGCCGGCACCTACGCCGGCATTTCCAGCGTTGACTCCAGCGTGGTGGACGCCGCACGCGCCATGGGCATGAAAGAGCTGCAGGTCCTGTTCGGCGTCGAGGTTCCTAACGGGCTCCTCGTGATGTTCGGCGGCATCCGCACTGCGGTGCTGCAGGTGATCGCCACGGTGTCGGTGGTGGCCTACCTTCCGCTCGGCGGCCTGGGACGCTATCTGTTCGACGGGCTGGTGCTCCAGGATTTCCCGCGGATGCTGGCAGGTTCGCTCCTGATCGCGGCGCTGGCCATCGTCGTCGACCTCGTCCTGGCGGCCGTGCAGCGGCTGGTCGTTTCACCGGGGCTTTCCGCACGTTCCAAGGGCGGCCGCAAGGCCGCCACCGATCTCTCGGCTGCCGCACCCGCGGCGGCCGCTGTTCAAGGAGGCACCGCATGAAGTACCCCGTCCGCACGACTCTTACCCGCCGTGGCCTGGGCGGCCTCGCCGCCGGTGTCGGCATCGCCCTCGCCCTGTCCGCCTGCAGCAGCGGCAACCCGCTGTCTTCTCCCTCCACGAGTGCAACCGGCGGCGCCACCGCCGGCGGCTCCCTCGTGGTCGGTTCCGCCGACTTCCCTGAAAGCCAGATCATCGCCGAAATCTATGCGGGCGCTTTGAACGCGGCCGGAGTCACTGCCACGACCAAGCCGAACATCGGCTCCCGCGAGATCTATTTCAAGGCTGTCCAGGACGGATCCGTGGATGTGGTTCCCGACTACTCCGGCAACCTGCTGTCGCACGTTGACGCGCAGGCTGCCGAGGTCACGCCGGAGGACGTCTACAAGGCACTTCCGGGCAAGCTGCCGCAGGGCCTCGCCGTGCTTGAGCCATCCAAGGCCGAGGACAAGGACGCCATGGTGGTTACGAAGGCCACCGCGGAAAAGTACCAGCTGACGTCCATCGAGGACCTGGCCAAGGTCTGCAAGGACCTGACCATGGCCGCGCCCGCCACGTTCGAAACCCGGTCCTACGGGTTCCCGGGGCTCAAGAAGAACTACAACTGCGAGCTTAAGGCGCTCAAGCCCTTCAGCGACGGCGGCGGCAACCTCACGCTGCAGGCGCTCCTGAGCGACGAGGTCCAGGTGGCCGACATCTTCACCACCACGCCGTCCATCGCAGACAATGACCTCGTTGTGCTGGAGGACCCGAAGAACAACTTCAAGGCCCAGCAGGTGCTCCCGCTCTACAACGACGCGAAGGTGACGGACAAGGCCAAGGAGGCGCTCAACAACGTCTCCAAGACCCTCACCACGGACGACCTGATCAACCTCAACCGTGCCGTGAGCGGAAGCCAGAAGCAGAACGCCAAGGATGCGGCTGCCGCGTGGCTCAAGGACAAGGGCATCGTCAAGTAGGCCCATGGGCCAACCCAACTGACTCGCACTTGTTGTCGTTTTGAAGCCCCAAAACGACAACAAGTGCGAGCTACTTGGATGGTTCCCCGTCCGTTGGCCCGTTACGTCCGCGGTTAACCATGTGAGGGACGTCTCCCCGGAAGTACATCCCGCTTGTGGCATATTTGATGAATGGCAGAATTCAAGCAGTCCACCAAGCTTCATAATGTCCTTTACGACATCCGTGGACCGATTCTTCAGGCCGCCCAGCAGATGGAGGCAGAGGGTCACCGCATCCTCAAACTGAACATCGGCAACCCCGCACCCTTCGGTTTTGAAGCGCCGGACGCGATTTTGGTGGACATGATCCGCCACCTGCCCCACGCCCAGGGATACAGCGATTCCCGCGGCATCTTCTCGGCCCGCACCGCCGTCTCGCAGTACTACCAGACCCGCGGCATCCAAAGCATCCACGTGGACGACATCTACCTGGGCAACGGCGTCAGCGAGCTCATCACCATGTCGCTGATGGCCCTGCTCGAAGAGGGCGACGAGATCCTGATCCCCACGCCGGACTACCCGCTGTGGACCGCCTCGGTGGCGCTGGCCGGCGGACGTCCGGTGCACTACCTCTGCGACGAGGAGTCCGGCTGGCAGCCCGACCTGGAGGACCTCGAGGCCAAGATCACGCCCCGCACCAAGGGGATCGTGGTCATCAACCCCAACAACCCCACCGGCGCCGTGTACCCGGAAAGCACGCTGCGAAAGATCGTTGCCCTGGCCGAAAAGCACGGACTGGTGATCTTCGCCGACGAAATCTACGAGAAGATCCTCTACGAGGACGCCGTGCACGTGAACATGGCCGGGCTCACCGGCGACGACGTGCTGTGCCTGACCTTCAGCGGGCTGTCCAAGGCCTACCGTGTCTGCGGCTACCGCGCGGGATGGATGGCCATCTCCGGACCCAAGAAGGAGGCCGCGGACTACCTCGAAGGCATCAATCTGCTGGCCAACATGCGGCTCTGCGCCAACGTCCCTGCCCAGCACGCCATCCAAACTGCCCTGGGCGGATACCAGAGCATCAACGACCTCATCCTGCCCGGCGGCCGCCTGCTGGAACAGCGCAACAAGGCGTACGACATGCTCAACGCCATCCCCGGCGTCAGCACCCAGCAGGCGCGGGGAGCCCTCTACCTGTTCCCCAGGCTGGACCCGGAGGTCTACAACATCCGGGACGACGAAAAGTTTGTCCTGGACCTGCTCAAGGAACAGAAGATCCTGGTCTCCCACGGCCGGGCGTTCAACTGGGTCCGGCCCGACCACTTCCGGATGGTGACCCTGCCGAACGTCAAGGACATCGAGGAAGCAATTGGCCGGATGGGAGACTTCCTCAGCAGGTATCAGGGGAACTAGCCTTTACCCACAGACAACAGTGGAAAGAGGTCCCCAATGGCCGGCGTTGCGGAATTCACGAAGTTCCCCTCCGAATCCTTGAAAGTCGGCAAGGGATTCAAACTGGCGGATGTTGACCCGGACACCACCCCGGGTTATCCGGGGAACAAGGCCGACGGCGAGACCCTCCTTGAGGAGCTGGATGACAAGCTCGCGGAGCTTCAGGAAAAGCTATTTGCCGAGTCCAAGTTTGGCGGGGCCAAGCGCGTCCTGCTGATCCTGCAGGGAATGGACACCGCCGGCAAGGGCGGAATCGTGAAGCACGTGCTGGGTGCCATGGACCCGCAGGGCGTGCAGTTCAAATCCTTCAAGGCCCCCACACCAGAAGAAAAGGCCTATGACTTTCTCTGGCGCATCGAAAGGGAAGTCCCCGCCGCAGGCATGCTGGGGGTCTTTGACCGGTCCCATTACGAGGATGTCCTGATCCACCGGGTCCACCGCTGGGCCGACCCGAAGGAGATTGAACGCCGCTACACGGCAATCAACGAGTTCGAGGCCCGGCAGGCGGCGGTGGGCACGAAGGTCATCAAGGTCATGCTGCACATCAGCAACGAGGAGCAGAAAGAGCGGCTCCTGGCCCGGCTGGACAACCCGGCCAAGCACTGGAAGTACAACACCGAGGACCTGAAACAGCGTGCCTTCTGGGACGATTACATGGCCGCCTACCAGGCAGCCTTCGACGCCACCAACACGGACCACGCGCCCTGGTACGTCGTGCCGGCCAACAAGAAATGGTACGCGCGCATCGCTGTGCAGCAGCTGCTGCTGGAGGCGCTCGGCGAGCTCGAACTGAAGTGGCCCAAGGCCGAGTTCGACGTCGACGCCGAGCGCCGCCTCGTTGAGCGGTCCTGAACCGGGCCTAACCTCCGGCTAGCTCTCCGCCGGCGTCAGCTGTCCTTGCGGGCAGCCGCGAGCCTCTTCCTGGCGCCCTCCAGCCACTCCTCACAGCGCCGCGCCAATGCCTCGCCCCGTTCCCACAGTGCCAGGGAGTCCTCGAGGCTGGTCCCGCCCGCCTCGAGCTTGGAGACCACGGCCACCAGCTGTTCCCGTGCTTCCTCGTAGCTGAGGGCATCGATGTCCGGAGGAAGCGCGGGACCGGGCCGGGCCGCGCTGTTCGGCTGATCTGTGGTGTTCGGCTGCGCAGCGCTGTCCGGTGGCGCAGTGTTGTTCGCCGGCTCTGTGTTGATGGTCGGGTCTGTCATGTGTCCTGGCCTGTCATGTCGGTGGTGATGTCAATTGGTGCTGGCGCCACATAAGGCATCTGCCTTTGTGGTGCGCCTGGGTTTAGGGGGCGCCTGTGGATTCCGCGCCGAACCGCCCGCCGGCCACCCGGACCGAGAGCGCGGCTCCGGCAGGGGCCTGGGAGGGCTGGCGGACAACTTCACCGCCGGACCCGGAAAGCTGCACTACGGCGTAACCGCGGTCCAGGGTCTGCTGCGGCGACAAGGCCCGGACCTGCGCCTGAAGGTGGACCAGCTGGTCCGACGCCCTCGTCACTGCGGCGCTGATGGCCGCCGTGGACCGGCGCGCCAGCCGTTCCACGTCGTCCGCGCGCGCCGTGATCATGCTCTCGGGAGCCGCAAGGACGGGACGGGACCGGACTGCCGCCAGACGGTCCGTTTCCCGGGCCACCAGCAGCGTGACGGAACGGCGCAGCTGCGCCTCAGCCTGCCGGACCCGGGCAAGTTCCTCCGAGACTTCCGGCACTATCCGCTTGGCTGCGTCCGTGGGTGTGGAAGCCCGGAGATCGGCGACGTCGTCCAGGATGGGCCGGTCTGCCTCGTGTCCGATCGCGCTGACCACCGGAGTCACCGCGGCGGCCACCGCCCGGATGAGTTCCTCGCTGCTGAACGGCAGCAGGTCCTCCAGCGCTCCGCCGCCGCGGGCGATGACGATGACGTCGACCTCGGGACGGGCATCGAGTTCCCGCAGCGCCTTAACCATCTGGGATACGGCGGTGTTGCCCTGCACCGCGACTTCGCGGATCTCGAACTCAACTGCCGGCCAGCGCAGGGCAGCGTTACGCAGAACGTCCTTCTTAGCATCGGAGTCGCGGCCGGTGATGAGCCCGATCCGGTGGGGGAGCAGGGGGAGGCGCTTTTTCCTCGCCTCGGAAAACAGGCCTTCCGCGGCCAGGGCATGGCGCAGCCGTTCTATCCGTGCGAGGAGGTCGCCCAGTCCAACCGGGCGGATGTCCTTCACGGACATGTTCAGGCGCCCGGTCTTCAGCCAGAATTCAGCCTTGAGCAGGGCTACCACCCGGCTTCCGCGCTCCAGCGGTGTCTCCTGGCGGTCGAGCAATTTGGACCAGATGGAAGCCGGCAGGGAGATCTCGGCGTCAACATCCCGCAGGGTGAGGAACGCACTGCCGCCGCGCCGGTTCAGTTCGATGACCTGACCTTCAACCCATGCTGCCGGTGCCCGCTCGATGTGGGTCTTGAGCTTCTGGGAGAGCAACTGCAGCGGCCAAGGGTTGTCTGGGCTTGTGTCAGCGGCGGTGGCCGGCACTGTGCTGGGGCTGGCTGCGGAGGCCGTGCCGGGTACAGGGACTGTGGCGTTTTCAGCCATGTGCAGCCCTGGTGGCGGCGAATGCCAGTTGCATGGTCGCGGGTCCTTTGCCTGTGGATGGTGCGTGCGCGGTGGGTTAATCCACTCTATCCATAGCTGTATCACCGGGCTGCGACATTGTTGATGGCCCGAAGTTCTTGACCGGCCTGCTTTTTCGATCGTGGGGCGGCGCGCCTAGGATGGCAGTGTCCTGCTGACCAGCCAGGCACCCGACCAGCCGAGGAACCCGACCAGCTAGGAATCCCTTGCGCTCATTTCTTGCGGCCTTGGCCGTCATCCTTGGTCTTCTCCTCTCCGCCGCCGCGGTTCCGGCCATCTGGGTGGACCGCAACATCGTGCAGGAGGATGGCTTCGTTGCCCTGGCGGCACCACTGGGCAAGGATCCGGATTTCCAGAAGCGCCTGGCAACCGCCGCCGTCAACAGCATGGATACCGGCGGCACCATACCGCCGCAGGTGGCCGCACTGGTCCGGCCGGTGCTGGAAAGGGCGGCAACCTCCCTTACTGGCCTGCCTGAGTACCCGGCTGCCTGGGAAGAAACACTGCGGAAGAGCCACCGCCTCAACTTCGCCAAGCCGGCGTCCCTTCCGCCCGAAGCGGATTCCAGCACCTCGCTGACCCTGGATGTGGCTCCGCTCGTCGCCCTCGCGGCCAAGCAGATCTCCAGCCAGGTGGGTGTTCCGCTGGAGGCTCCGGGCCAGACTCTGGTGAACATCGGCCAGACGAGCCAGCGCCAGCTCATCGAACGGGTGTCCGCATACTCTCCGCTGGGATACAGCCTGGCCGTCGGTGCCGGGGTGGCATTTCTCCTGGCGCTCGTAACCGCCCGCCGGCGGTGGAAAGTCCTGGCCGGCATAGGCGTGGGCGGACTGGCGCTCGCCGGACTCTGGACGCTGGCATCACGCTGGGCCGCCGACGCCGTCTTGGGAACCGTGAGCGGAAACGAAATGGCCGACCTGTTCAAGCGGGAGTTCGTTGCGGCTTCCGCAGCGGGGTTTGCGTCCTGGACGCTGGCGGCGGCGATCGTCGGTGCGGCCCTGGCGGCGGCAGGACTGCTGCTCAGGGTGGTCGGCGGTCCCGCACGCAGGCGATGAGCCGCCCAGAGGCCTGCCGCCCAGCCGGTAGCATGGAGCAATGACTTCCTCTGCAGTTTCCCTTTCGATGCCAACCGTCCCGCGCCGGCGGCGTTCGCCGGAGGAAGTGCTCGCGGCGGCACCGGTCCCGGGCCCCAAAAAGGTCCTGCTGGCAGCCCCGCGTGGATACTGCGCCGGCGTGGACCGCGCTGTCATCGCCGTCGAAAAGGCACTGCAGCACTACGGACCGCCCGTTTATGTCCGGAAACAGATCGTCCACAACGTGCACGTGGTCAGCTCCCTGGAGGAGCAGGGCGCCATCTTCGTGGATGAAACGGACGAAGTGCCCGAGGGCGCCCTGGTCATCTTTTCCGCCCACGGCGTTTCCCCGGCCGTGGTCCAGTCCGCGGAGGACCGCGGGCTCCGGACGATCGATGCGACCTGCCCACTCGTGACCAAAGTTCACAAGGAAGCCGTCCGCTTCGCCAAGGACGACTTCGACATCCTCCTGATCGGCCACGACGGCCACGAAGAGGTGGAAGGAACGTCCGGCGAGGCCCCCGACCACATCCAGATCATCAACGGCCCGCATGAAGTGGACAAGGTGACGGTACGGGACCCCGAAAAGGTGATCTGGCTGTCCCAGACCACGCTCAGCGTGGACGAGACCATGGAGACCGTCCGGCTGCTCAAGGAACGCTTCCCCACTCTTCAGGATCCGCCCAGCGACGATATCTGCTACGCCACGACCAACCGCCAGGTGGCCATCAAGAAGATCGCCCCGCAGTCGGATCTGGTGATCGTGGTCGGCTCGGCAAACTCTTCCAACTCCGTCCGCCTCGTCGAAGTGGCGCTCGAATACGGCGCCAAGGCGTCGTACCGTGTTGACTTCGCCAACGAGGTGGACGAGTCCTGGTTCGAGGGTGTTGCCACCGTGGGCGTCACCTCAGGCGCGTCCGTTCCGGAGGTCCTGGTCAAGGACGTGCTCCGCCTCCTGGCCGACTACGGATACGACGCCGTCGAGGAGATTGTGACCGCGGAGGAGGACCTCCTCTTCTCCCTTCCCAAGGAGCTCCGCGCCACGCTCAAGGAAGCTGGGGACGTGTCCCGCGCCCTCGGCGGCCGCCGTTCGCGCTAGCCGGAGCACGCGAGCCGGCTTCCATCCGGCGGCTTCTTAAGCGGCGTCCTCTTCCTCCACGGTCGGCCGCAGGTCGCCGGCGTCCAGTTGGGTGGCATACTCCGCGGCATGCAGTTCATCGTGCTGCCGCGATTCATCGTGCAGCTCAGGGGCCGCGAGCGAACGCGGCGTGACCTGCACAGACGGAGGCGTCACCAGTCCGCTGGTGTCCAGGGCATTAAGTTTCCGCGCGGTGGGAAGCACGCGTGCCTCCAGCGTGCCGACCATGGCGTTGTAACGGTCCACCGAGCTTTTCAGCGAGGACCCGAGCTTGCCCACGTTGTCCCCGAGCGTGCCCATTCGCTCGTACAGCTGCCGGGCAAGCTCGAAGAGCTCCCGTGCACTGTCAGTGAGAACGTCCTGGCGCCACGTGAACGCCACGGACTTGAGCACCGCGAGGAGCGTGCCGGGGGAGGCCAGCACCACATTTTTGGACAGCGCGTGGTCCAGGAGCGCAGGGTCGGCGGAGAGCGCTGCGGCGAGGATGGACTCGGCCGGGACAAAGCAGATCACCAGTTCCGGCGAATTCCCGGAAATGTCCCAGTATTTCTTGGTACTGAGGGCGTCCACATGCGTCTTCAGCGCCTTGGCATGCGCCACCAGGAGGTTTTGCCGCGCTGACTGGCTGAGCCCGGGTTTGTCACTGCTTGACTGCCCCAGCTCCTGCGCCTCAAGGTAGGCGGACAGGGGGACCTTGGCGTCGACGACGAGCTGCTTGTCACCCGGAAGCTGGACCACAAGGTCCGGGCGGACGGCGGCCTCGGCGCCCGATGTGCCGTGGTGCTGCTCATGGAAATCGACGTGACGCATCATGCCGGCCGCTTCCACGACCCGGCGCAGCTGCACTTCGCCCCACTGGCCGCGCGCGCTGTTCGACCGGAGCGCCGACTCAAGCGCATGCGTGGACCGCATCAGCTGCTCGTCCGTAAGACGGGCCTCCTGCAGTTGCTGGGCCAGTTGCCCGTACTGTTCCAGCCGGTCCCGTTCCAGCAGAGATACCTGCTGCTGCACGGCCGTCAGCTTCTCAGCCACCGGAGCCAGGGCCCGCAGGACGCTGGCGTCCTGCTCACGTGACGTGCCCAACTCCCGGTTCTGGGCGGACAGGAGCCTGCGCTCGGCATCCGCGGCAGCAAACTGGGCGCTCACCTCCGAAAGGCGGGCCGAAACGCCGTCGAAATCCGCCTCCAGCGCGGTGCTCCGGCGGCGCAACACCACGTAGATCGCGCCCGCGCCGGACACGGCGCCCAGCAACAGCATTAAAAGGGCCAGAATGACTGCAAAAGGTTCCATGCCTTCACTGTGGCACGGGGCTGTGACATTTATTGTGAAGGCAACACCCGGCGGCACGGGGTGCGGGAACCGAACGGGTAGAATCAATGTCCGTGGCTCTTACTATTGGCATCGTCGGACTGCCCAATGTCGGCAAATCAACACTTTTCAACGCACTGACCCGTAACCAGGTTCTGGCGGCGAACTATCCGTTCGCCACCATCGAACCCAATGTCGGCGTCGTGAACCTGCCCGACCCCAGGCTCCAGCAGCTCGCGGGGATCTTCGGCTCGCAGCGCGTACTGCCCGCGGCTGTCTCCTTCGTTGACATCGCCGGCATCGTCAAGGGCGCCTCCGAAGGGGAAGGCCTGGGAAACCAGTTCCTCGCCAACATCCGTGAAGCGGAAGCCATTGCCGAGGTGGTGCGCGTTTTCGACGACCCCGACGTCATCCACGTCGACGGCAAGGTCGACCCCCGCTCGGACATGGAAACCATCAACACCGAGCTGATCCTCGCCGATCTGCAGACTATCGAGAAGGCCATTCCCCGGATCGAAAAAGAGGTCAAGATCAAGAAGCGGGAGGCCGCGGAACTCGCTGCCATCAAGGCCGCGCAGGCCGTGCTGGAGCGCGGCGACACCATCTACGCCTCCGTCACGAGCGACAAGCTGGAGATGGAACACCTCAAGGAGCTCAGCCTCCTGACGGCCAAGCCCTTCATCTACGTCTTCAACGCGGACGAGGGAATCCTCGGCAGCGAGGAGAAGCAAGCCGAGCTGCGCGCCATGGTCGCGCCGGCCGACTGCATCTTCCTCGACGCCAAGCTCGAGTCCGACCTGGTGGAGCTGGACGAGGCCGAGGCACGCGAAATGCTCGAAATGAACGGGCAGGACGAATCCGGCCTGGACCAGCTGGCCCGTGTCGGGTTCCACACGCTGGGGCTGCAGACCTACCTCACGGCCGGGCCCAAGGAGGCGCGCGCGTGGACCATCCACCAGGGCGACACCGCCCCGCAGGCAGCCGGCGTCATCCACTCGGACTTCCAGCGCGGCTTCATCAAGGCTGAGGTTGTCTCCTTCGAGGACCTCATCGATGCCGGTTCCATGGCGGAGGCCAAGTCGCGCGGCAAGGTCCGCATCGAAGGCAAGGAATACGTCATGTCCGACGGCGATGTGGTCGAGTTCCGCTTCAACGTGTGAGTTTCCGCCAAGGTACTCAGTGATTGAGTATTAACGGCGAAAAAGCCCCGGTCCTCTGGACCGGGGCTTTTTCTGTGATTGGCCCCCTACCCTCCGTGCAACACGGCGTCAAGGAAAAAGAGCGCTGGCTTTTCGTCCGGCAACAGGTTGGTTGCATCTCGATAACAACCTTTACTGAGGGACAACTTTCGGACCGCAGGTGGCGGGTTCGGGTCTAGGCTACTTGTCATGTGAGACTCGCCACATCTCACTGGGGGGATGTAGCGGGTCTGGCCGGCGCCCACAGCGAAGGTCTTTTCCACACTCACAGAAACATAGGAGGCGGAATGCGATTCAGTCGTATTTCCAAAGCAGTAGGCGTTGCAGCCGCGGCTGCACTGGCGCTCAGCGCCTGCGCAAGCACCAATGGCGGGACAACCCCGTCCAGTAATGCGGCCGGCAAGCAGGGGGGAACAGCCACTGTAGTTGAGGTCAACGCGTTCAACACGTTCAACCCCAACACGGCCGACGGCAACACTGACATCAACTCGAAGGTCAGCTACGCCACACACTCCGGGTTCTACTACATCGACAATCAGCTGAACATCGTCCACAACGACAAGTTCGGCAAGATGGAAAAGACATCTGACGATCCGCTGACCGTCAAGTACACCATTAACGAAGGTGTCAAGTGGTCGGACGGCACGCCCGTCACCGCGGCGGACCTGCTCCTGCAGTGGGCAGCCTTCTCCGGGTACTACAACGACGCCGACGCCGAGGGCAAGGCGGGAACATCCTACTTCTCCTACGCCGGCGACCCCACGGGTCTCGCCCTCACCGATTTCCCCGAAATCGGCGACAACAACCGCTCCATGACCATCAAGTACTCCAAGCCGTTCGCTGACTGGGAGATCGCGCTGGGCGGACCGGGCATTGATATCCCGGCCCACGTCCTGGCCAAGAAGGCCGGACTGGCCGACACTCAGGCGTTCATCGATCACCTCAAGAGCCTGCCCCGCGGTGACGCCAAGGCGCCCAAGGCCGCCGATGCCAAGCTCAAGGCCATGTCCGACATGTGGAACACCGGCTTCGACTCCAAGACCCTGCCGAGCGATCCGAGCCTGTTCCTGTCCAACGGCCCCTTCGTTGTCCAGAGCATTAACCAGGACCAGTCCCTGACCATGGTCCGCAACAAGGACTACAACTGGGGCCCCGAGGCCAAGCTGGACGAGATCACCGTCCGCTACATCGGTTCGTCCCCGGCCCAGGTCCAGGCGCTGAAGAACGGCGAAGCTGACATCATCGCTCCGCAGGCTTCGGCTGACACCCTGGAACAGCTCAAGGCACTTGAGAGCCAGGGCGTCACGGTGGAGCAGGGCAACCAGCTCTCCTATGACCACATCGACCTGAACTACTCGGGACCGTTCGCGGACAAGAACGTCCGAGAGGCGTTCATTAAGACGGTTCCGCGCAAGGACATCGTGGACAAGATCATCAAGAAGCTCGATCCCGAGGCAAAGCCGCTGGACTCGCAGCTCTTCGTTCCCGCACAGCCTGCCTACGACGCTTCCGCGCAGGGCAACGGCTCCTCGAACTACCAGGACGCGGATGTTGACGCTGCCAAGAAGCTCCTGAACGGTGCGACCCCCGAGGTCCGCATCATGTACAACAAGGACAACCCGAACCGTGTGGACGCGTTCTCGCTCATCCGCGAGTCCGCAACCAAGGCCGGCTTCAAGATCGTCGACGGCGGACTTGGCGCCTCTGACTGGGGCAAGGCCCTGGGCAAGGGCGGCTACGACGCCACAATCTTCGGCTGGATCAACCCGGGCGTCGGAGTCTCCGGCGTGCCGCAGATCTTCCGCTCCGGCAACGGTTCCAACTTCAACAAGTTCAGCGATCCTGAAGCCGACAAGCTCATGGATGAACTCATTGTGACGACTGACCGCAGCAAGCAGGATGAACTGATCAAGCAGATCGACAAGAAGATCTGGGACTCGGCATACGGCCTCCCGCTGTTCCAGTCCGTTGGTGTTGACGCCTATAGCGACCGCATCACCGGCGTGAAGTTCATGCCGAACCAGACGGGCGTCTGGTGGAACTTCTGGGAGTGGGCCGAGAAGTAAGCCCGTGCCACGAAGTGCAACTAGCTAGGTGAGGCGCCGGGACCATGCACCACGGTCCCGGCGCCTTGCAGCGCCATCCCCCGGCAGTGCCTGTGTTGGCAGCACAAGCAGTAAGGCGCCGCCAAACCTGCGACCGGTCCGGGCAATCCCTGGGCCCGAATCCTGAGGTTCTATCACAATGGTGACCTACATAGTCCGGCGGCTCGTCACCGCCGCACTCATCCTTTTGGGCGCATCCTTCCTGGTGTATCTGCTGACCGCCGCATCAGGCGACCCGCTCGCAGAATTCCGCGCCAGCAGCGCGCCGAACAAGCAGCAGCTCATGGACTCGAGATCCGCGCTGCTGGACCTCGATACGCCGGCACCCGTGCGGTATTTCAAATGGCTCGGCGGCGCAGCCCAGTGCCTGGTGCCCTTCACCGGCTCCTGCAACCTCGGCAAGAACATCGCTGGCCAGCCCATCACGGACGCCCTCGGCCATGCACTCATTCAGACACTGACACTCGTCACCGGTGCCACCGTCCTGGCCATCCTCGTGGGCATCACGCTGGGCATCATCACCGCCCTGCGCCAGTACAGCACACTGGATTACGGCGTGACTTTCATGGCGTTCCTGTTCTTCTCCCTGCCGATCTTCTGGGTCGCCGTCCTGCTCAAGGAATTCGGCGCCATCGGCTTCAATAACTTCCTCCGCAACCCGGAGATACCCCTGCCGGTCTCACTCGGCGTCGGCGCCGTCTTCGGCGCCGTGGCCGCGATCGTGGCCGGCGGCGACGCCAGGCGCAGGGCAATCATCGGCGGCATCGTCTTCGCCGCTGTCGCTCTGATCCTCATCTACTTCTCCGTTACCCAGTGGTTCAAGACGCCCGGCCTGGGCCCGGTGGTCATCGCCATAGCCGGGGTGGGCATCGCCTTTGCAGTGACACTGCTGACCGCAGGCCTGCGGAACCGCAAGGCGCTGCAGTCCGCCCTGATCGCCGTGGGCGCGGGAGTGGTTCTCTACTTCGTGCTCCAGCCGCTGCTGGACCAGGCGACGTTCGTCATGATCGTGCTGCTGGCCGTCGCGGCGGTCCTGGTCGGCATGGCCATCGGCTACTTCATGGGCGGCTACGACCGCGGGCAGTCCATGCGTGCGGCGGCCATCACGTCCTTCCTCCTGGGCTTCCTCGTGCTGCTGGACCGTTTCATGCAGGCCTGGCCCGCATACTTCAACAACAGCAGGGTCCGGGGACGGCCGATCGCCACCATCGGCGCCGGCACGCCGAACATCGAGGGTGACTTCTGGATCCTGGGCATCGATTCGTTCACCCACCTGATCCTGCCCACCACCGCGCTCATCCTCATCTCCCTCGCCGGATACACAAGGTTCACCCGCGCCTCCATGCTGGAAATCATGAATATGGACTACATCCGGACGGCTCGGGCCAAGGGCCTTTCCGAGCGGACCGTGGTCATGCGCCACGCCTTCCGGAACGCGCTGATCCCGGTGGCCACGATTGTCGCGTTCGACATCGGCGGCCTGATCGGCGGCGCGGTCATCACTGAGACTGTCTTTTCCGTCCGGGGCATGGGGTTCCTGTTCCTGGACGGCATCCAGCACGTTGACCCGAACCCCGTCATGGGCGTCTTCATTTGCGTCGCCATCACGGCCATGGCGTTCAACCTCATCGCGGACCTCGCCTACTCCGCACTGGATCCACGAGTAAGGGTGAAAGCATGAGCCAGCCGAGTCAGCAGGATGAAATCATGGCCGAGGAGGCAGGCCTGCGGCACGACGCTGCCGGCATCGAGCCTGTCTCCGAAGCCAGGGGCCTGAGCCAGGGCCAGATTGTCCGCAAACGCTTCCTTGGCCACTCCGGCGCCATCGTCGGCCTTGCCGTCTTCGCCATTATCTTCATCATGGCCTTCACGTCCGTGGGCTATGCCGGGATCCCCGGCTGGTGGAAGTACACCCATGAGGCCGTTTCGCCGCTGGTCAACGACGGCACTCCCACGGCCTCGCTGTGGCCCCTGGCCTGGGGTGAGCATCCCTTCGGCCAGGACCGGATCGGGCGCGACCTGTTCGCCATGACCATGCGCGGCGCCCAGCAGTCCATCACCATCATGCTGGTCATCGGCCTGATCGCCGGCCTGATCGGTGTGGTGGTCGGGGCACTGTCCGGTTATTTCCGGGGCTGGATGGAAGCCGTCCTGATGAGGCTCACCGATGTCATCATCATCGTCCCGGCTCTGCTCCTCGCCGCCGTCATGGCGCAGTTGGCAGGACGCCGGGATGAAGGCAGCTGGTTTGCGGCCTTCGCCAGCAGCAACGGTGTCCTCGCCCTTGGCATCTTCCTGGGGTTCATCAGCTGGGTGGGCCTGGCGCGACTCATGCGCGGCGAGTTCCTGACCCTGAGGGAGCGCGAGTTCGTCGACGCGGCGCGGATATCCGGGGCAAGCAATACCCGGATCATCTTCAAGCACATCCTGCCCAATGCCGTGGGCGTCCTGATCGTCAACGTCACCCTGACCATGTCGGCGGCGATCCTGACCGAAACGGCCCTCAGCTACCTCGGCGTCGGCGTCAAGTCCCCGGACACCTCGCTGGGCCTGCTCATCTCCCAGAACCAGGAAGCCTTCGCCACCCGCCCCTGGCTGTTCTGGTTCCCCGGCCTGTTCATCGTCCTCATCTGCCTCAGCATCAACTTCATCGGCGACGGCCTGCGGGACGCCTTTGACCCGCGGCAAAAGAAGTTCAACGCCAAGAAGGCCAGGGACACCGGGACAACAGTCCCGGAGGCGACGCCGGTGGCTGCCCTGGACAGCAGGGCAGATGACGGCCGGACCGCCGGTGGGGACAGGGGTGCCTGAGGTGCTGCTGCGACGCCACGGGCAGGTGCCGCGTGCTTCCTGCCTACAGGATGGCCACGCTCCAGAAGCTGAGCAAGAGAAGGATCAGGGCGGCCGCGGCCTCGCGCCAGCGGAACTTCACGCTGACCGGAGTGGTTTCGGCTGCTCCGGCATCAAGGAGCCCCGATTCGACCAGCTGCTGCCAGCGTCCACGGACCAGCTGCGCGGCCAGCCCCGAGTCGGTGCTCTTGAGGTCGCCGGGGCGGACGGAGTTCCCCGGCCCGTAAGTGCTGTCCGGCAGTCCCCGGAGGTCCTCGGGGCGGGCGTTGCGTCCGCCCCAGATGCCAGGCGCGGGCGCTGCCCAGGCCCCGTAGCTCCGGCCAGGCGTGACGAGGGTCAGCGCGTACCGGGTGTCCACCTGCACCAGCGCGGCCCACGGCACCGTGATGGCGCGGAACGGATTTTCGATAGTGACGCCGGCGTCGTGGACCACCACCGCCGGACGCCAGAACAGCAGCCAGCCGAGGTAGGCGATGAGCAGCAGCGGCCCGGCACCGGCCAGGGCAGGGACTCCGCCCGCCACAACCAGGCCGGCCAGCCCGGCGGCAGCCACAAGCCACGAGAAACCGGCAAACCATTTGTTGGTGCGCGCTTTGAAGATTGCGACGTTTCCGGCATGCGGCACAGTGCTCATGCCCCCAATAATTCAGTATTCCCGGCCGCAGCACTAATCTCAGCTGCTCCGCTGGCCAGGGTGGAAGGAAAACCCCAACATGTCTGACTACATCAGCCCTGACCGCCCGACGTCGGACCCGCTGGAACCAGACTCCATAGAGCCCGGCGCCGGACGGCGAAGGGAAGACGGGAAGGGTTCCGTGGTCCTGGAAGTGCGCGACCTCAGCGTCGACTTCGGCGTGGAAAAGAAGTGGGTGCCGGCCGCCGTCGGCCTCAACTATGAGGTCCGCGCCGGCGAGGTCCTGGCCATCGTGGGCGAATCCGGCTCGGGCAAAAGCGCCAGTTCCATGGCGCTCCTCGGCCTGCTGCCCAGCAACAGCCGGGTGTCCGGGAGCGTCAGGCTCTCCGGCAAGGAGCTGCTGGGTGAGGATGCCGCCAATATCCGCAGCGTCCGGGGCAAGGACGTGGCCGTCATCTTCCAGGAGCCCATGACGGCGCTGAACCCGGTCTACACGGTGGGCGCGCAGATCGTCGAGACGGTGCGGCTTCACAATGAAGTGTCACCGGACCAGGCCAAGGAGCGCGCACTGCGGATGCTGGAGCTGGTGGAGCTGCCGGACCCGGTGAAGGCGTTCAAGTCCTATCCGCACCAGCTCTCCGGAGGCCAGCGGCAGCGTGCCATGATCGCCCAGTCGCTGTCCTGCGATCCCAAACTGCTCATCGCTGACGAGCCCACCACGGCTCTGGACGTCACGGTGCAGGCGGAGATCCTGGACCTGATGAGGAACCTGCGCAACAAACTGGACAGCGCCATTGTCCTGATCACCCACGACATGGGCGTCGTGGCGGACCTCGCCGACCGGATCGCCGTCATGCGCAAGGGCCTGATCGTGGAAACCGGCACCGCCGAACAGATCTTCCACAATCCCCAGCACCCGTACACGCAGGCGCTTCTCGCGGCCGTGCCGCATCTCGGACAGGGCGGAACGGACGCCGTGCCGGACGTGGACGTGACTGCAGCACTGGCCGCGGCCACCCACGCAGAGCTCGACTCCGTGGACCATGACGAACTGCTCCGCCGCGAACGGGAGAACGCGGCCGCCCTGGCAGCCGCCGAATCCAGGGGTCCTGTGGGCGAGCCTGTGCTGGAGCTGACCGACGTCGCCATCGAGTACCCGAAGCAGGGCCGCGTGCCGGCCTTCCGCGCCGTCGAGGGGGCCAACCTGACCATCCATCCCGGGCAGGTGGTGGGTCTCGTGGGGGAGTCCGGATCCGGGAAGACCACCATCGGGCGGGCCGCCGTCGGACTGCTGCCGGTGGCGGCCGGAACGATGCGAGTGGTGGGCGAGGACATCTCCGCCGCGAAGAAGAACGGCAAGCAGCTGCACAAAGTGCGGCGCCACATCGGCATGGTCTTCCAGGACCCGTCCTCGTCCCTGAACCCGCGCCTGCCCATCGGCGAAAGCATCGGCGAGCCCATGTACCTTGCCGGCGTGGCAAAGGGCGCCGACCTGCAGAAGCGCATCGAGGCGCTGCTGGACCAGGTGGAGCTGCCGCGGAACTACCGGAACAGGTACCCGCACGAGCTGTCCGGCGGGCAGAAACAGCGTGTCGGCATTGCCCGGGCACTCTCGCTCAAGCCGAAGCTGATGGTGGCTGACGAGCCGACGTCTGCGCTGGACGTGTCGGTCCAGGCCAAGGTCCTGGAGCTGTTCCAGAACCTCCAGCGCGAGCTCGGGTTCGCCTGCCTTTTCGTCACCCACGACCTCGCCGTCGTGGACGTGCTCGCAGACCGCATCTGCGTCATGCAGCGCGGCCGGATCGTGGAGCAGGGCACCCGCGACCAGATCCTGCGCAACCCGCAGGAGGCCTACACGCAGCGGCTGCTAGCCGCCGTGCCGCTGCCGGATCCGGAAAAGCAGCGCGAGCGCCGTGAATTGCGCGCCCAACTCCTCGCCACCGGAACGGAGTAACCGGGGGGAGTTGTGGGAGGGCCCGGGCATCATCCAGGGGTGAACTGCGTCACAAGCGGGGCATGATACCAGCGGGTAACTTGCGCCATTAAATCGTTCGGCGTGTCCAATCATGTCCGGTTACGGTTTGGCAACGGCGTATCACTATCTGGACGTTTTGCGGTTAGGCTTCATGCTTGTGTTGCCCACGTCACAGACCACCTTCTGTGTCCTGGGCTTCGGGGATACACCTGAGTCCCCACCAATCTCTCCCACAACTCCTAGGAGGCGGAATGCGTTTTGCGCGCACTTCCAAAGCATTGGGCATGGTGGCAATCGCCGCCCTGGCCCTGTCCGCTTGCGGTGCCGGAGGCGGCACCAGCAACGGTTCCGGCAGCGCTGCCGGAGATCCCAACAAAGTCATCACGGCCTACAGCAACGAGCCGCAGAACGCGCTGCTGCCGGCCAACACCAACGAGGTCTACGGCGGCCGCGTCGTAGAGCTGCTGTACGAAGGCCTTCGCGCCTACGACGCCAACGGCAAGCCGGTCAACGCGCTGGCTGAGTCCATCGAGTCCCCGGACGGCCGGAACTACACCATCAAGGTCAAGGCCGGCACCAAGTTCACCAACGGCGAGGAAGTCACGGCCAAGAGCTTCGTTGACGCCTGGAACTTCGCGGCGCTGAGCACCAACCTGCAGAACAACGGCACGTTCTTCGAGTCGATCGAAGGCTACGCCGACGTCAGTGCCGTCAAGACCGAAAAGGGCACTGACGGCGAGGAAAAGGACATTCCTGCCCCCACCGCCAAGACCATGTCCGGCCTTGTCCTGAAGGACAACTCCACGATCCAGGTCAAGCTCAGCCAGCCTGAGGCCGACTGGCCGCTGCGCCTCGGCTACTCGGCGTTCTACCCGCTGCCGTCAGAGGCGATGAAGGACCCGAAAAAGTTTGGTGAAAACCCCGTCGGCAACGGCCCGTACAAGCTCGCCAAGGAAGGCGCCTGGGTCCACGACCAGTCCATCTCGCTGGTCAAGAACGGCGACTACAGCGGCCCCCGCGCGGCCAAGAACGGCGGTGTGACCTTCAAGTTCTACACCGATCCGGGCCCCGCCTACACCGACATCCAGGCCAACAACCTTGATGTGACGGATGTGCTTCCCACCAACGCGCTGCGGACTTACGAGACCGACTTCCCGGAGAACCACCTGAACAAGGCCTACGCCGGCAACGCCACGCTGAACATTCCGGTCTACAACCCGAACTTCCAGGGTGAGGCCGGCAAGCTGCGCCGCCAGGCCCTGTCCATGGCCATCAACCGCGAAGAAATCACGAAGGTGATCTTCAACGGGACGCGCATTCCGGCGAAGGACTTCACCGCCCCCGTCATCGATGGCTACAACGAAAACGTTGCCGGCTCGGAGTTCCTCAAGTTCGACGCCGCCAAGGCCAAGGACCTGTGGGCCAAGGCTGAGGCCATCAAGCCCTACGACGCCTCCAAGCCGCTTCAGCTGGCGTACAACACCGACGGCGGCAACAAGGAATGGATCGACGCCGTAGCCAACAACATCAAGAACAACCTTGGCATCCAGGCCGAGGGACAGCCGTTCGCGAAGTTCGCCGAAATCCTGAACCTGCGCAAGTCCAAGACCCTTCCGGGCCTTACCCGTGCGGGATGGCAGGCAGACTACCCGTCCCTGTACAACTTCCTTGGCCCGCTCCTGAAGACCGGCTCCAGCTCGAACTACGAGGGGTACTCCAGCCCTGAGTTCGACAAGCTCCTCACGGAGGGTCTGGGCGCGAAGTCAACCGACGATGCCAACAAGAAGTTCACGCAGGCGCAGGAAGTGCTTTTCAAGGACCTGCCCAACCTGCCCCTCTGGTACCAGGCCCGCCAGGCCGTGTGGAGCCAGAACGTCACCAACGTGGACAGCGGCTGGAACGGCGTGCTCCAGTACTACAACATCACCGCCAAGTAGTCCCTGGAACCACCCAAATCAGTCAGCGCATGGGGGCCAGGCCCAAGATGCCGGGCCCCCATGCGCCATGAACCAGCATGAAAGCTGCCCCATGAATCCCCACATTCAATTCCCCGGGGAGGAGCTGCTGTGATCCAGTACGTCCTCCGCCGGCTGCTGCAGGTGATTCCCGTCTTTGTCGGGACCACCCTGCTCGTTTACTACATGGTGTTCGCCCTTCCCGGGGACCCCATCGCCGCCCTGTTCGGCGACCGGCAGCCCAACCCTGCCGTCATAGCCGCCCTGCGGCAGCAGTACCACCTGGATGAACCGTTCTGGGTCCAGTACGGACTGTTCCTGAAGAACCTGTTTACCTTCAACCTCGGCAACGACTTCACCGGGCAGCCCATCGCCGCCACCCTGGGGCGGGTCTTCCCTGTGACGGCGATGCTCGCCATCGAGGCCCTGGTCATCCAGGGCGTCTTCGGCGTGGCCGCCGGCCTCTTCGCCGGCCTGCGCAAGGGCAAGCTCTTCGATTCCACCGTCCTCATCGCCTCGCTGGTGGTTATCGCCATGCCGACATTCGTGCTCGGCTTCGTGCTGCAGCTGGTGGTCGGCGTGCAGCTGGGATGGGCCAAACCCACCGTGGGATCCGACGTCTCCTGGGGCACGCTGCTGCTCCCGGCGTTTGTCCTGGGCCTGGTGTCCTTCGCCTATGTACTCCGGCTCACCCGGGCGTCCGTGATCGAGAACATGAACGCCGACTACGTCCGGACCGCCACAGCCAAGGGCCTCTCGCGGCCGCGCGTGGTCCTGGCGCACATCCTGCGCAACTCGATGATTCCCGTGGCCACCTACCTCGGCGCCAACCTCGGCGCGCTGATGGGCGGCGCCATCGTCACCGAGGGCATCTTCAATGTTCCGGGCGTCGGGCAGAAGCTGTACCAGGCCATCCTGCGCAGCGAGGGCCCCACGATCGTTGCAATCGTCAGCGTGTTTGTGCTCATCTTCGTGGTGGCGAACCTGCTGGTGGACCTGCTCTACGCCTGGCTCGATCCAAGGATTCGCTATGACAAGTAACTACCAGGCGGATCACTACGTCGCACCCATCGACGAAACCCCGCTGCTCGCCACCGACTCCGTGAAGACGGACCAGGCCCCTTTGAGCCTGTGGGCCGAGGCGTGGCGAAAGCTGCGCCGCCGTCCGCTGTTCATCGTTTCGTCACTGCTGATCGTGCTGCTGGTGGTCATTGCGCTCTTCCCGGGTCTTTTCACGCAGGTTGCGCCCAATGACAACTGCGACCTGCAGTTCTCCGACGGGGCACCGCAGGCCGGCCATCCGTTCGGATACACCTTCCAGGGCTGCGACGTCTTCTCGCGCGTCGTCCACGGAACGCAGGCGTCGCTGTCGGTGGGCGTGCTGTCAGTCATTTTCGTGCTGATTATCGGCGTGACGCTCGGCGCGCTGGCCGGCTTCTTTGGCGGCTGGCTCGACGCGGTCATCGCCCGGCTCGGCGACATCTTCTTCGCCCTGCCGCTCGTCCTGGGGGCGCTCGTGATCACGCAGCTTCCCTTCTTCAAGGACAACAAGAGCGTCTGGACGGTGGTCATGGTGATCGTGCTGCTGGCCTGGCCGCAAATGGCCCGCATCACCCGCGGCGCCGTCCTTGAGGTGCGGAACGCCGACTTCGTGACCGCCGCACGTTCGCTGGGTGTGTCGCGGATGGGGTCGCTGCTCCGGCACGTCCTGCCAAACGCCCTTGCCCCCATCATCGTGCTCGCCACCATGGAACTGGGTGTGTTCATCGTCGCCGAGGCCACCCTGTCCTTCCTGGGCATCGGACTGCCCGGCAGCGTCATGTCCTGGGGCAATGACATTGCCGCGGCCCAGGCCTCGCTGCGGACCAATCCCGCCGTCCTGCTCTATCCCGCAACGGCGCTGTCCATCACCGTGTTGAGCTTCATCATGCTGGGCGATGCCCTCCGCGATGCGCTCGACCCGAAGAGCCGTCAACGATGAAGGTGCCACACATGACAACTTCCAAGATCAGCGTCAGCGAAGCGGGCGCACCGGACGTGTTGCCTCTGCTGGAAATCAGGGATCTCGCCATTTCCTTCGCCACCAGCGGCGGCGAGGTCCAGGCGGTGCGCAACGCGCACCTGACCATCATGCCGGGGGAGACGGTCGCCATTGTGGGCGAGTCCGGTTCCGGAAAGTCGACGACGGCGCTCGCCGCCATCGGCCTGCTGCCCGCCAACGGCCGGGTGTCAGGTGGCCAGATCCTGCTCGACGGCGAGGACATCGCCGGGGCGCCGGAGAAACGCATGATCGAGCTCCGGGGCAACACCATCGGCATGGTTCCGCAGGACCCGATGTCCAACCTGAACCCGGTATGGAAAATTGGCTACCAAGTCCGCGAAACGCTGCGGGCGAACGGGCGTCCTGACGGGCCCGACGACGTCGCCAGGGTCCTCGCCGAGGCAGGACTTCCGGATGCGCACCGGAGGGCAAAGCAGTACCCGCACGAGTTCTCCGGCGGCATGCGCCAGCGGGCGCTGATCGCCATTGGCCTGTCCTGCCAGCCGCGGCTGCTCATCGCGGACGAGCCGACCTCCGCACTGGACGTCACCGTCCAGCGGCAGATCCTGGACCATCTGGAAAAGATGACCACCGAACTCGGTACATCCGTGCTGCTCATCACCCACGACCTGGGCCTTGCCGCAGAGCGTGCCGACAAGGTGGTGGTGATGTACCGGGGCAACGTGGTGGAGGCGGGTCCCTCCCTGGACCTGCTGCGCAACCCGCGCCACCCGTACACGCAGCGGCTGGTCGCCTCGGCACCCTCCCTCGCGTCCCGCCGCATCCAGGTTGCCAAGGAGCTCGGCGTGGAGTCCGAGGATCTCCTCGCCCCGTCCGGGTCGCCTTCCGAGGCCGCCTTCACCGGGACTACGGAACGGCACCAGGTCAAACAGAACCAGGACAGACAGAGCCAGGACAAGCCGGAGGAGGTCCTGCGCGTCGAGAATCTCAGCAAGGTCTTCAAGCTGCGGTCCGGCATCGGCCGGTCCACGGACTTTATGGCAGTGGATTCCGTGTCGTTCGGCGTGAAGCGCGGCACCACGACGGCGATCGTGGGCGAGTCCGGCTCCGGTAAATCCACAGTGGCCCAGATGGTGCTGAACCTGCTGCCGCCAACGTCCGGCAGGATCGTGTTCGACGGCGTGGATACCGCCACGCTGAACAGCAGGGAGATCTTTGCCTTCCGCCGGCGAGTTCAGCCGATCTTCCAGGACCCCTACGGTTCCCTCGACCCGATGTACAACATCTTCAGGACCATCGAAGAGCCGCTGCGGACCCACAAGGTGGGCAACAGGGCAAGCCGCGAAAAGAAGGTCCGCGAGCTGCTGGACCAGGTGGCCCTGCCGCAGTCCACCATGCAGCGGTACCCGAACGAGCTCTCCGGCGGGCAGCGCCAGCGCGTGGCCATTGCCCGCGCGCTGGCACTCGATCCGGAAGTCATCATCTGCGACGAAGCGGTGTCGGCGCTGGATGTGCTGGTGCAGGCGCAGGTACTGAACCTGCTGGCCGACCTGCAGGCCAACCTGGGGCTGACGTACCTGTTCATCACGCACGACCTTGCGGTGGTCCGGCAGATCGCCGACCACGTCTGCGTGATGGAGAAGGGCAGGCTGGTGGAGACGGGTGCGACGGACGACGTTTTCGACGCACCGCAGCAGGAATACACGAAGGCCCTGCTCAACGCCATCCCGGGGGCCAGCCTCATGCTTCCCCCGGAAGTCGCCACGGCGTAGCCACCGCCGGGGCCGTCCGGCACGGCGCCGCGGCAACAAGAAGGCAAACAAAGAACAGGAGCCGGTGTCCACCCGCGGTGGATACCGGCTCCTGTCTGCCTTTTAACTCGGGTCCGGCCCCAACGAAGCTACGAGAGGGCCAGCCCCAGCTTCGCGAGCCTGTCGCCCAGCAACTCACCCAGGGCGCGGTGCCCCTCGCTGTTCAAGTGGACGCTGTCCTTGAGCTGAGACTCCAGGCCGTAGCGGGTGAGCCAGTCCCCGACGCTGACAAACGCAATGCCGTGGTCTGCGGCGACAGTCCCCAGCAGGGCGTCAACCTCGGCGCGCCGTGCGCCGCCGTTGTCCGCTCCCTTGCCCAGTGTTCCCACCATGGCCAGCTTCGCGCCCGGGTACCGCTGCTTGATCGTCGTGATAAGCCGGTCTGCGTTGGCCGAGATCTGCTCGTTGCTGGCCCCTTGCTTCGCGTCGTTTCCGCCGCCCTCGATGAGCACCAGCGGGGGGAAGCCGTAGGGCAGGTGCCAGTCGCCGCGCTGCAGGGCATCCACGTAGTTGCCCGTGGTGCCGTTCGAGGCGACGAAACCCGTGCCGCCCTTGCCGCAGAAGAAGACGTCGTAGCCCAGCCCCATGAGGGCCCGGCGCGGCCAGCTGGCCTGCGGCTCGGACTGCGAGTCGCCGATCAGCAGCGCGGTGTGGGCAATGTTGCCCACGATGACCTCGTCCCGCCCGTTGGCCGGATTGCGGTACAGCGCTCCGGCCGGAAGGCTGGCGGGGTCGACGGCGGCCCCCAGATCGCTCACGACCGCCGAACCGGCGGCCACGGCCTCACCGGGGGCGGCCACCGGGGCGGCTGCACGGGGCGCCGCCGATCCGGCGCCGGAGGCCGGTTCCGTTGCTGCGCCGCAGCCCGTCAAAAACACGCTCGCGGCGATGACCGGGCCAATCAGGAGGGCCCGCGTCGAGGCTTGTAACATCCGTGGACTCCTGGCCTGTTCGTAAGTGGTCTAGCAATAGTGGTGGATCACTTTCGGAAAAGCCAGTGATTTTGCTCACATGACGGGCCGCTGGATTCACGATTTGGTAACGGGGGCGGGAGGGGGGAGGGTGCCCGTTTTAGGCCAATAAATGGCTCAGCGTTTAGACTGGCAGTAGGTGCCCTGTGTTAAGGGTCTGATCCGTCGTGCGTTCCGGTTGGAAATGTCGCGATACAACAGCTGACTTCACCACTGAATCGAGCAATAACGCATGTCTGAAACCACCACCAACACCGCGGTAGCAACTGCAGTTCGCAGTGACCTGCGCAACGTCGCGATTGTGGCCCACGTTGACCACGGCAAGACCACCCTTGTGGACGCCATGCTCAAGCAGACCAACTCCTTTGCCGAGCACAACCACCTCGAAGACCGCGTCATGGACTCAGGTGACCTGGAGCGCGAAAAGGGCATCACCATCCTGGCCAAGAACACCACGGTGGCCTACAACGGACCGTCCTCCAATGGCGAAACCATCACCATCAACGTCATCGACACCCCCGGCCACGCCGACTTCGGTGGCGAGGTGGAGCGCGGGCTGTCCATGGTGGACGGTGTCGTTCTCCTCGTGGATGCCTCTGAGGGCCCGCTGCCCCAGACCCGCTTCGTCCTCCGCAAGGCCCTCGCCGCGCACCTGCCGGTGATCCTCCTGGTCAACAAGACCGACCGCCCCGACGCCCGTATCGAAGAGGTCGTCCACGAGTCCATGGACCTGCTCCTGGGCCTCGCCTCCGACCTCGCCGATGAGGTTCCGGACCTTGACCTGGACAAGATCCTCAACGTCCCGGTGGTTTACGCCGCCGCAAAGGTAGGCCGCGCCTCCCTCGAGCAGCCTGCCGACGGCACTGCCCCGGAGAACGAGGACCTCGAGCCGCTGTTCAGCGCGATCATCGAGCACATCCCCGCCCCGACCTACAACCCGGAAGGTGTCCTGCAGGCACACGTCACCAACCTGGACGCCTCCCCGTTCCTGGGCCGTCTCGCCCTCCTGCGCATCTACAACGGAACCCTTCGCAAGGGCCAGCAGGTTGCCTGGGCCCGCGCCAACGGTGAGCTCAAGACCGTCAAGATCACCGAACTCCTCGCCACCAAGGCGCTGGAGCGCGTCCCGGCCGAGTCCGCCGGCCCGGGCGAAATCGTCGCCGTCGCCGGCATCGAGGAGATCACCATCGGTGAGACCCTGACCGACGTCGAGAACCCCCAGCCGCTGCCCCTGATCACCGTTGACGATCCCGCGATCTCGATGACCATCGGTATCAACACCTCCCCGCTGGCCGGCAAGGTCAAGGGCGCCAAGGTCACGGCCCGCCAGGTGAAGGACCGCCTGGACAAGGAACTGATCGGTAACGTCTCCATCAAGGTTCTCCCCACCGAGCGTCCGGATGCCTGGGAAGTCCAGGGCCGTGGCGAGCTCGCGCTGGCCATCCTCGTGGAGCAGATGCGGCGTGAAGGCTTCGAGCTCACCGTCGGCAAGCCCCAGGTGGTCACCAAGACCATTGACGGCAAGATCCACGAGCCGATGGAGCACATGACCATCGACGTGCCCGAAGAGTACCTCGGCGCCGTCACCCAGCTCATGGCCGCGCGCAAGGGCCGCATGACGAACATGGCCAACCACGGCACCGGCTGGTGCCGCATGGAGTTCATCGTTCCCGCCCGTGGCCTGATCGGTTTCCGCACCAAGTTCCTCACGGACACCCGTGGCGCCGGCATTGCCGCCTCGATCTCCGAGGGCTACGAGCCGTGGGCCGGCCCGATCGAGTACCGTACCAACGGTTCGATGATTGCCGACCGCGCTGGTGTTGTGACCCCGTTCGCGATGATCAACCTGCAGGAGCGTGGCTCCTTCTTCGTCAAGCCGACCTCCGAGGTTTACGAAGGCATGATCGTGGGCGAGAACTCCCGCGCAGACGACATGGACGTCAACATCACGAAGGAAAAGAAGCTCACCAACATGCGTGCGGCTTCCTCGGACACCTTCGAGAACCTGACTCCGCCGCGCGACCTGACCCTCGAAGAGTCCCTCGAATTCGCCCGCGAGGACGAGTGCGTTGAGGTTACCCCGGACGCCATCCGTATCCGCAAGGTCATCCTGGACACCAACGAGCGTGCCAAGGCCAACCGCGCCCGCGCCAAGGCATAACGGCACCCTCCCACAGGGAACTGCCAACGTGAACAGAAGAGCTGCCGGCATGGCAGGCGGCCTGGCCGCCGCCGTGCCGGCAGCTCTTTTTGCTGCCTTCGCCGGAACCGCGCTGCACCGCCAGGAATTCGCTGCCGCCGGTGCTGCGCTGCCGCTGGGGGCCGTCGCGGCGCTGCTGCTCCTGGCATCGCTTCAGTTGTTCCTCGGGGCGGCGTTCCGGACACTGATTCCGACGGCGGTGTGCGGCGGTCTCTGCTACGCCCTTGCCGGCTGGTGGTCAGGGATGGAATCCGGCAAGCGGCTGATCGCCGGGGACCTGTCCGGAAGCATCTGGGTCTACGGGATCGTGGTGGTCACCGTCGGAATGCTGGCCTGGTGCCGGCGGTACAGCCGCTAGTCAGCCATCGGATCCCGGTGGTGGGCAATCATGAGTGAGGTGGCTTCGCCGTCGTCGTCTGCCGGAAGTGCCATGTACTCCTCGATGACGGCGCGGAGCTTGCCAAGCATTTCCTCCCGCCGGGCGGCGTTGAACTTCACGCCCAGCCGCCACACCTCGATATCCTCAGGCGGCAGCTCCCTGGTTTCCTGCAGGAACGTCTCGATGAGGATCGGCGAGACGTTGTCCACCGGCGTGCTCCACGACTTGCGGCTGGCGATGTAGGGCACCTCCGTGGCGCCGCGCCGGCCCTTCCGGCGTTCCTCCGCCAGCAGGAACCCGGTCCGCACCAGGGTCCGGACGTGGTGGAGGCTGGAGGCGGGATTGAGGCCGAGCAGCTCGGCGATTTCCTTGTTGGTCCGCGACTGGTGCAGGCACAGGCGAAGAATCCTCAGCCGCAGCGGCGAACTCAGCGCGCGGCCCTTGGCCACCAGGTCAGCGTCGTCGCTCTCCGGCGGGTGGTTCATAGACGCAAGTGTAACGAGCAATAAGTGATTGACATATATCAATCGCCCGCCGAAACTGAAGCGGTGACTGCCGAACCCACTGCCGCGGAGCCAACACCAGGGTTGCTGTGGCGGGACCGCAACTTCACCACCTTTTGGGCCGGGCAGGCCCTGGGACAGTTCGGTGCACAGCTGGGCCAGCTCGCGTTACCGGTGCTGGCCGTCACCATGCTCCACGCCTCGGAATTCGAGGTGGGCGTGCTGAACGCCGCAGGTCTGGCGGCGTTCCTGGCAGTCGGTCTGCCGGCCGGGGCCTGGGTGGACCGCTGGCTGAAGCGCCGGACCATGATCACTGCCGATCTGCTCCGGATGGCCGCCATGGCCGCGGTGCCGGTCCTGTGGTGGGGCGGCGGCCTGGAAATCTGGCATCTCTACCTGGTCGCGGCGATCGTGGGGACCGCAACGGTGTTCTTCGACGTCGCCTACCAGAGTTACGTGCCGGTCCTGGTGGCGTCCCCGCAGGTCAGGGAGGCCAACTCAAAGCTTGAGGCGACGGCCCAGATGGCACGAATCGGCGGGCCCGCTGCCGGCGGTGCGCTGCTGGCGGTCGTGTCGGCTCCCGTGCTTTTCGTGGGTGAGGCCGCAGGATACCTGCTCTCCGCGGTGTTCCTCGCCCGTACCCGCGACTCAGAGGCGCGTGTGCCCGCGGCTGCACGGCGCCCACTTCTGGTCGAGATACGGGAAGGCCTCTGGTTTGTTGTCCGGCATCCGCTCATCAGCCGCATTGCCGCCTGCACCGGCGGAATGAACTTTTCCGGCATGCTGATCTATACGCTGATGCCGCTGCTGGTGCTGCGCAGCCTCGGGCTGGGGCCACAGGGCATGGGCCTGATCATGAGCGTGGGCGCCGCGGGCGGGCTGCTGGGCGCGCTGGCGGCGCCGCGGCTCGCCGCCCGGATCGGCGAGGGCACCGTGATTCCCGTGTGCGCCCTGGTCAGTTCGCTCTTTTTGCTGCTGGTGCCGTTCGCGGCCGCCGTTTCCGAACCGGGAGTCTCACTGGCGCTGCTCCTGATCTCGGAGTTCGGGTTTGGCTTCAGCGTCCTGGTGTACAACATCATGCAGCTCACCATGCGCCAGCGGGTTTGCCCGCCGCGGCTGCTCGGCCGCATGAATGCGTCCATCCGGTTTGCGGTGTGGGGCGTGATGCCGCTGGCAGCTTTGGCGTCGGGCTACCTGGGCGAACAACTTGGCCTGGTGCCCACCATGCTGATCGGAGCCGCCGGCAGCTTCCTGGCCACCGCCCCGGTCCTGTTCTCGCCGTTGCGAAGGATGCGTACTCTTCCGGACGAGGTGCTGGAATACGGTGCCGTGGATGACAAGACGATGGATGGCGCGGGCTTGGATGACGAAGCGTTGGAGGAAAAGGACAGGGCCTAGGCCGACGTCAGTCCGCGGCCGGCGGCGTCCGCCGTGAACCACGGCGCGGAGGTGCCGGCGGCACCTGTTTGGCGGCCACCACCCTGTCAAGGGGGATGCCGACGTCGGAACTCCGGGTCCGTACGGTGCACTCACTTTCGCCGCACCCCAGGAGGTCTCCCAGGGCGTCCGTAAAGCCGCCGTCGATCCTGTATCGCACCACCACGCGTGTTCCGGCCGGGGCCGTGGCCAGGAATTGCCGGGGTGTTGGTGGTGTTGGACTCACCCGTCCATCGTATGACGCGTCCGGAGTGTGACGCGCCCGCTTCGTTCGCGGGACCGGCCTGGGAGATAATAGGCTCTGAAGTGGACAGCCCGGCATGCAGGCCGGATGCAGCAACCGGCCAGCGCCGGGAATCAACGTGGAGAGGCAAGGGACGTGACGTACGTAATCGCGCAGCCGTGTGTAGATGTTAAGGACAAGGCATGCATTGAGGAGTGCCCCGTCGATTGCATCTACGAAGGCGAACGCTCCCTCTATATCCATCCCGATGAGTGCGTCGACTGCGGTGCATGCGAGCCTGTCTGCCCGGTGGAAGCCATCTACTACGAGGATGACACCCCCGAGGAATGGGCCGATTACTACAAGGCGAACGTCGAGTTCTTTGACGACCTCGGCTCCCCGGGCGGCGCCGCCAAGGTGGGCAACACCGGCAAGGACCACCCGATGATTGCAGCACTCCCGCCGCAGAACCAGGACCACTGAGGCGGACCCCTTCGTGACTACAGCTGTGCGCAGTTTCGGCCTTAGCCTGCCCGACTACCCGTGGGAAGCGATGGCGCCTTACCTCGCCAAAGCGGCTGAACACCCCGGCGGTGCGGTAAACCTGTCCATCGGCACGCCCGTGGACCCGACGCCGCCGGTCATCCAGGACGCCCTTAAGGCGGCCGCGGACGCGCCCGGTTACCCCACCGTCCACGGCACGCCCGCGCTCCGGGAGGCCATCGCCGGGTGGTTCGCCCGCCGCCGCGGCGTGGAAGGGCTCGATCCCCGCGCCGTTATGCCGACCGTGGGTTCCAAGGAACTTGTGGCGTGGCTGCCGTTCCTGCTGGGCCTCAAGCCGGGCGACGTCGTCGTCCGGCCTACCGTCGCCTACCCCACCTACGACATCGGGGCTACGTTCGCCGGGGCTACGCCGGTGGCGGCTGATGACCTCGACGAACTCGACGCGGCCACCCGGGCGAGGGTCCGCCTGGTCTGGGTCAACTCCCCGGGCAACCCCACCGGCAGCGTCCGGGATGCCGCATCCTTGAAGAAGATTGTGGACCAGGCCCGCGAAATCGGCGCGCTGGTGGCTTCCGACGAGTGCTATGCCGAGCTTGGCTGGGGGGATTGGGACCTGCAGCGCGGCGGCCAGGCGGTTCCGAGCATCCTCGATCCGCGCGTCGCCGGTGCGTCCCACGACGGGCTCCTCGCCGTGTACTCGCTGAGCAAGCAGTCCAACCTGGCCGGTTACCGGGCGGCCTTCGTCGCCGGGGATGCGGCACTGATGGCCAACCTCGTTAACAGCCGCAAGCATGCCGGCATGATCGTGCCGTACCCGGTGCAGGAAGCCATGCGGGTGGCCCTGGGCGACGACGCGCACGTCCTCGCCCAGAAGGACCTGTACCGCGGACGGCGGGAGCGGCTCCTGCCGGCGCTCGAGTCCTTCGGACTGACGCTGCACGAATCGGCTGCCGGCCTATATTTGTGGTGCACCGCGGGCGAAGCCACCTGGGACACAGTGGCACGCCTCGCGGAGCGGGGGATCGTGGTGGGTCCGGGCGTGTTCTACGGCGACGCCGGGCACGGCTATGTGCGCGTGGCCCTCACCGGAACCGATGAACGGATCGATGCCGCGGTGGACCGCCTGGCCTAGGCGGGATCCCTGTCGTTACGCCGGCTTCGTCAGGTGCGCTCAGTCCCCGAGGGGTGACTTTTGACGCTCCGGACGCCGTAACAATGGTGTGACTCGCACCACAACGGGCCTGTTTTGGGGATAATTTGGCCTTCCCGGATTAGTGGCAACCTGCAAGTGGCGGTAGTTTTTAACTGACTATCAATGGTGGCTTTCTACAAGAAGGCAGCACGGCCGTTGGATGTCCCGCCGTGCGGGATGCCGCGCGGCTCACCTGATGTTGGATCAAGCTTTCTAGGGAGGCCAAGAGGCCTCATGAAGGGGACTCCATGACTGAGACCACCAGCGCAACTGAGACCACCAGTGCGATCCTGCGCCACGCAGGCGGCGAGCTCGAGCTCCCGCGCATCAAGGTTGTTGAGGGAAACGAAGGCTACGACGTTTCCAAGCTACTGAAGCAGACCGGCGCCGTTGCCTTTGACCCCGGCTTCATGAACACGGCCGCCACGACGTCGGCCATCACCTACATCGACGGCGACGCAGGCATCCTGCGGTACCGCGGCTACCCGATCGAGCAGCTGGCCCAGCACTCCAGCTTCCTCGAAGTCTCGTACCTGCTGATCTACGGCAACCTCCCGACGCCCACCGAGCTGGAGGACTTCGACCAGAAGATCCGCCGCCACACCCTGCTGCACGAGGAGCTCAAGGGCTTCTTCGGCGGCTTCCCCCGCGACGCGCACCCGATGCCCGTGCTGTCCTCGGCCGTGTCCGCGCTGTCCACGTTCTACCAGGACTCCCTGGACCCGTTCAATGACGAGCAGGTGGAGGTCTCCACCATTCGCCTCATGGCGAAGCTGCCGGTCATTGCGGCCTACGCGCACAAGAAGTCGATCGGGCAGCCGATGCTGTACCCGGACAACTCCATGAACCTCGTGGAGAACTTCCTGCGCCTGAGCTTCGGCCTGCCGGCCGAGCAGTACGAGCTCGACCCGGTAGTGGTCAAGGCCCTGGACCTGCTCCTCATCCTGCACGCGGACCATGAGCAGAACTGCTCCACGTCCACGGTGCGCCTGGTGGGCTCCTCCAACGCCAACCTCTTCGCGTCGGTATCCGCAGGCATCAACGCCCTGTTCGGCCCTGCCCACGGCGGCGCCAACGAGGCTGTCCTGAAGATGCTCCGCCAGATCCAGGCCGACGGCGTCAAGCCCGAGGACTACATGGAGAAGGTCAAGAACAAGGAGGACGGCGTCCGCCTCATGGGCTTCGGCCACCGGGTCTACAAGAACTACGACCCGCGCGCCAAGATCATCAAGGCCACCGCACACGAGGTCCTCAGCAAGCTCGGTGGCCACGACGAGCTCCTGGACATCGCCATGCGGCTGGAGGAGAAGGCCCTCGGCGACGACTACTTCATCCAGCGCAAGCTGTACCCGAACGTGGACTTCTACACCGGCCTGATCTACAAGGCCATGGGCTTCCCGGAGAAGATGTTCACTGTGCTGTTCGCCATCGGCCGCCTGCCGGGCTGGATTGCCCAGTGGCGCGAAATGATCAACGATCCCAACACCAAGATCGGCCGTCCGCGGCAGCTCTACACAGGAGAGCCCGAGCGGCAGTACCCCGCCCGCTAGATCCCCACTGGCCAAACCCCGCACGCCCGGTTCGGTCCCATTCAGCGGAGTCACGACGGCGGCCGCCCACCTTCCGGTGGGCGGCCGCCGTCGGCGTTTAAGGCTGCGAATTGGGCGGCTGCGCGCCACCGCGGTTTCGGGGCACACCCGTGCTAAAAACAAGAGTGCCGAAAATCGTGGACGCCGCGCAGCGCCGGCAGGAGATCGTTGGAGCCGTGTGCAGGATCATCGCCACGGACGGCCTGGAACGCGCGTCCCTGCGGGAAGTGGCAGACGAGGCCGGCCTCGCGGTGGGGTCCGTGCGGCACTACTTCGACAGCAGCGATGACCTGCTGGCCTACTCATTTGCGGCGGTTTCGGACAGGCTCCTGACCCGCCTCAACAAAGCGCTTGCCGGGCTCGGGCGCGCAGCCGATGGACCGGACACGAACCGGGCGGTATTAACACTCCTGGGCGAATTCCTGCCCCTCGACGAAGAACGCGCCCAGGACGCGTGTGCCTGGCTGGCCTTCAGGAACGCGGCGAGGATCCGGCCCTTCCTGTCCGCCGAGGCGGACAGGAGCCACCGGGCCGTGGCCGCCGTCGTCGGCCAGGTGATCACCCGGCTCCTGGCCGAGGACGATGCCACCGGGGCCGGTGCCGGGCCGCAGCTGGTGACGGCGGCCGAACACCTGCTCGCGACCCTGGACGGACTGGCCATGCACGCCCTGCTGCAGCCGGGCTGGATGTCCCCGGAAATGTGCCGTGACGTGCTCGAAACCCACATGGAAGGGCTTCGCAGGAGGGTCAGCGCCAGCCATTAACCTCCCCGGGCTGGGGGAATAGACTGAAAGCCGGAGAACGGGTTGCCGGCACAACGGGGTGGAAAACAAGATGCCAAGGAGGCATACGCATGCAGCACACAGGCGGTCCAGGCTGGCGAATCACTATGGACACGTCGGGGCCCATGCTCATTGCCCTTTATATACGTGATGTTGCCGGGCTCGACGGCGCGGGCTTTCCGGCGCTTTCGCATGCCGCACCGAAGGTCCGCCATGTGGACCACGCCCATCTCACCGCCGAAGTGGGCGGCAAAAGCGCCCTGAAAACGGAGTGGGAAGCCTGGTGGGAGCAGCTCCTCAAGGCCCACCCGCAGATGTCCCCTGAACTGTCGCCCCCGGGGTTCCGGTCCTTCGCCAACTCGCCGGCGCTGCGCAAGGTCCTGCAGGCGCACTTCGGGGCAGCCCTGACCTGGGCCAGGGAGCGGCGGGCGGAGTACGCCGAACTGGAGGCCGAACGGGTGGCCGGGGGCTCCGCGCACCTGCTCGAGGACATCGTGGAGGACCGGCTCCTGGAGGTGGGCCGGGACTCACGGGACTTTGCGCTGACGATCATCGAGCTGCCCCTGGATGAGCAGCGGGCGTGGTACCTGGAGCCGGACAAGATCATCATGAGCCATGAGCTGCTGTCCCAACCTGAGGTGTTCCGCAGCTATGTGCAGCCGGTTGTGGAGATCCTCGTCTAGAGCTTGGGGTCCAGGGGGTCAGATTCAGGACGCGTTGGCAGCAAGCGTGATGACCACGCGGCCGCCGGCGTCAGGTGCATCCTGCCACCCGTTGCGGGCCTTCCTGTCCCAGCGCTTTCCGTCCACGTCCACGCGCTCCACCGAGTACTCTTTGGCGTTTGCCACTGCCCAGTGGGCCACGGACCAGGCAAAGCTGTCGGTGACATCGACCTCCAGCGCCTGGCCGGTCGCCGTCGTGGGGATGCTTCCGTAGGAGGCTTCCAGCTCCATGAGCAGGGCGGCGGGGTCGCCGGCAGTGTCCGGCGAGCGGAGCGTGCAGTTCAGGGCAGCCGGGGACTCGCCGGTCAGCGCCGAGGCGAAAGACCGTCCCATCGCCTCGTGTTCGGCGTATGCCGCCGGGTAGGCGGAGCGCTGGACCCGCTGGGCGGCGTCGGTAATGTCCAGCGTGGCATAGCCGGGCACCTTCACGAGGGCATCGTAGAAGGCGTTCGTGGCATAGATCGGGTCCATGACCTGATCCTGGGTGCCCCAGCCCTGTGACGGGCGTTGCTGGAAGAGCCCCCTGGAGTCCGGTCCGGCAAGGTCGCCGTGGCCGATGTTCCGAAGCTTGGACTCCTGCATGGCGGTGGCCAGGGCAATGCTGGCTGCCCGCGGCGGGAGCCCGCGGCGCACCGAGACAGCCGTGATCAGCGCCGCGTTCGCAGCCTGGTCGGTGGCCAGGTCGGCCCGCTGTGAGCCGGCGGCGGCGGTACATTCCTCTGTGATCAGCTGTTCGGAGCGCTGCAGCAAAGCGGCCGCGGTGTAGATGCCGCCCGCGACCAGAACGAGGGAGAGGCCGGTGATGGCAGCCCCGCGCAGCCTGCGTCTGCGTGTCACGTGGTTACTCCAGCAATCTGCCGGCACGCCCTTCTGGGTGGCGTGCCGGCTATGTCCTCACGGTCAGTTGGCGTGCGGTCAGTTGGCGTGCAGGGCGTCGTTCAGTTCCACGGTCTGGCCCCGGCGGGGCAGGACTTCAACTTCACCGGTGGTGGAGTTGCGGCGGAAGAGCAGGTTCGGCACCCCGGACAGCTCGACGGCCTTAACGATCTTGCTGGTGTCCTCGCCGTCGGCATCCTTGGGACCGGCAACGCGGACCCGGGTGCCTGCCGTGACGTACAGGCCGGCCTCCACCACGGAGTCGTCTCCGATGCTGATGCCGACGCCGGAGTTGGCGCCCAGCAGGACGCGCTGGCCCAGGGATACCTTCTCCTTGCCGCCGCCGGAGAGGGTGCCCATAATCGAGGCGCCGCCGCCGACGTCGGTGCCGTCGCCGGCCACCACGCCGGCGGAAATACGGCCCTCAACCATGGAGGTCCCCAGCGTGCCGGCGTTGAAGTTCACGAAGCCCTCGTGCATGACGGTGGTGCCCTCGGCGAGGTGGGCACCCAGGCGCACGCGGTCGGCGTCGGCAATGCGGACGCCCGCCGGGACGACGTAGTCCACCATGCGCGGGAACTTGTCCACACCGTAGACGGTGACGGCGCCGCGCTTGCGCAGCTTGGCGCGGGTCAGTTCGAACCCGTCCACGGCGCACGGGCCGAAGTTGGTCCAGACGACGTTCGGGAGCTTGCCGAAGATACCGTCAAGGTTGATGCTGTTGGGCTGGACCAGGCGGTGCGAGAGGAGGTGCAGGCGCAGGTAGGCGTCGGCGGTGTCGGCCGGGGCTTCGTCCAGGTTGATCTGGACGAACACCACCTTCTGCTCGGTGCCGCGGTCGGCGTCAGTGCCGGTGGCCGCGATGTCCGTCAGGGTTTCGTCGGCGTTTTCCACGGCGCGGAGGCTTTCGGCGGCCACACCGAGGGCGGGGGCCGGGAACCAGGCATCCAGCACGGTGGCTTCGCCGTTCCGCGTGGCGATGGTGGCTACGCCGAATCCATAGGCCGAACGGGTTTCGTCGGACAGTGTCTGGGCAGCGGGCACGGCGGAAGAAGCGGTTTCAGTCATGCGCCAAGTCTATCGAGACGAGGTGCACGCACCGAAACCGGTCCGCGCGTATCTGAGTCGCATTTCGGGGCGTTCCCAGCGCTGGGAACGCCCTGAGCTGCCACCCAGTTGGGACGGGCAGGCGCGGGATACAGTGGGATGGTGATTGCCGAAACAGCCCCCGTAACCCTTGACCTGCGCCAGGATGTGGCACTGCTGACCTCCGCGCTGATCGACATCAACAGCGTCTCCGGGAACGAGCGCGAGCTGGCCGACGCCGTCGAGTCGGCACTCCGCCAGCTGCCAGGCCTCGAACTGGTACGCGACGGCGACTCCATGATCGCCCGGACCAACCTCGGCCGGAGCGAGCGGGTGATCCTGGCTGGCCACCTGGACACGGTGCCGTTGCCCGTCACGGAAGACTCGCTGGGAACGGTGCCGTCCACCTGGCCGTCCGGCGTCCCGGGCGAGGGCGTCCTGTACGGCCGCGGGGCCACGGACATGAAGGGCGGCGTTGCCGTCCAGCTTGCACTGGCGGCTTCCATGTTCGATGGCGGGGCGGAACCGAACAAGGACGTCACCTTTGTGTTTTACGACCATGAGGAGGTGGAGGCCGTCAAGAGCGGGCTGGGCCGGCTGGTGCTGAACCACGGCGGGCTCCTCGGCGGTGACTTTGCCATCCTCCTCGAACCGACCGACGGCACCGTGGAGGGCGGCTGCAACGGCACCATGCGGTTCCACGCCACCACCTCCGGCGAGGCTGCACACTCGGCCCGGGCCTGGATGGGCCGCAACGCGATCCACGCCGCCGCGCCCATCCTGGAGCGGCTGGCGGCGTACAGCCCGCAGACCGTCACCGTGGACGGCCTGGACTACCGTGAAAGCCTGAATGCGGTGAAGATCCACGGCGGCACCGCGGGTAACGTCATCCCGGACCGCTGCGTCGTGGAGATCAACTACCGTTTCGCCCCGGACAAGACCCCCGACCAGGCCGAAGAGCACGTGCGCGTGCTGCTGGACGGGTTTGACGTGGTCCGCACAGACAGCGCCGCCGGCGCACGGCCCGGACTGAACCACCCTGCTGCCGCGTCCTTCGTTGCCGCAGTGGGCGGCGAGCCGAAACCCAAATACGGCTGGACCGACGTCGCCCGCTTCAGCGAACTGGGCATCCCGGCGGTGAACTTCGGGCCCGGGGACGCGCTCCTGGCGCACAAGGACAACGAGCACGTGGAGGCCGAAGCCATCCGTACCTGCCTTCGGGCACTGCAGACGTGGCTGTCCTGAGCAATATGTCCTGAGCATGCTGTCCCGAGCCTCGGACGTCCAGGCACCGGCAGTTCAAACACGCACCAAAGACGAAGGGTCCGCAGCCGGATGGCTGCGGACCCTTCGCTGTAAATGACTGCCGTTTATTTCACGATGGTGGAGACACCGGCGGTGGGGGCCTTCGCCACTCCGCCGGCGGCCTTCTTGGACCCGTGCCGCTCGATCCAGATGGCCAGCCGGGACACTGCCAGGTTGATGGCGATGTAGATGGCCGCTGCCACGAAGAAGACCGGGAACAGGAACTGCGGGCCCAGGAAGTCGGCCATCACCTGCACCGCGCGCAGCAGCTCGCCGTAGGCCACGATGTAGCCCAGCGAGGTGTCCTTCAGCAGGACCACCAGCTGCGCCACCAGGGACGGCAGCATGCGGCGGACCGCCTGCGGCAGCTCGACGCTCAGCCGGGACTGGAAGCTGGTCAGGCCGATCGCCAAACCTGCTTCGCGCTGCCCGCGGGGGAGGGACTGGATGCCCGCCCGGATGATCTCCGCGAAGATCGCGGCGTTGTAGAGCACCAGGCCGGCCACCACGGCGATGAACGAGCTGGTGGCAAAGACCAGCAGCACGAACAGCATCATCAGGACCACGGGCATGCCGCGCAGGAACTCGAGCACGATCCTGGTGGGAACCCGGATCCAGGCCACATCGGAGATGCGCATCAGGCACAGCAGAAGTCCCAGCGGAAAGGCAATGACCGCCGCGATGGCCGCCGCGCTGAGCGTCGCACCGATGCCGTTGGCGAGGAGTGTCCAGACATCAGCCTGGCCGAAGATAGCCCAGCGCTGCGCCTGGAAGATCCCCTGCTGGGCGAGGGTCATGATGGCCCAGGCCAGCAGGGCGGCGATCAGCACGACCCCGATCACGGAGCCGATCAGCGAGACACGGCGGGCCTTGGGCCCCGGAACGTCGTAGAGAACCGAAGTCATCGGGCGATCGCCACCTTTCGTTCGACCTGGTGGGCAAGGTAGCCCAGCGGCACGGTGATCAGGAGATAGAAGAAGGCAACGCCCACCAACACCCACATGACGGCGTCGCCATGGTCGTTAGCCAGCTGCTTGCCGTAGCCGAACAGCTCCAGCACGAAGAAGGCGCCGGCCACGGAGGAGTTCTTGACGAGCGCGATGAGGATGTTGATCAGGGGCGGAACCACGGTCCGCAGGGCCTGCGGCAGGATGATCAGCGACAGAACCTGGCCAAATTTCATGCCGATGCTGCGGGCTGCCTCAGCCTGGCCGACGGGAACGCTGTTGACGCCGGAGCGGACCGCCTCGGCGATAAAAGCGGACGTGTAGGCGCTGAGGGCGATGATCGCCGCGATTTCGAACTGCTGGAAGGTCACACCGAGCCGGGGCAGGACCACCGCCGCGAAAAAGAACGCGATGGTCAGCGGGGTGTTACGCACCACCTCCACATAGGCCATGCTGAAGCCCCGGAGGGCGGCAACGGGGGAGACCCGGGCGGCGGCCAGCAGGGTGCCCACAACCAAAGCGATGATGCCGGAAACGGCGGCCAGGAACAGGGTTCTGAGAAAGCCGTCCCAGTATTGGGGGAGGCTTTCAATGATGACGTCCATAGGATCCTTTAGCTGCGTTCAGAAGAATGTGCGGAAAACGGAAGCGGCGGTTACCGGCAGCAGGCTGTGGCACAGCCGCCGGTAACCGCCACGATCGTTCTAGTAGCGGTCGATGGCCGGAAGTTCCGGTGCCGTCTTAATGACCGCGCCGGCCGTATCTTCCCAGGCCTTCTTGTAGGAGCCGTCCTTGCCGAAGCTTTCCAGCTGGTCGTTGATCCAGTTGCGGAACTCGGTGTCGTCCTTCTTCACGCCGATGCCGTAAGGCTCCTTGGTGAAGGTCTCGTCGGATGCCAGCTTGAACGCATCAGGCTCCTTGTTAACGAAGCCTGCAAGGATGACGTTGTCAGTGGTCACCGCTTCAACCTGCTTGTTGCGGAGCGGTTCGAGGCAGGCCGAGTAGGTGGAGGCCGGCACCAGGACTGCGCCGTACTTTTCCACGATGGTGGAGGCCGGGGTGGACCCGGTGACAGAGCAGACGTTCTTGCCCTTGACGTCCTCAGGCTTGGTGATGGACGTGTTGTCCTTGTTCACCATCAGCGCCTGGCCCGCTTCGTAGTACGGGCCGGCGAAGGCGACCTCAGTCTTGCGCTTGTCGTTGATGGTGTAGGTGGCCACGATCAGGTCCACCTTGCCCTGCTTGATGAACTGCTCGCGGTTGGCCGATACAGTCTCGACCCATTCGATCTTGTCCGCGGGGATGCCCAGCTTGGCGGCGAGCAGCTTGCCGATTTCGACGTCGAAACCGACCGGCTTGCCGTCCAGGCCCTTCTGGCCGAACAGCGGCTGGTCGAACTTGGTTCCGATGGTCACCTTGCCGGCGGAGGCGAGCTTTTCCATGGTGGTACCTGCAGCGAAGCTGGGCTTCTCGACCGGGGTGGGGTTGGAGCCGGTCCCGGTGCCGCCGCCGCCGCAAGCGCTCAGGGTCAGAGCGAGGGCCGCGGATGCTGCTGCCAGAAGGGATTTCCTCCGGGTCAAAAATGCCTTCATGACATTCCTTTCATTGGGCGGCCGCCGGTGACGGCCTGGGTGCGAAATCGGGTGGTCTTGAAGTTGGTGGGGACTGCTGAATCGGTTGTCAGTGCGTGAGCAGCTTGGACAGGAAGTCCTTGGCGCGGCTGCTCTGGGGATTAGTGAAGAACTCCTCGGGAGTGGCGTCCTCCACGATTTGTCCGTCAGCCATGAACACCACACGGTCGGCGGCCTTGCGGGCGAAGCCCATCTCGTGGGTAACCACGATCATGGTCATGCCCTCCTTGGCCAGCTGGATCATGACGTCCAGGACCTCATTGATCATCTCCGGATCGAGCGCCGAAGTGGGCTCGTCGAACAGCATGACCTTGGGCTTCATGGCGAGCGCGCGTGCGATGGCCACACGCTGCTGCTGGCCGCCGGAGAGCTGAGCCGGGAGCTTGGGCGCCTGGTGGCCCACACCCACCCGCTCAAGCAGGGCCATGGCCTCCTTGTCCGCTTCCGCCTTGGAGACGCCCTTGACCTTGATGGGGCCCAGGGTCACGTTTTCCAGGATGGTTTTGTGCGCGAACAGGTTGAAGGACTGGAACACCATGCCGACGTCGGCGCGGAGCCGGGCAAGCTCCTTGCCTTCCGCAGGCAGCTGCTTACCGTCGATGGCGATATCGCCGTCGTCGATGGTTTCCAGCCGGTTGATGGCCCGGCACAGGGTGGACTTGCCCGAGCCTGACGGGCCGATGACCACAACCACCTCGCCCTTGCGGACCTGGAGATTGATGTCCTTCAGAACGTGAAGCTGACCGTAATGCTTGTTAACGGCATTCAGGGAGACGAGTGCGTCGCCTGGCAGTTGAGTAGTCATAAGAACGAATCTAGCGAACATTGCCCGGTTATGACCGTAATCACTCCAACTTCCGGTTGATCGTAATTCAAGAGATACCTGCTGGTCAGCAGGTTAGCCTTGGGGGATGAGCATCAACGCAGATCCGTCAAAATCAGTACAGCCCCGCCGGAAAGGGCCTCTCGAGCTGCGCCGCAAGCAGGCTGCCGTGGAGATGTCGGATCAGCGGCTGCTCGACACCAAGGGCCCGGGCCACTTCATCCATACCGACCCCTGGCGCGTCATGCGGATCCAGAGTGAGTTCGTCGAAGGCTTTGGCGCCCTCTCCGATCTGGGCCAGGCGGTCAGCGTATTCGGCTCAGCGCGCACAAAGCCCGGCAGCGTGTACTACGACATGGGCGTCGAAGTGGGCCGCAAGCTGGCCGAAGCAGGCGTGGCCGTCATCACCGGCGGCGGCCCCGGCTCGATGGAAGCCGCCAACAGGGGAGCCGTGGAAGGCAACGGCGTCTCGGTCGGCCTCGGCATCGAGCTGCCCTTCGAGCAGGGCCTGAACCAATGGGTGGACCTCGGCATCAACTTCCGCTACTTCTTCGCGCGTAAGACCATGTTCGTGAAGTACGCCCAGGGCTTCATCGTTCTTCCCGGCGGCCTCGGCACCCTTGACGAGCTCTTCGAGGCCATGGTCCTCGTGCAGACGCAGAAGGTGACCTCGTTCCCGATCGTCCTGCTGGGTGCGGCGTTCTGGGGGCCCATGATCGAATGGATCAAGGGGACCCTGGTGGCTGAGGGAATGGTCTCCGCGAAGGACCTTGACCTCATCCAGGTGGTGGACTCCCCGGAGGAAGCCGTGAACCTTGTCCTCCACGGCCACGTCCGGGCGCCCTCCACCAACGGCGACCAGCGGCCCGAGTAGCGGCGGCCCAGGTAAGCGGCCAGGGCGGCGGCTGCGCGGGTAAGCGGCAGGCAGGGCTTCGTCTGGCACGATTGGTGGTGTGAGTTTCTTCCTCGTTTTCCTCGCCATCGTCCTGATTGGAGCCACCGCCCTCATCGGGACCGACCTCGGGGCGGGCATGCTGCGGAGGAAACGCGCCCGTGCGCCTCTCGCCAGGGCCGGCTTCAACGACGGGTTCGATGAACCCGTGGCGTCGCTGCCTCCGGTGCTGCTTCCCGACCACGCCACGCCTGCCGACGTCGACCAGGTCCGGTTTGCGCTGGGGCTGCGGGGTTACCGGATGGACCAGGTGGACCAGGTGCTGGATGACCTGCGGGACCAGTTGGCCGCCAGGAACGCCGAAATCAAAAGCCTCCGCGAGCAGCTTCGCGCGTGCGTCGAACAGCCGGCCCTGGCCGAACAGCCGGCACGGGCCGAACAACCGGCAGGGGCCGAACAGCCGGCCCTGGCCGAACAACCGGCCCTGGCCGAACAACCGGCACGGGTCGAACAGCCGGCTCTGGTCGAACAGCCCGCCGCCGAGGACCGGACGTGAGCTCTCCAATGCCGTCCCCGGGCCCCGTGCCGCCAGCAACAGTTGAACCCCCGTCGTCGGATCATGGGACGCGGCTGGACACGGCGTTCCGGACCGCCGCGGCACGGCTCGGCGGCCGTCTGGTCCGCTGGCCCTGGTGGGCCCAGGTGGCCGCGGTCTACGTGGCCGCCCGGCTGGTCAGCGCCTGCATCTTCATGTCGGCCGCCCTGCACCAGGGACTTAACCCCTGGTTCCCGGCCAAGCCCGACTACTGGAACTTCATCAACATCTGGGACGCGCGCTGGTACGAGTCCGTCATGACCGGCGGGTACCCGTCCGAACTCCCGGTGGATGCAGCCGGCAATGTCCAGGAGAACACCTGGGCCTTCTATCCGCTGTTTCCAACGCTGGGGCGGATGCTCTCCACTGCGACGGGCATGAGCCCCGCGGCCGCCCTCATCCTGATCGCGATGCTCGCCGGACTGGCGGCATCGCTGGTGGTCTACCAGTTGTTCCGCACCCGGACAGCCCACTGGCCGGCGCTGTGGGGCGCAGCAATTTTCTCCACCTTCCCCGTCTCGCCGGTGCTCCAGGTGCCCTACGCGGAATCCCTGAACCTCCTGCTGCTGGCCGCCGCGCTGCTGCTGGTGGTCCGCCGGCACTACCTGTGGGCCATCCCCGTCGTTCTGGCCATGTGCCTTTCCCGGCCCACGGGCGTTCCGTTTGCTGCGACTATCGGGCTCCTGTTCCTGTACCGCGCCGGTGAGGCCTGGCTCGAGGCACGGAACCACCGGCTGGCCGCCAAGGGGCGCCCAATCCACAGCCGGAACGAACTGTGGTCCCTCGCCGGGCTGACCGCCGTCAGCGGTGCCGGCGCCCTCGCCTGGCCCGCCATCGCGTGGGCGGCCACCGGCGATATCGCCGCCTACACCAAGACTGAGACCGTATGGCGCGGAGACGACCTCGTGCCCTTCAAACCCTGGTTCGACACCGGCGTCCTGCTGTTCGGGCCTGTGCTGGGGCTCGTGGCACCGTTCGTCTTCGTGGCGGTGTTCGGGCTCTTCATGGCCTCGCCGCCGGTACGCCGGCTGGGTACGGAACTCCGGCTGTGGTGCGTGTGCTACATGGGATATCTTGTGGTGTTCCTGCACCCGCAGACCAGCACGTTCCGCATGCTGCTGCCGCTGTTTCCGCTGGCCCTAGCTGCCGCGCTCGTCTCCCGGTCCCGGGCCTACCGCGGTGCCGTGATCACCATGTTCGTCCTGCTGCAGATCGTGTGGGTGGTGTGGCTGTGGGCGTGGGCGCAACTGCCGGGCGGAGGGGACTATCCGCCGTGACGGGGCCGGGGTTTCCCCAGATCAGCCTGCAGAAGGGCGCAGGAATCCGCGCGTGAACGAATTGTCCATCGATTAGCTACAGACGGGTAATTACAGGATAATAGGTAATAAGCAAGGACATAAAGCATTCGGATTGTTCAGCCATGGCGGCTGCCGAAGGGACCGCCAGAGCGGCTTGTTTTGACCACGCGGACTCAGCCCGGCCGGGCTGCTCGGTCCTGGGACTACTGGAGGGGATATTCCTCATGGCGGCTATGAAACCACGCACCGGCGACGGCCCTATGGAAGTAACCAAGGAGGGCCGCAGCCTGATCATGCGTGTGCCGCTCGAAGGCGGGGGCCGGCTCGTGGTTGAACTTAATGCCACAGAAGCGGCCAACCTCAAGGACTGCCTCGTCGGCGTCACCGAATAAGAATAATGGCAGGGCCCGCAGCCGGATGGCTGCGGGCCCTGCCTTTTTCGTATCCTGGGCCGGCCGCTGCTGGCCGCCCTCTTACGGACCTGCCTATTTCTTGACCGCCACCAGCAGCCCGTCACCGGTGGGGAGCATGGCGGAAGCCAGCCGGTCGTCGTCGCGCACGGCCCTGCCCACTTGACGCAGCACAACGGTGGTTGCGTCGCGGGCCGCCGGATTGGACACCCTGTCCTTGTCCAGGGCGTCATTGACGATCAGCAGGCCGCCGGTCTTGAGCAGGCGCACGGCCTGCTCCACGTAGCGCGGAAAGTTGGGCTTGTCCCCATCGATGAAGACGAGGTCATAGGCGGCGTCGGTGAGCCGCGGCAGGACATCGCCGGCACGGCCGGAGATGGTGCGGGTGCGGTTGGCCGGACTGCCGGCCTCCTGGAACGCCTCCCGCGCGGCCTTCAGGTGCTCCACGTCCACGTCGATGGTGGTGAGCACGGCCTGCGGGCCGAGGCCGCGGAGCAGGCAGACGCCCGAGACCCCGGCGCCGGTACCGATCTCGACGGCGGTCTGCGCCTTGGATGCCGCGGCCAAGACAGTCAGCACGGCGCCAACGCCACGGCCGATGGGTGTCACGCCAAGCTCGAACGAACGCTCCCGGGCGCGCAGCAGGACCTCATCCTCGGCAGGCAGATCTTCTGCGTAGGACCAGCTCGTGGACTTATCGGCGCTCATGGATTTCGCTTTCTGGGCGGCAGGGGGCATGTTCTTACAGGGTACTTGGTTGGACGGTGCCTGAGGGGCAAGTGACAGCGGGGACGCCTGTGATGGCGCATACTCTTACGCTGAGCGGCGAATGGCGGAGAAAATCCCCGGAGCCCGGGCATGAAATTCGGGGCAAGAGTTGCGCTTTTAGCAAAGAGCGGCCCCGCAGTCAGGAAATTCCCAGTCAACTTTGACATGATAATAATCCGCTCATCCAAGTGGTGATCGGCGCCGAACCAATGATGTAAAGCACGTCAGGCGTTATTACATCCACGAGGGGAGTGGACGATGTCAGCATCCGTTGCGGCACCTGTCCCTGCAACTGAAGAGCAAGCTGCCGAGTGGGCAATGCCCACATGGGAAGAAGTGGTCACCAACCACTCCGCCAAGGTGTACCGGCTCGCTTACCGGCTTACCGGTAACAAATACGACGCCGAGGACCTCACCCAGGAGGTGTTTGTCCGCGTCTTCCGTTCCCTGGAGAACTTCAAGCCGGGAACCCTGGATGGCTGGCTGCACCGGATCACCACCAACCTCTTCCTGGACCAGGCGCGGCGCAAGAGCCGCATCCGCTTCGACGCTCTCGCTGAGGACGCCGAATCACGGCTGCCCGGCCGGGAACCCGGCCCCGAGCAAAGCTTCGAGCTCAACAACCTGGATCTCGACGTCCAGGCCGCCCTCGAGGAACTCCCGCCGGACTTCCGCGCCGCTGTGGTCCTGTGCGACCTTGAGGGACTGTCGTACGACGAAGTCGCCGAGGCCCTGGGCGTGAAGCTGGGCACGGTGCGTTCACGCATCCACCGCGGCCGGACCATGTTGCGCGAAAAGCTTGCCCACCGGGATCCGCGCCCGCAGCAGGCGCGCAAGCCGCGGCTGAAGATGCCCCGCATCGCCGGCGTTCTCTGATCGGCGACATGCGTCAGCTACATCGCTTGCTGGAGGGGCTCAGGACGAAGACAGGGTTTCCGCCGCTTGCCGGCGGACGGCACCCGCAGACGGCGGACCATATGCGCGCGTGCGCCGAATGCGCCAGCGCGCTCCACCGGCAGCGCCAGTACATTGAGCGACTCCGTACTGCCGCAGTCCCGGCCGCCAGTGACGAACTGACGGCGCGGCTCCTGCTCCGCACCCAGCAATTGGCCATGGCGCCGGACCCCGTTTCCCGGCCCGGCCGGATGATGCTTGCGGGACTGGCCGGCGGGGTGGCCGTGGTGGCGGCAGGGGCCGTTGCCGCCGGAGCCTATGCGGCGGCGGGCGACCCCATGCAGTACGCCGCGGGCACGGCCTCCCTCTATGGCCAGTCCGGGCATTCCCCGGGAACGGACAGCCGCCTCGCCGCGCTCCGTTCCTCCGGCTGGACCTGCCCTGAACTGCGTGCCATGGGCTTCCACCTTGTTTCTGCCAGCACAACGGTGCTGGCGGGCCAGCCCACGGTTGAACTGCGCCTCACGGACGGGCAGCACACGGCACGGATTCTGGAACAGCACCAGGGATCGCCGGCAGCGCCCTGGCCGGTGAACCCCCTGACCGGCCACCCGGCGGGAAGCGACGGATACGTCGCCGCCGACCTGCCGGGAACGACGGCGGACGGCCAGGTCTGGGTCAAGGCGGGGCAGCCGTGGAGTGCGATCTACCAGACGCCGCGGAGCACCTTCACCTACGTGTCGGACCTGCCCGCCACCTCCGCCGACGACGCCGTGGCGATGCTCGCGGGGACCGGAAGTGCGGCCAGCCCAGGCCTTGCCGCCGGGACGGACGCAGCCGGCGGCAGTACCGCAGCGCAGGAGACTGTGGTGGACCGGGTCGAGCGAGGCCTCCGTAAAATAGCCCGCCAGTTGGGGCTTTGAGACGCTTCCCCGTCCCTGCAGCATGCCCCAAGACGGCGCTGGCGGAGCCGAAATCGTCACTGCCTCCCCGGAGAGGGTAATCTTCCTAAAGTGTTTGGAATCAACGGCCCGGAGTTTATCCTTCTGCTGCTCATCGGCATTCTGGTGATCGGCCCCCAGCGGCTGCCCGAATACACCCAGAAACTGGCAAACCTGGTCCGTGAAGTGCGTCGGATGGCCTCCGGTGCGCGGGAACAGATCAAGGAAGAAGTCGGCATCGACATCGATGACGTCGACTGGAAGAAGTACGATCCGCGCCAGTACGATCCGCGGCGCATCATCAAGGAAGCGCTCCTCGAAGATGACACCAAGCCGGTCAGTGCCGGCGGTCCGGCGGCAGTAGCCGCTGCGGCATCGGCCGCAGCTTCCCACACCGAGGAGCGCCCGGCGCGCATCATCGAAAGCCTGGGTGTGGGCGAGCGGGCCCCTTTCGACTCCGAGGCGACCTAGCGGATTTCGTCCCCAACCGCCCCATCACCTCGCAGGTCCCCACCGGCTCCCAGCCTTCGCAAGCTCAGGCCGGGCCCCTCGCCGGCGTGGGCCCCGGCCAGGGAACCCGGCGGTCGTGGCCCAAGGCTCAATCAGCGGGGCTGGACGTCCAGCTTCATCCCGGCCAGTCCCCGCGGCCTGGCCGCGAGCTTGCCTGCGATGCCGGACAGCGCCGCCGCGGCGGGCGTGTCCGGGCCGCCCAGGACGATGGGATTGCCTGAGTCGCCGCCTTCCCGCAGGAGAATGTCCAGCGGAATCTGGCCCAGCAGCGGCACGTCCGTGCCGGTCGACGCGCTGAGCCTTTCGGCGAGCACCTCCCCGCCGCCGGTGCCGAACAGTTCCATCCGGCCGCCGTCGGGCATTTCCAGGAACGACATGTTCTCGATGACCCCGGCCACTGTCTGCCCGGTCTGCGTGGCGATGGCGCCGGCGCGCTCTGCGACGTCGGCCGCGGCGGCCTGGGGAGTGGTGACTACCAGGATCTCGGCCTTGGGCAGCAGCTGCGCCACCGAGATGGCAATGTCGCCGGTGCCTGGCGGGAGGTCAAGGAACAGCGCGTCAAGGTCGCCGAAGTAGACGTCGGTGAGGAACTGCTCGAGGGCCCGGTGCAGCATGGGTCCGCGCCAGGCCACGGGCTGGTTGCCGGTGACGAACATGCCGATGGAAATGACCTTCACGCCGTAGGCGACCGGCGGGAGGATCATGTCGTCCACGCGGGTGGGAGCCTGGGTGATCCCCATCAGGGCCGGCACCGAGAAGCCGTACACGTCCGCATCCACGATGCCCACTCGCAGTCCCTGTGCCGCGAGGGCACAGGCGAGGTTGACGGTCACCGAGGATTTTCCCACCCCGCCCTTGCCGCTGGCCACCGCAAAGACCTTGGTCAGGGATCCTGGCTGGTTGAACGGGATGCCCCGCTCGCCGCCGGGGCCGCGCAGCTGCTCCTTCAGTGCGTCGCGCTGCGCCTGCGTCATGACCTTCAGGTCCACCTCGACGGCGGTCACGCCGGGAACGCCCAGCAGCGCCGCCTCGGAGTCCCTCGTGATCGTGTCGCGCAGCGGGCAGCCGGCAATGGTGAGCAGCACCGCCAGGCGGACGGTCCCGTCGTCGGAGATCTGCACGGAGTCCACCATGCCCAGCTCGGTGATGGGGCGCCGGAGTTCCGGGTCGATGACGGTTGCCAGGGCAGCGTTGACTGCCTGAACGAGGGTGGTGCTCATGCCGTGGTGCTCAGCTTTCGGGAGAGGAGGGTCGGTGGGCTGCCCGGCCCCGCGTTTTTTCGGACTTGACCTTGGGGATCTGCTGCGTGCGGGGATTGCGTTGCTTCTCCCGCTTCTCCTTCAGCTTCTCCCGGACCAGTTCGCGCGGCGATTCGTGGCTTCCTGGCCCCGACGGCTCGTGCGTGCGGAGCTCCTCCTGCGCCTCCAGCAGGTCCTCCAGCAGGCTGCGCAGCTCCGCCCGGACGTAGTCACGGGTGGCGACTTCACGCAGCGCGATCCGCAACGAGGCCAGTTCCCGCGTGAGGTATTCGGTGTCCGAGAGGTTGCGCTCCGCCCGCTGGCGGTCCTGCTGCAGCGACACGCGGTCCCGGTCGTCCTGGCGGTTCTGCGCGAGCAGCAGCAGCGGCGCGGCATAGGACGCCTGCAGGGACAGCATCAGCGTCAGGAGCGTAAACCCGAGTTCGACCTTGTCGAACTGCCAGGCCGTGGGGGCGAAGGTATTCCAGGCCAGCCAGAATACACAGAACACGGTCATGTAGAGCAGGAACTGCGGCGTGCCCATGAAACGGGCGAAGCCCTCCGTGGCGTGGCCGAACGCATCAGGGTTCGGCGAAAACTTGGGGAGGATTCTCTGGCGGCCGCTCAGCGGCGTGTCCAGGCTTCCCTGGCCTGCCGGCTTTCCGCCCGGGCGAGTTCCCTTTGCCGTGTTCTCAGCCAATGCGGCCACCAAGCTTCCTGACCGGGGCCTCGCCGTCGTTCGCCCGCCAGTCATCGGGCAGCAGATGGTCCAGGACGTCGTCCACTGTCACTGCGCCCACCAGCCGGCCGGCCTGGTTGACCACCGGCAGCGAGTTCAGGTTGTACGTGGCGAGCGTGCGGGCGACTTCGCTGATGTGGGCCAGGTCCGAGAGCGGCTCCAGGTTCTTGTCCACGAGGTTGCCCAGCGACTCGAACGGCGGGAAACGCAGCAGCTGCTGGATGTGCACCACGCCGAGGAACCGGCCGGTGGGGGTTTCCAGCGGAGGACGGGCGATGAAGATGGACGAGGCGAGGGCAGGGGAGAGTTCCTCGCGGCGGACGTGGGCGAGGGCCTCGGCCACCGTGGCTTCGGGCGGCAGGATCACGGGTACAGGGGTCATGAGGCCGCCGGCGGTGTCCTCGTCGTATTCGAGGAGGCGCCGGACGTCCTCGGCGCCTTCGGGCTCCATCAGCTGAAGGAGTTCCTCCGCCTGGGCGGTCGGGAGTTCGCCGAGGAGGTCGGCGGCATCGTCAGGGTCCATCTCCTCCAGCACGTCAGCGGCGCGCTGGACGTCGAGGGCGGAAAGGATTTCCACCTGGTCGTCCTCGGGCAGCTCCTGCAGGACGTCTGCGAGCCGCTCGTCCTGTAGTTCGCTCGCCACTTCGAAACGCCGCTTGTCGCTCATTTCCTGCAGCGCCTCCGCGAAGTCCGCGGGTTTGAGGTCCTCGTGGTTGGCCACGAACTGGGTGGCTGCCTGCGGTTCTGTCTTCGCTCCCTGGTGCGCGTCGGCCCAGTCGATGATCATCGTTTCGTTGCGGCGCAGCCTGCTCAGGGGCGCCAGGGAATGTCCCCGCCGGACGAACAGCTTGCTCACGAACCAGTCACCTGAGCGGTGCTGGTCCATTGCGATGTCCTCGATGGTGGCGTCGCCGCTGCCGTCCGTCAGGGTGACCCGGCGGTCGAACATTTCGGCCACCACCAGGGTCTCGGCGCCGCGCTGTTCGAAGCGCCGCAGGTTGACCAGCCCGGTGCAGATGACCTGCGTCTGGTCGATGGAGGTGATGCGGGTCATGGGGACGAAGACGCGTTTTTTGCCGGGAACTTCGACGACGATGCCCACCACGTGCGGGGCGCCCCGGGTTCCGCGGGAGAGCACGACGACGTCACGCAATCGTCCCAGCCGGTCGCCCAGAGGATCGAAGACGTCCAGTCCCAGGAGACGCGCAACAAAGACGCGGGTAGGATTCGTGCTCACCTCTACAGGCTACCGAGTCTGCTCTCTTTTAGCTGAATTTTCAGCTTTCACCCATGCTTATGGGCAAGAATGGGGGTATGGCTAACATTTTTGGTGCTCCGAAGGCTGCGCCCAACGGCTCGGACGAATCGAAGACTGTCCCCACCGGGGACACCGTCGGCTCGTATACCTCGTACCTGGACGCCCAGAAGGCCGTTGACTACCTCGCTGACCAGCAGTTCCCGGTGCACCTGGTGTCCATCGTGGGGAACGACCTCAAGATGGTGGAGCGCGTGACCGGGCGCCTCAGCTACCCGCGGGTGGCGCTCTCCGGCGCCCTGAGCGGCATGTGGTTCGGCCTCTTCGTCGGCGTCATGCTGTCCTTTTTCACGCCCGCCGGCGGGACGTTCTCCATCATCAGTTCGGTGCTGATGGGTGCGGCGTTCTTCATGCTGTTCGGGATCGTCACCTACGCCATGCAGCGCGGCAAGCGCGATTTCACGTCCACCAGCCAGGTGGTTGCCACCAGTTACGACGTCATTGTGGCGTTCGAGGCGGCCCACGAGGCGCGGCGGCTGCTCCAGCAGCTGCCGATGACGCCGTCCGACGCCACCCCCGGTGCGCGTCCGGCGTCGCACGCCCAGCACGACTACCAGAACCAGCCCTATAACCAGAACCAGCCTGACCAGCAGCCGGGCCGGCACCAGGGACCGCCGCAGGGCCAGGCGCCGCAGCGGCCGGCGGGCTGGAACGACCCCTACGGTCAGCGGGGCCAGAACGCCGACGCGCAGTACGGTGCAGGGCAGCACCCCCAGGGCGGGCAGCCGCAGGACCAGCCGTACGGTGCAAACCAGCAGTACGGCGCAGGCCAGCAGGGCCAGCCGTACGGCGCGGAACAGCCGCAGGACCAGCAGGCCGGCGCCAATCAGCAGAGCCAGCAGTACGGCGCTAACCAGCAGCAGGGCCAAGGCGCGGAAGCCGCGCCTGCAGCGGGCCAGCGCCCGGCGTCCGTCCGTTACCCGGACCTGCCGGACGGCCGGCCACAGTATGGAGTACGGGTGGATCCGAACCAGGCCGAGCAGGGCCGGGACGGACAGCAGCAGTAGCGAGAGACGGCAAAAGGGACGGCCACCGGATCACCCGGTGGCCGTCCCTTTCTGCAACTCTTAACCCTTGGCGTCGATTTCCTGGTAGATGCCGGCCATCCAGGCCTCGACGTCGTCCGCGGTCCGGGGCAGCGCCGCGCTGAGGTTCACGGGGCCCTCGGCGGTCATCAGGATGTCGTCCTCGATGCGCACCCCAATGCCGCGGTACTCCTCGGGAATGGCCAGGTCTTCCTGCTTGAAGTACAGGCCCGGTTCGATGGTGAAGACCATTCCTTCGCGCAGCACGCCGTCCAGGTAGAGTTCCCGCTTGGCCTGGGCGCAGTCGTGGACGTCGAGGCCGAGGTGGTGGCTGGTGCCGTGCGGCATCCAGCGCCGGTGCTGCTGGCCGTCCTCGCCGAGGGCCTCCTCGACGGGGACCGGGAGCAGGCCCCATTCGGCAAGGCGCTCCGCGAGGACAGTGGTTGCGGCCGTATGGATGTCGCGGAACTTCACGCCGATCTGGGCGGCCGCGAAGCCGGCGTCGGCTGCGTCGAGGACGGCGTCGTAGATCTTTCGCTGCACGTCCGAGAACTTGCCGTTGGCCGGGAGCGTGCGGGTGATGTCCGCGGTGTAGAGCGAATCGGCCTCAACGCCTGCGTCCAGCAGGAGGAGTTCCCCGGCATTGACCTTGCCGGTGTTGCGGGTCCAGTGGAGCACAGTGGCGTTGTTGCCGGCGGCGGCAATGGTGTCGTAGCCGAGTTCGTTGCCTTCCTCCCGGGCACGGGCGAAGAAGGCGCCTTCCACTACGCGCTCACCGCGGAAGTGCGTCAGGGCGCGGGGCAGGGCCTTGACCACTTCGGTGAAGCCCTCCACCGTTGCGGCCACTGCGATCCGCATCTGCTCGATTTCCCACTCGTCCTTGGTCAGGCGCAGCTCGGAGAGTGCTTCGGAGAGCTTCTCGTCGAGGGCGTCCAGCACGCCAAGGTCCAGGTTGTCCGGGTCCTTGGCGGTGTTGTAGCGGGCGGTGTCCACGAGCGCGTCGATGTTTTCGTCCACCTTGCGCACCAGGCGGATGGAGACGCCGCCGATTTCCGGGGCGCCGACGTTCTTGGTGACGGCCACCTCCAGTTCGTCGATGTGGGCCGTGGGGATTCCGAGCCGGGCCTCAAACTCGGCCAGCGTGGGCCGGGGCCCGATCCAGAACTCTCCGGACCGCGCGTCGGCGTAGAACTGTTCGGTGTCCCGTCCGGCCAGCGGCCGGAAGTAGAGCGTGGCGCGGTGGCTGCCGCCGTCGTCGCCCTTTCCCTCCTCAACAGGTTCGAAGATGAGCACGGCGTCGGGCTCATGGTCCAGCCCGAGGCCGGTGAGGTGGGCGAAGCCGGAGTGCGGCCGGAAGCGGTAGTCGCAGTCGTTGGACCGGACCTTCAGGGGCCCGGCCGGAAGCACCAGGCGTTCACCCTTGAACTGGTCGGAGATGGCCCGCCGCCTCTTCGCGGCGTGGCTGGCGACGGCGTCCCGTTCAGGGGTTACCTGCGGCGCGGGCGCCCAGCTGCTGGCCATGAAGGCCTTGAAAGCCGCGGAACTGGGCCGCTGGGAGCGGTTGTTGACGCGCTCTTCCATGGGCTGGGAAGCTGTGTTTTCACCGTTGTGGGTGTTGTCTGCAGAGTTCACCGTCCCATCGTCTCACCAGCCGCGCGGCTTAGGCCAACACCGGCACCGCAGGAGTACCGGGAGGGAGAATCACGGCCATCCCGGCCACACGGGCACGCCATCTACTAGGCTGGGCTGGTGAGGATAGATCTGCACGCCCACTCGAATATTTCCGACGGCACGGAAACTCCTGCTGACGTCATGGCAGCCGCGGCGGCGGCAGGGCTGAACGTCATCGCACTGACGGACCATGACTCCACGGACGGCTGGGAGGAAGCGTCCCGGGCGGCGATTGATTACGGCGTGGCACTGGTGCCCGGCATGGAGATTTCCTGCCGGACAGAGCACGGGATCAGCGTCCACCTCCTGAGTTACCTGCACGATCCCACGCACCCGGGCCTGCTCGAAGAAATCACGAAGGCCAGGGAAGCCCGCCTCACCCGCGCCGAACGAATGGTAACGCTGCTGGCCGAGGATTACCCCCTGAGCTGGGACGACGTGATCCACCATGTGGCGCCGGGGGCCACTTTGGGACGGCCGCACATCGCCGACGCCCTGGTGGCGGCGGGAGTGGTAGCGGACCGTTCCGAGGCCTTCACCTCCATCCTCACGTCCCACTCCCGCTACTTTGTGCAGCACTACGCGCCGGAGCCGGCCCTCGCCGTCGAACTGGTCCGCGACGCGGGCGGCGTTCCTGTCTTTGCCCACCCCGTCGCCTCCGCGCGGGGGCGCATTGTGGGTGAAAGCACCTACCACAACATGATCGACGCCGGCCTTGCCGGGCTGGAGGTCAACCACCGGGACAACCCGGAAGAGGGCCGGGAATTCCTGCGGAAGCTGGCCGCCCAGCACGGGCTCCTGGTGACCGGGTCCTCGGACTATCACGGTCTGGGCAAGCCGAACCGGCTGGGCGAAAACCTGACTGCGCCGGACGTGTTCGAGCGGATTGAGGAGCTGGCCACGGGCACCGCCGTCGTGCGCTAAATCCCATCCAGGTAGCACTTCAGGGCGTTCCCAGAGCTGGGAACGCCCTGAAGTGCTACTTACTTGGGCAGACGCCTACGCCGGCGGGTAGGACGCGATCTCGGCCTGCGTCCCGAGCCGCTTGGCCATGACGTCGATGGCCGGCTGGTTCTGGTCCACGCACACGAACCTGCGCCCCATCTTTGCCGCCACGGCGCCGAGCGTGCCGGAACCGGCGAAGAAATCGAGGCACCAGTCACCCGGACGGCTGGACGCAGCTACCACCCGGCGCACCAGGCCCTCGGGCTTCTGCGTGGGGTAGCCGGTCTTTTCCTTGCCCGTGGGGGAGACGATGGTGTGCCACCAGACGTCGGTGGGCAGTTTGCCCAGCTCCCGCTTGGCCGGGGTCACGAGCCCCGGCGCCATGTAGGGCTCCCGGTCCACCTCGGCGCTGTTGAAGTGGTATCTGGCCGGGTTTTTGACGTACACGAGGATGTTGTCGTGTTTGGTGGGCCAGCGGTTTTTGGCGCGTGCACCGTAGTCGTAGGCCCAGATGATCTCGTTGAGGAAGCACTCCCGGCCAAAGATGGCGTCCAGCATGACCTTGGCGTAGTGCACCTCGCGGTAGTCAAGGTGCAGGTACAGGGTGCCGTCGTCGGCCAGGAGCCGCCAGGCCTCCACCAGGCGCGGCTCGAGGAAGGACCAGTAGTCGCTGAAGGCGTCGTCATACCGGTGCAGGGCGCCCTTGATCGTGTCATAGGAGCGGCCCTTGAAGCCTACCCGGTCGCCGTCGCCGTCGGCATTCAGCACCATCCTTGTTTCCTGGCGCTGCTGGGCCCGGCCGGTGTTGAAGGGCGGGTCCACGTAAATGAGCGTGAAGGCGCCGTCCGGCAGCGTGGGGAGGAAGTCCGCGTTATCCGCGTGCACCACCAGGTTGCTGCCGTCCGGCGCCCAGACAGTTTCAGTCATTGAGGCTATGGGGCCTCGGTGCCGCCCGGCTGCGAGCCGGTTGCTGCGGATTCGCTGCCGGAGACCACTTCGCCATTGCGGCGGCGCGTGCGGGTGCGGTTGCGGCGCGGACGCGCCGGCTGCTCGCCTTCAACGGTCGCAGTGGAAGCGGGACCGGTTCCGGCATCCGCGCCTGAATCTGAAGAACGACGGCGGCGCTCGCCCGAACGCTTGCCCGCGTCACCGCCGCGGCGGCTGCCTTCCCTGCTGCCGGAGCGGCCGGCATCGCGGCCGCCGGAGCGGGTGTTCTTCTTGCCGGTCTCGCCCAGGTCCTCCAGGACTTCGGCGTCGACACCGGCCAGGGTGCGCTTGCTGCGCGGCAGCCGGCCCTTGGTCCCTTCCGGGATGTCCAGGTCCTCGTACAGGTGCGGTGACGAGGAGTACGTTTCGATGGGCTCCGGAACGCTCAGGCCCAGCGCCTTGTTGATCAGGCCCCAGCGCGGCATGTCGTCCCAGTCCACGAAGGTCACGGCCGTGCCCTTGTTGCCGGCGCGGCCGGTGCGGCCCACGCGGTGCAGGTAGATCTTCTCGTCTTCCACGCACTGGTAGTTGATGACATGCGTGACGTCGTCGACGTCGATGCCGCGGGCCGCGACGTCGGTGGCCACGAGGACGTCCACCTTGTTGTTGCGGAAGGCGCGGAGGGCCTGCTCGCGCGCGCCCTGCCCGAGGTCGCCGTGGATGGCAGCCGCGGCGAATCCGCGGTCCACCAGTTCCTCGGCAACCTTGGCTGCGGTGCGCTTGGTCTTGGTGAAGATGATGGTCCGGCCGCGGCCGCGGGCCTGCAGGATGCGGGCAACAACCTCGGTCTTGTCCATGCTGTGCGCGCGGTAGATGAGCTGGCGGATATCGCGCTTGGTCAGGCCCTCGTCGTCCGGATCGGCAGCGCGGATGTGGGTGGGCTGCGTCATGTACCGGCGGGCCATGGCGATGACGGGGCCCGGCATGGTGGCGGAGAACAGGAGCGTCTGGCGGACGGCGGGCGTACCGGCGATGAGGGTCTCGACGTCGGGCAGGAAGCCGAGGTCCAGCATCTCGTCGGCCTCGTCGAGGACCACGATCTTCACGTTCTTCAGCACAAGGTGCTTCTGCTTGTAGAGGTCGATGAGGCGGCCGGGAGTGCCGACAACGACTTCCACGCCCTTCTGGAGTGCCTCGATCTGCGGCTCATACGCACGGCCGCCGTAGATCGTGGCGATGCGGGCATTGCGCTTGCGTGAGGCGGTCTGCAGGTCGTTGGCGACCTGGACGGCCAGCTCGCGTGTGGGAACAATCACCATGGCCTGCGGTGCCCCGGGGGCAGGCAGCTTGCCGAAGCCTGGGTCGTCCTGGCCCACTACGCGCTGCAGGGCGGGAATGCCGAAGCCGAGGGTCTTGCCGGTGCCCGTCTTGGCCTGGCCGATGATGTCGTGGCCGGACAGTGCCACGGGCAGGGTCATAGCCTGGATCGGGAAGGGGTGGGTGATACCGGCGTCGGCGAGGGACTCGACGATGTCGGCGCGCACGCTGTAGTCGGCGAAGGACTTTTCGGCTATTTCGTGCGGCTTCTCGTCCGAGATGATGGTCTCTTCCGGCTCGATGGTCTCGGTGCCGGTGTCGTCGGAGAGAAGCTGGTGGGTATGCAATTCACTCACAGGGGAGTTTCCTTATTCATTTAGGCATTGGCGCCGCCTGCTCAACGGGGCGGGCACGGGGGCCGTTCCGGAGCACGCTCAGGCGCGCAAGCAATTCCAGTGGAAGCCGATCGCGGGCTATCTAAATGCCGGCACTGGGGACCGGCGGGTGTGACTCAAGATCGCGTAGGGGCGGGCTTGTTGAATTCAAATCAAGGAAATCAACGACCGGGCATCCATTACTACCCACCCAGTCTACTGGCAAACCCATGTTTTCCTTGACTCACGCCGCAGCAGGGGCCCGTGGCGGGCGCAGGAGCGGATCAGTCGACGAGCTCAAGGTGGATCTCCCTGGTGGTGATGTCCGAGGAGATGAGCCGGACGCGGACCCTGGTGCCGGGCTCCATTTCGCCCGCGCACCTGGCCGTCACGGCCGGTTCGGCGATCTGGACCACGCCGGAGGGGCCCGAACCGTTGGTTCCCTTGCCGTTCAGGCCTTTACCGTTGCCATTCCCGTTCCCGGCGCCATTCCCGTTTCCGTTGCCGTTTTTGGCCGGCTTCGACCCGGAAATCACCACGGCATCGAACTCCTGTCCGATGTGGTTGATCAGCAGCGCGGCTTCCACGGTGTCCAGGGCAAGGCGTTCCATCCTTGCCGCCAGCTGGTCCGAGTACGCCATGATTTCGGGCAGCGAGGGGAGCGCCTCCCGGGCCCAGGCCGGCACCGGGCGGTTGTTGCTCAGTGCCTCGCAGATGACCAAAACAAACCGGTCCACGAGCCGGCGCAGCGGCGCGGTGGTGTGGGCGTACGCCGTGCCGATGGCTGACTGGACGGCGTCCTCCGGGACGGTTCCGTCGAAGTGCGTGTACGCGGCTCCGCGGAAGAGCATGCCGGCCGAATGGAGGATGGCCAGTTGCCGGTGGTCGGTGGGATCGAGGGTGCGCAGGTACTCGCCGTAGCTTTCCTGCCCGTCCCACGGTTTGCCCAGCGCGGCTGTCTGACGCTTGAAGTGGCTGAGCGAGCGTTCATCCGGGGCCGGCATGGTGCGCAGGATCCCCACCTTGCCGTTGAGCATCAGCGAAGCGGCGGCCATCCCGGTCATGAGCGAAATCTGGGCGTTCCAGTCCTCCACCGGAAGCTGGGGGACCGCCACGATCCGGTAGCCGCCGTCGGGCAGCTGGACGATCTCCTGCTCCGGCATGTTCAGGCTGGCCCCGCCGCGGGCCCGCTCCAGGTCCACGCGCTTGCGCCCCACCTCACGCAACAGCTGCAGCATCGGAGGGGCGGTGCCGGCATCCAGGTCTGCCTGGACGCCCTTGTAGTTGAGCTTGGCCCGGCTGCGCACAGCGGCCCGGCGCACCGCCGCGGACACCACCTCGGCGGCCGCATCGAGCTCGAATTCCCAGACGAAGGCGGAGCACAGCTGCCCGGCCAGCAGGCTGCCGGCGTTCTCGCTGATCACCTCCGGATGCAGCGGTATCCGGCCGTCCGGTGCGTAGAAAGTCTGCCCGCGACGGCGGGTCTCGGCGTCGAGCGCACCGCCCGGCTGCACGAAGGACGGAACGTCTGCAATGGCGTAGAGGATCTGGTAGCCCTGGCCGTGGCGTTCGATGAACAGCGCCTGGTCCAGATCAGTGGACGACGGCGGATCGATGGTCAGGAAGTCCACTCCGGTCAGGTCCAGGTCCGGAAACTGCCGGTCCGCCACCGCGGCTTCGGCTTCCTTGAGCACGTCCTCGGGGAAGTCCCCCGGGAGCTCCAGCTCCGTCCGCAGCGCGCTCAGGGCGTCCGCGAGCGCGTTGGTCTGCTCGTGGACGCTGGGCGAGAGACGATGATGTGACACGAAAATCAGGTTAGCCCGAATTGCGCCGTTAGTCTTGGATTATGGGCACATCCTCGGCTGACACCGCTCGCTACGACCGTTTCGTCGCAGACCTGTTCGGCGTGATGGCATATGGCGAATTGTCCGCGTTCGAACGGCTCTCCTCGGACGCCCGCTACTCACCCACACTGCATGACCGGGCGGTGATCGGCCGGATCGCGGTCATTGAATTCCAGCACTACGAACTGGTGAGCGCCAAGCTGGCGGAGATGGGCGTCGACGTCGAAAATGCGATGCTGCCGTTCCAGTCCGCCGTGGACCACTTCCACGAACGGACCCGCCCGGCAGACTGGTACGAATCCCTGATGAAGGCCTATGTGGTGGACACCGTTTCCGCCGATTTCTACCGGGCGGTGGCCCGGTTCGTGGATCCCGGAACGCGCGACCTCATCCAGCAGATCCAGACGTCGGAAGAAGCCACGGGCGTCCTCCGGGACCGGCTCAGGGGAGCGCTGGCGGACGACCCCAGGCTCGCGTCCAGGCTCGCGCTGTGGGGCCGCCGCCTCCTGGGTGAAGCGATCACCCAGGCCCAGCGCGTGGGCCATGAACACGCCTTTCTTGGCGAGCTGTTTGTCGAGGCAGAGCCCGACGCCACGGATGCCACTGCACGCGAGCTGGTGCGGGGCATCACCGCCGAAGTCGCGGAAAACCACTCCCGGCGGATGGTCCAGCTGGGACTGAGCGGGTAGCTAGGAGATGGCTGCCGGCGCCGTTGCGTCGAGGGCGTCGAGCAGTTCCGCGGCGGCGGCTGCCGGGTCTGCTGCCTCGGTGATGGCGCGTACGACGACGATCCGGCTGGCTCCGGCCGCCAGGACCTGCTCCACATTCGTGCGGTCGATCCCGCCGATGGCGAACCAGGGCAGCAGCAGGCCGCCGACCCGCTCCTCGTCCGCGGTGCGGACAGCCTCCGCCGCGTAGCGCACCAGGTCGAGCCCGACGGCGGCGCGCCCGGGCTTGGTGGGCGTGGCCCAGAGCGGGCCTACGCAGAAATAGTCCAGGCCGCTGCGGCCGTGGGCGGCGCCGATAGCGGCATCCACCTGGTCCGTGCTGTGGGTGGACAGTCCGATCACAGTTGAATCGTGCAGCAGCTTCCGGGCAGCGCGGAGCGGCAGGTCCTTCTGGCCGATGTGGAATACCGGCGCACCGGCGATGGACGCGATATCGGCGCGGTCGTTCACGGCCCACAGCCGTCCGTGCCTGCGGGCGGCGGCATGGACGGTGTCCAGCAGCTCGAGTTCCTCGGCGGCCTCGATGCTCTTGTCCCGCAGCTGGATGATGTCCACTCCGCCGGCAAACGCCGCGTCCACGAAGTCCGCGAAGTCCCCGCGGTCCTTGCGGGCGTCGGTGCAGAGGTACAGGCGGGCGGCTGTGTGGGCAGAGTGCTGGGTCATGGCAACCACCTTAGTTCCTCTAAACTGGGCAGGTACCGCGGGAGCCCGTTACTGCTGTCATAAAAGGCGCAGGGCTGAGAGGGCGTCAGAGCCGACCGCTTGACCTGATCCGGTTAGTACCGGCGTAGGGAAGGATTATGCATGAACCCTGGAACACGCGGCGAAGAATGTGCCGCCACAAGTCTTGAGGCAGATGTGGCCGTCATCGGCGGCGGCGTGGTGGGGCACGGCATCGCCTGGGAAGCACGGCGCGCCGGCCGCTCGGTGGTGCTGATAGATGAAGCCCCCGGCAGCGGCGCAAGCTGGGCCGCAGCCGGCATGCTCGCTCCGGTCAGCGAATTGCATTACCAGGAGGAAGGACTCCTGGAACTGATGCTGGAGTCATCCGCCAGATGGCCGGACTTTGCTGCCACCCTCACTGCCGGCGAGGACGCCGGGTACCTGACGACGCCGACCCTTGCAGTGGGTGCCGATCCCGCCGACCGCCGGGCCCTGATGGACCTGCGGGACGTACAGCGGACCCACGGGCTGGATGTTGAACCGCTGACCATCCGCGAGGCACGCTCGCGGGAGCCGCTGCTTAGCCCCGCGATCTCCTGCGCCCTGGACATCCCGGCGGACCACCAGGTGGATCCGCGAAGGCTCGTCCGGGCGATCGCCGCCGGGCTGGCCGGCCATGGCCAGGAGCTCACGGCAGCGGAGGGATACGCGGTGCGGGAGCACGCCGCCGGCCTGCTCTGGGACGGCGGGCAGGTCTGCGGGGCCCGGCTGGCCGGAGGCGGGTCCGTCAGGGCGGCCGAGACGGTGGTGGCCAACGGCCTGGCCGCGGCCCAGCTGCAGAACCTCCCGGAAGGACTGCAGCTGCCGCTGCGCCCGGTCTACGGAGACATCCTCAGGCTCAGGGTCCCCGCACACCTGCAGCCCCTGCTGACCGCAACGGTCCGCGGCATGGTGCGGGGCGTTCCGGTCTACATCGTGCCCCGCCAGGACGGCACGGTGGTGATCGGCGCCACCCAGCGTGAAGACGGGGTACCGGGCACCAGCGCCGGCGGCGTCTACCAGTTGCTGCGTGACGCGCAGGTCCTGCTGCCGGCAGTCGCCGAGCTCGAGCTCCTTGAAGCCACTGCGCGGGCGCGGCCGGGCACACCGGACAACGCGCCGCTGCTCGGCCGGGTTCCGGCCCGCGGGCAGGGGGCCGGGACTGACGTGGCCGGCCTCATCATCGCCACCGGCTTCTTCCGCCACGGCGTCCTGCTGACCCCGGCGGCCGCAGTGATCTGCCGCCAGCTCATGGATGGCATCACGGATCCGCGCTGGGCCGCGTTCCGGCCGGGCCGGTTTTCCCCCGGGCCCGCGGACCTGGCGGGAGCGGCCGCTGCACTCTCACATTTGACCCGCGTCACATTTGACCCGAACAAGGAACCAGCATGAACATCACTCTGAACGGTATCGAACAGGAAGTGGGCGAGGGCGCCTCGGTGACCTCGCTCGTCAGCCAGGTCACGGGACGCCGCCTGTCCGCCAACGGGCAGGCCGCCGACGGCCAGCGACTGGGTGTGGCGGTGGCGCGCAATGCAGCCGTCGTGCCGCGCAGCCAGTGGCACAGCACCGCCCTCGCCGAGGGCGATGAGATCGAGCTAGTCACGGCAGTCCAGGGAGGATGAGCACGATGGTAGAAACACTGACTGAAACAGCAGACAGCCTTGTCATTGACGGGGTGGAGCTGACCTCGCGACTCATCATGGGCACCGGAGGCGCTCCGAGCCTGGACGGTCTCGGCTCAGCGCTGGTCGCGTCCGGCACCCAGCTGACCACGGTCGCGATGCGGCGGTATTCGCCTGCCGAAACGGGCTCCCTCTTCCAGCTGCTGCTGGACCACAACATCCGCGTGCTCCCCAACACCGCCGGCTGCTTCACTGCCCGGGATGCCGTCACGACGGCCGAGCTGGCCCGTGAGGCGCTGGAGACCGACTGGGTCAAGCTTGAGGTCATCGCGGACGAGCACACGCTGCTGCCTGACGCCGTGGAGCTGGTGGACGCCACGGAGCAGTTGGTCAACCGCGGCTTCAAGGTCTTCGCCTACACCAACGACGACCCCGTGCTGGCGCTCCGCCTCGAAAACCTGGGCGCCTCGGCCGTCATGCCGCTGGGAGCACCGATCGGCACGGGCCTGGGTATCCTCAATCCGCACAACATCGAGCTGATCGTGTCCCGGGCTTCCGTTCCTGTGGTCCTGGACGCGGGGATCGGCACGGCCTCTGACGCGGCACTGGCCATGGAGCTGGGCTGCGACGCCGTGCTGCTGGCCACCGCGGTCACCCGTGCGCAGAACCCCGCACTCATGGCCGAGGCCTTCAAACACGCCGTCATCGCCGGTAGGCTGGCGCGTGCGGCCGGGCGGATCCCGCGCCGTGAGCATGCCCTGGCGTCCTCGGCCATGGAGGGCCGGGCGGAATTCCTCTAGGTCCGGCCGCCCCTGCCGGCCCGGCGTGCGGCAGGCTCAACAGGTCCTTCTTAGGAGTGCACTGTGGCCGCCAGCGACGACATTCTCACCCGACCCCAGATCGACGAAGCGCTCGCAGGACTGCCCGACTGGCGCTACCGGCTGGGCGGCCTGGTCACCGTCTATAAGACGCCGACGGCGGCCGCCGCGCTTGAGCTGATCGCCGCCGTCGGGCGTGTGGCAGAGGAAACGGACCACCATCCGGACCTGGACTGGCGCTACAACCGGGTGTTCATCAGGTTCAGTTCCCACGACGTCGGGGGCGAGGTGACCACGCGGGACACCGGAGCCGCGGCCTCGGCGAGCACGGCCGCGGCGGCGGCAGGCGCCGAGGCCCAGCCAGGCCTGTTCCGCTCGGTGGACATCGGCATCGACACGGCTGACGCAGCGGAGATTTCCGAGGTCTGGCGCGTCGCTCTCGGTTACCGGAAGGGCCGTTTCGGGGACCTCGTGGACCCGTACGGCCGCGGTCCGGGCGTGTGGTTCCAGGAGACCCCGACGCCGAACGACAACCGCCTGCACCTGGACATCCACCGCTCGAAGGCCGAGTCGGCACCCGCCCTGGAGAAAACGGCCGCCACCGGGGCCCTAATGAACAGTGACCACGCACCCAATTGGGTGGTGGTCACTGATGCCCAGGGGAACCGGCTCTGCCTGTGCACTGAGGAAGGCCAGGGGCCGGACCTTCCCGGATCCTGACCTGGCCGGATCCCGCGCGGCTAGATCTTCAGTGCTGCCGTTAGCCGCTGGTTGTCGTGTTTGGCGCGGGCACGGCCGAGGTAGACCGCCACCGCCAAGGCAGCAGCCGTCCCCGCCGCCATGGGAAGGACCCACGGCAGCCACGTCAGGCCCGGCTGGTAGCCCAGCCCGGCCCAGATGCAGATGATCCACGCCAGCATGCCTACCACCGCAGCGGTGCCGGCCGGCAGGAGGATGCCGTACTTGGTGTGGCGCCGGTCGTTGGCCCAGACGATGAAGCCGGCAGCGGCAGTCACCAGGAGCACGATCACGAGGGACAGCACGGCTCGGCCTACAGTGCGCCGAAGCCGACCCGGCGCACTTCCTCTGCGCCGATTTCGACGTAGCCGAGGACGTTGGCCGGGATGATGATCTGACGGCCCTTCTCATCGTTCAGACGCAGCTCGCTGCCCTTGGCGATGGCCTCGGCCACGACTTTGGCCACAGCGTCAGCATCCTGGGCCGATTCCAGCACGATTTCACGGCCGACGTTCTGAATGCCGATCTTTACTTCCACAGCAAGGCCTCCCAGCCAATCAAGGTTGAAATTTCAAAGGTAGTTTCAGTTGTAGTCTAGGTCTCTTTGGGGAAGCGAGAGATTCCGCGCCAAGCTAAACGGTAAATCAGGTCACTGGCCACATCGAGGTCGAGGTTCCCGTCCGTTTCGAGCCAGTACCGTGCGCTGACCTGGGCCATGCCCGCAAGGCCGCGCCCCAGCAGCTGGGCCTCCAGCAGAGGCAGCTTGGTGTCTTCCGCAATGACCTGGGCAATGGCATTGGCGAACGTCTTGTTGAACGTCTCCAGGCGCGAGCTGACGTCGGCGTCGTTGATCAGGTCGGACTCAAACACCAGCCGGTGCGCCTGGTCGTCGCTGTCAATGAAGCGGTAGTAGGCGCGCATGACCGCCTGGACGCGCTCCTTGTTGTCCGTGGTCGAGTTCAGGGCGCCCAGCATGAGCCCGGTCAGCGCCTCGAGGTGGCTGTCCAGCAGCGCGAGGTACAGTTCCCGCTTCGAAGGAAAGTGCTGGTAGAGCACCGGCTTGCTGACGTGCGCCGTTTCAGCGATTTCATCCATCGCGGCGCCGTGGTAGCCGTTTGCGACAAAAACCTCCTGGGCTGCGGCCAGCAGCTGGGCCCGGCGCTCGTCGCGCGGCAGCCTCGCGGAGCGCTGGCCGGCGGCGCGGGCCGGGCCGGCATTGGAGTGCGCGGCCTGAGTTCGATCAACCGGTGCATGATGAACCACTGTTGGCCTTCTTTCCTTTGCAGTTAACTTCACTTTACCCGGGGGTAATATGACCGCGCGGTATCTTCAGGCATACATTGAAGTATGGCTTCTCCGTCCACCGCAAATACAGTCCGCACGCTCCCGGGCCCCCTCGTCGATCCCGCGCCCGGGCTTTCCACCGAAGAGGTGGAGCGGTATTCCCGGCACCTCATCATTCCCGAAATTGGCGCCCTCGGCCAAAGGCGGCTGAAGAACGCGCGCGTGCTGGTCATCGGCGCGGGCGGCCTGGGCGCGCCGGCGCTGCTTTACCTCGCGGCCGCAGGAGTGGGCACCCTCGGGATCATCGACGACGACGCCGTGGACCTGAGCAACCTGCAGCGGCAGATCATTCACGGAGTCAGCGACGTTGGCCGGCCCAAGATCGAATCCGCCCGGGACGCCATCGCGGAACTGAACCCGCTGGTGGACGTGCGCCTGCACAACGTCAGGCTCGATGCCTCCAACGCCCTGGAGCTGTTCGCCGGCTACGACCTCATCCTGGACGGGGCGGACAACTTCGCCACGCGCTACCTGGTCAATGACGCTGCCGCCATCCTCGGCAAGCCGTACGTGTGGGGATCGATCTTCCGCTTCGACGGGCAGGTCAGCGTCTTCTGGGAGCAGCACGGCCCCACGTACCGGGACCTCTACCCGGAGGCCCCGCCGGCCGGTTCCGTGCCGTCGTGCGGGGAAGGCGGCGTGTTCGGCATGCTGTGCGCGGCGGTCGGGTCGCTCATGGTGACGGAGGCCGTCAAGCTGATCACCGGCGTCGGGCGTTCCCTGCTGGGCAGGGTGGCGCTGTACGACGCCCTTGGTGGCAGCTGGCGCGAGATCAGGGTGTCCAAGGACCCGGACGCCCCAAGGATCACGGAACTCACCGACTATGAGGCCTTCTGCGGCATCGCCCCGGCGGAAACAACCGACACCGAGCACACCGTGACGGCAACGCAGCTGGCCACGATGCTGGCCTCGCGGCAGGCCGGGCTGAAGGACTTCGACCTCGTGGATGTGCGCGAGGCGGGGGAGTACGACATTGTCCGGATCGACGGTTCCGTGCTGATCCCGCAGGGGCGCATCCTTTCCGGTGAGGCTTGGGGCGAGCTGCCGCAGGACAGGGACATCGTGTTCCACTGCAAGGCCGGGACGCGGTCGGCCGCCGTGCTGGCCGCCGCCCGGAAGGCCGGGTACCAGCGCGTCAGCCATCTCGACGGCGGCATCCTCGCCTGGGTCAGGGATGTGGAGCCGCAGAAACCCGTCTACTGATCCAGGCGGTGCTGCCGTGACCAGCGCGAGGTGAACCACCGTCACCGCAGTACATGTCACCGGGCGATGACAGGGATCTGCCGCGTATGCACGACCTTGCCGGTGATCCAGTGCAGCAGGTCCACGGTCAGCTTGTAGTTCCCGGCCGCCGGCGGGCGCAGGAGCATGTCGTACCGTTCGGCTGCGCCGAAGTTGACGATGCTGGTGCGCAGCGGGCCGGTCTCGGAGATGGGCCGTGCCGGAGCATTGGGGTTTGAGGTGTCGCGTAACGGACGGCCGTCGTGGGCGATCAGTTCGGCCATCGCAACGCGTTTACCTGCCGAGTCGGTGAAGTAGGCGTTCACCGGGAAATAGTTGGCGTTCAGCAGGCGCAGCAGCGTGGGTTTGACCGTGCCTCCGTTGGAGACGCGGGCACGTATCCCGGTCAGGAAGATCGGACCCTCCCTGGTGGGCACGGGGGCCAGTTCGCCGCCGAGCAGGTAGAAGTGCTTGGGCTCGAACCTGTCCAGGCCGGCGTCGTCCCCGGAGAGCCCCGCGGCGTGGTTCATCTCATGCCAGCGGGGATCCACCGAATACGGGACCAGGATGGTCTCTGTATCGATGTCGTACTCCGGCCCATCGACGAATGCCCTGCGCGCTCCCTTGGTCACCGCGTAGTCCTTATGTACCGGCGGGTCGATGATCAGCGGGCCGAACATGCCCATCTGTACGTGCAGGGTGGTGTTGACGTGGCAGTGGTAGAAGTAGGTCCCGGACGCGCCGACGTTCGGGTTTCCGGGTATGCCCCGTTCAGGGCGCCACTGGTACGTGTAACTCCCGGATACCTCGAAGGAGGTGTGGCCCACGCCGTCGTTCCGGGGGTCGGGCTCCATGCCGTGCCAGTGCACGGTGTGGACCTTCTTGCTGGGATGGATGGTGCCGTGGAACAGCTGGCCCTCGGTAAGCCGCACCAGGGGAGCCGGGAAGATGCGGCCCGAGTTCTCGGTCTCAAACGTCCACATCTCGAATTCGCCGCCGTCGTCGAACTTCATTTTCCGGTTGAAGAACTTGAACTCATGCGCGACGTCGGGGGCTTGGCGGAACTCGGTTGCCGGGCTTCCCTCGTGCATCTGGTGCGAACTGAAGTCCACCTGGCTGCCGAAGAGCTCAGGCGCCGGCGTGGCGTTGACCGGGCCGGGGGCGGCAAGGGTCCAGTGGCCAACCAGGCCGCCGGGATACATTCCGCCCCGCGCCACCTGTGACGGTTCGGCGTGGCAGTGCATGGGGTAGTTCCAGTCCGTCTTGCGGGCATTCCACACCTGGTCGATGGCCTCCGGGGGGCGCCGCAGCGGAAGCACAGAGGCCTTGCGGTCCAGGGGATGCATTTCGATCACGTCCTCCCACTGCTGGAGCACCACGTGTCCCTCGGCGTCGATGTGGCCGCCGCTGCGGGGGAACGGTTCACCGTTTCGCCGCACGGTCCAGAGGTGGTTGCCGTGGAAATGGAGCTGATGATGGACCAGTCCGGCGTTGACGAAATGCATGAGTTGCCCGGCGCGGACCGTGCCGGCCGCGGGGGACAGACTGAAATCGCGCACATCGATCTGGCGGGGGGAGCCGGACATCAGCGTGTCTTCCTCCCGGATCCGGTTAAGGGCCTCATCGGTGGAGGCAGCCAGGGACTGGAAGCCGCTGCGTCCGTTGAGGGCGAAATACCGGGGATATGCAGGGGTCTTGTCCGGGTCCACCGTCCCCTGCCGGGAGGCGATGCCCGCCCAGGCCGGATCGACGTTGTGCAGGATCCACATCCACTGGCGCTCAAATTCCGGACCGGTGGCGCCGAACCGCCAGGGCGAGTCCGGATTGACCACCAGCAGGGCGCCAAACAGTCCCAGTACCCGCTGGACGGGGTCCGCCTCCGGGTCGGCTGGATCAGCCCCCGGGTCGCAGTACACATAGGCGCCTTCTGCCGGCGCTTTGAAGCTCAGGGTCTTGGTCTGGCCCGACTTGATGACTCCGGTGCCCACATGGCTGTTTCCCGCACCCACGTTCAGGAACTGCAGCGAGTGGTCCTGCGTAAGGTTGTTGGTCACCCGGATGCTGATGGTACTGCCGGTTTCGGCGATGAGGGTCCGGTCGGGGAAGAAGCTGGCCCAGTGGGCGCGCCGGGCCAGGAACTCCCCGGGATTGAGCGGGTCCTTGGTTGCCGGTGACGGCCGCCCCAGGGGAGGCAGCGCGGCCTTGAGCGGATAGATCCGGCTGGCCACGACGGAGCCGTTGCGCAGAAATACCCGCGGACTCACGGCCAGGCTGGGCCTCGGATCCTTAACCGCGGTCCGGCGGTCCCCGAACCCGCGGTGGTAGACGAGCGTTCCGTCCACCATGGGAAGGTAACCGTCGTTGATGTGAAGGTCCAGCGGGCTCAAGACCGCACCTGGGCGATCGTGAGGAGCGGCAGGGCGAGGGCCTGGGCGTTTTCGTCGTCCAGTCCCGTGTACTCGATCTCCATGGCGACGGAATCGTGGGGGGCCAGATAGCTGATCCAGACCCGCTCGGTGGCGCCTGCGGCAATGGCACCTGGCCCGCGGTCGGCGTCCTGCGGGGCCACCGTGATGCCGGACGGCAGCAGCTTGAGGCGCAACTGGCCGGGGCTGAACAGGACCGGCTCCGGACGGACATTGGTGAGCGCCACTTCGAGCACCACGACGTCGCCCCAGGTGAAGTTCCCGGGCTGCGGCCAGTCGGAGTCCAAGAGGGGGCCGCTGTGGTGGCCGTCCACCGCGGCGCCTCGGCGGCTGGAAACGCGCTGGATACCGGTCTGGCCTGCCGCAGCGGCTCTGCGCGTTCCGTCCGTGACCTGCGATATGGCCGAGGCGAGCGGCGTGGCGGCAGGCTGCCCCTGCGCATCAAGCCTGGCCAGGCGTCCGGCGTCGACGAGCGACAGGGTGCCGAAGGCCGTGAAGAGCCCTGCCCCGCCGCCGGGTCTGCTGCGGGACACCATCCCGTAGGTCCCGCCGCCAACGAGCAGCAGGGCTCCGCCTCCCACGATGAGCCCGAATTGCCGGCGGCTCAGAGACGGGACGGCAGGGGCCGGTGAAGAAGAATTCATGACTGCTCCCCAATATGGTTTTCCCGGGCAACTTCAATGCTGCTTGGGGAGCCTATGGAAAGCTTGTGGGGTGCTGTTTGTCAGAACATACGCAGATTAGGCGGAGTCCCTGCGTGCCTCATTTTCCTGCAGGTTGACGGCGCCCTGCAGGGGGCTGGCCGTGAGGCCACTGTGGTCGACAGGGCACTCGGCCTTGGGCTGGGCCGCCGGCTGCTCCACGGTGATGCCGTACAGGGTTTCCAGGGCTGCGACGTAGTCGTCCTGTTGGCCGTTGGACGCCAGCTCGCGGGCGCGGACGGTGGGGACATGGAGCAGTTGCTTCACCATGCGGCGCAGTGCAAACTCCACCTCTTCGGCAGCTGCGGTGCAGCCGTGGCGGGCCCGCACCTTTTCCATTTCCGCGTCGAGCACGTTCATGGTGTGGCGGCGGAGGGCAACAATGGCCGAGTCCACGGACCGCGCCTCGCGTTCCTGTTCAAACGCCTGGGCGGCGCCGGTGACCATGCTGCTGGCCTGGGCGAGCGATTCCGCCTGCTCCTGGGGTGCCGCGAGCCGTACGGATTCCAGCGTCAGGAGCTCCACGCCGTCGAGCTCTCCCACGGCGGGATCAAAATCGTGGGTGAGCGCCAGGTCGATGGCGATCAGCGGCTGGGTGGACCCGGCGCGGACCTGGGCGAGCTCGGCGGCTTCCACCCTCGTGTCCGAGCCGCTGCAGCCGATCATGACGTCGGCGGCGGCGACGGCGGCGTTTAGGGTGTCGCCGTCGAGGGCGGTCCCGCCGCGGGTGGCCACGAAGGTGGCCGCGCGTCCTGACGACGAGAACACAGAGACATCGCGACAGCCGCGTTCGCGGAGGAGGGCCATGGTGGCGCCGGCGTAGGCGCCGGTGCCGAACACCACGACCTTCTTCTTCGACCAGTCGGTCTCTTCAGACAGGTCGATGGCGAGGTCGAGGGCCACCGAGACGATGGACAGGCCTCGGGAGCCGAGAGCTGTCTGCGCGCCGACGTCCTTGGCGGTCTTGGAAGCGGCCTGGAACAGGCGGACCAGTCCGGCGCTGGCGGTGCCCTCCTGCTGGGCGGTGATCAGGGCCCGGCGCACCTGCCCGGCGATTTCACGCTCGCCAACAACTGCGGAATCGAGTCCGGAGCTCACGGCGAAGAGGTGCTGGCTGACGTCGGGGCCGGTGTGCGTGCTGAACGACCGGGACACGAGCTGCTCGTTGAGTCCGCTGGTTTCGCTGATCTGGCCCACCAGGGCGGCGCGTGCGGCCTCCACGTCGTCGACGTGCGGCGCCTCGCCGTAGATTTCGTAGCGGTTGCAGGTGGCAAGGACAACAGCGCCCTTGACCGCCGGCGATCCGGCGAGGGCGGACGTGGCAATGCCAGAAGAACCGTTGCTCAGCTGAGCAACGGTTTCGAGGTCGATGTCGGCGTGTGTAGCCACCAATGAAAAAAGAACCACAGCAGGACAATCATAGCTTTTTCGCACCGGCGTAGAACAACCCTTCGAAGGGATAGGGGGTTTAACCCCCTGTGATTCGTGCCACGGCCGGATTGGGGCTGCCGCGGGATGACAAGCTGTCGTTATCTTTTGGGTTCGATTTTGGGCACAATCAAAGGCATGACTTCTAGCGCTCTGACACCCGCCGGCACCGGACTCGACGCAGGCCATCCGCTTCGCGACGGACGCACCGCAGACTCTCCGCTCATCACGGCGTACCGCGGCGGCAAGCCGAGCCGCCGCCCGGTGTGGTTCATGCGCCAGGCCGGGCGTTCCCTGCCCGAATACCTGAAGGTGCGCGAGGGCGTCGCCATGCTCGACTCCTGCCTCCGGCCCGAGCTTGCCTCGGAAATCACCCTGCAGCCGGTACGCCGGCACGATGTGGACGCGGGCATCTTCTTCTCCGACATTGTTATTCCACTTAAGCTTGCCGGCGTCGGCGTGGACATTGTCCCCGGCGTGGGTCCGGTCCTGGACAGGCCCGTGCGGACCGCCGCCGATGTCGCCGCCCTGCCCCGGCTCACCGAGGAGTCGCTGGAACCCATCCGGGAAGCCGTCCGGCTGACGGTGGATCAGCTCGGCAAGACCCCGCTCATCGGCTTCGCCGGAGCACCCTTCACACTGGCCGCGTACATGGTGGAGGGCCGGCCCTCCCGCGACCACCTGGGACCGCGCACCATGATGCACGCCGACCCCGATACGTGGACGGCGCTGGCCAACTGGGCCGCGGATGCCTCCGGCCTGTTCCTTCGCGCCCAGCTGGAGGCGGGGGCCTCCGCCGGCCAGCTCTTTGACTCGTGGGCGGGCTCCCTGGGCCTGGCCGACTACACCCGCTTCGTCGCCGCAGCCTCGTCCCGCGCCCTGGACCACGTCCGGGACCTCGGCGCGCCGCTGGTCCACTTCGGCACCGGCACGTCCGAGCTGCTGGTGGCCATGCGCGACGTCGGTGTTGACGTCGTCGGCGTGGACTACCGGCTGCCGCTGGATGAGGCCAATCGCAGGCTGGGCGGCACCGTCCCGCTGCAGGGCAACATCGACCCTGCGCTGCTGTCCGCTCCGTGGGAGGTCCTTGAGGCGCACGTCCGTGAGGTCATCGCGCAGGGCGCTGCCGCCCCCGGCCATGTGCTGAACCTTGGCCACGGCGTGCCGCCGGAAACGGACCCCGAGGTCCTGACGCGCGTCGTCGAACTCATCCACTCCGTCTCTCCGGAGTAAGGGCCGTGGCTGCGGGCAGACCTCCGGCTGCCGGACGCACGGCGCTGGTGGTCGGCGGTGGCATCTCCGGGCTCCTGGCTGCCCGGGAACTGGCACGGGCAGGCCTCAGCACCACAGTGCTGGAAGCTGCCGACGCGTGGGGCGGCTGTGTGGGCCGCCATGACGTGGCCGGGCTGACCCTGGACAGCGGGGCCGAGTCCTTCGCCACCCGTTCCACCGCCGTGGCAGACCTGGCTGCTGAACTCGGGCTGGGCGGACACATCGTTGCCCCGCGGCCCGGCGGCGCCTGGGTGCAGCTGCCGGGCGGACCCCGCGAACTTCCCAAGACCGGCGTGCTGGGCATCCCGGCCAATCCGTGGGATCCGGAGGTCCGCCGCTCGCTGGGCCTGGGCGGGTCCCTGCGCGCCTCGCTGGACAAGCTGCTGCCCGCCTCCGTGGGAACCACGGCCGAGGTTTCCAGCGTCTCCGCGCTGGTGCGGGCCCGGATGGGGCGCCGCGTCCTGGAACGGCTGGTGGAACCGGTGGTGGGCGGCGTGCATTCGGCTGACCCGGGCCTGCTCGACGTGGACATGGTGGCACCGGGGTTGCGCGCGGGCATCACCCGGCACGGCTCGCTGGCTGCGGCCGTGGCCGCCCAGCGCAAGGGGACCGGAACCCCGGCCACGGCAACACCGGCCACTGCAACGCAGGGCGCGTCAGCGCAAGTGCAAGGCGGGCAGGCCAAGGCAGGCTCCGCCGTCGCGGGCCTGAGGGGCGGCATGCACACCCTCGTCACGGAGCTCGTGGCGGACCTCCGGGCGCGCGGCGTGCATTTGCTGCCGGGGACCCCGGCGACCGCCGTCGCACGGACCCCGGATGGCTGGGTGGTGGCGGCGGGGGAGGACAGCCACACGGCCGACGTTCTAGTGGTCGCCCTGGACGGGCCGTCTGCAGTTCGGCTCCTCGGGGAAGCGGTCCCGGCGTTGGCCGCGCATCAGCCTGGGCCCGGACCCGTGGTCAAGCTTGTGACACTCGTTGTTGATCTTCCCGCGCTGGACAAGCGGCCGCGTGGCACCGGAATCCTGGTGGCGCCGCAAACCGGCGGAATCCAAGCGAAGGCCCTCACCCACGCCACCGGCAAATGGGACTGGGTGGCGGAAGCGGCCGGAGGCGGCAGGCACGTGCTGCGGCTCTCCTATGGACGCAGCGAGGGCGCGCCGGCCACGCCGGCGGCCGCCGTGCGGGGGCCGGAATCGGCGTCGGACGAGGAACTTCTTGACATGGCTTTGCAGGATGCGTCAGCGCTGCTGACCGTGCCCGTCACACGGGAGGCGCTGGTGGACTGGGACGTCGTCAGCTGGGCAGGAGCGCTGCCGTTTGCCGCTGTGGGGCACCGCCAGCGGGTAGCCGAAGTCCGGCAGGTCTGCGCCGGCATTGACGGGCTGCTGATGGTCGGCGGCTGGCTGGCCGGCAACGGGCTGGCGGCTGTGGTGGCCGACACGAAAACACAGGTCGCGGCCTTCCTGGCGTAGGCAGGAAGGAGGTGTCCGGGGCTTGCCCGGAGACAGGTTCCCTGCCGCCCGCGATACCTTCCGGGAGGACCTTCCGCAAGTTTCTCCCTGCGCGAAAATCTGTTTAGGGTCGATGACTATGGTCAATCAGAAGTCCGATGGTTTTCGTTCGCTGACTGGTTTCCATGGGGGTCTTCGGCGCGGCACCGCAGCAGCTGCGTTCGGAGCGGTACTGGTCTTGTCCGCAGGTGTTCCTGCATCCAACGCTGCTGCGTCCGAGCTGCCCGCATCCGACCTGCTGGCGGACCCCGGTCAGGGCGGCACTGCCGCCGGAACGGGTCTGGCTGCCACCGTCGACGCCGCCGGCCTTGAGGCCTGGGCGGCGGCTGCGCTGTCCAACGGGAAGGGATCCGATGCGGACGAACGCGATCGTCCCGCGGAACCTGCACCCTCGGAGTCGCCCTCGCTTGCACCTGTGGCCCCGGTTCCGACGCCGGACCCTTCCGTGACCATCTCCGCCCGCCCGACGCCGGCCGTTCCGGTGCCCTTGCCTTCTGTCACGGTCCCTTCCATTCCGGTTCCGACTTCGCCGGTTCCGACTGTTCCCGTACCGACCACTCCGGCGCCGTCATCTCCCGCCCCATCGCCGAGCTCCTCCGGAAGTGCGGCGCCTGCGCCGACGCGGACAGCAGAACCTGCAGCGCAGCCCTCGTCGGCAGCCCCGTCCTCGCCGGGAACGGCATCGCCGTCAGGAACGGCAGCGGGAACGGGAGGCTGGTCGGGACCCTCAGCCGGCACCGGCGGCACGCCCGCCGGGCAGGCTCCGGGCTTGGCGCCCGGAACCGCCGGATCCTCTGTGCCGGCTGCCGGCAGTTCCCAGGGCGCGGCGACCACCGAAACCCCGTCCGCCGACGCCAGCCCGTTCGCGGAGATCACCGGCCTGTCGGGCGGCGCCGGCCTGCGGGGACGTTCGGCCGCAGGCGTCGCCGGTGGAGTCTGGGGCTCGGCGCAGCTCGCAGGACCCAACAACATGGCCACGATCAGCTCGCCCTACACGCGCGGACCGGCCGAGAGCGCTGTCATGGGCGTTTCGCGGAGCGGGACCATCGAGCCGCAGGTGTGGTGGGGAGCAGGGCTGCTGGCGCTTGCCGGGGCGGCGGGTGTTGCGGCAGTCCGGATCCGGCGGGTGCTGTGAAATTAACCACTTCTACATGTCGTAGAAGTTGAGTTTTTCGACTTAGGCCGCATGGAAGGGGCAGGATAGTAACCATGAGCCACACTCCTGCCGAATCTGTCACTAAAACCGAAGAATCAGCCGAGCAGTTCTTCACCCTCTGGAGCGTTTTCAAGCGCTCCGCCGAGGTCCTCCGCAGCGCCGATGCCGCCGAGGATTTCGACGCCCTGGTGGCCCGCCTGGCCGAGGGAGGGGTGACCCACCGTGGAAGCTATGACGTTTCCGCCATGCGCGCCGACGCCGACGTCATGGTCTGGCTCCACGGCCCCAAGCCCGAGGCGCTGCAGCAGGCCATCCGTGACATCCGCCGCAGCAAGCTGTTCGCGGGGACCGAGCTCGTGTGGTCCGCCATGGGCGTGCACCGTGAAGCGGAGTTCGCCAAGAACCACACGCCGGCGTTTTCCCGCGGCGTGGAGCCGGCCGAATGGCTGTGCGTGTACCCGTTCGTCCGCTCCTACGAGTGGTACCTGCTCCCGGACAACGAGCGCGGCAAGATGCTGCGTGACCATGGCCTGCTGGGACGTGACTTCCCGCAGGTCATTTCCAACACGGTTTCCTCGTTTGCCCTCGGTGACTGGGAGTGGATCCTTGGTCTGGAGGCGCCGGAACTCGTGGACCTCGTTGACCTGATGCGCCACCTGCGTTCCACGGAAGCGCGCAACCACGTCCGCGAGGAGATCCCGTTCTACACCGGGCGGCGCATCTCGTCCGGTGAGATTGCCGAGGTCCTCGCATGAGCCCGCTGGATCCCCAGGTCGGTGCCGTAAATCCCGTCACTGAGACCGGCAGGATGGCCCCCAAGGAATACGACGGCGTCCTCCTCGCCTCCTTCGGCGGCCCCGAAGGCCAGGACGACGTGATCCCGTTCCTCCGCAACGTCACCCGCGGCCGGGGGATCCCCGATGAGCGCCTCGAAGAGGTGTCACACCACTACCGCGCCAACGGCGGCATCAGCCCCATCAACCAGCAGAACCGCGAGCTGAAGGCCGCCCTCGAAGCCGAGCTGGCAGCGCGGGGCATCGACCTGCCCGTGCTGTGGGGCAACCGCAACTGGGACCCCTACATCCCGCAGACCCTCCAGGACGCGTACGACGCCGGCCACCGCCGCCTGCTCATGCTCACCACGAGCGCATACTCGTGCTACTCCAGCTGCCGCCAGTACCGCGAGGACATCGGCATGGCACTGACCGAAACCGGGCTCGACGGCAGGCTGGAAGTGGACAAGGTCCGCCAGTACTTCGACCACCCCGGCTTCGTGGAACCCTTCATCACGGGCACCGCCCAGGGGGTCGCCGACGTGCGCGCGCAATTGGCCGCTGCCGGCAAGCCCGACGCCCCCATCCACGTTCTCTTCGCCACCCACTCCATCCCCACCCGGGACGCCGTGGCCGCCGGCCGTTCCGAGGACGAGCCCCGTGAATTTGCTGAGGATTCCGCCTACGTGGCCCAGCACCTCGCCAACGGTGCGGAGATCATGCGCCGCGTGGAAGCCGATTCCGGCCTGTCCGCGCCCTGGTCCCTCGTCTACCAGTCCCGGTCCGGCGCTCCGCACATCCCGTGGCTTGAGCCGGACATCAACGATGCCATCGAGGACCTCGCCAAGCAGGGCGTCGCTGGTATCGTGATCGTCCCCCTCGGCTTCGTCAGCGACCACATGGAGGTGGTCTGGGACCTCGACACCGAAGCGCTGCAGACCTGCCAGGACCTGGGCCTTGCCGCCACGCGAGTGCCCACGCCGGGGACGCACCGCCGCTTCGTCGAGGGGCTCGTGGAACTGATTTGCGAACGGACGGCAGCCAACAACATCGCGGACCGCCAGGCTGTTACCGGCCTCGGCCCCTGGTATGACGTTTGCCGTCCCGGCTGCTGCGAAAACTTCCGCGGCGAAAAGCCCACCATTGCCGGAGCAGACACCACCGTGGGCCAGGGGCACGACCCCTACCCCGACGCCGGGCAGGACGCGAAGTGACAGTACGGATCGGCACCAGGGCGAGCAAGCTCGCCCTGACGCAGACGCAGCAGACGGCCGACCGGCTGGCCGCCGTCGGAGGTTTCGACGTCGAACTCGTCCATGTCAGGACCGACGGCGACGTCCTCACCGGCTCGCTGTCCCAGATGGGCGGCACCGGCGTCTTCGTCGCCGCGTTGCGCGACGCGCTGCTGCGCAACGAGTGCGACGTGGCCGTGCACTCCCTGAAGGACCTGCCCACGGGTTCCGCCCCGGGTCTGGCGCTGGCCGCAACCCCGCCCCGGGTGGACGTCCGCGACGTCCTCTGCGCCCGCGACGGCCTCAAGCTTGCCGACCTGCCCAAGGGTGCCCGCGTCGGCACGGGCTCTCCCCGCCGGGCCGCGCAGCTGCGCGCCGTCCGCCCCGACCTGGACATCGTGGATATCCGGGGCAACGTCGACACCCGGCTGGGCCGGGTGCCCGGCCTGCCGGGCAACGCCACCGACGCGGTGGTTGCCGGGAAGTCGTGCGACCTCGACGCCGTCGTCCTCGCCGCCGCCGGACTGGAACGCATCGGCCGCCTGGATACCGTCACCGAATATCTGGAGACGGACATCATGCTTCCGGCAGCCGGCCAGGGGTCGCTGGCCATCGAATGCCGCACCGCTGAGGCGCCGCGCCGGGCCGGATCCACTGAGGGGTCGCAGGGGGTGCTCGCCCAGGCGCTGGCCGCCCTTGACGACGCCGACACCAGGCTTGCGGTCACGGCAGAACGTGCACTGCTTGCACGGCTCGAGGCAGGCTGCGCAGCCCCCGTTGGCGCCTACGCGTACCGCAAGGGCAGCATGCTCCACCTGGAAGCGGTGGTCTGCGCCGTGGACGGCACTGCCTCGGTGCGGGACAAGCGTGCCACGGACGGTCTCACCGAAGTCGGTGCCACCCTGCTCGGAATCGAACTGGCCGAGGTCCTGCTGGCTGCGGGGGCTGCGGACATCGCGGACCTGACGGCCTCCTGACCGCAGCCGGCCACCGGATGGGAGCGACGAGCGGGGAGAACCGGGCAGGCGGGCGGCCGCTGGACGGGTGCCGCGTCCTGGTGACGCGAAGCCCCGAGCGGTCCGGGCCCCTGGCCGAGGCACTGCGGCTGGCCGGCGCCGTTCCCCTCCTGCTGCCGCTGACGGCCACCGAACGCGCCCAGGACCAGGCAGCGCTTGAGGACGCCTTTGTGGCGCTGGGTGCGGGCCGCTTTGAATGGCTCGTGGTCAGCAGTGCCACCACCGTCCTCGCGCTGCAGGAAAAGGCGGCAGAGCGCGCCGTGAAACTGGGCGACTGGCTTCCGCCCGGAACCCGGGTCGCCGCCGTTGGCCCCGCCAGCCGGAGGGCGCTTGAGGCTGCAGGGATTGCCGTGCACTTCGAGCCGCAGCACGAACATTCGGCGGCCGGGATGATCAACGGGTGGCCCGGCGGTCCCGCCGAAGTGCTGCTGCCGCAGGCCGATATTGCCGCCCCGGCGCTGGCCCGGGGGCTTGAGGCGAAGGGTGCCCGGGTCCGCACTGTGGTGGCCTATTCCACGGTGGACTTCCCAGCCGAGCCGGCGCGGCGCCTCGGCCGGAGCGGCGGCGACGGACCCGATAGCTACGGACCCGATAGCGAAGGCACGGCCGCCGCGCTGCCGCTCCTGACGCCCGCCGAAGCGAAAGCCGAGGTCGACGACGGCGCCCTCGCCGCCGTCGTCGCCGCCTCACCCAGCGCCGTCCGGCGCATCGGCGCCACCCTTGCGCCCCTTGGCTCCTGCCGCCTCGTGGCCATCGGCCCGGCGACAGCGGCCGAGGCGGAAGCGCAGGGGCTCACCGTAGCGGCCACGGCACGGGAGGCCACGCCCGAAGGGCTCGTGGCGGCCGTCATCCGGGCGCTTGCCCCCTAAACATCCACTCATCCACAGCAGGCCCACAGTGAAGGACAGGACATGAGCTTTCCGAACCACCGCCCCCGGCGGCTCCGCACCACCCCCGCCATGCGCAGGCTCACGGCCGAACACCGGCTCGCCCCGGCAGACCTGATCCTTCCCGCGTTCATCCGCGAGGGGCTGTCGGAGCCCAACCCGATCGCCTCCATGCCGGGCGTCGTGCAGCACACCACCGACACCCTCAAACGGGCGGCAGCCGAAGCCGTGGAACTGGGCGTCGGCGGCATCATGCTGTTCGGCATTCCCGAAACCAGGGACGCCGAGGGAACGGCGTCCCTGGACCCGGACGGCGTGCTCAACAAGGCCATCCGCGACGTGCGCGCCGAGGTGGGGGACAGCCTCGTGGTGATGAGCGACGTCTGCCTGGACGAATTCACCGACCACGGCCACTGCGGTGTCCTCGACAGCGACGGCTACGTGGACAACGACGCCACGCTGGAGATCTACGCGAGGATGGCGGTGGCCCAGGCCGACGCCGGTGCCCACGTGCTGGGGCCGTCCGGAATGATGGACGGACAGATCGGCGTGATCCGTCAGGCCCTGGAGGAGGCCGGCCACGTGAACACCGCCGTGGTGGCCTACGCCGCAAAGTACGCGTCGGCGTTTTACGGCCCCTTCCGGGAGGCGGTGGACTCACAGCTGAAGGGCGACCGCAGGACCTACCAGATGGACGCCGCCAACCGCCGCGAGGCCATCCAGGAGGTGGAACTAGATCTTGCCGAGGGTGCAGACATGGTGATGGTCAAGCCGGCCATGAGCTACCTCGACATCCTGGCCGACGTCGCCGAAATGAGCCCCGTGCCTGTTGCCGCCTACCAGATCTCGGGCGAGTACGCCATGATCGAGGCCGCCGCCGCCAACGGCTGGATCGACCGCCGGGCGGCCATCACCGAGTCGGTCCTGGGTATCCGCCGTGCCGGAGCCAACATGGTCCTGACCTACTGGGCCACCGAAATCGCCGGCTGGCTCAAGGAATCCTGATGGCGGAACCGGCCCCGAGCCAGACCACAGCACCGGCCGCCCCGGTGGGTCCCGGGCAAATCCTGCTGGGCCTGAACACCTTCGGCGACGTCGGGCTGGACGGCGAGGGCGAGCCGAAGCCGCATGCCGTGGTACTGCGGGAGCTGCTGGACCAGGCGGTCCTGGCTGACGCCGTCGGCCTCCACGCCTTCGGCGTGGGGGAGCACCACCGCCGCGACTTTGCGGTCTCCGCCCCCGAGGTGTTCCTGGCAGCCGCCGCGGCCAGGACCAGCAGGATCCGGCTCGGTTCCGCCGTGACCGTCCTCAGTTCCGATGACCCCATCCGCGTGTTCCAGCGCTTCTCCACGGTGGACGCCCTCTCCGGCGGCCGCGCCGAGGTGATGCTGGGCCGCGGCTCGTTCATCGAGTCCTTTCCGCTGTTCGGCCTCGACCTTGCGGACTACGAGGTGCTGTTCGAGGAGAAGCTCGAACTCTTCGACAAGGTGCGGGCGCAGAAGCCGGTCCACTGGGAGGGACGCACCCGGCCTTCGCTGGCCGGGCTGAGCGTCTACCCGCCGCTGGAGCACCACCTGCTGCCTGCCTGGATCGGCGTGGGCGGCACCCCGGAGTCCGTCCTGCGGTGCGCGGAATACGGCTACCCGATCATCTTTGCCATCATCGGCGGCCAGCCCCGGGCGTTCGCCCCGCTGGTGGACCTGTACCGCGAGGCGATGGCCAAGTACGGCCATCCCATGCAGCAAATCGCCACCCACTCGCCCGGCCACATAGCTGAAACCGACGAGGCCGCCCGCGAGGAGCTGTTTCCGCACTGGCTGGCCCAGCGGAACAGGATCGGGGCCGAGCGGGGCTGGGGCCCGGGAAACCGGCGGGAATTCGACGCCATGTGCGGTCCCGAGGGCGCCCTGTACGTCGGATCGCCTGAGACGGTGGCGCAGAAGATTGCGCTGCTCAAGCGGAACCTCGGCGTCGACCGCTTCGACCTGAAATACGGCAACGGCACGCTGCCGCACGAATCCATGATGCGCTGCATCGAACTCTTCGGCACCGTGGTGGCACCCCGGGTGGCCGAGCTCCTGTCCGGTGACACTCCCGCAGCCTGAAAGAATGGGAACCATGACTTCCAGTACCCCTCGCAATGAGGAACTTTTCGACCGCGCCCGTCAGCTGATGCCCGGCGGCGTGAACTCCCCGGTCCGCGCCTTCGGTTCCGTCGGCGGCACGCCCCGCTTCATGGTCGCGGCCAAGGGCCCGTACCTGACCGACGCCGACGGCAAAGACTACGTGGACCTGGTCTGCTCCTGGGGCCCGGCCCTGCTGGGGCACGCCCACCCGGCCGTCCTTGACGCCGTGCACGCCGCCGTGGACCGTGGCCTCTCCTTCGGTGCCTCGACCCCCGATGAAGCCAACCTCGCGGCCATCGTCAAGGAACGCGTTTCCGCCGTCGAACGGCTGCGCATGGTGTCCACCGGCACGGAAGCCACCATGACGGCGATCCGGCTCGCCCGGGGCTTCACCGGCCGCAACCTGGTCATCAAGTTTGCCGGCTGCTACCACGGGCACCTCGACGGGCTGCTTGCTTCCGCCGGCTCCGGCGTGGCCACCCTGGCCCTCCCCGGCTCCGCGGGCGTCACGGCCGCCACCGCCGCCGAGACCCTCGTGCTTCCCTACAACGACCTCGGCGCCGTTGAGGCAGCCTTCGCCGAGCACGGGCCCAACATCGCCGCCGTCATTACCGAGGCGGCGCCCGCCAACATGGGCGTGGTCACGCCCGGCGAGGGCTTCAATGCAGGCCTCTCACGGATTACCGCAGCCCACGGCGCCCTGCTCATCGTCGACGAGGTCCTGACCGGCTTCCGCACCGGCTACTCGGGCTACTGGGGCCTCACCGGCGGCGCGGCCGACGCCACGGAAAAGTGGACCCCCGATCTTCTGACGTTCGGCAAGGTGATCGGCGGGGGCATGCCGACGGCGGCCCTCGGCGGACGTGCCGACGTCATGGATTACCTCGCGCCGCTCGGTCCCGTCTACCAGGCCGGCACGCTGTCCGGAAACCCGGTGGCCATGGCTGCCGGTGTCGCCACCCTGACGCACGCCACTGCCGAGGTGTACTCGTTCATCGATGCCCGCTCGCTGGAACTGTCCGGCGCACTGTCCGCCGCCTTGGCTGCGGCCGGCGTGGACCACTCCATCCAGCGCGCCGGCAACCTGTTCTCGGTGGCCTTCGGCACCTCCGAGCAGGGGGTCCACAACTACAGCGACGCACTGAAGCAGGAGTCGTTCCGCTATGCGCCTTTCTTCCACTCCATGCTGGATTCGGGTGTCTACCTGCCGCCGTCCGTCTTCGAGGCCTGGTTCCTGTCCGCGGCGCACGACGACGCCGCCATGAACCGGATCTTCGAGGCGCTGCCTGCCGCCGCGGAGGCGGCCGCAGCAGCGAAGGCCTGAACCGCCGTCGGGCCTTCTTTCCACTAAAAAACTCTGGCACCCGCCGCGGCGGGTGCCAGAGTTTTTTGCTGTTCGGTGTCCCGGCTTGCCCGGACGCCTGCCTAGAGGACGTCCGAGAGGAATCCCTGCAGCCGCTCCGTCTGCGGGTTTTCAAACACCTGTCCGGGCGGGCCCGACTCCACCACCACACCGCCGTCCATGAAGGTCACGGTGTCCGAGACGTTGCGTGAAAAGCCCATCTCGTGGGTCACCACCACCATGGTCATGCCACCCTTCGCGAGGTCTGCCATGAGGGCCAGGACCCCCTTGACCAGCTCGGGGTCGAGGGCCGAGGTGGCCTCGTCGAAGAACATGACCTCCGGCTTCATGGCAAGGGCGCGCGCAATGGCCACCCGCTGCTGCTGGCCGCCGGAGAGGGTGGCAGGGCGGACATCGGCCTTGTGCTTGAGCCCAACGAGGTCGAGCTGCTCAAGGGCCTCCTCGCGCGCCTGCTCCTTCGGCAGTTTCCGCAGCTTGCGCAGGGCGAACGCCACGTTCTCGCCGACAGTCTTGTGCGGGAACAGGTTGAACTGCTGGAAGACCATGCCGATCCTGCGCCGCAGCTCGTCAGGGTTCTCGTTCAGGACCGACTTGCCGTCCAGGAGGATGTCCCCGGCGTCCGGTTCGATCAGCCGGTTCATCACGCGCAGAAGGGTCGACTTCCCGGAGCCGGACGGGCCGATCACCGACGCTGTGGTGCCGGCCGGGACGCTCAGGTCGATGCCGCGGAGGACCTTGTTGTGCCCGAAGGCGAGGTGGACGTTTTTCGCTTCGAGAGAGCCTGAGGTGAACTGGCTCATGCGTGGGCTCCCTTCCCGACGACGGCGGCAGCCTCGTCAGGTTCTTTCTTCTCCGGTTTGCCGGTGCGCAGGCGTGCGTCGATCCAGTTGACGAAGTGGGTCAGCGGAACGGTCATCGCGAGATAGAACACGGCGGCCGCGACGTAGCCGGACAGGTTGCCGCTTCGGGCGGCGGCGTCCTGGCCGATCTGGAACAGCTCCCGTTCGGAGGCCAGGAGTCCCAGGGTAAAGACCAGCGAGGACTCCTTGATCAGCGCGATGAACTGGTTCACCAGCGCCGGGAGCACGCGCCGGATGCCCTGCGGTACGACGACCATGCGCAGCGAGGGGCCGTAGCCGAAGCCCAGGGCGCGGGCGGCCTCGAGCTGGCCCTTGTCGACGCTTTGGATGCCGGAGCGGAAGATCTCCCCGATGTAGGCGCTGGACATGAGCGAGAGCGCGGCGATGCCCATGGGGTAAGGGCTGGCGATGCCGGTCAGCTCGCGGAAGATGGGGCCGAAGCCGAGGCCGATGACGAGGATGGTGAGAACCGCCGGGAGTCCACGGAACACGTCCGTGTACACCCGGGCGGCCCACCGCGCCACAGGATTACGCGAGATGCCCATCAGGGCCAGCACCATGCCGACCACGCAGCCGATGATGCCCGAGACGATCGCGAGGACGAGGGTGTTGGGCAGACCGACCGAGAACATGGCCGGGAGTACCTCGGCGATGGCCTTCCAGTCCAGGAAGGTCTCGGCGAGCCTGTTCAGATAATCCATGTGGCGCCTGTCAGTCGATTACTTCGTGGGGACCTGGACGGCCTTGCTGCCCGGCTTCCAGCCCTCAGGAGTCTGCTCCTTGATGGTCGGGCGGTCCGTGTACCACTGGGTGGTGAGCTTGGTCCACGTGCCATCGGCGATCACGGCGTCGAGGGCCGAGTTGAGCGCGTCAGCGAGGGGCTTGTTGTCCTTGGCCACTGCGTACGCCGTGAAGTTCTGGGTGTTAACCTTCTTCTCGGCGATCTTGGTGCCGTCGCCCGACTTGACCTGGCCCTCGGCCTGCTGCGAAGGAGCAACCCAGGCGTCGATCTGGCCGCTCTTCACGTTCGCGTAGACCGTGTTGTAGTCCGGGAAGCGGACCGGCTCGAGCTTCAGCGTGTTCGTGACGAAGTCGTCCTGGACGGTGCCCTGGACGACGCCGATGCGTACACCCTGCTTCAGGTCGTCGAAGGACTTCACCTTCGCGTCATCCTTGGTCACGATCGCCATGTAGCCGAAGTCGTAGCCGTTGGTGAAGGCCACGGTCTCGCGGCGGGCGTCCGTGGTGGAGATGGAGGAGGAGCCGACGTCGAACTGCTTGTTCTTCACCTGTGCCAGGAGGCCCTGGAACTTGGTCGACGCGAACTCGACCTTGAGGCCGAGCTTGGCCGCCATGGCCTTCAGGAGTTCGTTGTCGTACCCCGTGAAGTTTCCGTCCTTATCGATGAAGATGTTGGGCGGCGCGTCGGAAAGGGTGCCGACCTTGAGGGTGCCGGGAGTGATCAGGCCAAGCTTGGACTTGTCGATCTTGTCCAGGGCGGTGACGTCCTTGGTGGTGTACTTGTCCAGCGTCTGCTGGTCGCTGCCGGCGAGGGCGTCGGTCGACGAGCCACTGGGAGCAGCGGTACCTCCACCGCAGGCAGCCAGGGATACGGCCATGACTACGGCCACGGGAACCGTGGACAGCCACTTCAAGGCTTTGATTTTCATCACGCATCACTTTCATTGGGATAATCGAGGGCGGGCAGTCAAGCCGTCTGGAGCCAAGATCCGGCCCCGCAGAGGGCGCGCCCGCAAAACTTAATTGTCTCACTTGCCCTTAACGCGGACGTTAGACGGCGCAATGAATGGGATGTGGCACTATGTGCCGAATATAATGCAGGTTTCCGTGGAGTGGCTAGTCAATAGCGATGACAGAAGTGGCTGTCGCGGAATCAGCAAGGCAGGGCGGGGACGCTGGCAGGGTGGGCCCGTTTTTGTGAATTGCGTCGCACCGGTCAGAAGCCGCCGCGGCTGGCATCCTCAGGAGGGAGCACGGGCCAGTCACCCTCGATGACGGCGGCGGGCTTGGTCTTGCGGAGGTACTGCTGGAAGTCGGCGGCCTGACTGACGGCCCAGTCCACCTGAAGCTGGTGCAGTTGCCCGGCCGGCATGCTCAGTTTGGGGAATTTTCCGGCCATGGCGTCGAGCATGCGCAAAGTTGCCAGTGCATCCGCGGCCGATGTGTGGGCGTTTTCCAGCTCCACGCCGTACTCCTCGCACAGGGCGGTCAGCGTCCTCTTGCCCTTGCGATACCGGTCCACCTGCTTGTTCATGATGTAGGGGTCCAGGACGGGGAACCTGCTCAGTTGCGGGACGCCGTAGCGGGCCGACTCGGCGGCCAGGACGGTGAAGTCGTAGCTGGCGTTGAACGCGATCACCGGAACGCCGTCATCGAAGAGCCCCTGGAGCACGGCAGCTACTTCCCTGGTGACCTCGGCCGCAGGCCGGCCGTGGCTGCGGGCGTGTTCAGTGGTGACCCCGTGGATATCGCTCGCCTCCGCCGGAATCTCAACGCCCGGATCGGCCAGCCACTCATGCTCGCGAATCACGCTGCCGGAGCTGTCCACCAGGGTGATCGAAGCCGTCACGATCCGGGCGGCACGGGAGTTGCGGCCCGTGGTTTCGAGGTCGAACGCGGCCCGGGGGAGAGTGTTCCAAGTGCTCATGGCTCCAAATTACCCGGAGCCACCGACAGTAAAGGTCCTTGCCCCGCGCGTGTCCGGCCTGGTGTCGGAAGACATGGTGTGGGAAGGCGCACACGGCGCCGACCTGACCGCTGACGATGTGTGCCGGCCGATAGTCTGGGGGCATGCGGGCGGAGTATGTGGAGGCGGTTTTGGCGGTGGTTGACCTCATCCCGGCCGGCACGGCGGTGGCTTATGGCGACGTAGCTGAGCTTCTTGGCACCGGAGGACCGCGGCAGGTGGGGTCCGTGCTGAGCCATTACGGCAGCGGCGTCCCATGGTGGCGGGTACTGCGGGCCAGCGGACTGGCCCCCGATGGCCATGAGTCCGAGGCCCTCGAGTACTACCTGCAGGAGGGCACGCCCCTGCGCGGGGACTATCAAAGCTTTGCGAGGACGGGCGAGGGACGGTGGCGGGTCGATCTGACCACTGCCCGGTGGGCGCCGTCCGACGCCGATTTTGACGCCTTGGACGTGATCGCCGAGCGGCTGGAAGCGTCGCTGCGAAAATTGTCAGTGCCGGATGATGGAATGTCCGTGTGACCGCAACACTCGACCAGACCTCCGAAGATCCCGCATCCGCCCTCACTTCCGAACGGGACCACGCGGGCTCAGCCTCCGCCGCCCCCTTCCCGTCCACCGGTCTTCGCTTGCTGCCCCCTCGGCAGGTGCACTCCCGCGTTCCGGTCCTCACTGCGGACCAGCTGGCCGCCGTCGAAGTGCCCCGGGGATCCGGCCCCGTACTGGTCCCCGGAGCGCCCGGAACCGGAAAATCCACCGTGCTCATCGAGGCGGCGATCCGCCGGGTGGAGACGGAAGGGGTGGACCCCGAACGAATCCTTATCCTCGCCCCGGGACGGCTTGCCGCTGACACTCTCCGGGACCGGTTTACCGCCCGGTTGAACCGGAGCCTGAGCACCACGCCGGCGCGCACCTGGGCCGCGTATGCCTTCGACCTCATCCGCCGCGCCAAGGCGGAAGGACTCCTGCCACTGTCGAAGGCCCCGAGGCTCCTGTCAGGCCCTGAGCAGGACCTCATCATCAAGGAACTGCTGGAGGGCCACGCCCTGCCGGGACTCGGGCTGCCCTGGCCCGATGACCTCACGGCAGCCCTGCCCACGCGCGGGTTCCGGCACGAGGTCCGCCAGCTCTTCGACCGCATTACAGAGTCGGGCCGCACCGCCGAAGACCTCGCCGGCCTGGGCCGCGCCTGCGGACGGCCGGACTGGATTGCCGCAGCGGCACTGTACGCCGAGTACCGCGACGTCCTCGACCTGCGAATGCCCGAGGCATTCGACCCCGCGGGCATCATCACGGCCGCCCGCCAGCTCTTTCAGGATTTCCCCGGCTTCCTAGCGGCGGAGCGCGACCGGCTCCAGCTGATTCTGGTGGACGATATCCAGGAGGCCAACCCCGCCGTCTTCGAGCTCCTGGCCGATGTGGCCGCCGGCAAGGATGTCTACGTGACGTCCGCACCGGACACGGTGGTGCAGGGGTTCCGTGGAGCGCGGCCGGATCTTGTGGCCGAACTCCCGGACCTGCTGGGCGGCGGGGAACGGACAGTCGTTGAAAAGCCGCTGTCCCGTGCCCACCGCCATCAGCCGGCGGTGGCCCAAGCCTGGCTGGGAGTCGCGGACCGGATCTCAGTCCGGTCCGGCGGCCAGCTCGCCCGCCGTCTGGACCCGGTTGGCTCCGTTCCTGGTGATGATGCCGGGGACCCCGGTGATTCTGCCCGGCCGGATGAAGGCGGCACCGTGGAAGCGCACCTTCTGCCCTCGGCGGTGCATGAGTTACGGTACGTCGCCCAAAGGATCCTCGAGGCGCACCTGAGGGACGGGCGGCCGCTCGAGGACATCGCCGTTATCGTCCGGAACGGCGGCCAGCTGAGCCAGCTGCAGCGCTACCTCTCGGGCCAGGGAATCCCGGTGCGGATTCCGGTGGCCGAAGCCGCCGTGCGCGATGAGGTGGCCGTCCGTCCGCTGCTCGACGCCTACGCGGTGGCCCTGGATCCCGCGGTCCTCACGCCGGAATCGGCGGTGTCGTCGCTGACATCCCGGATCGGCGGTGCGACGTCCCTCGAACTGCGGCGGCTCCGCCAGTCGCTCCGGCGGGAGGAACTGCTGGGCGGCGGCGGACGCTCCAGCGATTCCCTGCTTGTGGAGGCGCTCCTTGAGCCCGGCGCGCTGGGCTCACTGGGCATTGAGGGCCGGTCGGCGCGAAGGGTCGCGCGGATGATCCAGGCCGGGCGGAAGGCCGTTGCCGAACCCGGTGCCAACGCCGAGACCGTATTGTGGGCCCTCTGGCACTCCACCGGGCTCGCAGCGGCATGGACGGCCGCTGCCCTGGCCGGCGGACTCGTCGGAGCCCGGGCCGACCGGGACCTGGACGCCATGATGGCGCTGTTCCATACGGCCGAGCGCTACGTGGACCAGATGCCCGGATCGGGCGCGGAACAGTTTCTCGAATACCTGCTGAACCAGGAACTGCCCATGGACACCCTGGCGGCGCGTGCGCAGGTTGACGACGCCGTGGAACTCATGACGCCTGCCAGCGCCGCCGGCCGGGAATGGCCGTTTGTCATCGTCGCTGGCCTGCAGGAAGGAGTCTGGCCCAACACCCGCCTCCGCGGCGAGCTCCTGGGCAGCACACTGTTCGCGGACGCCGTCGAACACGGCGTGGAGTACGCGCTCCAGCTTGGCCCGCTGAGCCGGCTGCGGGAGATCCGCTACGACGAACTCCGCAGCTTTTCCACGGCGGTGTCCCGGGCCAAGGACGTGCTGCTGTGCACCGCCGTGTCGTCGGAGGATGAACAGCCCTCCTCCTTCCTGGACTACGTCGCGCCGCTGCTGCCGGGCCAGGAGGGGCGCGGCTACACCCCCGTGGAACGGCCCCTGACGCTGCGTGCGCTCGTGGCCGAACTCCGCCAGTACGCCCAGCTGGACGGCAGACTGGCCGCCGAGGCAGACGAAGCCGTACGTGTCCTGGCCCGCCTTGCCACCGCCGAGCCTCCTGTTCCCGGAGCGCATCCGGACACCTGGTGGGGTCTTGCCCCGCTGACGAGCGTGGACCGGGTGGTGCCGCCGGGCGGCACCGTCTACGTTTCGCCCTCCAAGGTGGAGTCGGTGCAGAAATCCCCGCTGGACTGGTTTATCCAGGCCGCGGGCGGCGAAGCGGCCACGGACTTCGCCCGCAGCCTCGGAACGCTGGTGCACGCCATCGCCCAGGATCTCCCCGACGCCAGCGGAGCCGAATACCTTGCCGAACTCGTCCGGCGTTGGCCGGCTCTGGGTATGAAGGACAACTGGGAAGGCAAGCTGGACTTCCGCAGGGCAGAAGCCATGGTCCGGAAACTGGCGCAGTACATCCTGGTCATGCGCAGCGAGGGCCGGCGCCTCGCGGGAGTCGAGCAGGACTTCGAGGTGATCCTGCCCGAGCCCGGTGCTGTGCCCCGAGATCATGTTCCCGCCGATGACGGACCCCGGTCGGCCGTCCTGCGCGGACAGGTGGACCGGCTGGAGATCGATGCCGAGGGGCGGCTGGTGATCGTGGACCTCAAGACGGGCAAGCGGCAGCCGGGCAAGGCCGAACTGGGCAGGCACCCGCAGCTGGGCGCCTACCAGGCGGCCGTGCTGGCGGGGGGCTTCGGACCCTCCGACGCTGCCGAGGCCGAGCCCCAGCCCGGCGGTGCCGTGCTGGCCCAGCTGGGCACAACCACCAAGAGCCCGGGTATCCAGCATCAGGACCCGCTGGACCCGGGCGACAACTGGGCGATGGAAATGGTTAACGACGCAGCCGCGGTGATGTCCGGCCACGAATTCGAGGCAAGGCACGATCCCGCCAAGGCCGGTTTCGGCGGCCCAGGCTGCCGGCTGCCGGAAGTATGTCCGCTCTGTGCGCGGGGAAAGCAGGTTACAGAATGAGCCGGACGGCAGAGCTGCCCGAGCCCAGGTTCAGTCCCGAAGAGCTGTCCGCCCTGCTGGGCGAGAAAAACCTGCCGACGGCGGAACAGTCGGCCATCATCTCTTCGCCGCTGGCGCCCCGGCTGGTTATCGCCGGTGCGGGCTCGGGCAAGACGGCCACCATGGCCGACCGCGTCGTCTGGCTGGTCGCGAACGGTTGGGTCAAGCCGGAGGAAGTCCTCGGTGTCACGTTCACCAGAAAGGCCGCCGGTGAACTTGCCAGCCGCATCCGCGCCAAACTCAGTGCGCTGCAGCGGACGGCCACCGGCGGCGCCGTGGCAGGGGCGCTGCTCAGCGCCGACGCCCTGGAACCGAAGGTTTCCACCTACCACTCCTTTGCCAGCGGCATCGTCTCCGACTACGGCCTGCGGCTCGGGATCGAGCGGGACGTCGTGTTGCTGGGCGGCGCCCAGGCCTGGCAGCTGGCCAGTGAGGTGGTCGAGGCGTTCGACGGCGAGTATTCCCATTTCAAGGTGGCCAAGTCCACGCTCGTCAAAGCGGTCATCCAGCTCGCGGGGGAGTGCGCCGAGCACCTCCAGGACCCGGACGGTGTGCAGGGCTGGCTGATGCAGCGGCTCGCCGAGTTCGAGGCCCTGCCGTATGTGGCCGGGGCCAAGAAGAACCCCAGCCAGGCCGTCGGCGAACTCGGAGCCATGCTCCGCACGCGGGCCAGTGTGGCAGAGCTCGTGGGGCGGTACGCGGAAGCCAAAAGGGCGCGCGGAGCGCTTGACTTCGGCGACCTCGTGGCGCTCGCGGCACGCGTGGCCCGCGAGGTGCCACTGGCCGCCGAGATGGAACGGCAACGCTACAAGGTGGTGCTGCTGGACGAATTCCAGGACACCTCCCACGCCCAGCTGGTGCTGTTCTCCAGGCTCTTCGGTGACGGCCACGCCGTCACCGCCGTCGGTGATCCGAACCAGTCCATCTACGGCTTCCGCGGCGCGTCGGCCGGACAGCTGTTCCACTTTGTCAATGAGTTTCCGGTCTGCGTGGCGGACAGCCAGTCAGGACCGGCGTCCCGGCGTCCCGCCCCCGTTTCATACCTGACCACCGCGTGGCGGAACGGCCGCAACATCCTTGCCGCCGCCAACCTTATCTCGGCTCCGCTCAGCGCCGCCGCGGCGCAGGCCGGACCCGCCGGGCAGCGGTCGTCCAGCGCGGCCGTGGAGGTGCCCGCGCTGCGGCCGAGCCCGGCCGCGGTGCAGGGCCGGGTGGTGATTGGTCGTTTTGCCACGGATGAAGATGAAGCAGCGGCGATCGCCAAGGATCTCCTGAGGTTCAGGGCAACGGATTTCGAAGGCTCTTCCACGGAACCGCGCGTCCAGCCTGCCATGGCCGTCCTGTGCCGCAGGCGCGCGCAGATGGAATGCCTGCGCAAGGAGTTCGAAGCCACAGGGATCCCGTACGAGATTGTGGGCCTGGGAGGGCTGCTGGACACTCCCGAAATCGTGGACCTGGTCTCCACGCTGCGGGTCCTGGCCGATGCGGGCCGGTCGGACTCGCTGATGCGGCTCCTGGCCGGTGCCCGGTGGAGGATCGGTCCCGCCGACCTCATGGCGTTCCGGGACTGGTCCACGTTTTTGGCCCGGCGCCGCGGCATGGTCGATAGCGGCCGCGGGCTGGGCGTGAACGATCCGTCGGGTGACGAGGATCAGGAAACCCAGGACGTCGTCATCGAGGGCGACATCACCGATGCAGCCAGCCTCGTCGAAGCCTTGGACTGGCTCCCCAACGAGGGCTGGACGTCCGCGCACGGCCGCAGCCTGACCCCTCCTGCGCGGGAGCGGCTGCAGCGCCTCGGCACGGAGCTGCGGCAGCTTCGGGCCCTGATGGGGGAGGACCTGACCACCCTGCTGGGCGAGGTGGAACGGGCCATGCTGCTGGACATCGAGGTTGCTGCGAGGCCAGGATTCAGCATTCACCAGGCGCGGCGGAACCTGGATGCGTTCCAGGACGCGGCCGCAGGGTTCCTGCAGACATCCCACCGGGTGGACGTCCTGGCCTTCCTTTCATGGCTGGAGGCGGCAGCCTCAGAGGAGGGCGGCCTGGATGTGCCGCCTGCTGACGTCAACCATGAGGCCGTGCAGCTGCTGACGGTGCACGCCTCGAAGGGACTCGAATGGGACGTCGTGTTCGTACCTGGCCTGAATTCGGGCGCGTTCCCCAGCAGCCGCGACTCGAGGTGGAGCAGCGGTTCCGCGGCCCTGCCCTGGCCCCTCAGGGGTGACCGTGCCGATCTTCCGCAGTGGGATCTGGACCAGCCTGACCAAAAGGGGTGGCTCGACGCCGAGAAGGTGTTCAAGGGAGACGTCCAGGCCCACGGCGAGGCTGAGGAACGGAGACTGGCCTACGTTGCCTACACCCGCGCCAAACATGTGCTCTGGGTTTCCAGCGGAGCGTGGGTCGGCGGGCGCGGCGGGATGGCGGAGATGTCACCGTTCCTTGCTGAGCTGGCGCCGCTGGCAGAACAGGAAACTGCGGAAATCCACCCTGGCTCTGTCGACGAGGAGTCACTGCCCCAGGAAAGTCCACTGACCCGGGAACTGGAGGTGGCCGCCTGGCCGTATGATCCGCTGGAAGGTCCTGTGGACCCCCGCAGCGGCAACCGCCTCCGGCTTGTACCGGGACGGCGGGCGGCCATGGACCGTGCCGCCGAACGGCTGCTCACCGAGATCGCCGCTGTCGAAGCCGGTGCGCCGGGGCTCCCGGAGGGCACGGGGCTCCGCGCCCACGCGGCGGGCTGGGAACGCGAAGCTGCCCTCCTTCTGGAACGCCGCGCCAGGCGGGCCCGTAGCCGCGACGTTCATCTGCCCGGGCATATCTCAGCGTCCACCCTGGTGGACCTGGGGGAGGACGCCGGGGCAGTGGTCCAGCGGCTCAGGAGGCCTGTTCCGCGCGAACCAGGCATGTCCGCGCGCAAGGGCACCGCCTTCCATGCCTGGGTCGAAGAGTACTTTGGAACGGCAGGAATGCTGGATCTCGGCGAAGCGCCCGGCTCTGATAACCACATTGATGAGGCCTACGGCCTCGACGACATGGTTGCTACCTTCAAGGACTCCCGTTGGGCACACAGATCGCCTGCCTACGTGGAGGTCCCCGTGGAGACCCGGATCGGCGATGTCGTAGTCCGCGGCCGCATCGACGCGGTGTTCCGGGACGCCGACGGCGGCTGGGACCTCGTGGACTGGAAGACAGGCCGGCGGCCGTCCGCAGGGCAGCTGAAGACCAAGAGCGTCCAGCTTGCTGTCTACCGGCTGGCCTGGGCCAGGCTCAAGGGCGTGCCGCTGGAGGAGGTCCGGGCTGCCTTTTTCTATGTCGCGGACAACCATGTGGTGCGCCCCCACGACCTCGCGTCAGGGGCCGAGCTGGAAGGGATCGTGGCCGCCGCCCTCTCCAGTTAGAAAGTGCAGGCAGCGTGGAAGCGCAGGCCGGTCGGGAAGCGCAGGCCGGTTGGGATCCGGCCCGGTTATGTCGTCTTGGCGTCGACCACAGTGAGGGCAACCGTGGACGTGTCGGCGCCTGAGGGCTTCGCGGCCGCGGCATCTTCCTGTTCCCCGTCCTGTGCCCCGGCCTGTTCCCCGTCCGCTTCGGCATCGTCAGATGCGCCGGCATCCTCCGCCGCGTCGTCGTCAACTAAGTCTTGCGACGCGTCCTGCCCTGACGGCTGGTCTGCATTCCCTCCGGCGTCCTCCTCGTCAGGCGGGATGGGCGTCACCTCGACCGGAAGGGGCTTCACGTCAACCGGGATTGGCGTGACGTGCACGGCGGGCAAGGCCTCGGAAATGTTGGTGCCCGCCGCTGCGTCAACGAGGCCGGGTGAGGCCGGTGGCTGGCCGGTTGGCGGGGACTCGGGCTGGGCCGGCGGCAGCGGTTCCACGCTGATGGGCTGGCCGCCGTATTCGGCGATGTCGTCAGCCAGCGTGGCAAGCATGCCTTCGGCCTCGGCGATCATGTCGGCGTCGGCTGCTGCGATGCCCTTGACGAGGTACTGGGCCAGCGCAAATTCGGCCGATAGTGCGGCGCGGCGCAGCAGGTGGTTGTCCGGCGCGTCCCGGCGCTTCGCGGTGTAGTGCTTGACCACAGCGTCGACGAATTCGTGCTCATTGGACGCCACGAGCCAGGCGAGGTCGTCGGCGGGGTCGCCGATGCGCAGGTCGGTCCAGCCGGTGACGGCAGTGACGCGGTGGTCCTCGACCAGCAGGTTGTCCTCGTGCAGGTCCCCGTGGACCACACAGGGGTTGAACCGCCACAGCGAGACGTCTTCCATGGCGTGCTCCCAGCGGCGGAGCAGGAGCGCCGGGATCTTGCCTGTGGTCGCGGCCTGGTCGAGTTCGTTGAGCCTGCGCTGGCGGAACTCGTTCGGCGTGTAACTGGGCAGGTCGGCGTTGCTCACCAGCGCCCTGGGCAGGTCGTGAATGGCAGCCAGCGCCGTGCCGATTTCCTTTGCCAGCTCCTGCGGACCAGCCGTCAGCTCTTCGACGGTGCGCGTGGTGCCCTGCAGGTGGGAGTACACGAAGGTGGTCAGGTTCTGCTGCCGGACGGTGCCGGCCACGGTCGGCATGAGGAACGGCAGCTCTGCCCGGATGGCGGGTGCGAAAGCGCGAAGTACCAGGAACTCGGTCTCCAGCCTGGTGCTTGCCTCCGCGTGCCGGGGTGAGCGGACGCGCCAGCGCTTGCCTTCGGCATCAAGAAGGAGGGCCGAATCAAAGTCTGCCGGGTCATCCGGGGCAGAGCTCACAGCAGTCGGGCTCAGTCCGGGGACTGCCGCGGTGGCCACAGCTGCCAGTTCGATTGGTTCTCTTCTCACGCTTCCACGGTAGATTGAGCGGCGTCCAAGACAATGATGTGTCGCGGCGAGTCTCGAGATCCGCCTAAATATGGGTACGGCGAGGCAAGCGAAGTGGCACTGTCCGTGCCCGCCGGTGCCCTCCTGAAATGTAAATTGTCACTGTGAGTCAGTACGGTGGATACATGAGTCATGCGGAGGCCGCTGTGCCGGTCGGTCAAGCGGCGGGCACCTTGCCGGAACATCAGCTGCCGGCAGGCGAACTGCCGGCCAACCATCTCTTCGACACCGTGCTGCCGGTTCGGCCCGCAATGGTCAACAGGGGGTCGGTTGAGCGGATGAGGGCAAGCCTGGTTCCGGACCTGCTGGCGGCGGGAACGGCCAAGGCCATGCTCCTGTCCGGACGGCATGCGCTGGTCCACGGAGACGCGCTCGTCCTGGCAGAGGCCGGTCCGTTGCTGGACCGGCTCGAGAAGTCGGCGTCCGGTCCGGCGCACATCATCTATCTGGGCGCGGCCCTGGGCTCCGAGGACCTTCCCGCAGGTACCGGCGTCCTGCTTTTCGTCCTGCCGGAACCGGTGGATCCCGGTCCGGCCGGCTTGCCCGCCGGAGCCACCTGGGAAGGCTTCCGGGACGTCGCCGCGCAACTGGATCCCACGCACACCGCACTGTTCGTTGAGGCCAGTGCCATTGCCAACTGGCACGCCACCCACACCCACTGTCCGCGGTGCGGCGCCGTCACAAATGTGGAGGCCGGCGGATGGGTCCGGCGGTGCCCGGCTGACAACTCCGAACACTACCCGCGCACGGACCCGGCCATAATCGTCACGGTGGTTGGCCCGGACGGCCGTGTCCTGCTGGGCGGCGGCGGTCCCCTGGACGCAAAGAACTACTCCACACTTGCCGGATTCGTTGAGCCCGGGGAATCCCTCGAGCAGGCCGTGGTCCGGGAAATCCAGGAAGAGGTGGGCGTGCGGGTCAAGGCGTGCCAGTACCTCGGCTCCCAGTCGTGGCCGTTCCCGGCGTCCCTCATGCTCGGCTTTACAGCCGTCACCGACGACACAGAAGCAAAGCCCGACGGCGTCGAGGTCACCAGGGCGCGCTGGTTCAGCCGGGAGGAAGTCCAGGAGGCCGTGCTTAGCGGTGAAATCGTCATCTCCACCAGGCTCTCCATCGCCAGGTCCCTCATCGAGCACTGGTACGGCGGCGTGATCCAGGACCGTCCGGCCGAGGACTGACCGGCCCGCGGCCGGCAACACACCTACAGTCGACGCCTCCAAGGCGGAGCAGCCCATCCATCCCCATAAAGCAAGCAGCAAGAAGTGACGACAGAAAATCCTGATGGCAACGCCTCCCTGGAGGACCGGATCCTTGGCGGCCTCGACGCGGAGCAGCGGGAAGTGGCCACCACCCTGGCTGGCCCTCTCTGCGTGCTCGCCGGAGCCGGCACCGGCAAGACCCGCGCCATCACCCACAGGATCGCTTACGGCGTGCACTCGGGGGTTTACAGCCCGCAGCGGCTTCTGGCGGTCACGTTCACGGCACGCGCGGCAGCGGAAATGCGCAGCCGGCTCCGCGACCTCGGGGTCGGAAACGTCCAGGCCAGGACGTTCCACGCGGCTGCGCTGCGGCAGCTCCAGTTTTTCTGGCCGCAGGCGGTCGGAGGGGCGCTGCCCAACCTGCTGGACCACAAAGCACAGATGATCGCCGAGGCCGCCCGCCGGCTTCGGCTGAGCACCGACCGCGCCTCCATCCGGGACCTGGCATCGGAAATCGAGTGGGCCAAGGTGTCCATGCTCACGCCCGCCAACTACCTGGAAAACGCGCAGGACAGGGGCGCGCCGGGAGGCTTTGACCTCACGGCCGTGGCCCGCGTGTTCCAGGCCTATGAGGACGTCAAGACCGACCGCAACGTCATCGACTTCGAGGACGTCCTCCTGATTACCGTGGGCATCCTGCAGGAAGACCCCAAGGTGGCGGCGACGGTCCGGGAACAGTACCGGCACTTCGTCGTGGACGAATACCAGGACGTTTCCCCGCTGCAGCAGCGCCTCCTGGAACTCTGGCTTGGCGGCCGCAACGAATTGTGCGTCGTGGGTGACGCCAGTCAGACCATCTACTCGTTCACGGGAGCGTCCCCGAAGCACCTCCTGGGGTTCAAAGCCCAGTACCCGGACGCAAACGTGGTCAAGCTGGTCCGGGACTACCGGTCCACTCCGCAGGTGGTCAAGCTGGCCAACGAGCTGCTGGCCTCACGGCGGAGCGGCGGCCCGGCGGCCGATGCGGCCTGGGCTGCGCCGCTGAAGCTGGTGGCCCAGCGCAACCCCGGACCGCAGCCGCAATTCACAGAATGCACTGACGACGAAGCCGAAGCTGCAACGGTCGCGGGCAAGATCCGTTCTCTCCTCGACGACGGCGTGCCGGCGAGTGAGATCGCTGTCCTGTTCCGCACCAACGGCCAGTCAGAGGCCTACGAGCAGGCTCTTGCCTCAGCCGGGATCGGCTACCAGTTGCGCGGCGGCGAGCGGTTCTTTGCGCGGAAGGAGGTCCGGGATGCGATCCTGCAGCTCCGGGCCGCCACCCGTGCCGTATCTGAGTCCGAGCCCCAGCCCCTGGGACAGCTGGTGCGCGACATCGTCGCGTCCCTCGGTTACACGGACACCGCCCCGCACAGCGGCGGCGCACTGCGGGAACGCTGGGAATCCCTGGCCGCGCTGGTGGCCCTGGCGGACGAGCTGGCGCAGAACCGGGGCCCGCAGTTTGGCCTGGCTGACTTTGTCACCGAGCTTCAGGAGCGCTCCGTTGCCCAGCATGCCCCGACCGTCCAAGGGGTCACGCTGGCGTCCCTGCACGCGGCGAAGGGCCTCGAATGGGACGCGGTATTCCTCGTGGGCATGAGCGAAGGCCTCATGCCCATATCCTTCGCAGACTCTCCCGCCGCGGTGGACGAAGAACGCAGACTGCTGTACGTCGGCATCACGCGCGCCCGCGAGCACCTGTCCCTCTCCTGGTCCACCGCCCGGACCCCCGGCGGGCGCGCCAGCAGGAAGCCGTCCCGCTTCCTCGACGGGCTGCGCCCGGACTCGGTGGCCAGCTCGGCCGTCAGGGGGAAGGGAGCCGCGCCGCGCCGCAAGGCGGCCGCCCCCGCTTCATGCCGGGTCTGCGGCAGCATGCTGGCCAGCGGAGCCGAGCGGAAGGTTGGCCGCTGCAGTCAGTGCCCGCCCAGCTATGAGGAGCAGACGTTCAATGCCCTCCGTGAATGGCGCAAGGAGGTCGCGCATTCCGCGGACGTCCCGGCTTTCGTGGTTTTCACCGACGCAACCCTCACGGCCATCGCCGAAGCCCGGCCGTCTTCCCTTGAGGAACTGGCCCGGCTCGCCGGCGTTGGTCCGTCAAAACTGGAGCGGTACGGCGAGGAAGTCCTCGCGGTGCTGACGGAAAGCAGCACGTTCTGATGCGCGGAAAACTTGAGACCAGCACGCCATTGACCACACACGACGGCGCGCCCGTGGAGGTCCGGCGCTCCGCCCGGCGTCGCCGCACAGTTGCGGCCTTCTGGGAGAACGGCACCGCCGTCGTCGCAATCCCCGCCCACTTCAGCCGTGCGCAGGAAGCCGACTGGGTTCACCGGATGCTGGAGAAGCTCCGGACCCAGGGGGAGAAGCGCTCCAGCGGTGCGGGGCGGCGGCCTTCCTCGGACGCGGCGCTGGCCACACACGCTGCGGAGCTCTCGGCCAGATACCTCGGTGGCAGGTCGGCCCCGACATCGGTCCGCTGGGTCAGCAACCAAAACTCGCGCTGGGGCTCAGCCACCCCGTCAGACGGGTCCATCCGGCTCTCAGACAAGCTCCGGCCCATGCCCCAGTGGGTCATCGACTATGTGCTGCTACATGAACTGGCGCACCTGCTGGTGGCAGGACACAACGCGGCGTTCTGGAAACTGCTGGAGGCTTATCCCGAGACGGAACGTGCCAAGGCTTTCCTGGAGGGCGTCTCGTTCGCCACGTCGCGCGGACTCGCGGCCGGCGAAGCAGAACCGGCGCTTTAAATGACCGCTGGTTGAGCTTCGCGAAACTGGGTTTCGACGAGCTCAACCAGCGGGTCCGCCTAGTTCTTCGGAGCGTCGCCCTCGTCGCCGTCGGCCTTTTCGTCGCCGGCGGGCTTTTCGCCGTCGTCCCCGTCGCCCTCCGCGGGGCTGTCAAAACCGCCGTTCAGCAGCTTCTGGAGGGCGTCGTCCACTTCGCTGTCACTGGCCTCGGCGAGCTTGCGGCGTTCGCTGAACCCCTTGGGATCGTCAAGATCCTCGGCAGTGGGGAGCAGATCGGGATGCTTCCAGATGGCGTCGCGGCCGTCGATGCCGCGCTCGGCCTTGAGCGATGCCCACAGCGTGGCGGCTTCGCGGAGGCGGCGCGGCCGCAGCTCCAGCCCGACGAGGGACGCGAACGCGTGTTCCGCGGGGCCGCCAGTGGCGCGGCGGCGGCGGACCGTTTCGCGGAGCGCGGCAGCAGAGGGAAGCACTTTTTCCGTGGCGGCAGCCGTGAGCTCGTCCACCCACCCCTCGACCAGGGCCAGCGCGGTCTCCAGCTTTTGCAGCGCCTGGTCCTGTTCCGGCGTGCGCTGCGGCATGAAGACGCCCTGCGACAGGGCCTCCTGGATTCCCTCCGGGTTGCTCGGGTCAAGATCCCGGGCGAGCTCCTCGATCCGCGACGTGTCGATGTGGATGCCGCGGGCGTAGGCTTCGATGGCACCGAGCAGATGCCCGCGCAGCCACGGAACCTGGACGAACAGACGCGCATGGGCCGCCTCGCGGACGGCGAGGAAGAGCCGGATGTCGTTTTCGGGAAGGCTGAGCCCCTCGCCGAACTTGGCCACGTTGCCGGGAAGCAGCGCCATCTCCAGATCGGCCAGCGGAACGCCGATGTCCGTGGAGCTGACCACGTCGGTGGAGAGCGCTCCGATGGCCTGGCCCAGCTGCATGCCGAAGATGGCACCGCCCACGTTCTGCAGCATGGACGAGGCGCCGCCCATCATGGACTTCATCTCCTCCGGCATCTGCTCCGTCATGGCGGTGGAGAGGGCGTTGGCCACGCTGTTGGCCACAGGCTCCGTCAGCCGCTTCCAGGTGCCGAGTGTCTCCTCCACCCATTCGGCGCGGGACCACGCCTTGCCGATCAGGCCGGTAGCGGGCAGATCCGTGACCTGGTCCAGCCAAAGCTCTGCCAGCCGCAGCGCCTCATCCACTTCGCGTGACTGTGCGGATGTGACGGAGGGATCGGAACTGCCGGCCGCCACGCGGCGGGCGTTGTCGTGGGCGAGCTTCCAGTTGACGGGGCCTTCCGAGGGCGCGCTCATCATGGCCTGCACCTGGGAGAACATCTGGGCCAGCAGGTTGGGATCGTTGGGCAGCCCTGCGGCTTTGGCCAGTTCTGCGGGGTCGATGTCACCAAGGCCCTTGCCGCCCATGAGGTTCTGCAGCATCTCCGCCAGCGGATCCTTTGGATTTTCGTCGCCATTGGACGGATTGAGTGGATTGGAGGTCATGATCCCGCCGATCGTCGGTGTGACTATTAATCAACTTCACGCTACCCCTGTGCGGGAGCGACTGTCTGCCGAAAGCAGGGACTTTCGCTGTAGGCAAAGAGCTAACGGCAGGCCGGGACGCGTAGTGTTAGAAGCCGGAACGTATGTAGGCTGCGCCCGGCCGTCCGCCGGGCTGCGGCACGGTGCAGCGCTGAACGACGCGGTGCGGAGAGGTCCTTCAGTGACGATTACCAAGGGCGGCCAGCCCGCAGAGGAGTCCCCGGCGCCCGCCGCCGGTGGCGGGAATCCCGATGGAACTGAGGATGCCCGCCGGTCCCGGCGTGCCCGGGGCAGGGATCCCCGCATCTCCGCGATGACCCTGTCCGGGCTTCTTGCGCTCGGGCTGGGCGTGACGGCCGCCGTCCTGCCGGTCCCGTATGTGGTGGAATCGCCCGGGCCCACGTTCAACACACTGGGCACGGAAAATACGAAGCCCGTGATCAGCGTTTCCGGCCGCGAGACGTTCCCGGCCAAGGGAAACCTCGATCTCACAACTGTCTATGTCGACGGCGGTCCCAACGGTCCCGTTAGCGTCTTTGAGGCGTTCTCGGCGTGGCTTGACGACTCTAAGGCGGTGTACCCCGAGGAACTGATCTTCCCGACGGGCGTCACCAAGGAGGAATCGCAGCAGGAAAGTGCCGTGGCCATGGCCACGTCGCAGGAGAACGCTGTGGCGGCGGCCCTGAAAGGGCTCGATATTCCGTACGGGCAGAAGCTCGAAGTGGCGGACCTGTCCGAGGGCTCCGCCGCGCAGGGCAAGTTGCAAAAGGGCGACGTCTTCACCTCCATCAACGCCAAACCTGTCACGTCACTGGAGGTGATCCAGGAGGAACTGGCCGCCGGAAAGGGGAAGCCTGCCGTCGTCGTCGTAAGCCGGGACGGCAAGCAGATCACGGAAACCGTGACGCCGGCAAAGAACCCGTCCGGTCGGTACATCCTGGGCGTACTGCTGCAGTACCGCTTCACTTTCCCGTTCGACGTGAAGATCTCCCTGGACAAGGTGGGCGGCCCGAGCGCCGGGATGATGTTCGCCCTGGGAATCATGGACACCCTGACGCCCGGGGATCTCACCGGCGGAAAGCACATCGCGGGGACGGGCACCATCAGCCCCGACGGCGTGGTGGGCCCGATCGGCGGCATCGCGGTGAAGATGCACGGGGCCCGGGCTGACGGCGCCTCCATGTTCCTGGCCCCGGCTGCGAACTGTGCAGAGGTTGTGGGGCATATTCCGGACGGGCTGCAGGTGGTCAAGGTGGAAAACCTGGACGAAGCAAAGTCCGCCGTGGAGCTGGCCGCCAAGGGTGCCGACACGTCGGGACTTCCGGCCTGCACCAACAACTAGACTAAATCGAGGAACTAAGGCTCCGGTCCGCTCGTGGCACTAATTGACAGACGGTGCCGGCGCCATGCAGGCCCTCACTGAAAACTCAAAATTTAAGATCAGCAACTGAAAAGCTATGAGGTACGAGTTTGTCCCGTCCTGCCAGCCCCACCCCGCCCGGAAAGCTCCAGACAAGGCGCGGTGCCCTGACGCCCACGCTCATCGTTGTTGCGCTGGTTGTTGTCGGGTTCATCTTCTTCGCCAATGTGTGGACGGACGTCCTGTGGTACCAGCAGCTTGGCTACTTCCAGGTGTTCCTGACTGAGAACCTGGCCAGGATCGGCATTTTCGCCACCGGCTTCCTCATCATGTTTGCGGCAGTGTTTTACGCGATCCGCATCGCCTACCACGCCCGCCCGGTGTACGCGCCGGACTCCGAAATCCGGGACAACCTCAACCGTTACCAGGCGCAGCTGGAACCTGTCCGGCGGGTGGTCATGATCGGGCTGCCCGTGCTGTTCGGGCTCTTCGCCGGCAGCGCCGCCTCCAGCCAGTGGCAGAAGGTCATGCTGTTCTTCAACCAGGAGTCCTTCGGCCAGAAGGATCCGGAGTTCGGGCTCGACATCGGCTTCTACCTGATGACGCTGCCGTTCCTGGGCTTCGTCACCGGGTTCCTGATCAGCGTGGCAATCGTGGCCGGCATCGCGGGCATTCTCACGCACTATCTCTACGGCAGCATCAGGATCATGGAACGCGGCATCTTCACCAGCCGCGCAGCGCAGATCCACCTCGCCGTCACCGGCGCCTCATTCCTGATCCTGCTGGGCATCAACTTCTGGCTGGACCGCTACTCCGCCTTGCAGAACAGCGGCGGCCGCTGGGCCGGCGCCCTGTACACCGACGTCAACGCCGTCATCCCCACGAAGGCGATCCTGGCCGTGGCGGCGGCCCTCGTCGCCATCCTCTTCATCGTCGCGGCCGTTATCGGTAAGTGGCGGCTTCCGGTCATCGGTACGGCGATGCTGGTCATCACCTCCATCCTGGCCGGCGGCGTCTACCCCTGGGTCATCCAGCAGTTCCAGGTCCGCCCGTCCGAGCAGACGCTGGAACGGAAGTACATCGAGCGCAACATCGGCATGACCCGGGCAGCCTACGGCTTGGACCAGGTAAAGGTGGAGCGGTACAACGCCACCACCACCACCACCCAAGGCGCCCTGGCCACGGACGCGCAGACCACGGCCAACATCCGGCTCCTGGATCCGAACCTCATCTCGGACGCCTTCTCGCAGCTTGAACAGTTCCGCCCGTACTACCAGTTCCCCAAAGCGCTCAACGTGGACCGGTACATGGTGAACGGCAAGATGCAGGACACCGTCATCGCCGTGCGCGAGCTGAACCCGGACGGCCTCGCAGCCGACCAGCAGTCCTGGCTGAACCGCCACGTCGTGTACACCCACGGTTACGGTGTTGTTGCCGCGAAGGGCAACAAGTTCACGGTCGACGGAAAGCCGGAGTTCCTGCAGTCCGGCATCCCGTCCACCGGCGTCCTGGGCACCGACGCGACCTACGAGCCCCGCATCTACTTCGGCGAGGACTCCCCGGAGTACTCGATCGTGGGTGCCCCGGAAGGCGCACCGCACCGCGAGCAGGACCGGCCGGCGTCCAAGGAAGGCGGCGAGACGCAGTACACCTTCACCGGAAACGGCGGCCCGAACGTCGGCAGCTTCTTCAACAAGGTCCTGTACTCGATCAAGTTCCAGTCCTCCGACCTGCTGCTGTCCGACGGCGTGAACGAGGCCTCCCAGATCCTGTACGAACGCAACCCGCGGGAACGCGTGCAGAAGGTGGCGCCGTACCTGACGGTCGACGGCAACGCCTACCCCGCCGTCGTTGACGGGCGGGTCAAGTGGATCGTGGACGGCTACACCACCAGCCAGTACTACCCGTACTCCCAGCAGGAGCAGCTCTCCGACGCCACCACGGATTCACAGACCACCGCCGGCCGCAATGTGGCGCTGCCCAACAGCTCCGTGAACTACATCCGCAACTCGGTCAAGGCCACCGTGGATGCCTACGACGGTTCCGTGACGCTGTACGCGTGGGATGACCAGGATCCGCTCCTGAAGGCCTGGCAGAAGGTGTTCCCTTCCACCCTGAAGCCCTACTCGGAGATGTCGGCCGCGGTCATGAGCCACGTCCGTTACCCGGAGGACCTGTTCAAGGTGCAGCGTGAGCTCCTTGGCCGCTACCACGTGACTGATCCCGTGAGCTTCTACAAGAACGACGACGCGTGGAGCGTTCCGAACGATCCCACCGTGTCCCAGGAAGTCAAGCAGCCTCCGTTCTACATGTCGCTGCAGATGCCGGACCAGAAAACACCGGCGTTCCAGCTGACCTCGTCCTACATTCCGCAGGTGGTCAACAACAACGCCCGCAACGTGCTCTACGGGTTCCTCGCGGCCGACTCCGACGCGGGCTCGAAGAAGGGCGTGAAGGCGGACAGCTACGGGCAGCTCAGGCTCCTGCAGGTTCCGCCCGAAGCCCAGGTGCCCGGTCCCGGCCAGGCGCAGAACAAGTTCAACTCTGATCCCACAGTGTCCCAGGCGCTGAACCTGCTGCGGCAGGGTGCATCGGATGTGCTCAACGGCAACCTGCTGACACTTCCCGCCGGCGGCGGCATGCTCTACGTCCAGCCGGTGTACCTCAAGTCCACGGGTGAGACCTCCTACCCGACCCTGCAGCGGGTACTCGTGGCCTTCGGCGACAAGATCGCCTTCGAGCCCACCTTGGACGAGGCCCTCAACAAGCTGTTCGGTGGCCGGTCCGGAGCCAGCGCCGGAGACTCGCCAAATAGCGGAAAGACACCCACGTCTCCGGGCACAACACCGCCTTCAACGGGCTCGGCGGATGCCAAGGCGGCGCTGAAGGCAGCTCTGGATGAAGCGAATGCGGCCATCAAGGCCGGCCAGGCCGCACTGGCGAAGGGCGACTTTGCGGCATACGGCGAACAGCAGAAGAAACTGTCAGCCGCGCTGCAGAAGGCGCTCGACGCCGAAGCGAGGCTAGGCGGCACCGGAACAGCCAGCAGCCCGACGTCGCCGTCTGCGACGCCGTCACCCAGCAACTGACCGACCAGCAAACCTACTAGGCAGTTTCTGACCAAGTGACTGGCCGGCCCTCCCCGCAAAAAGGGGATGGGCCGGCCTTTCGCATTGCCGGAGACGCAGATCACGTCGTTTGGATTTGGCCTCCTGTTCACCGGCCGGTAGAGTAGTTCTTGCGACGCGGGGTGGAGCAGTTCGGTAGCTCGCTGGGCTCATAACCCAGAGGTCACAGGTTCAAATCCTGTCCCCGCAACTGACGAAGAAAGCCCGGATCACCGTTTGGTGGTCCGGGTTTTTTGCTGTCCGCATACTGTCGGACTGCGCGAGGTGTTGACGATGGCCCGGGCGAAACAGCCGTGGTCAAAGCCGCCGCGAAAGTAGGGTACAGTTGATCAAGCGACGCGGGGTGGAGCAGTTCGGTAGCTCGCTGGGCTCATAACCCAGAGGTCACAGGTTCAAATCCTGTCCCCGCAACAATGAAGAGGCCCCGACCGGTGATAACCGGCCGGGGCCTCTTGCTTTCCCGGTAGCTTTTGTTCACGTATTGGCTGTTCCTAGTATTCTCTTTGGCAGGGCCCGAGCGTTTCTGCGGGGCAGATGCCCGACCAAGCCATCCTCGAGAGGAATGTAGTTTCGATGTCCACAACGAAGAACAAAACCGGCACTGCGAAAGGCAAGCGGTCCAGGCTTTACTGGACGGTGCCGGCGGTCCTCGTGGCTGCAGTGCTGGTGGTTCTGCTCGCAAAGTGGGCCACGGGCCTTTCCGGTGTACAGTCCTTCCTGGCTTCATACCCGGGACATTCGGAGCTTCCCGCCGGCGCCCCCGTCGGATTCCCGGCCTGGCTGGAGTGGCAGCATTTCCTGAACGCCTTCTTCCTGCTGCTCATCATCCGTTCGGGCTGGCAGGTCCGCACCACCACCCGCCCCGGCGGCTATTGGACCCGAAACAACAAGGGCCTCATCAGGACCAAGACGGCTCCCACCAAGATCAGCCTGGAACTCTGGTTCCACCTCACGCTGGATGCGCTGTGGATCCTCAATGGGCTGGTCTTTGTGATCCTGCTTTTTGCGACCGGCCAATGGACCCGGATCGTCCCCACGTCCTGGGATGTCTTCCCGAATGCCGTCTCGGCCGCCCTGCAGTACGCATCCCTGAACTGGCCCACAGAGAACGGGTGGGTCAACTACAACGCCTTGCAGCTGCTGACCTACTTCGCCACGGTGTTCATCGCTGCTCCGCTGGCCTTCATCACTGGCCTGCGGATGTCCGCCGCCTGGCCCAAAAAGGCGGCAGGGCTGAACAAGGCCTTCCCCATCGAGGCCGCACGCGCAGTGCACTTCCCGGTGATGATCTACTTCGTGGCCTTCATTGTGGTGCACGTGTTCCTGGTCCTGGCCACGGGCGCGCTCCGGAACCTCAACCACATGTACGGCGGGAGCGACGACGTGAGCTGGGTTGGTTTCTGGTTCTTCGTTGCATCAGTCGCGGTAATGGTTGCGGCGTGGTTCCTGGCCCGGCCGCTGTTCCTGCGCCCCATCGCGTCGCTCATGGGCAAGGTCACCAGCCGCTAGCTTCTCACCGCTCCTTGAGCCGCTGGTAGGTGTCCAGCGCCCGTTCCCGGGATTCCTGCAGGACCACCAGAGGCCCTGGGTAGCCGGGAGCCGCTGACGGGTTCTTCCACGGCTCGTGCACCGTGCGGTCGTCCAACTCCGACAGTTCTGGGACGTAGCCGCGAAGGTAACTGCCTCCGGCGTCGAACTTCTTGCTCTGCGTGACCGGATTGAAGATTCGGAAGTAAGGGGAGGCGTCCGCACCTGAGCCCGCCACCCACTGCCAGTTGGCCGGGTTGTTGGCCGCGTCGGCGTCCACGAGGGTGTCCCAGAACCAAGCCTCGCCCACCCGCCAGTCGGCAAGCATGTTTTTCACCAGGAATGACGCCGCAGCCATCCGGACCCTGTTGTGCATCCAGCCGGTCCGCCACAGCTGCCGCATGCCCGCGTCCACCAAAGGATAGCCGGTGCGCCCCTGTTGCCAGGCCTCCAGTTCAGCGTCCGACGGCGTTTGCCAGGCAAAGTGGTCGAACTCCCGGCGGTAGTTTTGCGTGGCCAGATCAGGATTTTCGTACAGCAGCTGCCAGCAGAATTCACGCCAGCCCAGCTCGCTCCGGAAGATCCCGACGTCGGCCGGTGCATGGCGCGGGAAGCGTTCCCGGAGGGAATGCCAGACGCGGAAGGGACTGATCTCGCCGAAGCGAAGGTGCGGTGAGAGGCGGCTGGTGCCCTCGACGCCCGGCAAGTCCCGTCCCTTGCCGTAGTCCTCCACGGGACCGTCCAGGAAATCTTCCAGCCGTCCGTGGGCGCCGTCCTCGCCCGGGGTCCAGGTCCCGGCGAGGCCGCCGCTCCAGTCCGGCCGCCGGGGGAGGAGCCGCCAGCTGTCCAGCCGGTCACCGGCGGGCCGGCGGCCGGATGCTCCTGCTGCGGGCGGCGGCAAATGATCCGGGGCATCGGCCGGAAGCCGTGGTTCGGGTCCCGCCAGGCAGGAACGCCAGAACGGTGTGAAGACCTTGTACGGCCCGCCCGAGCCGGTGCGTACCGTCCATGGCTCGAACAGCAGGTTCGCCTGGAAGCTGGTGGCATCAATGCCCTGCCCGGCAGCCCACTCCTTGATTCCGGCGTCTATGGTCCGCTCCGGCTGCCCGTACCGACGGTTCCAGAATATTTTGTCCGCACCGGTTTCAGCGGCCAGGTCCTCGATGACCGGAGCGGCGGCGCCCCTGCGGAGCAGCAGCCGTGAATCCCGCGCTTCGAGGCTGGCCGCGAGGGCGGACAGGGAGTGGTGCAGCCACCACCTCGCCGCGGCGCCCAGCGGGCGGATGCCGGGGGAGTCCTCGTCGAGGATATAGACAACCGTCAACCGGTCCGGCAGTGCGGCCGCGGCGGCCAGGGCGGGGTTGTCATCGAGGCGCAGGTCGTCCCGGAGCCAGACAATGGTGGAAGCCATGAATTCACGCTACACGTCCCGGAGACGGCAGAGGCCGGGATCCGCTGGGATCCCGGCCTCATGCAACTTGGGAGACTACAGTTTGTCGAAGTCTGCCTCGTCCACCGTGGAATGCGACGCCGACGCCGTGGTGTCGCCAGCCCCGATGGCGGGTTTGGCGTTGCCTGACTTCAGCGCAGCCAGGCGGGCCTCAATCTCCGTCTGCTCGCCAAGGTCCTCAAGCTGGTTGAACTGGGCATCCAGGCTCGACGCGGCAAGCTCCTGCTGCCCGCGGACCTTGGCCTCTTCGCGTCGGATTTTCTCCTCGAAGCGGCCCACCTCGCTGGTTGGATCCATGAAATCGATGCTCTTGAGCGCGTCGTGGACCTGTGACTGGGCGGCGGCCGTCTTGGAGCGGGCCACGAGTTCGTTGCGCTTGCTGGTGAGCTGGTTCAGCTTTCCCTTCATCTGGTCCAGCCCGGTCTTGAGCCGGTCCACCACCTCGGTCTGGGACGCGATACTCGGCTCGGCGGCCTTTGCCTCGTTTTCCGACGACATCTGGCGCTGCAGGGCGACCTTGGCAAGGTTGTCGAACTTCTGGGCGTCGGCTGCGTTGCCGGCGCTGCGGAACTCGTCTGCCTTGCGGGACGCGGCCAGGGCCTTTTGACCCCAGTCCTGCGCGTTCTTGATGTCCTCGTTGTAGTCGTCCTGGAGCATGCGCAGGTTTCCGATGGTCTGGGCCACCGCGGACTCGGCTTCGGCAATGTTGTTGGTGTAGTCCCGGACCATCTGGTCCAGCATCTTCTGCGGGTCCTCGGCCTGGTCCAGCAGCGAATTGATGTTTGCCTTTGCCAGCTGCGCCATGCGGCCGAAAATGGACTGCTTCATGGTGTTACCTTTCGTCCTGCTCCGAGTTTGCCACTGAAATCAGTGACGTTTATGTACCGCTTCCACCCGCCGGCCCGTCGGTCCGGGCCGGCGCCTAGTCTTTGCTGGCTAGAAACTTCCCGAGTCCCCGCCGCCGAAGTCGCCCCCGCCGAAGTCGCCCCCGCCGAAGTCGCCTCCGCCGGAGTCGCCGCCCCAGCCGCCGTCGCTGTGGCCGCCACCCCAGCCGCCGCCGCTGCCGCCATTGAGAATGGAGTTGATCAGGATGCCGCCGAGGATGGCGCCACCCAGGCCGCCGCCTCCGCCGCCGCCAAACATGCCGCCCCGCCCGTATCCCTGGCCGTACCCCTGGTTGGCGTATCCGAAACTGTCGACGTCGGACTGGGCCAGCTGGGCCGCCTGGGCAGCCAGCGCATGTGCCTGCTGTGCGTAGGTCAGTGCGGTCACGGGGTCATTGCGTGAGATGGACAGCGCGTAATCGAGATTGCGCTGGGCCTCTGCCAACCGGGTCCGGGCTTCCGTGCCTACGCCGCCGCGCCGGGCCGTAATGTAATCCGAGGTAGCGCTGATCTGGGCCTGGGCCGACATGATGGTCTGCTGCAGGGAAGCCTGTGCCCTGCGCGCCTGTTCCTGCTGGTCCCGGACCCCGCCCAGCGCCTGGTCGAGGGCCTGGTGCGCCGACTCGACCCGCTCCAAAGTGGCGATGGGGTCAATCTTGCCGCTCTGGATTTCGCCCTTCACACGAGCGAGGGCGGCTTCGACTCCGGCCACGGGCCCCTCAAGCTCCGGGTGGGCGCCGGACTGGATCATGGCCCGCGCCTGGGCAAGGTCCTGGGTCGTGTCCACAACAGCGGACTCCAGTCCCTGGCGGGCCGAGTCAAGGTTGGCGGCCACCTTGGAAATTGCGTCCAGCAGCACGTTTGTCTGGTGCAGGCTCTCTTCCGCTGCGCGGACGGCGACGGCTGCGAGGCTGCCTTCTCCAGAAGCGAGCTTTTCACGCGCCGTGGCGCTGGCGTTCTGCACGAAGGCCAGCCGCTCTTTGGCCTGCGTGATGTTGTCCGCTATTTGGGCGAGGGCGCTGTCCGCATACTTGCCGCGAAGTTCCGCCAGGGTCTGATCAGCCCGGGCGATCTTCGCGTCTGCTTCCGCGGCGCCGGCATCCACTGCTGCGAGGGCCCGGGGCGCATTCTTCTCGAGTTCGCGCAACGAGTCGAAGTCCGCCTTCTGCTCCTGCAGCGATGCCAGGGCAGCCTCCGACCTCCGGATGATTTCGCCGAGCCAGCTTCGCTGCTGTTCTTCGGTGTCGGGGATGTGGTCGTCCAGCTGCTGCTGCAGCTTGAACGACTCGGACATGTGCGCCTTCGCCTCCTGGAGCGCCTTGGTGAAGTTGCCCACGGCCGCTTCCCCGTATTGCGCCTCGGCGAAGCCCAGTTCCTGTTCGCTGGACTTAATCGCGTCGTCTGCTTCGATCAGCAGGGAGCCGCTCTTCCTGCGCAGGTCCTCGATGCTCATGCCGGCCAGGGGATCGAGTTCTGCACCCTGCGGGCCGTAGCTTGCGCTGGATGCCTGGCCGGCCTTCTTACGCCTGTTGCGCAGGTAAAGGTACGTACCCGCGCCGCCGGCTGCGACAACGCCGGCGCCAACGAGGATGGCCGTGCCCGCACCGGCCCCTGACGGGACTGTTCCGCTTCCGCCACCGGCGGCGTCACCGATGGCGGCCGCAGTGTCAATGGCGGCCTGGGCAAAGTCCCTCTTGCCGCCGCCGAGGTTGGCCGCGATCGCGTTCTGCGTGATGGTGGTCCGTTTGGCGTAGATCGCGCTGGAGGTATTGGGCGCGAAGTAGTATTTGCCCTGGTCGGTGGCGATCGCCAAGATCACGTCAGCGGGACCCATGCCCTTTTGCTTTGCGACGGAATTACCCCACGCAGCAGGGTCGGCCGGATTTTCGAATGACTTCACCGTGACCACGTACAGGTTGTACTTGTGGTCCTTGAGGAGCTTCTGGATCGAGTCCTCAACCTCGCCCTTGCGGCTGCCGAGGACGTTCGCGTCGTCGACGATGTTTTGGCCGGAGGGGATGGTTACTGGATTATCGGCCCAGGCTGCCGCGGCCGGAGCCGCCAGCATTCCGGTCAGGCCGATCACGGCGAGTACACGTTTCAACATTGACCGCATGGCAACCCTTCAGCACGCCGCGGCTGGTTCGGGACGAACAGCCGTCATAGAATGCAGCAGCGCCCCCACGCCGGGTGTAAAGCCGCAGGTCGCTGTGGCAATTCTTCTTGATTCTATGGTGCACCAGGGGGACCGTCCACGGCGGGGAATATGCCACCAGCGAAAAGCGCTGGAGACCTTGGTGGCCCTCAAGAACCCTGGCTGGGACACCATTACGGGGGGCATTCAGGAACCTCCCAGCAAACGTCCGTTTTAGTTTCAGTCCGATCGTCCATAGTTAATACAGACGCGGATGAAAGGAAGTCCAATGACTGAGCACCCAGTACCGGGCGCAGCACCTGAGAACCGAGATCCTTCAGGGCGCCCTGTTGATCCGACTCCTCGGCCTGAGCCCGCCGAGGATCTCCAGCCTCCTGCACAGCAGGACGGCGAATACCGCACCGCCGGCGGTTCCGAGAACCCCACGGTGCGCCTTGACTCCGACAGCAACCCCACCCGGCCGTTGTTCCGGCCCGGGCAGGACGCAGGCCAGCCGAGCGCAGGCCAACCAGGCCCAGGCCAGCCTCGGGGAGCCCAGGCAGATGAAGGCCAGCCGTATGGCAGCCCCGCGGAGAGCCGCGAAAACTTCCAGCAGCGTTCCGGCGGTCCGCATCCCGTCTACCCCCAACGTGCCCCCTTCTACGGGCAGCAGTCTGCGCCGGCCACCCAGCCCACCGGCCCCCGGTACTCCCAGCACAGCAACCATTCCGCTTTCCAGGACAACCGTGCCAGCCAGCCCAAACGCAAGGCGACATTCGGCGTCGGCACGCTGGTGGCCAGCATCCTTGCCGCAGGGCTCGTGGGCGGCGGCGTTGCCACCGTAGGTTCCGGAAACTTGTTCGACGCCGGGAGCACCGCGCCGGCTGTCAGTTCCGGCAGCCAGCCCGGAACGGTGATCGTCAACAACCAGGACTCGGTCAACGAGATCACGGCCGCAGCCGTCAAGGCATCGCCGAGCGTGGTGACCATCAAGGCCACCAGTGGCAGCGACGGCGGCACCGGCTCCGGGATCATCCTCGACGACCAGGGCCACATCCTCACCAACACCCACGTGGTGACGCTGGACGGCGCCACCGCGAACGCCGACATTGAAATCCGCACGAATGACGGACGCGTCCTCACCGCCAAAGTCATCGGCACTGACCCGCTCTCCGACCTTGCGGTCATCAAGGTGGACAACCCATCCGGTCTCACGCCGGCAGTGCTGGGTGACTCCGGCAAGCTGAACGTCGGGGACACGGCCGTGGCCATCGGTTCGCCGCTGGGCCTGACCGGCACGGTGACGGACGGCATCGTCTCCACGCTTAACAGGACCATCAGCGTCGCATCCTCGGCCGCGCCCAAGGAAGGGACGGACAATTCCCAGGGGGGTGGCCAAGGCTTTGAGTTCGCTCCTCCGGGCCAGGGGCAGAGCCAGAACTCGGCCAGCAAGGGATCGATCTCCATCAACGTTATCCAGACGGACGCGGCCATCAACCCGGGCAACTCCGGTGGCGCCCTGGTGAACAGCAAGGGTGAAGTGATCGGCGTCAACGTCGCGATCGCCTCCGCCGGTGGCAGCTCCGCGGCAAGCGGAACAGGGAACATCGGCGTGGGCTTCAGCATCCCGATCAACCACGCCAAGCGCGTGGCGCAGGAAATCATCGACAACGGCAAGGCCACCCACGGACAGCTTGGCGTGAGTGTCCAGGAGAAGTCGGCATCCGCATCCGGGTTCTCAACGGGAGCCGATGTGGCTTCGGTGGAACAGGGCTCGGCGGCAGCCAAGGCCGGGATCAAGGTGGGCGACGTGGTGACGCGGTTCAACGACCTGGCCATCAGTGACCCGAACCAGCTGACTGCGGCTGTCCGCGAACAGCCGTCCGGTTCCTCGGTGAAGATCACGGTCCTGCGCAACGGCCGCGAACAGCAGCTGGACGTCACGCTCGGCGCAGCCGCAGAGCAGTAGGCAGCCAAAGAGCAGTAGGCAGCAGCAGAGCAGCAGCTGCGCCCAGCACGACGGCGGGCCGCACCTCTTGAGTTCCAGAGAGGGGCGGCCCGCCGTCGTTGTTCCTGCCTTTGCCTCAGGCCTTTGACACAGGCGTTAACGGGGCGTCATATGACGGGCCCAATATGGTTAGCTAGGAGCTACCCGTATCCCGGGCGTTCCACGGCCATGACCTCACCCGGCTGGCTATCCACAAGCACGGAAGGCTGCTGTAAATACAGTGGAAGAGACATTGAAGATCGTCGTCCTGGTCAAGCATGTGCCGGACGCCCAGTTCGACCGGCACCTCAGCGGCGAGGGCCACACCACGGACCGCGACGAGAGCATCCTGTCTGAACTGGATGAGTACGCCCTGGAAGCCGCGCTGCAGCTCGCCGAAGCGCGCGGGGGTGCCAAGGCCGGCAACAAGGTGATCGCTTTGAGCATGGGACCCGCCGGTGCCGTGAACGCCATCAAGAAGTCCCTGCAGATCGGCGCCACCGAGGGCGTGCACCTTACCGACGCCGCGCTCGCAGGCTCGGATGCAGCGGCAACCTCCCTGGCGCTCGCAGCTGCCGTCCGCCACCTCGGCGCGGACACCCCCGTGGACCTCGTGCTGACCGGCATGGCCTCCACCGACGGCGAGACGTCCCTGGTGCCTGCGCAGCTCGCCGAGCGTCTGGGTCTTCCGCAGGTAACCTTCGCCTCCTCCCTGGACGTGGACGGCGGACGTGTCTCGGCACGCCGCGATGCGGACACCCACTCGGAGACGGTTGAGGCGACCCTGCCCGCAGTGGTTTCCGTGACCGACCAGATCAACGAACCGCGCTACCCCAACTTCAAGGGCATCATCGCGGCCAAGCGCAAGAGCATCACCACCCTTTCCCTGGCTGACATCGGAGTCGATTCCTCCCAGGTGGGCCACGCCGGATCCTGGACCCGCGTAACGGCAGCCGAGGAACGCCCGCCGCGCACGGCCGGCACTATCATCACTGACGAAGGCGACGCCGGCATCAAGCTGGTTGACTTCCTGGCCGCCCAGAAGCTGCTCTAAGAGGACTCCACAACATGGCAAACGTACTGGTATTCATTGACAACCCCGGGCAGGCTCTCAAGAAGAGCAGCCTGGAACTCCTCACCATCGCCCACTCCCTCGGCGAAACCGCCGTGGCGGTCAACGGCGAACTGTCCGACGACGCCGCCGGCACCCTGGGTGCCTATGGCGCGGCCACCGTTTTCCGGCCGTCCGCAGCGGACCTCGACGACTACCTGGTTGCGCCGAAGGCCGCCTTCCTGGCTGCCGTGGCGGACAAGTCCGGTGCCACCACCGTCCTGCTCGAGAACTCACCCGAGGGCAAGGAAATCGCCGCCAGGCTCGGCATCCGGCTGGGCGCCGGAGTCATCACCGACGTCGTCGCGGTGGACGCCGACGGCACCGCCCAGAAGTCGGTGCTGGCCGGTTCATACACCACGACGGCGAAGGCCACCACCGCGGTCACCGTGCTGTCCGTGAAGGCGAACTCCGTGGACCCCGAGCCTGCGGCCGCTCCCGGCACCCCCGAGACCGTGACCGTTGACGCCCCTGCCGATGCCACCGCCGCGGCTGCCCGCATCACCTCCCGGGAACAGAAGGTTGCCAGCGGCCGCCCCGACCTCACCGATGCGCGCATCGTGGTGGCCGGCGGGCGCGGCCTCGACGGGGACTTCGGCCCCGTGGAGGAGCTGGCGGACGCACTGGGTGCGGCCGTGGGCGCATCCCGCGCGGCAACGGACGCCGGCTGGATCAGCCACGACGCCCAGGTCGGACAGACCGGAAAGACCGTTTCGCCGCAGCTCTACATTTCCGCCGGCATCTCCGGTGCCATCCAGCAGAAGGCCGGCATGCAGACCGCCAAGGTGATCGTCGCCGTGAACAAGGACGCCGAATCGCCCGTGTTCGAAATCGCGGACTTCGGCATCGTCGGCGATCTCTTCCAGGTGCTGCCGCAGGCAACGGAAGAAATCAAGAAGCGCAGGGGCTGAATCCTTGACCCCAAACACTGCGCCAGCGCAGAGCCCGTTCAATCCGGAACAGCACCGGATTGGGCGGGTGCTCTGTTTCTCAGCCCATCCCGATGACATCGATTTCGGCGCGGCCGGCACCATCGCCGCGTGGACCGCGGCCGGCGTCGAGGTCAGCTATTGCATCATGACCGACGGCGACGCCGGCGGCTTCGATCCCCGGCAGCGCGCCGAAATCATCGCCCTCAGGGCGGCCGAGCAGGAACGCGCCGCCGCCCTCGTCGGCGTCACGGACATCCACTACCTGCACCAGCGGGACGGGTACCTTGAACCGAACCACGACGTGATGCGCGGAGTGGTGAAGCTGATCCGCGAAGTCCGGCCCGACGTCGTGCTTTCCATGCATCCGGAGCGCAACTGGAAGCGCATCCAGAAGAGCCATCCGGACCATCTGGCGGTGGGGGAGGCGGTGACCCGTGCCATCTACCCCGCAGTGGAAAACCCGTTCGCGTACCCGGACCTCGCCGAGGCCGGCCTTGAAGCCTTCAAGCTTCCGTGGCTGTGGCTCTATGCCGGTCCGGAGGAGCGGGAAAACCATTTTGTGGATGTCACGGAGCATGTGGAGAGCAAACTCGAGGCGATCCATGTTCACGTCAGCCAGCATCCCGATGCGGAGGCCATGGAGGCCACGGTGCGGCGCGGCATGCAGGCAAATGCCGAACGTGCAGGCCTTCCTGCCGGCCGGAGCGCCGAGGCCTTCCACGTGGTCATGGTCAACGGTCCGGGGACCATCGCCGGCTTCTAGGCAGGCCCGGGCAACAACTCGCGGCCCGCCGCGACTTGTTGCCCCCTGTCAGGCGTTCAGCGGTGCGGCAGCCACGGTGGGGAGGGTCGGGGTAGCCGATCCGCCGACAGGCTCAACCGTGATGCCGAGCGCGGCCGCCGAGCCGATGCCCTTTACCAGGGCAGGCTTGGACAGCGCCTCCGCATCCATCAGTCCCTGCGAGACGGGAGTGGAGCCATCCTTCGGAATCAGCCACATCTGGTACACCTTGCCCGCGGGCGGCGGCGGCACATCCTTCATCCGCACCACCAGCGCATCATGCGACGGTGAGATCGAAACCGTAGCCGTGCCTCCGCCGTTGACGTCGACAGTCGCCTGCCGCGCGTCCTGGGCCTCGATGACCTGGTCGAAGGGGTCATTCTGGTTGGCCACGTACGCCCCGATCCCCACGCCGCCGAGCGCTATCACGGCAGCAGCCGCAACACCTATCAGCCAATTGCGGAGGCCCGCCGACCGGCGTCGTACTTCACGGCGCTGGCGCGCAGCGGAAAGGTCGTCAGCCGGGGCCGGCTCCGCCGCCCTCTCCGCGGCAGCGGTTGCCTTGGCCTCCACTGCCTCCGCCTCCGCTGCTGGTGCGGCAGCGGGAAGCTGCGCAACGATCCGGGCGAACAGGTCTGCAGGCGGCTCCTCCTCGGCCGTAAAGGACATTGCCAGAGTCTCCCTGGCCTGGCGGACGCGTTCGTTGAAGGACGCGCGTTCGGCCTCGGGAGCGCCGCTGACGTAGGTGTCGATGGCTTCCCGCTCGGCGTCGCTGATGGCGTCCAGAGCGTAGATTTCGGCCAACTCAACCGCCCGGCCGGCCGCAAGGTCGGTGGGAATATCGGCGGCAAATGCCCTGGGCAGCTGTCGCCCGCGGGAATCATTCGTGTCGGTCATTGTCAGCTCACCCCCAGGCAGGTCTTGAGTCGGATCAGTCCGTCGCGGATGCGGGACTTGATGGTCGGAACGGCCGCGTTCAGCTTTTCAGCCACTTCGCGGTAGGTGAGGCCGCCGTAGTAGGCGAGCCGCACGGATTCCTGCTGCGTCTCGGTCAGGGTCTCCAGGCAGCGCACCACCGCTTCGGCCTCGAGCCGGCTGTCCACTTCGTCCGACACCGAGTCGTGGTCGATGTCCTGGCTGGTGGCGCCATACCTGGCCTCACGGTCGGTCGCGGACTGTGAGGACCGGACCCTGTCCACGGCCCGGCGGTGCGAGATGGTCATGAGCCAGGCCAGGGGACTGCCGCTCGCCGGATCGAACCTCGCGGCGTTTTGCCAGACCTGCAGGAAGACCTCCTGGACGGTGTCCTCGCTGAGCTCCGGGTCGATCAGCACCCGGCGCGCCATGCCGAAAACCCGCCGCGACGTCAGCCCGTAGAACTCGGCAAAGGACGCCTGGTCGCCTTGGGCAATCCGCGCCAGCAGCTGTGCCAGCTGCTGGTTAAGGTCGACGGCGGTGCCGGGCGGCGCGGTGGCGTCAAAGTTCGGCGCGTTGGGAGTATCCATCACTCTCAAGCATAGGTCGCCTGCCGGCGGGCGCTGCACACCGTTTCCGTCCACGGCAGCATCGTGCCGGGCAAAACGGAATGCCGTGTTGCCTGGCCGTTGTGTTCTCACCTGCCGCTCCTTACGCCCCGTGGATATGCACACCCTTTGGACGTGCTCAGGAGGGATTCGGTGCGGCACAGGCCTTGGATGGGTGGCTGTGCAGGTGGGCCGGGCTCAAAGCTGTGCGCCGGTGAAACCCTGCTGGCGCCAGGCCTCGTAGACGGCGATGGATGCGGCATTCGCCAGGTTCAGTGACCGCAGTGAGGGCAGCATGGGCAGGCGGACGCGGGACGTGACGTGGGGATCGCGCTTCAGGTCGTCCGGCAGGCCTACGGACTCCGGGCCGAACATCAGGACATCACCGGGCCGGTAGGCGATGTCCGTGTAGGACACCTCGCCGTCGGATGTGAAGGCGAAGACGCGCTCCGGCTGCAGTGCCTCCCAGGCGGCTTCGATGTTGGGGTGGACGGTGACCACGGCCAGGTCGTGGTAGTCCAGGCCGGCGCGGCGGAGCTTGGCATCGGAGAAGTCGAAGCCCAAAGGCTCCACGAGGTGGAGTTCGGCGCCGGTGATGGCGGCGAGACGGATGGCGTTGCCCGTATTGCCGGGAATTTCAGGCGTGTGGAAGAGGATGCGGAACACCGTTCCATCCTAGCGTCGGCATACCGTCGCTCTTCGGACGTGGCCTCAGTGCATGCCCCTCAGCAGCCTCGCGAACACCGGGACGTTGACGGTGTTCGGTGCCGGACCGGAGGACAGGAAATCCTTGAGCCCGCGGGCCAGGCCGGCGGCATTGACCACCTGGACAATATCGGAGCCGCCGCGGGCGCGGCGGTGGCGGTCGATGACGGGTTCGTGGAGGTTTCCGTCCGGGCTGTGGACCACTGTCCAGCCGGTCACGTTGAGTTCGGGAAAGATGTCCTGCATCCGCCGGACCACCTGGGCCAGCTGCGGCGGGGCTATCGACCTGCCGCCGTGGTTCAGCGTGTTTCCGTCCCACGCATAGGCACCCTTGGGCAGCAGCATGGAGCCGATCAGCGCAAGCCGATACCCCGAGAGCAGCGCATGGTCAATGTGGCTGTTGTCTGCCGGGGACTGCAGCCCGTTGATCAGTCGCGCCGCAGGGATCGCGGGCAGGACCTGCCTGCTGATCAGCTGGACCGTGCGCAGCTCCCGCTGGATCCTGGCTTCAGCGCCGAAGATGCCCCGCTTCCTCGGCATGCCGTGGACCTGCTGGCTGGCCAGCTCCGGAGGGAGGAGCCGTACGGCGCCGGGCGTGTCGAAAGGCGGCACGTAGACGGGCGCGTCGGCGGAGGTGTTCCGGGGCGTTCCCGGCTTGTGGATCGTCGCGGAGGCGTGGCTGCCGGCAGCGGGGGCGTCGAAATGCGCCTCGTCGCCGTCTGCGCGGCCCCTGCGCGGGCCGGCCGCGTAGGAGCGGTCATAGGCGGCCCGCCGCTGGGGATCGATGAGCGTTTCATACGCCAGGGTCACCAGTCGGAACGTCGCGGCGTCGCCTCCATGGTCGGGATGCGAAACGCGGGCAGCCTTGCGGTAGGCCACCTTGATCTCCCTCTCCGTCGCGGTCACCGCCACGCGGAGCACTTCATAGTGGGAACTGCTGCCCTTGGTCAAGCACGGTCCTTAAGTCGTTGTTGCCGGCGTGCATGCGCGGCCCGGTGTGCCAAGCCAAGCATATAAGCCGGTCTTGACGGTCTTCCTGGAACAACGACCGCAGCAGGGGTGCCGGTTCCCGCCGGTGATAACGCAGGGCGTCTAGACTTTTCGGAATGGGACTTCGGACAGGCCGCGGTGGTGCCCGCCTTGCATACGTGGTGATGACAGCCTCTGCAGCTGCTGCCTTTTTGGGCGGCTGCAGCGTCGGTGTTCCCGATCCGGCTGCCCCGAGCACCGCGCCTGTCACCAGCGGACCGGCCACGCCGACCATCACGCCCGGACACGACGCCGGTGCAGTAGCCGCCCGCGACATGCCCTTCTCAGCGGGGGCCACACTGGCGCACGGTGTTCCCGTCGGGCTGTCCGAGGACCTGGCCGAAGCGCCGGAGTGGAAACAGGTGGTCCGTAGCGCCGGCGGCGCAAGCCGCTATCAAAAGTCGGATGGCTGCCGGGTGGCGGCCGAGGTGCGCCAGAACCAGTGGCCCCTGGTGGCGGCTGATGACAGGGAGTCGACTGCCGCACTGTTTGCCTATCTGGACCCCACCATCCTGCCCGCCTACCTGAAGCCGGCGTCGCTGCGCTGGGGCGGGGAACGGGGCAAACCCGGACCGTCCGTTGATGTACTGGTCCTGGAACGCGCTGCCAAACCAACAGGTCAGAAAGCGGGCAGGGCAACCGCAGTGATGGCCCGGGTTTTCGGTACGGCCGGCTCGTCCGTGTACGTGTCGGCGTCGTGCCCGACGGCGGCGGCACTCGCCGCCGCCCGGGCAGACATTTCTCAGTGGCTGACGGTGGTTCCGCCGGGCTGATGAGGTGCCGCGGCGGTGGCCAGCCGGTTGAGCGCCAGCGCACCCACGAACAGGCCGAAGTCGCGCAGGGCGACGTCGTAGAAGGCCCCGAGGATGACCAGGTTCACGATGATCCCCACGAGCCAGGCAGCCACTACCAGCGAACCAATCCGCGGCCGGAGGGCTACCAGGATTCCGGCAATTATCTCGATGACGCCGACGGCATACATCACCGTCTGCGCAGGCAGATGCAATGTTGCCGGAACCATCGGTGCGAGGTAGCCGGTCCAGTCGGTCAGGAGGTTGGTGAACTTGTCCAGGCCGAACAGGATGGGCGCCAGGGTAAAGACGGTGCGCAGGAGCAGGAACGCCTGGCGGGCGGGATCCGCCGCGAGCGTGTGCGTGCCCGCGGACTCTTTCAGTGCTGTGGTTTTCATGGCGAACTCCGTTCTAAAAGTAGATACATTGATTTTAGAACCGCCGCTCCTTCTTTAGCAACAGATCTTGATTTTAGAGTTACGCTGGATCTATGAGCCGACCAACCGGGAATCGCGAATCAGAGTCCGCTCTGTCATGGACCGGCCGCCTGGCCGCCCTGGCCTCGCTGGGTGACGCCGGCAGGCGGCGCCTTTTTGAGTACGTCGCCGGGCAGCCGTCGGCTGTGGGGCGGGACGACGCTGCGGCTGCGCTGGACATGCCCCGATCGACGGCGTCCTTCCACCTGGACAGGCTGGTCCGCGACGGGCTGCTCGCCGTCGAGTTCCGCAAACTCGGCGGAAAAGCCGGCCCGGGGTCGGGCCGTCCGGCGAAGCTGTACCGCCCGGCGCTGGAAGAAGTGGGCGCATCGGTTCCGGACCGGAGCTACGACCTGGCCGGCGAACTGATGGCCACCGCGATTGAATCTTCAATGACCGGCGGGGGAGGGGTGCGCGAGGCACTGACTGACGCGTCCTACGCCCGGGGCCGTTCCCTGGGCGGGAACGGGGCGTCCCTCGATGATCTGCTCGGGGACGTCGGCTATATGCCGGAACGGGACGCCGAGGGCGGAATCATCCTGATGAACTGTCCTTTCCACCGGCTCGCCGACGGCCATACGGAGGTGGTCTGTGCCATGAACGGGGCGTTTCTGAGTGGTGCCGCCGCTGCCTGCGGAGTGCCGGAGGAGAATGTGGAAGAGGACCGGACTGTCGGGCGCTGCTGTGCCAGGATCAGGCCCTGACTGCGGCTGAAACCCGGCAGGTCGGGAATCCAGCCGGCCTCCGATTTTCCGCGGCGTCTAGAATTTAAGCGTGCCTGTTTACCTGGACCATGCCGCCACCACACCCATCACCGCCGAAGCCCTGGCTGCCCTGACGCGCGAGCTGTCCCGGACCGGGAACCCCTCGTCCCTCCACGGCTCCGGCCGCCGGGCGAGGCGCTCGGTGGAGGACGCAAGGGAAACCCTTGCCGCAGCGGCAGGCGCCCATCCCTCGGAGGTCATCTTCACCTCTGGCGGCACCGAAGCGGACAACCTGGCCGTCAAGGGCCTGTATTGGTCCCGGCTGGCCGAAAACCCGGGCCGGCGGCGGATCCTGTGCTCCGCCGTCGAACATCATGCCGTGCTGGACACCGTGGAGTGGCTGGAGCGCCACGAAGGGGCGGAAATCGCGTGGCTGCCCGTCAACCAGGACGGCGTGCTGGACCTCGAAGCGCTGCAGGCGGAACTGCAGCGTGCGCCCGAGTCCATTGCCCTGGTGACGGTCATGTGGGCCAACAACGAGGTGGGGAGCATCCAGCCCGTCCGCCGGGTAGTGGAGCTCGCGCACGCCGCCGGCGTACCCGTCCATTCCGACGCAGTGCAGGCGCTTGGCTCCGTCCCCGTGGACTTCCGGGCCTCCGGGCTGGATGCCATGTCCATCTCAGGCCACAAGATTGGCGGACCTGTCGGCGTGGGTGCGCTCATTCTTGGGCGGTCTGTGAAGCTCACACCGGTGCAGCACGGCGGCGGCCAGGAGCGCGACGTCCGCTCGGGGACGCTCGACACGGCATCCATAGCGGCCTTCGCCGCCGCTGCTGACTCCGCCGCGAAAAACCTCGAGGCCGAGGCAGCGCGGATTTCCGGGCTGCGCGACCGGCTCATCGCGGGGGTCCGTGAGGCAGTTCCGGCCGCGGTGTTGCGCGGTCCGGAGGGCGACGGGCGGCTGCCCGGCAACGCCCACTTCACGTTCCCTGGCTGCGAGGGTGATTCCCTGCTGTTCCTCCTGGACCTCGCCGGCGTCGAATCATCCACCGGCTCCGCCTGCACGGCGGGTGTCCCGCGTCCGTCGCACGTCCTCCTTGCCATGGGCCTGGATGAGGAGACCGCGCGCGGCGCACAGCGTTTCACCCTGGGGCATCCGTCGACGGATGCGGACGTGGACGCACTCCTGGCGGCCCTGCCCGGCGCATATGCCCGGGCGCGCCAGGCAGGAATGGCCGGGCATGAATCCTCCATTCAGACGGCCGCCACTGTTGCCCGTCAGGGTTCCGGCATCAGCTGATTCCGTATCAGCTGGCCTCCGGCATCAGCTGATCAAGTGGAACAGCCTCGTCGGCCAGGCGCCCCGCAGGAGCCTCGGCCCGGGCGGAGATGAGCGCCTTGATGGTCTTCTGGGCGCCCGGTTTGACGGACCTCGGCCAGTTGACGCTCATGCCGGCCACGACGCGCCCGTCCTGCTGCCAGAACGCGACGAACTCCTTGCTGTCGAGCGAGCCGCGGATGACCGGAGCCGACTTTGCTGCGAGGGACGGGAAGCCCGAGTACTCCATGCTGACATCGAACTGGTCGGTGTAGAAATACGGGACCATATCCAGGGCAGCGTCCTGGCCGAGCATGGCCTTGGCCGCCACCTTGCCCCCGTTGAGCGCATTGGACCAGTGTTCGCTGCGGTGGTGCTCGCCCGTGAACGGATGCAGGGCATTGGCAGCGTCGCCGGCGGCAAAAATATCCGGGGCGCTGGTGCGCAGCGAAGCGTCGGTGAGGATGCCGTTGCGGACCTCGAGCCCGGCCGCGGTGGCAAGTGCCGTTTCCGGAACCACACCCACGGCGATGATCACAATGTCCGCGGGCAGGAGCTCGCCGGCGTCGGTCACCACGCCGGTCACCTTTCCGTCTTGCCCGGTGATCTCCCTGGCTGAAGCGGGAAGCCGGAAGCGGACTCCGTTGTCCTCGTGCAGCCTGCGGAAGAAGCTGCCAAGCTCCGGGCCGATCGCTGCCGCGAGCGGGATGTCCTCAAGCCCGAGCAGTGTGACCCGGTTGCCGTAGGTGCTTGCGGCCGCGGCCAGCTCCATCCCGATCCAGCCCGAGCCGATGAGCACAACGTGCCGGCCGCCGGATGCCAGCTGTTCCCGCAGGCGACGACTGTCATCGAGTGTGCGGAAGGTGCTGACGCCGTCCAGATCCACGCCGCTCAATGGCAGCGTCCTTGGCGTTGCGCCAGGCGCCAGCAGCAGTGCCCCATAACCCTGGACTGTCCCATCTGCGAAGCGGACGCTGTGTGCCCCAGGATCAACCGCTGCAACCGGGTTGTCCAGCAGGAGGCTGACATTGTTGTCGGCGTACCAGCTCTCCGGCACGACCTCGACGGCGTCCTCCCCGGCTTTGCCGAGCAGGTATTCCTTGGACAGCGGCGGCCGGAGATAGGGAGGGTGCGGTTCGGTGCCCGCGATGGTGATGTTCCCGGCATACCCTTCGGAGCGCAGGGTACGGGCCGCCGTCGCTCCGGCCAGCCCGGCACCGGCGATGACAATGCTTTCAGGGGTCATGGCGCTACTCGATTCGCCCGGGCAGGCCAGCGGCCCGCGTTCTAAAAACGGTACTCTTGACTTTAGAAGGGCGGGCGGGCACCGTCAAGGTAATTTAGGCCCTCATTCCGGTGGGCAGTAGAATAGATCGGCAACCGGTGTCAACAGAAAGCCATAATGCGAGTTCTAGCAGCCATGAGCGGCGGAGTTGACTCCGCCGTTGCAGCCGCCCGCGCCGTCGAGGCGGGGCACGACGTCGTCGGCGTTCACCTTGCCCTGTCAAGGATGCCGGGCACCCTGCGCACCGGCAGCAGGGGCTGCTGCACCATTGAAGATTCGCGCGATGCCTGGCGGGCCTGCGACGTTTTGGGGATTCCCTACTACGTGTGGGATTTCTCCGAGCGGTTCAAGGAGGATGTGGTCCAGGACTTCATCGACGAGTACGCCGCCGGCCGCACCCCCAACCCCTGCATGCGCTGCAACGAGCGCATCAAGTTTGCCGCCCTGCTCGAAAAGGCGATCGCCCTCGGGTTCGATGCCGTCTGCACCGGCCACTACGCCAAGGTCATCGAGGACTCCGATGGAAACCGCGAGCTGCACCGCGCCGCCGACTGGGCCAAGGACCAGAGCTACGTCCTGGGCGTACTCACCCACGAGCAGCTGAAGCATTCCATGTTCCCGCTTGCGGACACCCCGTCCAAGGCGGAGGTGCGGGCGGAAGCCGAACGGCGCGGGCTGTCCGTGGCCAACAAGCCGGACAGCCATGACATCTGCTTCATCCCGGACGGTGACACCGCCGGATGGCTCGCGGAAAAGATCGACATGGCCACGGGCGACATCGTGGATGAGACCGGCGCCAAGGTGGGCGAACACGGCGGAGCGAACGCGTTCACCGTCGGGCAGCGGCGCGGGCTGAAGCTTGGCCGGCCGGCGGCCGACGGCAAGCCGCGGTTCGTGCTGGAGATCCGGCCGAAGGAAAACAAGGTGGTGGTGGGGCCCGAGGCCCTGCTGGCCATCGACGAGATCCGCGGCATCAAGGTTTCCTGGGCCGGCCTGCCCATCGATGAGGTCGGCTCCGGCGCCGACTTTGACTGCCACGCGCAGGTTCGCGCGCACGGTGACCCCGTACCTGCCATTGCGCGGATGGAGCGTATTGCCGACGACGCCGGGATTGAGCGGGACAGCCTTGTGGTGACCCTGACGGACCCCCTGCGCGGTGTTTCACCCGGCCAGACCGTGGTGCTCTACCAGGGCAGCAGGGTCCTCGGCCAGGCGACCATCGACGCTGCGCGGTCCCTTCAGCGGGCACAACTTTGACCGTGCTCCGGTTTCCGGAGTGAGAGCGGCCGGCGGATTGTTCCGCCGGCCGTTTTTTGTTGCCATATCCCGGTTTCCGACCGTTCGGTCAGCGGAGGACAAGTCCTTCTGGTAAATTTTGTGTCTCAACTCACACGATGCAATGTTTCACCGGGCAACCTTCTGGTTGAATCAGAGGCATCAGCGGGCTGCCCGCACACGAGTCAGATCGGGCACCCCGCGCGTACTCACCGAACAGAAAGTTCACAGATGGCAAAGAATCAGAGGGCCTTGCGGAGCGCTATCGCGCTGGCAGGCGTTTCCGCTTTCGCACTCACAGCCTGCACCGGCCCGTCCGGAGGCGGGGGCAACTCCACCGGCGGCGCCGGCGGAGGCACCATCACGTACGGAACCACGGACAAAGTCGTCACCCTGGACCCTGCCGGTTCCTACGACGCCGGCTCGTTCATGGTGATGAACCAGATCTATCCCTTCCTCATGAACGCCAAGCCGGGCAGCGCCGACGCCGTCCCGGACATCGCCGAATCGGCGTCGTTCACCACCCCCACTGAGTACACCGTCAAGCTCAAGCCGGGACTCAAGTTCGCCAACGGCCACGCGCTGACCTCCTCCGACGTCAAGTTCTCTATCGACCGCGTGGTCAAGATCGCCGACCCCAACGGCCCGGCCGCCCTGCTGTCGAACCTGAAGTCCGTGGCGGCCAAGGACGACTCAACCGTGGTCTTCACCCTCAAGGCAGGCAACGACCAGGTCTTCCCCGGCGTTCTGGCCGCCAACTCCGGACCGATCGTCGACGAAGAGGTCTTCCCGGCGGACAAGGTCCTGAGCGACGACGAGATCGTCAAGGGCAAGCCTTTTGCCGGGCCGTACACCATCGAGAGCTACAAGAAGAATGAGCTCGTCAGCCTCAAGGCCAACCCTGACTACCAGGGACTCCTGGGCAAGCCAGCCAACGACGGCGCCAACATCAAGTACTACGCCGACTCCAACAACCTCAAGCTGGATGTCCAGCAGGGCAACATCGACGTCGCCGGCCGCAGCCTGACGGCCACCGACGCCGCCGACCTTGAAAAGGACTCGAAGGTCAAGGTGCACAAGGGGCCCGGTGGCGAACTTCGCTACATCGTCTTCAACTTTGACACCATGCCGTTCGGTGCCAAGACGGCCGACGCCGATGCCAAGAAGGCGCTCGCCGTACGCCAGGCGATGGCGGACATCGTGGACCGCGAGGCCATCGCCACCCAGGTCTACAAGGGCACCTACCTGCCCGCCTACTCCGTTGTTCCGGACGGTTTCAACGGCGCCATCCAGCCGCTCAAGGAAATGTACGGCGACGGCAATGGCAAGCCCAGCCTGGACAAGGCAAAGAAGGCCTTCGCTGACGCCGGCATCACCGGCACCGTCAACATCAAGCTGCAGTACAACCCCGACCACTACGGCAAGTCCTCGGGCGACGAGTACGCCATGATCAAGGAACAGCTGGAAAAGTCAGGCCTGTTCAAGGTGGACCTCCAGTCCACCGAATGGGTCACCTATTCCAAGGCACGGACGGCCGATGCCTACCCCGTCTACCAGCTCGGCTGGTTCCCGGACTATTCGGACGCCGACAACTACCTCACGCCGTTCTTCGTCCCGGGCAACTTCCTGAAGAACCACTACGAGAACTCCGCCGTCACTGACCTGGTAACCAAGCAGCTCACCACTGTGGACAAGGGCGAACGCGACAAGGTGCTGGGCGACGCCCAGACCGCTGTCGCCAAGGACCTCTCCACCCTGCCGCTGCTGCAGGGCGCGCAGCTCATGGTTGCGGGGGCAGACGTCAAGGGCGTGGACCAGACCCTCGACGCTTCGTTCAAGACCCGCCTCGGAGTGATCTCGAAGTAGGGCCCCACCCCATCAGGTCCTGACCAGCCAAGGAGGCGGGACGCCTTCCGGGCGTCCCGCCTTCCTGCTGGCCAGTGAACAGCCGATTCCGGGTCCCGCGAAGGACCAGGAAACACAGAATCAGGCAGTAATGACAACTCTCATAGAGGCGCCGCCAAGCGACGCCGACGGCCTTTTGCCGACAAAGAAAAAGAAGTCCGGCGGGGGACTGGGCCAATACCTCCTGATCAGGTTCCTCCTGATCTTTCCCACAATCTTCATCCTGGTCACCATGGTGTTCTTCCTCATGAGGATCACCGGCGATCCCATCACGGCCGCCCTGGGCGGCCGGCTGCCCCCGGACCAGCTGCAGGAACGGATCCATGCCGCCGGCTATGACCGTCCCCTTCCGGTGCAGTACTTCGAATACCTGGGCCAGCTCGTCACGGGCAATTTCGGCACCACGCTGTCCGACAACCGCAAAGTCACGGAGATGCTGACCACCTACGGCTCGGCCACCCTCGAACTGACCATCAATGCGCTGATCGTCGCCCTGCTGGTCGGCATTCCGTTCGGGATGATCGCCGCACACCGGCGTGACCACCTTCCCGACGCCGTGCTGCGCGTCTTTGCCATCCTCTGCTACGCCACCCCCGTGTTCTTTGCAGGCATGCTGCTCAAGCTGACCTTCGCCGTATGGCTCGGCTGGCTGCCGGTGGCAGGCCGGGCCAAGACCTCCAGCGAACTTGCCCTCACCGGTCTGCAGGCACCAACAGGGATCTACTGGCTCGATGCGCTCAGAAGCGGCAACATGGCCGCTTTAGGCGACGTGATGGCGCATGCCGTCCTGCCCGCCCTTGCCCTGGGCCTGCTGACGGCCGGCATCTTCCTGCGGCTGGTGCGCACCAACGTCATCGGCACCCTGGGCCGGGACTACATCGAGGCCGGACGCTCGCGGGGCGTCAGCGAATTCCGGCTGGTCACCAAGCACGCCTACAAGCCGGCCCTGATCCCGATCATCACCGTGATGGGCCTGCAGATCGCCGTCATGCTGGGCGGCGCCGTGCTCACCGAGACCACCTTCGAGTGGAAAGGGCTGGGCTTCCAGCTGGCCAACTACCTGACGGCCCGCGACTTCGTGGCGGTCCAGGGCATCGTGGTGCTCCTCGCCGTGATCGTCGCCGTCACCAACTTCATCGTGGACATCGTGGCCGCGCTGATCGATCCCCGTGTGAGGTACTGACATGAGCACCACCACTCCACTGGAAGCCACGGCAGACCGCAGGGCGCCGCTGTTCAAGCGGCTGCCCGTTATCTCGCACTTCAACAAGAGCGTCGGACTCCAGCGGGGGATGCTCGTCGTCGGCCTCGTCCTGACCGGCGTCTTCCTCCTGACCGCCATCTTCGCGCCGCTCCTTGCCCCCTACGGATTCGCGCAGCTCTCCGATGCAGACGGCAGCTTCCCCACGCAGCAGCCTCCCGGCGGAAAGCATCCGCTGGGCACCACGGTGGGCGGCTACGATGTCCTGTCCCGGGTCATCTGGGGCTCCCAGACCGCCATCCTGGTGATCGTGGTGGCCGTCGTCCTGTCCATCTTCGCCGGTGTCATCCTCGGCCTGGTGAGCGGATACATCGGCGGCTGGCTCGACCGCATCCTCGTGGTGGTGGCAGACGCCATCTACGCGTTCCCGTCCCTGCTGGTGGCCATCGTCATGGCCATCGTCATCAGCGGCGGCGAGTCCAGCCTCTTCGGCGGCGTGCTCGCCGCGGCGATCTCCATCACCGTGGTGTTCATTCCGCAGTACTTCCGGGTCATCAGGGCGGAGACCATCAGGCTCAAGGCGGAACCCTTCGTCGAATCGGCGAAGGTGGTGGGCGCCTCAAGCGTCCGCATCATGGGCAGGCATATCTACCGCAATGCCACCCGCACCCTGCCGCTGATTTTCACCCTGAATGCGTCCGAGGCAATCCTGACCCTGGCGGGCCTGGGCTTCCTGGGATTCGGCATCGAACCCTCGTCCGCCGCCGAATGGGGTTTCGACCTCAACAAGGCACTCGCGGACACCACGTCCGGCATCTGGTGGACCGGCGTGTTCCCGGGCCTTGCCATCGTCTGGACGGTCCTTGGCCTCACGCTGGTGGGGGAGAGCATCAACGACCTCAACGATCCCCGTCTCCGCGGCCGCAAGCGCGCGGGCAACAAGGGCGGACCCGACATGACCGCGGCGGCCCAGGCGGCCATTTCAGCAGATGTGAGAAGTTCATGACCATCAACATCGGATCTGTTTCAGACCGGCACGCGGCCGGCACCGGACCCGTGCTGGACATCGACCACCTCAAGGTCACGTTCGCCACCGACGCCGGTGACGTGCACGCCGTCAAGGACGTGAGCCTTGAAGTGAAGACCGGGGAGGTGCTCGCCATTGTCGGCGAGTCCGGCTCCGGCAAGACCGTGACGGCCAAGACCATCCTGGGCCTGCTGCCGGAAACTGCCATCAGCTCCGGCGCGGTGCTGATCAACGGCAACAACGTCATCAGCGTCAGCCCCGGGAAGCTGCGCCAGATCCGGGGACGGGATGTGGCCATGGTCTTCCAGGAACCGTCCACGGCACTGAACCCCGTGTTCACCGTCGGCTGGCAGATCGCTGAAGGGATCCTCGCCCACGCAGGCCGGGGTGGCGGCAAGCGGGTCACGGCGAAGGAGGCGAAGGCCAAGGCCATCGAAGCCCTGCGCAAAGTGGGCATCCCGGACCCCGAAACCCGCGTCAACTACTACCCCCATCAGTTCTCCGGCGGCCAGAAACAGCGCGTGGTCATCGCCGCCGCGCTTGCCCTGAACCCGGGGCTGATCGTGGCTGACGAACCCACCACGGCCCTGGACGTCACCGTGCAGGCGGAGATCCTGGAGCTCCTGCGGGACCTGAGGGACAAGTACGGGACGTCCATTGTGCTGATCACGCACAACATGGGAGTGGTCGCCGACCTCGCGGACCGCGTCGTGGTGATGTACCGCGGCGACGTCGTCGAGGAGGCCTCGGCGAAGTCCCTCTTCGCCGAGCCGCGGCAGGACTACACCCGGAAGCTGCTGGCCGCCGTCCCGCACCTTGGCCGGCATTCGGCGTCGGAAGGGATGACGGAACGGGCGCACCAGGGCGGCAAGGTCCTCGTGGAGGCGAAGGGCCTCACCATCGAATATCCCGGACGGCTGGGCAGCCCCGCCTTCAAGGCGGTAGACGGCGTCAGCTTCACGGTATCCGAGGGCGAAGTGTTCGGGCTCGTCGGCGAATCGGGGTCGGGCAAGACGACCATCGGCCGGGCCATCGCCGGCCTCAACCGGACCACCGGCGGAAGCCTGAACGTGCTGGGCTACGAGATGCTGAACTTCAAGGAACGGAGCTTCAAGCCGCTCCGGAAGGAGATCGGGTTCGTCTTCCAGGACCCGGCGGCGTCCTTCAACCCGCAGCTGACCATCGGCGACTGCGTCGCCGAACCGCTGGTCATCCACACCAACCCGTCACCGGCACAGGCGCGCAAACGCGTCGGTGAACTGCTGGAGTCAGTCCAGCTGCCGGCGTCGTACGCTGACCGTTTCCCGCATGAGCTCAGCGGCGGGCAGCGCCAGCGCGCATCCCTGGCGCGGGCGCTGATCCTGAACCCGAAACTGCTCATCGCCGATGAGCCGACGTCGGCGCTGGACGTTTCGGTGCAGGCGAAAGTCCTGGAGCTCTTCCGGGAAATCCAGCAGGAGTTCGGGTTCGCAGCGCTGTTCATCAGCCACGACCTCGCGGTGGTGGACATGCTGTCGCACTGGGTCGGGGTGCTGTACAAAGGCAAACTCGTTGAGCAGGGGATTGGCCACCACGTCATGGGTGCTCCGCAGCATGACTACACGAAGCGGCTGATCGCGTCCCTGCCCGTCCCGGATCCCGCCGAGCAGGCCAAGCGCCGGGAGGACCACCGCACCCTGCTGGGTATCTAGGATGCCGGCAGGCCCGTATCCCACCTTTCGCCAAGGTCGGGGTACGGGCCTGCTGCTCTATTCAGAGACCACCTTGATGTTGAACACGCTGTTCCCCTGCTTCAGGAAAATGCGCAACCACATCGGCAGCCACATCTCCAGGCCCCGCGCCGCCTCAAGCGGACCCAGGTCCCTGATGTGCTCGGGCCGCCAGCCGAATTCGCGCAGGAGCCCGGCCGCCACTTCTTTGGCAGCGGCGTCGTCCCCGGCCATGAACACGTCATGGTCCCCGCCAGCCAGCTTTTCCGGCGCCACCATGACATCGGCGCGCATGGTGTTCAGTGCCTTAACGACGCGGGCCGTGGGAAACGCCCGTTGGATGGTTTCGGCCAGGCTGTCGGTGTTCGAGATGGAGAGCGACGGCGGGAAGCCGGCCGAATGGTCCAGCGGATTGGCCACGTCGATCAGCACCTTGCCGGCGAGGTTCTTCGTGCTGGCCGCGGCCAGCACTTCGAGCGAAACAGTGCCGGGCGTCGCATTGATGACCACCTCGGCCTCCGCCGCGGCGTCGAAGAAGGTCGCGGCCTTGGCCCGCGGCCCCGCTTCCGCTGCCCACCCTACGGCAGCCTCGTTGGTTGCGCTCCGCGACCCGAGAACGACGTCGTGGCCGGACTCCACGAGTTTTCCCGCCAGGGTCCTGCCCACCACTCCCGTACCAAGAACTGCGATCCTCATGTGCATCCTCCATCATCGGTATGTGCGAACACCTACATTCTCTGCCAGCATCCTTAACACGGGCAGAGAGTCCTGCGGTGCCCATAGACTGGAACCATGACCGAGCGAAACCATGATCTGCCTGACACCGACTCCTACAATCCCGCCGCCAGCTCCCTGGCCGGGCACGTGGATCCTGCGGTAATGGCGGAGCTGCTGTCAATCCGGTCCAGCATCGACAACATCGATGCAACCCTCGTATACCTCTTGGCCGAGCGGTTCAAAGCGACGCAGAAAGTGGGCTTCCTCAAGGCTGCCCACCGCCTTCCGGCCGGGGATCCCGGACGCGAAACCGCCCAGATAGCCCGGCTCCGCCGCCTTGCCGAGGACGCGCAGCTGGACCCGGCGTTTGCGGAGAAGTTCCTGAACTTCATCATCGGCGAGGTGATCCGGCACCACGAGGCCATCGCCGAGGACCACAATGCCGCCGGCGGAACTTCCAACGGTACGGCCACCCCAACAGCTCCGCTGACCGCCTAAGCCGTGCCGGACGCAGACATCCAGCTGCCGGCCCAGGTAACGGCCACTGCACTGGGACCGTGGCCAGGCCAGGATCCGGTGGAGGCCACCCGCATCATCCGCGGTGAGCTCGGCAGCCCGCACCTGCCCTTTCTGGCCGAGCTGCCCGACCGTGGCGTCGGGGCTGACGCCATCGGCCGCACCGCCTCGCTCCTGGTCGACCTGGCCGTGGATGTCCAGCCGCACGGCTGGCGGATCGTTGACCGGCCCGGTCGCGACCTGGTGCGGGCAAGGTCCGCACTGTCCACGGACATCAGCGTGGTGGCTGATGTCGCGGGCGAAGAGGACAGCGCCGCTGACGAATTCAAGGTCCAGCTGCGGGGCCCCCTGAGCCTGGCAGCTGGACTTCACCTCCACAACGGCGAGCGGGCGCTGATCGACTATGGCGCCCGCCGCGATATCGCTGCCTCGCTCGCGGCCGGGGTGGGCGCGCACCTGGCCAAGGTATCCGCCGCCGTTCCCGGGGCCAGGCTCGTGGTGCAGCTCGACGAACCGGACATCGCTTCCGTCCTCGCCGGCACCATTCCCACCTCCAGCGGCTACCGGACCCTGCGCTCCGTCGCCGGACAGGAAGTCACGGAGCTCTGGCGCGTGGTGATTGACGCCCTCCGCGAGGCCGGCGCCGCCGAAATCGCCATTGCCGTACCGGAAATCGAGGCCCCGTTCGAAAGGATCCTGTCCGCAGGCGCGGACGCCATCGCCGTTCCATTACGGGCCCTGACCACCCGGCAGTGGGAACAACTCGCGGAGGCGGTCGAAGCCGGCAAGAGGTTCTGGGCCGGAGCCCTGCAGGCTGGCGGGCCGGGCGGCGTGCCAAAGGCATCCGCGGTTGTGGAGTCTGTCCGGCGCCCGTGGCAGCAGCTCGGCCTGCCGCTGGCGGCGCTCGGCACGGTGCGGGTCACACCGTCGGGCGGCCTTGAAGGGCAGTCACCTGCCGAGGCAACGGAGGTCCTCACCCGCCTCACCCAGGTTGCCGACGGGCTGAACCAGGTCGCGCTGGGTTAAGCCGGCTGGCACTGCCTTACCTTCGTCGTTCCCAGCGGTCGGGCCTGGCATGCGCCGGAAGGAAGCCCGCCGAATAACTTCCGGCCGGATAGGGTTCCAGCCGGTAGTCGAAGTGGCCCGCATAAACCAGGACGAGGCCGAGCTGCGGCTGGATCACCTTCACCTGGATCCTGTGACGCCCGTTTTCCCCCGCGGCCGGGTCCCACCACTGCTCCGCGTAGGCTTTAGCGTCAAGGGCCGCTGGCAGCGGCAACCGGAGCGGGCCGAGGAACAGCCGGGATACTTCGGAGACGCCCCGCAGCCGGCCCTCGGACGTCACATCGAGGTTGAGGTCCGTGACCAGCCGGCGGTGGCGGCCCACGTAGTCCACGAGGCGGGCACGGGTGCCGGCGGCGCCCTCTTCCACACTGGTGGTGTCCTGAAAGATCCTGGTCCTGCCGGGGAAGAAGATCTCCCGCCGGGCAGTCAGGCTGGAGCGGCCGAACGGATCGAGATGCGCGTGGTTTTCGATCCGGAACGGGACGCCTTCGCCGTATTCCGGAAAGAACGCCTGCTCGCCTGCGGTCAGCCGCAGCATCGGCCGCAGCCACCGCTGCTTGCAGCCCACCACATCGAAAACGCCCTCGCCCACACCAAAGGTGCCGGATCCCGGGGCAAGCGAAAAGTACTCCTGAAGTTCCGGCTGCAGCCGGAAGAAGCCAGCACCCAGCGCCTGGCGGTAGATCGGGGCATTCATGGCGGCTCCTGACGTCTGGTCTGGTGATTCGGTCTCGCGACGGGAACTCACAGCCGTCCCGCCGCCTTGAGCCGTATATAGGCGTCGGCCAACGCAGGCGGCAGCTGGTGCGGTTCGGCGTCCACTACTTCGACGCCGAGCTGGCGGATCTGGACACTCACGGCTTCCCGCTCGAGGAGGGCGCGTTCGGCGGCCGCCGCACGGAACACCTGGGCCGCCGTCGTCCTGTCCTGGAGCATCTCGCCAAGCAGGGGGTCGCGGACCGACGCCACCACCACCACGTGCTGCTGGGCGAGGCGCGCCGCCATGGGAATGAGCCCTTCCTCCGGGGCGCCGCTGTCCAGCGAGGTCAGCAGGACCACGAGGGAACGGTGCGCCGATACCGCACGGACCTGGGCCGGCACCTGTGCCCAGTCCAGCTCGATGAGTTCCGCCTGCAGCGGCGCCACAGCCTGCACCAGCTGACCCAGCAGGTTGCCGCCCGCCGTGGTGCCTGCCCGGGCGCGCATCCTGCGGTCGAAGGCAAAGAAATCGACGCGGTCACCGCCGCGTTCGGCCAGGACGCCCAGCAGCAGTGCGGCCTCGATGCCCGTGTCGAGCCGGGGTTCGTCGTCCACGCGCGCAGCGGCGGTGCGGGATGTGTCCAGCATGATCACCACGCGGCGGTCGCGCTCCGGCCGCCAGGTGCGCACGACGACGGCGGACCGTCTCGCTGTCGCGCGCCAGTCGATGGAACGGACATCATCGCCGCGGACGTAGTCGCGCAGGGAGTCGAACTCTGTTCCGGCGCCGCGGATCTGCACTGCCGCCTTGCCGTCGAGCTCCCGCAACCGGCGCAGTTTTGACGGCAGGTGCCGCCGGGAGTTGAAAGGCGGCAATACCCGCAGCGATCCGGGAGCGTGCACCGTTTTCTGGCGGGCGGCCAGCCGGAGTGGCCCGAAGGAGCGGACGGTGATGTGGGGCGCCCTGAGGTCACCCCGCCGGACAGGCCTGAGCCTGACGCTCAGGCGGCGTCTTTCACCGGCCGGAACTTCTGCCGCCTGGACCGGGTTTGCCGCCCCGGCGGAAGGCTGCCAGGCGTCACGCACCACGGCCCTGAGCCTGCGCTTGCCGGTGTTGTGCACCGTCAGCACGGAATCCGCCGTGCCGCCAAGGGTAACGTTGGCGGGCGCTGACCTTTCCACCGAGACCTGCTGCAGTTCCGCAGCCAGCAGAACGTCCAGCAGGATCAGGGCGCCAAGGACCAGAAGCACGGCGAGCACGGTCAGCCAGCCGGGAAAAAGCAGCACCGGCGCCAGCCCGGCCGCCGCCAGGAGTACCAGCCGTCCGGAAATCGCCACGGGATCAGCGGGGGACCGGCACGGAAGCCAGGATGCTGCCCAGGACGTCGTCCACCTGTACTCCGTCCATCAGGGCTTCGGGCCGGAGCGCCACTCGGTGCCGCAGGCACGGCTGGGCCAGCGCCTTGACGTCATCCGGGGTGACAAAGTTCCGGCCGGACAGCCAGGCCCAGGCCCGCGAGGTGTTCAGCAGCGCGGTTGCGCCGCGCGGGGAGACGCCAAGCTGGAAAGACGGGGCGGCGCGCGTGGCCCGGACCACGTCCACGATGTAGCCCAGCACCTCGGGCGACACTCCGACGGCGGCAACTGCCCGCCGTGCCCGTTCAAGTTCGTCGGCGCCCGCCACGGGGCGGATGCCGGCCGCGGCGAGGTCGCGGGGATCGAAGCCGGCGGCATGCCTGCGGACCACCTCGATTTCGGCGGCGCGGTCCGGCAGGGGCATGGTCAGCTTGAGGAGGAAGCGGTCCAGCTGGGCCTCGGGCAGCGGATAGGTGCCCTCGTACTCCACAGGGTTTTGCGTGGCCGCCACGATGAACGGCACCGGCAGCCGGCGCGAGACGCCATCAACGGACACCTGGCGTTCCTCCATGGCTTCCAGCAGTGAGGCCTGGGTCTTGGGCGGCGTCCTGTTGATTTCATCCGCCAGGAGCATGTTGGTGAAGACGGGGCCTTCGCGGAAGCTGAACTCCGATTTGGCGGCGTCGTACACCAGGGACCCCGTGACGTCTCCGGGCATGAGGTCCGGCGTGAACTGCACGCGTTTGGTGTCCAGGCTCAGGGCAGCGGACAGGGCGCGGACCAGCAGCGTCTTTGCCACGCCCGGCACGCCTTCCAGCAGCACATGTCCGCGGGACAGCAAGGCGATCAGCATGCCGGTCACCGTGGAATCCTGGCCCACAACTGCCTTGGCCACCTCATGCCGGACGTCCAGCAGCGCCTGCCGGACAGGATCCGGCGCGTGCGGATCGGCCATGGTGCCCACCGGCGCCTCGCCGTAGGTGCCGTGCTCGTGGCCGTTTGGCTGCTGGCTCATCTGGACTTTACCTCTTTCTCTAGTCGGACAAGGTCCTGGGCCCAGCGGACAAGCTGGGCCTCGGTTGCGGGACGGTGTTGCAGGATCTGCTGTATTTCCGCGGCGCTGCGGTCCAGATGCCGGGCTGCGGCGGCCGCCACTTCAGAGCCGGCCACGTCGGTAAACCCGGCTGCGGTGCCCACCCGCAGGGCCGAGGCAAGCCGGACGACGGTGCCGGCACGGAGTGTGTCCGCCGCCCGGGCAACGTCGTGGGCCTCGTGGTACAGGCGGGCCCTGCCCTCTGCCGTTTCCGCGGACTTCACCACCACCGGCAAGGGTTCGAAGACCAGCGGGCCCAGGCGGCGTCCGCGCCACAGCACGGCAAACAGGGCCACCACAATGAGCCAGGGGGCCACGAACGCCGACCACGCCGGTGCAAGTTCGGCCAGGGTCTTCGGTGCCGGGTTGCCTCCAAGGTCCCCGGGACCCGGCAGGTACCAGACGAGGTGTCCCTGGCTGCCCAGGGTCCGCAGGGTGAGTGCGGCGTTGCCGTTGGCGGCAAGGAACTGGTTGCTGATCATGGCCGTGCTCCCGATGACCACGAGCTTGCCGTTCTCTGCCGTGGCGTACAGGCCCCGCCCGCTACCGCCGGCGCCGTAGCACACGGTGCCCCCGGTGTAGAGGAAGCCTCCCTCGGCGCTGATGTCGCCGGCGGCCTGGGCATCGGCAACGGCGCATCCGGGCTGGAGTATCTGCTCCGCCCCGGGGACCACCCCGGCCTGGCGGATGCTGCTGCCCAGGCCGGTCAGTGTGGCCAGGCGCGGGGAGACCACCACCAGGCGGTCAGTCTCCGCGAGGAGCCGACGGAGCCGTTCGGGCGCAAGGAAGCCGCGTTGGTCGTAGACCAGGACCGTTGAGCCGGACCCGCTGCTGCCGGCCGCACGCGCCGCTGCCAGAGTTGCGTCGAACGACGCCGTCTGTGCAACAGTGACCCCTTGCGCACCAAGGATCTGGGCTGCCGCCCTGGCCCCCTGCGGACCGGGGTTGCGGACGGACAGTTCCTGGTTGTCAGCCCGTTGCGTCGACTGGAGCCCGAGGATCACTGCAAGGGCAACGGCCATGGCAACGCCGAACAGCACTCCCGCCCTGTGCCTGCGGATCCAGCCGGTTCTCCTGCGCCGGGCCGCGACAGGAACACCGGGTTCGGTGCGGGGGAGATGCGTCACCTGGGCACCGCCAGTCCGCCGGGTGCGGCCTCAGCGTAGGAAGGCGTGAGCCTTTCCAGAGTCGAGTCCAGTTCAACCATCGCGGCATAGTCGGCCGCCAGGGCGCTCCCGCTGCCGTAGCGGACAGCGTCGAAGATGCGGGAAGCGGCGTCGAGTTTGTCGCCGGCCGCGGGAAACGCGCGCGTCAGCTGTCCGGCGGCCTCGTCGGCTGTCCGGCCAGGTTGGGGGTCCAGGACGGCGCGGTCCTCGGCGGAACTCACGAATGCGCGGAACTGTTCGACGACGGCGGCCGCCCAGTCGCCGCGGGCGGCTGCTGCCTTGGCGCGCCCCCGGTAGTCGGCGGCTGTCGCGGCTGTCCCGGCGTCGAAGATCTCCTTGGGTGCGCGGCGGCGGGCATTCAGCCGGGGGCGTGCCAGGATGATGGCCACGCCTACCAGGATGGCGATGCCGAGGCCGATGAACGGCGCCACCGGAGCTCCATCGGCCGGGGACTGGCCATCAGTCACGGACTGCAGCCAGTCGAGGAACTGCTGCCAGAGGGTTTCCAGCCAGCCGGGTGCCGCCTCCCGGTACTCGTGTTTGGACAGCTCCTCCACCGCCCAGCGGCGCGCTTCGTCCCGGTCAGGCTGTACCGGCGGTTCCTGGGTTCGCTGTAGCAGACCCGGGGCGCGCTGCAGGCCCGGGAGGAGGCCGACGGCGATCATCCCGGCATCGTTGGCGGCCCAGGGGGCGGCGGCCAGCCTGCCGAATTTCCGTAAGGCCCCTGCTGGTAAGGCCCGGGCTGGCCAGGCCCCGCCTGGTATGGGCCCTGTCGATACGGGCCCTGATGGGGAGCCCAGGGCTGGGAGGGTCCGCTGTTCCGGCCCGAGCTGTAGACGGGCACACCCCGTCCCGGAATGCCGCCGTCGTCGTTCCCGGTTTCCAGCAGCCGCAGCAGAGCGATGTCCAGCCCGTCGTTGCGCATCCGCAAATCCATGTAAAGCAAGGCCATGACCGATGTCTGGAAGGCGAACGCCACTGCGCCGACGGCGGCGGACACAACCGCCGTGGCCACACCGACCACCACCTGCAGGGCGGCCGTCTGGCTGGCCGGGTCCTGGGGGCCGGCGACGGTGGTGAGCAGCCCGGAGAGCAGGGTGACCGGGATGAGGACGATCTGGCCAATGATGCCCACGAGTAGCGACACCACCAGGACGATGCCCAGGACCCGCCACCAGCTTCCCCGGGTGACGGCCCAGGAACGCAGGATGCCGTCCAGCGCTCCCAGGTCCTCGACGACGATGACCGCAGGTGCGACGGTCAGCTTGATGGATACCCAGATCATGGCTGCGACAAAGGCCAGAAACAGCGGAAGTACTATGACCAGCGACCCCGTGCCCATCGAATTCGCCAGCAGTGCGGTGGCCAGGGCGATGAGGGCCGTCGCCAGCAGCACGGCAGCCACCCCGATCCCGGCCAGGCGCACCAGTGTCCAGGCCCGGCCGCGCGCCAGCAGCCACATCTGCCGGAACCCGGTGTGCCGGTTGAGGATGGACCTGGCCACAGGGACCACCATGGCCCCCTGCATCACCACGGAGATGAACACGGACACCAGGCCAAAAAGTACGAAGCCGCCGGCCACACCCGCGACGAGGCCGGCGATCTCGGAAGTGCTGAGGTTCGCCAGCCAGGTCTCCGCGGAAGCATCGGAGGCCGGGGTGACCAGCGGAACAACGCCGGCGATCACGGCGCCCAGCGCCTGGGCCAGCAGGCCTGCCCCGAGCATCGCTTTGGGATTCCTTCGGATCGTCTGGAAGGCGCCGTCCATGATTTCGCCAAACATCAGCGGCCGCAGCGGCACCACACCGGGCTTCGGCGGGGCCGCGTACATGGGATAGGGAACGGAGTTCGGCCCTGCGGGAACGCCGGGATTCGGGCCCGTACGCCACTGGTGCGGCGGCCCGTAGGGTTGGTGGGCGCCAGGCGGAAAGGGGCCGGGCTGGTAGGGGCCCGGCTGCTGGCTGCCCCATTGCGGGGGCGCGCCCCACCGCTGCTGCTGCGGTGGAGCCCACGGCGTATGGGGCTGGCCGGTGTTCTGGTCGCTGTTTCCGGTGTTCTGGGCGGTGTTTTCGGTGGCGGGCTGCGGTGGCAGGCGGTCGGGAGGCAGTTGCCCGTATGGGAAGGGTTCCGACGGGCGGTGAACAGGCGGCCGGTGGCCAGGTGGTTCATGTCCGGACTGCGCGTGCTGCGGATCCTGCTCTGACAACCTGTTCCTCCCCAAGGTGCGCACCGGCCAACGGCCGGGCACCTCCAGACTATAGTTCCGCCGTCGGGCATCCTAGCTTCCGGGCCGGTCGGGACCGCGGAGGACCGCCCGTTGCCCTGTCCGCTGCCCCGGCACGCGCCCCGCCGAAAACTCCATCAATAAGACAAAGCAACAGCAATAAGGGAATATATAACTATGAAGGCACGCATTCTGGTGGTTGATGATGACGAGGCGCTCGCAGAAATGATCGGCATTGTCCTGCGCAACGACGGCTTTGAGCCCGTCTTCTGCGCGGACGGCGGACAGGCCCTGGACGTCTTTCGCTCGTCAAAGCCGGATCTCGTGCTCCTCGACCTGATGCTGCCGGGAACGGACGGCATCGAGGTGTGCCGGCAGATCCGCTCCGAGTCGGACGTGCCCATCGTCATGCTCACGGCCAAGTCGGACACCTCCGACGTCGTCAGGGGACTTGAATCAGGTGCCGACGACTATGTGCCCAAGCCCTTCAAACCGGCAGAGCTTGTTGCCCGGGTGCGGGCGCGCCTGCGCCCCGGTGACCAGAAGGCGCCCGAGACGCTGCGCATCGCGGACATCACCATCGACGTCGCCGGCCACCTCGTGAGCCGCGGGGATGAGCGGATTTCGCTGACCCCCCTTGAGTTCGATCTCCTGGTTGCCCTGGCGCGCAAGCCCTGGCAGGTCTTCACCCGTGAGCTGCTCCTGGAGCAGGTCTGGGGTTACCGCCACGCGGCTGACACCCGGCTGGTCAATGTCCATGTCCAGCGGCTGAGGTCCAAGATTGAACGTGATCCGGAAGCCCCGGAAGTTGTAATGACGGTTCGTGGTGTCGGCTACAAAGCAGGGTCCTGAACCCCAGGGCCAGAATCCCCCCGGGGCGCCCGTGGGATCCGGTTCCGAAACCCCCGGTAGCGCTCCTGCGGCGGAGCATGCCCGGGACAGTTCACGTAAACCCGGTCCCCGCCCGGTCCCGGAGCACACCGACGCCTTCGGCGCCGGGCTCGCGCGGCTGCCTTCGCAAGCACGGCTCTGGCGGCGCCGCGCCCTCATCGTCGTACTGCGGGTCGCCCGCCTGGTGCGCACCGGCGTCGACCGCATCTTTCCCGGCATCCGGTACCTGCTGCATTCCCTGCAGCGGCGGTGGCGACGGTCGCTGCAGTTCCGCACCGTCCTGACCACCCTGCTGCTGTCCATCAGTTCGTTCGCGATCGTCGGCGCTTACCTGTCCAACCAGATCGCCAACAACCTGTTCCAGGAACGGCTGACACAGGCGGAGTCCGAGACCCGTTACAACGTCAAGCAGGTGCAGGACACGTTCGACGGCGCCCAGGTCACCGACCAGTCCAGCGTGATCACCCTCGTCTACGACACCCTGAACGCCGTGGAGGGCCGGGGCTCGGTGATCCAGCGCCGCTACGTGTTTGAGGCGATGCCGGAGCAGACCAAACCCCGCAACCGGTGGGTGGAGTCGCGCGCATCCGACCAATTGACCATCAGCGTCATCCCGCCGGACCTCCGGAAAGCAGTCCAGGATTCGGGCAAGGAACAGTTCTGGGCATCCACGGAATTCCCGGTGGGGACCGAAGACCGGCCAGGCATCGCTGTGGGAAACAAAGTGACTTTCAACGGCACTGTTTATGAGCTCTACCTGATCTACGACCTCAACACCGCGCAACAGACCCTCAACGAAATCCAGAATGTCCTGTGGGCCGGCGGCGCTGCGCTGATCCTCATGATCGGCGCCATCGCCTGGTACGTCACACGCAACGTCGTGAGCCCCGTCAGCCACGCCGCCGTGGTGTCAGAAAAGCTGGCAGCAGGCCAGTTGCAGGAACGCATGGTGGTCAAAGGGGAGGACGAGGTGGCACGCCTCGGGGCGTCGTTCAACCACATGGCAGCGAGCCTGCAGGAGCAGATCACGCAGCTGGCCACGCTGTCGCAGATGCAGCAGCGGTTCGTTTCCGACGTGTCCCACGAGCTCCGCACCCCGCTGACCACTGTCCGGATGGCCGCAGAGGTGCTGTACGACGCCCGCGACGACTTCGACCCCATTAACAAAAGGTCGGCTGAGCTGCTCTACAACCAGGTGGAGAGGTTCCAGTCGCTGCTGGCGGACCTGCTGGAGATTTCCAGGTTCGACGCCGGGGTCGCCATGCTCGACGCCGAGGCGACGGACATCGTCCAGCTCATCTCCCATGTGATGGAGGGCGCGGCGCCCGTCGCCGAAGAGTACGGCTCGACGATGCTGCTGAATGCGCCGGAGGGCAGCGTCGTGGTGGAAATGGACTCCCGCCGCATCGACCGGATTCTGCGGAACCTGATTCTGAACGCCCTCGAACACGGCGAAGGCCGGCCCGTCAATATCTCCGTCGCCTCCAATGCGGACGCCGTCGCCGTCACCGTCAGGGACCACGGAATTGGCATGAGTCCTGCCGAAGCGGCACGGGTGTTCGATCGGTTCTGGCGCGCCGACCCCGCCCGCGCCCGCACCACGGGCGGCAGCGGGCTGGGACTGTCTATTGCCACCGAAGACACCAAACTGCACAACGGCTGGCTGCAGGCTTGGGGAAACACCGGCGCGGGCTCCAGCTTCCGGCTCACGCTTCCGCTTAAACAGGGAGGAACCATCAGAAAGTCGCCGCTGCCCCTTGAGCCTGCAGACGTGGGACTGGGCAGCCCCGGCGACCACAGCGTCCTCGTCCTGGGACCGGGCGCCACCGCTGTGCCGAAGGATTCCGCGGCAGGAGACACGGCTGCCGCTGCCGGGGCGGGCACGCCGGAGGCAGCGCGCACAGGGGAGCGTTCGTGAGCCGGGCGCGCCCGGCGGCCCGCGGACTGGCTGCGGGGCTGCTGGCCGTCATCCTGCTGTTCCTGGCATCGTGCGCCCAGATTCCGCGGTCCGGCCCCGTTGGAAGGAGCACGGACGAAAGCGCCGGAAATCCCAACGCTCCGGTGTTCTTTCCCGTCGCGCCACGCACCGGGTCCAGTCCCGAAGCGGTCATTGAGGACTTCTATCTGGCAGGCAGCGGGTACGAGGACGACTATGCCGTGGCGCGGCAGTACCTGACGCAGGCTTCCTCGGTTGCCTGGAAGCCGGACCAGCGGACGCTGGTGTTCCGCTCCGGGCGCGTGGTGAAGACCGGCGTCGAGGGCGTCTACAACTACGAACTGGACGTCGCGTACTCAGTGGATTCCGACGGCGTGGCCACCCAGATGCCGGCGGGAACCAAGGAAAACATTCCCGTGACCCTGGTGCAGGTTGACGGCGAATGGCGCATCTCCAGGATCCCCGACGGCACCGCCATTCCCGAGGAGACCTTCAAGGTCATCTACGGCGCTTACCCGATCTATTTCTACGACCCCAGCTTCACGTATGCCGTTCCGGATGTCCGTTGGTTCATTAAGAAGAAGACAGTGAAATCCATGACGAGCGCTCTGCTCGGCGGGCCTGCCCCGTATCTTAAGGGCGCCGTCGTCAGTGCGTTCCCGTCAGGCATGAAACTTGCCAGGGAATCGGTGCCTGTCGTTTCGGGCGCCGCCCAGGTGGACCTGTCGGCCAAGGAGCTGACCGATGCGTCCACCGAGGACAGGCTCAGGATGCAGACGCAGCTGGCCCTCACGTTCCGCAGTCAGCCGGACGTCATTAACGTGGAGTTGCGGGCCAACCAGGACCTCGTCCGGGTGGAGGACAACGGGTCCGTGCTGCCGCCGGTCCAGAACAGAAATGTGCCCGCGCGCCAGATCGCCGTCAGCAACAACGAGCTGGTGCGGTACGAGAACAACAGGGTGTCACCGTTGCCCGACATGCAGCCGGTGGCGGCGCTGAAACCGCGCTCGCCGGCCGAGTCGCCCGTCTCGCAGACGGTGGCGTTCCTGAACGGCAGCCGCAGCACCCTGTATTCGATGGTTCCCGGCCAGCCCGCGCGTGCCCTGACCACCCGCAGCACGCTGACACATCCGTCGTTCAGCCTGCACGACTGGGTGTGGACCGCGGGGCCGGGGGCCCAGGGCGTCACGGAGCTGACCGCCTTCCGGCCCACGGGAATAGCCCAGGGTGCGGCGGTGCCTTCCGTAACGCTGACGCCGTCCTGGCTGGCCGGCCGCACTGTTAAGGACTTCCGGGTTTCCCGGGAAGGTGTCCGGGCGCTGGTCATCTCCGAACAGAACGGCACTACGCGGGTGCAGGTGACGGGGATCATCCGGGGTGCTGACGGCACGCCAAAGGAACTGACCGCGCCCATCACGCTGCAGGCGAGCGGCAACCCGGATCAGGGAGCCTGGGTAAATGACACCACAGCTGTGGTCATGAAGGGTGACGACACCGCGAACGTTACTCCCGAACTGCTGTCCCTCACCTCGGCCCAGCCGCAGAAGCTTGCACCGTGGCCTGGGCTGGTTGCCCTCAGCGCCGGCAACGGTCCCGAGGAGATTTATGCCCAGTCCAGGGACGGCATCTTCCAGAGGCTCGGCAACGGGTGGTCGGCGCAGCTGAGGGGACCCTCGGACCCGTCCTTCCCGGGCTGACCGTTCGTCTTTCCTGCGTGCGGCTCCCTTCCGCGTGCGGCATTTTCCACATGGCGACGGCCGGCCCTTTTGCCACCGGCTCCCGCGCCGCACCCTTGAACCGTGGGCAGTCACAGGACAGGCGACGGACAGGGGACATCGGCGGATCCCGATGTCCTGGACCAGCCGCTGTGGCACGCCCGCCACCGCGGGGAGCACCGGCGGCGCCTCCTGCAGGGCTGGGACCTGCTGGCGGGGGCTACGGCTGACATCATGGCCCTGGCGCTGCCCGTGGAATGCGTCTGCTGCGGCAGGGAGGACCTGGCACTGTGTGCCGGCTGCGAGCGCAAGCTGCGGATGCTCACCCGCCATCCCTTCCGGGCGGAAACCGGGGCACCCGCGCTCATGGACACCGACGGCTCCGTGATCCTGCCTGTGGTCGCAGCGGGCATCTACCGCGAGGAGCTCTCACAATCCATTCTGGCGTTCAAGCGCCACGGCCAGGCCCAGCTGCGAAGCGTGCTGTCGAAGGTACTCGCAGGCGCGCTTGCGGCAGCATATGCGGGAACGGACGGCGTGGTCCTCGTTCCGGTCCCAACCAGCGGCAGCGCATACCGGAAACGCGGTTTCAGTCCCGTTCACCTGCTGTTGGCCGGCGTCCGGCGGAGCTTCTACGGCCGGCACGTGGAATGCACCGATGCGCTGCGCAAAGTCCGGAACCCCGGAGCCGGGGGTGCCTTGCCCGGAGGGCGGCTTGGCTTGCCCGGAGGGCAGAAGGGGGTTGGGCTGTCCGGGGGGCAGAAGGGACTTGGCAGGGGAGAGCGGTCCCAAAGGGTCCGCGGTTCCATGCGAACCGCGCGCGGCGCCCGCGGACGCTCGCTGCGGGGGAGACCGTGCATCATCGTCGACGACGTCCTGACTACCGGCGCCACCCTGGCGGAGGCCGCCCGGGCCATCCACGAAGCGGGCGGAATTGTGTGCGGAGCCGTGGTCCTTGCCGCCACCCGCGCCCCCGATGCGGCGGCGGCCCCGGCGCAGTCGCGGCATCCTGGGGACTCCCTGGGGCGTCCCTGAGACATAGAAAAAAATAAACTCCGAAAGGATGAATAACTTGTTGCTATGAACTAACGTCGGATATGGGTACCAAGATCAGTTGTACCTTTCGATAGCGGCTCGGAAAGGGGCTCGACTGTCAATCAGATCGTCCCCCGGAAGTGCCGCCGTCGTGTCACCGAAGTCATTTGGAGGGCACCATGGAGTTCATGATCAGCGGACGAAATCTGACGGTCTCGGACCGATTCCGCGAATATGCCGGCGAGAAGATCTCGAAGATCGAATCGCTTGGGGACAAGGTCCAGAGGGTCGACGCGAAGGTTTCAAAGGAAACAAATGCGCGGCAGACCGGTGACCAGCTCACGGTTGAAGTGACAGTCCTGGGCCGCGGCCCCGTGATCCGTGCCGAAGCAAGCGCCGCAGATAAGTTCGCCGCGTTCGACCTCGCCTACAACAAGCTGCTTGAGCGGCTGCGCAGGGCCAAGGACCGCAAGAAGGTCCACCACGGGCGCCATACGCCCAAGGCCGTGCGCGAGGCAACTGCAACACTGGAGCCCGCAAGCTCCAACCAGCCGATCTACGTCGAAGCGACCAACAGCACCCAGGCCGCTCCGGAGCCGGCTGAGAAATCGCCGTACGACGTCGACAACGACATCCCCGCCGGCGACTCGCCGGTGCTGATTCGGCGCAAAGTGTTCCCGGCCGCGTCCCTCACCCTTGACGACGCCGTGGACAACATGGAACTTATCGGTCACGACTTTTACCTTTTCGTGGACAAGGCCACGAATGCACCGTCGGTCGTGTACCGTCGCCGCGGCTGGACATACGGGGTTATCACCCTGGACCACTACTGCGAACCAGGCGAGAACACGCATGAGGAGAAAATCCTTGCGTACCGCTCGGACGATGCGGCCGCAACTGCATAAGATGGAGCCCAGGCAACGAAAGGGCTGACATGGGTGCATCGCTGAGCCTTTCGCAGGCCCGGCGGATCGCACTGGCAGCCCAAGGACTGGACAAAGGACGGCCCGCCGGCCCCGTAACCTCACGGGCGGTGGGCCGGACCTTTGCCCGGATCCAACTCGTCCAGATCGATTCCGTCAACGTTCTGGCCCGGAGCCACTTCCTCCCGTTCTTTTCCAGGCTCGGCGACTACGACCGCTCCATCCTCCAGCAAATGGCAGGCAGGAACCCGCGGCGAATGCTGGAGTACTGGGCCCACGAAGCCAGCTACATCCGCCCGGAACACTTCCTGGACCTGGTGGTGTGGCAGAACCGGAAATGGGTTGGGGCCGCAGGGATGGACCCCGGGCTGCGCTCCGGTGTAACCGGCCGGGTCCTCGATGCGCTCGCCGACGGCAGGCCCATGACCGCCGCAGAACTCACCTCCAGGCTCGGGCATGTCGAAGACCGCAAGCACGTGAACTGGGGCTGGAACTGGAACGCCGTCAAACGGGTTCTGGAGCACCTTTTTGAAGAGGGGGTCGTCTCCTCGGCGTCAAGGACGGACCAGTTCGAACGGCAGTATGCCCTGACCCGCCACGTTTTGCCCGGGCATGACCTCGAGGCAGTACCGGATCCCCCGGCCGCCATGGACCGGCTCATCGATGCTGCGGCGCAGGCCCACGGGATTGGGACCGTGCGGTGTTTCGCCGACTATTTCAGGACTCCGGTTAAGGCGGCCGCGGCCTCGGTTCAGCGCCTGGTTGATGCTGGACGCCTGGAGCCGGTGACAGTGGCAGGTTGGGACCGGTTGGTGTACCGCCACGCCCAGGCGCGGCTGCCGCGCCAGGCAGCCGGCAGGGCGCTGCTCAGCCCGTTCGATTCGCTGGTGTTTGAACGGCGCCGGCTCGAAGAGCTTTTCGGATTTCATTACCGCATCGAGATTTACACCCCGGTGGCCAAGCGGCGCTTTGGCTACTATGTGCTTCCGTTCCTGCTCCGCGACCGCATTGTGGCCAGGGTGGACCTTAAGTCAGACCGGGCCGCGGGCCTGTTGCTTGCCAAGGCGTGCTTCAGCGAGCCGGACGCTCCGGCAGACACCGCCGTCGAACTCGCCGCCGAGCTGGAGCTGATGGCACGCTGGCTGGGACTGGACGGCGTAGCCGTCCTGCCGGTGGGGGATCTTGCTCCGGCAGTCGCGGCCGCCGTCAACGGCTATCCGCTGTGAGGGAACAGGGGCAACGTGCCATGCGTCTCTCCCGTAGACTAAATCACGCCAGAATTCGGCAGCATGAGACTGGGAGCAACTTCACGTGGCATCACTAATCGAAAAAATTCTCCGCACAGGTGACAAAAAGCTCCTGAGGCAACTGCGGAACTATGCTGATTCCATTAACGCCCTTGAAGACTCGTTCCAAACCTTTACGGATGCGGAACTGCGCGAAGAAACAGACCGGCTCCGTGCGCGCCACCAGGATGGCGAGAAGCTCGACGACCTGCTGCCGGAAGCCTTCGCCGCCGTGCGTGAGGCGTCCTCGCGAACACTGGGCATGCGGCACTTCGATGTCCAGCTGATGGGTGGTGCCGCCCTGCACCTGGGCAACATCGCCGAAATGAAGACCGGTGAAGGCAAGACTCTGGTGGCCACTGCTCCGGCCTACCTCAATGCCCTCACCGGAAATGGCGTGCACGTTGTCACCGTGAACGACTACCTGGCCGAATACCAGTCTGAGCTTATGGGCCGCGTCTACCGCTTCCTGGGTCTCACCAGCGGCTGCATCCTTGCCAACCAGGACCCGTCTGTCCGACGCGAGCAGTATTCTGCCGACATCACCTACGGCACCAACAACGAATTCGGTTTCGACTACCTCCGCGACAACATGGCCTGGGACAAGTCCGAACTGGTGCAGCGCGGCCACAACTTTGCGATCGTCGATGAAGTCGACTCGATCCTCATCGACGAGGCCCGTACGCCGCTGATCATTTCCGGCCCGGCCCAGGGTGACACCAACCGCTGGTACAGCGAGTTTGCCAAGGTTGTCCTGCGCCTGCAGCCGGAGAAGGACTACGAAGTCGACGAGAAGAAGCGCACCGTCGGCGTACTCGAAAGCGGCATCGAAAAGGTTGAGGACTACCTCGGCATCCAGAACCTCTACGAATCCGCCAACACGCCCCTGATCGGCTTCCTCAACAACGCCATCAAGGCCAAGGAACTGTTCAAGCGGGACAAGGACTACGTCATCCTCGACGGCGAGGTCCTGATCGTTGACGAGCACACCGGCCGTATTCTGGCCGGCCGCCGTTACAACGAAGGCATGCACCAGGCGATCGAAGCCAAAGAGGGCGTCGAGATCAAGGCTGAAAACCAGACCCTCGCCACGGTGACGCTGCAGAACTACTTCCGCATGTACGAGAAGCTCTCCGGCATGACGGGCACGGCCGAGACCGAAGCCGCCGAATTCATGAGCACCTACAAGCTCGGGGTGGTGGCCATCCCCACGAACCGCGACATGCAGCGGATCGACCAGTCCGACCTGGTGTACAAAAACGAGGTCGTGAAGTTTGAGGCCGTGGTCCGGGACATCGCCGAACGCCACGCGGAGGGCCAGCCGGTCCTCGTGGGCACCACGAGCGTCGAAAAGAGCGAGTACCTCTCCCGCCTGCTGGCGAAGGAAGGGATCCGGCACGAGGTTCTCAATGCCAAGAACCACGCCCGTGAAGCCGCCATCGTGGCCCAGGCCGGACGCAAGGGAGCGGTCACCGTCGCCACCAACATGGCTGGCCGCGGCACGGACATCATGCTGGGCGGCAACGCCGAGTTCACCGCCATCGCCGAACTGGCACAGCGGGGACTTGACCCGGAGGAAAACTCGGACGAGTACGAGGCCGCCTGGGCCGGGGCGCTGGAGGCCGCGAAGAAGGCCGTCAAGGACGAGCACGAGGAAGTGCTGGGCTTGGGCGGACTGTATGTGCTGGGAACTGAGCGCCACGAATCCCGCCGCATCGACAACCAGCTCCGCGGCCGCTCGGGCCGTCAGGGCGACCCCGGTGAATCCCGCTTCTACCTTTCCCTGACCGACGACCTGATGCGCCTGTTCAACTCCGGCGCGGCGGAGCGGCTGATGAACAGTTCCGTACCCGACGACGTGGCGCTGGAATCCAAGCTGGTCTCGCGCGCCATTGCCTCGGCCCAGGGACAGGTCGAGGGCCGGAACGCCGAGCAGCGCAAGAACGTCCTGAAGTACGACGACGTCCTCAACCGCCAGCGCGAAGCCATCTACGGCGACCGCCGCCGGATCCTGGAAGGCGACGACCTCCACGAAAAGGTGCAGTTCTTCCTGGAAGACACCATCAACGCACTGATCGACGAAGCGACCGCCGAAGGAAATGGCGACGACTGGGACTTCGACCAGCTTTGGACCAACCTCAAGACGCTCTACCCCGTCACCGTGACGCCGCACGATGTCATCGACGAGGCCGGCGGCAAGTCGCGCATCACCGTGGAGTTCCTGAGGGAAGAAATCATGTCTGATGCAAAGCTGGTGTACCAGGCACGCGAGGAGGCGATCGGCTCCGAGAGCATGCGTGAACTCGAGCGGCGTGTTGTGCTCTCCGTCATCGGGCGGAAGTGGCAGGAGCACCTGTACGAGATGGACTATCTCAAGGAGGGCATCGGCCTGCGTGCGATGGCCCAGCGTGATCCGCTGGTGGAGTACCAGCGTGAAGGTTTCACGATGTTCCAGTCCATGATGGAGGCCATCCGTGAGGAGAGCGTTGGCTTCCTCTACAACCTCGAAGTGGAAGTCACCCCGGCCGAGGACGTCGTGGTTGCCGATGCCGCCGGAGGCCACACCGAACACCACGAGCCGCAGATCCGTGCCGCCGGCCTTGAGGCGCCGGAGAAGCCCGCCCAGCTCCAGTACACCGCACCCCGGGAAGACGGCGGAGCCGAGACCCGGATCGAGGGCCGCGCTGCAGGCCGCTCGGGCAACCCTGCCAAGGCCGCTTCCCAGGAGCGGCGTGACGGGAAGAAGAAAAAGCGCTAGCCAGCGGATATGACAGGAAGGGACCGGAGCACGTGCTCCGGTCCCTTCCTTGCTTTCGCGTCAGCCAATCTCCAGGGCGGTCACGCGCCAGACGTTTTTACTGCGTTCCAGCCGGACGGCGACTGCCCGGACCCGCAGTTCATCAATCACCACCGCGCTGGCCTCATAAACGTCAGGCGTCACCCCGCAGGCGCGGACCGAGCGGACTGATGCGTTGCGGTGGAGCAGCCCCATCTTCCGGGGAGCCCGGGCAGCCACCCGCCGGGTGAGGGCCGCCCGGTGCTGGAGAACTGTGAGGCAGCGCTGGTCCAGCCGCCGCGCCAGCTGGTGGATGGGCCTCGTTCCCGCCAGGACCTCAATGGCGGCCTGGACGGTAGCCCTGGTGATGGCGCATATTTCGCGTGCCTCGTCCCCGGGGCCGGGAGCTACCGTGCGGGCCGGCGCGGCCGGGAGGAGCCCAGGAACAGCGCTTCCTGCACGCCGTATTGGAGTTACTGCAGTCATGATCGGTCCTTCGGTAGAGGCTGGCTTGGGAAGGCCGCGAGGGGGCGGCCGCGGGGTCGGTGGCGCGGAAGGAAAGCACGCCGGAGCCGCTACGGCGGCGGTGGGCTGAGGAGTTGGCCCGGGAGAAGGACGTCGGGATCGGTTCCGATGACATTCCGGTTGGCCTGGTACCAGAGCGGCCAGCGGGCCGCTATTTCCACCTCGGAAGCACCTGGCCCCAGTTCGCGCGCGGCAATAGTCCACAGCGAGTCGCCGGCCCGGACGGGTAGCTCGCGGCGGTCCGGCTCAGCCGTAGCCCTGGCGGGCAATGAGGTGATGAGGCCAGGTTCCACCACCGGAACGCGCGGCTTCCACTGAGGCTGGAGTTCGCTGCCCTCCGCGACGGGTCCTGCGGGGACGCCGGATCCTTCAATGACGCCGGAGTCCGCGGAATGGCCGGCAGGTAGCTCCCGCCGCTCAGCCAAGGGCGCCCATGCCGCGGACAGGGACGATCCGTTGCTCGAGGAAGGGGCCGCAGCAGGCATGGCATCCGCATGGGCGAGCGGTGCGCCGAGAAGCTGCAGGCCCACCGCGGCCATCGCCAGCCTGCGCATGAAAACAGGGGTGAACCGTCCCGTGACGCGGGCGGCGGCATTGTGCCCGGTCCGTTCCAGGAGTGCCGACGCAAAGGCCGTCGCCAGGGACAGCAGCCACCAGGCGATGACTGTGAGCCCGGCAGCGAGGGCCATCAGGCCAAGCAGGTCGTCGAAGAGCAAAGCCTGCTGACGTGCAGCGGACCGCCTCCAATGATCGACGATCCCGGCCCCGATGAAGGCCAGAAAGACTCCGAGCGCCAGGACGACAACGGCCAGCGCCGCTTCTGCCCTGACCGGGCGCTGAACCTCTTCCGCCATGACTTCCCCCAACGAATACGTTTGATGCGGTTTGATCGAGTTTGATGTGTTTGGTCCTGATGGAGTCAGTTTGCAGCAGATTTATGGCTGTTGTCTATGGAGATAGAAAAGTTTGTGGATTAATTGACCGCCCTCGTTGGCGCGCCTACGCTGTCGCCATGCGATGGAATGCTCTTTTTCAGGATCTTGAGCTGCAGCTTGCCGAGGCCGGGGTCCTGTGCCTGGAGTCCGAGATTGCCGAGCGCTCCCGGGCAGACACGGCTGCCATCGCGCTCGATGACAGACTGCGAGGATCCCTGGGCCGCCACGTTGGCATTCATCTGAGTCGGGGACCCGTCTTTGCCGGCACGCTCAGCCATGCGGGGTCCGAAAGCCTGGTCCTTGACGAGGCGGCACACCAGGTGCTGATTCCGTATGCCGCCGTCGGCCACTACACCGGACTCGGCCGGTTCGCGGTGGGCGAGGCATCCCCCGTGCGCCGGAAACTCGGCCTGGCCAGCGCGCTGCGGGGTCTGGCGCGGGACAGGGCTGAACTCACCGTCCTGCTGGCAGGCCGGTCACCGGATGTTCAGCTCCCGGGCGTGATTGACAGGGTGGGGCGGGACTTCTTTGACCTCGCTATGACACTGCCCGGCGAAGCGCGCAGGGCCGGGCGGGTTGCCGATGTGGCGACGGTCCCGTTTCAGGCGCTGGGTGCCCTGCGCTCAAGGCGCGGCGGGGAACTCTGACGGCCCGGGCAGGGAATCCACGGTCCGGCCCGGAAGCCGCCCGCGCTCAAACGGCCCCCGTGCTCAAACGGACTTGGACTTGGCTTCTTGAATCATGCGGCTTGCCTCGGCATAACGCTCTTCGATGTACTGCTCAAGCATCTTCTCCTCGACACGCCACTGGCCGCGGCCACCCACCTGGATTGCCTTCAGTTCGCCGCTTCGGACGAGGGCATACGCGGCCGGCGCATTGATCTGAAGCTGCTCGGCTACATCTGCAAGCGTTAGAAATCGGGGCATAGTCCAATTGTGCCACCGTTGGGCGCGGATGATGCCGTTATCCACAGTTTGATGTTGTTTGCCTGAATCCCTTCCGAATGAGCAGGCATGCCGTAACAATGATCATGACCGGCGCGATTGAAGCGCCCGCGCGTCAAGGGGGAGCAGTACGCATGAGTGCAAGCACGGCGGCCACCGGAGCCCGGCTGAAGAAGCCTTCCTGGAAGGACCCGAGGCTTCTGGTGGGTGTCCTCCTTGTCCTCGCCTCAGTCGTCGGAGTCGTTGCTCTCGTCGGCGGCGCGGACCGCACCACAGAGGTATTTGCCGCCCGTGAGTCAATTGCCGTCGGCCAGAAACTCACGCCGGAAAACATCAGCCGGGTCAAGGTGCGCCTGGGCGACGTCGAAGCGCACTATGTCACGGCCGAGTCAGGTATTCCCGAAGGCCAGGTGGCCGTCCAGCGGATCGCCAAGGACCAGTTGGTTCCCCGTGAAAGCCTGGGCAGTGTCGACGCTCTGGACCGAAAGCCCGTGGCCGTCACGGTTCAGGAGGCCCTGCCTGAGCAGGCGGTGGCAGGCACCCGGGTCGACGTCTGGGTCTCCCTGCCTGACGCCCGGAACGGATTTGCGGAGCCCAAGCTGCTGCTCCCGGGCGCGGAAATCGCGGAGGTCTCTGAAGGATCCAGCGCCCTGGGTGCTTCGAAATCCACGGTCCTGATGGTCCTGGTGGGGGACGGGCAGATGGCCTCGCTCCTTGGCGCGCAGGCAAACGAGGCCAAAATCTCCGTGGTGTGGAATCCCGGCGGGGCCGCCAAGTGAGCATCCCGGTTGTCATCGTCGGCGAGTCGCAGGAAGACCTGGTTGGCGGACTGGAGCGGCTGCACGGTCCTGTCACAGTGGTCCGGCGCTGCGCGGAGCTCGCAGAACTGCTGGCCGCTTGCCAAAGCGGGCTGGCCCGGGCGGCCGTTGTTGCCGAGGGAAGTCCGGACCTGACTGCCTCGCTGGTGGACAGGCTCGCCGCCGTGGGCGTAGTCATCATTGCGCTGACAGACAGCCCCGAGGAGCGGTTGAGGCTTCGCGGCATCGGAGTCACTGCGGCGCCCTCCACCGTTGAGTCCACAGCGCTGGCGGAGAGTATTGCCGAGGCCGTCAGCAGGCATGCGGGTTCGGTTTCGTCAGGACTGAACCCTGGCGCCGGACCCGGTTACAGCACGGGTTTCGCGGATGCGGGCGCAGCCCTGCGTCCGGAGGCTGTCGACGCTGAACCGCAGCCGGCAGTTGCCGGAACAGGCAGGCTCCTGGCGGTGTGGGGGCCGTCCGGTGCACCCGGCAGAACCCTGGTTGCCGTCAACATCGCAGGGGAGCTGGCCGCGCAAGGCAAGTCTGTCCTGCTGGTCGACGCCGACAGCTATGGGGCCAGCGTTGCCGGCGTCCTCGGGCTCCTCGACGAAGCGGCGGGCCTGGCACAAGCGTGCCGGCTGGCCGACCAGGGCCTCCTGGATCGGGAAGCACTGCTCCGAGTTGCCGTACCGGTTACTGCCACGGCAGGAACTTTCCGGGTTCTGACCGGCATAACCCGGGCCGACCGCTGGACCGAGCTGCGCGCGCCCGCGCTGGCGCTTGTTCTGGACCGGGCACGGGAAGTCGCGGACGTCATCGTGGTCGACGCCGGCTTTTGCCTTGAGGCCGACGAGGAGCTGAGCTTCGACACCATGGCACCGCGGCGCAACGCCGCAACTCTCAGGAGCCTTGAGCTGGCCGAGACCGTGATCGCCGTTGGCTCGGCGGATCCCATTGGTGTTCCCCGCCTGGTCAGGGGTCTGGCGGAACTCGAAGCATCACTGCCGGGGGTTAGCCCCGAGGTGGTGCTCAACAAGGTGCGGGCCTCGGCTGTGGGCCGTTCTCCGGAACGCCAGCTCCGCGAGGCGTGGGAGCGGTTCGGCCCGTCGGCGGGCATCAGGGCCTTCCTCCCGTGGGACCCGGGCGCAACGGATGCCGCGCTGCTGTCAGGGTCGTTATTGCTGGAATCGGCCCCGGAATCCCGGCTTCGGTCGGCGATCGCCGAATTGGTTTGTGCATCTGTCCAGCAAAAACGCAGATCCTCTGTATTCTCATCCACAGCAAGGCGCAGGCTGACGGACTAGGCTCACGGTGAGGGCTGCAAGGAAGCAGCCGCAAACTGTGTGATGGAGGCGTGTGTCGATGTCGTCTGGGTCCAGCGTGGAGGATCAGTCCCGTTCAATCGGAGCCGAGGAAGGCTTCTTTGCGGACTACTACGAGCATCTGGCGGAGGAGGACGCACGTGCTTACCCGCACGAGCTGTTGATGGCCCGGGCCGAAACCCACCGCGCAGTGGGTTTTGAACGCCGGCCGGGCAGCGCCAACATCTCCATCGTTCCTGAGGGCGACCGCAGCGTTGTCTACATCGTCACCGACGACATGCCTTTCCTGGTGGATTCAGTCAACGCCGAACTGGTGCGGCAGAATTCGGCCATCCACCTCGTGCAGCACCCCATGTTCGTGGTCACACGCAACCGCAAAACCAACGAACTCGTCAAGGTGGACAGGGTCCCGTCCAGCATCGGCATTTCCAGCGGCGACACCGCGGCGCTGCCAGTCCTGTCCCACCTGATTGCCCACGGCGACAACGCGTCCCACATGGAGTCCTGGATTGCCGTCGAGATCGGCCGCGCCAGTGACGAAGCCGCTGAGCAGCTGCAGGAAGGGCTGGAGCGGGTCCTCGGAGACGTCAGGGCCGCAGTCGAAGACTGGCCGAAAATGCGCAACAAGGCACTGCAGATCGCCCAGGACCTGGATAAGGTAGCGCATCCCACCCAAATCGCAGAGCTGCGCCAGGCCCAGGATTTGCTTCGCTGGCTGGACGAGGGCAACTTCACGTTCCTCGGCTACCGGGAATATGACCTGGTCAACGAAGGGGGCGAGGATGTCCTGGAGTTGCGCGAGGACAGCGGCCTGGGTCTGCTGCGGGCGCACCACGATACCCATCAGGTGCAGCATCTCACCGATGCGGGCAGGCGCAAGGCCCGTGAAAAGCGTGCGCTGGTCATCACCAAGGCGAATTCCCGGTCAACGGTGCACCGGCCTGCGTACCTGGACTACGTCGGCGTGAAGAGCTTTGATGCTGCCGGAAACGTCAACGGTGAACAGCGTTTCATCGGACTGTTTGCCACCAGCGCCTACACCGATTCCGTGCGCAATATTCCGATTGTCCGGGAAAAGGTCGAGGCTGTGCTGCGCGGCGCGGGTTTTCCGCCGGATTCGCATTCCGGGAAGGACCTGCTGGGCATCCTGGAAACATACCCCCGTGACGAGCTCTTCCAGATCGAAATTCCTGACCTTGCCGCAACGGCAACGGGAATCCAGCGGCTGCAGGAACGGCGCCGGACCCGGCTCTTCCTCCGGCCGGATATCTACGGGCGGTTCATGTCCGCCGTCGTCTACCTCCCTCGCGACCGGTACACCACCAATGTCAGGCTGAGGATCGAGCAGGAACTCCGCGAGACGTTCCACGCCGAGTCCATTGACTATGAGGCGAGGATGACGGAATCGGCGCTCGCCCGGCTGTTCTTCCGAATCCGCCTGCCCAAGGGCGCGGACGTCAGCCACGTCAACACCGATGCGTTGGAAAAGCGGCTCGTCCGTGCCGCACGGTCCTGGAGTGAAGGGATCGCCGAGGTACTCCGAGAGCGGAGCGCCGACAACGGGGCCAATGAACTGGCAGCCATTTGGGCCGAGGCCTTCCCCGCGACCTACCGCGTGGACTACGAAATCGAGGATGCCCTCGAGGACATCGCCCGGTTTGAACAGTACGGGGCCGAAGCCGAACGCCTCATTGGCGCCCGGCAGGAACGGCCCGGAGTCCATGTCTATCTTCCCGAAGGCGCCGGCGCCACCCTTGAGGAGGACGCCAGGGTCAAGCTGTACATGCTGGAGCCGAAGAGCCTGAGCCAGATCCTTCCCTACTTCCACAACCTGGGGCTGGAGGTGCTGGACGAGCGGCCGTTCGAGATCGAGACCGCCGACCGCCGGGACTTCTTCCTGTACGACCTCGGACTGAAGTACCCCGCCGGCGTGGACCCGGTGTCCACGGGCCGGCTGCTGGCGGATTCCTTCGGCGCGGCCGTTTCCGGTGCCGTCGAATCCGACAGTTTTGACCGGCTGGTGCTTCGCGAGGGCATGACGTGGCGGCAGATCATTGTGCTGCGGGCCTACGCGAAGTACATGCGGCAAATGGGAAACACCAACTCCTTCGAATTCATGGCGGACACGCTGCTGAGCAACCCTGACGTCACCCGCGGCCTCAGTGCCCTGTTTGAGGCACGCTTCGATCCGGCCCTGACCGAGCTGGAGCGGATCGAACGGCAGGAAAAAGTCCGCGCCGAGCTGTCGTCGTCGATCGAAGCGGTGGCGACGCTGGATGCGGACCGCGTGCTCCGGACGTTCACGAACCTGATCGAATCAACGCTGCGCACCAACTTCTACCAGGACAAGCCGCACCTGAGCTTCAAGCTCAACCCCTCAGCCATCGAAGGGCTGCCCTTCCCACGGCCCATGTTCGAAATCTGGGTCTACTCTCCCCGGGTCGAGGGCGTCCACCTGCGCTTCGGCAAGGTGGCCCGCGGCGGGCTCCGCTGGTCGGACCGGCGGGAAGACTTCCGCACGGAGATCCTGGGTCTGGTCAAGGCGCAAACGGTCAAGAATGCCGTGATCGTTCCTACCGGGGCAAAAGGCGGATTCTTCGCCAAGCGGCTGCCGGATCCCGCCAAGGACAGGTCGGCCTGGATGGCGGAGGGCATCGAAAGCTACAAGACGTTTATCCGCGGACTGCTGGACATCACGGACAACCTCGTTACGGAAGCCGACGGCGAACGGCTCGTCCCGCCGTCGGACGTTGTACGGCACGACGGCGACGACTCCTACCTGGTGGTCGCCGCGGACAAGGGCACGGCATCCTTCTCTGACATTGCCAACGGATTGGCCGCGGACTACGGATTCTGGCTGGGCGACGCCTTCGCCTCGGGCGGTTCGGTGGGATACGACCACAAGGCCATGGGCATCACCGCCCGGGGTGCCTGGGAATCGGTCAAGCGGCACTTCAGCGAGCTGGACCTGGACACCCAGTCCGAGCCCTTCACCGTGGTCGGCGTCGGCGACATGTCCGGGGACGTCTTCGGCAACGGCATGCTCCTGTCCAAGCACATCCGGCTGCTCGCCGCGTTCGACCACCGGCACATTTTCCTCGATCCGAACCCGGACGAGGCAACCTCCTACAGGGAGCGGCAGCGGCTGTTTGAGCTGCCCCGGTCGTCCTGGGATGACTACGACAAGCGCCTGATCAGTGAAGGCGGCGGGGTCTACCCCCGGCAGGCCAAGTCGATCCCGGTCTCGGCCCAGGTCAGGTCCGCATTGGGCCTGCCCGAGGACACGACGCAGCTCAGCCCGCCCGAACTCCTGCGCGCCATCCTGCTCGCACCCGCCGACCTGCTTTACAACGGCGGCATCGGAACCTACGTGAAGGCCAGTTCCGAGACGCACGCCATGGTGGGCGACAAGTCCAACGACGCCATCCGGGTGGACGGCCGCGACCTCCGCGTCAAGGTGGTCGGGGAGGGCGGAAACCTCGGCATGACACAGCGGGGCCGGATCGAGGCGGCGCTGCAGGGGGTCATCCTGAACACCGATGCCATCGACAACTCCGCCGGCGTCGACTGCTCCGACCACGAGGTCAACATCAAGATCTTCGTGGACCGGATGGTGGCAGCCGGCAAGTTCGACGCCGCCGAGCGCTCGGACTTCCTTGCGGCCATGACCGACGAAGTGGGGCGGCTGGTCCTGGAAGACAACATCGACCAGAACATCCTGCTCCTGAACGACCGCCAGAAAGTCGCGGAATGGAGCCCGAGCTACGAGCGGCTGATGGACTGGCTGGAGAAGACGGCGGACTTGAACCGCGACTTGGAGGCGCTGCCCTCCACCGCTGTCCTGCGTGAACGGCTGGAACAGGGGCAGGGCCTCACGTCACCCGAACTGTCCGTGCTGGCCGCCTACGCCAAGATCGAACTGGCGACGGCCCTGCGCGACAGCGACCTGGCTGATGACCCCTGGTTCCGTGAGACGCTTCGGCAGTATTTCCCGGTGCAGCTCCGGGAGAAATTCGACGCCGATCTGGACACCCATCCGCTGCGCCGGGAAATCATCGCAACGGTCGTGGCCAACGACATGATCAACCTTGGCGGCATCACCTTTGCCTTCCGGACCATGGAAGAGACCTCTGCGAGCGAGGTGGCTGTGGCCAAGGCGTTCGTAGCGTTGCGGGAAATCTACGAACTTGACGTCATGGTGTCCGAACTGAACGACCTGCCCGCATCGTTCCCCACCGAGCACTGGAGCACCGTCCACCTCGATATCCGGCGGCTGCTGGACCGTTCGGTGCGCTGGGTCCTGGCCCAGGGCAGCGCGTCACGGCCCATCGCCGACATCGTCGCCGAGTTCCAGCCGCCGATGGAACCCATGCGGGCCCGGCTGCTGGACTACCTGCGCGGCGACGACCGCGAGCGGGTTGCCTCCTGGCTTGAGAAGGCGCGGTCGTGGGGCCTTCCCGAGGACCTGGGCCACCGGTGGGCCGAGCTGTTCGAGAGCTTCGTGTTGCTGGACATCGCGAAAATCGCGCACAGCCGCAAGGAACCGGTGGAAGACATCGCCCACGTCTACTACACCGTGTTCAACCGGTTCCACGTGGACTCCCTCCTGGAACGGATCAGCTCCCTGCCGAGGAAGGACCGCTGGCAGGCCCTGGCCCGCGCCGCGCTGCGCGATGACCTCTACTCGACTGTCTCAGACATGACGACGGCGGTCCTGGACTCGACCGACGAGGGGTTGCCGGCGGAGGACAGGCTCAGGGCCTGGGAGCAGCTGAATGCGGAACATTTGGGGCGCGCGAAGAGCATGTTCGATGAGGTCAACGCCCTCGAAGCGGACGACATGGCCTCGCTCTCGGTAGCATTGAGGCTCTTGAGGTCAATCGTCCGACGCTAGGACACCGGTCCCGCCGTCGAAAAACTGGAGGTGCAGTGGCAATCTTTACGGACCCCATCAGGGAGCACGCTGATTTCGGGCCGGGGGATGCCGAGTGGCTGCACCTTCTGGTGGGCGACTGGCAGATGGTGGCCGATCTCGCGTTTGCCGACCTGGCCCTGTGGTTCCCCCATCCGGAGCACGGCTACGTTGCCCTGGCACACGTCAGGCCCTCCACGACACATACGGTGTTCCACGCGGACTTCGTCGGGGAGGGCATCCGGTCGGATCTGCAGCCGCTGGTGGACAAGGCGTGGGAGAGCCGAACTATCGAGCGTTCCAGTGAGACGAACTGGAGCAGCGACATGGCACTGCGGGTTGAAGCCGTTCCGATGGTCAGGAACGGCCGGACGCTGGCCGTGGTCACCTCCCACATGGATCTTTCCAGCTCACGGATGCCGTCCAGGCTGGAGCTGACCTACCGCCAGTGTGCCTATGACCTGCTGCGCATGGGCACACTGGGGCTCTGGCCGGACTTCGCTTCGCCTACTGGCTCCCGCCGCGGCGCCCCGCGCGTTGGCGACGGCTTAATCCGCCTGGACGCCGAGGGGATCGTGCAGTACGCGAGCCCGAACGGGGTCTCGGCGTTCCGGCGCCTCGGCGACGGCGAATCACTTGAGGGGCGCTCGCTGGCCGAGGTCACGGCCGGCCTGCTGAAGGACCGCCGCATGGTGGACGAGACGCTGCCGCTCGTTGTCACCGGGCGGATGCCGTGGCGCAGTGAGATTGAGTCCCGCGGCGTAAGTCTGTCGCTGCGCGCCATCCCGCTCCGGGACGAGCAGCAGCGCTTCGGTGCACTGGTCCTCTGCCGTGACGTGTCCGAACTGCGGCGCCGCGAGATGGAGCTGGTCACGAAGGATGCCACCATCCGTGAAATCCACCACCGGGTCAAGAACAATCTGCAGACTGTTGCCGCGCTGCTGCGCATGCAGTCCCGCCGAATGGTCAGCGACGAGGCAAAGCAGGGGCTGGAACAGGCCATGCGCCGCGTGGCAACAATTGCCCTCGTGCACGAGACGCTCTCGCAGGGGCTGACGCAGAGTGTTAACTTTGATGAACTCATCGGACGCCAGTTCCGGCTTTCCGCAGAAGTGGCTTCACCGTCGCAACAGGTGCGGACGCAGCGGTCAGGGTTGTTCGGTGAGCTTCCCAGCGACTTCGCGACGCCGCTGGCACTGGTGATCAACGAGCTCGTCACCAACGCTGTTGAGCACGGGCTGGAGGGACGTACGGGCACGGTGTGGCTGCTTGCCGACCGCTCGGCAGGCGACGACGACGAGGAACTGCTCACCGTCACCGTGGCGGACGACGGCGTTGGCCTGCCGGAGACGCCGCATGTGGAGGGCCTCGGGCTTCAGATTGTCCGGACGCTGGTCACGAGCGAACTCGGAGGCACCATCCAGTGGCAGCCCCGCGAGGGCGGCGGCACTGCGGTGCAGATTGTGCTGAGCCTGGCAAACCGCTAATACAAAAAAGGCGACGGCCGCTGACCAATGGTCCGCGGCCGTCGCCTTTGGCTCTGCTGCGTTTACTGCTGTGGGTCTATTGCCTTGTCGGCCTAGACTTTGGTGCCGGGTCAGGAAGCGCGGCGGGCCCTGGCGGCCCGGCGCTTCAGTGCACGGCGCTCGTCCTCGCTCATGCCGCCCCACACGCCGGCATCCTGTCCGGACTCCAGCGCCCACTGCAGGCAGGTGTCAACGACCGGGCACCGGCGGCAGACGCTCTTGGCTTCTTCGATCTGCAAAAGCGCCGGGCCAGTGTTGCCCACGGGGAAAAACAGCTCCGGGTCCTTGTCGAGGCAGGCCGCGCGGTTACGCCAATCCATGCTGATCAGTCACTCCATTCCTGGGAAGTCAATACCCTTTGTGAAAATATTCACTAGGGCTTACATAGGAAAGGGGCCCTGCGGGGCCCCCTTGGTCATCTGGATCAAGCGTTTCATGTTAACGCTGTGTAAACAAGGGGTAGTGGGCCACGAAATCCCCAAGAAACGTGAGCGATGCATCACATCGGCGGGCTACCCAGCCGTGTGTCGACTATGTCGGGTAGTGTGCCAGTGTGTCAAGACCCCCAAAAGACCCGTCCGGACCGCTCTCTGACGCCGGAGCCAGTGGATTGCCGGAGGACCGGGGCTCAGCCGGAACAAGGCCTTCGAGCCCCGTCCGTCCCCGTGCCGTCGCCGTGATCTCCGGGATTGTGGCCTCCGAGGCCACGGCTCTGCTGGCTGCGGCAGCCTGGTACGGATTCCAGCTGGCCAGCGGGGCGCCTGTGATGTCCTTTTGGGGTGCCGTTTTCACGCTTGGCCTCCTGCTGGCCTTTGCATCGTGGCTGTTTGCCGTTGCCGTGTTCCTGTTCCGGGGCTTCCGCTGGCCGCGGGCAGGTGCACTGGTGGCTCAGCTGTTCGTGCTGACCATTGGCTTCCCCACACTCACTGGCGGACTCCCGGTGGCCGGCGCCGCGATGCTGATCCCGGCGGCCACCGCCATCGTCCTGCTGTTCGACAAACGCGTCATTCACTTTGCCTCCCGCGCGGCTTCCGATCCGCCGGCACTCTAGAGCCTCCTGACATCTTCGGCCACCGCCAGCTGAACAGCCATTGCGGTGCCGTCCGCCACGAGCAGGGCTCGTCCCGGCGGGGGATGGGAATCCAGCTCAATCCGCAGTCCAAAGATGTCGCCGTCAAGGGGACTGCGGGGCGCAATGAGGATGCCCCTGCCGCCACTGCGGGCTGCCAGCGCCAGCGGGACACGCTGCATCAGTGACTGGCTGAACGCGGCTGAAAAAATTACCGCCCAGCCGCGGGTGTTTAGCTCCACCAGGTGCTGGTGGGAGGTGGCAGGCAGCATGTCGGCATCGTCGACAAGGAGTACGGCGTCCCTCGGCAGGCGTCCCTCCACCGCATCGCGGTGCGCATCTGACCAAAAGTCGGCCGGACTGGGCTCCCGGCCGGGGTGCAACCACCCGGACACCAGCGGGTTGAGCGCTGGCAGGGATGCCAGGAACGATGACTTGCCCGAACCGGCGCTGCCCAGCACTGCAAGGACAGCCCCTCTTGGCAGGCGCACGCCGGCAGGGGCGGGTTCGTCCCCGCCCATGCCGACGACCAGGCGCCGGGCGGCTGCACGCACCGACATAGCTGCTTCGGAATCTGATCCGTGCACAGGTGCGTGTGCAGCGCGGGCGTCTGACGCCCGGATGGCTGGTTCTGGTTCGGTTCCGGGCATGCGGGACAGTACGTCTGCAGCAGAGAGCTGCGCCGGAAGGGGATCCACGCGGAAGGGCTTGAACCGCACCGGCCCCTGCATGGCTGCACCGGGAGCCATGACCCTTCCGCGGCCGGCACGTCCAGTTCGCGGGGCGTAGAGCTGACAGACCGCCTGGCGCCCGGCCGAGAAGGCGCCGGATGCGACGGCGCGGCCCGGAACCGGAGGAAGGTGGGGCATCTTGGGCCAGGCCAGCCTGCTCTCGGCGCTGGCTCCCCGCGGGCAATAGACGCGGTTAGGAATGGCTGGGAAGAAGCGCGACGTCACGAGTTCACGGTCGCCGGAGATCACGACAGTGATGCCGGCCGGGCGGCCGTCCCGGACGATGTCCTGGACATGGTCTTCGGCGCGGGTCAGCGGGCCGGAGCGCAGGGCCGACAGCCAGGAGCCCCAGCCTGAAATGACCAGCACCAGCGGCGGACCGGAGGCTGCCGGGAGCCGGCTGAGCCGCTGGGACATTTCAGCCGCCAGACGCTCCAGGACGCGCACACCGCGGCGGAGGTCGTGGAGGTTGACAAAAGATCCGGTGCGGTGCGCGCCTGCCAGGCCTGGCATTGTCCCGTCCGCATCGAGGACATAGAGGTGGCATTCCGTGGGATGGGACAGGAGCTGCTGCATTGCTGTTGACATGGCGTGGGCGGCATCACCGCATCCCGCACCGATCAGGGCCAGATGCCCATCGGCTCCCGGCCGCCAGGTGAGCGCGGCAAGCCGCTGCTCCTCGGGCAGGTCCAGCAGGCCCAGCCAGACAGCCCAGTCGCCGGCCGTTCCCGGGACTGTGCCATCTGCGGTGAGTGCGGCCACGTCAGCGGGACTGGCCAGCACGTCCGGCAACGGCGGAGCCACCGGACGGCGGACCGCGGCACCGTCCATCGCGGCCCACAGGGAGGCAGCCAGCTCCACCACCGGCCTGGCACCGTCCGACGGGGATTCCGGCGGAGGGATGATGCCCTTGACGGAAGGCGGCATTGCGAGCGCCACGGTGGTCTCCAGCACCCTGACCCGGCAGGAGGCGGAGTCGTCATCGGTGGCGGCAACTGACGCCGACTGGAACTCCTCGGCAGCCTCGGCGCCCCTGGCCAGGTAGGCGCGGCCCGGCCGGTTGACGGGTATTGCCGAGGCCGCCTTGGTGCCGATCACATCGGCTGATTCGTTCGCGGACTGCACACGCAGGGCAATGCTCGTTGTGACGTTCGCCCGGATGTCCGCCGTGAGAGCTCCCTGCGGGCGCTGCGTCGCCATGATCAGGTGGATGCCCAGCGACCGGCCAATGGCCGCAACCCTCATCAGCTCGGTCAGGGTCTCAGGAGCGTCCTCGACGAGCATTCGGAACTCATCAATGATGATGATCAGCTGCGGGAGCGGCGGCCCGCCGGCCGGGGACAGGCGATAGGCGGCCAGATCCGGGGCATTGGCGGCGGCCAGCAGCTGCTCACGCCTGCGGACTTCTGCCCGCAGCGACACAATCGTGCGCTCCAGCTGGCTGCCGGCAAGGTCCGTCAGCATGCCGACGCAGTGCGGGATGTCAGTCAGCGGACTGAGTCCCGACCCGCCCTTGAAGTCAAAGAAGAGGACATTGACGCGGTCCGGTGGATAGCACAGAGCGAGCCCTGCGGTAATGGTGCGAAGCAACTCCGATTTCCCGGAACCTGTGGTGCCCGCAACAAGGACGTGCGGGCCATCTGCCTCAAGATCGAGGACGCGTACGCCCCGGGCTGCGCGGCCAAGGGGGATGGCGAGTCCTGGCGTCAGCCTGCCTGCCGCCCAGCGCCTAGCCGTAGCGGCGGCTGACTGGTCAAGGAGATCGCCAAGCCCGCAGCGTGCAGGCACGGATTGGCCGCCGGCCGACACGTCAGGGAGGGACTGCCGGTACGCCCTGCAGTAGCGCTCGAAAACGCCGGGCGGCACGAGGTCTGCAACGAAGCGGTGACATGAATCGCCCACCCGAAGCATTGCCCCGCGCTCGCCGAGCTCGATATCGGCTTCCGCTGGCTGGTGTCCCCGGCCCGGGAAATGGACCACCCGCCAGCCCAGCCCCCGGGCGGTTGCGATGAGGCCGTCTTCGGGGATGCCGTCTGCTGAGCCGCCGAACAGCAGCAGGATACGGGACACGCCCTTCCCGCCGGACGTGTCCGTCAGGGCCGCCGTGGCGTCAGGGACGCTTGAGTGGAGTGAGACGCCTGGCAGGAATCGCGCTGCGAGCGGCAGGACGGAAACCGGTCCGTGAATCGCGATCCGGGTACCCCTGGCCAACGGGTACGCGGTGAGCTGCATGAGGAACGAGTGGGCCAGCCCGTGAACCTCTGATTCCGGCCCCCGGACCGAAACGACCGCGAGGCCCGGATCAAGGAGCAGCGGCACCGCCCCGAGCCGAGGGGGTTTGAAGCCCGGCTGGTCCGGCTCCAGGCGTATGTTGGCCAGCTGATCAGCCAGGCCGAGTCTGAGCCAGACGCCGGGCACAGGCATCGGCACCGGATCTTCCGCGTACTCCGACGGATCCCGTTCGCTCTTCCCTCCGGTGTCGGCAGGGCCCGCTCCGCCAACCTCAACGCCCAGGGCAAGGTCAGCAGCGGACGGTGCGGACCGGCGTCGTCGATCCAGATCCTGCGCAGCCGCAGCCGCGACTGCCGATCTGAGTTCACGCCGCTGCCGGGCACCCGAGAACACGGGCACCAGGAGAGTCACTGCCGATACCGCCGTGAAGGCCAGAAACACCCACGACCCCGTCACCAGCGCCAGTCCCACACCCATGATCACAGGGAGAACGGCCCCGAGAACCAGCACGGACCGGCCCGCCAGCGCGGCCGGGCGTGCCACGGTCAGCGGCTCCGCCACGGGGCTGCCGGCAGACCTTAGGTCAGCGTCCCGTGCGTCCGACGGCGCAGCCAGCACAACTGACATGAGGGAATTGCCGCAGCGGATGCGGGAACCGATCGCGACGGACGTTTTTGACACCCGTTTGCCGTCGACCTCGGTTCCGTTGATGCTGCCAAGATCCACAAGGGTCAGGGCTGTATCCGAAACCTCAATTCTGGCGTGCTCGCGGGAAAGATCGGCATCCGGAACGGTCAGCTCGGCGTTGGTCCGCCCGATCCGGTAGCTTCCCCGGCGCAGCGGAAGGACAGAACCTGCGGCGGGGCCGCTGTCCACCGCCAGGAGCACGGCGGCGGGAAGTCCGCCGGCAGGTCCCGGCCCCGAACCAGGGCCTTCGGAGTGGCCGTCCACCAGGACGGCCCCGTTGACCAGGGGCGCCCTGCCGAGGGTCAGCCCTCGGAGCGGCAGGCCGGCTACAGTCAGCCAGCGGGTCTGGAAACGGCGCGAAAGCTCTGCCTCCAGGTCTGTGCCCGGGCAGCCGTCCGGGGCCGCCACCGTCAGCTCGATCGGCCCGGCCGGGGAACCGGACCCGGCGGAAACGGCGCCGGGGGCACGGACCAGAGTGCATTGCAGCTGCACCGGCGACCTCCGTTCTTCGGGAAAAGCTGGGCACCACGCTAGTGTCGGCGCGGCCGGAATGGCTGCGGTGAATTTGTCCATGTGGAAAACCCCGCACGCTTCTTCGGGCTGCAGAGTCCGGCTACGCCGACGAGGTCGCGGAATCGGCGTAAGGTCCGGTCAGCGGATAGTGTTAAGCAAAACCGGGTGTGGCAGCGTGGCTGCCGCCTGCCAGTCCTGAGAGAAAAGGCTTCTGACTCGTGAAGATTGCTGTAATTGCGTTGGGAAAAATCGGGCTGCCGCTGGCTGTCCAGTTTGCTTCCAAGGGCCATGACGTCGTCGGCGTCGACGTCAACCAGCAGGTCGTGGAGCTTATCAACGCGGGGACCGAGCCGTTTCCGGGCGAGGCCCACCTGCAGGAAAAGCTTTCCGAACTGGTGCCGGCGGGCAAGCTGCGCGCCACCACGGACTATGCCGAGGCTGTTCCCGGCGCCGACGCCGTCGTGCTGGTTGTCCCGCTGTTCGTGGACGCCGACGCCAAGCCTGATTTCGGCTGGATGGACGGCGCAACCGCCGAGCTGGCAAAGCACCTGACCCCGGGCACCCTGGTGTCCTATGAGACAACCCTGCCTGTGGGAACCACGCGTACGCGCTGGAAGCCCGCGCTGGAGGCAGGCTCCGGGCTGGTTGAAGGCCAGGACTTCCACCTCGTCTTCTCCCCGGAACGCGTGCTGACCGGACGGGTGTTCGAGGATCTGCGCAAGTACCCCAAGCTGGTGGGCGGCCTGTCCGAGGCGGGCGCAGCCAAGGCCGTTGAGTTCTACGAAGCCGTGCTGGACTTCGACGAGCGTGCTGACCTTCGCCGGCCGAACGGTGTGTGGGACCTGGGATCCGCGGAAGCGTCCGAGCTGGCCAAGCTGGCCGAGACCACGTACCGCGACGTGAATATCGGGCTGGCCAACCAGTTCGCCCGGTTCGCCGGAACCGCGGGCATTGACATCTACCAGGTCATCGAGGCCTCCAACTCGCAGCCGTACAGCCACATCCACCAGCCGGGCATCGCCGTCGGCGGCCACTGCATCCCGGTCTATCCGCGGCTGTACCTCTGGAACGACCCCGAAGCGACGGTGGTCCGGGCTGCCCGTGCCGCCAACGCGGACATGCCGGACTACACGGTGGGCCTCCTTGAAGGCGCATACGGCGACCTCACCGATGCCCGCGTGGTGGTGCTGGGCGCCGCCTACCGCGGCGGTGTGAAGGAGACCGCCTTCTCCGGTGTCTTCGACGCCGTTTCCAGCCTCGAGAAGCGCGGCGCTGTGGTGACGGTCCACGATCCGCTCTACACGGACGCCGAACTTGAGAAGCTCGGCTTCACCGCGTACCACGTTGGCGAACCGGTTGACGCGGCCGTTGTCCAGGCCGACCACGCCGAATACCGCACGCTGTCCCCGGCCGACCTGCCCGGCATCAGGGCCTTCATTGACGGCCGCCGGGTGAGCTCCGCGGACCAGTGGGACGGCGTCGTTTACCGCGTTATCGGCAAGGCATAAGAGCGCTTCGCGGCAGCCTTTGCCGCTGCGGCCCGGCCGCAACGGCACTTCTGAGAGGAACCAAAGTATGACGACGACCATTGCTCCGAGCGCCGACGTTTCGGACCAGGCGATCCTCGGCGACGGAACGAAGATCTGGCACCTGGCCCAGGTGCGCGAACAGGCGAACCTCGGCGCGAACTGCATCGTCGGACGCGGCGCCTACGTCGGCACCGGCGTGCAGATCGGCGAGAACACCAAGATCCAGAATTATGCCCTGGTGTACGAGCCGGCCAAGCTCGGCAAGGGTGTCTTCATCGGTCCGGCCGTGGTGCTGACCAACGACACCTACCCGCGGTCGGTCAGCCCCGACGGCTCCCTCAAGAGCGCCCACGACTGGACGCCGGTGGGCGTGACCATCGAGGACGGCGCCTCCATCGGAGCCCGCGCCGTGTGCGTTGCCCCGCTGACGGTCGGGCGGTGGGCAACGGTTGCCGCCGGCGCCGTCGTCACCAAGGATGTGCCGGCTTTTGCCCTGATGGCCGGTGTCCCTGCCCGCCGCCTTGGCTGGGTGGGCAAGGCCGGCGAGCCGCTGCGCCAGGAGGGCGGCTTCTGGGTCTGCCCCGCCACCGGCGCCAAATACATTGAAGACGGAAATTCCCTGAAAGAGTCTGAGGAGAACGCATGAGCTACGACTTTATCCCCGCGGCGAAGCCGATCATCGGCGACGACGAGCGGGCCGCCGTCGACGCCGTTCTGGCCACCGGAATGCTGGCCCAGGGCCAGCAGGTCGCCGAATTCGAGAAGGAATTCTCCGAGGTGCTCCTCGACGGCCGCTCCTCCGTGGCCGTGAACTCGGGCACCTCGGGACTGCACCTCGGGCTCCTGGCCGCCGGCGTCGGAGCGGGCGATGAAGTCATCGTTCCCTCGTTCACCTTCGCCGCCACCGGCAACTCCGTGGCGCTGACCGGGGCCACCCCCGTGTTTGCCGACATCGAACTGGACCACTACACCCTGGATGTGGACCACGTCGCCTCGCTGATCACGGACAAGACCAAGGGCATCATGCCCGTGCACCTGTACGGCCACCCGTTCAACGTCGAGGGTCTCGGGAAGCTCGCCGCAGAGCGCGGGATCGACCTGTACGAGGACGCCGCCCAGGCCCACGGTGCCAGCTTCAACGGCCAGAAGGTCGGAACGTTCGGCAAATTCGCCATGTTCAGCCTGTACCCCACGAAGAACATGACCTCCGGCGAAGGCGGCATGGTCTCCACCCCCGACGCCGGTGTGGAGCGGAACCTGCGCCTGCTGCGGAACCAGGGCATGGAAAAGCAGTACGAAAACGAGCTCGTGGGCTTCAACGCCCGGATGACCGACCTGCACGCCTCCATCGGCCGGGTCCAGCTCAAGAAGGTCCTCGGCTGGACCGAACAGCGCCAGCAGAACGCGGCCTTCCTGACCGCCAACCTCCAGGGCGTCGGCACACCCAACGTCGCCGCGGGCGCCTCGCACGTCTACCACCAGTACACGATCCGTGTGCCGGAGGACCGCGACGGACTGGCCAAGGCGCTCCGCGAGGAATACAACATCGGCACCGGCGTGTACTACCCGGTTCCGAACCACCGGCTGCCCTCGTTCAACCGCACCGAGGACCTGCCGAACACGGAAACCGCTGCCAAGGAAGTCCTCTCCCTGCCGGTGCACCCGTCCCTGAGCCAGAACGACCTGGACCGCATCGTCACCGCGGTCAACAAGCTCGTCCAGGCAGGTGCCTGATGGCTAACCTGCGCGTCGGCCTTATTGGCCTGGGCATGATGGGCCGCCACCACGCGCGCGTGGTGCGGGAGCTCGACGGCGTCGACCTGGTGGCCGTCGCGGACTCCTTCGGCGACCCGCACGGCGTTGCCGGCCAGCTGGATGTCCTGTCGTCCGTGGAAGAGCTCATCGCCGCCGGCATCGACATGGCAGTGGTGGCCGTCCCCACCGGCCTGCACGAAGAAGTCGGACTCGCACTGGCCGAGGCCGGCGTCCACACCCTCGTGGAGAAGCCGATCGCCTCCAGCGCGGAGGCCGGACAGCGCCTCGTGGACGCCTTCGAAGCCAAGGGGCTGGTCGGCGCCGTGGGCCACATCGAACGGTTCAACCCGGCACTGCAGTCGCTGCGCAAGCGGATCGAAGCCGGCGAGCTGGGCGAGGTCTACCAGATCGCCACCCGGCGCCAGGGCCCCTTCCCGGCCCGGATCGCCGACGTCGGCGTGGTCAAGGACCTCGGCACGCACGACATCGACCTGACCGCATGGCTGGCGCAGAGCCGCTTTGAGTCGATCTTCGCCCGCACCACCACCCGCAGCGGCCGCCCGCACGAGGACATGGTCGCCGCGACAGGACAGCTGGGCAACGGCGTCATCACCAACCACCTGGTCAACTGGCTCTCCCCCATGAAGGAACGCCTCACGATCGTCACCGGTGAAAAGGGCGCCTTCGTGGCTGACACCATCACGGCAGACCTGACGTTCTTCGAGAACGGCACTGTCGCCACCGAATGGGAGTCCATGGCCGCGTTCCGTGGCGTTTCCGAAGGAAACGTCACCCGGCTCGCCATCGCCAAGCCGGAACCGCTGCGGACCGAACACGAAGCATTCCGCGATGCCGTCCTCGGGCTGCGCAGCGACGTCGTCACCATGCGCGAAGGCCTGGACACGCTCCGCGTGGCCGAAGCCGTGCTGGAGTCCGCCATTAACCGGCAGATCGTGAAGATTGCTGCTTCGTGAGTGAAAACCGCCCTGTCAGGGTCACCGTGGCAACACGGCTCTTCACCCCGGAAGTGGGAGCGGCCTCGTTCAGGCTCAAAGCCCTCGTGGACGGTCTGGCGGCCAGCGGCGCCGACGTTAGCGTCGTCACCACCAGGCCGCCCAAGGGATCGCCGGCGTTCAAGCCGCGGTACAAGGTCTCCCGGTGGCCCGTGCTCCGGGACGCCGGGGGCAATGTACGCGGCTATGTGCAGTACATGAGCTTTGACGTGCCCGCCTTTTTCCGGCTCCTGTTTTCGCGGGCCGACGTGGTCGTGTCGGAGCCGCCGCCCACCACCGGGGTCGTCGTGGCGCTGACATCGGCCCTGCGGCGCAGGCCTTTTGTGTACTACGCGGCCGACATCTGGACTGAGGCTTTGTCCGCCACGGATGTGCCCGGCGTCGTCATCCGCGTGATGCGGGCCGCCGAAGGGTTTGCGCTGCGCAGGGCAGCCAGGGTCATCGCCATCTCGGATGCCGTGGGCCGCAAAGTCGAGCAGTTCGGCGTCCCACAAAACCGCGTCACCGTCGTCGGCAACGGTATCGATACCTCGGTGTTCGGACCCGAGGGCGAGACCGCCGGGTCCGACGGACCGTACTTCGTGTACACCGGAACCATGTCCGAGTGGCAGGGTGCCGACATCTTCATCCGTGCGCTGCCTGCCGTGCTCGCCCAGCACCCCGGCGCCAGCATCCGTTTCTTCGGCCAGGGTGCCGACGAGCCCCACCTCAGGGAGCTTGCGGAGAAAACAGCGCCTGGCCGTGTGACGTTCGGCGGAGTCATTCCCCCCGCCGATGCGGCCCGCTGGATCCGGGGGGCATCGGCAGCCCTGGTCAGCATCAAACCGGGCCAGGGCTACGACTTTGCCAAGCCCACCAAGATCTATGCCGCCGCCGGCTGCGGGACGCCCGTGGTCTTCGCCGGAACGGGGGAGGGTGCGGCGCTCGTCTCCGGCAACGGGCTCGGGGAAGCGGCCAGCTACGACGTGGACAGCGTCGCCGGCGCCATGTGCCGTATGGCGGCCGCTGAAAAGTCCGGCGGCAACGCGGAGGGCCGGGATGCCAGGGCCGGCTGGGTGCTGCAGAATGCCTCGCTGGCAACGTCAGGACAGCATGCCGCTGCTGAAGTGCTGGCCACCGTTCCGTCGAGGGCACAGTTTGCGGCGTCAGACCAGAGCCAGTAAGGCCTCCTTCGCCGCCGGTGAAACCGCATTCGGCATCGTTGGGCCGGCATACGGCGGCCGCCCCGGAATGCGGGACGCTTTTTAACTTCGGGTAGTCTAGACCCGGCAGATAGGGCTGCTGAACCCTGCCACCAAAACACACAGGAGAGTTGTGAACGCTGATCTCGTCGTAGTCGGTTCGGGTTTTTTTGGCCTGACCATCGCGGAACGCGCCGCCACGGAGCTGGGGCTGAAGGTTGCCGTCCTGGACCGCCGCCACCACATCGGCGGCAACGCGTACAGCGAAAATGAGGCCAAGACCGGCATCGAGGTCCACCGGTATGGCGCCCACCTCTTCCACACCTCCAACGAGCGCGTCTGGGAGTACGTGAACCGCTTCACCGCGTTCACCAGCTACCAGCACAAGGTCTACACCAGCCACAAGGGCGAGGTGTACTCCATGCCCATCAACCTGGGCACCATCAACCAGTTTTTCCGGTCCTCCATGGGACCCGGCGAGGCACGTGCCCTCATCCAGGAGCAGGCCGGCGAACTCGCAGGCACCGATCCGCAGAATCTGAACGACAAAGGTATCCAGCTGATCGGCCGGCCCCTCTACGAGGCGTTCATCAAGTACTACACGGGCAAGCAGTGGCAGACCGACCCCAAGGACCTGCCTGCGGAAATCATTTCCCGGCTTCCGGTCCGCTACAACTACGACAACCGGTACTTCAACGACACGTATGAGGGTCTGCCGGTTGACGGCTACACGGCGTGGATCGAGCGGATGGCCGACCATCCGAACATTGAGGTCCACCTCAACACCGATTTCTTCGACGGCGGCGAATTCGGCCGGGACGCTGTACGCGGCCAGGTGCCGGTCATCTACACCGGCCCCGTGGACCGTTACTTCGACTACGCCGAAGGCGACCTGTCCTGGCGCACCATCGATCTTGAGGAAGAAGTGCTCCCGATCGAGGACTTCCAGGGCTGCTCGGTGATGAACTACCCGGACGAGGACGTCCCGTTCACCCGGATCCACGAGTTCCGCCATTTCCACCCCGAGCGGGATTACACAAAGGACGCCACGGTCATCATGCGGGAGTTCTCCCGCTTTGCCGAGAAGGGCGACGAGCCCTACTACCCGGTTAACACCGCGGTGGACCGCGAGAAGCTCCTGGCCTACCGAGACCTGGCCCGCGGCGAGGAATCCGTGCTATTCGGCGGCCGGCTGGGAACCTACAAGTACCTCGACATGCACATGGCCATCGGATCGGCACTGAGCATGTTCGACAACAAGATCAAGCCGCACTTCAGCGGCGGTGCGAAGCTGGAAAGCGGAGGAGTAGACGCATGAGCGTAGCGACGGAGTTCCGGCAGGGAACCGAACCGGGCACTGACGGGACCGTGTGGAAGACAGTCCACCGCGTTGTTTTCCCGGTCGACGGCGATACCGACACCCTCCCGCTGTACGTCGACTTCGACGCCGCCCGCCGCGTGGTGGAATCGCAGGAGTCCGGCAGCAAACGCGGCGCAGCCTCGCCGGTGGTATCCCAGCGCAGTGAGATGCGTTCGGACTTTATCCTTGGCCGCCGCGAGCTGGCGCTCCCCGCACACCGCCGCGTTTCCTTCGGAACGTACTTCAACGCCTTCCCCGCCAGCTACTGGCGCGCCCACACCGACGTCCAGCAGGTAAGGCTGAGCATCGAGGTGGATGCCGAGGCGACGGTCATCGTCTACAAGTCCAGTCCCCGCGGCAGCTCCAACCGCGTCCAGAGCCTGCACGTCACGGGCGGCACCACGGCCACCTGCGACCTGACGCTAACCACGTTCGCCGACGGCGGCTGGTATTGGTTCGACCTCGTCGCCCACGGCAAGGACGTGACGCTCAAGCAGGCCGACTGGTCCGTTCCGCAGCCCGAGGGATTCACCCCCGGATCACTGTCCATTGCCGTGACCACGTTCAACCGGCCGGACTACTGCGTCAAGCACCTGCGCACGTTTGCCGAGTCCGAGGACCTGCTCGCGGTCATGGACCGACTCATCGTGACCGACCAGGGCAACCAGAAGGTCCGGGACGAGCCCGGCTTCGAGGAAGCCGCCGCCGTTCTCGGCGACAAGTTCAAGCTCATCGAGCAAGGAAACCTCGGTGGTTCCGGCGGCTTCGCCCGTGGCATGCACGAGGCCGTCGAAGGCGGCGAAAGCAAATACGTCATGCTCCTGGACGATGACGTCGTCGTGGAGACCGAGGGTGTCCTCCGGGCCGTCAACTTCGCCGACTTCACCCGTAGCGCCACAATTGTGGGCGGCCACATGTTCAACCTGTTTGAACGGTCGGTGATCCACAACTTCGGCGAGGGCATCAATGAGTACCGTTTCCAGTACCAGCCGATCGGCGAGGGGCAGATTGCCCATGACTTTGCCGCGAGCAACCTGCGCACCACCCCCTGGATGCACCGCCGGATCGACGTCGACTACAACGGCTGGTGGATGTGCCTGATCCCGACGTCGATCATCAAGGAAATCGGTCTCGCGCTGCCAGTCTTCATCAAGTGGGACGACGTCGAATACGGCATCCGCGCCAAGGCCAACGGGTACACCACCGTGAGCCTGCCCGGTGCAGCGGTGTGGCACATGCCCTGGACCGAGAAAGACGACACCATCGACTGGCAGGCCTACTTCCACCAGCGGAACCGCTGGGTGGCGGCGCTGCTGTACTCGCAGTACGAAAAGGGCGGCCGGCTTCCCATCGAGAGCTTCCTGCAGGACGTCAGGCACCTGCTTTCACTCCAGTACTCGGCAGTAGAGCTGAGGAACCGTGCGCTCAAGGACCTGCTCGACGGGCCGTCGCACCTGCACCAGACCATCGGCGGCAAGCTCCCCGAGATCCGCAAGGTCCGCTCGGAATTCCCGGACGCCCAGGTCAGCAAGGACATCACTGAGTTCCCCGCCGTCAAGCGGCTGCACCTGCCCAAGTTCGGCATGGTTCCGACCCGGCCCAAGAACTTTGCGCAGACCGTCTCCGGCGCACTGTCCGGAGCGATCCGCCAGCTCCGCCCCGTGGACCCGGCCTCAGCACAGCACCCCGAGGCAGTTGTGCCGGCCGCGGATGCGCGCTGGTGGCGTCTTTCGCACCTGGATTCAGCATTGGTGTCGGCGTCCGACGGTACAGGCGCCTCCTGGTACCGCCGGGACAACGTCCGCTTCCGCAAGGAGTTGCTGCGCAGCCTTGCCCTGCACACACGCGTGCTGGCCCGTTGGGACGAGCTCTCCGCGTCCTACAAGAAGGAACTGCCCAACTTCACATCCCCGGAAGCCTGGCGCAAGACCTTCGCGGCCAACTCCGGCTCCGACGCTGAACAGCAGAAGCCCGGTCAGTGACAAACGGACGCACCTCGCCGACGCAGCAGGACTCCGGCCGGGCGCTGGTGGCGCCGGGAACCGGGAACGGGCTCGTTGACGTGTTCCGTTCCCGGTTCCTGCTGAAGCTGCTTGTCCGCAAGGAGCTCAGAATCAGGTACCGGGGCTCGGTCCTGGGACTGCTGTGGACCTACGTCAAGCCCGGGGTCCAGTTCGTCGCCTTCTACATTGCCCTCGGCGTATTCCTGGGACTGGAGCAGAGCCCGACCAACAGGGGAGGACTGCCCAACTACGCGGTCTACCTGTTTTCCGGGATCATCCTGGTGAACTTCTTCACGGAGTCGCTGAGCACGGCGACGCGGTCGATCGTCAACAACAGCGGGCTGATCAACAAGATCTACCTGCCGAGGGAATTGTTTCCGGTTTCTTCGGTGTGGGTCTCGGCGGTCCATTTCTTTCCGCAGCTGTTTGTCCTTGTGGTGGCCTGCCTGTTCAGCGGCTGGCGCCCCGGCCCGCTGGAGGCGGTCACCGCCGTCGCCGGTTTCGTCATGATTGCGCTGCTGGCCACCGGTCTTGGCCTCTTTTTTGGGTCCGTCAACGTGTACTTCCGTGATTCGGAGAACCTGGTTGACCTGATCCTGCTGATCGCCACCTGGGTTGCTCCGGTGCTGTACTCCTGGCGGATGGTGCTGGACAAGGCAGGTGAAGCCTGGTTCGCGGTTTATCAGCTTAACCCGATCACGATCGCGGTGGAGTGTTTCCACCATGCCTTCTGGCTGCCCACCACGGCAGGGGCAGAGGGAACCCCGCCCAACCTGGTCACGGTATGGGTTCCCGTGGGGCTGCTCGTCTCGCTGGCCATCCTTTTCCTCGGCCAGTGGACTTTCCGCCGGCTCGAGGGCCGCTTCGCACAGGAGCTGTGAGTCTTGACCACCGCAATTGAAATCCGCAACATCAACAAGCAGTTCGTCCTGCGGCACACCCGGTCACTCAAGGAAGCCCTCGTCTGGCTCCTGCGCGGCCGCAAAGGCGATCTGTCGAAGAAGTTCCATGCCCTCCGGGACCTGTCCATCGATGTCGAACATGGCGAGACGGTGGCACTCCTGGGACTGAACGGCTCCGGGAAGTCAACGCTGCTCAAGCACATCTCCGGCGTCATGCTTCCCGATTCCGGCACTGTCCGCACCGGCGGACGCGTCGCCGGCCTGATCGAAGTCGGCGCCGGGTTCCACCCTGACCTTTCGGGGCGTGACAACGTCTTCCTTAATGGCGCGATCCTCGGGATGACCGAGGCCCAGATCAAGGACAAGTTCGACTCCATCGTCGAATTTGCCGAGATCGGCGAGTTCATCGACACCGAGGTCAAGTTCTATTCGTCGGGAATGTACCTCCGGCTGGCGTTCTCGGTGGCAGTCCACACGGACCCCGACGTCTTCCTCGTCGATGAAATCCTGGCCGTGGGTGACGAGCCCTTCCAGAAGAAATGCCTTGCCAAGATCCAGGAACTCGCGGCGGCAGGCAAGACCCTGGTGGTGGTGAGCCATGACCTCGACCTGGTGGCCAGAGTCTGCGAACGCGGGGTGCTTCTGGAACACGGGCGGGTCATCATGGACGGCCCGGTTGCCGACGTGATCAGCCGGCTCCGCGGCAACTAGCGGGCCCGACCGGAAAGCTTTCCCCGTACTGCCGTAGGCTTCAACTGCTGCCGTAACCTTTACCGCTGCAACGGTCCTGTCGAACGCGGCCCGACCCATATTCACTCTTGGAGGAAATTTGTCCTGGCTGACTTCGCTGCCGGCCCTGCTAGCGGCTGTGGCCGTGGTGCTCCTTCCCGGTGCTGCGCTTGCCTGGTCTCTCGGGTTCCGGCGCACCAGCCTGTTGGGCCTCGCGCCCGTGCTGTCCCTGTCCGTCGCGGGCGTTGGCGCCGTGCTGGCACCGTTCGTCCATGTGGAGTGGGGAATCGGCGTCGTGCTCGTGACGGCCGCCTTGGCGTCCGCGGCAGCGTGGGCTGTGACGCGGCGGCCGTGGCAGCGACAGGAGGCCACGGCAGTGCGGCAGGCGGTTCAGCAGGGCGACGGCTGGCCGACCCTTGCCGCCGGTGCCATCGGCGTTGCCGTCGGTGCGCTGCTGATCGCCCGACGGGTCATCCAGCTCATCGGTGAACCGGACAACATCTCCCAGCGCTATGACAACGTCTTTCACCTGAACGCCGTCCGCTTCATTCTGGACACAGGCAACGCCTCCACCCTGAACCTCGGCAGCATGGCCGGCGGTACCGGAGGCCTGTCCTCCGTGTACCCTGCCGTGTGGCACTCACTGGCCGCCCTCGTCTCCCAGCTGACCGGCGCTTCCGTTCCTGTGTCAGTGAACGTCATCAATCTCGTTGCCTCGGCGGTCATCTGGCCGATTTCCGTGGTGTTCCTGACCCGCGTTGTCATAGGCCCGCGTCCGGTCGGCCTTATGGCAGCAGGGGTCATGTCGGCCGGCTTCCTTGCCTTCCCCTACCTGCTGCTGGTGTGGGGTCCGCTGTTCCCCAACCTGCTCTCCGTCAGCGCATTGCCCGCCGGCGTCGCCGCGGTAATTTTCGTCTGCCGGCTGTCCCCGACGCTGCGTGAACCTCCGCTGCGGGCGTGGCTTGTCCTGCTGGTGGCAGTTCCCGGACTGGCCTTGTCCCACATGAGCGCTGTCAACGCGCTTCTCGCCTTCAGCATTCCGGTGGTCCTGGCCCGGCTCTTCCTCTACGTCAGGGAGATGATCCGTACCAAGGCGTCAGCACGGAAATTTGCCCTGGTGGCCCTGGCCTCGGTGGCGGGTGCGGTTGCCGTTGTGGTTGCGTGGCAGAAGCTTCGTCCGGCGCCGTACAACGGCTGGACCCCGCACCAGACCGTGGCCGGCGCTATCGGCGAAGTGATTGCGAACGGCCCCATGAAAACGGACGCCACACTCCTCATCTCGGTGCTGGCCCTGATTGGCGTGGCCCGGATTATCCGCCGGCGCACACAGCTCTGGTTGCTGGGTTGCTACCTGGTCGCAGGGTTCCTTTACGTTGTCGACGCCGGATTTGCGGCCGGCTGGGCCCGTGCGTTCTTCACGGGCACCTGGTACCAGGACACGTACCGGCTTGCGGCTTACCTTCCGATCTTCGCCGTGGTGCTGGCAGCACTGGGCGTTCTGGCCTTGGCGGACACCGCCAAGGCAGCCGCCGGAGTCCTGGCGCTCAAGGTGCCGCGGGCCGGGATGCGGCTGAGCGGCGTTGCCGGCTTCGCCGGAATCCTCGCGGCCTGCCTCGCCCTTGGCTGGGCCACCCAGACAGGTCCGGTCCGCGGATACGTTGCGTCCAGCCAGTACTTCTTCGAACGGGACACAAAGGACTCGATTGTCTCCTCCGACGAGTACGCCCTGTTGGCCCGCCTCGGTTCGGAAGTTCCGGAGGACGCGGTCATCGCGGTGAACCCGTGGAACGGCGGGGCGCTTGCCTATGCTTTCGCGGACCGTAAAGTACTGGAATTCCACATGGGCCAGCGGGAGAGCAAGAGCATGCGGGTCGTGGCGGAATCGCTCGCCAAGGCAGACACCTCACCCGCAGTGTGTGACGCCGTCCGGGAAACCAAAGTGTCCTATGCGCTCGACTTCGGCACTCAGTATCTCCTGAACCACCCGGAGAGCAGGACGTATCCGGGCCTGCAGAATCTCGCGTCCTCGGGAGCAGTGCAGCTCGTGGACCAGCAAGGCAACGCCAAGCTGTTCAAAGTGGTGGCCTGCGGCTAGCGGCAACGCCACAAGCAAAAGACCTCCGGAAGGGGCGTCCTGTGGACGCCTGTTCCGGAGGTCTCTGCTGTTAAGCGATTTGTGTCAGCTTCCGAAGGCCTGAATCAGCGCTGTCACGGTACGTTCCGCGGCGTGGCCGTCGCCATAGGGAGTGGCATCCGTTGCCGCCGGTGCCGGCCGCTGTACCGTGTCGGCCAGGATGCTCAGGTCCTTGCTCACCAGCACGTTCCAGCCGAGTTCCACGGTCTCCACCCATTCGGTTTCGGGGCGGATCGTCGTGCAGGGGGTCCGGAGCAGGAAAGCTTCCTTCTGCAGTCCGCCGGAGTCGGTGATGACGCCAGCGCTGTTCCGGACGGCGTGGACCAGCTGCGGGTAGGCGAGGGGCGACGCAACGCGCACAGCACCCTGCTCCAGCTCAATGCCGTGCTTGGCGGCAAGGTTGACGAGCCGGGGATGGGCCAGCAGGAAAACCGGCTTCTCGAGGCTGGCCAGGGAACCGACGATGGCGGCCAGGCGCTCCGGGGAGTCGGTGTTGTCCGGACGGTGGATGGTGCAGACGTAATATTCGCCCGGAGCCGCGTCGACCGGCAGTGGCTGGTCGCCGCCGTCGAGCATGTCGCGGACCTTGAAAAGGACGTCCGTCATGACGTCGCCCACCAGGACGGTCCTCTCGGCGAGGCCCTCGGTGGCGAGGTGCTTGACGGCAACCTCAGTGGGGGCAAGCAGGAGGTCGGCGCTGTGGTCGGTCAGGACACGGTTGTGCTCTTCGGGCATCCGGCGGTTGAAGGACCGCAGTCCGGCCTCGAGGTGCGCAACGGGGATGTGCATCTTGATGGCGGCGATGGCCGCGGCGAGGGTGGAGTTGGTGTCACCGTAAACGAGGACGCAATCAGGGGCAGACTGTTCCAGGATTTCTTCCAGACCGTGCAGCATGGCACCGGTCTGGGCTCCGTGCTTGCCTGAACCCACGCCAAGGTTGAAGTCGGGGGCGGGGATACCGAGGTCGCGGAAGAACACATCGCTCATGAGCTCGTCATAGTGCTGGCCCGTGTGGGCGATCAGGTGTTCTGCCTGGCCCTCCATGGCCGCCGCAATCGGCGCAAGTTTCACAAACTGGGGACGTGCGCCAACGACGCTGAGAATTCGCATGGGTTCCAGTTTAGTTGCAGGCCGCGCAGATTTCCGCCCGGGGGCGGCCTGCGCACCATCAGGACCGGGAAAAGACGCCGGCCCGGGTGCGCAGCCGTTCCGTCAGGTAATGCCGCAGCACCGAGTCCCGGGACAGGATCGCCGCCGGGCTCGCCGGGACAAGGTCGCCCAGGCGGCCCGCGGTCCGGTGGCGTTCGACGGCGGTGCGCAGCGACTGAACATCGCCCGCCGCGGCGGCTGCCTGCGTCAGTTCCGCGTCCCGGCGGCTCAGTTCCGGCAGGGTGCCGCCGGCAAAGGCGTACAGCCGCGAGGAGATATCCGACCAATAGGCGCGTTCCGCCTCGTTCCACAGGGCACCGTCCGGGACTCCGGACGCGCCGGCGCGGCGGAGCAGGGCGCCGATGCCGTGGACGCGCAGGACCTTCAGTACCACGGCGCGCCGCTCGGCGACCTGGGCTTGCTGCAGCCAATCAGACTCGAGCAGCCGTTCCAGCCACCTGAATTCGTCTGCCAGGTTGCTGATGGAGCTGGTGACGCGGCCGGCGCCGGAATCGTCGGTCTGGTGATAGGCGGGTGCACCGTAGGGGTAGCAGACGGGGCCGGAGCGGAACCAGAGCTTGAGGGTGGCTTCGATGTCCTCGCCGGTCCGCAGCCCCTCGGCGTACCGGAAACCGATGTCTTTGAGCACTGATCGGCGGAGCAGGCCGTACGGCACGCTCCGGTAGGCCAGCCCGTCCTTGAGGGGATCCAGGACGGCCGGCTTCGAGGGCCGGATGCGGGGGGCCGGCAGGATGGTTCCCTCCGGAGTGCGCAGCGGTGCGATGACCGCGGAAGCGCTGTTCGGCTGGGCTGCCTTCCACCACGCGGCCAGCGACCCGGGTTCCAGATGGTCATCCGAGTCAAGGAAGCTCAGAAACGTTGCCGTGCTTTCGTCCAGCGCACGGTTCCGGGGTCCCGCGGGGGACCGGACGCCGTCGTCGCACGTCAGCCAGGTGACGCCGTCGAACCCAGAGCCGGCCGCAGACCCAGAGCCGGCTGAAGAACCCTTGCCGACCTCCCCGCCGGCGGTACCCAGGTTGTGCAGTACCACTGTCACCCGGAGTTCAACACCCAGCCGGGACAGCTCGGCGCGCTGTTCCAGGGCAGAGCCCACAGCGCGTTTGAAGGGTCGTTGTTCATCATGGACGGGAATGACCACTTCGATGCTCTGGCTCATGGGGGTGTGCGTGCTCCTCGGCAAGGTTTCATTGGACCCGCGATAACCTTACTGGGTGGACAACAAAACACAGGATTCCGTGCTGCTCGACGTGGTGATTGCCGTGCACACCCCGGACCGGCCGGTGGGGCGCGCTGTTGCGTCCCTGCTGGAGGGCGGCCTGGCCGCGGAAGCCGGAGCGCCGCGGCGCCTGCGGATCAACGTTGTCTGCCACAACACGGACGTGGAACCGATCCGGGACCGCGTGGCTCCCGGGCACCGGGAGCTGGTCCGCTTCCTGCACTACGTGGACGGCATCAAAAGCCCGGCAGGACCCTTCAACCACGGTATTGCCGAAGCCACCGGCACCTGGGTGGCCATTATGGGCAGCGATGATTCCATCGAACCCGGCGCCCTGGCGCAGTGGGTGGACGCTGCCGAACGCGACGGATCCGACGTCCTGATCGCCCCCATGGCCCACGCCGGGGGCGGCCCGATCCGCACCCCGGTGGTCCGGCGTACCCGCCGCGGCCACCTGGATCCGGTGGCGGACCGCCTCACCTACCGGACCGCGCCACTGGGCCTTCTGGGACTCTCACTCGTGCGGCAACTCGGCCTCACGTTCCCGCCGCGCTACGCCACGGGGGAGGACCAGTCCTTCTCTGCGAAGCTGTGGTTCTCCGGCGCGAAGATCAGCTACGGCCGGGGCCTGCCGCGCTACCTCGTGCACGCCGATGCAGCCGTCCGGGTGACCCACACCCCGCGGCCGGTCGCGGAGGACCTGGCCTTTGCCACCGACCTCGTGCTGTCCGAGTGGTTTGCTGGGCTTCCGCAGCGCGCCAGGGAAGCGATCGTCACCAAGATCATCCGCGTGCACGTCTTCGGGCATGTGCTGCTGCGGGCCGAGGCCGGGACATGGGGCAAGGAGGACGCGGGGGAGATGGCCCAGGAGCTGCGGAAGCTGCTGTTCGGGGCGCCGCACGCTGCCCGTCCGCTCTCGCTGGCAGACAGAAAACTGCTCGACGCCGTCGCACGCGAGGAATCGGACGTGGAAGTGATGAAGTCACTGGCCCAGGCCCGGCGCCGCTTTACCAGCCCGCAGACCTGGGTGCCCCGCGACATCACCAGGGTGCTGCATCCCGAAGCCCCCTTCCGGTTCATGAGCGCCTCGGCCCTCGTGTAGCGCCCGCTTAAATTTCCAGACACGCCAAAGGAACACATGAAGATCCTGGTAGTTGCCACGTGGTACCCCCATGACGAAAACCCCACCGAGGCGCCTTTCAACGCCGAACATGTGGAGGCGATCCGCGGCCGGGGACACGATGTGCGGGTGGTCCATGTGCGGCTTGGAACCGCGCTCAGCATGCCGGGGAAGTCGTCGGGCCTGTGGGAGGGAACGCCGGTGCGGCGTATTGCTGCCGACCCCAAACGCCCCTTCACGCTCGTGCAGACGGCGCGGACGCTGGCGCGGGAAATGGCCTGGGCCGACACCGTCCACACCATGGCGTTCTCCTCCATCCTCGTCACGATGCTGCCTTGGGCCGCCCGGACCCTTGCCGGCCGGGGACGGGCCTGGGTGCACACGGAGCACTGGAACGGCGTGGTCAACCCGGCGAGTGTTTCACCCCTGTGGGAAAAGCTGGCCGGAGTCCGGGCGGTTCTGCGGCTGCCCCATGTGGTCACCGGAGTTACCGCACAGCTGGCCACGGAGATGCAGCGGTTTGCGCGGCCTGCCGCCGCGGCCGTGGTGCCGTGCGTGGTCAAGGGGCGGGGCGCCGTCGTCCCTGCATCATTCGGGAAGCCGCTCCGGCTGGCCGCCGTCGGGGGACTGGTTGCCAGGAAGCGGCCGCTGGAAGCGGTGGACACCATCGCCTGGCTTAGGGACCACGGCACGGAAGCCCATCTGACCTGGGTGGGGGACGGGCCGCTGCGGGCCGCGGTTGAGTCCCGTGTTGCGGAACTCGGATTGCGAGACCACGTCACGCTGGCTGGCTCGGTTCTGCCTGCCGAGGTGGCCCGGCATCTGTCGGCAGCCGACCTCTTCTTCCTTCCGACGGCCCAGGAGAACTTCTTCACGTCGGCGGCCGAAGCACTTGCTGCCGGCCGCGCCGTGGTTGCCACGCGGGTGGGAGGCTTCAGCGACTACGCGGATGCTGCCAACAGCAGGCTGGTGGAGGATGTGACGCCGGAAGCACTGGGACGGGCGGTGCTGGACGCCAGGGATGCGTTTAAGGACGTTCCCGCCGAGGACATCGCCCGTCCCATCCGGGAGAGGTTCTCACCGGAGGCCGTGGGCGAACTGTTCGACCGCGCCTACACGGCGGCGTTGGCACGTGCCTGAGAACCGACCAACCATAACGAGCCACGCGAAGGGAAATTCTTGAGGTCCGAACCCAGGGTTCTTCAGTTCAACGACTGTGCCTTCGTGGCCCGCAACATGGTGCGGGCCGCGGCGAGGGCCGGCATCGAGTGGTCTTACATGCCGCCGGAGCAGGTCCGGCCCATGACCGCTGCTCCGGGGAACCCGCTCCTTGCCAGGGCGAGGTTCGTTCCGTTCGTCGTGCGTCGGGCGCTCCGGCTCCGTGCAGCCGACGTCGTGCATGTCCACTACGGAACGAGCGCACGGCTGCTCCGGGAGCGGGGCATGCCGCGCCGGCCGTACGCCCTCACCCTGCATGGGACCGATATCCGGAAGCAGTGGGCGGACCCGCAGTTCCACGGCGAGATCCAGCAGGCGATCGACGGGGCGGCCCACGTTTTCTTCGCCAATAACGACACCGCAGAGAACGCCCTCCGGGCCCGGCCCGACGCCGAGTTCCTTCCGGCCCTCGTGGATGCCGCGGCGCTGCCCTCGTGGCATCCCGGCGGGCGGCCCTCCATTCTTTTCGTCTCACGCTGGGATGACGACAAGGGCGTGGAGCGGCAGCTGGAGCTGGCACGCAAGCTCAGCGTCGCCGTCGGAAACCGCGCAGAAATCCTGGGCCTGAACTGGGGTCCCGGCGCCGAAGCTGCGCGGCAGAACGGCGTGACCCTGCTGGAACGGATGCCGCAGGATGACTTCCACCGGATCATGGCGCAGGCGCATATGACCATAGGCCAGGCCACCAACAACTTCGCCACCAGCGAGTTCGAGGCCCTTTGCATGGGTGCCCCGCTCGCCGCCTTGGGAACCCGGCTCCCGCGGCCCGACGACGGGACCACACCGCCCGTGATCGAGGGAACCGATGAGGACGTGGTGGAGCAGGTCGTGGCGGCCCTGGATGACCCCGTTGCAGTCACCAACCGGCTGGGCGGACGCGACTGGGCGCTGCCCCGCTATGACGCGGCAGCCTTCGTACCGCGCCTGACGGCGCTGTATGCGGGGATCGCAGCCGGAAAGGCCTAGCTGCCGGCTGCGGTTGCTCCGGCGGGGGAGTGCAGTCCGGCCAGGGCTGCCTGCTGGGCAAAGTCCGGGTTGGCGCGGACAACCTCGTCGAAGGTGCCCTGGGTGAGGATGGTGCCTTCCTTCATGAAGCACACCTGGTCGTTGTTGCGGATAGTCGACAGGCGGTGCGCCACGGAGATGACAGTTATTTCGCCGTGCAGTTCACTGATGGCCTGGGCTACGGCCGCCTCGGTGGCGGTGTCCAGTGCGCTGGTCGCTTCGTCGAGCACCAGTACGAGCGGATCCATGTACAGGGCGCGGGCTATTCCGAGGCGCTGACGCTGGCCGCCCGACAGGGCAAGGCCCCGTTCGCCGACCCGGCCGTTGATGCCGTCCTTGCGGGACTCGATGGTTTCCAGGAGCTGGGCGCGCTGCAATGCAGTGCGGACGCGGTCTTCGTTGATGTCGTTGCCCCAGGTCAGGGCGACATTCTGGGCCACGGTGCCGTCGAAGATGGCGACTTCCTGCGGCACGTAGCCAACCCGCTTGCGCCAGTCGGCCAGAACGTCCTCGAGCGGGACGCCATCAAGGGTCATGGTTCCGGCTGAAGGCGTCAGCAGGCCCAGGAAGATATCGATCAATGTGGATTTGCCGGCGCCTGACTGTCCCACCACGCCTATGGACGAGCCCATGGGCAGCTGCAGATTGATGTTCTGGACGGCGGGCTGGGCGGCACCCGGATAGGTGAACTCCACATTCTTAAGTTCGAGCATCTTCGGCTCGTGCTGGATAGGAGTCTTACCCAGCTTTTCCGCGTGCTTGCGGAATTCGGCGGCATCCTTGATGTCTCCCATTACGGTTTCGGTGTACGGAAGAGTGGACTGCACCACAGTCAGCTGGGACTGCATGGCGGTAAGGGCGGGTACCATCTTGAAGCCGGCCAATCCGAAGATTGCCACGGACGACATCGCCGTCTCGATGCCGCCGATCAGGTAGCCGACCGTGCCGATCAGCAGGAAGCCGCCGATGAGGGCCATGTCAATCACGAACTTTGGCACCGCGCCCATGAAGCGGATATTCGAGCGGGACCGTGCGGCGGTTTCACGGCTTTGCATCACAATGCCGCCAACCTCGTCCGCCTTGTCCCGGAGGGTGATCTCCTTGAGGGCCGCAAGCATCTCGGACACCAGGGTAGACATGCGCATGGCGGCGTCCCGGTTCACCTTGCCGGCCTCGTAGGACTTTTTGGAAAGCCAGAGGTAGAGGAATGCCGCGATGGCACCCAGGTAAACAAGCGTGGCCACTGCGGTCTGCCACGACGCGCCGATCAGGACGACCAGGACCGAAACAAAGGTCAGTGCCATTGCAGGCAGCGTGACAGCGGGAAGAAGAACGCCCGATACCGTGTTGGCGATACCGACGTCGATCATCCGCACCAGCTCAGCAGTGGAACGCTTCATACGTTCGGTCCACGGCGCCCGGATGTAGCTCTGGAATAGCACCGTACCGATCTCGAGTTCGTAATCGGCGAATTTCCTGGTGGAGACCCATTGCAGCCAGATGTTCAGCACCGACTTCAGGATCATCACCATGGCCGATCCGACGAGCAACAGCAGCCCAAACTCCTGGCTCATGGATCCGAGCAACGGCAGGCTCATTTCCCCGCCCTTAAGAATCTGATTAAGCACCAGGGCGAACACGCCGAGGGCAGCTGCGTCGAGCAACGCCAGAACAGCTGACAGGACGCCGAAGAGCAGGAGAAACCTGCGCGCATTCATCGGCAGAAGTGGCAGCAGTTCGCGCATGGTGCGGCGCAGTTGTCTCAAGAATTACTCCAGAACGGAAGGGGCAGAGTCCTTCCCCATACTACGCGCCAAGCCTGGGGCGGGGCGCGGAGGCGGTCGGTGCGGGTCCTGGCCGGGCCGGTGGAATCGGCCACCCCTGATCTCAATGAGAGGATAAGGTCATGACCCACCAAATTCGTGTGACCCAACTGTTTGACTGCGCCGACGTTGGTAAGACCTTTGTGGATGAGGCTCGCCGGCAGAACAAACCATGGCGGATCATCCAGGGTCCTTGGACCCGCGGAGGCACGAAAGCAGCCTATTACCGGTTCCGCTTAGAGCAGGCCGCGGCCTTTCCTCGGACCGAGGTGTGGCACGTAAACATGGGGGGGCGGGCAAAGTGGGCGCGAGGGACATTTTCCCGCCCCTATGCCCTGACTCTTCATGGCACCGACATTCGGGAGAATTACTGGCAGGACCAGCACCACGCAGTGATCAAAGACGACATCGACCGTGCCGGGCAGGTCTGGTACACGACTCCCGACCTGCGTGAGAAGGCTGAGCGGGCTCGGCCGGATGCCGAGTACATGCCCGCCCCGTTGGATATGGCAGAGCTTCCCGCCTGGGCTCCTGCGGCAAAGCCTAAAGTATTTTTTCCATCGCGATGGGACGCTTCAAAAGGCGGGGATGCCTTGCTTCAGACCGCCGCCGAAGTGATGTCCGCCGTTGGCGCCTCCGGTGAGGTGGACGTCGTCGGGCTGGCCTGGGGGGACCGCGCTCCGGAGGCTGCAGCACTCGGAATCAAGCTCCTGCCCAGGATGGCCAAACCACTCTTCCTACAGGAACTCGCCACTGCCCATGTAGCCGTCGGGCAAGCGACGGGGGTCCTGGGGGTGAGCGAACTGCAAGCCATGGGGATAGGAGTACCGTTGGTTTTCGCGGACCCCGTTTCCGACTACCCCGATGAACAGCCAATGGTTAGTGTTGCTAGGCCGGAAATTGCCCAAGCCGTGCGTGACAGCCTGGACGACCCGGAGGCGCTTTCCCGCAAGCTGGACGGCCCCACTTATGTATTGCAGTTCCACAGTGCCTCCACGCTTCTTCCCAGGCTGGAAGCAGGGTACGCCAAGGTTTTAGGAGTCACTGAGTGACCAAGCCCCACCTGCTCTATATCGCTTTCGCCTTTCCCCCCAGTACCGCATCATCCGTTTACCGTTGCACTGCGGTGGCCAATGCGTTCGCCGAGGACGGCTGGGATGTCACGGTCCTCACTGTCGACCCGCAGGTCTGGTCTCAGATTTCGGGAGTGGATGAGAAGCTGGCGGAATCGGTTCACCCGGGCATCAGGGTTGTCGCAGTGGACGACGGCGGCGCGGAAGAGCCGGCCAAGGGAGATCTGCGCCGGTACTCGCGGTTCAGGATTGAGGCTCCCTACCTGTGGAAGGATGCCCTGCGCCGGCGCAGCCGGCGGAACTTCCCCGAAGACTTCCACGGGGCGTGGCTGACGCCCGCCAGCAAGGCTGCCCGAAGCATCCATGCGGAGAAGCCCGTCGACCTGGTCATGGCTTCAGCCAGCCCGTACGTGGCATTTGGCGTTGCCCGGGCGATTGAGGGTGTTCCGTACGTCATGGACTACCGCGACGCGTGGGCATTCAACACCATTTCCGGGACCGAAGACTTTACCCCGGACAGTGCCGTGGGGAAGCGCGAAGCCGAATATCTGCACGATGCCGCGCAGGTCTGGTTCGTCAACAGCCAGATCAGGGACGAATACGCCCGCCGCTACCCCGAGTCGGCTCACCTGATGCGGGTGGTGGCCAACGGCTTTGACCCTCAGCCAGGCCATGCCAGGCCGGCTGTGCAGCCCGCTGAACGCCCAAGGTTTGGTTACCTCGGCACGCTGCAGTACGTGAACATGCCGCTGCAGGAATTCCTGGACGGGTGGAGCGCCGCCTTCGGTCCGGACAGCCCGCAGGCGGAGGCGGTCTTCCGCGGGAAGCTGAGCGCTTCCGGGGCGGCGGGCGCTGAGATTCTCGAGATCTTTGGAACCGGGCGGCAGAATGGCCTCCGCTACGACGGGCCCATCTCCAAACGCGATGTTGCCGGGTTCTACGGCAGCATGAATGCCTTGATTCTCCTGCTGTCCAGCGGCAAATACGTGACCGGCGGCAAGACCACCGAGTACCTGGCCACCGGTCTGCCGATCGTCTCCGTGCACGACATGGAGAACGCAGCCACTGACCTCCTTCGGGATTATCCGCTGTGGTTCCCTGCCAAGGAGCTCACCCCCGAGGGCATTGCCAATGCGCTGCGCGATTGCGCCGAGGCATTGCAGGAACCGGACTCAAAGCGCTGGGCCGCTGCCTGGGCCTATGGCCAGCAGTTCCTCCGCAGCACGATCCTGGCGCCCGTCATTGCCGAGTTGCGGGGAATTGCAGGGCACGGCGCGGCAAATCCGCAGCCGGCCACCGAAGAGAGGAGCCAGGCATGACTTCCGCCAAACCGCTGCACGTAAGTATCGTCGTCGGCCGCAGTAACCACCCGCAGGCCGTCATTGATGATTTGTGGAACCGTGCCCTTGGGGCCGTTGGCCAGCAGGCTGGCCATATGACCGGGACAGCTGTCTACGCGTATGACGGCGACGCCACCGTCACGGCCATGGACGACCGCCTGACGGTGGTGCCATTGGCCAAGCCCCGCGGCGGCCGGTTCGCCTCGCTGGTGTCAGCCGCCGCAGGGAAGCCGGGCCCGGTGGGTGTTGCCGGACGGCTTCTCAGGGACAATCTCGAGTCCAGGGGCCTCGCGCGGACCCTGGCCGGCCGTGTGGACCTTCAGGAAAAGTTCCGGAGCTCGGACGTGGTTGTGGCCGCTGACCTCACCGCCGACCGCTCCGTTTGGCACTTGCGCAACAACACTGGCGCTGGGCTGGTGCACGGCCCCATCGCCATGCTGCACGCGCTCCGGGAGTCACTGCGGAAGTGATGGTCCGTCAGCCCAGCCGATGAGTCCATGGCATGTCGCCTGTGGAATACTTGACGGGTGAGTCGAACCTGGATAGTCATACCCATGTACAACGAAGCGTCCGTCGTCGGCACCGTCATCGAGGGGCTGCGGAAGGAATTTCCGCACGTTGTTTGTGTTGATGATGGCAGCACCGACGGCTCGCAGGACGTCGCCCGGCAGGCCGGCGCCGTGGTTGTCCAACACCCGGTGAACCTGGGCCAGGGTGCGGCGCTGCAAACAGGAATCGAGTATTCGCTGCAGGACCCGCAGTTGGACTGCATCGTTACCTTCGATGCCGACGGCCAGCACCGCGTCGTTGATGCACTGGCCATGGCCGACCGGATCCGTTCGGGCGAGGCCGACGTCGTCCTCGGATCCCGGTTCCTTGATGACCGCACCAAGCTCTCGCCCCTGAAGCGGCTGGTTCTGCGGACGGCTGCGGTGCAGTCCCGGATGTCCACCGGCATGGCCCTGACGGATGCCCACAACGGCCTGCGCGCCTTCAGCCCGAACGTTGCCCGCGGCATCAACCTGCGGCAGAACCGGATGGCCCACGCCTCCGAACTGGTCCATCAGCTTGCCGAGATGAATCCGCGTTGGGTCGAACACCCGGTCGAGATCATTTACACGGACTACTCGAAATCCAAAGGCCAGTCGTTGCTGAACTCGGTCAATATCGTCGCTGACCTCTTCTTTAGGTGAAATTGTGCAGATCATTGTCCAAGTAGCACTTGTCCTTGCCGTCATCATTGTCTCGCTGGCGCTGATGCGCGGCGGCTCCAACGCCAGGCACCTGGCCATCCGCCGCATCATGCTGGTTCTCTTCGCCTGCCTGGCAGCGCTCTCGATCTTTTTCCCTGAACTGCTGACCCGCGTGGCGCGGTTGCTCGGCATCGGCCGCGGAACAGACCTGGTGCTGTATGGCCTCATTGTGAGTTTCCTGGTCTTCATGGCAACCACCTACCAGCGGTTCCGGCACATGGAATCCACTCTTACCAAGCTCTCCCGGCGGATTGCCTTGGACGAAACGCCGCCACCCGGCGTTGACGGGCCCCCGGAGCGCAAGGAAGCGGAGCCCGACCGGCGCCTGACCCCTCCGGCGCACGGAGGACAGTAGTGCCGGTTCTGTCCGGCACAGCACACGCCGCGGCCCCGGTTACGGAAACTGCGCCCACACGCGAATACGGCCTGGACATCCTCCGGGTCGTGAGCATCTGTGGCGTGGTCGCGATCCATATCTTCGGCTACGTCCTGGGCCGGGCGCCGCGGGAGAGCCGGCCGTGGTGGATCGCTGTGGTGCTGGACGTGAGCTGGATCTGGGTCGTTCCCGTCTTCGTGATGATTTCCGGGGCGCTCATCCTCGGTTCCAGGATGGCGGCGGAACAGCCTGGCCTGTTCTACCGCCGCCGGGCAGTGCGGCTCATTCCCGCGCTCGTCGCCTGGAACCTCATTTACCTCGTCGGAGTGCGCATCTGGATGCGGGGCGAGGACCTGACCCCGCAGCGGACACTCCAGCTGCTGGTCGATGGCTCGGTGTTCACGCAGCTGTACTTTCTCTGGCTCATCGCCGGGTTGTACGCGGTTGCCCCGATGCTCGCAGGATTCCTGCGCGGAGGCGGCCAGCCTCGGGCCACGAAGGCGGCCACCGCATTGCTTGCCGCGTCGCTGCTCTTTTACATGCTTCCCGGGGTACTTGGCCTTTTCGGTGTCGCGAGTCCCGTCCGCCTCAACTTCCTGACGCACTGGATGCCGTACGTGGGCTACTTCCTGGCGGGATACGCGCTGCGGAATGTCCGCCTCACCGGGGCAAAACTGACCGTGACCGCCCTCGCAACTGCCGCCATCATCGCCGGAACGGTTTGGCACTACGGCAACAAGGGAGAAATTCGCCTTCTTGATGCCGTTGTTTCTGTCTCTTACCTTGGAGTTGGAGTGGCCTTGGCGGCGCTGGGCGTATTTGTCGTGACACTGTCGCTGGCCTCGAACCTGAGGGTCAGGCGGGCGGGGCCGCCCCTGACGGTACTGTCGAATGCCACCTTCGGGGTCTTCCTCGTGCATCTGGTTATCTTCGAAGCCATCAGGCTGCAGTTTCCGGCGGTGGCGGCCGGGATGTCGATCAAGGCCATGATGCTCGCCTATGCCGCCACACTGGTGGGAAGCTTCGCGGTCTCAACCCTTGCCCGCCGCGTTCCCGTGTTGCGCAGCATCTTCTAGGGCCCAAACCGTGCCGCCTCTCCGGTGCCTCCCGTGCCGGACGAATGCCCGTTCGGCCACTTTCGCCCACGGCTGTCTGGGATAATGAATCATATGACTGAGCTGCCCTCGCTGTTGATCCTGACCTTTTCACCCATTCGCTCGGATCCCAGGGTCCTCAAGCAGGTTGAGCTGTTCAAAGGAAAGTACCGCGTTTCAACATGCGGCTACGGTGACGCCCCGGACGGTGTGGACAACCATTTCGCACTGCCCGCCGATTCCCGTGGCTGGCCTTCTGACAAGCTGGGCCTCGTCACGCGGCGCTATCCGCGCGTCTACAACGGGCTGACCGCCGTTTCGGCGGCGCGCCGTATCCTTCCGCGCGCGGAGTTCGACGTTATTCTGGCCAACGACCTGAACACGCTTCCCCTGGCACTGGAGCTTCAGCCCCGGCTGGGCGTCCACGCCGACCTGCACGAATTCGCGCCCCGTGAAAAAGAGGATGACCTCAAGTGGAGGCTCTTCGTGGCACCATTCATGCGCTGGCTCTGCCGGCGGTACCTGCCCTTGGCCGAATCGGTCACCACCGTATCCCAGGGAATAGCGGACGAATACACGAAGGACTACGGTGTGGCGGCGGGTGTGGTGACCAATGCGGCGCCCTACTCTGAACGTGATGTGCGCCCTGTGGGCACTCCGGTCCGCCTCATCCACAGCGCTGCGGGCCAGCGTTACCGCAAGCTCGAAAACTTCATTGAAGCCATGCGGGATGCGCCCGACTGGCTGACGCTGGACATGATCGTGATGCCCAACGAGCCGGACTACGTGGCCGAGCTCAAGGAGAAGGCCGCCGCGGTGCCTGCCATCCGGTTCCGTGACCCGGTGCCCTACAGCCAGCTCGTAGCAACGCTCAGTGAGTACGACGTCTCCCTGGTGTTCCTTCCGCCTACGAACTTCAACCTCAAGAACGCCCTGCCGAACAAGTTCTTCGAAGCCGTCCAGGCGCGCATTGGGCTCATAGTGGGCCCGTCGCCGGCGATGGTCGCGCTCGTGGAGCAGTATGGATTGGGTGCAGTGACGGCTGATTTCTCGGCGGGCTCGCTGCGGAACACCCTCCACGGGCTGACGTCCGAGAAGATTTCGGAGTGGAAGCGGGCGGCGGACGCAGCAGCCCGTCCGCTCTCGGCCGAATCGCAGGTGCTGGCCTGGCAGAAGGCCGTGGAAGAGATTGTGACTTCCCAGACGGCACGTGCCTGACGCGTAGCCGCGGTACGGACAGCTAAACAGAAAAGGCGGCTTCCCCGGGTGTCCGGGGGAGCCGCCTTTCTGCTCAGAGGACTTTAGCTGGCGCCGGAGGTGGACGACACGGTGGAAACCGTTCCCACCGACCCGGCGATGAAGGAGGTGCCCCACCGGCTTCCGGCCACCACCGGGTAGTAGCGCAGCTGTCCGTCGCTCTGGACGGCCATCACGCCTTTGCTGGTGGTTCCGGCAAAGCCCTTGTTGGCTGAGAACTGGCGGAATGACTGCCAGCCACTGCCGACGGTTTTCCTGGCTTCCGAGATGAACCTGTTGGCCCCGGTGGAGCGGTACAGCCGCATGGCTCCTGTGCTGTTGACGGCCAGCAGGTCCTGCTTGCCGTCGGAATCGTAGTCGATCATGGCGAGCTTGAGGCCTGACCAGCCGGCTCCGATGCGTACCGGGGCGCTGACGGTCCGTCCGGTCGGATTGGCCCAGTAGTAGAGGGCGCCGTCGGCGCCATAACCCACCAGACCCGGATACCGGGATCCGGAGACCCATTTGCCGGTGACGAGGGTGGTCTGGGCGAAGCCCGATGAAGCAACCGTGACCGCGGCACCGAACCCGCCGGACGCCGACCCCGGGAAAAGGGTTAGCGGGCCACTGGACCTCTGCGCCAGGACATCCGTGACTCCGTCGCCGTTCCAGTCCACGACGTTCAGCGACTTCATGCCGGACCAGCCAACGCCGATCTGGTAAGCGCTGCCAATGATTGAGTTGCCAGCCGGACGGTTCCAGAGTCCACCCGCGCTGTCAACTGTCAAAACATCAGCAATGCTGGTGATCGCCAGTTCGGGGACGAGAAACCCGCTTCCAGCGATAAGGAGGCCGTTCCAGCCGGACGGCAGCGCCGCCTTGGTACCCAACGTACTGGCAGCCAGCGGGTAGTAGTTCAGGGCTCCGGTCCGGTCCCGGGCGAGCAGGCCGTTGGAGCCGGCGGACGCAAAGCCTCTGATGGGGCTGATGCTGTTTTTCGTGTTCCATCCCGTAGCCATGAGCTTGCGGGCTTCGCCGATCATTGTGCCTGTCCCGCTGGAGCGGTAGAGGGTCATCCGGCCAAGGTAGTCAACGGCAAGAATGTCCTGGTTGCCGTCGCCGTCAGAGTCCGTCATCGAAACGTCCGTTCGGGCGAACCCTGAGCCTAGGCTGGTTGCAGGGGCGAGGGCGCCTCCGGAGGGATTGGCCCTAAACTGAAGCGTGCCGTCGGCGGTGCGGATGACAACGCCCGGATACTTGGAAGCTTTGAGCCACTGCCCAAACGTGAGGTCTGATCCGGACAGGCCGGACGCCAGAACGGTCCTTGGGGAAAACCCTCCGGTGCCGATGCCGGCCTGAATGCCGAGGTCCCCCGTTGTACTCAGGGTCGCCAGGTCCTGTATGCCGTCGCCGTTCCAGTCAACGACATATACAGAAACCAGTCCCGTAAATCCGCTGCCGATCTTGCTGGCCGCTCCTACCGTTCCTGCTTCCGAGCTGCGTCGGTAGAGGTTGCCTGAGGGATCAACGGTGATGAGGTCGGAGGCGGCCTCGATCGAGGGTGTTACCGGGGCAGGAGGAGCCGGAGCCGGAGCGGCATTGATCGTTTCCCCGCCGGCAATCAGGTAGCTTGCCCACCCCGTGCCGATGGAAATGACGGGACCCCAGGTGGACGTGCCGGGCACCGGATAATAGTAGAGCTGACCGGCGGCGTTCCGTGCCATGAGGCCGTTGGTTCCGGTTCCCTTGAAATTTGTGGTGACGGTGACACTCGTCATGTTGTTCCAGCCGCCGCCTATGGTCTTGCGGGGTTCGGCAACGAATACGCCGCTGCCGTTCGTGCGGTAAAGGAGCATCGCGCCGTCGGGTTTCTGGGCCAGGATGTCCTGGTTGCCGTCGCCGTCGAAGTCGATCATGGTGAGGTTAAGGCCTGCCCAGCCCTGGGCGATGGCGGTTCCTCCGCTGACACCTCCGCCGGAAGTGTTGTTCCACAACCGCAGGACACCGGAATCATCGCGGCTGATGATCTGGGGATAATAGCTGCTGTTGAACCAGTAGCCGATGGTCAGTTGGTAGTTGCCCCAACCGGAGGCGGCAAGCACAGGCCCGGTGGCAAACCCGCCGGTGGCGATCCCCAGGTAGACGCTGACTCGTCCCGTTTTCCACTGGGCGACCAAGTCGAGGACACCGTCGGCGTTCCAGTCGATGGCATTGACGGACCGCAGCCCGGTCCATCCGGTACCTATCTGCTTCCGGGGACGGAATGTCCCGCTTCCCGTGGCCGGATAGTCCCACAAGACGCCTGAGGAATCTGCCGCCACCACGTCGCCCAGAGAGGTGATGGACGGCACGGGGATGGTGCCGTCCGCGGTGGAGGCGAACTTCTGAAGGCTGGTGAAATCTCCATTCCAGGCATTGGAGTCGCCGGCGAACGGTCCGGTGGAACTGTACTGCCAGACACTGTAGGTGCCCCATCCATTGGGCATAGACCCCACGTACCGCGAGTAGGAGGCCAGATGGAGAGGCTGGTTGCTGAAGGCGCCTGAATTGCCGGTGCACTGGGTCCACCAGTCCGTGGTGGTGTAGATCATCGGCAGTCGGCCGGTCCTGGCCAGGACCCGGTTGGAGAAGGCTGCGATCCAATTGACCATCGCGTTCTGGCTCATGTTGTAGCAGGTGTTTCCCAGTTCGGCGTACGGGTTGTACTCGATGTCGAGGAGCGGGGGCATGGTTTTCCCGTCTCCGGTCCAGCCACCCCCATTGTTGACGAAGAAATCGGCCTGTGCTGAGGCCGTTGAAACACCGGGCAGCGCGAAATGGTAGGCGCCCCGGATCATTCCGGACGCCAGTGCCCCGCCGTACTGGGGGCCGAAATAGTCGTTCGTATACGTCGTCCCCTCCGTTGCTTTGACGTAGGCAAAACGCGCGCCCATGTTGAACTGCGCCGCCCAGTTGACGGTTGCCTGATGGCTGCTGACGTCCAGGCCCTGCACGCCGGGTGCCATCCAGGTGTTGGCCGCTTCGGTGGAGATCGCGTTGAGGGACGATGCGGTGGACTCCTGGGCGAATGTGGCGGCCCGCCGCTTCACGCCCTGTCCCATGTAGGCGCCGTCCTTGCCGATTTCCGCCCGAAGGGCTGCCATGTCGACCTGGGCTGGCTCGGGCTGAGGCGCGGTCGGGTTCGTCTGAGCCGGGCTTGGTGCGCCATCCGGCGCGCCTGAGGGGATAGGTGTGGGCGACTGGGAGGGTGCCGGCATCGGCGGTGTGGCCGGATCGGCCGGGGACGGAGCCGCCTGCGCGGGAAGGCCGCCGCTGAGGCAGAGCATCATGGACAGGAGTGTTGCCCCGCCCGCCAGTCCAAGCCGCTTCACCTTTACGGTGAGAGCTGCGGAGATTTTGTTATGAGGGGAACACTGCATCTGATACTCCGTAGCCTTCAATATCCGGGCAGAGAGCCGGCTCGTGGCTGACGTCTTCGCCGTCTTGAGTCCCATCACGCCGGCGGCGGTGTAGGCGGCCTATCCTAACACTGCAGGTGCTGATGTTACTAATGGTGCTTGTGTGATGCCTGTAACCAAAGGGTGGCGGCGCCTGCTCACGTCAAGCTCGGGCTGTGACGCGCGTCTTAGTTAACGGCGCTGCCGGAACCCCGGATAAAATGAGGGCCATGAAGGTTTTGGTTACCGGCGGCGCCGGGTACATCGGTTCACACACGGCGCTTTGCCTGCTCGAGGACGGGCACGACGTCGTCGTGCTGGACAACCTCATGAACTCGAACATTGAGGCAGTCCGCCGTGTTGAAGAGCTCGCCGGCAAGAAGGTGGAGTTCCGTGAGGCCGACCTGCTCGACGCTGAGGCTGTCGACCTGGTCTTCGCGGAGGGCGGGTTCGATGCCGTCATCCACTTCGCCGGCCTGAAGGCCGTCGGCGAGTCCGTGGCCAAGCCGCTCTGGTACTACAAGAACAATGTGGTTGGAACGCTGAACCTCCTCGAGAGCATGGAGAAGGCCGGTGTTCGGCGGCTGGTCTTCAGCTCGTCGGCCACCGTTTACGGCGCCTCGGAGCACGTTCCCCTGATCGAGAAGTCGCCGCTGGATGCGACGAACCCTTATGGCAGGACCAAAGAGCAGATCGAGGACATCCTGTCCGACCTGAGTGACGCCGACCCGCGGTGGAGCATCGCGCTGCTGCGCTACTTCAATCCCGTCGGCGCGCACGAATCAGGTCGCATCGGCGAGGACCCGCACGGGATCCCCAACAATCTCCTGCCCTTCGTTGCGCAGGTCGCGGTGGGACGGCGCGAAAAGGTCATGGTGTTCGGCAACGATTACCCCACGCCCGACGGCACTGGGATCCGCGATTACATCCACGTCATGGACCTCGCAGCGGGCCACCTGGCGGCGCTGAACTACCTGCAGACGAAGACAGGCGCGTTCCGCTGGAACCTTGGGACCGGCCGTGGTTCGTCCGTCCTGGAGGTCATCGACGCCTTCGGCGCGGCCGCAGGGCATCCGGTTCCCTATGAGTTCGCACCCCGGCGGCCAGGGGATGCGGCAGTGAGCTACGCCGATGCCTCGGCGGCCTTGGCAGATTTGGGCTGGTCCGCGCACCGCGACCTGGCCCAGATGTGCGCCGACCACTGGCGCTGGCAGAGCGCAAACCCCTACGGCTACGCGTGCAACGACTAAGCACGTTCCTGCGAGCCTGCCCGGAACCGGGCTTAAGCAAACACATTTGACCCCGCGCCGCCTCGTTGAGAGGCAGCGCGGGGTCTTCGCAGTTCTCGGGATCCGCCCGCGCCTAGGTGCGGCCTTTATCGCAGCTGCTGTCGCGAAACCGCCTGCCGCTGCGAATAAGGGGATCGTGGCAGATGACCGACGGACATTCAGTTATCCACAATTGCGTTTTTCCTCTGTATTCGTCGGATGCAATCCCCTAGCTTTAACCCAGATGTACTGCCTCCGCTGGGGGCGGCAGTCGTTCGGGGGAATTCATGGATGCAGTACGCATTGTCGAGGATGAAGTCCGGGAGCTGATCCGGAGGCGGGGTCTCGATCCGTTGCACCAGACTGCCGAGGTCAGGCGGCTCGTGGAAGCGGCCGTCACCGACTATGACGAGCGCGCCCTCCTGGGTCCGCTTCCGCCGCTTGGGCCATTGGAGTCGGCACGGCGGTTTGTCTTTGATGCCGTGGCCGGATTCGGGGCTCTCCAGCCCCTGCTGGATGATCCGGGGATCGAGGAAATCTGGATCAACGCACCAACGGAGATCTACGTTGCGCGGAACGGTGAATCCGAACTCACGTCACTGAGTCTTACCGATCAGCAGGTCCGTGACCTGGTTGAGCGCATGCTCAAGAGCTCGGGCCGGCGGCTGGACATCTCATCGCCCTTCGTGGATGCAGCCCTGCCTGACGGATCCCGCCTGCACGTGGTGATTCCGGATGTCACCAGGCGTCACTGGGCAGTCAACATCCGTAAGTTCGTTGTGAAGGCAACACGGCTGGATCACCTCGTGGAACTGGGCACCCTGACCCCGCAGTCCGGGCGCTTCCTTGGCGCCGCGGTCGCGAGCGGGCTCAACATCCTAGTCTCAGGTGCCACGCAGGCGGGAAAGACCACACTGCTGAACTGCCTCGCAGCCAGCATCGGCAGCCGCGAGCGCGTCGTGACGGTCGAGGAGATTTTCGAACTGCAGTTTCCGCTGCGCGATGTTGTCGGGCTGCAGTGCCGGCAGCCCAATCTGGAAGGTGAAGGAGAGATCCCGCTCCGCCGGCTGGTCAAGGAAGCCCTCCGGATGCGGCCTGACCGCCTGGTGGTGGGAGAGGTTCGGGAAGCAGAAAGCCTCGACATGCTGATCGCCCTAAACAGCGGTCTTCCGGGGATGTGCACCGTCCACGCAAATTCAGCGCACGACGCCGTGACCAAGATGTGCACACTCCCGCTGCTCGCCGGCGACAACATTTCCAGCGCGTTTGTGGTCCCGACCGTGGCCTCGTGCATCGATCTGGTGGTTCACTGCAGCCGCCTTGCGAACGGGCGCAGGCAGGTAACGGAAATCTTGTCCCTGGGCAGGCGGGTCGAGAACGGAATTATCGAATCCTCGATGATTTTTTCCATGATCGGCGGTCTGCTGGAACCGACTGCCAACACGATGCCGGCGGAGGAGAAGTTCGCGAGGGCCGGTTATGAAGTCGCGGCGCTTTTGGACCCGCGCTGATGGCTGCGCTGCTGGGGCTTCTGACAGGTGCCGGGCTGTTCCTCATCTGGTGGTCGGCATGGGACCAGCCCGAGCGCCCCAAGCGGAGACCGCGGACAAGCCGTCTCCACGACCTCCTGCTGTCTGCCGGCATTGAAAAAGTCACCGGCGCCGGTCTCATCGGCAGCTGCCTGGGGCTTGGCGCTTTTGCTACCCTGGCCTTTTTCGCCGTGAGCAGGTCCTGGCCCATCTCCGTCTGCTTTGGCCTGTTCGGCGGCTGGCTTCCGGTGGCGGTGGTCAAATGGCGGGCCAAAAGACGCAGCGCCGTCCTGCGGCGGGTCTGGCCCGACGTCGTCGACCACCTGCGGTCCGCCATCCGGGCCGGGCTCTCTTTGCCGGAGGCGCTGACACAGCTGGGCCACAAGGGACCCGAGGAACTGCGGCACGTGTTCGGCGACTTCGGCGCGGATTACCGTTCGGGCGGCCAGTTCGACGCGTCACTGAACAGGCTCAAAGAACGCCTGGCGGACCCGGTAGCCGACCGCATCATCGAGGCTCTCCGGCTTACCAGGGAGGTGGGCGGCTCCGATCTGGGCAAGCTGCTCGGGACGCTCGCAGAGTTCCTGCGCGAAAGCGCCCGGACCCGCAGCGAGCTTGAAGCGCGCCAGTCCTGGACAGTCAATGCCGCCCGCCTGGCAGTCGCGGCCCCATGGATTGTCATGCTGCTTCTGGTCAGCCGCCCGGAGGCCGTGGCTGCGTACAACACCCCCGTCGGAGCGGCCGTGCTGTTGGGAGGCCTGGTGGTCTCGCTGGTCTGCTACTCGGTCATGCTGAAGATCGGGGCACTCCCGGACGAAGAGAGGGTATTGCGATGACCACCGTGCCAGCGGCTGCGATGGTCTGCGGGGCACTCCTCGGTGCCGGTCTGTGGCTGCTCCTGGTCAGGCTCCCGTTCATGCGGTCCGTCAGTTTCGTGGAACGCATCGAACCGCAGCTTCGGTCCCAAAATCTCGAATCAAGGCTCCTGCGGGCGGAGGAACGCGTCCTCACGCCGTTTGGTCCCCTCGAACGCATACTCCGGCCACTGATCAGGGAAGCCACTGCCAAACTGGCCCGGTTCAACCTTGGGTCCGCAGCCCTCAGCCGCAGGCTCGCCCAGGCGCGCATAGACAAGTCGCCGCTGGACTTCAGGGCCCAGCAGCTCTTCTGGGCACTCTGCGCGTTCATTGCTGCAGTCAGCATCATCGTGGTGGCAGCGCTGGCCGGGAGATTCAGTCCCGTCCTGGCCGTGGCGGTCTCAGTGGGCAGCGGGATCGGCGGCTTCCTCTTCCGTGATTACTGGCTAGGCGTGCAAATAAGGCGGCGGGAGGAACGGATGCTGGCCGAGTTCCCGAGCCTGGCGGAGATGATCGCGCTCGCTGTGGGCGCCGGGGAAAGCGCCAGCGGCGCCCTCGACCGCGTGTGCAGGACGGCCAGGGGAGAGCTCTCCAAGGAATTCAGCAGGGTCCTGGCCGAAACCCGGGCGGGGAAGCCCCTGGTGGAGGCGCTCCAGGAGTTTTCCGCCCGCACGGATCTCGGGCCGCTTATCCGCTTTGTTGACGGCATCATCGTGGCGGTGGAGCGCGGAACGCCACTGGCCGAAGTCCTCCGGGCCCAGGCCCAGGACGTCCGGGATACGGCCAAGCGCGAGCTGATGGAGTCAGCCGGCAAGAAGGAAATCGCAATGATGGTCGCAATGGTTACCCATTAGCATTCCTGCGGGTAAGCGCACGTTTTCAGACCCGAGCACAGCCGGCTCAAGCTTAGGATTGGCAGAGACGCGCGATCGAGGGGCGCGCATAGAGGGGGATCAGTGCACCAGTTGGACAAGCTCGACAGCGCCGAGGCCATGGACGCCGCTGTTGAAGAGGCCCTCGAGGCGGCGCGGTCAGGCGAGAACTTTGCTGCCCGGTATAGCGACGGTTCTTCGACCAATTTTCGCCGTTCAAGCAAGTGGGTCGTACGAGTCAAAGGAGTGGCGATAGATTCGAAACCCCTGGTGGCAGCGGCGTACAAGTACCAGTTCGGACATGAGCTGTCTCAAAAACTGCACGGCGGCAGCGATGTCCTCGTTGCAGCTCTAGGCAGGTTCGGATACGAATTGGAGCCGCGTGCAGCGGATGGCGGGGACGTCACTCGGCGGCCCGACCCTTGGTCAACATCAGTTGGTGAAGTGGGCAGCAAGAAGGAATTCGCCAAGCTCTATGGCGGCTCAACCATGGGTGGAATACAACCGTCGGGGCAGACCAATAACGTCTTGATCTACTCCGACCCGGCTGTCGGAACCACACATGGTTACAACTTCGATGGCTGGACCGCCGATGGCCAGACCTATTCCTATACTGGGGAAGGCCAGTACGGGCCGCAGACGCTACAAGGCGGCAATGGGGCGATTCTGAATCACAGGGCGCAGGGACGGTCCTTGCGCCTCTTCGTTTCAGACGGCTACGTCGGGAAGACCAAGACCAAGAAACGTATATATGTTGGCGAATTCGCTATCGACGAGGGCCACCCGTACTCAGTAGAAGATGCGCTTGATAACGACCATCAGATGCGCACGGTGTACGTTTTCCACCTGAAACCCATTGGTGAAAGTGTTCGCCGGCCGCAGGACTTCAGTGCAGCTCCAATGACTCCGAAGACCGACGCTGTCGCTGAGAGGGTACCGCTGGAGAACCACCTGGTCAGCGAATTTGAAACATCCGGGTCAGGCGCGGTAACCGCGGAGAAGCGGGAACAAGCCTTGGTGGATCGTTTTCAGGAACTTCTGTTAGCTAGGGGCCACGAACTTTCGCGTTGGAAGATCACGCCTCCGGAGTCGACGCGTCCTCTGTACAGCGACATCTTTGATGAAACCACCGGAACGCTTTACGAGGCCAAGGCCAAGTCGACCAGAAACCACGTCCGCATGGGTTTGGGGCAGATTCTGGACTACAAGCGCTACACGCCGTCAGAGGTCAAGGACTTCGCACTTCTCCTGCCAGCTGAGCCCCATGTGGATCTGCTTGATCTACTGCGACGTCACGGGTTGGGAGCAATATGGCCAGACGCGCAGACTGGCAGGTTCCGTCAGTTGACGCCCCGAGGCACCGACAAGTTCTGACCGTTTTCTCCAGTAAAGTGACAATCATGATTCCACGCTTGCCTTCGCGCTACGAAGATTTGGACACCGCGTTTCGCGGACGCCTGAAGTCCAATCCAGAGCTCATTAGCATCGTTCAAAAGGCCTATAACCAAATACGCATCGGCGGCGGGATAAAATTCCTCCCCATATTCGGGCAAAGCGGCTCCGGCAAGAGTTGTGCGGCAAGGGAGATGGCAACGCATCTACCGGAGTGCCGAGTGGTTGAGCTGACTCACCAGGGTATTCGTTCTGAAGCGACGCTGCTAGAAGAACTGCGAGCCGCCAGAAAATCTGACGACGGCAAATTGATTCTTGCGATTGTCGATCAGTACGAAGAGAGCGTGGCGCGGTCGGAGGACCTGCCGACGCAGTTCGTGGAACGGCTGAGCCTCCTTGACAGAAACAAGAAGATCAGCGGTCCGGTGCTGTTCATCTGGTTGACGACATCTAAGGAATTTCAGCGCCAGCTTGCCGAAGCAACCACGAGGAACGCGCGCATTTTGGTTTCACCAGATTTTGAGCTCCAGGGACCGGAGCCCAGCGAGTGGGCCGATATCGTGGAAGAGACATTTGCGTTTCACAACCAATCACAACCGCTGGCGGACTTCGGCCTCCTACGAGGCGATATTGAGCACGCGAGTGACAATTCCGCGACTCTCGGAGCGACTATCGAGACGATCGGGGAGGCCCTTGGTGAAAAAATTGGCGGCCTTCAGGACCTCTCGAAATACCAGGTATTGATGCTGTGGCCCGTAACGGACGGTCACCGGATCACGCGCGTAACGAGTTTCACCAACTCCCGCGATGGATATCGGCTTGATTGGAACGCCTTCTACCGTGAGCTAACGGCTGAGGACCGTCAAAATACCGCAACGATGTCGGCTTACAATCGCGCACGCCTCTATTTCGACGTCCGGCTCGTTCCTATTGCAGCAGCGGACCTTCACCAGCTTTGTTTGAAGCTGGATGAAGCGAAGCCGGCCATAGCTAAGACCTATCTAAACCAGATGGCAAGAACGCACCTGCATAGCTTGGTCGCGGGCACCTGGGACCCTTCCAAATTCTCCCCGCTCCGTGAAAGAGCATCGCAGCGATCTGACGATGCGCGGGCATGGTATGAAGCGTCGACGTCAAAGTCCGTTGCCATCGGCCAGCGACTCGCCCATGTGTTCACTCTCCTGGGGTATGAGGGCAAGCATGAACATCAACTGACTTCTCCGCATCGCAACATCCGGCCAGATGTTCTAATAAATCGCCCGGATTCACAACAGAGCAATGTCTGCATAGAGCTCAAAGCCTTCTCAACGGAGGGCACCAGACCATCCTCGATCCGGGATGCCGTCCGAGGAACGCTTCGTAAATATGCGCAGTTCGCCGGCTTCATCGAAGGGGACTAAGCAGGGCAGTGGCAAGCACGGTAAGGAGCCGGCGGCGTAGCTCGCCGCCGGCTCCTTTGCTGTCGCGGTATAGCGAAGAAGTACATGCCGCCCCAACTATGCCGCTGCTAAGGCGGCGGTGCGGAGGGTCTTGGTGTAGGGAGGCTTCCGCCGGTAGCACAACTGATCCAGCCTTGGGCTACGGATCGGGCTTCACATACCCGTCCAAGCTCTGGGCGCGATAGCAAGGGGTCGAACCACGAGATCGACGCGAACGACTTTGGGCATCGCGAACCAGCCCTCTTGGTGAAATAGCGTGAGCGCGGGAACATCTCGATCAAGATGCTTGAGCATCCGAAGAACGTGGCTGTCAGTAACCCGCAGCCCCTCGCCCGCACGCAGCGTGAACCGCGTGACCTTCCGCCCTCGGGCGTTGAAGGTGTAGCGGATGCAGCACGCCGGAAATTCTGTTTCCAGGTCCCTTTGAAGATCGGGAAGTAACGTCACCAAAATGCTCGCCGTGTCATGCCATTCGTCTGGACCGGATCGACATGGCTCGATGTGGCTTGCCAGAAGGGTGACATTCACGCGAGGTAGGAGTTGGCGACGCTTGCGAGCCGTCACGCGCTGATGCCAAGCCATAAGAAACTTCACGGCTTGGATGGTGATGCCAATGGGCTTCATGAACTGGAAGACTGCTTCCACCGTCGTCAGTCCAGGACCCCCGGCCGCAGCCCCCATTCCCCTCGGGATCGCCTTCTCACAACGAACACCGGCCCGCCGCAGGAACTCTTGAACGTGAGCTGACATAGCTTCCACGTCCGGGTTGGACAGGTGAGAGGATCCGCCCGCCCTAACATCGACTCCCACGGTCCCGCTCGGCAGATCAAGGTATGGGGACATCATGCGGCGGATGACGTCCTGTTTCTGATCACTTTCACGCACAAGCGGCAATCCTCTGTTCGGGCGAAGGGAGTCGCCCAGCAGGGTGGGCCGCTTGCCAGATTACACCGCATCGACTGGCCAGCCGCCGCGCGTGCTGGCAACCCACTAGTCGGGAATTGCTACGTGGTGGTGAGGTCGGCGACGCGCAGCGACTTCGGGCTCGTGAGTTCGAGGCCGACGCGGACTTCGGCGCGGAACTGTGCCTGGTTCCGCCTGAACAAGTCAGCGACCTGGGGAGCTCCCTGCGTCCCCAGGTCGGCCGCATAGGGGTTCCACGCCAGCATTAGGCTGGACCGGTGCAGCAGCGTGATGGTGGACAGGTCGCCGACGATGGCCTGGCCGCGGGGCATGCCAACTGCGAGGGTGACGGGCACGTTCCAGAGCGTCCGGGCCGGCGCCGCCGTCGGGGCGTTGTTGAGAAGGAACCGGCCGTCGGCGTCCAGTGTGGTTTCGATATCTTCCCAGTCGAGGGGGTTGAGCACGATGCCGGTCGCGGTGATGCCGGCCGCCTCGAGCTGGCCAAGGGAGGCGCGGACGGTTCGCAGCGCGGAGCTGGTGTAGGCGGTCTGGACGACTCCGGTTGTCGTCAGGATCCCGGAGACCGGGTTTCCTTCCTCGGAGACGGCGCCGTTAAGCAGGAATTCGGATACGGCCTCTTCCACGCCGAAGGTCATCTCGGAGGCGAGGAATTCGGAAAGGCCGCTGTAGTCGGCAAGCCATTGCAGCTGGATGGGCTCGGAAAGGTGAGCGACCGTGCAAATCTCCCACGTGACCGGCTCCAGGCCGTAGCCGCTAAGCGGCTTCAGCGCTCCGTTGACGACGGCGCCGGCGTTATTGTCCCGCGAGGTCTGCCGCAGGTAGGAGCCGTTCGGTGTTTCAACGGGGCGGCTGTTCACGGCGTTGACCAGACTGTGCTCCGCCTTCGGGTCAGCGATGATCCGCCCGTCGAACCCTGCGGTCACAGCGCCCTGCGGGATGAGGGCCTTGTTCACCGACGGTCCGCCGATAGTCGGCGCCGCCTGCTCGAGGGCCTTCATGAGATTGCCGGCGAACTCCGCCGCCTTCGCCTGCTGGCCCTGCAGGGTCCCGACTGCTTTCCTCGCTTTTGCCCTGAACGGCGTCCGGCCGTCATCGGGGACGGCGTTGTTATCCTCGGAGCTCAGTTCGATGCCGCCGGTGATCGCTCGCTGGAGGGCTTCGCTTGCGCTGGCCGCGCGCGAGATTTGTTCCTCCACCTGCTGTGTTTCCCTTGCCAGGGCGGTGGCCCTGGCAGCGTCGGCCTCCGTGAAGGTCTGCTTCGGGTCGTTAGCCTTCGCCAGAAGGAGCCTGCCCTCAGCTTTCAGTGCTGCCAGTTGCTGTTCCAGAGTCATGATGCCGTCGCCAATCTCTGTTGTTCGGTATTCGGCGGCGGTATATCGATGCTTTCAAATGCGCAGCACTCAATGTGTCCCTTTCTCGGATATTGCTCTTAGTAATCAGTTACTGATCGCCGTGGAGGGACGCTTCTGCCTCATCGAGCTTGCGGGAGTAGACGTCAAAGAAGTCCTCTGGCCCTTGACCGGCCGGCAGCGCGGCGGCGGCGTGGAACATATTCCGCAGCATGCGTTCCACGGCTGTCTGTTCGCTCGACTCCATCTTCTCCAGGCGGGCTTGGAGAACGTTAAGAGCGCCAGTGTCATCGACGGATGTGGCACGGAAAAGGGCAAGAGCAAGCCGGTTGAGGTTCAGGACCAGTTCACGGTTCATTGGTTGTTCTCCTGGTTGGTGTTCGTGCTGTTGTGGGCCCCAAGGGGCCCTCGTACTTCTGAGATGTTGCGCGCGCGGCTACCCCGGCGGGCATCCGGCCTGGGCGCCGAGCAAATCTGAACCCCCTATGGGGGCCTTGCCTCCCGGCCTAGCGGCTTTGAGTGCTTCTCAGGCTGCCTGCCCGGCTCGGCGCAGGCGTTTACGTTCTGCTGGTGTCAGCCCGCCCCACACACCGGATTTTTCGCCGGCGGCCACAGCCCAGCGCGCGCAGGCGGTTTGCACGGCGCACGACCGGCAAAGGGCGGCAGCTTTTTGCTGTTGGCGCTTGTCTTCGCTGGTCCATTCGTATGAGCCGTTGGCGCAGGGGAGGACGGCGTCGCTTCTGGCGGCGAGGAAGGCGCGCCATTCTTCCAGGTGGAGTTGTTCGTCGCGCGTGGTCTGCCTCATGCCGTCCCTATCCGTGGTGGCGTGGACTCGGGGCACCTGGCAAACCAGGGCGGTACTCCTGCGGCGTCAATGTTTTTCATGTTTGCAATTCCATTTCGCATGCCGTGTTCTTCTTTGCTGGCTTCTGTCACCTGAGTTGTCTGGTTCCAGGTACTGAACAGGAACCCGGGTATATACCCGGGGTTACCTGAGTTCAGAACCCCGGTGCACAGGAGTTCACCTGGCTACCGGAGTTGGCGGTTCCGTCAGGTAAAGACTTTTCCCGCCGCCTCGTCCTTGCCGTTGTCGCTCCTCGATCAGGCCGTCTCGGATGCCCAGCTCCACAGCTGCGGCTGTGGCTTTGTCATCGCCTGGCAGCGCGGCTTTGATGCCCGTCTTGGTCGTGCCGGGAGACTTGGCCAGGAATTCGAGGACCTGCGGGAGCTTGTACGCGCGCTTGGCTTCCGTCCTGCCTCCGTCCGTGTAAGTGAGGTGGCGGCTCACGGGGTCGTAGAGCAGGCCTCCCTCGGGGAGGTCCACGTCCCTGCCATAGGCGCTGAAGTAGCGGGGCGAGGCGGGGTCGTCGTTTTCGCGCATGATCTTCCATGTGACGTCTGGCCAGTCGAGGAGCCGGGACGAGCCTCGCTGCCGTTCGCCGTTGTGGCCCATGTGGTGGACGATGATGCTTTCCTGCACTCCGGCTTCGGCGAGCAGCTCATCCCAGGCCGTGAGAAATTGCCCGGCATCGAGGTTCTCGTCCAGCTTGTGAGCGTCCAGGACGGGCCGCAGGCAGTCGAGGATGACCACACCGGCTCCCCGGATCACTCGTGCCCAGTAGGCCCGGTTGTCTGCGTCCCTGGGGTCGAAGGTGCTTGTTTTTCCGCGCAGGCTGACAACGGTCACGGCTTGGGCGTTTCGTATGTTGTGGGAGCGCAGCCAACGTTTGAGCGTGCGGGGGTCGAGTTCGTTGTCGATTAGGACCACGGGGGCGGGTCGCACGGTGAACTGCCCGAGGAACGGGGTCCCGTCGACCAGGGATCGGACAAGGTTGTCTCGCAGCGTGGTTTTCCCGGCCTTGTACTGGGCGGCGAGGATGCCGTTGCCGCCGGTGGGCAGCAACCGTTCTATTCGGTACTCCGGCTCTGTGTCGGGTGTTGCGAGAAGGTCCTGGAGCGAGATGCCGGCCGGGAACGTTTCGACGGGCGGCGCCTGTTCAGCTTTGATGATCTTTTGGGCTTCGTCCCGGAGCCGAAGTTTGCGGACCAGTTCTCGCCGCTCGAGGTCGTCCAGGGCCTGCTGGTTGTCCACCGGATGCCCGGGGAGCGGGTTTCCCGTTTCGACGCTGGTGAGCGCCCAGTCCTGCACCATTTCGGTGACGTGTTTTGGGAGGGGGCCGCCGTGCTTGCTTTCGCCGTAGCCGATGGCCTGGGGGAGTATCTGCCGGTAGTCCGCGTTCTGCTCGGGGGTGAGGTTGCGGACGCGGGCGTAGATGCTGATGGCGTGGTTGGACGCGAATGTCATGATGCGCCCATTTCTCGGCGGTGGCAGTCGTCGCAGAGTCCGAGAAACACTAGGAGCCCCGGGAAGGGCTGGATCATGGCAGCGTGGACGCCGTCTCCGTTGTGTGTTCCGCACCGGTCGCAGAGTCTGTCCTCCCTGTGGGACAGGTTCATTTGGGGTGCGCAGCGCAGGCATAGGAGCCGGGTCGGATTCCAGAGAGCGGTGACGGCAATTCCGGGCCGTTGGGGGTCTATGTGATCACAGTGCGTGTAGGCGCCTGTTTGGATGTTGTCGGCGATCTTCTGCACTTCCCCGCGCAGCCAGACTGAGGACTCGTGCCCGCGGGTTAGAGCGACGGGGTATTGGTTCGCCGATGGACGTCTTTCTTGTGCGCTCATGCGTTCCCACCGCCGGCAGGGCGTGGGTGCAGTGCGGCGGAGATACGGTCTAGCTGCTCCGGCGTGAGTGGGGGGAAGGCAGCCACGGCTTTTTGCACGTGTTCTTCGAGCCGCAGGGCTTTGAGCCGTTGGCGTGCGGCCTGCAGTTCGGGATCATCCGGTGCGCGGTCGCGCGATAGGGCTGCAACGCGGGCTCTCTCAGTAGTCCAAGACATGTTGTCTCCAAGGCAGGTTTCATCCTGCCCCTACTGAGGGCCTGTTACTGCGGTATTCCGCCGCGGCGCGGGCTAGGTGAGCTAGCTACTTAGGCAGTATAGCTTCAAGATCTTTCAGTTCGATCTCATCAATGCCGGCGCGTTGTGCTTTGTCCAGCAGCTCTCCCAGGCGGGTGGAATCGTGCCGTTGCACGCGCCGGCCGCAGAGGCGGCAGCTGAGGTCCACTTTGGTGCGCCAGCTCTCCCCGCCCTGTTTAAGACTGAAGGGTGTGGCGCCGTCCGGCATCGGCCGGTCGTTCACTAGGTTCACTGTCCCGGCGTTGGGGCGTCTTCTCCGTGACCGGGTTACCGGCCTTTCCGGCCCGAAACCCTGCTCGTCGAAGTGCCATGTCGCCACGACATGTTTACGGGTCGCATGGCCCGAATCTGTGCAAACGATGCGGATCGTGGACTCGCTCACGCGGTGTTACCTTTCGGAGTGGTGAGTACCTGGTCGGGGTCGAATCGGATTCCCTTTCCGGCGGGGAGAATAGTGACGTCCATGAGTGCCCGAATTATCTGTCGCTTGGAGCCGAGCGGCAACTGCTCCCAGGCGTCGTCCACGTCATCGGCCCCAATTACTGCGGCCGCGGGGTTGAGCGTGTCCGCAGCGGTCAGCGCGTCCTCGATGCCGCGAAGCTGCAGGCCGAGCTTGCCTGCCTGTTGGCGGACGGAGGCTTCGGACAGCAGGCCGTCGGCGAGCATGGATGCCAGAGCGTCTCGGCGCTCGCGCAGGTCCTTTGCCTGCTGCCGGAGCTGGATTGAGTCTTCAGTGTTGGTGAACATTGCTGCAGCGTCCGGCCTGGACAGGAGCGCGATGGTCCGAACTTGTACGACGTCGTCGACGTAATTCAGGCGGCGGGTCATACAGTAGCCACCGAAGCAGCGGTAGGCCATCCATTCCTTGCCCTGCGACTTGATGGGTGACGCGAACATTTTCTTGCCGCACTTGCCGCACATACAAATACCCGAGAGCAGGTGTTTGCTGTTGAGGTCGTCGGGGGCAGTCTTGCGGCGCGGATCATTCAGGCGCTCATCGAGGGCGCGGTGGGTCTCTCCGTCGAGGATGGGCGTCCACTCTCCCTTGGCCTCTGCGTCGGCACCGTCAGCGTCGACGTACGGGCGCCTGCCTGCATAGCGTGGATTCAGCAGCAGCCGGCGAATTTGTGTAACTCCCCAGGGTCCTCCTGCGGTGGTGATGAGCCCGGCACTGTTCCACTCTCTGGCGATGGCGGCAATCGTGGAACCGGAGAGGACGGCAGCGGCGGCGGCGCGGATTGCAGCCGCTTCGCGCTCAACAATGAATACGCCTTCGGGCCCGCGGTCATACCCGAACGGCCGCCTGGTCCAGAAGGCTTTTCCGGCACTGGCTCGCTGCCTGTTTGCTTCGCGTTGGCGCTTCCCCTTGTGCTGGACTTCCATTGCTGCAATCGCGGTGAGGATGGTAGCCACGGCTACGCCGGTGGGGTCTCCGAGGTCGAGCGATACTCCGTGGACGCAGGCGATGTTGACGCGCTGGGACTTGCCGGCTTCTATGACGCGGGTCAAGTCGCGGATTGTCCGGGTGAGCCTGTCGAGGTGCCAAACCACAACGGCGGTAATCCGCCCGGCGTCCACGTCGCGCAGCAACCGTTCGAACTCTGGACGCTCCTTGCCGTTGCTCGCGCTCTTGTCGTTGTCGCGGTACAGCACAAGGCTTTCCCAGCCTTTGGCTTCGGCGAGTTTGCGGCAGGACTTCTCCTGCCTTTCGACGGCGGCCTCATTGCCGGTCTTGTCCTGGGATTGCCGGACATATATTGCTATCTGCCTCATGGTGGAAAGGGTAGCAATTGACAAGCGTGGTGCCGCTTGTCTTTGGCGTGCTGCCCCTGACGGTGGTGTTTGCCGTGTTCCCCGGAATAGCGGCACTCAGCCTGAATTTTTGACCCCGCTGCTCCGGCAGCAGCCGGCAGTGGCCACGCCCAAACAACCAAACTCGGAGAAAAGGGAAGCACATGACATTCATGGCCAGGTACGGACTTGCACTGGTCGCCGCGGTGACGGCGCTAATCGGCCACTCCTTGGCTGCGGTCCCGCGCCCCCGGAAGATCGCGACATTGGCGGACCATCCTGAGCGGGGGGATGTACCCGGTTGGGTCATGATCACCCTGATGTCGGCTGTCCTGGTTGCCGCGCTGCTGGCCTTGGCCGGCCCTGCCCTGGAAGCCATGTTCAACCAGGCCATGGACACGGTCGGAAAGTAGCCTGTGGACGGGACCGGCGCGGACACCTCCGGGCGCGAGCGCGGCGCTGCAGTGGTCGACTTCGTGCTCGTGGGCGCCCTGCTGACCATGTTTTGTGTGTCCATCATCCAGCTCGCGCTCATCCTGCACGTCCGGAACACACTTATCGACGCTGCGGCGTCCGGCGCCCGGTACGGGACCCTGGCCGACCGCACCGCGGACGACGCCAGACGCCGCACCGGCGAGCTCATCGGTACGGCGCTCAACGCGGACTTTGCCCGCGACGTCCAAACGCGCGAAGTCACATTCCAAGGGCTGCGGACGCTGGAAGTGACCGTCAGGGCGCCGTTGCCGGTCATCGGTCTGATCGGTCCCCGCGAAGGGCTGGAGGTCACCGGACATGCAGCGATCGCCGGCTGACCGCGAGCGTGGCCACCTCACCAGCAGCGTTGCGGGTAGGCTCCGGGAGGCGCTGTGCCTTGACGGCCGGCGGAGCCCCGGCACTCTCCGGGCCCACCGTGCCCGCCGCCCGGAAAGCGAAGGGAGCGACGGCGGGCAGCAGGGGAGTGCGGTCGTCGAGTTCACGTTCCTTGGACTGCTCCTCATGGTGCCCGTGGTCTACTTCATCATCACGGTTGGACAGATCCAGGGCGGCTCCTTCGCCGTGGTGGGCGCAGCTGACCAGGCAGCCAAGGTCTTCGTAACCCAGCCCGATGCATCGTCGGGCCGGGCGGCAGCTGAACAGGCCACCATGGTGGCCCTTGCCGACTACGGCCATCCCGCCGGGAACGCCAGCGTCGAGATCCACTGTGACTCGGCCGGCGACTGCATGGCGGCGGGGTCCGCGGTCACCGTGACCGTACGGCTAACGGTGCCGCTGCCTTTCGTGCCCTTTGGGGAAGCGTTTCGGCTCAACGCCGGCCAGCTGAGCGCTTCGGCCACCCAGGTCGTCGGCAGGTTCCGTTGACACCGTCTCCTGCCGGCCGCACGCCCGCCGGACCAGCAAGAATGGGCCGTGATGAGGACGGGCAAATGACGGTCCTTATCATCGGGTTCGTCATGCTGGCCCTGCTTGTCAGCACCGTGGTCATGGCTGCCTCCAGCCTATACATCGAGCACAAGAAACTCCTGTCGCTGGCGGACGGCGCCTCGGTGGCCGCCGCCGACTCCTACACGCTCGGCCAGGTCGAAACGGCCAGCGGCACACCCTCGGCACTGCTGAACGGTGACAGGGTCCGGAACGTCGCAGCCGACTATCTCAGCCGCAACGGCGCCTTCGCCAGAGTCGCCGGGCTGGCCGTAACGGGCGGAACGGGGACGCCCGACGGTTCAACCGCCGTCGTGGTTCTCAGTGCCACGGTGCACCCGCCGGTGGTCAATTTCCTCATCCCGGACGGCATCACCATAGCGGCCTCATCCACCGCGCGCTCGCGGCTGACCCGCTAGACTGGTCCGCCGCTGCCCGCGGTCCGCCGCTGTCACCGCACCTGCCACCGGCGCGGCGGGTTAGGGAGGATAGCGTACGCTTAAACAACCATGGCTCAAATTGATTTTGCTGCAGAAATCCGCGCGCTGCGCGGCACCTATACCTCCATCGAAAACGTCACTGATGTCGTGGCGCTCAAGGAAGAGATCGCAGAACTGAGCGAGCGTGCCGGCGAGCCGGACCTCTGGGATGACCCTGCGGCTGCGCAGGTCATCACCTCACGGCTGTCGCACCGCCAGTCTGAACTGGAACGGCTCAACACCCTGGCTTCCCGCATCGATGACCTTGAGGTGCTGGTGGAACTCGGCCAGGACGAGGACGACGCCGCCTCCATGGGAGAAGCAGAGGCGGAGCTGGAGTCCATCCGCAAGTCGCTGAAGGACCTTGAAGTCGTCACCCTGCTCTCCGGCGAGTACGACGAACGCGAGGCCGTGGTCACCATCCGCTCCGGAGCCGGCGGTGTCGATGCCGCGGACTTCGCCGAGATGCTGCTGCGCATGTATCTCCGGTGGGCGGAACGCCATGGCTACCCGACCACGGTCATGGACACCTCCTACGCCGAGGAAGCGGGCCTCAAGTCCGCCACCTTCGAAGTCAATGCCCCATACGCGTTCGGCACGCTCAGCGTCGAGGCGGGAACACACCGGCTGGTCAGGATCAGCCCGTTCGACAACCAGGGTCGCCGGCAGACGTCCTTCGCTGCCGTGGAAGTCATTCCGCTGATCGAGCAGACAGACTCCATTGACATCCCGGACAACGAAATCCGCGTGGACGTCTTCCGCTCATCCGGCCCCGGCGGCCAGTCGGTTAACACCACCGACTCCGCGGTCCGCCTGACCCACATACCGACGGGCACTGTGGTGTCCATGCAGAATGAGAAGTCGCAGCTGCAGAACCGTGCCGCCGCGATGAGGGTCCTCCAGTCGAGGCTCCTGCTGCTCAAGAAGGAGCAGGAGGACGCCGAGAAGAAGGCCTTCGCCGGCGACGTCAAGGCATCCTGGGGCGACCAGATGCGCTCCTACGTCCTGAACCCGTACCAGATGGTCAAGGACCTCCGCACCGAGCACGAGGTGGGAAACACCACTGCCGTGCTGGACGGCGCCATTGACGACTTCATCGAAGCCGGGATCCGCTGGCGCACTGACAACCGCAACGCCGAACGCTAGACGCACCGAGGGCAACGGACCCAATCCCGCGACACGCCCCTCTGACTCCCGCCTGAGCATGGCAGCCCGTGCGTATAGTCGAGAGGCCGGAGCTCTACTTCCCCCTAGCGAAAGCCCCCGCACCGGTTGCAGACTATGCCCTTAAAGCCGTGTCCTGCAGGGTTTTAGGGTCATGATCCGTTTCGAAAATGTCACCAAGGTCTACGACCAGAAGGCCAGGCCCGCCCTGGATTCTGTCAGCCTTGAAATTGACCGTGGTGAATTCGCCTTCCTCGTCGGCGCGTCAGGATCCGGCAAGTCCACGTTCCTGCGCCTCGTCCTCAAGGAAGACCGCGCCACCTCCGGCACGGTCTACGTGGCCGGCCAGAACGTCGCCAACATCTCCAGCTGGCGTGTGCCCCGCCTGCGCCGCGGAATCGGCGTGGTGTTCCAGGACTTCCGCCTGCTGCCGCAGAAAAACGTCTTCGCCAACGTCGCCTTTGCCATGCAGGTCATCGGCAAGAGCCGCAGCGTCATCCGCGACACTGTCCCCGAGGTGCTCAAGACCGTAGGCCTCGAGGGCAAAGAGAAGCGCATGCCCCATGAGCTCTCCGGCGGTGAGCAGCAGCGTGTGGCCATTGCCCGCGCAGTGGTCAACCGCCCCGGCATCCTGCTGGCCGACGAGCCCACCGGCAACCTGGACCCCACCACGTCCATGGGCATCATGGGGGTGCTGGACAAGATCAACCAGAACGGCACCACCGTGGTCATGGCCACTCACGACGACGACATCGTGAACGAGATGCGCAAACGCGTTGTGGAGCTCAAGAACGGCCAGGTCATCCGCGACGAAGCCCGGGCCCTCTACACGTCGATGATCCCTGTGGTCGGCCAGTCCCGCAGGCTCAAGGACGCCAGCGGACGCGACGACGCGGCGGAGCCGCGTGACGGGATAGCCCGCGACCAGGCAGGGGAGGGCCGGCTGTGAGGCTCCAGTTCATCCTCGGCGAGATCGGCGGCGGCCTGCGGCGCAACCTCTCGATGGTCGTTTCCGTCATCCTGGTGACCTTCGTGTCCCTGACCTTCGTGGGCGCCGCCGGCATGCTCCAGCTCCAGATCAACCAGATGAAGGGCTACTGGTACGACAAGGTCCAGGTGGCCATCTTCCTTTGCGGTGAAGGGTCGACGGCGGCCGGCTGCGCCTCGGGGCCGGTGACGGCCGAGCAGCAGGACAACGTGCGGACCCTGCTGGAATCGCCCGCAGTCGCCCAGTACATCAACGACTTCCAGTTCGAGTCCAAGGACGACGCCTACAAGCACTTCAAGGAGCAGTTCTCGAACTCTCCCATCGTCGATTCGGTTACGCCGGACCAGCTTCCCGCCTCATTCCGGATCAACATGAAGGACCCCGAAAAGTACCAGATCATCAGCGAGACCTTCGCCTCGCAGCCGGGCGTCGAAACTGTCATCGACCAGCGGCAGGTCCTGGAGCGGCTCTTCTCTGTGATGAACGCGGCGTCCCTCGTCGCAGTGATCATCGCCGGAGTGATGACGGTGTGCGCCATCCTGCTCATCGCCACCACAATCAGGCTTTCGGCGTTCAGCCGGCGGCGGGAAACCGGGATCATGCGGCTCGTGGGGGCGTCGAAGACCGTGATCCAGCTGCCCTTCATCCTCGAAGGCGTGATCGCCGCGGTCATTGGCGCCGCCCTCGCCTCCGGAACGCTGTGGGCCGTGGCCCACTTCTTCCTGGGTGAATACCTGTCCAAGCAGTATCCCGACACGGCGTTCATCTCGCCGGCACAGACCCTGCTCCTCGCCCCGGCCCTCGTCGGGCTGGGTGTTGTTCTGGCGGGCACTTCATCTCTGCTCACGCTCCGCCGATACTTGAGGGTGTAGGCCATGCTCACCGAAGGAATGCCCATGACGAGTTCCGGCAGGCCCATTCGAAAGAGCCCGGCAGGGCGTCAGCGCAGGATTCTCAGTGCCGCTGTGGCACTGGTGCTGGCCGCGAGCCTGGGTTCGTCAGCTCCGGCCGCTTTCGCGGACGACCTTGAGGACCAGCAGGCCGCGCTGAAGGCCGAGGCCGCCCGCGTCCAGCAGTCGCTCGAATTCGTCGATGCAAAAATTTCCAAAGCGGCCGGGGACCTCGTGATCTACCGGGGACAGCTTCCGGCCGCGCAGCAGGCGCTGCTCGAGGCCCAGGGCCGTGTGGCGAGTGCCGTCAAGGAAGTGGAAGCCCTCGCTGCAAGGGTGGATCTCGCGCAGCAGAACAAGGCCAAGATCACCCAGCAGCTGGATGCCGACAAGCAGAAGATCGCCAGCACGAAGAAGCTGATCGGCCAGATCGCCACCCAGGCCTATAAATCCGGCGGCGTACCCTCAGACCTCACCCTCTTCTTCGGTTCCAACAACACCGGCAGCCTCACAGACACAATGGACATGGCCGACCAGGCGCTGCGGAGCCAGAACTCCGCGATGGACAAGCTCACTCAGCAGAACGCCACCAACGTGAACTCGCAGGCCCGGCTGCAGGCAGTCGAAGCCGAGATCAAGGACCTCAAGGCCAAGGCTGACGCGGCACTTGTCAAAGAGAAGGCCGCCCGCGATGAAGCCGCAGCCAAGAAGGCCAAGGTGGACAAGCTCATCGCCGATACCACCCGCCTGAACAACGAACTCGAGGCGGCCAGGCCCGGGATCCAGAAGAAGCTGGCTGGCGTCAAGGCGCGCCAGGACGCCGTCGCCGCTGAAATCAAAGAGCGTGACCGCAGGCTGCGCGAGGCCTGGCTCGCCGAACAGCGGCGGATCGCAGCCGCTGCCGCCGCGGCAGCGAAGGCCAAGGGGGAGCAGCCCGCGCCTTACGTGCCGCCGGTGGCGGGGCCGCCGTCGGCCTTTGGCCTCCGCCACCCGTTCCCCGACAGCGTTCCCATTACCTCCGGTTTTGGATGGCGTTCGACGCCGCCAGGCACCATCGATTTTTACGGCACCGGCGGCTACATGCACACGGGCATTGACTTCGGTGCCGCGTGCGGCACGCCGGTGTACGCGGCGGCGGCCGGCACGGTGTTCTCAGCGGGCTGGGCGGACGACGGCGGCGGAAACAACGTCAAGATCTCGCACGGCGTGGTCCAGGGCAACTCGCTGACCACGATCTACTACCACAACACCAGTGTGGTGGTCTCGGCGGGACAGCAGGTCAGCCAGGGCCAGCTCATCGCCTACTCCGGCACCACCGGAAACTCCACGGGCTGCCATTCGCACTTTGAGACCTGGCTGAACGGCGAGGCGGTTGACCCGATGCGCCTGCTCTGACGCGGCGGCGCCGGCGGCCTGGCGACGCGGGCCGGCCGGCGCACCTGCCGTAGAATAGTAAGACTTTGTTCCGGTGCCGCCGGAACAGCCAGTACCGAGAACTGAGGAGTTGAACCGTGCCCAAAGAAAGTGGCCGTAAAGTCGTGGCCACCAACCGGAAGGCCCGGCACGACTACCACGTCATGGACACCTACGAGGCTGGCATCGCGCTCATGGGGACGGAGGTGAAGTCCCTCCGCGAAGGCCACGCATCCATGGTCGACGGGTTCTGTACGTTCTACAACGACGAGCTCTGGATGGAAGGCATCCACATCCCTGAATACAACCAGGGAAGCTGGACCAACCATGCGGCCCGCCGGCGCCGTAAGCTCCTGCTGCACCGCGAGGAACTCATCAAGATTTCGCACAAGATCCGCGAGTCGGGCTTCACCATTGTGCCGCTGCAGCTGTATTTTGTGGACGGCCGGGCCAAGGTGGAGATTGGCATCGCGCGCGGTAAGAAGGACTACGACAAGCGCCAGACGCTGCGGGAGCAGCAGGACAAGCGCGAGGCCCTGCGAGTCATGCGGGAACGCAACCGGCGCTAGTGCGGCAGGTTCGACGCGCGGTGCGCCGCCTGGAATGAATTGCCGCCCTAATGCGTTATGATTGGTAGTCCGGCAGGGATCAGGTTCTGAACCTGCGCCCCGTCGGTTTGGTAACAAAATACGGGGATGATCGGTTTCGACGATGTTAGTCGCGACAGGTGAAGCGGGCCGAGGATGCAGAATTATCTCGTAAACGCTGTCTGCAAACCAATAAGTGCCGAATCTAAGCGCACTGACTTCGAACTCGCTGCTTAAGCAGTAGTTCAGTCCGTCAGCCCGGGGATGCTATCGCCCCGGATCCTGGCGTCATTTAGATAGCCACTGCTGTTTGCTCCCGTCATCGGAGTAAACGGGACTCTTAGATGACTGGGCCCGGATCAGCCGCCTGTTTGCAGGACGGCTGGGGCCGAGAAAGTCCGACGCAAACTGCGCCCGGAGAAGCCCTGACAACACGACATCGGACGGGGGTTCAATTCCCCCCATCTCCACAAAATCCCGTTACCTGACGGGGAACGCCCGGACCTCGGTCCGGGCGTTCTTTGTTTAAGCCGTTGACCCAGCCGGCGGCAGCAGTTGCTGTTCACCCACGGCGTAGCCCGCACGGGACTACCGGCCCGACCCGCGGGGTTGTGAGAGGTATCACGAATCCAGCGATTCGAAACCCAGCGGTAGGGAGGCACGCCATGTCCACGGCGGCTGCAAATGAACCGGGTCCCGTCGATGACGGCGCGGCTCTCGACTCCTATTCGGAGACGGTCATCAGGGTGGCCAGGACCGTCACACCCCATGTCGCCGCGATTGAGATGACGGGGAACCGGCGCAACGGTCGGTTCCGGGTCGGTGCCGGATCTGCGGTCCTGTTCACCGAGGATGGCTACCTGCTGACCAATGCCCACGTGGTGGCCGGGACCCAGAAAGGACGCGCCGTCTTCGCTGACGGCTCCGGCACTGACCTTGAGGTGGTCGGCGCGGACCCATTGTCCGATCTCGCTGTGGTCCGGGGCCGCGCCCCGCATGTCGCGCCGGCGGAGTTCGGTGACGCCGAGTCTTTGCAGGTGGGGCAGCTGGTGATAGCCGTCGGGAACCCGCTGGGACTCTCGGGCTCGGTGACGGCAGGTGTGGTCAGCGGACTGGGACGCGCCATCCCTGTCTGGGCCGGACGCAACCGCAGGGTCATTGAGGATGTCATCCAGACCGATGCCGCCTTGAATGCCGGCAGTTCCGGCGGGGCACTGGCCGACTCACGGAGCCGGATCGTGGGAATCAACACCGCGGTGGCCGGTGCCGGGCTGGGGTTGGCTGTTCCCGTCAACAGCACCTCGCGCCGGATCATCTCCGCGCTCCTGTCGGATGGCCGGGTCCGGCGCGCCTATCTCGGCGTCGTTAGCACCCCGATCCGCCTGGGCGCCAGCGAAGTGGTCCGCACCGGCCAGCGGGAGGGGCTGCGCGTGGTGGAGGTCCTGTCCGGTTCCCCGGCGGAGCAGGCTGGTCTGCGGACCGGTGATGTGCTGCTGCGGGTAGGCTCCCGTGCCGTCAGCAATGCCGAAAGCCTGCAGAAACTGCTCTTCGCCGAGGCCATCGGCGTCCCGATGAACATATCCGTCCTTCGCGACGGGCACCTGACCGACGTGCCGGCGGTTCCGGGCGAAATGGCGGACTGGGGATAGGTACAGGACCGGACACAAAAACGGAGTGGCCAGGAAATCCCTGGCCACTCCCATCAATGTTTTCCGGCAATCAGCGTTTCTTCAGATGCGCCACAGGGTCCGGGGCTCCCTCAATTGGGGCCTTGGCCTTCTTGTCCGCGCGTTTCTGCTTGATCGTTTTGCCTGCTTTTTTCTGCTGTGGCTGGTGCGGCGACTTGTCCGGCATGGCGTGCTCCCTCGTCCGAGGGGCAGAGGGTGCCCCTCCCTACGTAAATTACGCCTGTTCCGGCCCAAATGTAACTGCCCGGCTTCGCCACCTGCACTGGTGACCCGTCAGCACATGTCACCCGTCAGCCAGCGACGTCGGCGATTCCCACGAACCGGGTGCCCACACCGTCGAACTCGCTCCGTATGAACCCGGGTGCGGGCCGGGGAACTTCGGCGGGGCGGTGATGGTCGCAAACGACATACGTGAACTCGGGCCACCACTTCTTTGGCCGGGCCGCCTCCTCGTATCCGCAGACCGCGCAGACGAGATGCACCCACACCGGCCTTTTCCCGGTCCGGTTGGCGCGGGACTGGACGAGCCAGGCGGGGGGATTGTCCAGCAGCTCGCCCAGCTCGGCTTCCGTCAGAAGCTTGGGAATGCCGTGGCGCTGCGCCATTTCCAGTGGTACATCCAGGGCAATTGCCGCATCACGTCTGCTGATCATCCACTCCACGATACGGTAAGTCATGAGCGATGCCGGCCAGACCACCGCGCCCACGCGTCTCCAGCGACAGGTGCTGACGGTCGCGATCGTGGCGTCCTTCATGGCGATCCTTGACAGCTTCGTCGTCAGCCTCGCGCTGCCCGCCATCGGCAGGGAACTCGGCGGCGGCCTTCGCATCCAGCAGTGGGTGGTGGATGCCTACCTCCTGACGCTGGGCGCCCTCATCCTGGCAGCGGGCTCGCTGTCGGACCATTTCGGACGGGTGCGTGTGCTGCAGTGGGGGCTGGGCGGGTTTGCCCTCACCTCGGTTCTCTGCGGGGCAGCATGGACCGGCGAAATACTGGTGGTCAGCCGGGGGCTGCAGGGAGTGGCCGGAGCACTCCTGGTGCCGAGCTCGCTCGCGCTGATCGTCAGCCACTTCGACAGTGCCGGCCAGGGGGCGGCCATCGGCAAATGGTCGGCGTGGACAAGCGCCGCCGCCATCGTGGCCCCTTTGATTGGCGGCGTATCGGTGGACCTGCTCTCCTGGCGGGTCATCTTCTTCGTCAACGTCCTGCCGGCGGCGGCCATCTGGCCGGTCCTGGCCAGGCTGCGGAAGGCCGACGCTGTCCCCGGTTCTGCCGGCGGCATCGACATTGCGGGTGCACTCCTGGCCGTTGTTGCGCTTGGAGGACCGGTTTACGCGCTGATCGAGCAGGGGACCGCGGGCTGGGGCAGCCCGCAGGTCTGGTTGCCGATGGCCGCGGGTATCGTGGCCACGGTGCTTTTTCTTTTCCATGAATCGCGCACAGCCGCGCCGCTCTTGCCCTTGGGCATGTTCACGATGCGCAACTTCGGCTGGGGCAACATCGCCACCGCCGCGATCTACGGCGGGTTTTCCCTCGGGTTTTTTGCACTGGGCATCTACATCCAGCAGGTGGGCGGCATGAAGGCGACCACCGCCGGCCTGGCTCTGCTGCCCTCCACGGTGATCCTGATGCTGTTGGCATCGTTCTTCGGGGGCCTCGCCGGCAAGTACGGGCCGCGCTGGTTCATGACCGGCGGCCCGGTGCTGTGTGCGGCCGGATTCCTGCTCACACTGTCCGTTGGCGGCACCCTGAACTACTGGACCCAGGTCCTGCCCGGGCAGGTGGTCTTCGGCCTCGGCCTTTCCATGACGGTGGCACCCCTGACGGCGGCCATCCTGGGGTCCGTGCCGGAGAAGCAGGCGGGCGTGGGCTCCGCGGTGAACAATGCGGTCTCACGAATCGCCGGCCTGGTCTGCATCGCGTTCGCGGGCTTCATCGTCGGTCCCGAGCTGACGACGCCGGGCCTGCACCGCGCGCTGCTGGCCACGGCCGGGCTGCTGCTACTGGGTGCGGCCTGCTCCGCCGTCGGAATCCGCAACCCGGTGAAAGCTAGCCCCCGCTGACCGCGATTCCTGCCGCGGCCGCAGCCAGCCCCAACAGCAGGTTGGCGAGGATGTTGGCGACGGCGGCGAGGTAGCGCCGTTCACTGGCCAGCCGCACCGTGGCAGTGGTCCAGGAACTGAAAGTGGTCAGGCCGCCGGCGAACCCGGTGGCCAGGGCAGAGTGCCATTCAGGGCCGAACACCGAAAATACGCCCACGGACAACCCGATCACGAACGAGCCGGCAACGTTGACCAGCAGGGTTGCCCAAGGCCAGTGCCGCCGCGTCGACGGGAACCCGGCCAGCCAGCCATCAACGGCGAACCTGAGGAGGGCGCCGGCGATGCCGAAGAGGCCCACGAGGAGCGCCGTCACCGACGCCCCCGGTCAGTGCCGCCGAAGGGCCCTGCATTGCCGAAAAGCCCCGAAGCGCCCAGCACCTTGCCGGTCCGCCAGCCGGCTGCTGCTGCCGCCAGCCCCAGCAGGACGGACAGTCCCAGATAGAGAAGTCCCACCCCGGGCAGCCCGCCACGGGTCAGCTGGTCAGTGGAAAACACGACGGCGGAAAAGGTGGTGAAAGAGCCCAGGATGCCCGGCCCGATGGCCGCACGGAGCCAGAACGCGGTCTGTGGCCGCGCGATCCAGATAGTGGTGAGGGCCGCCAGCACGAAGCTGCCAACGATGTTGATGGCCAGCGTGGCCCACGGCAGGCCGCCCGGCTGGTCCGCGAACAGCAGTCCCAGCACGTACCGGAGCTCCGTACCCAGCAGCCCGCCGGCGGCCACGGCCGTCCAGACCCGCCAGCCGTAACCGGAGGCCGACCTGCGGGCGGTGCCGGTGCGACCGGCCAGGGGAGCCCGCACCAGTGCCTACAGGTTGGCCATACGGCAGCCGGGATGCGCGGAGTCGCTGTGAATCCAGAGCGCGGAGGCCACTTCGTCGGCGAGGTCAACGTCGCGGCTGGTCCCGGGGGAGCCTATGCGGACCACGAGCGCACCGCCAAAGGGTTTGCGGCCGCGCACCTCGACGTCGGCGTCGAGGCTGATCTTTTCTGCAGCGAGGTAGCGCAGCAGCTCCGGGTTCTCGTCGCTGATCCGGGTGATCCTGCCGGTGTGGCCGTCGTCGAGCTCGATCATCCGGTGGGCTGAGGGCATCAGGACGGTTCCGTCAGACGCGGGGATGGGATCGCCGTGCGGGTCCCGTGACGGGTTGCCCAGCCTGGCTGCCAGCCTCTCAATGAACGTGTCCGAGACCGCGTGTTCCAGCTGTTCGGCCTCGTCATGGACTTCGTCCCAGCTGTATCCGAGGTCCTTGACCAGGTACGTCTCAATGAGACGGTGCCGCCGGACCATCGAGAGGGCAAGCCGGACGCCCTGGGGCGTGAGCGTGATGGCGCTGTACGGCTTGTGGAGGACCAGGCCCTGGTCCTTGAGCTTGCGCACCATCTCGGAAACCGAGGAATTGGCCACGCCGAGGCGCTGTGCAAGCTGGGTGGAGGTGATGGGCTTGTCCTGCCATTCCGTAAAGGAATAGATGACCTTAACGTAGTCCTCGATCGAGGAGGAGGGCGTACTGGTCTTCACAACTTCAAGCCTACCTGCTGCCGCCACGGCCCTCCGCCCTGACAGCCCGCCAGGTCTGGGTGAGGTAGGGGAGCTGCAGCAGTTCGCTCTCGGCATGCCCCAGGTGCTCGTGCAGGTACCAGGTCAGATTGCCGGTCACCTTGGAGCGGGTGGATTCGTTGGCCCTGAGGTAATAGCTGCGGGACTTGGCCAGTTCGAGGATGTCGTCCGGGGTAACGGCATCTTCCCACCGCGTTAAATGGCTCTCCAGGGACGTGAATTCCGGGCCGATTTTGGGGCGGAAGTCGGGTTTGTGGACGTCGCCGGCGTGCATGATGCGGGACAGCCGGTGCACCCAGGGCACTGACGTGTCCAGCTGGTTCCAGATCAGGCCCAGCACCCCGTGGGGCCTGAGGATCCGGGAAATCTCGGTGCTGGCCCGCAGCGGGTCGCACCAGTGCCACGCCTGGGCAACGCTGGCGACGTCGAACGAGGCGTCGGGCAGTCCGGTCTCCTCCGCGGTCCCTTCCAGGGCCTGAACCCCGGGGTAGGTACGGCTGAGCTGCTCCAGCATGTCCGCGGAAGGGTCCACCGCGCTGACGCTCAGTCCGCGTTCCACGAGCAATGCCGTGAACTTGCCGGTTCCGGCTCCGATGTCGGCAGCAGTGCGGGCTCCGGCTGGAATGAGCCAGTCCGCGGAATCACCAGGGTAGCCGGGACGGACGCGGTGGTAGTGCTCGCCGCCGTCCTGGAAGCTCTGCCCAAGCTCCTGCCGCCGCCCGTGATGAAGTTTGGGACCGCCCCGTGCCACGCACAGTCTCCTTAGCCCGACGTCGAAAATTACCTTTCGAATTTACCGTACGGGGACCGGTGGCGTCGCAGGCCGGGGGCGGCGTCTTAATTCAGCGCGGCAATTAATCCTGGGCGCAGGGTGCGGCACCGGCGGTGCCGGGCGTGTTGGGTGCCCACTCGGGGTAGGTGCGGGTGTCGTTCGCCGGAACCCAGCGCCCGGCATCCACCACGTAATCCCAGCCGAGGCCGGAGCGGCGGAGCTCTTCGATGCCGGCGAGCAGCCGCTGGGCGTCCTCGAGCCGGGACCCCACGCCGAAGCTGGCGCGCAGGGAACCGGACGGCAGACCGAGGCGCTTCAGCAGCGGGTGCGCGCAGAAGCGTCCGTCGCGCAGGCCCACGCCGTGTTCGGCCGACAGGTAGGCGGCCACCAGGCCGGCGTCGTAACCCTCCACGGAGAAGTTGACCACGCCAATGGCGTCGTCCGGGTCGCTGTCCGCGAAGATCTGGTGGACGGTGACGCCGTCGATCCTGCGCAGCCCCTCGACGAGGAAGGACCGGATGGCGGCTTCGTGGGCGTGCCAGTGCTGCGGATCAAGGGCAGCGATGACCTGGGTGGCCCGGGCCAGGGTGGCAGCTCCGAGGACGTTGGGTGAGCCGCCCTCGTGGCGGGCGGGTCCGATGGCCCAGCTGACGCCGTCGAGCCTGGCCTCGCTCACGGCGCCGCCGCCGGCGAGGTGGGGGGTGCCGGCGTCGAGCCAGTCCGGGCGGCCGATCAGGACGCCGGCCCCGAAGGGGGCGTAGAGCTTGTGGCCGGAGAAGGCGAGGTAGTCGACGTCGTCCGCGGCGATGTTGACGCGGCGGTGCGGCGCGAGCTGGGCGGCGTCCACCACGATCCGGGCGCCGTATTCATGGGCCAGCGCAGCGAGACGCCGGATGGGAAGGATTTCGCCGGTGACGTTGGAGGCGCCGGTCACGGCAAGGAGGCTGACGTCGCCGTGCTCGAGTTCGGTGCGCAGGCTGCTGATGGTGGCTTCGAGCGTTTCCGAGGCCACCACGCTGCGGTGCGGTACGCCCTGCCACGGCAGCAGGTTGGCGTGGTGCTCGATGTCCAGGTACAGGACTTCACCGGTGTGGTGGTGGTCCTCCACCGGCAGGCAACCGGCCAGCAGGTTGAGGGAGTCGGTGGTGTTGCGGGTGAAGATGACGGCGTCATCGGCGCGGCCGCCCACGAACTCCCGCACGATGCTCCGCGAGTTCTCGTACACGGAGGTGCTGATCTGCGAGGCATAGCCGGCGCCGCGGTGCACGCTCGCGTAGTAGGGCAGGATCTCGTTGAGGTACGCAGAAACAACCGACAGTGCAGGCGCGGAGGCGCCGTAATCGAGGTTGGCGTAGCGGACGTGGCCGCCCTGGATCAGCGGAGCCTGGATTTCTGCGCCGGTGACGGCGGCCAGGGGACGGCCGGCGGCGGCAAATCGGCCGTCCAGCACGCCAGCGTCGGTGGTGGAAGAAATGATTGCAGTCGTCATGGGACCTCACTGAGAAAGGACCCCGTGTGACGGGGATCCGCGCTTGCCGGGTCCGTTCCGGATCGGCCTGGTCGTCACCCGGGGCACCCCACCGCGAATGGAGGGTTGCCGGCCAGCTAACCGGGGTTTAGCGCTGGCACTCGTGACCTGTAACGAGACTAGGACATCCGGAGGGGCGATGAAAAAGCCAGTCCGGAATGTTAAGCGGATTATTACGCAGCCCGGATATCGGGCCTTCGGTCGAATAAACGACGGCGGACGCCGCCAAAAGGGGGCGCCCGCCGTCGTAATATTCAGCGCTAAGGCGCAGGGGCTGGGGACGGGGGAACTAGAGCAAATCGTCCAGCTGGGGGTTCAGGCGCTTGAGGACTTCCGAGTGCAGGATCGAGTTGGTTGCCAGCGCGTTGCCACCGAACGGGCCGTCGGTTCCTTCGAGGGACGTGAAACGGCCGCCTGCCTCCGTCACGATCGGCACGAGTGCCGCCATGTCATAGAGGTTCAGTTCCGGTTCGCAGGCGATGTCAACGGCGCCTTCTGCCACCATGCAGTAGGACCAGAAATCGCCGAAGGCGCGGGTGCGCCACACGTCCTCGGTGAGCTGGAGGAATTCATCGAGGTTGCCGCGGTCCTTCCACCCGCCGAGGCTGGAGTAGGACAGCGAGGCGTCGGCGAGGCTGGACACGTTGGATACCTTGAGCCTCGTGGCAGCGGCGAGGGAACGGCCCGAGTAGGCGCCCGCGCCTCTGGCCGCCCACCAGCGCTTGCCGAGCGCGGGGGCACTGACCACGCCCACGACGGGTTCGCCCTCGTCGACGAGGGCGATCAGCGTGGCCCAAACCGGCACCCCGCGGACAAAGTTCTTGGTGCCGTCGATGGGGTCGATGATCCAGCGGCGGGAACCGTGGCCGGAACTTCCGAACTCCTCACCGAGCACGGCGTCGCGGGGACGGGAGCGGGACAGCTGGCCGCGGATGGACTCCTCGGCGGCCTTGTCCGCATCGGTGACCGGCGTCAGATCTGGCTTCGTCTCGATCTTGAGGTCCAGCGCCTTGAACCGGCTCATGGTCTGGTCGTCCACGGAATCGGCCAGCACATGGGCCAGACGCAGGTCATCGTTGTAGGTTGAAGCGGGTTGGGTCATGGTTCCAAACTACCCTCAAAGGCCCGGTGGGGCGGGGAGGCGGCGGCCGGGCTGCGCCGGGGAAGGCTAGCCGACGCTGCCGAGTTCCTTGGTTTCCTGGGCCTCCAGGCGCGGGTCGGTGCCCAGCAGGCGGCGCAGGGACGCGAGCCTGGCTGCCCCGGTGGGACCGGCATGACCGGCCGCGACCCATGCGTCCACGCCGCAGTTGACGGCGGTGGCGTCGTGCTTGCAGCCGCGTTCGCAGGCCTCGGTGCCCGGCTCAAGGTCGGGGAAGGAGTGCAGGATGCGGTCCGGGTCGACGTGGGCCAGCCCGAACGAGCGGATGCCCGGCGTGTCGATGATCCAGCTCCCGGCCGGGGCGTCAGCGAGCCTGAGCGCGAGGGCCGACGACGACGTGTGCCGTCCGCGGCCCGTCACGGCGTTGACGCCGCCGGTGGCACGTTCGGCGCCCGTCAGCGCATTGACCATGGTGGATTTTCCGACGCCGGAATGGCCCAGCATCACGGTCACCTTGCCGTCCAGATGGGCGCGGAGTTCGGACACCGCGGCAACGTCGAGCCGGGCGGAGAGGCCGTCGTCGGACCGTGCGTCGATGCCGGAGGCTTCCGAGTCAGCCGTGCGGCTGATGATGACCGGAAAGTCGAGGTGGCGGTAGTTGTCCAGCAGCTCGGTGGGGTCCTTGACGTCCGCCTTGGTGACCAGCAGCAGCGGCTCGATCCCGGCGTCGTAGGCTGCCACGAGCGCCCGGTCGATGAAGCCGGTGCGGGGTTCCGGGTTGGCGGCAGCGACCACCACCACCAGCTGGTCCGCGTTGGCAACAACAGCGCGTTCCACCGGGTCGGTGTCGTCGGCGCTGCGGCGCAGCAGGGTCTTGCGGTCCTGGATTTTCACGAGCCGGGCGAGGGTGTCCGGTGCGCCGGAGACGTCGCCCACGAGCGACACGAAGTCGCCGGCCACTACGGGGGAGCGGCGCAGTTCCCGGGCGCGGGCGGCGATGACAGTCCGCTCGTGGCCGGAGTCCTCGCCCACGACGGCCGTGTAACGGCCCCGGTCAACAGTGATGATCCGCCCCGTGACGGCATCCTCATGGCTGGGGCGGTCCTTCGTCCGGGGGCGGGAACCTTTTTTGTTCGGCCGGATCCGGACGTCGGATTCGTCCCAGGAATCAGTGCTGCGTGCCACCGGTGGTCCCTGCGGTGTTTGCCACTGCGCCGATCCGCTGGCCGAGCATGTCCGCCCACAGCTGGGGGAAGTCCGGCATGGTCTTGGACGTCGTTGCGATGTCCTGCACTTCCACACCCCTGACGGCCAGCCCAAGGATGGCACCGGCGGTGGCCATCCGGTGGTCGGCGTAGCTGTGCACGACGCCGGCGTGCAGTTCCGCTGGCCGGATGATGAGGCCGTCGGAGGTTTCCTCGGCATCGCCGCCGAGGCGGTTGATCTCGGTGACCAGCGCGGCGAGCCGGTCTGTCTCGTGTCCCCGGAGATGGGCAATGCCGCTCAGCCGTGAAGGGCCGGAGGCCAGCGCGCACAGCGCCGCGACGGTGGGTGCCAGTTCGCTGGTTTCGGCGAAGTCCGCGCCTTTGATTTCACTGCCCCCGGTCACCGTCAGGGTGCCGTCCTGCAGGGTCACGGCAGCACCCATGTCGCTGAGGATGCTGCGCCACATGTCACCCACCTGCGTGGTGTGCTCGGGCCAGTCCGGAATCCGCACCGTGCCGCCTGACGCCAGGGCAGCGGCCAGGAACGGACCGGCGTTGGAGAGGTCCTGTTCGATGCGCTGGTCGAACGCGCGGATCGGACCGGGGCTGACAATCCAGTGGTTGGGCGTGGAGTCATCCACCACCACGCCCGCCCCGCGGAGCACGGCAACGGTCATGTTGATGTGGTCCAGACTCGGTACTGTGCTGCCGGCGGATTCTGGGCTGGAGTGCTCCAGATGCAGGCCGTCCGTGAACCGTGCCCCCACCAGCAGCAGGGCTGAGACGAACTGGGAGGACGCGCTGGCGTCAATGACGAGGTGCCCACCGCGGACCTGCCCGGTGCCTTCAACGCGGAACGGCAGCGAAGCGGGCGTTCGGCCGTCCTCTCCGCTGACGGTTACGCCGAGGCCTGCAAGCGCCTCGATGATGGTCCCCATCGGACGTTCCCGGGCGTGGGGATCGCCGTCGAAAACAGTGGCGCCGCTGCGGAGTGCCGCCATCGGCGGAACAAACCTCATGACGGTTCCGGCAAGGCCGCAGTCGATGGCGGCGTCCTCACCGCCGGAGTTGGCCGGAATCGGCGTCACCTCCAGGTCCGGGCCGAAGGCGCCGTCGCCCGGGACCTCCCGGATGTCCGCGCCCAGCTGGCGCAGGGCTGCGATCATCAGCGCTGAGTCGCGGGAATGCAGCGGTGCCCGGAGCCGGGACGGCCCGTCGGCCAGCGCGGCGAGCACGAGGTACCTGTTGGTCAGCGACTTTGAGCCCGGCACGCGGACCGTGGCGTCAACCGGCTGCTCCGCAAACGGCGCGGGCCAGTGCGGAGCAGCGCCGGAGTCTTCAGCGGACGCGCCCATGGGTGATGCTGTCATTCCTGCTTATGCCCCCACCGCGTGGTCAACAGCCTTGCGGACTGCCCTGTCGGCCCTGCGGACAGCCTTGTCGGCAGTGTGCAGCTTCTTGCCGGTGGTTTTGCGTGCATCCGCGGCGAAGTGGGTCGCGGTCTTCCGCGCATCGGCGGCAAGGTGCTCTGCGCGCCAGGCCAGGCCGGGCTTGCCGGCTGTGTCCACGGAGGCCAGCAGCACGCCGCCGGTGAGGGTGATGTTCTTGAGCAGCTGGTTGCGGCGGGCTTCCCGGCCCTCCTTGCTGCTGATGTCGGCGCTGCGCCATTCAACGAAGGCGTTCAGTGCCGAGATGACTGCCAGCACCGAGGCCGCCACCCGCGCAGATTTGCCGAGTGCGAACAGGATGCCGGCACCCACCTGCGTTCCGCCGATGATCCGTGCCAGAACCTTTTCGTCGGTCTGGAAAGGCAGGGCCTCGGAGGCACGGCGCAGGAGGGGCGACAGTTGCTGCGCGGTGTCGTCCGCATTCCTGAGCTTGTCCGTTCCGGCGAGGATGAAACTTGAGGCCAGCATCGGCCGGGCAAAAAAGCGGACAAAGGACATGAATTTCCTCCTGGATGGCCGAGCCGCGGTGGCCGCGGCGGAGTCGGTTCTAGTCTTGCACTTTTGCGGAATATTTGCCCACCGCACGCCGTTGTGCTCTTCAGACCGGAAGTACTGTGCAGGCGGCGTCCCGTGCGGTTTCCGGTGTTCAGCGGCGGCTGGGGCATGGCCGGAACCGGCAAGAGCGCGGACCGTCGCTTGAGCGCGGTCTTATCAGGCGGCCCTTAACAGGCGGAGCGGAGATGGAGCATTGACTTTGGTGAAGGAAGCTGTGGGGGTGCGAAGTCCCGCCAGGATGCGGCCGTTTGTGGTGCCGGAAACCGACGCGCTAGAGGCAGGGAGTGGCTTCCCGGACTACGGTACGGCACGGCGGCAGGGGCGGCCCGCTCCGGTCAAAGTAGACTTGAAGGCAATGAGCACCGTGGATCCGGCCTTACAGGCCGCACAGGAGGACGCCGCCAACGGCATCCCGGAGAATGACACGTCACCCGCCGCTGAAGCGGCAGAGGATGTCGACGTCGGATCGGAGAGCGCGGAAGCGCGCCGGGCCCGGTTTGAGCGCGACGCCATGCAGTACGTGGACCAGCTGTATTCGGCGGCCATGCGCATGGCGCGGAACCCGGCCGATGCCGAGGACCTCGTGCAGGAGGCGTATACCAAGGCGTTCTCGGCATTCCATCAGTACAAGCCGGGCACAAACCTGAAGGCGTGGCTGTACAGGATCCTGACGAACACCTACATCAACCTGTACCGGAAGCGGCAGCGGGAACCCCTGCAGTCCAATTCGGACACCATCGAGGACTGGCAGCTTGCCCGTGCCGAGTCCCACACCTCCAGCGGTCTGCGGTCCGCGGAGGCCGAGGCTTTGGACCACCTGCCGGATTCGGACGTCAAGCGGGCCCTGCAGGCCATCCCGGAGGAGTTCCGGCTGGCCGTGTACTTCGCCGACGTTGAAGGCTTCGCGTACAAGGAAATTTCGGACATCATGAACACCCCCATCGGCACTGTGATGTCCCGGCTCCACCGGGGCCGGAAGATGCTGCGGGACATGCTGGCGGACTACGCCGCCGACCGGGGATTCAAGGCTGCTGCAGACGCCACGGCGGCAACGGAAAGCAACAAACAGGAGAACGGGAAATGAGCGACTGCCAGGGATTGGGCGATTGCGATGACACAAGGATGCAACGCATCTACGAGTATCTGGACGGAGCTTTGACCCGCAGTGACCTTGCGGAGATCAAGCACCACCTCGACGAGTGTCCGGAATGCGCGGAGCAGTACGATCTTGAGTGCGTTATCCGGAAAGTGGTGAAGCGCTCCTGTACCGAGGCGGCGCCGGAAAACCTTAAGAACGCGATTCTGGACCGGATCCACGCGATCCGGCCCGTGGAGGCCTGACGGGATTCCTGACTTAAACGCGATGCCCCCGCTACCTTGCAGGTAGCGGGGGCATCCCGTTTAAGCTTCGGTTCAAGCCGTGGCTTAGGTGTTGGGGCGCTTCCCGTGGTTCGCGCCGCCACGCTTACGGTCACGACGCTTACGTGCACGCTTGCTCATAGCTGGCCTCCTTAATTTCGTTACCCAAAAGAGTTGCCCTCCAGTCTCCCATATCAGGGGACAGGCCGCGAACCGGGGGCGGTGCGGGGGTGCAGGGAGACGCCGCGGCTGACGCCGTGCCCGGTCCGGCCGTGCAGTGAGGTCCGGCCCTACAGCGAGTTGCGGATCGAGACCCGGGCCTGGTCCAGGACTGTCCGCACCGTTTCCAGGGCCACGGGCGTCATGGGCCGGGCGCTGGTCTGCAGGCGAAGCTCGGCTCGCATGTCGTCGCGGAACGCCTGCAGCAGCATCTCCGCTTCCTTGAGCATGCGCTGTCCCTCGGCGGTGTAGCGGCCCTGGCCGGCCAGGTCCGCCGATCTGGCAGCGGTGCGTGCCGCTTCCGCTGTGGCCGCCAGGTCCGCGCGCAGTCCGCGCATGTTGCTGCGGATGTCGGCGCGGAGGTCATCGGCCAGCCGGCGGACGGAGGCCGCAATGTCGTTTTCCACGGTCTCCAGCTCCTCGCGCCGGCTGTCCAGTTCAGCCAGGCCCGCGGCGGTGATGCGGTAGTTTGTGCGGCGCCCCTGGGATTCGGTGGCCACCAGGCCTTCCTCCTCCAGCTTGCCCAGACGAGGATAGATGGTGCCGGCGCTGGGGGAGTAGGTGCCGCCGAACCGGTCGCTGAGCGCCTTGATGAGTTCATACCCGTGCTTGGGGCCCGCCTCGAGGAGCGCCAGCAGATAGAGCCGGAGGGCGCCATGGGCAAAGACGGGGGGCATCAGAGCGCCTGTTCCGCGGTGGCCGGCGCCTGGCCGTGGAAGATGGACGTCTTCCCGGATACCGAGTTGGTCCGGACCAGCATGAGTTTGGCGTCCGGACCCGAGATGGTCTGCACCTTGCCGCCGGGGTGGCCGTACTTCCGGTCGTCGATGACCACAGGCCCGCTGGCGGACTGGGCCACGATGTCGACGCCGACGTCGTGCGGTACGCGCACGGTCAGGTCCCCGGACACCGAGTTCGCACCGAAGTCGTGGGTGAAGCCGTGCAGGTCAAAGCTCATGTCGCCGCTGACAGTGTTGGCCCGGATGTTGCTGAACTCGCCGGACGCAGTGACCTCGCCCGAGACGCTCTTGGCCGTCAGGACGCCGCTGTGGTTGCGGGCGATCACTTCGCCGCTGACTGTGTTGACGTGCAGCTCACCGGAGGTCCCGTTGGCCAGCAGGGATCCCGTCACGGTGCTCAGCCGGGTGCGTCCGTGGACACCCGAGACCAGTCCGTCCCCGCTGACGGTACCCGCCTCGACCTCGACGCCGGCAGGGACAGCGATGCTGATGACCACGGAGTTGTTGCTGCTGTTGTTGACCGAATCCATGAGGTTCTTGAACCAGCCCTGCGGCCCGTGCAGCTGGTGGCGGATTTCGAGCCGGCCGCCGGTGACGTGGATGGCCAGCGGATCACCGAGCACCTCCGACACCTCGATGCGGACAACGGCCTCGTCGTGAGTGACGATGTCCAGCCTGCCGCGGACGATTCCCACCTTAAGGTGCGAGACGCCGTCGACGTCGATGGTCTGCGGGCCGGTGACGGTCCAGGAATTCTCTTCCATAATTCCCTCCACTTGCGATATATCGTGTCCGTAGAGGCCACGGTAGTCGCTTGGCACGTGAAGATCAAGATATATCGTGAGTGGTTGTTCCTAGTCCGGGGTGTCGATCCCGAGCCACTGGAACCAGCCCCGGTGCAGCACCAGCCACGCCATCAGACCGTAGCCCGCCTGCCCGGGCGTTCCGCCGTTGGCCGCGAGGTCCTGGCGCCACTGCTCATGGTTCAGCAACGGCGAAAACGTGTCGACGTAGAGGTGCTTGCGCCGGGTGGTGACGTCGGCAAAGGCGGTGTTCAGTTCACCCAAACGGCGGTTCTGCACCGGATCCAGTGTGGGAGGGGGCCCCACGACGAAGACCTCCAGCCGCTTTTGGGTGGCCGAATCCAGGATATTGGCGAGATTCAGGCGGCTCCGGGCGGTGGACAGCCCGAACTCGATGTCCCGGCCGGAAAGGCCGATGACCAGGCGGTTCTCGTGGGCGTCGCTGAACCTGCGGCCGGCCTCCTCGAGCCAGCGTGCCGAGAGGCCCTCCGTGCCTTCCTGAGGGCATGGAAGGGAAAAGCTCTCCACCGTGACGCCGTCCTGCGGAGTGCGGGCGAGCACCCGGCCAAGCCACCCGAGCGCCCGGGGATCGCCGAGCCCGGCGAGCAGTTCATCTCCAACAGCTGCAATCCGCAGCTTCCTGTCTTCCACTACTACCTCTTCACTTGTTGGGAGGGCGTGTCCCGGATACGGACCGTTTGTATGCCAACACTAAGGGTCCATTAACTCACGCCGATTAAACAGAACTGCCCGGCTGGAACGGTATGTCACCGTCCGGCCGGGCAGCTGCTGTGCTACTTACGGGCGAAAGCCTGCTTCAGCAGCGCGTCCTGCTCCGCAGCGTGGCGCTTCATGGAACCGGCCGCGGTGGAAGCTGACGCCGGGCGTGAAACCAGGCGCACCTTCCGGTCCAGGGCGGTCGGCAGGTGCAGACCCATGAACGGCCAGGGACCCTGGTTGGCGGGCTCGTCCTGTGCCCAGACAACTTCCGCGTTCGGGTACTTGGCCAGTTCGGCTTCGATCTCCGCCTGCGGCAGCGGGTAGAGCTGCTCGACGCGGATGATCGCGGTGGACTTGTCACCCGTCTTCTGCCGCGTGGACAGCAGGTCGTAGTACAGGCGTCCGGAGACCAGGAGTACGCGGTCGACGGCGTCCGCCGGCAGGTACTCGTGCTCACCGATCACCGGGCGGAAACTGCCGGTGGTGAAGTCCTCCACGGACGAGGCGGCGGCCTTGAGGCGCAGCAGCTGCTTCGGCGTGAAGATGATGAGCGGCTTGCGGGGCCGGCTGTAGGCCTGGCGGCGCAGCAGGTGGAAGTGCGAGGCCGCCGTCGTCGGATTGGCGACGATGATGTTTTCCTCGGCACACAGCTGCAGGAAGCGCTCGATGCGGGCAGAGGAGTGGTCCGGGCCCTGTCCCTCGTAGCCGTGCGGAAGCATCAGCACGAGCGACGAGCGCTGGCCCCACTTCTGCTCGGCGGACGAGATGAACTCATCGATGATGGTCTGCGCGCCGTTGACGAAGTCGCCGAACTGCGCTTCCCACAGGACCAGGGCGTCGGGGCGCTCCACGGAGTAGCCGTATTCGAAGCCCATGGCCGCGTATTCGGACAGCAGGGAGTCGTAGATCCAGAGCTTGGCCTGGTTGTCCGACAGGTTGCCCAGCGGCAGCCATTCGTTGCCGTTGGCGCGGTCGTGGAACACGGCGTGGCGCTGGACGAACGTGCCGCGGCGGGAATCCTGGCCGGCCAGGCGCACGGGCACGCCCTCCATGATGAGGGAGCCGAAGGCTGCAATTTCGCCGAAGCCCCAGTCGATGCCGCCTTCACGGGACATCTGTTCACGCTTCTCCAGCAGCTGCTTGAGCTTGGCGTGGACGGTGAAGCCTTCGGGGATCTCCACGTGCGCCTTGCCGATGCGGGCCAGGGTGTCGGCCGAGATCGCCGTCGACGCCGGGGCGTTCGTTCCGATGTCCGACTGCTGTGCCTGGGGACGCTCGATGTCCGATACCGCCGCCGAGTCGGCGGTGATGATCGGAATGGGCGAGGTCTGGGCCGCGTGGGTTTCGGCGAAGACGCGCTCGAGGCGTTCCTGGTAGTCGCGGAGCAGCTGCTCGGCTTCTTCCTCGGTGATGTCACCACGGCCGATCAGGGACTCGGTGTAGAGCTTGCGCACGGACCGCTTGGCCTCGATGAGGTTGTACATCAGCGGCTGCGTCATCGAGGGGTCGTCGCCCTCGTTGTGGCCGCGGCGGCGGTAGCAGACCATGTCGATGACAACGTCCTTGTGGAACCGCTGGCGGAACTCGTAGGCGAGCTGGCCGATGCGGACAACTGCCTCGGGGTCGTCGCCGTTCACGTGGAACACCGGAGCCTGGATCATCTTGGCGACGTCCGTGGAGTACGTGGACGAACGCGAGGACGACGGCGCAGTGGTGAAGCCGACCTGGTTGTTGACCACGATGTGAATGGTTCCGCCGGTGCGGTAGCCGCGCAGCTGGGACAGGTTGAGCGTTTCCGCCACAACACCCTGGCCGGCGAAGGCTGCGTCACCGTGAACCATGATGGGCAGCACGGGGAACGACTGTCCCTGGTCCAGGCGGTCCTGCTTGGCGCGGACGATGCCCTCCAGGACCGGATCGACGGCCTCAAGGTGGGACGGGTTGGCGGCGAGGTAGACCTTGGTCTCCTTGCCGTTGTCCGACGTGAACGTGCCTTCGGTGCCGAGGTGGTACTTGACGTCGCCGGAGCCCTGCACGGAGCGCGGGTCCTGGGTGCCTTCGAACTCGCGGAACACCTGGGCGTAGGTCTTGCCGGCGATGTTGGTCAGCACGTTCAGGCGGCCGCGGTGGGCCATGCCGATGGCGACCTCGTCCAGTGCGTCGTCGGCAGCGTCGGAGATGATGGCGTCCAGCAGCGGAATCAGGGATTCGCCGCCCTCGAGTGAGAACCGCTTCTGGCCTACGAACTTGGTCTGCAGGAAGGTCTCGAAGGCCTCTGCGGCGTTCAGCTTGGAGACGATGCGCAGCTGCTCGTCGCGGCTCGGCTTGGAGTACGGGTGCTCCAGCTGGTCCTGGAACCATTTGCGCTCGGCCGGGTCCTGGATGTGCATGTACTCGATGCCGGTGGTGCGGCAGTATGCGTCCCGGAGAACCCCGAGGATGTCGCGGAACTTGAGCATCGGCTTGCCGCCGAAGCCGCCCGTGGGCCACTCGCGGTCGAGGTCCCACAGGGTCAGGCCGTAAGTGAGCACGTCGAGGTCGGGGTGCTTGCGCTGGACGTACTCGAGGGGATCGGTGTCCGCCATGAGGTGGCCGCGAACGCGGTAGGAGTGGATCAGCTGCTGGATCCGGGCGACCTTGTTGATCTGGTCGGACGGGTCCACCTGCAGGTCCGGGCTCCAGCGCACAGGCTCGTACGGGATGCGCAGGGCTTCGAAGATCTCGTCGTAGAAGTCCTGCGCGCCGAGGAGCAGGGAGTGGACGAGCTTAAGGAATTCGCCGCTGCCAGCACCCTGGATGACGCGGTGGTCATAGGTGGAGGTCAGGGTGAGGATCTTGCTGATGGCGTTCTGGGCGATGATCTTCTCGCTCGCGCCCTGCCACTCGGCCGGGTAATCGAGGGCGCCGACGCCGATGATGGCGGCCTGGCCCTTCGACAGCCGGGGCACGGAGTGCACGGTACCGATGCCGCCCGGGTTGGTCAGCGACACGGTGGTGCCGGCGTGGTCGTCAGCCGTCAGCTTGCCGTTGCGGGCACGCTTGATGAGGTCTTCATAGGTGTGCCAGAACTCCGCGAAGTTCATGGTTTCGGCCTTCTTGATGTTGGGAACCATCAGAAGGCGGGTGCCGTCGGGCTTGGGCATGTCAATGGCGATGCCGAAGTTCACGTGTGCCGGCTGGACCGCCACGGGCTTGCCGTCGACCTCGTCGTAGTACACGTTCATGGACGGGAACTGGGACAGCGCCCGGACAACGGCGTAGCCGATGAGGTGGGTGAAGGAGACCTTGCCGCCGCGTGCGCGGGCCAGGTTGGAGTTGATGACAACGCGGTTGTCGATCAGGAGCTTGGCCGGAACTGCCCTGACGCTGGTGGCGGTGGGCACCTCAAGGCTTGTGACCATGTTCGACGCGATGGCCTTGGCCGGTCCGCGGAGGACGGACACGACGTCTTCCTCAGGGGCGGTGGGAGCCTTGACGTTCTTCGGCAGCTGGGCCGGGATGGGCTGGGCGCCGGTGCCCGCCTCGGTCTTCTTCGCGCCGTCGCGGGCCACCGTCGCCGGGGCCTTCTTGGCGGGTGCGGGCTGGGCGGGGGCTGCTGCCGGCGCCGGTGCCGGAGCTGCCGCAGGCGCCTGGGCCGCGGGAGGAGCGGATGCCGGTGCCTTCGCGGGCGCCGGGGGAGTGACAACGGGCAGCTCGCGGGTAGCCGGATTGGCTGCCGGGGCCGTCACGGCCGGCACGCCGTTGGAAGATGGACTGTTGCCGCTGTCGAAAGACTCGAACAGGGGCCACCATTTGGCATCGACCGTATTCTTGTCCTGCTGGTAACGCTCGTACAGTTCGTCAACGAGCCACTCGTTTCCACCAAATTCCTCTGGCAGACGGTGGCTAGGCTGCTCTGGCACTTGAAATACGCCTCTTCCATGAGTTTGATTTCCCTCTGGTCGCCTAAGGTGCCACGGCACAACAATCGAACCAGTTTCTGTGTCCTATGAACCCAGACCTTTGCCAGTCTAGTGACCGTTCCGGGTTAACTGCCAATAAGGGTGACCCAAATCATGTACCGTCCGATTTATGGCGAAATAGCCGTCCAAACGAGCCCCGAACACGGCCCTTTCCATCATGCGTGGACACCGGTTCCGGACGGGCAGGATGAGCAGCTTCACTCCTCTCTGGCGGCACGTTGCTCCTGTAGACTGCAATCCTTATGGACAGTAAATATAGGTGCCATGGACGGTAGATCCAGGTGCCGGGCTGGGGGCTTTCGCCCATGATGGAGTGGCTCCTTGTCGCCGCCGGCCTGCTGCTCATCCTCGGAACCGGCTTCTTCGTCGCCGTCGAATTTTCCCTTATTGCGCTGGACCAGCCCATGGTGCAGCGTGCCGTTGACAACGGCGACACCGCGGCAGTGCCGCTGCTCAAGTGCCTGAAATCCCTGTCCACGCAGCTGTCCAGCTGCCAGCTGGGCATCACCATGACCACGCTATTGACGGGGTACGTCATGGAGCCGTCCGTGGGGGCGCTGCTCGAGGTGCCCCTTGCCGCCGCCGGCATCCCGGAACCGGTGGCCGGCTCCGTCTCCCTGGTGGTCGCGATGGTGATCGCGACCACCCTGTCCATGCTGCTGGGCGAGCTCGTCCCCAAAAACATGGCCATTGCCCTCGCGTTCCGCATCGGCCGCACCCTTGCACGGCCGCAGCTGGTCTTCACCACCATCTTCAAGCCTGCCATCGTGGTCCTGAACGGCTTTTCCAACAAGGTCCTGAACGTCTTCGGGCTGGAGGCCAAGGAGGAGATTTCCGGGGCCCGCACGCCGGCGGAGCTCGCCTCCCTGGTGCGCCGGTCAGCGGCCATGGGCACACTCGATCCCGGGACAGCGAACTTCATTGCACGCACACTGAACTTTTCCGGCCGCACTGCGGCTGATGTGATGACTCCGCGCATCCGCGTCGAAACCATCGACGCCGACCAGCCGGTTTCGGACATCATCGACGCCGCCCGCCGCAGCGGATATTCGCGCTTCCCCGTCATCGGTGAGTCGGCGGACGACATCCGCGGGCTGGTCCACGTCAAGAAGGCCATTGCGGTTCCTCCGAACCGGCGGCGAAAGCTTCAGGCGGGCGCCATCATGACGGACGTCCTCAGGGTGCCCGAGACCATCCACCTCGACGCCCTGCTTGCCGAACTGCGGGAGGGCAACCTGCAGCTTGCCGTGGTGCTGGATGAGTACGGCGGAACTGCCGGGATCGCGACGCTGGAGGACCTGGTCGAGGAAATCGTGGGCGAAGTGGCCGACGAGCACGACAAGGTCCGGCCGGGGCTGCTGCAAAGCGCTTCCGGCGACTGGTACTTTCCGGGCCTGATGCGGCCCGACGAGCTCTCAGAACAGATTCCGGGCCTGACCGTTCCCGACGAGGCCGCGTACGAGACGGTGGGCGGGTACGTCATGAGCGAGCTTGGACGGATACCCGAGGTTGGGGACGTGGTGGAAGCGGGCGGCGGAACGCTCAGCGTCACCCGGATGGACGGCCGGCGCATCGACCGGATCTGCTTCCGGCCCCACCGTGAACCGGGCGACGGTACCGCCGCCGACCAGCCGGCCAATCACGGCAAGTCGGAAAACGGCAACTCCCGGAACGGCAACTCCCGGAACGGCGGCCGGTCATGAGCGACTGGGCAGGGCTGCTCTGGCTGGTGCTGCTGCTCCTGGGCAACGCCTTCTTTGTGGCCGCGGAGTTCGCCGTCATGTCCGCCCGCCGGAGCCAGATTGAGCCACTGGCGGACGAGGGCGTACTGCGCGCGCAGACCACCCTTCGGGCCATGGAGAATGTCTCGCTGATGCTGGCGTGTGCGCAACTGGGAATCACCGTCTGCTCGCTGCTGATCCTGCTGGTGGCGGAGCCGGCCATCCACCATTTGCTGGCAGTGCCCCTTGCCGGGTTGGGCGTGCCGACGGAAATTGCCGACGTCTCGGCGTTCGCTGTGGCCCTGATGTTCGTGACGTTCCTGCACGTGACGTTCGGCGAAATGGTGCCCAAGAATATTTCCGTGTCCGTTGCTGACAAGGCAGCGCTGCTCCTGGCTCCGCCGCTGATGTTCATTGCAAGGATTGTGAACCCGGTCATCGCCGCGCTGAACTGGTCCGCGAACCACATCCTCAGGCTGATGCGCATCGAGCCCAAGGACGAGGTCAGTTCCACGTTCACGCTGGAGGAGGTGCAGTCCATCGTGCAGGAGTCCACGCGGCATGGTCTGGTGGATGACGACGCCGGCCTGATTACCGGTGCCCTGGAATTTTCGGAGTACACCGCCGCCAGTGTCATGGTTCCGCTGGAACGGCTGGTCATGCTGAGGTCATCCACCTCCCCGCTGGAGTTTGAAAAGGCTGTCAGCCGCACCGGCTTCTCCCGCTTCCCGATGCTGGACGACGACGGCATGCTCGCCGGCTACCTCCACATCAAGGACGTGCTCGCCATCCCGGAATCCGGTTATGAGAAACCAATCGCGGAAAGCCGCATCCGGTCCCTGGCCAACCTTTCGCGTGATGACGAGATAGAGGAGGCGATGTCCGTGATGCAGCGCTCCGGCTCGCATCTGGCACGCGTCATCGGGCCGGGCGGGCAGACCGAGGGTGTGCTGTTCCTTGAAGACGTGATCGAACAGCTCGTGGGCGAGATCCGGGACGCCACCCAGGCCAAGGGTATCCGGCGGCTGGGCAGGCCCGACGGCGAATAGCGGCCCGGGTGCCACGACCCACCGCCGTCACGACTTCTAAATAGGAATCATTCCCATTTAGCGATACACTCGACTAGTGGTTGCCCCTCCCCGCAACCTGACGTGTCCAGAACCGAGGTAAATCCGTGCCCAGCAACGCCCGCACTTTTCTGACTGCTGCCGTGGCCGGCTTCGGCCTGCTCCTCACCGGCTGTGGTTCGCCGGCGGCTGGGACTGGGGGCGCAGAGGCTAACGGCCGCATCGCCGTCGTCACGTCCACCAACGTCTATGGGGACATTGTTGAGGCGATCGGCGGGGACAAGGTCAACGTCACGGCCATCGTCTCCCGTCCGAGCCAGGACCCGCACTCCTACGAGGCCAATGCCCAGGACCGGCTTGCGGTGTCCAAGGCCAAGCTGGTGGTGGAAAACGGCGGCGGCTATGACGACTTCATCCACACCCTGGCAGATGACAGCAACGTGCCGCACGAGAACATCATCAGTGCCGTTGAGGTGTCCGGGATGGCTCCGGAACCTGCGGGCACCGCATCCGCCCCTGCAGGGGACGGGCACTCCCATGACCACGGCGGCTTCAACGAACACGTCTGGTACAGCTTTGACGCCATGACGCACCTTGCCGACGCTGTGGCGGCCCGCCTCGGCGCGCTCGACGCCGCCTCGGCCTCCCAGTTCACCGCCAAAGCCGCCGAGTTCAAGTCCGGTCTCACGAAGCTTGAGAGTAAGATTTCCGCAATGAAGACCTCGCACGGCGGTGCCGGCGTCGCCGTGACTGAACCGGTGCCCCTCTATCTGCTGGAATCCGCAGGACTGGAGAACCGCACCCCTGCCGAGTACACGGCCGCCGTCGAGGAAGGCGCCGACGTTCCGCCGGCTGTCCTCAAGGCTGCCACCTCGACGGCCGCCGCAAAGGACACGAGTTTCCTGGCGTACAACGAGCAAACGGAAGGCCCGCAGACCCAGGCCGTAAAGAACGCGGCCACCGCTGCCGGAACGCCGGTGGTGAACTTCACTGAAACGCTTCCGGACGGCAAGACCTACCTGGAATGGATGGCGGACAACGTGGACAACGTCAGCAACGCCTTGAAGAGCCACCGTTGAACCCAGTCATCAGCCTCAAGCAGGCATCGCTCAAGTTCGGCCGCCGCGCGCTCTGGGAAGACCTGAACCTGGACATCAACCCAGGGGAGTTCTTCGCTGTGCTGGGGCCCAACGGCAGCGGCAAGACCAGCTTCCTCAAGGTCCTTCTGGGATTGCAGGAGCTGCACTCCGGCCAGGCAAACCTCGGCGGCCACCCTGTGGAGCGGGGCAGCCATATGATCGGCTACATCCCGCAGCAGAAGCCCTTCCTTCCCGACACCCCCATGCGCGCCCGCGACCTGGTGGGCCTCGGCGTCGACGGGCACCGCTGGGGAATCCGGCTCGGCACCGCCAGGGCCAACCGCAGGATTGACGAGCTGCTGGAGCTGGTCGGGGCAAGCGACTACGCCAAGGTGCCCGTCGGGCAGCTGTCCGGCGGTGAGCAGCAGCGCCTGCGCGTGGCCCAGGCACTTGCCACCGACCCGAAGGTACTGCTGTGCGACGAGCCGCTCCTGTCGCTGGACCTGCACCACCAGCAGGCCGTCAGCGCACTCATCAACAAGCAGTGCCATGACCGGGAGAGCGCCGTGGTGTTCGTCACCCACGAGATCAATCCGATCATCGACTACGTGGACCGGGTCCTCTACCTGGCCGGCGGCAGGTTCAGCGTGGGAACGCCGCACGAGGTCATGACCACCGAGGTCCTCTCCGACCTTTACGACAGCAACGTGGAAGTGATCCATGCCAACGGCCGGATCGTCGTCGTCGGCCTGCCCGACGCCACCACGCACCACCACGACGACGCGCACGCCGCTGCGGGGGAGGCTTCCTGATGGATCTGGAATCGATCCTGCAATCGGTGTTCAACTTTGAGAACTATGGCGAATTGCTGGTGCTGGTGCAGAACTCGCTGTGGGCCGGGGCGGTGCTTGGACTCCTCGGCGGCCTCGTTGGGACCTTCGTGATGAAGCGCGACCTGGCGTTTGCCGTCCACGGAATTTCCGAGCTGTCCTTCGCCGGCGCCGCCTTCGCGCTCCTGATCGGCACCGACGTGGTGTTCGGTTCCCTGGTGGGCTCTGTGGCGGCTGCGCTGCTGCTCGGGCTCATGGGCGTCCGGGCGCGGGACAAGAACTCCATCATCGGTGTCATCATGCCCTTTGGCCTGGGGCTCGGGATTCTTTTCCTGTCGCTCTACGAGGGCAGGGCCGCCAATAAGTTCGGACTCCTCACCGGGCAGATTGTGTCGGTGGACACCGTCCAGCTCCAGGTCCTGGCGGGGACCGCGGTGGCCGTGATGGCGGCGCTGTGCGTCATCTGGCGCCCGCTGAGCTTCGCCAGTGTCGATCCCGAACTGGCCGAGGCCCGCGGTGTTCCTGTGCGGTCGCTCGCGCTGGTTTTCATGGTGCTCCTCGGCGTCAGCGTTGCGCTGTCAATCCAGATCGTGGGCGCCCTGCTGGTTCTTGCCTTGCTGATCACGCCTGCGGCCGCGGCCCTGCGGGTGACGTCCTCGCCGCGCCTCGTGGTGCTGCTGAGCGTGGTGTTCGCCGTTTCGGCGACGGTGGGCGGAATACTGCTCGCCCTTGGCGGCCGGATCCCCATCAGCCCCTACGTCACCACGTTGTCGTTCCTGATCTACGTGGTGTGCCGGGTCATCGGCAGCATCCGCGCCAAGCGCGGCCTCAACGGGCGGGTCATGCGGACCGCCTGAACAGGCTTGGTGTGGCGCCTACTGCGCGGCGGCCTTGCGTGCGGAGCAGTCGGGGCAGAGGCCGTAGATCTCCACCGTGTGGGCCACTTCGGTGAAGCCGTGCTCCTGCGCGGTCCGCGCAGCCCAGGTCTCGACGGCGGGGGCCTCCACTTCCACGGCCTTGCCGCAGTTGCGGCACAGGAGATGGTGGTGGTGCACCGTCACGGCGCACCGGCGGTAGACGGCCTCGCCGTCACCGTTGCGCAGCACGTCAACGAGTTCCTCGTCAGCCAGCGACTGCAGGATCCGGTAGGCGGTGGCCAGGGACACCGAGACACCCTTGTTCTGGAGGATCCGGTACAGCTCCTGGGTGCTCACGAAGTCATTGAGCTCGTCCAGGGCGGCGCTGACAGCGATCCGCTGCTTGGTGACGCGCTGCTCTTTCCCGCCGGCCGCCGTCAAAGGTGCCTGCGGCCTGCCGTCAGCGCTGACGCGTTGTGGCATTGATGGACTCGCTTTTCTTTCGGGTAATGGCAAGCTTTAACGTTACCAGCCAGAGCCGCGTGGACACTGATCGGGCCCGTCCCTAGGCTGGCTTCATGAAGCTGACAAAATACACGCACGCCTGTGTCCGGCTCGAAAAGGACGGCCGGGTGCTGGTCCTGGATCCGGGGACCTTCTCCGAAACCGCCGAGGCGCTGGACGGAGCACACGCCGTCCTCATCTCGCATGAGCACGCCGACCACATCGATGTCCCGGCCGTGGCCGCTGCCCTTGGGAACAACGGAGGGCTGGAGCTCTTCGCACCGGAGGGCGTGGCGCAGAACGTGCGCAAGGAAGCGCCGGACGCCGCTGACCGGGTGCATGCCGTGGAGCCGGGAACGGCTTTTGACGCCGCAGGCTTCGCGGTCCGCAGCTTCGGCGGCCAGCACGCGCTGATTCACCCCCAGATTCCGGTGGTCGCCAACATCGGCTACCTCGTGGACGAGAACGTGTACCACCCGGGTGACTCGTTCATCATCCCGGACGGCATCAGCGTGCGTACGCTGCTGGTCCCGGTCCATGCGCCGTGGAACAAGGTCAGCGAGGTGGTGGACTTCGTGATCGGCGTCCGCGCAGAGCGGGCATTCCCCATTCACGACGGGCTCTTGAACGACACCGGCCTCGGCCTGGTGGAGGGCCATGTCAAGCGGATAGGGGCCAGGTACGGCACCGAATACACCCACCTCTCCGCCCGCGAATCCGTGGAGCTTTAGGGCCGCCAGACACCCGTCTCGAAGAATGCTTTCAGCACGTCCTCGTGTGGCTGTGGATCCAGTCCCTGGGCCGCCAGCCACGCAGGACTGTAGTGGCTGCCGGCGTACCGGTCACCGCCGTCGCACATCAGGGACACCACGCTGCCGCGTTCCCCGTCCGCCACCATCTGTGCCACGAGCTGCCAGACACCCCAGAGGTTGGTGCCCGTGGACGGCCCGGCGTGCAGCCCCGCCAGCGTGTGCAGGTGCCGCATGGCTGCGACCGAGGCGGCGTCGGGAACCTGGATCATGTGATCGATGACCGAGGGGACGAAGCTTGGCTCCATGCGGGGCCGGCCGATCCCTTCGATCCGGGAAGGCAGGCCGGTGCTGAAGTCCGCAGCACCGCTCCGCCACCCGGGATAGAAGGCGGAATTCTCCGGATCGACCACCGCCAGGGAGGTGGCGTGGCGGTGGTAGCGGAGGTAGCGGCCGATCGTGGCGCTGGTTCCGCCCGTGCCGGCTCCCACTACAATCCAGCGGGGGACCGGATGCTCCTCCATCGCCAGTTGCTCAAAGATGGACTCGGCAATGTTGTTGTTGCCACGCCAGTCCGTGGCGCGCTCGGCGTAGGTGAACTGGTCCATGTAATGGCCGCCGCTCGTGGCGGCAACCTCGGCGGCTGCCGCGTAGACCTCTGAGGCATGGTCCACCAGGAGGCAGGCGCCGCCGAACTGTTCGATCAGGGCGATCTTTTCCGGGCTGGTGGTGCGGGTCATCACGGCGATGAACGGCAGACCCAGGAGTTGCGCGAAGTAGGCCTCGGAAACCGCGGTGCTGCCGCTGGAGGCTTCCACGATGGTGGTGTCCCCGTGGATCCATCCGTTCACCAGCCCGAACAGGAAGAGGGAACGGGCCAGGCGGTGTTTCAGGCTTCCGGAACGGTGCGTCGATTCATCCTTGAGGTACAGCTGGACGCCCCAGTGTTCAGGCAGCGGCACCGAATACAGGTGGGTGTCTGCCGAGCGGTTGTTTTCCGCGTTGATCTTGCGGACAGCCTCATCCGCCCATGCCCGGTCCCGGGTCCCCGGCCTGTTCACTTAGTCTTCCCGTTCACTGAATCGCCTGCTCACTGAATCAGCCTACCGGCGGGGGCAGCCGGGGCTAGAGTTGGACAGATGGACACCCTGATTGACGTGGCCGGGCTGCACGCCCGGATGGCGGCCGGACAACGGACCGTGGTGCTGGACGTCCGCTGGGCGCTCGGGGATCCGGAGGGCCGCAGCCACTACCTGAAAGAGCACATACCGGCCGCAGTGTACGTCGATCTGCCCACCCAGCTGGCGTCGCCCGCTGATCCGGGCCGCGGGCGCCACCCGTTGCCTTCGCCGGCCCGCTTCCAGGAAGCGGCACGGTCTTGGGGAATTTGCGACGGCGACGTCGTGGTCGCTTATGACGATGCCGGCAACACCTCCGCCGCCCGGCTGTGGTGGATGCTCCGGAATGCCGGCGTCCGCACCGTTTGCCTGCTCGACGGCGGCCTGGGCGCCTGGCGCAAGGCAGGGCTGCCCGTCGAGGGCGGTGAAGTGCAGCCGGACGCCGGAGACGTGACTCTTGCGGGCGGCGGCATGCCGGTGACCGACGCCGACGGCGCCGCGGACTGGGCCGCCGGAGGCGTGCTGCTGGATGCACGCGCCGCAGAACGGTACCGCGGGGAAGTCGAGCCTGTGGACCCCCGGGCCGGCCACATTCCCGGCGCCGTCAGCGCCCCCGCCACCGGGAACCTTGACGACGACGGCCGCTTCCTGCCGGCGGAGAAGCTGCGGCAGCGCTTTGCGGGCCTTGGGGTCGACGCAGCGACGCCGACCGCCGTCTACTGCGGCAGCGGCGTGACAGCCTCCCACGAGATAGCGGCCCTGGAAATCGCCGGTTTCAGCGCCGTTCTATACCCCGGATCCTTCTCCCAATGGTCCAACGACGCCTCCCGCCCGGTGGCTACAGGTCCCCATCCCGGATAGTGATCCGCCGAGGCGGCCTGACTACTGGCCAGCGGAACGCCACCGGTGATTGGAAGTCACCGGGGAGCCGCGGTAGCGTCGCCATATGACTCCTGGACGCCCCGTACCCCCGCCGCTGAACCTGCGGATCCCGCTGGAAGACACCGCCGCCGCACCCCTCGAGGGACGCCTTGCCGCTGGCCGCGGCGCATCATCCGCCACGAGCGGCCTGGTTGGCCTGACCGTTGCCCGCCGGGCACCTAAAGCTCACGACGTCGAGATCGCCATCGAGTTCTGCGGGCTCTGCCACTCGGACGTTCACGCCACCCGGGGGGAGTGGGGCAACCAGAACTACCCCCTCGTACCCGGGCACGAAATTGTGGGCCGGGTGAGCCGCGTCGGTTCGGACGTGAGGGACTTTCAGCCGGGCGACCGGGTGGGCGTGGGCTGCATGGTGGACTCGTGCCGCGAATGCGAGAGCTGCCTCGAAGGGCTGGAGCAGTACTGTGAAAGCGGCATGACCGGGACGTACGGGGCCAAGGACGCCAGGAACGGGGATGCCGTGACGCAGGGCGGTTACGCGTCCTCCGTGGTGGTGGACCGACGGTACGTCCTGCGGGTGCCGGAAAACCTGGACCCCGCGGCTGCTGCCCCGTTGCTTTGCGCGGGCATCACCACCTTCTCGCCGCTGCGCCACTTCGGTGTCCGGGAAGGCCACGTTGTCGGCGTCGTGGGCCTGGGCGGCCTGGGGCACATGGCCGTCAAATTGGCCAAAGCGATGGGCGCCGAGGTCAAGGTCTTCACTACTTCTGAGTCCAAAGTATCGGCGGCGCTGGAACTGGGCGCCGACACGGTAGTACTTTCCCGGGACGAGGAAGCGATGGCCGCTGAAAACCGGAGCATCGACGTCATCATCGACACGGTGGCAGCACCGCACGACCTTAACCCGTTTTTCCGAACCCTGCGCCGTGACGGGGCCCTGTTCCAGCTGGGGCTGCCCTCCGACGCCATGCCGCCGGTCAATCCCGGGGCGCTGATCAGAAGGCGGATTTCCTATGCAGGTTCCCTGATCGGAGGCATTGCCGAGACGCAGGAGATGCTCGACTTCTGCGCCGAGCACGGGGTCGTCTCGGACATTGAAGTGGTTGGTGCCGAGCAACTTAACGATGCCTATGACCGGATGGTCGCAGGTGATGTGAAGTACCGTTTTGTCCTGGATACATCCACGCTGCAGGAACCGTCTGAAAGGGCTGACGCATGAGTACGCTGTTCACCAAGATTCTCAACGGGGAGATCCCTGGCCGGTTTGTCTGGCGCGAGCCGGACGTCTCCGCGTTCCTGACCATGGGTCCACTTGCTGACGGGCACACGCTGGTGGTTCCGACCGAGGAAGTGGACCGCTGGACGGACGCCTCGCCCGAGACCCTGGCCAGGGTCATGGAAGTGGCGCGGCGCATTGGCGCGGTGCAGGTGGACACGTTCGGGGCAGCCCGGGCAGGACTCATCGTGGCTGGTTACGAGATCAACCACATGCACGTGCACGTGTGGCCGTCCAATTCCATGGCGGAATTCAATTTCGCCACCGCCGAACACAACCCGGATCCGGCGCGGCTGGACGCCAACGCCGAAAAGCTGCGGGCAGGCCTGCGCGACGCCGGCTACGGGGAGTTTGTGCCGGAGGCCTAGGCAGAATCCACATCGGCTATTCGCACCAACCATTAACGGGCCCCGCCCCACCGGAGTCAGGCGACACGGCCGGCCCGCCGAGCCCGGCCTGTTACGGCGCTGTGCCGGGCTGCTCAGGCTGGTGAGTTCCGCGCACCTTCGTTCCGGTCAGTCCGGATCCTGGCAGCGGCGGTGCGGTGGAGCGGTAGGTGTGGCCCGTGGGTGTGGTGAGTTCGATGGTGTGTCGGGGTCCTGGTCTGGGTTGGGCTTTCCAGCCGGAGAGTTCTTTGGTGTGGTTGCACGCTTCGCACAGTCCCGCGCCGTTGCTCAAGGAGGTGGTTCCGTCGCCGTGCCAGGGGATGATGTGGTCGTGGTGGCGGATGGGGGCGTCGCAGTAGGGTGTGCGGCAGGTGTCGTCGCGGATTTGGATGAAGCGGCGCAGTGGTGCCGGGAAGAGGCGCCGTCGGGAGTCCATGGCGACCAGGTCGCCGGTCTCCGGCATGGTGTAGAGCCGCCGGATCCAGATCTTCAGTTCCTTCAGCGGATCCTTCTGGCCTGTGGTTGAGCCGGAAGGGCTTGGGCCGGAAGGGGCTGGCTGGAGGCGACCCTGCTTTCCTTGTCCCCGGGCCTCTTCCTGGGTGATGAGGTCCCGCGCCCAGGCGCCGGGGACGGTGCCGTAGCCGGGGATCCGGGCGGGTTCGGTGTCGCCGTGGAGGAGGGTGTGGTCGGTCATGACGAGGTTGATTTCGATGCCGGTGATGCCGCCGGGTGTGCCGGTGGTGCGTTCGACCAGGGTGTCGGCCTTGATCTGGTCGCGGGAGCGCGGGTCCCCGGCGCCGTGGAGGGCATCGGCGTGCCGGGTCAGGGCCGCGTAAACGGCGACGCCCTGTTGGACGGGCAGCAGCGCCGTCAGGTAGGTCATGCAGTCCGGGGCCGGGCGCAGGCTCACTGACCGCTCCGCCGCGGCATGGCTCGCCCGCTGGGTCACGGAGCGCGGATCCCTGCGGGTGGCGGCGGCCCGGGCCGCGGCGATCACGCTCCGGGTTCCGGCGCCGGCGAGGGTTCCGGTGTCGGCGGCGAGTTCCTCATCGACCGCGGTCCGGTCGGCCGGACTCAGGCAGGCGGTCTCTTTCACGATGTGCATGGCGCGCTCTTCGTTGAGCTGGCCGGTGTCCAGGGCGGCCAGGGTGTGGGGCATCTGCACCAGGGCTTTCGCTGTGCCGAGCAGCCGGCCGCCGCGGTTGGGGGACTCACCCCGGGCCAGGGCGATCTGCTCGGCCACGCCAAAGCTGTGCTCTTTGGGGCGTTTCTTGCCGAGATCCTCGGCCGTCAGGGTTGCCCGGTTGTCGTGGTCCTGGCGGTGCCGGGCCTCGAAGGTGACGGCAAGCCTGGCCTGCTGCCCGGCCAGCATGTTTTTGACGTTCTCGAAGGCGTGCGTCTGGTCGATCAGTCCGGCATCGTCGGCGCTGAGGTCGGCCGTCAGAAGGGTGGTTGCCGCCGCGACCCGGTCCTCCAAAGCCGGCCGCGGCGTTCGCCTGTGCGCGTCAGGGCTGGTGGCGGCGGCGTCGGCGAACAGCACGTCGGCAAACAGGGCCTGGGGAAAAGGGTCCTCCGGAAACTCATCGTCAGCACTCAGGGCGTCAATAAGCAGGGCGTCGGGGAAAGGGTCCTCCGGAGAAACGTCGTCGGGGTACACGAAATTGGGGTCACCGTCATACAGCAACCCGTCGTCCGCGAAGTCGGCGAATGGAAGACCACGGCCTGCGAACCCGGACCCGGGAAACCCGTCAAGAGGAAAAACGGTCTCTGGGAAAAGGGCGTCAGAACAAGCGGCAGCAGGCAGGGCGGCGTCGCGCGGCGCCGCTGCTGTCAGTGCTGAATTCCCGATGCCTTCCATGGACACAGTCTGCCAAGGGGTACTGAAAATAAAGCGCCGATAGGGCACCACATAAGGGCGGGATTCAAAAAGTTTTTGAGGTCCGCTTCAGAACGACAACTGGGTAGCAGCTCAGGGCGTTCCCAGCCCTGGGAACGCCCTGAAGTGCTACCCAGTTGGGGGGAGGCTACGCCGCGAGCACCTTGTTCAGTGCAGTCCGGATCCGCTTCTCGGACACCGAATAGGCCGTTCCGAGTTCGACGGCGAACAGGCTCACCCTGAGTTCCTCGATCATCCAGCGCACCTGCGTCAGCTCGGCACCTGCCCGGCGGCCGGGCAGCAAAGCCGACACGGCGTCGTCGTAATCATCCTCCAGCCGCTGGACCGCCGCCATGTTGAGCGCATCGCGCTGCACGTTGCCGGGCAGCTTCTCCAGGCGTTTTTCGATGGCACTGAGGTACCGGGGGAGCTGGCTCAGCTGGGCGTAGCCCGTCCGGGCCACAAAGCCGGGAAAAACCAGCTGTTCAAGCTGGCTGCGGACATCGTTGAGAGCACTGATGAGCGCCAGGCTCGTGGTGCCCCTGAGCTGCTTCTCGATCCGGCGCGTGCTGGCGAGGATGCGCTCCACGACGGCCGTGACGCTGAAGACGGTGTCGATCAGCTCGGCGCGGACATGCTCATACAGGGCATCGAACGCTGCCTGGTCCCACGGGAGCTCTGCTGGAGTGAGCTTGTCCACTGCCGCCAGGACGCAATCGGCGATCAGGGCCGAGACGGATCCGTGCGGGTTCTGGCTGAACGTCAGCTTCTCCGTGTTGTTCAGGTGCTCCAGGACATAGCGGTCCGGTGCGGGCACGCGAAGAGCGAGGAGCCGGATGACCCCGCCCCGCATGGATTCCTGCTGCTCCGATGCTGTCTGGAAGATGCGCAGGCCAACGGACTTTCCTTCGTCCACCAGCGCGGGAAAACCGGTGACGGTGTGACCCTTGACCGTCACGCTGGCTTGGCGCTCAATGGTGCCGAACCCCCACTCAGTCAGGCCGGACTGCTCCGTGAACCCGGCTTGTGGCTGCGGCCGACCGTCCTGAGGGGGAGCCTGCTGCTGGCCTTTCTTCGGCGACCGGGGGCCAGCAGTGGCGGGGGTGGCGCCCAGCGACTCCGCGATGGCCCGCCGGGTGGCCGGCGCGAGCCGTTCCTGCAGGGCTTCCAGGTCCTTGCCCTCGTCCAGGACCTTGCCCCGGCTGTCCACCACCTTGAAGCTCACCCGCAGGTGCGGCGGAACCGCTTCCCAGTTCCACGACCCGGGCGGGACGATCTGGCCCTTCAGGCGGCGCAGAACGAGCTCCAGCGAGCTCTCCAGCTCGTCCTCGGCCGGGTCAAAATCCGTTTCCAGCGCCGCCACGGCCTGCCGGGCGACGTCCGGGGCCGGAACGAAGCTCTTGCGGACCTGCTTCGGCAGCGACTTGATCAGCGCAGTGACGAGTTCCACGCGCTGGCCCGGGATCAGCCAGCGGAAGGGTGCGTCTTCGAGCTGGTTCAGGAAGAGGACCGGAACTTCCGCCGTGACGCCGTCGGACGGGTTGGGCGTCGAGCCGGGTGCCACGGGATGAAATTCATAACTCAGGGGCAGTTCGAAGCCCTTGTGCAGCCACGTCTTCGGGTAGGCGGACTCGTCCAGCGCGTCGGCGTCCTCGCTTAAAAGCAGGGCCTCATCGAAGTCCAGAAGCGCCGGATCCTGCTGCCGGGCTTCCTTCCACCACTTGTCGAAGTGCCGTTCCGAGACGACGTCCTTGCCGACCCGTGCGTCATAGAACTCGAAGAGCGTCTCGTCGTCCACCAGCAGGTCCCGGCGGCGCATCCGCGCCTCGAGTTCTTCCACTTCCTGCAGCAGGGCCCGGTTGCGGTGGAAGAACTTGTGGTGTGTCTTCCATTCGCCCTGGACCAGCGCATGCCTGATGAACAGCTCGCGGGCCAGGACGGGATCGACCTTGCCGAAGTTGATCCGGCGCTGCGCGATGATGGGTATGCCGTAAAGCGTGACCTTTTCATAGGCCATCACGGCGCCCATCTTGGTGGACCAGTGGGGTTCGCTGTAGCTGCGCTTGATCAGGTGCGGCGCCACCTGTTCGGCCCACGACGGCTCGAACCTGGAGGCCACCCGTGCCCACAGCCGGCTGGTCTCCACAAGTTCTGCGGCCATGACAAACGTGGGCGACTTCTTGAACAGTGCCGAGCCCGGGAAGATGGCAAACCGTGTACCCCTGGCACCAGCGTATTCCCGCTTGCGTTCGTCGAGGATGCCGATGTGGCTCAGCAGGCCGGAGAGCAGGCTGATGTGGATGCCCTCGTGATTGCCGACGGCGTCGGCCTGGCGCTTGTTGTCCAGGCTGATGCCCAGCGGCCGGGCCAACTGCCGCAGCTGTGTGAACAGGTCCTGCCACTCGCGGACGCGCAGGTAGTTGATGAACTCGTTGCGGCACAGGCGGCGGAACTGCGTGGAGGACAGCTCCTGCTGCTTCTCGTGGATGTAGTTCCAGAGGTTCAGGTAGCCGGTGAAATCCGAATTCTCGTCGCGGAAGCGGGCGTGCTTCTCCGCCGCCAGCTGCTGTTTGTCCGTTGGACGCTCGCGGGGATCCTGAATGGTGAGGGCCGCCGCCAGAATCATGACTTCGCGGACGCAGCCGCGCTTGCCGGCCTCCACAATCATGCGGCCGAGCCGCGGGTCCACGGGAAGCTGGGCAAGTTTCTGTCCGACGGCGGTCAGACCGCCGCCGCCGTTGCGGCCGGCATTCCTGCCGCTTTCGGCGTTGGCCGCCTGGGGAGAGCCGGCCGCTGACTGCGGCGCACTCAGGGCTCCAAGCTCCCGAAGGAGCGTCACGCCGTCGTTAATGGCCCGCGAGTCCGGCGGCTCAACGAACGGGAAGTTTTCGATGTCCTTGGGCCCCCGCGCGACTCCCATGGCGGTCATCTGCAGGATGACCGCAGCAAGGTTGGTGCGGAGGATTTCCGGGTCCGTGTAGAGCGGCCGGGACTCGAAGTCTTCCTCGGAATACAGCCGGATGGCGATGCCGTCCGACACGCGGCCACAGCGTCCGGAACGCTGGTTGGCAGACGCCTGGGACACCCGCTCGATGGGCAGCCGCTGCACCTTGGTGCGGTGCGAATAGCGCGAGATGCGGGCGGTGCCGGTGTCGATGACGTACTTGATGCCCGGCACGGTGAGAGAGGTCTCGGCCACGTTGGTGGCCAGCACGATCCGCCGCTTGCCGCCCGGATTGAACACCCGGTGCTGTTCCTGAAGGCTCAGCCGCGCGAACAGCGGCAGGACCTCGGTGCCGGCCAGCCGCCGGTTGGACTGCATCCTGGCCTGCAGGGCATCCGCGGCATCGCGGATCTCCCGCTCGCCGGAGAAGAAGATGAGGATATCGCCCGGCGCTTCCAGGGCGAGCTCGTCGACGGCGTCGCAGACCGCGTCCAGCGGGTCGCGGTCTTCCTCGAGTTCATCGTCGGAGGAGTTGTCCTCGTCATCGCCGGTGGACGGGCCGCCGGCCGGCTGGGAGAGCGGCCGGTAGCGGATCTCCACCGGGAAGGTCCGTCCGGACACCTCAACGATAGGTGCCGGTTCCTCATCCGAGCCGAAGTGCTTCGCGAAGCGTTCGGGATCGATGGTGGCGGACGTGATGATCACCTTCAGGTCCGGGCGCTGCGGCAGGATCCGCTTGAGGTACCCGAGGATGAAGTCGATGTTCAGGCTGCGTTCGTGGGCCTCATCGATGATGATCGCGTTGTATTTGCGGAGCAGTTTGTCGCGCTGGATCTCGGCCAGCAGGATGCCGTCGGTCATCAGTTTGACCTTGGTGGACTTGCTCACCTCGCCGGTGAAGCGGACCTGGAAGCCCACTTCCTGCCCGATGTCGACGCCGAGCTCGGAGGCTATGCGCTCGGCCACCGTGCGGGCTGCGAGGCGCCGCGGCTGGGTGTGGCCGATCAGTCCGTTCTCACCCAGGCCCAGCTCCAGGCACATCTTCGGAATCTGGGTGGTCTTTCCGGAGCCGGTCTCGCCGGCAATGATCGTCACCTGGTTGGCGGCAATCGCTGCCATCAGGTCCTCGCGGCGCTCGGAGACCGGCAGCTCGGCGGGGTAGGAGATGTGAAAAGTCATGGCTCCCACAAGTCTACTGCCGCGTAGAAGGACCCGGCGTGCGCCGGGTCCTTGGTTTGGCTGGACGGTTTGCTAGAAGATGCGCATGGTGTAGTTGCTGCTGGGCAGGTCCAGGGCGGACCAGTCACGGACCGAGTGCTCGGGAGGGGTGTGGCCGCGGCCATCCCGCAATATGGCGCCGATGGTGGCGGCGGCTGCGACGAGGACCAGAACAAGGAGGGCGATTCCGAAGATTTCCATGTCTCCATGGTTCTCCTGGGGAACCCTCGAAAGAAGTGGCAGAAATGCCTAAAAAGTACAAATTACTGCCATACTGGAAACATGCTCAAAACAGTGGCAGTCATTGCGGTTCCCAACTTCTCGATCTTCGAGTTCGGTACCGCCTTTGAGGTGTTTGGCATCGACCGATCGGACCGGGGAACAGGCGTGCCGGAGTTCGACTTCCGCGTGTGCACTCCGGTACCCGGCGAAGTTCCGCTGAAGTCCGGCCTCACCATGAACGTCAGCCTCGGCCTGGAAGCCGCCGCCGATGCCGACTTGGTGATAATGACGCCCTATGGCCGGGAAGAAGACGTTCCGGAATCCGTCCTCGATTCCCTCCGGGCGGCGCACAACCGTGGCGCCTGGGTGATGTCGATCTGCTCCGGCGCGTTCGCGCTGGCGCGGGCCGGGCTACTGGATGGACGCCGGTGCACCACGCACTGGCACTACTCGGGAGAACTCGCCGCCCAGTACCCCAAAGTCCTGGTGGACGAGAACGTCCTCTATGTCGAGGACAGCAGGATCATCACGAGCGCCGGAACGGCCGCGGGCATTGACGCCTGCCTGCATCTGGTGAGGATCGAATTCGGGGCTGCCGTGGCAGCAGCCATCGCCAGGGACATGGTGGTCCCGCCCCACCGCGACGGCGGCCAGGCCCAGTTCATCGACCGGCCCATGCCCGAGTGCGGCTCCCAGCCCATGGAGGAACTCCTCCGGTGGATGGTGGAGAGCCTGGACGAGGAACATTCCGTCCAGGAGCTGGCCGCCCGCGTGCATATGTCGCCGCGCACCTTTGCCCGCCGGTTCCGTGCTGAAACAGGAGCCACCCCGGCTGCGTGGCTCAATTCCCAGCGTGTCCTGCGCGCCCAAGAGCTTCTGGAGTCCACGGAGCTGAATATCGACGAAGTGGCCCGGCAGTCGGGTTTCGGCCACCCCGTGTTGCTCCGGCACCATTTTGCCAAGGTCCTGGACACAAGTCCGCAGTCCTACCGCCGCGCCTTCCGCGGCCAGATGGCGCCGGCGGGCTAGCTAGCGCCGGAAGCCGGAGTTGTCGCCGGGCCGCGATTCTTCAGCGGCGGCCCGGGTTGACTCCACGAGCACGCGCCAGGGACCGGTGACTGCCGTTTCCGGCAGGGTGGCGCGGCGTTGGCCGGCGCGGATGGAGTACATGAAGCGGTCCGGCTGCCCGTCCGGCGCCTGACGGGGGTCGTCGACGGCGTCCCATGGGCACGCTTCGACGAGGGGCTGCCAGCGGCTCTTGTCGCTGGTCGTGACGGCCAGCACCGTCCAGACACGGGTGAGTGCGGCTATCCCGCCGCTGCGCTCGACTGTGATTTTCATGGCGAGGTTCCCGGGTTTCCGCGGCTGCCGGGAAGCAGAAGGTCACAGTCCCGGCGTCAGTTAGAGCTTTACCTTCACAGTCTCCCACGCCCCGCGCACGGCGTCATGCTCTGCGGACTCTTCGCCGAACAGTTCCTTCGCCGTTGCCGCGGTGGCTTTGGCAAAGGCTGAGAAGGTGCTGGTCGGGCTCAGCGAGCCGCCTGTCAGGGTCTCGTACCAGATCTGGCCCGGCGCCTCCCAGGCGTTCCCGCCCAGACTCTGGGCGACGAGGCAGAACGCCCGGTTCGGAATGCCGGAATTGATGTGGACTCCGCCGTTGTCCGATCGTGTGCGGACGTAGGAGTCCATGGAGTCCGGCTGCGGGTCCTTGCCGAGGACATCGTCGTCGTAGGCCGTTCCCGGTGCCTTCATCGAGCGCAGGGCGGACCCTTCAACCTGCGGCGTGAACAGGCCCTCGCCGATCAGCCAGGACGCTTCGGCGGTGGTCTGCTTCCGGAAATACTGCTCCACGAGTGCGCCGAAGACGTCCGAGACGGACTCGTTGATGGCCCCCGCCTGGTTGCGGTAGGCCAGCCCGGCCGAAAACTGCGTCACGCCGTGGGCCAGCTCGTGGCCGACCACGCTGAGCGACCTCGTGAACCGCTCGAAGACCTCGCCGTCGCCGTCGCCGAACACCATCTGCTGGCCGTCCCAAAACGCGTTGTCATACATCCTGCCGAAGTGGACGGTGGCCTTCAGCGGCATACCCTGGCCGTCGATCGAGTTCCGCCCGAAGGCGTCCGCGTAAAGGCTGTGCGTATGGCCCAGTCCGTCATACGCCTCGTCGACGGCGGGGTCGCCGGTGGCGGCGTCCCCCTCTTTCCGGACAACCTGGCCGGGCAGCGACTCGCCGGACTGCGCGTCGAAGACGGACCTGTTGACCGGCGAGGGCTGAAGCTGCCTGATGCCGGCAGGAGCCGACGGCGCCGACGTCCGTGCCGCGTGCACGGCGCCAACGTGGAGCAGGGCTTCCCTGGCGGCGCGGGCAACTGCCGAGAACCGGGGGGATCCCTGGGCGGCCAGGCGGCGGAGGATGTACGGGGGAACGATTGAACAGAACATGCAACTCACACTACGAACGGCCTCTGACATTCCGCGTCAGGCGCACTGGAGATACAGGAAACCCCCGTCCGCTTTGAGTAAGCGGCGGGGGTTTCTTCTGTGCCCTCGATAGGATTCGAACCTACGGCCTTCTGCTCCGGAGGCAGACGCTCTATCCCCTGAGCTACGAGGGCATCCAGGGATCCTGCCGTTCCCGGCCGGACGTCCTAGAGCTTAGCAGGAAGGTGGGCCGGAACGGAAAACGAAACCCGTTTTCCTGCCCTGTATCAGTATCCCGCGAAAGAATCCGCGTGGATACGGCGTGCGCCGGCGTGCCGCGCGGCGCGCCGCAGCGATCCGACGCTGGCCGGTGAACCCGAGATGAAGACCCTTCGCTGACCGATGTCCGGCACCAGCCGTTTCAGCGCGTGACCGTCCAGCCGTGCCCCCGGGGTAAGCAGTGCGCCGGCGTCCTCGATGAAGTCCGGTGGCACCGAGCCGTCGGCGAGCCGGGCGACGATGCGGGCACCGGAATCCTGCAGTTCCGCCGCATACGCGAGTTCCGATGCATTCCGGGCGAGGTAGAGGAGCACGGTGTCGCGCTCGCGGGCCACACCACCGGACAGGTGCGCCAAATACGGAGTGATGCCAATGCCCGCGGCAATGAGCAGCACAGGATCCGAACCTTTCGGCAGGACGAAATCGCCCGCCACCGTGGTGGCAGTGAGCTCCTCGCCAGGCTTGAGGGACAGCAGCTTGCGCTTGGCGGCGGAAACGGGGTCAGCCGTACCGACGCCGATCTTTACATGCTTTGCGTCGGGCGGACTGGTCAGGCTGAAGACGCGGCGCCTGCCTCGTCCGTCCGGCTTGGTGTGCGGAAGATCCAGTTCAAGGTACTGGCCGGGCGCGTGGCGGAGCGGGCGCTGCGGGCGGAAGACGAATTCCGTCGTCGTCGGCGTAAGCATGCGGGAGTGGCTGAACAGCAGCCGGACGCTTCCACGCTGGCCTGCCAGGAACGCCAGCAGGTTGCCTGCCAGCAGTGCCAGCTCGGGGGAGTTCGCCACGAAACCGAAGTTGTAGGGCGTGGCCAGCAGTATCCCGACGACGGCGGCCAGCGCCAGCTGCTGCCAGCGCCGGGGCGGCAGTGTGAGTGGCTCAGTGAGCATGAATCCGGCAAAAAACAGGACGGGGCCCTGCGCCAGGGTTTGCCACACGGCACTTCCGAGGTCGACGCCGGAGGGCATTTGCACCACGGCCACGACGGCGGTGGCCACCAGGATGAAGACGGCAGCCATGAGCGTTTTCCGGGTGCGGTAGAGCACCAGCAGGACGCCCGGGACCAAGAGCCACAGCATGGCAGGTGTGCCGGCCCACCACGTGGCAATATTCAGGCCAGTCAGCCCGGTGATGAAGGCTCCGGCAGCCGCGGGGTTGAACACATGCCGGCCACGCCAGGCGAGGGCGTACTTGGAGGCTGACGCCAGGGCGCAGGCCAGGGCCACTCCGGCCAGGTCCATCGGCGCAAACGCGGGGCCGAGCTGCGTGGGCCAGAACAGGAAGTACAGCAGGAGGCCCGTAATCAGCGAGGATTCCGAATGTGGCTGAACGCGGAACAGCGCGGCCAGGCCACGGTTGGAAACGTACGTCAGCCCCACGCAGAGAGCCAGGTGGGCGAGCATGTTCGGAATACCGAACGTCAGCCAGCCGAGGGCTTCGAGGAGGAGGCTGTAGGCCGCCAGCACGGCAAGCACCAGCAACACCAGCCTGTACATCGTGAACCGGCCCAGGTACGCGTCCAGGGCGGTGCCGGGTGAGGCCTGCTGCCGGGAGGTGGTTGAACTCATGTGAACAGCGCTCCTTCGAATTCCGCGGAGTACTCCGCGCTGCCGCTGGAAAATACCTTGAGCCAGGAAAAACGGAAGTGCCGTTCCAAGTCCTCGGCCGGAACCAGGAACAGGGCGGTGGCGAGGGCGTCCGCCTCCATGGCGGTGTCCGCCCGGGCCCACGTGGCCACGACCGTCCTGACCGGCGCCCCGGTGGTGCCGTCCAGGACATGATGGAGCCCGTCTCCCCAGGCCCGCCGGTTCGACGCCGAAGCACAGAGAGCGCCGGATTCCAGCGGCACGGTTCCTATCGCCTTGCTGGGGTCATACGGATGCTCCAGCGCCACCTGCACCGGCTCCGGGGAGCCGTTCAGCAGGTCCCCGCTGGCGTCAATGAAGAAGTCCGTGACCCCGTGGCTCCTTAGCTGCCCGGCCAAAAGGTCCACGAGCTGCCCCTTTCCGGCCGCGCCAATGTCCAGCACCACGGGGGCAGCGGTGCACAGCGACGTTCCGTGCCATTCCAGGACGGTGTCCCAGGCCGGGGGAGGTGCAGCGTCGCCGCGGGGCAGCAGTGAGTAGTGCGGATCGTAGCCCAGCCGCTCAAGGCTTTCTCCGATGAGGGGCGTCATGGCTCCGCCGCTGAGCGTGTAGAGCTGCCGGTAGAGTGCGGCCAGACCGGTGGCTTCCGGCGGCAGCTCGTACTGCCCGGGCGCCATGCAGATCCGGGTCACCAGGGAGTCTTCGCGGAACCTGGACCAGATGGCGTCGTAGCGCTCCACCTCGGCCAGCACGGAGCTGCGCAGTCCCGGGGACAGCGGGACAGGGGTGGAGATTTCCCAGCTGGTCCCGATCCCGTCAAACCGGAAGTCCTGCCAGCCCGCATGCGGCATGGCAGCCGCCTACAGGGCCTGCGCCTTGATCGCGTCGACGGCCTGATTGAAGCCGCCGCTGGTCAAGGAGGAGCCCGCTACTTTGGAGACATTGATCTCGTCCAGGCTCTTGCCCACCACCTGGTCAGCAATGCCGCTGGCGAACTGGCCCTGGAACTTCCGCGTGTTGGGGTTGGACGGGTGCTCGGTGATCTCCACCGCGGACACCGCGCCGTTGGCCAGCGTCAGCTGAACGCCCACGGTCTCGGTGCCGTTGGGGGACTTGTAGTTGCCGTCCGCGCTGTAGGTGCCGTCCTTGTAGCCGGCTGCGGAACCCGATGCTGTTCCCGACGCCGAAGCGGATCCCGCTGCCGAGGGCTCAGTCTCCTGCGCGGCAGGCTGCTGGGCGGAAGGCGCGCAGCCGGCCACCGTTCCGGCGAGGGACAGGCCGGCCATTCCGGCGACAACAGTTTTGCGGATTGAAGGCTTCACGGGGTCTCTTTTCGTGGTGCGGGCACGCCAGGGACAGCGTTGAATTCAGTGTTGATGTTTCAACAATTAAAGGCTAAGGGCTTTTCCTGTGAATTTCCCTACTGTTTGCTGTGACGCGGAGGGAGTGTGCCGGGCCCGCCGGATTCCGCGCCGCGACGGGCTCCCCGGTAGGCTAGGAGTGTGACTCCCGAAGAACTCTCCCTCGCAATATCCGCCTGCCTGAAAGACGCCGTTGCCGCCGGCGACATTGCCCTTGCCGAGGCGGCTATCCCGGACTCCGTCCTGGTGGAGCGTCCGAAGAACCGGGAGCACGGTGACTGGGCCACCAACATCGCCCTGCAGTTGGCCAAGAAGGCCGGCACGAACCCCCGCGAATTCGCCACCCTGCTCAGCGCCCGGCTCAAGGACATCAGCGGCGTCGACAGTGTGGAAATCGCCGGTCCCGGCTTCCTCAACATCACCGTTGACGCTGCCGCCGCAGGTGCGCTGGCCAAGGCCATCGTCGAAGCGGGCAGGGAATACGGCACCAATGCCGCGCTGGCCGGCCACACCGTGAACATGGAGTTTGTGTCCGCCAACCCCACCGGCCCGCTGCACATCGGCCATACGCGCTGGGCAGCCCTGGGCGACTCGATCGCCCGGGTGCTTCGCGCCTCGGGCGCCGACGTCACCGCCGAGTACTACATCAACGACGCCGGCTCCCAGATGAACGTGTTTGCCAACTCGGTGCTGTCGCGCCTGCACGGCCGCGACGTGCCTGAGGGCGGCTACCCGGGCGAATACATCCGCGATCTCGGCCACGAGGTCCTGACCCGGCACCCGGATATCCGCGAACTGACGGATGCTGCGGCGCTGCCCGTGATCCGGGCCGCGGCCTACGAGGCGCAGCTCAAGGACATCAAGGACACCCTGGCGGACTTTGGGGTCTCCTTCGACGTGTTCTTCTCCGAGCAGGAGCTTCACGACGCCGGCGCCATCGAAAGTGCCGTTGCCCGCCTTCGCGAGCAGGGCCACGTTTTCGACGACGGCGGTGCCGTGTGGCTGCGCACCACCGACTTCGGTGATGACAAGGACCGCGTCATGATCCGTGCGAACGGCGAACCCACCTACTTCGCCGCCGACGCCGCGTACTACCTGTCCAAGAAGGACCGCGGCTACACGGAAAAGATCTACCTCCTGGGAGCAGACCACCACGGCTACATCAACCGGCTCAAGGCCATCGCTGCCGCGGCCGGGGACGACCCCGAGGTCAACATCGAGGTCCTGATCGGCCAGCTGGTGTCCGTCAACGGCGCCAAGCTCTCCAAGCGCGCCGGCAACATCATTGAGCTCAAGGACCTGATCTCCTGGCTGGGAACTGACGCCGTCCGCTATTCGCTGGCACGTTTCCCGGCCGACTCCCCGCTTACTCTGGACCCCGAGCTGCTCAAGAAGCACTCCAACGAGAACCCCGTGTTCTACGTGCAGTACGCACACGCCCGCTCCCGCGGCGCCGCCCGGAACGCCGTGGCAGCAGGCGTGGACAGCAGCGCCTTCGACGCCTCCCTGCTGGACCACGCCACGGAGAACGAACTGCTGTCCTACCTGGGCAGTTACCCCTCGATCGTGGCCAAGGCGGCGGAACTCCGCGAGCCGCACCGCGTCGCCCGGCACCTGGAACTCATTGCCGGCGCCTACCACCGCTGGTACGACGCCTGCCGCATTGCCCCCATGGGCGACGAAGCCGTCACGGACACCAACCGCACCAGGCTGTGGCTCAATGACGCCACCAGCCAGGTGCTCGCCAACGGACTTGAACTGCTGGGCGTTTCGGCGCCGGAACGGATGTGATTGGCTTGCAGGAAACCACCAACAGCACGGAATCCAACAGCACCGAATCCAACAGCACCGGGTCCAACAGCTCAGCCTCGCCGCTGGCTCCGGAATGGCTGGCCGTCCCCGCGGACATCAATGCGCTGCACACCCCGATGTGGGCCGGCGGAGTGGAGCGGAACGCCGGCGGCGAACTTGCCATTGACGGCATCCCGGTCCGCAGCCTCAAAGAGCAGTTCGGCACGCCCCTTTTCGTCATGAGCGAATCGGACTTCCGGGCGCGCGCCCGTGCCTTCAAGGACGCGTTCGACGACGCCTTCGCAGACATCTGCGGGGGAGTTGACGTCTACTACGCCGGCAAGTCCTTCCTGTGCACCGCCGTTGCGGCGTGGGTGGCCGAGGAGGGGCTGCGGCTGGACACCTGTTCCGGCGGTGAACTTGCCGTCGCCGCCCGTGCCGGCATCGACGGTGCCAACCTGTCGCTGCACGGCAACAACAAGTCCGACGCCGAGATCAACCGGGCGCTGGACATGAACCTCGGCCGCATCGTGGTGGACAGCCTGGACGAGCTGGAGCGCGTGGCCAAAATCGCCTCCGGCCGCGGGGAGACCGCCAAGGTCATGCTGCGGCTGACGCCCGGCGTGCACGCCCACACCCACGAGTTCATCGCCACCGCCCACGAGGACCAGAAATTCGGCCTCTCCATGGCGGAGGATTCCACTGATAAGGCAGGCCTGTCCGCTGCCGAGGAAGCTGTGGCCGCGGCAACGTCCTACGGCAGCGTGGAGCTGCTGGGCCTGCACTGCCACATCGGTTCGCAGATCTTCGAGCCGGACGGTTTTGCGCTGGCCGCCCAGAAGCTCCTGACCTTCCTGGCCGCGGTGCAGGCCAAGTATTCCATCACCCTGCCCGAACTCGACCTCGGCGGCGGCTACGGCATCGCCTACACACCGGTGGACACGCCCCGCCCGGCAGCCGACATCGCGCAGGCGATGGCCGCCGTCGTGCGTTCCAAATGCGCCGAACTGGGGATTACAGCACCCCGGATCTCCATTGAGCCCGGCCGTGCGATCGTGGGCAGCAGCACTTTCACGCTGTACGAGGTGGGCACCCTGAAAACCGTCCGGGTGGACGCCCCGGCCGGCGGCGTCGGCGAAAACCCCGATGACAGCGGTAAAAACGTTACGCACGCGCGCCGCTATGTGTCAGTGGACGGCGGCATGAGCGACAACGCCCGTCCGGTGCTGTACGACGCGGATTATTCGGCCATTCTCGCTTCGCGGACCTCCGCAGCGGACCCGCAGCTGTCCCGCGTAGTGGGCAAACATTGCGAGAGCGGCGACATAGTTGTTAGAGATGTATATCTGCCCGAGGACGTGGCAGCCGGTGATCTGCTCGCTGTACCGGGGACCGGCGCCTACTGCTGGGCCCTGTCAAGCAACTACAACTATCTGGCCCGGCCGGGCGTTGTCGCTGTGCGCGACGGATCTCCCCGGCTCATTGTCCGCGGGGAAACCGAAGAAGATCTGCTGAACCGCGACCTGGGAGCCTGAATGACCGAATTGCGAACCCTGAAAGTGGCCCTGCTGGGCTGTGGCAATGTCGGGGCTCAGGTGGCGCGGATTCTGATCGACGACGCCGGCACCCTGGCGCCGCGCACCGGCGCCCGCCTGGAACTGTCCGGCATCGCCGTGCGGAACCTCGACGCCGAGCGCGAGGTGGACCTCCCGCGCGAGCTCTTCACCACCGACGGTGAAACGCTGGTCAAGGACGCCGACCTCGTGATCGAGCTGATGGGCGGCATCGAGCCCGCCCGCTCGCTGATCCTGTCCGCCATCCAGAACGGCGCCAGCGTGGTCACGGGCAACAAGGCCCTGCTCGCCGCCGACGGTCCGGCACTCTACGAAGAGGCGGACAAGGCCGGCGTCGAGCTGTCCTACGAAGCCGCCGTGGCAGGGGCCATCCCCATCCTGCGTCCCATCCGCGACAGCCTCTCCGGCGACCGCATCACCCGTGTGCTGGGCATCGTCAACGGGACCACCAACTTCATCCTGGACCAGATGGACTCTACCGGCGCGCAGTTCGCCGACGCACTCGCCGAGGCCCAGCGGCTCGGCTATGCCGAAGCTGACCCGACGGCCGACGTCGAGGGCCACGACGCCGCTGCCAAGGCCGCGATCCTGGCGTCCCTGTCCTTCCACACCCGCTTCGACCTGGCGGACGTCTACTGCGAGGGAATCACCCGCGTCAGCGCCGCCGACATCGCCGCCGCGAAGGAAGCGGGCTTTGTCATTAAGCTGCTGGCCATCGCCGAGAAGATCACCGCCACCGGCACGGAAACAGCCGGCAACGAGGGCGTTTCTGTGCGTGTCCACCCGACGCTCCTGCCGCGCGAGCACCCGCTGGCAGCCGTCCGCGGTGCCTTCAACGCTGTCTTCGTCGAGGCGGAGAACGCCGGTGAGCTGATGTTCTATGGCCAGGGTGCGGGTGGAACCCCGACGGCGTCTGCCGTGCTGGGCGACCTCGTCTCGGCCGCCCGCCGCATCGTCCTGGGCGGTCCCGGACGCATCGAGTCCACCACCGGCCACGTCCCGGCGCTGCCCATCGATGCCTCGACCACCAGCTACTACATCGGCCTGGACGTTGCGGACCAGCCCGGCGTGCTGGCGCAGATCGCCCAGCTCTTCGCCGAGCACGGCGTCTCCATCGAAATCATGCGCCAGACCATCCACCGCGATGCCGACTCCAACGTGGAATCGGCTGAGCTGCGGATCGTCACCCACCGCGCAAGTGAAGCTGCACTGGCAGCGACCGTCGAAGCCGTGAAGGGCCTCGACGTGATCAATTCCGTTACATCCGTACTGCGGGTAGAAGGAGCTTAAGTGGCTCACCAATGGCGCGGTGTCATCCGCGAATACGCTGACCGTCTGCCCGTAACGGCGGCCACCAGGGTCATCACCCTCGGCGAGGGCGGTACGCCCCTGGTCTGCGCCCAGAAGCTGTCCGAGCTCACGGGCTCGGACGTCTACCTAAAGGTCGAGGGCATGAACCCGACCGGTTCCTTCAAGGACCGCGGAATGACCATGGCCATGACCGCGGCCGTGGAGGCCGGGGCCAAGGCCGTTGTGTGCGCCTCCACCGGAAACACGTCGGCCTCCGCGGCCGCGTACGCCACCGCCGCCGGCCTGACGTGCGCCGTGCTGGTGCCCGAGGGCAAGATCTCCATGGGCAAGCTGAGCCAGGCCATCGCGCACGGGGCCACGCTCCTGCAGGTTGACGGCAACTTCGACAACTGTCTGGACATCGCCCGCAAGCTGGGCGAGTCCTACCCGGTCTTCCTGGTCAACTCCGTGAACCCGGCCCGCATCCAGGGCCAGAAGACCGGCGCCTTCGAGATCGTCGACGCGCTGGGCGACGCTCCCGACATCCACGTGCTCCCGGTCGGCAACGCCGGAAACATCACGGCTTACTGGAAGGGCTACAAGGAGTACTCCGCCCCGTTCGAGTCCGAAACGGCCGGAACGCTTGCGCCTGTCGCCACCAAGACCCCCGCCATGTGGGGCTTCCAGGCTGCTGGAGCCGCGCCGTTCGTTGCCGGCCACCCCATCACGGAACCGGACACCATCGCCACCGCCATCCGGATCGGCAACCCCGCCTCCTGGGACGGCGCCATCGCCGCCCGTGACGAGTCGGGCGGATTCATCGATTCCGTCACCGACGAGGAAATCCTCGCGGCGCACCGCTGGCTGTCCTCCCGTGAGGGCGTCTTCGTGGAACCGGGCTCGGCCGCCGGCGTCGCAGGCCTGCTCAAGAAGCACGCCGCAGGTGAGGTGCCGTCCGGCAAGACCATCGCCATCACCGTCACCGGCCACGGCCTCAAGGACCCCCAGTGGGCTCTCAGGACCGAGGACGGCAGCGATGTCCAGCCCGTCAAGGTGCCGAACGACGTCGTGACCGTTGCTGCAGAACTGGGACTGGAAGACAAATAACAGTGGAAACCATGCTGCCGCAGACCGCCCAGCTGCCCGCCATCCAGGCCGGGCAGCAGGTGACGGTCCGGGTTCCGGGCACCAGCGCCAATCTTGGTCCCGGCTATGACAGCCTCGGGCTGGCACTGACGCTGCACGACACCCTCACGGTGGAGAGCCTGGACAGTGACGAGCTGGTCTTCGAGCTCAGCGGCGAGGGCGCGGATTCCCTTCCGCGGGATGCCAGCCACCTGGTGGTCCGGGCGATGAATGCCGCTTTCGGGCGGCTGGGCTACCGTCACACCGGCCTGAAGATCACCGCCGAAAACGTTAATCCGCACGGCCGTGGCCTGGGCTCGTCGGCGTCGGCAGTCGTGGCAGCCGTGACCGCGGCCAACGCGCTGCTGCCGGCGGGGGAGCAGCAGGACCGGAACTGGATCCTGCAGCTGACCAGCGAGATGGAAGGGCACCCGGACAACGTCGCTCCGGCGATCTACGGCGGACTGGCGCTGTCGTGGCAGGACAGTGACCAGTACAGCAGCACGTGCGCCACGGTAGACCCTGCCGTCATCCCCATCGTTGCAGTTCCGGACTACGAGCTCTCCACCGAGGCCGCGCGTGCCTTGCTCCCTGCGTCCATCGGCCACCACGCGGCCGCGATGAACTCCGGCCGTGCAGCCCTGCTGATCCATGCCCTCACGCAGAAGCCTGAATTCCTGCTCGCCGGCACCGAGGACTTCCTGCACCAGAGCTACCGCGCGGAGGCCATGCGGCCCAGTGCCGGCCTGATCAAGGCCCTCCGCGGAGCCGGCCACGCTGCCGTTGTCTCCGGAGCAGGACCCACGGTTCTGGTCCTGGCCAACGGCGAGGACGAGGCCGCCGCCGTCCTGGAATTCATTGCCGCGTTTTCGGAGGCAAACACGCCGGACATCAACTGGCGTGTGATGAAGCTGGCAGTCGACGTCGAAGGTGCTAAAGTGGGAGTGCACCGGCGGTAACACCGCATGCAGTCTCCGCAGTCATCACCGCATTCACTGAATCAACACATCATTCATTGATGCAGCCAGACGGCGACTCTGCAGTCGAGAGGGCCCTGCAGCCAAGAGACCGTGCAGTCAACGACTCCGAGAATGGCCTTAATCGGTCATCGGGTCAGAATCTGCTTCGATCTGCTGCTGCTGCTTCGATCTCTTATTGCGCAATATCTTCCGGTGCCACCTGCTTGGCCTGGCCAGGAACTTAGGGATGCGTCTCTGTTCCCTGAACCGCCAGTCCGCCGCCCCGCCACCTATGCGGAGCGTTTGAAGGTGATCAGTATCCGGCCCTGCTGGCCGAACTCCAACCGGCAAGGCCGACATCCCGGCTGCAGATCTGAACTGCAGCCCAGATCCAATCATCGCGTCCAGCTCACAGTCTGGACGCCGTCGAGGGGGAAGGATCCTTCGTGACCGAAACCACTGAGCTGTCGCCAGCTGTGGACACACCATCTTCTGCTTCCGGATCGTTGACGGAAGCGCCCGCCAAGAGCAGCGGCCTTGCCGGCCTGAAGCTCGCCCAGCTGCAGGCTCTCGCCAGCCAGCTCGGTATTTCCGGCGGATCCCGCATGCGTAAGGGCGACCTGGTGACGGCCATTTCCGCGCACCGTGCAGGCACGTCCGCCACCGCCACCAAGGCACCGGCCCGGACCGCAGCCAAGGCTGCCGCCCCCGCCGCCGCCGAAACCGCCGCAGCAGCCCCGGCCGCTGAAGCAGCCGAGGCTCCGGCGCAGGAAACCCGTGCACGTGGCCGCGGCCGCAGCCGCCGGGCAGTGAGCGACGGCATTGTTGCAGCACCCGGGGCAGAAACGGCCACCGAGGCTCCTTCAGCTGCGCCGGCCGCTGAAGCACCGGCTGCTGCCGAGGCACCAGCCGCCGAGGGCGCTGCTTCCCCCGAGGCAGAAGGCGCAGAACGCCGCCAGCCGCGCACCCGCAACCGCCGCCGTGGCGAAGCAGCCGCAGCGGCTCCCGCCGAAGCACCCGCCGCTCCGGCCGAGGCTGCCCCCGAGGCCCGTGCCACTGAAACTCGCGGTGCTGAAACTCGCGGTGCTGAGGCCCGTGCCACTGAAACACGCGAAGCACGCGGTGCCGAGGCCCGCGAGCAGGCACCCGAGGGCGAAGCCGGACAGCGCGAACGCCGGGATGCCCGCGGCCGCGGGGGCCGTGACGCCGGCGAAGCTGGCGGACGCGACAACCGCCGCGACGACAACCGCCGTGACGACAGCCGCGACACGGACGACGACGGCGGAAGCCGCCGCAACCGGCGGAACCGCCGCGACCGGAACGACCGGAACGAGCGGTCCGACAGCCGCGACGGCAGCCGCAACGACCGCTTCCGCGACCGCAACGACCGCCGCCGGGGACGCAGCCAGGGGCCCGACGTCGACGACGTCGAAGTTACCGACGACGACGTCCTGCTGCCGGTGGCCGGCATCCTGGATGTCCTCGAAAACTACGCGTTCATCCGCACATCCGGTTACCTTCCGGGCCCGAACGACGTGTACGTCTCCCTGGCCCAGGTCAAGAAGTACAACCTGCGCAAGGGCGACGCCGTCGTCGGCGCCATCCGCGCACCGCGCGACGGCGAAGACCGCGGCCAGCAGTCCGCCCGCCAGAAGTTCAACGCGCTGGTCCGCGTCACCTCGGTGAACGGCAAGACCGCCGAGGACCTCAAGGACCGCGTGGAGTTCGCCAAGCTCGTTCCGCTGTACCCGTCCGAGCGCCTGCGCCTCGAGACCGACCCCAAGAAGATCGGCCCCCGCGTCATCGACCTGGTGGCGCCGATCGGCAAGGGCCAGCGTGGCCTGATCGTCTCCCCGCCCAAGGCCGGCAAGACGCTCATCCTGCAGTCCATCGCCAACGCGATCACCACCAACAACCCTGAGGTCCACCTCATGATGGTGCTGGTGGACGAACGTCCCGAAGAAGTCACGGACATGCAGCGCACCGTCAAGGGCGAGGTCATTGCCTCAACCTTCGACCGTCCCGCCGACGACCACACCACCGTGGCCGAACTCTCCATCGAACGCGCCAAGCGCCTCGTGGAAATGGGCATGGACGTCGTGGTGCTCCTGGACTCCATGACCCGTCTGGGCCGTGCCTACAACCTGGCAGCGCCGGCCTCCGGCCGCATCCTGTCCGGTGGTGTGGACTCCGCCGCACTGTACCCGCCCAAGCGGTTCTTCGGTGCTGCCCGCAACATCGAAAACGGCGGCTCGCTGACCATCCTGGCGACGGCCCTCGTGGAGACCGGATCCAAGATGGACGAGGTCATCTTCGAAGAGTTCAAGGGCACCGGCAACATGGAGCTCCGCCTGTCCCGCCAGCTGGCTGACAAGCGCATCTTCCCCGCCGTGGACGTCAACGCCTCCGGCACGCGCCGCGAAGAAAACCTGCTCTCGGCCGAAGAGGTCAAGATCATGTGGAAGCTGCGCCGCGTCCTCTCCGGCCTTGAGACCCAGCAGAGCCTGGAACTGCTGACCAACAAGATCCGCGAGACCCAGAGCAACGTCGAGTTCCTCATGCAGGTTCAGAAGACGACGCTTGGTGCGAAGTCGGATAACGACAAGTAGCGTCGCGTAAACCGCTGGTTTCTGGCGGTTCCGCGCGCTGGCGCCGCACGGATTTTCCGCCCCCGCCCCTACGCTGGGAGGCTTGCGATCTTCGATCGCGAGCCTCCCAGCTCCGGCAGGCCCGATGCCACTCCCGGGGCGGAAAAATCCGTGCGGCTTCGTCGTTAACTCGCCACCTGCGGTCCATCACTAGACTTGGTTACAAGTCGAAAGAGGTTTTGAGAATGTTTGAGTCCGTACAGGGCCTGCTTGATGAGCATGATGCCATCCAGGCGCAGTTGGGGGATCCGGCTGTTTATGCTGACCAGAAGCTGGCGCGGAAGCTGGGGCGGCGGTCTGCTCAGCTGAATGGCATTGTGGATGCCTACCACAAGTGGGAAGCGCTGCGGGATGACCTTGCGGCGGCGAAGGAGATGGCTGACGAGGACCCCGAGTTCGCGGCCGAGGTGCCTGAACTGGAGGAAGCCCTGGAAATTGCGGCGGCTCGGCTTCGCCGGCTGCTGATTCCCCGGGACCCGGACGACGCACGCAACGTGATCCTAGAGGTCAAGGGCGGCGAAGGCGGCGACGAGGCTGCCCTGTTCGCCGGCGACCTGCTGCGCATGTACACCCGCTACGCCGAGTCACGGGGCTGGAAGACGGAGATCATCTCCTCCACCGAATCCGACCTCGGCGGCTACAAGGACGTCCAGGTGGCTGTCAAGGGAAGCTCCAACGATCCCGCCGAAGGCGTGTACGCACGCCTCAAGTTCGAGGGCGGCGTGCACCGTGTCCAGCGTGTGCCCGTGACGGAATCGCAGGGCCGCATCCACACGTCGGCCGCGGGTGTTCTTGTCCTGCCCGAGGTGGATGAACCCGAAGAACTCGAGATCAACCAGAACGACCTCAAAATCGACGTTTACCGGTCCTCCGGTCCCGGCGGCCAGTCCGTCAACACCACCGACTCCGCCGTCCGCATCACGCACCTGCCCACTGGAATCGTCGTGGCCATGCAGAACGAGAAGTCCCAGCTGCAGAACCGCGAAGCCGGCATGCGCGTCCTCCGTGCCCGTATCCTGGCGCACCAGCAGGAGCAGATCGACGCTGCCAACTCCGAGCAGCGCAAGTCCCAGATCCGCACCATGGACCGTTCCGAGCGGATCCGCACGTACAACTACCCGGAAAACCGGATCGCGGACCACCGCACGGGCTACAAGGCGTACAACCTGGACCAGGTCATGAACGGCGACCTCGAGCCGGTCATCCAGTCCGCCATCGAGATGGACGAGCAGGCGCGGCTGGACGCCATCGGCGACTAGGAGCCCCGGGATCACATGACGTCCGAGCAAACCCCGGCGCCGCCAGAGCACAGTCCGCCTGCGCAGTCACTGGCTGCTGCGGTCCGTGAGGCGACGGAGCGCCTGACCGAGGCCGGCGTGCCCAGCCCCCGGGTGGACGCCGAGTTGCTGGCCGACCATTTGCTGGGCGTGGGCCTGGGCCGGCTGCGGGCCATGATGCTCGGTGATGCGCCGGCCCCCGCAGGCTACGCCGAACTCGTTGCCGAGCGTGCCACCCGGATTCCGCTCCAGCACATCACCGGTGTGGCGCACTTCCGCTACCTCCAGCTCGCGGTTGGGCCCGGCGTCTTCATTCCCCGCCCGGAGACCGAGTCCGTGGTGCAGTTGGTCATCGACCGGCTGCGCGTGCTGGAACGTGCCGGCGTGGTCCGCCCCAAAGTGGTGGATCTTGGTACCGGATCCGGTGCCATCGCCGGATCAATCGCGCACGAGGTGCCCGAGGCCGAGGTGTTCGCGGTGGAGTTCAGCGAATTCGCGCACGCGTGGGCGGCGAAGAATCTCCGGCCGCTGGGGGTCACCCTGCTGCTGGGGGACCTGCGGAACGCGATGCCGGAACAGAACGGAACGTTCGACGTCGTGGTGTCCAATCCGCCGTACATTCCCGCTGAAGCCATCCCTAATGAACCGGAAGTGGCCCTCCACGACCCCCCGGAAGCGCTCTACGGCGGGGGAGCGGACGGCATGGAACTGCCGACGGCGGCTGCCGCCTCGGCGGCACGGCTCCTGGTTCCCGGCGGCTACTTCGTGATGGAACACGCCGAAGTCCAGGCCGGCTGGATCTCGGCGATGCTGAAGCGGACAGGGCTCTGGACCGACGTCACCACGCATTTTGACCTTAACGGCAAGGAACGCGCCACCAGCGCCGTCCTTGCTTCCCCGCCCGCGGAGTAATGAAAGAATGAGGCAGTGACCACTACGTACAACTGCACGGCCGATGACGAGCGGACCGCCGGAATCGCCCACGCCCGGCGGGCGATCCTCGAGAAGAAGTGCGTTGTCCTTCCTACGGACACCGTCTACGGAATCGCTGCCGATGCCTTTTCCCCGCAGGCCGTCACCATGCTGCTGGTCTCCAAGGGCCGCGGCCGGAACATGCCGCCGCCGGTACTGATTCCGCGCCTGAATGCGCTCGACGGGCTGGCCACCGATGTGTACCCGGATGCCCGCGACCTTGCCGAGGCATTCTGGCCCGGCGGGCTGACCCTTATCTTCCACGCGCAGCCGTCCCTTGACTGGGACCTGGGCGAGACCAAGGGCACAGTCGCCCTTCGCATCCCTGACGATGAGGTGGCAATCGACCTGCTGACCGTTACCGGCCCCCTCGCCGTGTCCTCGGCAAACAGGACGGGCCAGGCTCCGGCGCAGACAGCTTTTGAAGCACGCTCCCAGCTCGCGGAGTCCGTGGAGGTCTACCTTGAAGGCGGCTTCCGGCCGATCGAGGGAACCGACGCACGGCCTTCCACCATTGTGGATGCGACATCGTTGCCGCTGCGCGTGGTCCGTGAGGGGGCCATCAGCATCGAGCGTCTGCGCGGCGTGGTTCCCGGAGTCCTCGATATCAACGGCAACGCAGCGGACGGGGCTGAGGTTTCCCAGGACGGGGCTGAGGTCTCCCAGGACGGGGCTGAGGTCTCCCAGGACGAGGCTCAGGTCTCCCAGGACGGGGCCGGGGTTGCCGCGGAAGCTCCTGTGCAGACCGACTCAGGCGAAAAGCCCGCAAGCGCCGAATGACGCTGCAGAGGCAACCGATACCGGTCCTCGGGGTGGATGCCACGCCCCTGGACGTCGACGGACTTACCGCAGTCCTCAACGGATTCGTGGCTGACGGCGCCACCAGAACCGTCGTCGGACACAATCTCCACAGCGTGACGCTTTTCCACTCCGAACCCGAGTTCAGGAAGTTCTACGAGAACAGCGACGTTGTCCTTCTCGACGGCGCGCCCGTCCTCTGGTTGTGGGGGAGGGGCCGGGCAAAGACCGGCCCGGAGACCCGGCCCGTCATGGACTACCGGCTTGGTTCAACAGACTGGATTCCCGCGCTGGGCCGGCTGGACGGCCTCCACCGCATCGCCGTCCTGGGGGCCGGGGCGACTGCCAACGCCAAGGCCGTGGCGAAGCTGCAGGGCATAGTCCCGGGCGCTGCCGTGTCCGGAATGCCGGGGGAGGGCTGGGATTCGGATGTGGAAGAGAAGGCCGCCGCGTGGCTGGCGGAAGTCCAGCCGCAGCTCGTGCTGATCGGCCTGGGCATGCCGTTGCAGGAAGAGGTGCTGTGGCGCCGCCTGCCGTCCCTGCCGCCCGCGGTCTACTGCGCCGTCGGGGGAGCCATTGAGCAGATCGCCGGCATCCAGAAGCTGGCGCCCCGCTGGCTTGGCCGGCTGGGCCTGGAGTGGGCCTGGCGGCTGCTGCTGCACCCGCGCCGCGTGGCATACCGGGTGTTTGGCGAGCCATGGGTCCTGCTGGGACTGCTGCTGCGGCGCCGGATGCGCGGGCCCCTACGTTAGAACTTCTGGTCCTTCAGCGGGCCAAATCCCTTGCCGCGGAGCCCCGTGGAAAACGCCCGGAACCAGTCCGCGAGCCCGTGGAGATCGCCCCGGCGGAGGAAATAGCCGAGGTAGCCGCCCACATCGGCCACCAAGGACTTCACGCGGAAATGGCGGCGAATCAGATAGCCGCGGTTGCGGTAGTAGTAGTACCGCTTGAAGGCGCCCTCCGGGACGATGACATGCCAGCGGGCGCCGAACACGTGTTTCGTTTCGGAAAACGCGTGCGGGTGCATGATCGCAGCCGTGGTGACGGTGCCGAAACGGATGCCCGCCTTGCGCAGCCGGATGGTGAAGTCCACCTCGTCGCCCCGGATGAAGAGGCGCATGTCCGGCAGTCCCACCTTGAAGAAGACATCGGAGCGGATGAGCGCACCGTTGAAGAAATGGCCGTCGTTCGGCAGGAACCCGACCCTCTCCAGGGCGGCCCGGTCGTGGGAGACCCTGCCGTCCAGCCGGAAGAAGAAGGAGAGCTGGTCGGGATGCCCCGGAGCTACCACCAGGGGCACAACGGCCTCCAGGTCCCGCGCCTCCGCTTCCCGGATCAGCGTGGCCAGGCACTCGGCGTCCGCCGGCTCGGCGTCGTCGTCCATCATCCAGACCCAGTCGGCGCCGCTGGCCACGGCCTTGAGCGCCGCAAGGGAGAAGCCGCCGGCACCACCAAGGTTGGCTTCGGAACGGATGTAGTCCACATTCGCATGCTCGGCGGCGACGTCTTTCGCCGGCACCGTGCCGCTGTCAACGAGGCAGATTGTGGACACGGGGGCCGTCTGCCCATTGATGGCTTTCAGCAGGACGGCGAGCTCATGGGGACGGTCAAACGTCACGGCGGCAACTGCGACCGACACTGGCATTGCGGGGATCCTTTCAGCACAGCCGTCGGCAAGTTTCCCGCCGGCGTAAGGCCGTGTGACGCGAAGCGATGTACCCGTTGGCGTTAGTATCTTGACTAGAGTCCACTGTAATACAGCCCCGTCAGGCACTATGCACTGCCTGTCTGTGCGCATGGCGACGGAGAAGTTTCATTTATTGCACGTCAGATCCACACCTAACGAGCCCGCATGGTCCACCCGGCCTGACCCCGAATCCGCATCCGTATAGCCTGCAGCATTCCAGCTTGCACCGCGGCAGTGTCCTGCGCTGCGTCATCCGCAAGCACTGCGCCGGCCGGCAGAGTGCCACAGGAACGGTGGCCGCGCCATGATCATGTACCTGTCCATGATGCTGACAGCGGCGATCGTCTCCTACGGGGCAACGTGGGGTGCACGGCTGATCGGCAACCGGCTAGAGCTGTTCGCCCCGATCCGCAGCCGGGACATGCATTCCAGCCCGGTCTCGCGGCTCGGCGGGCTGGGGATTTTCGCCGGCGTGCTGGTGGCGCTGGCCGTGGCAAGCCAGTCCTTCTTCGTCAAAGACATCTTCCGGAACAACGGTGCTCCGTGGGGTGTGCTGGCGGGTGCTGCCGTCATCGTGCTGGTGGGAGTGGCGGACGACCTCCTGGACATTCGCTGGTGGGTCAAGCTGATCGGGCAGGCTTGCGCTGCGCTCGTGGTGGCCGTCTGGGGTGTGCGCATGACCATCATCCCGTTCATTCCGGAGCCGATCCGCTTTGACTCGGACCCGATCAACATCGCCCTCACCACTGGCCTCATCGTCGTCACGATGAACGCGTTCAACTTCATCGACGGGCTGGATGGGCTGGCGGCCGGGGTAGCCATCATCGGCGGGTCCGCCTTCTTCCTCACCGCCTACTGGGTCCACCGCAATGCGCCGATCCTGGACCGTTCCGACCTCGCCACGCTGCTGACTGCAGTCCTCGTGGGCAGTTGCCTTGGCTTCCTGCCACACAACTGGTTTCCCTCAAAGATCTTCATGGGCGACTCCGGCGCGATGCTGATAGGCCTGCTCATGGCGTCAGCCGGTGTGGTTTCGACCGGTCAGATCACTTCGGGGCTTTATGACCGCGTCAACGGTATTCCCACGATCATCCCCATCCTGCTGCCGTTTGCGGTGCTTTTCCTGCCGCTCCTGGACCTGTGCCTCGCGGTGGTGCGGCGCACCGCCGTCGGCCGTTCACCGTGGTCCGCCGACCGCGGGCATCTGCACCACAAACTCATGGACATTGGTTACTCCCACCGCACCGCGGTCATGCTGCTGTACTTATGGGCGGCAGTGCTGTCCTTCGGCGGCCTGGCCTTTGCCGTCTACCCCTGGCAGGTCGTGCTGGCAGTAATGGTCGCCGCCACGCTGATCATGGGTCTGGTCACGGCCTGGCCGTACCTGAGCCGCCGCGCCGAGAACAACGGAGTGGGACAGGCGCCGGAGTAATACGCGCTTTTCGGAAAATTTCTATCTCGTGTAGAATTCAGGTGCAGGCTTTTCCTGCACCACTCCACCCTGCCCCGAAGATTGGGTTCGCATGACCTCCAACGCTGAGCCCGGACCTGCGTCCGGCCAAGGATCCGTTGGCGTCTCCGGGCCCACGCGGTCGCTGTGGCTCGGTCTGCTGGGACTCAGTTCTGCGGTGGCCGGTGGCGCCCTGGTCCTGACCGGCGTGGTGGCTGCCCTGCTGAACGGCTGGACCGGTGTTGTGTCCAGCAGCCTCGGCGGCTTGCTGGTGGTCGTGTTCTTCGCGATCAGCCTGCTGATAGGACACTTCGTAGGGCGCAACAACCCCTCGGGTGCCGTCGGCCTGTTCGTGGCGACTTACTTCGTCAAGGTCATCGGTTTCGCCGTGGTGCTGTTCGCCGTCGGTGCTCCCGGCTGGCTGCACGGCCGCTGGTTCGTCATTGGCGCCGTCGTGGCCGTGGTCACATGGCAGGCGGCCGAGATCTACGGTTTCAGCAAAGCCCGGCTGCAGATCTTCAACGATCCTGAACCGGACGGCGACACCAACCGGAACGGGGGCAGCGCTGATGTCTAAGCGCAACCAGCCCGGAAAAAACGAGCCTGGGACACCCAAACCGACGCCCGGTCCTGCCGCTGTACCCGGCGAAAATTCCGACGGCGGTTACAACGCTGGAATGGCCGTCTTTAGCTACATTATTGGCGGAATCATCGTCTGGAGTTTGATAGGGTGGGGACTGGATTATCTGTGGGGAACCCGCTGGATTGTGCTCGCAGGCGCTCTGCTTGGAGCTGCGGGAGGGTTCTATCTGTCCCATATGCACGGCCTCACCAGTTCAAGGAATTCAGCTGGCGGGAACGGTGCAGCCAGCGGCCCGTCCGAGGACGGGAACAGTAATGCCAAATAATTTCACGAGGGGGAGGGCAAGCATGACGCGCGCCGGAACCCGACCAACGCCCAACGATGGACACTGCAGAGAGGAAACGCGTTGATCGCGCTTGCGCTCCCGGCCCAAAATTCAGGAGAGTTCACACCTCCCGGAATTGAAGAAATGCACCTGCCGGCAATCCTGCCGTGGGGTGCGGCAGACGGATTCTCCAAGCAGATGCTGCTGGTTATCCTGTCCGTCGTCATTATCGCCACATTCTTTGTGCTCGCTGCGCGGAAGCAGCAGCTCGTTCCCGGCAAGCTGCAGTTCGCAGGTGAAGCCGCCTACGGCTTCGTCCGCAACAGCATCGCCAAGGACATCATCGGCGGCAGGGACTTCATCAAGTACGTCCCGCTGCTGTTCAGCCTGTTCTTCTTCATCCTGGTGAACAACATCTACGGCGCAATCCCGCTGATCCAGCTCCCGAGCTTCTCGCACGTCGGCGGCGCCTACGTGCTGGCAGCGATCGTGTACGTCACCTGGATCGGCATCGGCATCAAGAAGAACGGCCTGCGCTACTTCAAGCTCGCCACCGTTCCCTCCGGTGTCCCGGTCTACATCCTGCCGATCGTCATTCCGATCGAGATCATCTCCAACTTCCTGGTCCGCCCGGTCACGCACAGCCTCCGTCTGTTCGCCACGATGCTGGCCGGCCACCTGATCGTCATGATTGCCGGTTCCGGCATCGAATACCTCGTCCTGCAGGAGAACGTCCTCCTCAAGGGCACCTCAGTCCTGGTTCTCGCCGGTGCTATTGCCATGTACATGCTCGAAGCGCTGATCATGGCGCTGCAGGCGTACGTGTTCACCCTGCTGACCGCGATCTACATCGAAGGCGCACTCCACGCCGACAGCCACTAGGCACCTCAAACTTCCCCTCGCGGGGATGAAGCAACCCAAACAACCTGCCATACACATGGCATCTTGAAAGGAAGAAAAATGGAAGGCTCCATCAACGGCTCCCTCAACCTCATCGGCTACGGTCTCTCGGCCATCGGCGGTGGTATCGGTGTGGGTCTCGTGTTCGCCGCCTACATCAACGGTGTGGCACGTCAGCCGGAAGCTCAGCGCGTCCTGCAGCCGATCGCATTCCTCGGCCTTGCGCTGACTGAAGCCCTCGCCATCCTGGGCCTGGTCTTCGCTTTCGTTCTCAAGTAAACCTTCAGAACTAAGCGAACATTCAGAACCGAGTAGATAAGGACGGGTGAAACATGAATCAGCTGATCATCTCAGCCGCCACTGAAGGCGCCGAGGCGGCTAACCCGCTCGTTCCCAATCCCTGGGAAATGGGCGTCGTCCTCGCCGGCTTTGCTGTCCTCTTTTTCATCGTGGTCAAGTTCGTTGTCCCGATGTTCGAGAAGACGTTCGCAGAGCGTGCCGAGGCCATCGAGGGCGGCATCGCCAAGGCTGAGAAGGCACAGGCTGAGGCTTCTGCCGCACTCGAAGAGTACAAGCAGCAGCTCACTGATGCCCGTGCCGAGGCCAACCGCATCCGCGAGGAAGCACGTGCCGAAGGCGCTCAGATCCTGGCGGAACTGAAGGAGAAGGCTGCAGCCGAGTCTGCGCGGATCACCGCCCAGGCACATGTGCAGATCGAATCCGAGCGCCAGGCGGCAGTTGTGTCGCTGCGTTCAGAGGTTGGCACTCTTGCCACCACTCTTGCGGGCCGCATCGTTGGGGAGACCCTCGAGGACGACGCGCGCGCAGCACGCGTTGTTGACCGCTTCCTGGCCGATCTGGAGTCCCAGAACGCAGGTGTAGCTAAGTAATGGCAGGTGTATCGAGCGAATCGCTGACCAAGGCGCTGAGCGAGCTGGAGCCAAAGCTTCCGTTTGCATCGCTGCAGTTGGCAAAGGAACTTTTCGGGATCCTGGCAGCAGTGGACAGCTCGGCTGGCTTGCGCCGCGCCCTGACTGACCCCTCCCGCAGCGGTGAGGAAAAGTCGGGGTTGATCAAGCAGCTCTTTGGCGGAAAAGCTTCCGCCGAAGCCGTGGACATCGCAGCCGGTCTGGCCAGCTCACGCTGGGCATCGGCGCGGGACATCGGCGATGCACTCGAGACGCTTGCCGCAACGGTGGTTATCGCCGTTGCTGAAAACAAGTCGGCCGTTTCTGCCTCCGGTATTACCGGCCTGGAAGAACTGGAGAACGATCTTTTCTCCTTCAACCAGGCCGTGGCTGCCAGCCACGAGGTGCAGCGTGCCCTGTCTGAACCGCAGGCCAGCGCCGCAGCGAAGATCACCCTGGCCGAAAGGCTCGTTCCTTCCGCAAGTGAGGAAGCCAAGGTCCTCATCGGACAGGCAGTGGCGCAACCCCGTGGCATCAAGGCAACCAGGCTCGTAAGCCGTTTCGCCGAGCTCGCCGCCAAGCGCCAGCAGCGCTGGATTGCGACGGTCAGCGTCACGCGTCCCCTCACGGAGACGCAGGCAAGCCGTCTGCAGCAGGGATTGAACTCCCTCTACGGACGCGAGCTGAAGGTCAACGTCAACGTTGATCCCACGCTGATCGGCGGCATCCGTGTCCAGGTGGGGGATGAAGTGGTCGACGCTTCGGTCCTCGCCCGCCTGAACGACCTTCAGCGCCAGCTGGCCGGCTAGCCGGACAAGCACAACACAACTGATAGAAACCCCGGTCATCGTGAGCAACGATGATCACGAATACAGGAGAGCAGGGACTGCAGATGGCCGAATTGACCATCAACGCCGACGACGTCCGTAATGCGTTGAACGAATTCGCGGCGTCCTACGAACCCGGAAACGCAGAGCGCGTAGAGGTCGGCCGTGTAACCGCCGCAAGTGACGGCATCGCCCGTGTTGAGGGCCTTCCCTCGGTCATGGCGAACGAGTTGCTTCGCTTCGAAGACGGCACCCTGGGCCTCGCCCAGAACCTCGACGTGCGCGAGATCGGTGTCATCGTCCTCGGTGACTTCTACGGCATCGAAGAGGGCCAGGAAGTTCACCGCACCGGACAGGTTCTGTCCGTACCGGTCGGCGACGCCTTCCTCGGCCGCGTGGTTGACCCCCTGGGTGTGCCCATCGACGACCTCGGCGAGATCAAGGCCGAGACCACCCGCGCCCTGGAACTCCAGGCACCGGGCGTTACCCAGCGTAAGTCTGTGCACGAGCCGATGCAGACCGGCCTGAAGGCCATCGACGCGATGATTCCGATCGGCCGCGGCCAGCGCCAGCTGATCATTGGTGACCGTCAGACCGGCAAGTCCGCCATTGCCATCGACACGATCATCAACCAGAAGGACAACTGGGCTTCCGGTGACGTGAACAAGCAGGTCCGCTGCGTTTACGTCGCGATCGGCCAGAAGGCTTCGACGATCGCAGCAATCCGCCAGACCCTTGAGGACAACGGAGCGCTCGAGTACACCACGATCGTTGCCTCCCCGGCTTCCGACCCGGCCGGCTTCAAGTACCTTGCCCCCTACGCCGGTTCGGCCATTGGCCAGCACTGGATGTACGGCGGCAAGCACGTCCTCATCGTGTTCGATGACCTGTCCAAGCAGGCCGAAGCCTACCGCGCCGTGTCGCTGCTGCTCCGCCGCCCGCCGGGACGCGAAGCCTACCCGGGCGACGTCTTCTACCTGCACTCCCGCCTCCTGGAGCGTTGTGCCAAGCTCTCCGACGAGCTCGGCGCAGGTTCGATGACCGGCCTTCCGCTCATCGAAACCAAGGCTAACGACGTGTCGGCCTACATCCCGACCAACGTGATCTCCATTACCGATGGCCAGATCTTCCTGCAGTCGGACCTCTTCAACGCCAACCAGCGTCCCGCTGTTGACGTCGGTGTCTCGGTGTCCCGCGTTGGCGGTGCAGCCCAGGTCAAGTCCATGAAGAAGGTCTCCGGTACCTTGAAGCTGGACCTCGCCCAGTACCGCGACATGCAGGCGTTCGCGATGTTCGCATCGGACCTCGATGCTGCATCCCGCCAGCAGTTGACCCGTGGTGCCCGCCTGATGGAACTGCTCAAGCAGGGCCAGTACTCGCCGTTCCCGGTCGAGAACCAGGTTGTGTCCATCTGGGCCGGTACCCAGGGCTACCTGGACGACGTTCCGGTTGAGGACATCAGCCGCTTCGAGTCCGAATTCCTGGAGCACCTCAAGCACAAGTCCTCCATCCTCACGACGCTGGCGCAGACCAACGTCCTGGACGATGACACCGTGGCAGCACTGAAGACCGCCATCGTGGACTTCAAGAAGGGCTTCTTCGGCGAGGGCGACGACAAGCTGGTAGGCGCAGGCCACGAGGAGCATGAAGCTATCTCGGAGGGTCAGGTCGACCAGGAAAAAATCGTCAGGCAGAAGCGCTAGTTTCGCTGGCAGGGACTGCCGGAACCCTTCGGGGGTCCGGCAGTCCCGGCCATCGGGATCTTAGGAAAGGATAAGTATGGGAGCCCAGATCCGGGTCTACCGTCAGAAGATCAGCTCGACGACGTCGATGCGCAAGATCTTCAAGGCGATGGAACTGATCGCTACCTCGCGCATCGGCAAGGCCCGCGCCAGGGTAGCAGCTTCACTGCCTTACGCGAACGCGATCACGCGCGCTGTTTCCGCCGTCGCAAGCCAGAGCGAAATCGACCACCCCTTGACCACCGAGCCGGAGAACATCCGCCGGGCCGCCGTCCTGGTAATTACCTCGGACCGCGGCCTCGCAGGCTCGTACTCCGCCAGCGTGCTCAAGCAGGCCGAAGGCCTGAACGAACTGCTCCGTGCCGAAGGCAAGGAAGTCAAGACGTATCTGGTGGGCCGCAAGGCGCAGGCTTACTTCGATTTCCGGGGCCGCGCTTACGGGCGCGTCTGGACCGGCAACACCGATGCCCCTGAGTTCGCCACGGCACAGGAAATCGGCGCGGCACTGCTTGAGGACTTCGCCATCGATTTCGAAGAGGGCGGTGTGGACGAGATCCACGTTGTGTACACCCGCTTCAAGTCCATGGTGACCCAGGAGCCGACCGTCATCCGACTTCTTCCCCTCGAAGTTGTGGAAGAGCAGGCGACGTCCGAATCGGAACTGCTGCCGCTTTACGAATTCGAACCGGAGCCGGAACAGGTGCTCAACGCGCTGCTGCCGCGCTACATCGAATCCCGTATCTTCGCGGCCATGCTGCAGGCAGCGGCTTCCGAGCTCGCCGCCCGTCAGCGGGCGATGAAATCCGCCGGCGACAACGCCACGGACCTCATCAAGAAGTACACGCGTCTGCGCAACACCGCCCGCCAGGCAGAGATTACGCAGGAGCTTTCCGAAATCGTGGCCGGCGCCGACGCACTCGCGTCGTAGCCGGACCGGTCCCGGACCCCTGCAACAAAAGATAAACTTAACCCCACGCCATCTACGAGTGAAGTGAGAGAGATGACTGCCACCGCTACCGAACACGTAGCAGCAACGGCCGGCGCCACCGGCCGTATTGCACGTGTTATTGGCCCGGTTGTCGACGTCGAATTCCCGGCTGACGCAATCCCCTCGATTTACAACGCACTCACCACCGAGATCACTCTCAACGGTGAGACCAAGACCATTACGTTCGAGACCTCCCAGCACCTGGGTGACAACCTCGTCCGCGCTATCTCCCTGCAGGCAACCGACGGCTTGGTCCGCGGCACGTCCGTAGTGGACAGCGGTTCCCCGATCACCGTGCCTGTGGGCGACGGCGTCAAGGGCCACATCTTCAACGTCCTCGGCAAGCCGCTGGACGTCGACGAGTCCGAGATCCAGGCTTCGGACTACTGGCCGATCCACCGCAAGGCCCCGTCCTTCGCGTCCCTCGAGGGTTCCACCGAAATGCTCGAAACGGGCATCAAGGTCATCGACCTCCTCACCCCGTACATCAAGGGTGGAAAGATCGGCCTGTTCGGCGGCGCCGGTGTGGGCAAGACCGTTCTGATCCAGGAAATGATCACCCGTGTTGCCCGCAACTTCGGTGGTACTTCCGTGTTCGCCGGTGTCGGCGAGCGTACCCGTGAAGGTAACGACCTCTGGGTTGAAATGGAAGAGGCAGGCGTCCTCAAGGACACTGCCCTTGTGTTCGGCCAGATGGACGAGCCGCCGGGAACGCGTCTGCGCGTGGCCCTGTCCGCACTGACCATGGCGGAGTACTTCCGCGATGTCCAGAACCAGGACGTGCTGCTCTTCATCGACAACATCTTCCGCTTCACGCAGGCAGGTTCCGAGGTTTCCACGCTGCTGGGCCGCATGCCTTCCGCCGTGGGTTACCAGCCGAACCTTGCCGACGAGATGGGCCTCCTCCAGGAGCGCATCACGTCCACCAAGGGCCACTCCATCACCTCGATGCAGGCCATCTACGTCCCCGCAGATGACTACACCGACCCGGCACCGGCCACGACGTTCGCACACTTGGATGCCACCACGGAACTTTCCCGTGAAATCGCCTCCCGTGGTCTGTACCCGGCCGTGGACCCGCTGACGTCGACGTCCCGAATCCTGGACCCGCAGTACATCGGCAAGGACCACTACAACACGGCTGTCCGTGTGAAGCAGATCCTGCAGAAGAACAAGGAACTCCAGGACATCATCGCCATCCTCGGTGTCGACGAACTGTCCGAAGAGGACAAGATCGTCGTGTCGCGTGCGCGCCGCATCCAGCAGTTCCTGTCCCAGAACACCTACACCGCCAAGCAGTTCACCGGCGTGGAGGGCTCCACCGTTTCCATCAAGGACACCGTGGAAGGCTTCGCGGCGATCTGCGACGGCGAACTCGACCACATTGCAGAGCAGGCGTTCTTCAACGTCGGTGGCCTGGATGACGTTGAGCGCCAGTGGGCCAAGATTCAGGAACAGACCAAGTAATATGGCTGAGCTTGAGGTTGAGATTGTCGCAGCGGACCACTTCGTGTGGTCCGGGGCGGCCAAGATGGTCAAGGCCCGCACCAGCGATGGTGAGATCGGAATCCTGCCCGGCCACTCGCCCGTGCTGGCGATTTTGGCCGAGGGTCAGCTGGCAATCGAGCCGGTTTCCGGCGACCGCATTGCCGTGGATGTTGACGGCGGGTTCTTCTCCGTCGACAACAACCGGGTGGTAATTGTTGCTGACAACGCCCAACTGGGTGACGCGGCCACTGCGGGGATCCGATAGCACAACCCTGATGGACGTTTCTTCCTTTCCGTTCATCGCCATAGCAACCGTGTTCGCGGTGCTGATTTTTACGCTGTGCCTGTTTGGGGTGCGCCGCTTCAACCTGCGGCGTGCCCTGGGCACGGTGGACGCCTCCATTCGTACGGCTGGAAAGAGCTGGCGGATGGGGGTTTGTCGTTATCAGGACAATGAGCTTGAGTGGTTCAAACTCCTGTCGCTGAGCGTCCGGCCCCGCCACCGCTTCAAACGGAGCTCCCTTGAGCTGCTGGGCCGGCGCCAGCCCACGGAGGCGGAGCTGGTCAAGGTTCAGCCCGACGTCGTGATCGTGGAGCTTCGCTACGAGGGCCAAGACGTCTTCCTGGCCATGAAGTTCGACGCTTACACAGGTTTGTCGTCGTGGCTCGAAGCCGGGCCGGTCATCGGCGTCGGGACCTGGCGGTGAGGGCTCCCGCTGTCTGTCAGCGGTAAAGAGACACTCCCAGTGAATGTTTCAAGATCTGAAAATATTAGTGACACAAAAATGATCCCCGGCACGAATGCCGAGGATCATTTGGTTTGAGACTAATCAGACGACGGTTACGCCCGTAGCCTGGGGGCCCTTGGCGCCCTGGCCGATTTCGAACTGAACGCGCTGGTTCTCGTCGAGGGTCTTGAACCCGCCGGTCTGGATCTCGGAGTAGTGAACGAAGACATCGCCATCGGAGTCGTCCGGGGTGATGAAGCCGAAGCCCTTTTCAGCGTTGAACCACTTGACGGTTCCCTGTGCCATTTATTTCTCCTCAGTATGGAACTTTTTAAGGCCAGCACACCTCGTACTGGTCTTGGTTACTCCGCGAGAAGAATCCTGGCCTGCACCCCCGATAACCGGAATTGCATTGCAGGAGCTTCGCGCTCGCAACATGTCTTGCGAGCATGAAAAACACCTACACAAAGACTGATACAAGAATTTCATGGGCAAACCGTCTGGTCAACGGGCAAAACGCGAATTCCGGCAAATTTTGGGCAAATCCGGAGTAAACGCCTGATCACCCCGTGGCTACGGATCCGGGCAGTCAGAAAAGCCGGGATTCGATGTCGTCAACGCCCCGCATCGCGTCGTAATCCAGGGTCACGCAGTCAATGCCGCGGTCCGTCGCGAGCACCCTGGCCTGGGGCTTTATTTGCTGGGCGGCGAAGATGCCGCGTACCGGCGCCAGCAGCGGATCCCGGTTGAGCAGTTCAAGGTACCGCGTCAGTTGCTCCACGCCGTCGATATCGCCGCGGCGCTTCAGTTCAATGGCCACCGTGGCGCCGCCGGCATCCCGGGCAAGGATGTCCACGGGCCCGATGGCGGTGAAGTACTCCCGCCGGATCAGGGAGAACCCTTCGCCGAGGGTTTCGATCTGGTCAGCGAGGAGCCGCTGCAGATCGGCCTCGACGCCGTCCTTGATCAGGCCGGGGTCCTGTCCCAGTTCGTGTGAGCTGTCGTGGATCTGTTCATGGATGTTGATGATGAGCCGGTCGTCCGTCTTGGCCGACTGCACGGTCCACTGCTCGACGACGCCAATTTCGACGTCGGCGTCCTCCGGGGAGGTGACGCGGAGAACGGCGGGCGGGCTCATCCAGTTCAGGGGCTTGTAGGAGCCGCCGTCGGAGTGCACCAGCACGGAACCGTCGGCTTTCACCAGCAGGAGCCGGGTGGCGAGGGGGAGATGGGCTTTGAGCCGGCCAACATAATCAACTGAGCAACGGGCTATGACGAGACGCACGCCCTACACCATACCTGCTCCGCAGTACTCCGCTGCAGTTTCTTTCCCTGCACAGTGCAGTAGCACGGTGTCATGCAGGGCCGGGCAGGGCCACCGGCTAAGGCAGAATGGAGGCATGCCCCGCTCCAACCGTCCCCGTCGCGCCAAAGCCGGGCGCGGTGCAGCCGGAAATGCGCCGGGCGGAGGAAAGCACGGCGCAGGTCCCGCGCCCGAACTGGACCTGGAACGGGCCCGCGCTGGATTCGCCCGCCGGGAAAGTGCGCCGGACGGCGACTGGATGGTGCGGACCATGACGGCCCGCAACGCCGAAAAGACGTACATTTGCCCGGGCTGCTCCACCGCTGTGCTGCCCGGAATCGCCCATCTGGTTGTCTGGGCGGACGACCACCTGTTCGGAGCTGCCGCGGGGCTGGCCGAGCGGCGCCACTGGCACACCAACTGCTGGACGTCCCGCAACTTCCGGTACCGGTAACTCAAGCTGACCGGTGCCGGGCTCAACCCGGCCGGAAGATAAGCTGGTGCGCATGACTTTTGACCCGGCGTCGTACGTTTTCAGCCAGCCATCAGCAGCCACCGCGATCCGCGCCTCCACGGTGCTTCCCGCCCGGCGCGAAAACATCGAAATCCGCACCGAAGACGGCCACACGCTGGTCGGCGAGCTGGCGCTGCCGGAATCGGGCCCGGTCACTGCCACGCTGATCACCCTCCACCCGCTGCCCACGCACGGCGGCTTCATGGATTCCCACGTGTACCGCAAGGCGTCCTACCGGCTGCCGGCGCTGGCGGGAGTGGCCGTGCTGCGCTTCAACACCCGGGGCACGTCCTCGCCGCGCGGAACCAGCGACGGAGCGTTTGAAGAAGGCATCGGCGAGCGGTACGACGTGGAGGCGGCGGTGCGCTTCGCCGTCGAGCGGGGGCTGCCCAACCGCTGGCTCGTGGGCTGGTCCTTCGGCACCGAACTCGCCCTCATGTACGGCGCCGTGGAACCGGTGGCCTCACAGGTGGAAGGCGCCGTGCTGCTGTCCCCGCCGCTGCACCGTGCCACCGACGAGCACCTCCGGCAGTGGGCGCAGTCCGGCAAGCCGCTGACCGTCCTGGTACCTGAGCACGACGACTACCTCCGGCCGGCCGCCGCAGAGGCCCGGTTCCGACTTGTGCCGCAGGCCAGGGTGGTGGGGGTCGACGGCGCCAAGCACCTCTGGGTGGGGGAGAAGCAGGCCGCCCGGGTGCTGAACGAGATTGTGGACGACGTCACGCGCGACGGTTCAGGAGCCGCAGGCCTCCCGCAGGAGTGGGAAGGCCCGGTGGCGACCGCCGCCGTCTGAGACTGGTGCTTGTCTGCGCCTAGTGCTTGTCTGTACTTAGTGCTTGTCCTGGCGGACGATGTAGATCTCCTTGATGAGCAGCAGGGTGGCAGCCGCGGTAGGGATGGCAATGAGTGCGCCCAGGACGCCGAGCAGGCTGCCGCCGGCTATCACCGAAATGACCGCGACGGCGCCAGGTACTGCCACGGCCTTCTGCATGATGCGCGGCGAGATGAAGTACGCCTCGAACTGCAGGTAGGCGAAGTAACAGATGGCGTAGGCCAAGGCGGACTGCCAGCCCAGCGTCAGGGTGATCAGGATGACCACCACGCCGGCGATCAGTCCGCCAACCAGCGGAATGAAGGCCAGCAGCGCCACGACGAAGGTCAGCAGCACGGCGAACGGCACGCCGATGATCGACATCACGATGAAGGCGAAGGTGGCATTCAGGAGGGCGACCACAGCCTGGCCGATGACGTAGTTGCCCACAGAGCGGGTGATCTCCTCGGACAGCGCCTCCACGCGTGCCCGCCGGGACCGCGGCGCCAGCCGGTAGCCCCACTTCTTCATCGCGGGAAGGGCGGCGAGGAAGTAAAGGCTGAGCACCAGCACGATCAGCGTGCCGAAGAGGCCGTTGGCCACCGTCGACCCGAATCCGAGGACGCCGCCGAAAATGCCGCTCATGGCCTCGGGGTTCTTGACGAACTTGTCCAGCTCCTCGGTGATGCGGTCACGGACGCCGAACTGGTTGTCCAGGGTCCGGAAGAAGTCGGAGTTGATGAAGTCCCGCACCCACACCGGGGCCTGCTTCACGAGCTCGGTCACCTGCTCCACGATCGTGGGGATGAGGGTGGCAAAGAAGCCGACCACCGCGATCATCAGCACGGACACCGATACCAGGATGCCGGCGGGCCGGGGGATCTTCCGGCCCTCCAGCCAGCGCACCACCGGGTCCAGGCCAAGGGCGATGAACAGGGCGGCCACGATCCACAGCAGGAGCTGGGTGGTGTGGGAACCGATCCAGTAGACCAGGAGGGCCAGGCCCACGCCTACGGTACCCATGAACCCCAGGTACAGCGGGTGCTGGGCCGAAATGCGGGGCCCCGGGGAACCGAAACGTGCGGTGTCCGCAGGTTGCTCTGCTTCGACGCCCTCGGGATGCTCTGGCGGGAACTCAAACCGTAGCCTGGGCTGGGCGCCGGGGATTGGCTGGCGCAGGCGCCGCAACACGGCGTCCAGGGCAGCTGGCCGGCCCTTTGTCCTTACGGGCTTCTGCGGCAGTGCGGGCCGCGGCGCGGCGCCGGGTGCTGCCGCACTGTGTGCAGCAGTGTCCTGTGCTGCCGGCGGGCTCTGGGGGGAGTCGGCGTCGGGCAGTTCTTCGGGGCCGCGCATGGACGGATCCGTGTGTTCAGTCACTGCTTTTTGATGCCTTTACCGTCCGTGGCGCCGCGGCTGCGGGCCGGGTGTGATGATCATCGCAAACACTATCAGCAGCCTTGTGAATAGCCGGGCGGGCGGCGTTTCCCCGGAGTGGCAGCCGGGCTCCTGAACCCCCCGATCCGGCCTATTGGTAACAAAACGGTTACTATTGGAGGTAAACCCCCGCTGATGATAGGTATTCCTTTGCGTTTCAAGACTGCAGTTGCACTTGTGCTGCTCGGCCTCCTGACACTGCTGGCCGGCATCGGGCAGAAGACCTTTTGGGCCCCCGCTGAGACAGTGACGGCAACGGCTTCCGCCGGCGAAGCCGCGCCCCTGACCGTTATCGACCAGAAGCTGCGCACCCTCGAAGGTGGAACGGTCAGCATCAAGGTCAAGGGTGAGGGCAGCTTCCTGCTCGCGGCAGGACGCCCGGATGACGTCGACGCCTGGGTGGGCAAGACCGCCCACAACACGGTCACCGGAATCTCCGAGGACAAGAAGTCGCTGCAGGTAAAGCACACCGACGGCGAAGCCAGTGCGCCGTCGCCGGCCGGTTCTGACCTCTGGGTCAGCACCGAGAACGCCAGCGGCGAGCTTGACTACACCTGGTCCGCCCCGGCCGACGGCGATTGGTCACTGCTGCTCGCAGCGGACGGAAAGAAGCCCGCGCCGTCGTCCATTTCCATGACGTTCCCCAATGACACCTCCATGCCGTGGGCCGTGCCTCTCATGGTCCTCGGCGGGCTCCTGATCCTCGCCGGCGGGGCATTGCTGGTCCTCAAGCCCAAGGGCGGGGCGTCCCGCGACGGCGGGTCCTCAAGCAACGGGTCCGCTGACAAGGCCGGCGACAAGCTGGGAAGCCTGTTCGCCCGGCGCGCCCGCGCCAAGGCAGCAGCCAAGGCCGGCGAACGGTCCTCCTCCGCCCGGCTCAGCGTGGTGGTTGCGGCCACCACGGCCGCTGTCCTTGCCGGCGGCGCAGCTGCCGCACAGGCCAGCACTTCGTCTGCCCCGGCTTCTACCTCCGCGGCACCCACGACGAGCGCGTCCGCTGCCCCCGCGGCCGGCGGCACACCGGTGGTGCTGGACGCCCAGTTCCGCCGCATCCTGGAACAGGTGGCCAGCGCCACCGACGCCGGCGACGCCGCGAAGGACGCCAAGAAGCTTGCCGCCCGCGTTGCCGGGACGGAACTTGAGGTCCGCACCCAGAACTACAAGATCAGGTCGCGGGTGGCCTCCTACGATGCACGCATGCCCGTGCGTTCCACAAAGCTGCTGACCACGGTGGTCACGGACAAGCGCGAATGGCCGCGCTCCGTCCTCGCCGTCACACAGGGTGAAGGCAACGTTGTGCCGCAGCTGCTCACGCTCGTGCAGAAGTCCCCGCGGGAGAACTACAAGCTTGTGGGCACGTCACCGCTGCAGCCGGGCACCACTTTCCCGGCGATCGTACGCGGCGGCACGGAGTCGCTTGCCGCGGGCGACAAGTCCGGCCTGCTCTACAGCGGGCAGGAAGCGCTCGCCGGCCTGGCGGACCGGCTGACCAAGTCCAGTTCCACGTTCAAGAGCAAGCTGGTGGAAGGGGAGTCCTCCCCGTACATCGCGGACACGCTGTCCTACCAGGCTGACATTGTGAAGGACGGCGTGGACGGCAAGTTCGCGTTCACCCACAAGGTCGTTCCGGAAAATACTGTCGTGTTCCGCACGGAGGACGGCGGGGCCCTGGTCCTTGGCCGCCTGACCTTCAACTTTGATGGCACCCCCAAGGCGGAAGGCGACAAGCTGTCCATCGGCAACGATGCGGCCGTCCTCGCCGGTGGCAAGGAAACCACCACCGGCATGGTGCTGAAGTTCGCCGAATCCGTGGCCGTGTACGTGCCGCCGGCCGACTCGAAGGATCCGATGAAGCTCGTGGCGGCCACGCGCGGACTGGTTGGCGCCAGCTTCAAGTAGGGAACGGCCTCGTAAACCTGCCGTCACTGGAGCGGCCGCGGTGCTTACCGCGGCCGCTCTTGTGGCTAGAGTGGGAGCTATGAGTTCGCCAGCTTCCCGCCCTGTCCCTTCGGCCGCGAGCCAGCTTAACCTTCGCGGCGCCGTCGACCTCTCCTCCCTCAAGCAGCGGCCGGCGCCGCCGGCGCCGAACAATGCCCCCGCGGCAGGTGACCCAGAGGCCCAGCAGGCCGACGGCGGACCCGCCCTCCGGGTGGACGTCACCGAGGCAAACTTCCAGAGCCTCATCGAGCTGTCCGCCCAGGTGCCTGTGGTGTTTGCCCTCTGGGCCGCCTATTCGCCCGAATCGGCCGGTGTGCTGGATGCGCTTGACCGGAACATCCGGAGCTACGGCGGCCGGCTGGTCCTCGCCGCCGCGGACGTCGAAGCGTTCCCGCAACTGGCTCAGGCATTCCAGGTGCAGGCCGTCCCCACCGCAGTGGCCGTGCTCAAAGGCCAGCCGGTGCCGCTCTTCCAGGGTGGCGCGGACGAGCAGCAGATCCGCCCCCTGCTGGACGAACTGCTGACGGTTGCCGCCGCCAACGGGGTGACCGGCAACGTTGGAGGTGGCGCAGGTTCATCAGAAGAACCCGCCCCGGCCCCTCTGCCGCCGCTTCACCAGAAGGCCTTCGACGCCATTGAAGAGGGTGACTACGCCGCTGCGGCCGCTGCCTACCGGCAGGCGCTCGCCGAGATGCCCGCGGACGCCGAGGCCAAGGCGGGCCTGGCGCAGGTGGAGCTCATGGAGCGCCTGCAGAGCCTTTCCGGACCCGAGGGCGAGGCCCTTCGCCAGCTCGCCGCGGATGAACCCGACAACCTCACAGCCCAGCTGGGCGTGGCCGACCTCGATCTCGCGGGCGGCCACGTGGAGGATGCCCTGAACCGCGTGGTCGCGTTCATCGGCAGGAACTTCGGGCCGGAACGCGAGACCGCCCGCGTGCGCCTGCTCGAGCTGTTCGAAGTTGTCGGGACCACGGACGAACGCGTGGGCAAGGCCCGCCAGGCCCTGGCACGGGTGCTGTTTTAGTGGCGGGGCCCGCGCTGTTCCGTCCCCTGAAACTGCGGTCCCTGGAACTGCAGCACCGCGGCTGGGTTTCACCGATGTGCCAGTACAGCTGCGAGCCTGACGAGGCGCCCGGCGTGCCCAACGACTGGCACCTCATGCACTTGGGATCGTTCGCCGCCGGGGGAGCGGCCCTGATCCTGACCGAGGCCGCGGCAGTGAATGCCGAAGGGCGCATCAGTCCGCGCGACGCGGGGCTGTACAACGACGAGCAGGCGCTGGGCTGGGAGCGGATCGTCCGCTTCGTGCACCGCCACGGTGTCGCCGACACAAAGATCGGCGCCCAGCTCGCCCACGCAGGACGCAAGGCGTCCACGTACTGGCCGTTTTCCGGCCGGAGCGGATCGGTTCCGGCGTCCGACGGCGGCTGGGAGACAGTGGGTCCGGGCGCCCAGGCGTTCGACGGCTACGCGCCGCCCGCCGCCATGGCGGAGGACGACATCCAGGGCGTCATCGCCGATTTTGCCGCCGCGGCGTCCCGTGCCGTCGAGATAGGCTTCGACACCATCGAACTGCACGGTGCCCACGGATATCTCCTTCACGAGTTTCAGAGCCCCCTGATCAACGACCGCACTGACTCCTGGGGCGTCAATGAAGAGGGGCGGAACCGGCTGACCCTGGCCGTCATTGATGCTGTCCGCAACGTCATCCCGGAGTCCATGCCGCTGCTGCTTCGCATTTCGGCAACCGACTGGGCAGAGGGCGGAATCAGCGTCGAGAACTCTGTCAGCCTGGCCGAGCAGGCCGCCGAGCGGGGCGTGGACCTCGTCGACGTGTCCAGCGGCGGGGCCGTGGCGCACCAGCAGATCCAGCCGGGACTTGGCTACCAGACGGATTTCGCAGCCCGGATCCGGCGCGAAACAGGAGTCGCCACCGGCACCGTGGGGCTGCTGACGTCCCCGGACCAGGCGGAGCATGTGGTGGCCACCGGTCAGGCCGACGGCGTCTTTATCGCCCGGGCGGCACTGCGGGATCCGCACTGGTGGCTCCGGGCCGCCTTTGAACTCGGCCACGACCTGCGCTGGGCGCCGCAGTATGAACGGGCCGTGCCGCGCCGTGCTTTTTGACGGCCGGGCCTTCTGAGTTTTCTACTCCTTCCGGAGGATCCCCACGGTGACAGGCCGCGGCTAGGGTAAGTGCATGAGCACTCCCTTAACAGCCCTCTCGATCAGGGGGCTTGCCAAGCGCTTCGGCACCAAGATCGCGGTGGACGGCATCAGCCTGGACGTTCCCGCCGGTTCGTTCTTCGGCATCGTCGGGCCCAACGGCGCCGGCAAGACCACCACCCTGTCCATGGCCACGGGCCTTCTCCGCCCGGACTTCGGAACCGCGGTGGTCCACGGGGTGGATGTCTGGGCGCAGCCGCTGGAAGCCAAGAAGCTGATGGGCATCCTCCCCGACGGCGTGCGGCTCTTTGACCGGCTCAGCGGTGAGCAGCTGGTCACCTATGCCGGGCTGCTCCGGGGCATGGACCGGGACGTCGTCGCTGCCCGGGTGCGGGAGTTGCTCGCAGCTTTGGACCTCAGCCAGGACGCGGGCACCCTGGTGGTGGATTACTCCGCCGGCATGACCAAGAAGATCGCGCTGGCCTCCGCACTGATCCATGCTCCGAAGGTCCTCGTGCTGGACGAGCCCTTCGAATCGGTGGATCCCGTCTCCGCCGCCAACATCAGGGACATCCTGGACAGGTATGTGGCCACGGGCGGCACCGTGATCGTGTCCAGCCACGTGATGGACCTCGTGCAGCGGATGTGCGACCACGTCGCTGTGATTGCCGGCGGCCGGATCCTGGCCGCGGGCACGGTCGACCAGGTGCGTGCCGGCGCCACCCTCGAAGAACGGTTCGTGCAGCTCGTGGGCGGGCGGAGCCGGACGGAGGGGCTCGAATGGTTGCGCACCTCCTGAGGCTGAAGCTCACGCTGCTCCGGAACGGCCTGCGGCGGAGCCCCTGGCAGCTGGTGGGGCTGGCGTTCGGCGGACTGTATGCGCTTTTCATCGTCGGCATGTGCGTGGTGCTGCTGGTCCTGCTCCGGCAGGAGGACCCGGGCCTGGCCCAGACCGTTGTGGTGCTTGGCGGCTCGGCGGCACTGCTGGGCTGGGGAATTGTGCCCGTCATTGCCTCGGCCGTGGACATGACGCTGGACCCTGCCCGGTTCACGACGTCGGCCGTGCCCATGCCGCAGCTTCTGGCCGGCCTTGCGCTGGGTGGCCTCATCGGGCTCCCCGGGCTGGCCACCTCGATTGTCGCCCTGGGCACCGTGGTCACCTGGTCCCGGGGGGTCCTGCCAGCTGCTGGCGCGCTGGTCGGCGCCGTCCTGGGCGTGCTGACCTGCGTGGTGTTCTGCCGGGTCGTCACGACGGCTACTTCGAGCCTGGCTGCATCACGGCGGTTCAAGGACGTCAGCGGCATCGCCTTCATGGTTCCGCTGGTTCTCCTGGGTCCGATCACCGCCGGCATCTTCCAGGGCATGGCCGGGTCCGGGGCCTTCCTGTCCGACCTGGCCGGCAAGATTTCCTGGACGCCGCTGGGGGCCGCCTGGTCGCTGGGCGGCGACCTCGAAGCCGGACAGCCGGGCCCGGCGGCACTCAAGCTGCTCATTGCCGCGGCCTCGCTGACGGGACTTTCCTGGTGCTGGAAGCTGCTGCTGGAGCGTGCCCTCGTCACGCCGCCCTACAGCGGGAGCAGCCGCCGGAAGGGCGGGCGCCTGGGGCTGTTCTCCCTTCTGCCCGCGACGCCGGCCGGTGCTGTCACGGCGCGGGCACTGACCTACTGGTTCCGTGATCCCCGGTATTCCGGTTCGCTGGTGGTCATTCCGCTGCTGCCGGTTGTGCTGGCTTTCCAAGGCAGCCAGACCAACGACTACGGCGTTCTGATGATCACCGGGCCGCTCACGGCGTTCCTCCTGGCATGGTCCATTTCGGGGGATGTGTCCTACGACAACACCGCATTTGCCCTGCACGTCGCGGCCGGTGTGCGGGGAGTCGATGACCGGCTGGGGCGCGCGCTGGCCTGCCTGGCGTTCGCGCTGCCCACGGTGCTGGTCCTCGCCGTCGTGCCCTTCTTCATCACAGCGGACTGGGCGTGGTGGCCCTCCATCCTCGGGATATCCGTGGGAGTGCTGCTGACCGGGCTGGGCCTGTCGTCCGTGGTGTCCGCCCGTTACACCATTGCCGTGCCCCTTCCCGGCGACAGCCCGTTCAAGAAGCCCCCGGGCAACGTGGGGCAGACACTGGCCGTCCAGTTTGGCGGGATGGGTGTCCTCCTGGTCCTGGTCCTCCCGGAGGCCGGCCTGGTCCTCGCACAGGTGCTCACCGGCGACCCGCTGTTTGGCTGGATCAACCTGGCGCTGGGTCCCGTCCTTGGCACGGCACTGTTCATTGTGGGGGTCCGGGTGGGCGGGCGCTGGCTCGATGCCCGCGGCCCGGAGCTCCTGGCCCAGGTGACTGTCAACCGCTGAAAACACCCAACCGCCGAATCCATCTGACGGGCGGCGACCGCGCCGTGGTTGACTAGCAGGACAGCTGAGAGAAAGGCCGAAAATGGAGGTCGTCATACTTCCGGGCGGCAGGCAGATTGCCTCCCTCGTGGCAGACGCGGTGGAAAGCCTGCTGCGGGGCAAGCCCGACGCCGTACTGGGGCTCGCCACTGGATCATCGCCGCTGCCGGTCTACGACGAACTCGCCCGGCGCCACGAGCAGGCCGGCCTGGACTTCAGCCGTGCCTACGGATTCACCCTCGATGAGTACGTCGGGCTGGAACCCGGTCACCCTGAGTCCTACCGGCAGGTGATCCGCCGCGACTTCGCGGACCGGGTCAACATCGACCCGGACAACATCCTCGGACCGGACGGAAGCGCCCCGGACATCCCGGCGGCCTGCCGTGCGTACGAGGACCGGATCAGGGAGCGCGGCGGCATCGATCTGCAGCTTCTGGGCATTGGCACCGACGGCCACATCGGATTCAACGAGCCGGGATCGTCCCTGGCATCCCGCACCCGGATCAAGTCGCTCATCGAGCAGACCCGGCGCGACAACGCCCGCTTCTTCCGCAGCCTTGACGAGGTTCCACACCACGTGGTGACCCAGGGGCTGGGCACCATCCTCGAGTCGCGGCACGCCATCCTGCTGGCCACCGGAGCCCAAAAGGCGCAGGCCGTCCACGACCTGGTGGAGGGGCCACTCGCGGCGATCTGCCCCGCTTCAGTCCTGCAGCTGCACCCGCACGCCTCCATCGTGCTGGACGAGGCCGCCGCGTCGTCACTGAAGCTCGCCGACTACTACCGGCACACCTACGACCACAAACCGGCCTGGCAGGGCCTCTGACCGGAACCTGCGCCCGGGTCCTCCCGCGGCCGCACCCTCGGAACGGCTAAGATGGATGCCATGAGTAGCATGACGGATCCTCTCGAGAACGACCCCATGCGTGAGCTTTCCGGCGCCGGATCGTCCACCGCAACGATTGAGCGCGAGGAACTGCGCCAGGAAGTGGAGCCCGGCGACCGTGAGCGCTTTGCACACTACGTGCGCAAGGAAAAGATCATGGAGTCCGCCATGACCGGCGAACCGGTCATCGCGCTGTGCGGCAAGGTCTGGACGCCCGGACGGGATCCGCAGAAGTTCCCGGTCTGCCCGATGTGCAAAGAGGTCTATGACGGCCTCCGCCCGGGCAACGACGGCGGCAGCGGGTCCGGCGGAGACTCAGGCAACAACAAATAGTGACGGAGACACTCTTCGGCGGACCCACCCTGCCCCCGGCTTATCCGGAACGTGCAGCCTGGGGAACCGCCCCGAAGCTCCGTGCCTGGCAGCAGGAAGCGCTCGACCTGTACTTCAGCAAGGCTCCGCGCGATTTCATGGCCGTGGCCACCCCCGGCGCCGGCAAGACTACCTTTGCCCTCAGGGTGGCCTCCATGCTGATCGAGGCCGGCACGGTGAACCGCGTCACCATCGTCGCGCCCACCGACCACCTTAAGCGGCAATGGGCTGACGCTGCCGCGCGCGTCGGCATCGCCATTGACCCGAACTTCAAGAATTCGGACGGCCAGCACGGCCGCGGGTTCATCGGCGTGGCCGTGACCTACGCGCAGGTGGCCAGCAAGCCCATGCTGCACCGGGCCAAGACCGAGGCCGCCCGCACCCTGGTGATTCTTGACGAAATCCACCACGGCGGCGAGGCCCTGTCCTGGGGCGACGGTCTCCGCGAGGCCTTCGACCCCGCTGCCCGCCGGCTGTCCCTGACGGGTACGCCGTTCCGGTCGGACACCTCGCCCATTCCGTTTGTGGAGTACACCGAGGACCGCGAGGGCATCCGCCGCTCGAAGTCGGACTACACCTACGGTTATGGCAACGCACTGCGTGACCATGTGGTGCGTCCGGTCATCTTCATGGCCTACTCGGGGCAGATGCGCTGGCGCACCAGCGCCGGCGACGAGATGGCCGCGTCCCTCGGCGAGGCGGCGGTCACCAAGGACATCACGTCACAGGCATGGCGGACCGCCCTGAACCCGGCCGGGGAATGGATCCCCGCCGTCCTGGCAGGAGCGGACAAACGGCTCAGCGAGGTCCGGCGGTCCGTTCCCGACGCCGGCGGCCTGGTGATCGCCACCGACCATGAGGACGCCCGGGCGTACGCCGGCCAGCTCAAGAAGATCACGGGCGAGTCGCCCACGGTGATTCTGTCCGATGATGCCAAGGCCTCGAACAAGATCGAGGAGTTCAGCGCGGGCGACAAGCGCTGGATGGTGGCCGTGCGCATGGTGTCCGAAGGCGTGGACGTGCCGCGCCTTTCGGTGGGCGTCTACGCCACCTCCACCTCCACCCCCTTGTTCTTCGCCCAGGCAGTGGGGCGCTTTGTGCGTTCCCGGAAGCGGGGCGAAACGGCCTCCGTCTTCCTCCCGTCCGTTCCCCAGCTGATGGCGCTGGCCAACAGCATGGAAGCCGAACGTGACCATGCCCTGGACCGGCCGCAGAACGATGACGCGGACGGCCTGATGGACCTCGAAGAGTCGCTGATGGACGAGGCGAACCGCGAGGAGAGGGCCTCGGACAGCCTGACCAAGGGCAAGTTCGAGGCGCTGGACTCGCAGGCGTCCTTCGACCGCGTGCTGTTCGACGGCGGCGAATTCGGCACCGGAGGCGACATCGGCTCCGAGGACGAACTCGACTTCCTTGGCATCCCGGGCCTGCTGGACGCCGAGCAAGTGGGTATGCTGCTGCGCCAGCGCCAGCACGAGCAGCAGGGCCGGAAGAAACGCCAGGGCCCCGCAGCTGAGCCCGCCGCCCCCGCAGTACCGGACCACCGGATGCTGATGGACCTGCGGAACGAGCTGGCGAAGAACGTGGCGGCCTGGTCTGCGCGGACGGGCACCCCGCACGGGGTAGTGCACACGAAGCTCCGCACCGTCTGCGGCGGGCCTCCCGTGGCACAGGCGAACGAGGAGCAGCTTCAGTCCAGGCTGAAAAAGCTCCAGGACTGGTTCATCGGCAGGAAGTAGCAGGGCAAACCAAAGCTGGGCAGGAAGCAGCCCGGCTGGGACCTACTCGAGGTCCACGCCGCCCAGCTCCATTTCGGCGTAGGTGTCGTCGAGGTCATCGGCGATGCCCACCGTCAGCCGCTTGATCACGGTGACGGAGTAGCCGGCCTGGACCGCATCCAGCGACGTGGCCATGACGCAGTGGTCGGTGGCGAGGCCCACCACCACAACGTCCTCGACGTCGTGGCTCTGCAGCCAGTCGTCGAGGCCGATTGCATCTTCCTCCGGCGCGTACCCGGGGTCGGCCGCGCCGGGCAGGGAACCGGGCTGCCGTTCACCGGTGGGGACGGCGTCTTCCGGCGCCAGCAGGCCCTCGAACCCGGAGTAGGCCGCGGTGTACAGGCCCTTGTGGAAGTATGCCTGGATGTGTTCGGTGTCGAGCTCCGGATGAAGCTCCGCACCCTGGGTCCCGGCGACGCAGTGCGGGGGCCAGGTGTCCTTGAAGTCAGGGGCTTCCGAGAAATGGGCGCCCGGATCGATGTGCCAGTCCTGCGTGGCCACGATGTGGTCGAACTGCCCGTGGTGGTTCTCGACGTACTCGCTGATGGCCCCGGCCACAGAGGCCCCGCCCTCCACCGGCAGCGCGCCGCCCTCGCAGAAATCGTTCTGGACGTCGACGATGATGAGTGCCCGTGCCATCAGTTGTCCTCAGTTCTCTTCGTAGATTGTGGGGATAGCCGGCTCGCCGCGGTGCAGGCGATGGACCACGGCCGGCAGTTCGGCCAGCGAATCAGCGTGGCGCTGCCGGGCCCGGAGGACGCCTTCGTGGCCAGTCCAGCCCGGCAGGAGTTCGCCGTTCTTGATGAACTGCTGCAGTAGCGTGCGGTCATTTCCGTCGTCGGCGGGCCGGTGGCCCACGCCGATGAGCTCCTGAGTGGCCGTGCCGTTGTCGTTGAGCCGGCGGAGGGCGTACTTGCGCCCGCCCTTGCTCGTCTTGTTCTTGGCGGCCTTGGCCACCGAGACGAAGTCGCCGGCGTCGTTGGTCCGGCTGACCAGCTTGTAGACCATGCTTGCGGTGGGTGCCCCGGAGCCGGTCACGAGGGAGGTGCCCACCCCGTACGAGTCAACGGGGGCGGACTGCAGCGCCGCAATCGCGTATTCGTCCAGGTCCGAGGTCACCGTGATGCGGGTGTGCTCGTTGCCCAGGTCATCGAGCAGCTGCCGGACCCACTGCGCCTGCTCCACCAGGTCGCCGGAGTCCAGCCGCACGGCGCCCAGCTTGTCCCCGGCGATGTCAACGGCCGTACGGACGGCGGTCTCGACGTCGTACGTGTCCACCAGCAGCGAGGTGCCGGCCCCCAGGGAGGCGACCTGCGCCTCAAAGGCGTCCCGCTCGGTGTCATGCAGGAGCGTGAAGGAGTGGGCGGCGGTGCCCACCGTCTTGAGTCCGTACCGCAGCCCGGCCTCAAGGTTCGAGGTGCTGTCAAACCCGGCGATGACGGCGGCACGGGCGGCAGCCGTGGCTGATTCCTCCTGCGTCCGCCGGGACCCCATCTCGATGCAGGGCCGCTGTCCGGCGGCCATCACCATGCGCGAAGCCGCCGAGGCGATGGCGCTGTCGTGGTTGAGGACGGACAGGACGTAGGTCTCCAGGATGCACGCCTCGGCAAACGTCGATTCGACGATGAGGATGGGGGAGTTGGGGAAATACGCCTCGCCCTCGGCGTAACCCCAGATGTCGCCGGTGAAGCGGAAGTCGGCCAGGTAGTCGAGCGTTTCCTTGTTAACCACGCCGGTGCGCGCCAGGAATTCGAGTTCCGCCTCGCCGAACCGGAATGCCATGATGCCTTCCAGCAGCCTGCCCGTACCGCCCACAATCCCGTACCGGCGGCCGTCCGGGAGCCTGCGCGCGAACGCCTCGAACACGGCCTTGCGGTGCGCGGCGCCGGAGTGGAGGGCCCCCTGCAGCATGGTCAGCTCGTAATGGTCGGTGAACAGGGACGTGCGGGGCTGCTCCCAGCTGGCGGAGTTACTCACAAAAATCACTCTAGTCCCCACCGGCTCCCACGTCTCGCTTCGCTTCGCCGCGGGGCCCTCGCCGGCGTGGGCCCATCATCGCCATAGAATGGACAGATGACCTTAAGCGTTGCGCTCGGCCCTGACACCCAGGAGAGCATCCAGACCGGAACGGCGGTGTCCACCGACGCACTGACCGCCCCGGACGTCCCTTGGAACCTTGTCATCTGGAATGACCCCGTCAACCTGATGAGTTACGTCAGCTACGTGTTCCAGAGCTACTTCGGCTACTCGGAGACCAAAGCCAACAAGCTGATGCTCGAGGTCCACAGGAAGGGCCGGTCCATCGTTGCCCATGGCAGCAAGGAACAGGTGGAACAGCACGTGGTAGCGATGCACGGGTTCGGCCTGTGGGCCACCGTGGAGAAGGCAACCGGCGGAGACAGCGGGGGCGGCAAACGCGGCGGCCCGGGCAAGGGCAAGGGAAAACGTGGCTAAGGCTTTTAAATCCGGACTCAAGGGCATCACCGGTTTCCTGGAACCGGCCGAAAGGGAACTGCTGCGCAGCCTGTTCGCCGACGTCATCTCCATGCTGGAGCCGGCCGACCGCGGCTCCGAGGATCCGCTCGCCGCGATGATCGGACTGGACATGGAGGTCCGGGAACCGTCGGACCGGGCTCTCCGCCGGCTGCTGCCCAATGCAGTGAAGGACGACGCCGCGGCCGCACTTGAGTTCCGCCAGCTCACCGAACGCTCGCTGCGGGAAAGCAAGGTCGGCGCCCTGCGCGCCGCCGCGCTGGGCCTGGACAAGGACGAGCTCGTCCTGACACCTGCTGATGCCCGGCACTGGTCCACCGCCCTCAACGATGTACGGCTGGTACTCGCCGAGCGGCTCGACATCCGGGACGAGGCGGACGCCGACCACGTCCACCAGATGCAGGACTGGTCCCAGGCCGAGGACGTGGAAAGCTACCTCGCCCTGGTCTACAACTTCACCACGTGGCTGCAGGAGTCGCTTGTGCAGGCGATGCTGCAGTCACTGGACGCGCGGCCCTGAGCGGTTCCGCCCTGAGCGCTTCGGCTACAGAGGGTTTCAGCCGCCGGATGTGACAAATTCGACATGAGTCGCTCGCCACAAGTGATGGCCGCACCTCACGGGAAGACCTATCCTCAAATAATCATGACTTCAGCATCGAGCATGGATCCGGCAGCAGGAGCTGCAGCGGAGTCCGCACCGGCCGACGGCGTTAATGTGGGATCGCTGCCGATCGGCGTCTTCGACTCCGGGGTCGGCGGCCTCACGGTGGCACGGTCGATCATCGACCAGCTGCCGAACGAATCCATCCTCTACGTGGGCGACACCGCCCACGGCCCGTACGGGCCGCTGCCCATCGCGGAGGTGCGCGCCAACGCCCTCGGCGTCATGGACGAACTCGTGGACTCCGGCGTCAAGCTGCTCACCATCGCCTGCAACTCGGCGTCGGCCGCGGTGCTCCGGGACGCCCGCGAGCGCTACACGGCGCGCTACGGGATTCCCGTCATCGAGGTGATCCAGCCGGCCGTGCGCCGCGCCGTCGCGGCCACTCGCAGCGGCCGGGTAGGCGTGATCGGCACCTCCGCCACCGTGGGGTCCCGGGCCTACGAGGACACTTTTGCCGCGGCGCCTGACCTGGAGATCACGTCCGTGGCCTGCCCGGCGTTCGTGCCGTATGTGGAGGCCGGCATCACCACGGGGCCGGAACTGCTTGACATCGCCAGCGAGTATCTGGAGCCGCTGAAAGCCGCGGGCGTGGATACCGTGGTGCTGGGCTGCACCCACTATCCGCTCCTGACCGGTGTGATCTCCTACGTCATGGGCGAGGACGTCACCCTGGTCTCCAGCGCCGAGGAAACCGCAAAGGACGTCTACCGGGCGCTGGCCAGCAACGGCCTCGAACGGACGGACCCGGCGCCGCCGGAGCACAGCTTCATCGCCACCGGGGATCCGGGCCAGTTCGAAGCCCTGGCCCGCAGGTTCCTCGGGCCGGAGGTGCTCAGCGTCAAGCACGTGGACCACGTTGCGGCGCAGTACCCCACGGGCAGCCTGGCCCGGATCACCCCGGAAATGATCGCCGCCGCGCGGAACGCGGCAGCACGCCCGCGCATCTCCAACTTCGTCGGGCAGGCCGCCGGCAGCGGGGCAGCCCCCGGGGGGTCTTTCCGGTGAAACTCACCATCGTCGGCTGCACCGGCTCGTTTCCCGGCCCCGGGTCACCCGCCTCCTGCTACCTGCTGACCGCCAACGACGGCGAACGGGTCTGGAAGGTGGTCATGGACCTGGGCAGCGGGGCCCTGGGCGCCATCCAGCGATACACCGACCTCGAGGACATCGACGCGATCTTCCTCACACATTTGCACCCCGATCACTGCATGGACCTTTGCGGCCTGCACGTGGCGGTGCGCTGGAAGCCGGGCGGCTGGGACAGGGGAAGGATCCCCGTCTGGGGTCCCGCCGCCACCGCCGACAGGATGGCAACCGCCTACGGGCTGGACCTGGATCCGGGGATGCGCGAGGAGTTCGACTTCACCAACTGGGCCGAGCGCCAGTCCGTCACCGTCGGGCCTTTCACGGTGACGCCGTTCGCCGTGAACCACCCCGTTGAGGAGGCCTACGCGCTGCGCGTGGAGGTGACCGAGCCGGACGCCGCCGGGAATGCCGTGACCCGCGTGCTGACCTATTCGGGCGACACCGATTCGTGCCGCGGGCTGGAAGAGGCGGCCAAGGACGCCGACCTCTTCCTCTGCGAGGCGGCCTTCGAGGAAGGCCGCGACGACGGCATCAAGGACGTCCACCTGACAGGCAAGCGGGCCGGGGAGGCAGCCACCGCCGCCGGCGCGCGCCGCCTCCTCCTCACCCATATCCCGGTGTGGACGTCACAGACCAAGGTCATGGCCGAGGCACGTCCGGCCTTTGCCGGTGACGTGGCCGTGGCCGTGGCGGGCGTACACTACACCGTCTGAGCTGGAACTGACCTGACGTGGCACCGATTGACGTGGCACCGTCGCGCCTGCGGCTCGATAAGCTAAAGGCATGACTTCCGAAGCAACCACTGCCCCCGTCATCCGTGCCGACGGCCGCACCCCGGACCAGCTCCGGCCCATCAGCATCACCCGCGGCTGGTCCAAGCAGGCCGAGGGATCGGCCCTCATCGAGTTCGGCAACACCCGGGTCCTGTGCACCGCTTCCCTCACCGAAGGCGTTCCGCGCTGGCTCAAGGGGGAAGGCCGTGGCTGGGTGACCGCCGAATACGCCATGCTTCCACGCGCGACGAACACCCGGTCCGACCGCGAGTCCGTCAAGGGCAAGATCGGCGGCCGCACGCACGAAATCTCCCGCCTGATCGGGCGCTCGCTGCGTTCGATCATCGACACGAAGGCCCTGGGCGAGAACACCATCGTGCTGGACTGTGATGTCCTGCAGGCCGACGGCGGCACCCGGACGGCCGCCATCACCGGCGCCTACGTTGCGCTCGCCGAGGCCATCCGCTTTGCCCGCGAGAACAAGATGATCGCACGCAACGCCCAGCCCCTGATCGACACCATTGCCGCTGTGTCCGTGGGGATCATCGACGGCATCCCCATGCTGGACCTGCCGTACATCGAGGACGTGCGGGCCGAAACCGACATGAACGTCGTGGTGACCGGCTCCGGCAAGTTCGTGGAGGTCCAGGGCACGGCCGAAGGCGCACCCTTTGACCGGGACGAACTCAACAAGCTGCTGGACCTGGCCCTGCTGGGGACAGAACAGCTGGCGGCCATCCAGCGCGAGACCCTGGCCGAAGCACCGTGAGTGGCCACGACGCTGTGAGCGGCGGACCTGCACCCCGGCTGGTGCTGGCCACCCGCAACGCCGGCAAACTGCGGGAGCTGCGTGAGCTGCTGCGCGGGCAGATCCCGGGGCTCGACGTCGACACACAGGTGGTGGACGCGGCCGCTGTCGGAGCCCCCGACGTCCCGGAAACCGGGGTGACCTTTGCGGAAAACTCGCTGCTGAAGGCGCGGGCGGTGGCCGAGGCCACGGGCCTGGTGGCCATCGCCGACGACTCCGGGCTGTCCGTGGATGTCCTCGGCGGCGCGCCGGGGATTTTCTCCGCGCGCTGGGCCGGCCGCCACGGTGACGACGACGCCAACCTGCAGCTGCTGCTGGCCCAGCTGGCGGACGTGCCGGACGGCCACCGTGGAGCCGCCTTTGTGTGCGCGGCGGCCCTTGCAGTGCCGGCGTCGGCATCCGGGGACGGGGCCCGCGAAGTGGTGGAGTACGGGCAGCTTGCCGGTACGCTGCTGCGTGAGCCGCGGGGTGAAGGCGGGTTTGGCTACGATCCCGTCCTGGAACCCCTGGGCCTGGACCGCAGCTGTGCCGAGCTCAGTCCTGAGGAGAAAAACGCCATCAGCCACCGCGGCCTGGCGTTCCGTGCGCTGCTTCCCTCGATCGTGGAGGCCCTGCGGTAGTTTCTCTTTGGTAAACAGCAACGCGGGGTCACTTACCGCCCAATCCGGTCATCCCATTGGGCGCTAAGTGACCCCGCGTTGCTGTTGCCCGCGGTATTAGTCGAGGTTCGTTTTGCGCTCGGCCTCGGGCTCGTGCTCCTCGATGAACTCCTCCACCGGGTCCGTCCCGAAGGCCGCGGCCTCGCGCCTGGCGGCCATGCCACGGAGGACTTCGATGCCCACCGGGATGACCGAGAGGAGCACGATGACGATGAAGATGATGTCCAGGTTGTCCCGCACCCAGGGGACCTTGTCACCCAGCAGATAGCCGAGAAGCGTCACACCGCCACCCCAGAGGACAGCGCCGATGACGTTGAACAGGAAGAATTTCCGCTTGTCCATCGCGGCGACGCCCACGATGACGGGAACGAAGGTGCGGATGATGGGCACAAAGCGTGCAAGGATCAGGGCCTTGCCGCCGTGCTTTTCGAAGAACTTGTGTGCACTGTCGACGTTCTCATGCTTGAAGAGCCTTGAGTCCGGCTTGTTGAAGATGGCAGGGCCGGCCTTGGAGCCGATGAGGTAGCCCGTCTGGTTGCCAATAATGGCAGACACGATGATCAGCGCGGCGAAGAGCCAGATGTTGAACTTGATCGTGTCGGTCGCCACGAGGAGGCCCGCCGTAAACAGCATGGAATCCCCGGGCAGGAAGAACCCGATCAGCAGGCCGGTTTCTGCGAAGATAATGCCGCACACCAGCAGGACAACCCACGGGGCAAGGGCCGGGTCGGCGAGGAAGACCTGGGGGTTGAGCCAATCGGGCAGGAATGATGCCAGATGCGGCTGGACGGGGCCGGCGCCACCCAGCGCGGGCACGGCAAAGTCGCTCAATGCATTTAAGTTCACGTTTCAAGGGTACTTGACGGGTTCCGCGCCACCGCCGGGCTACAGTTGTCCCCGTGAGTTTGGACTTTACGGCGATCGACTTCGAGACTGCCAACGGCTTCCGCGGTTCGCCGTGCGCCGTTGGCCTCACCAAGGTCCGTGGCGGCGTCATCGTCGAGGAGGCCTCGTGGCTGATGCGGCCGCCGGAAAACCACGACTCCTTTGACTACCACAACGTCCGCGTCCACGGCATCAGGCCCGAACAGGTGGCTGGCCGGCCCCGCTTCGGGGAGCTCTTCCCGGAGATCGGCGCGTTCATCGGCGGCGACATCCTCGCAGCCCACAACGCTGCCTTCGACCTTGGGGTGATCCGGTCCGGGCTTGAGGTCTCGGGGCTTCCCGGCCCTGCCTACGACTACGTGTGCACGGTGATGCTGTCCCGGCGCTGCTACTCCCTGGTTTCCAATTCCCTGCCCTTCGCCGCCGAGGAGGCGGGTGTGCCGCTCGTGAACCACCACGACGCGGGTGAGGACGCCCGGGCATGCGCCGGCATCCTCATCGACATCGCGGGGCGCAACCGGGCCAACAGCATCGCCGAGCTCTACCTTTCGCTGGGGCTGTCCATACCGCAGCAGCCGGCGTTCGACCCTTCCAGCGGTGAGCTGTCCAAGGCCACCGCCGCGGCACTCGCCGCCGCGGTCAATGGCAGCGCGCTCAATGGCAGCGCGGCCGGCGGCAGTGCGGCCCGGCCGTTCCGCAGCGGGTGGCCTGAGGAAGGGCCCAACCCTGAGCCCAATCCCGACGCCGAACCCGGGAATCCGCTCTTCGGCCAGACCGTCGTGTTCACCGGCTCACTCGCGATGCCGCGGCCGGAAGCGAAGATGCGGTCCGCGGAGCTGGGGGCGCGCCCCGAAAGCCGGGTCACGGCGCGGACCAGCGTCCTGGTGGTGGGGGACGGCTTCGTGGCAGGCGACCTGCGTTCCGGACGGCTCACCGGCAAGGCAAAACGCGTCCTGGAGCTGCACGACCGCGGCCAGGCCATCGAGGTGATCTCCGAGGGGGAGTTCCTGCAGATGGTGGGCGGCGCACCGGTACACATGGCGCAATAAAGCTTCCCCCGCCGCCACCGATTCTGCAGCCTGTCGAGTGACCCTCCCTCACGTCCCGCAGGCAGTTGAGTGACCCTCCCTCAGGTCTTGCAGGGTTTCCTCAGTCGCTTCCTCAGGTTCTGCAGGGTGTCTCGAACGCTCGTTACGTCGCTGGGGCACTTGAAGCCGCCGGCAGGACCTGAGGACGCGTCCCGGAAAACCCGGCAGGACCTGAGGACGCGTCGTAGAAAACACGGCAGGACCTGAGGAAGCGTTTTGAAACGCATGGGGTCCGTGGCGGGCCGGTTCACATGGCGCAATAAAGCTTCCCCCGCCGCCGTGCCCTCTCCTAGCCTTGCCGCATGGGCCAAGCAACCAAACCGGGCGTTACAGAGAAGCTGGGTTCACCGGGCAGACTGAGTGCTGCGTTCGCCTTTCCCAACCCGGTCAACGAATACGCAGCCCGCATCACCGCCGGATTAGTGGTCCTGCTGGCCGTCACCACACTGCTCGCCGGATCCGGCTGGGGACTCGCGGCCGTTGCGTTGGGTTTCTGGCTCCGGGTGCTGTTCGGACCGAGGATTTCCCCACTGGCCCTGCTTTCGGTCAGGGTCATCGCCCCGCGGCTGGGGCGGGTCAAGCTGGTGCCCGGCCCGCCCAAGCGTTTCGCCCAAGGCATCGGCGCCGCAATGTCCACGGCCGCCGCCATCCTGCTGGCCGCCGGCCTGGCGCCCGCCGCGTGGCTCTTGCTGGCCGTGCTGATCGTTGCCGCCTCGCTGGAGGCCTTCGCCGGGTTCTGCCTCGGCTGTGCCATCTTTGGCATGCTGCAGCGCCGCGGCCTCATCCCCGAGGATATCTGCGAGGCCTGCAACAACATTCAGCTCAGGCAGATGTGACGGCAACCAGCTGCCCGGCCATGCCACGGATCACCTCGGGGGCCTCGAGCGCTTCCAGCCAGTCCGCGGGCAGGCAAGCCGTGCCGTAATACGTGCCCAGGATGTTGCCCGCGATGGACCCCGTGGAATCGCTGTCGCCGCTGTGGTTGATGGCCACGGCGATGGCGGCCTTGAAATGGGCCACCGGATCGGATGCGCCATCTCTCTCTGAAGAGACGGCAGTGGCCAGCACCGCATAGAGCCCGACGGCGAGAGCCTCCTCCGCCACCCAGCCCTCACCGAGTTCACGGACCAGGTCCTCCGGGCTGAGCACCGTGCCGGGTCCGGTTTGGCCGGCGAGCCGGATTGCGGACTCCAGCCGCTCGCGGAGTTCGGGCGCCGCCTCGTCATCGGCCAGCACATGGGCGAGCGCAGCCTCCGCTGCTTCGGCCAGGCCGCTGCCCTGCACCAGCGAATGGACGAGCAGGCTGAAAACGCCCGCACTCTGCCGGGCCGAGGGATGCCCGTGGGTGAGCGATGCCGCGTCGGCACTCAACTTGTAGACAGACTCCGCCGGGATGTGCGGAACCAGTCCGAAAGGTGCCGAGCGCATGACGGTTCCGCAGCCCTTCGAATCAGGGTTGACCTGGCGGAAGACCGTTCCCATCTCGCCCGTGGCCAGCCCGCTCAGGCACGCATTGCCGGGTGCCCGCCGATGCCGCAGCACTTCCTGTGCGTCAATCCAGCGGGGCTGGGGCCGCGGCGCCGATTCGGGGACCGGAACGCCCTGTGTGTCGAGCCAGCGCAGGTACGCAAGCCACACGCAGGCGTTGGCGTCGGCACCGACACCCGAGTTGGCCCATTCCAGGGCCTCGACGATCCCGTCGACCGTGTACAGCGTCATCTGGGTGTCGTCCGAGAAGTGGGTCCCGCCGTCGAGCGCGGCAAAGTCCCGGAGTCCGGCCGCGCCGAAACGGCGCCGGATCTCCTCTATCGGATCGAACTCGACGGCGTAGCCGAGTGAGTCTCCCAGGGCGCCGCCGAGCAGGCAGCCATGGATACGGGACTCGGGCGACGGCGCTCTGCCGGGAAAAATACTGAGGCCGGGATCATTGCTCATGCAGGCAAATTTACCTGCCCGCCGGCTTTGCCCCGACTCCGTGATTCGGACGCTGCAAAACCGGGGCCCTTGCTGTGACATTCCACTCTGCGTGCCGGGAGTCCGGCCACCGGACGATAAGCTCGGATTCAGCAACCGTCCAGACTTTGCTGCCAGACTGCTGGGGCCTGCTCCCGAAAGCGAGCGGCATTCCCCGCTGACCGAAACAAAGGAATCCCCTCACATGAGCACCCCTGTGCCCGCCCACCCGACCGAAAACCGGAGGCCTACTGCCGGTGACGACGGATTCCGGCCCGGTCTCCTGACCAGGCTCGGAGCGGAGGCGTTCGGCACGCTCTTTCTGGTGGTCGCCGGGCTGGGCGTGCCGCTCTTCACCCTTCCGCAGTCCAATCCGCTGCCTGGCGCCCTTGCCGGGGGCCTCGCCGTGACAGCGGCGATGCTGGCCTTTGCGTACATCTCGGGCGGGCACTTCAACCCGGCCATCACCCTGGGCAACCTGGTGGCGGGCCGGATCGGCATCGCTGCCGCAGCGGCCTACATCGGCGCGCAGCTGGTCGGGGCAGCAGCGGGCGCGCTCGCGCTGTTTGGCATCCTCCGCACGGTGCCCAGCATCCCGGACGCCCGCACGGCGTTTGACACCGTCACCGCCGGATTCGGCGAGCACTCTGTGATCCAGACGTCGATGGCCGGCGTGCTGCTCGCCGAAGTGCTCGGATCAGCCATCCTGGTTGCCGTGTTCCTTGGGATGACGGGCCGCCGCAACAACCACGCGGCTGCCGCCCCCTTCGCCGTCGGGCTTGCATTTGCCGTACTGCTGCAGCTGGGCCAGGCTTTGGGCAACGCGCCCTTCAACCCTGCCCGGGCCACCGCTTCTGCCCTCTTCAGCAGCAGCTGGGCGCTGGGGCAGCTGTGGCTGTTCTGGGTTGCCCCTGTCGTCGGTGCCGGTATTGCAGGCCTTGTTTTCCGGGGGTTCGCCGACGCCCGGAACCTCAGGGCCGTCACCGCGGACGCGGAGCGCACCGACGCCGAGGCGGATCCCGAGTCTGACCTCGCGGACGACTTCGACGACGACTCGGACGAGCAACCCGCGGCCGCACCGGCTGACGCAGGCCGCGACGAGGCGCGCGACTTCTTCGACGGGACGCGCAGCAAGGAGTCCTGACGCGCCGAAGGGCGGGGGTCGGCTATTTTGTCAGTGCCCGCGTCTAGCTTATGAATATGCGGTTATTGCACACTTCCGACTGGCATCTGGGCCGGTCTTTCCACGGCGTCGGCATGCTGGACGCCCAGCGCGCCTTTGTCGACCAGCTGGTTGTCCAGGTCAGGGAGCTCTCCGTCGACGTCGTGCTGATCGCCGGCGACGTCTATGACAGGGCACTGCCCGGCGTCGATGTCGTCAACCTCCTGGACGACGCCCTGGTCCGGCTGACCGGGGCCGGCGCCCAGGTGGTGCTGACCAGCGGAAACCACGACTCCGCCATCCGGCTCGGCTTCGCCTCCCGGCTTCTGGAGAAGGGCGGCGTTCATCTGCGCACCCGCCTCCAGGAGCTGGACGTCCCCGTGATTCTGCCGCTTGGCGGCGCGGGGACTGACCAGCCCGGTGAAGATTGCCCGGTGCTGGCGGTCTATGGCATCCCCTGGCTCGAACCCCGGCTGGTGGCCGAGCAGCTTGGGGTGGACACCGCCAGCCACTTCGGAGTCACGCGCGCCGCCACGGAACGCATCAGGGCCGACGTCGCCGCGCGGGCCGAATCCCGGACCGTCCATTCGGTTGTGCTGGCACACACCTTTGCCAGCGGGGGCATCAGCTCGGACAGCGAACGCGACCTGAGCATCGGGGGAGTGGGGGCCGTGCCGCTGGACCTGTTCGACGGGTTCAGCTACACGGCGCTCGGCCACCTGCACGGCCGGCAGTCCCTGTCCACCGAGGTGCGGTATTCGGGCTCGCCGCTGGCCTACTCCTTCTCGGAAGCGAAGCACCAGAAGGGCGGCTGGCTCGTTGACGTTGACGAGTCCGGCGTCACCGCCGTGGAGGAGATCCACTGGGACGCCCCGCGGAAACTTGCCGTCCTCCGGGGGACGCTGGACGGACTGCTGGAGTCACCCGAGCATGCCTGGGCCGAGCAAGCGTACTGCCAGGTGACCCTGACGGACACCCAGCGGCCGGCCCAGGCCATGGAGCGGCTGCGTGCCAGGTTCCCGGACACGCTCGTCCTCGGTTTCGAGCCGGAGGGGGCACCTGCAGCCTCCGGCGCGAGCTACAGCAGCCGGCTGGCGAAGGCAGAGGATGACCTCGCCATCTGCTGCGGATTCCTGGAACACGTCCGCGGCCGCGAGCCGGACACCGCGGAACAGGCCGCCCTCACCGAAGCTTTGGAAAACGTGCGTCTGCAGGAGGCCCCACTGTGAGGATCCACCGTCTGGAAATCTCCGCGTTCGGGCCGTTTGCCGGAACCGAGGACATCGACTTCGACCGGCTGAGCGCCCACGGGCTGTTTCTGCTCAATGGCCCCACCGGCGCCGGTAAGACCAGCGTGCTGGACGCCATCTGCTATGCCCTCTACGGGTCCGTTCCCGGCGCGCGGCAGGACGGCAAGCGGCTGCGCAGTGACCATGCGGACACGGCTGCCGAACCCCGCGTGACCTGCGAGTTTACAGCCCGGGGCCGGCGTTTTGAGGTTTCCAGGACGCCGGCCTGGGACAAGCCCAGCGCCCGCGGACGGAATGGGTTCACCACGCAGCAGGCCAAGACCCTCCTGCGTGAACGGGTGGCAGGCGCGTGGGTGGAAAAGTCCGGGCGGAACGACGAAGCCGGGGCGGAAATCACCGCGCTCCTTGGCATGGACCGGGAGCAGTTCACCCGCGTCGTGCTGCTCCCCCAGGGGGACTTCGCCGCGTTCCTCCGGTCCAAGGCTTCCGACCGCCTCGAACTGCTGCAGAAGCTCTTCGGAACCGAACGTTTCGAGGCAGTGGAGCGGGAACTTGCGGTGCAGGCCGCCGGGGCCGTGAGGGAACTAGCCGATCTTGAGGGCAGGCTGGGCCTGCTGGTGGAGAGGGCCAGGGCGGAGGCCACGGCTCTCGACGTCGATCCCGATGCAGCACCGGAACCTTCCGGCGGTCCTGGCCTTCTGTCATGGCTGGAGACTGCAGCCTCGGAGCGTGCCGCAGAACTGGTCCGGGATGCAGAATTCTCCGAAGAGCAGCGCCGCGGGTGCACGGAGCGGCTCGAAGCGGAGCTGGCCAGGGAGGGGAGGCGCGTGAAGCTCGCTGCTGCCCTGCGCCGGCGGGCAGAAGCGGAGGCCGCCACCCCCGGACTGACCAGCGCGGGGGCAGCGCTTGACCTGCACCGGAAGGCCGAGGTGCTCGGCGGCCAGCTGAAGGCCCTGACCGCCGCCGAGGCATTGTTTGCCCGGGCCGAGGGGGCCGTGGACCTCGCCTCTGCCCGCGTGCGGGAGGCAGCGGGCCACAGTTCCGAGCTGGCCGGCATGGAACACGGTGCGGTCGTGCAACAAGGCGCCGTCGACGTGGCCGCGGAGCTTTCGCGTCTGCGGGCGCTGGCCGCCGTAATCGGCGAACGGCTTGCGGATGAGGACCGGCTGGAAGGCCTGCAGGCACGGGCGGCCGGGCTTGCGCAGCGGCGGCAGGAACTCATCCGTGCCGGTGATGACCACGCTGTCCGGCTGCTTTCCCTCCGCACCGAGATGGAGGCCCTGCGTGCTGCCCTGCAGCCGCTGGAACAGCTGGCAGGGGAATCCGTGCTGCGCACCAAGGAGGCGGCAGCCGCCGAGGAGCTGGTGGACGTTGTTCGGCGCTATGGAATTGCTGCGGCCGGGTGCGCTGCGGTCACCGAACAGCACCTCAAAGGCAGGGAACATCACCAGGAGTTGCGCCGGCAATGGCTGGATGTCCGTGAGGAACGCCTGTCCAATGCTGCGGCCGAATTGGCTTCGCGCCTGGAACACGGTGCGCCCTGTCCCGTCTGCGGCAGCTTGGAGCACCCCGAGCCGGTTCCCGCAGGGGACTCCGTCCTGGGGCTTGCCGAGAAAGAGGAACGAGCCAAGGAACGCAGCGAGGAGGCCGAGAGGGCGCTGTCTGCATTGGAAGCCGAGCTCTCCGAGGCCAGGCAGCTGGTCGCCGTTCTCGCCGGCCAAGGCGGCGACACCGATCCCGCCGAAGCGGAGGAAGCCGTCCAGGCCGCCCGGGAAGCTGCTGCCGAGGCGGCCGAGGCCGTAGCGGAACTGGCTGCCAGCAGGAGCCGGCAGGAGGAACTGGCTGAGCGTATCGACGCCACGGAACAGGTGCGCGTGGACATGCTGTCACAGTTGGCGCAGACGGAATCCGCCCTTACCGAAATCGAAGGGCAGTCCGCCGCCCTGGAAGTGTCGCTCGAAGCGCTTCGTGCCGGCCACGCCAGACTCGGTCTCCGCAGTGACGCCATCGGCCAGGTTGTCAGCATTCTCGAACAGGCTGACGCCGCCCGGACGCAGCTGGACCAGGCTGCGGACCGCCTGGCTGAGGCACGGAGCGAGCTGGACCGAGCCCTTCCCGAGGCCGGATTTGGATCGGCGGCGGAGGCCCGCCAGGCCCTGCTGCCGGGGCCGGAGGCGGCGAGGCTGGAGTCGGCTATCAAGGCCGGGCGGGACGAGGAAGTACGGCTGGAGGAACTGTTCGCCAGCGAAGAGCTCGTTGTCGCAGCAAAGGAACAGGCAGCCAGGGAACAGGACCGTGGCTCCGCGGTTACCGCAGCGGACCTGGACTTGCTGCGCACCGAAGCCGAACAGGCCGCCCAGGAAGCAAAGGACGTCGAATTGGCGGCGGGCATGGCGCGGCAGGCCGCCAGGGCCCTGGGACGCCTCCGTGCGGAGTATGAGGAACTCGCTGAATGCGGCCGGGAGCCCCGGGAACGCGCTGAAGTCCTGAAAGGCCTCGCCGAAGCAGCCCGCGGTTCGGGTGACAACAGCTACCGCATGAGCCTGAATGCGTACGTCCTCGCGGCACGGCTCGAGCAGGTTGCCATTGCCGCATCCGAAAGGCTCGTCGCCATGAGCGACGGCCGCTACACACTGCAGCACTCGGACGCGAGGGCAGCCCGGAACGCCAAATCCGGGTTGGGCCTGGAAGTCGTGGACGAATGGACCGGCCGCCGCCGCGACACCTCGACGCTCTCCGGCGGGGAATCCTTCATGGCCTCGCTGTCGCTTGCCCTGGGCCTCGCCGACGTGGTGCAGCAGGAGGCCGGCGGTGTTGACATTGAAACGCTGTTCGTCGACGAGGGCTTCGGCAGCCTCGACGAGCAGGCACTGGAACAGGTCATGGATGCACTGGAGGGCCTCCGCGACGGCGGCCGCGTGGTCGGCCTGGTGAGCCACGTGGGGGAGATGAAACAGCGCATCGGCAGCCAGCTTCAGGTGGTGAAGCAGCGCAACGGCTCCACGGTGCACATCGTTGACGCACTCGCAACGGTCTGAATCCGGTAATTTTCCGCCGCCGGAACTTCCGGGCCCGGTATCAGGTGTCCACTATCATGGGACTGTTACCGGGTTCGGCGCATCGGGAGGAGGGACGATGCGCATGACTGAACGAGCCCGCATACATGAGCACTTCAACGGCGCCACAACCACCCGCCGACCCCCGACCCACCGCCCCGTCTGCCAACACCAACGCGTCCACCCCGCAGTTCGGCGGCCGTTTCGCGCGCCTGCCGGCGCTGGCGGGCAGGGGATTCCTGCCCGTGGGCCTGTTCGCCCGCCTGCCCCTCGCGATGCTGACGCTGGGAACCCTCACCCTTGTCACGTCAGTCACCGGCTCCTATGCCGTTGGGGGCGCAGCCGCCGGCGCCGTCGGTATCGGCTCGGCCGTCGGTGCGCCGATCCTCGGCTGGCTGGCCGACCGGCGCGGCCAGCGCCCGGTTCTGCTGATCTCGACCGTCCTGAATGTCGTGGCCGTGCTGGCCGTCATCGCCGCCGCGTATTTGATTCACGGGGTGCATGACGTCGGTGCCGCGTGGGGCGTCATTGCAGCCGCATTGGCGGCGGGTCTCAGCTGCCCCCAGGTCGGCCCGCTGGCCCGTGTCCGGTGGATGGCCCTCACAGCCGAAAGCCGGCGCGCAGGGGACAACACCGATCTGGACGTCGCATTGTCCTATGAGAGCACGGCCGACGAACTGACCTTCGTGCTCGGTCCGGCCCTCGTGGGCGTCCTGGCCAGCCTGGTCGCGCCGTGGCTGCCGCTGGCCCTGGCCGCGGCGCTCACGCTCACGTTCGTTCCGGCCTTCGCCGTCCACCGTACCCAGACGGCTGTTCCTCGGCGGTCTGCAGTCGGCGGCGAGGGCGCCGGCAGTACGGGCAGGGGAAGTGCGGGCAGGGCATGTGCGGGCAAGGGAAATGCTGAAACCCGGGCCGGCAGCCGGCTTGCCAGACTGGCTCCCGTGGCACTTCCGGTTCTGGCCATGGTCTGCATGGGCACGTTTTTCGGCTCCACACAGGCAGCTTTGAGCGCGTTTTCCGCCGGCTTCGCAACATCAGAGGCGGCCGGACTCCTGTACGCCGTCATGGGCATCAGCTCGGCCGCGGCCGCGATCTCGGTGGCGTACTGGCCGGCCGGCTTCCCGGTGACGGCCCGCTGGGTGACAGGGGCGGCAGCCATGGCCGGGTTGTCGGCCCTGCTGTTCCTTCCAACCGACGGCTGGGGCATGGTGCTGGTACTGCTCGCACTGGGCCTGCCGGTGGGGCCGGTCATGGTCACGGTGTTTGCCATCGGCGGGCTCGTGGCACCGGCGGGCCGGCTCGCCACGGTGATGACGGCACTCGCCAGCGGCATCGTCGCGGGTACCGCCCTTGGTTCGTCCATCGGCGGCCAACTGGCACAGGGAGGGGGCCACGAAGCCGCCTTCCTCGTTTCGGCAGCCGCCGCGGCGGCGCTGTTCGCTCTCGGCGCGGCGGCCGCCGTCGTCGTCCGTTCCCGGAAGCGGTCAGCTCAGGCGAGCTGACCTTCGATCCGGGCCGCGCTGGCGGTCAGGGCAGCGGCCACCTCGGCCGGATCCTGCGAGGAGCGGATGTAGACGACGGCGACCGCCGCCGGGCGTCCGCCGGGCACCCGGACCGGTGCGGCAAGCGAGGAAACCCCGGCGATAACCTCGTCGTGGCTTGCCGCGTAACCGCGCTTCCGCGCCTCGGCAGCTTCAGGGCGATAGGGCACCGCGGGAGCCAGTTGGCTCCACTCGTGCTCCGTCAGGGCGGACTGGATGGCGATGCCGGGTGCACCGGAGCTGATGGGATGGCGGGACCCGGGATGCTGGACCACCGTGGCAGCCGAATGCCGGGGTTCCACCGTCACGAGCGTCACGCAGTCCTGGTGGTCCCACACAGCCACGAAGGCAGTCATGTTAAGTGTGTTGGCCAGCTGGGTCAGTTCCGGAAGGGCAGCGGTCTGCAGGTTCCGCGAAACGCCGCGCGCCAGCACCGCGAGGCCGGGGCCCGGCTGGACCCGGCCGGCGTCATCGCGTACCAGCAGGGAATGGTCCTCCAGGGTCCGCAGAATCCGGTAGGCGACGGAGCGGTGGACGCCCATCGCCTCCGAAAGCTCGGCGATGGTCAGCGGGCGGTCGGCTTCGGCAAGGATTTCCAATGCGCGGATGCCCCGGGAGAGGGTCTGCGACGGGGAAGCCTGGGCGGGCGCAACCTGCGCTGCGGCACCGGCGTTGGGAGTCATGCTGTCCATCCTAGGCAGATAAGCGGCGCGGCTAGCCAAAAGGGCTTGTATGGGCCGTGACCTTGGGCTACCGTTCCATATAGGAATTGCCTGTTCAACTATAGAACAGTTCATCTACGGAACAGTTTAGAGCGACTGCGGCACGGTGCGCCAGAGACAGGAATCGCGCACCCGGAGGATCAATGATGATGGCCAATCGGGCAGCGGGTCCCGGTATTCCGGGCAGGACCTCGGTGCCCCGCGCCCACCGCTTCCGCGGCAGTCTGGGTCGATTCGCCACCGGCGTCGCCATCGTCACTTTCGACGGCGTCACCAAGCGGCACGGCATCACCGTCAATTCCTTTACGTCGGTGTCCATGGACCCGCCTCTGGTCCTGGCCAGCATCGCGCGCACGGCCAAAGCCCACGACGAGCTGGCTGGCCGGCCCTTCACCGTCAACATCCTGGGGGCCGAGCAGAGGCAGCTGGCCTTGCACTTTGCGGGGCGTCCGGGTCCGGAGCCCCGATGGGTTGAAGGGGCAACGGCGCCCCGGCTCTCCGGCGTGCTCGCCTATTTCGAGTGCCGGCCCTGGGCAGCCTACGACGGCGGCGACCACACCCTGTATCTCGGTGAGGTGGTGGACTTCGACCACCGCAGCGGTGACGCCCTGGCATTCGCCAACAGCGCCTTCACCACCATCCCGGAGAGCCAGCTGGGAATAGAGGACCTGCTGTAGGCGGCACATTTCACCACTAACGACAGTTCAACGACGACTGGAGGCAGCAATGGGCATCAGGACCGGCCAGCAGTACCTGGACAAACTCAATGCGATGACCCCGCACATCGCGATTGACGGCGAGGTGGTCAGCGAAAAAGTTGCCGAACACCCGGCCTTCCGCAACGTTGCCCGGCAGTACGCGAAGCTGTTCGACATGCAGCACGACCCGCGGTACCAGGGGGTGCTTACTTATGCCTCGCCGACCACAGGGGACCTTGTCAACGCGTCCTTTCTGGTGCCCAAGACCATCGAGGACCTGCAGCACCGGCGCCAGGCGACCTCCACGTGGGCTGAGGCGACCAACGGATTCCTCGGCCGCACGGGTGACTACATGAACTCCGCGCTCACCGCCCTGGGCACAGCCGGGAAGTGGTTCGCCCAGGCGGATCCCCAGTTTGCCGAGAACATCGGCAACTACTACGAGTGGGCGCGCGAAAACGACATGCTGGCAACCCATACGCTGATCCCGCCACAGGTGAACCGGTCGGTATCCGGCTCGGAGCAGCTGGGCGGTCAGCTCACGGCCCACATCGTGGAGGAGCGCGACGACGGCATTGTGGTCCGCGGCGCGCGCATGCTCGCCACGATCGCACCCATCGCCGATGAGCTGCTGGTCTTCCCGTCCACGGTGCTGCGTGGCACGCCGGAGGATGCTCCTTATTCCTTTGCCTTCGCCATTCCCAATGACACGCCGGGGCTCCGGTACCTCTGCAGGACCTCGCTGTATAACGGCGGCAGCATTCACGATGAACCCCTGGCGTCCCGCTATGAGGAAATGGACGCGGTGGCCGTCTTTGACGACGTCTTTGTTCCCAGCGACCGCATCTTCATGCTCGGCAATCCGCAGCTCTGCAACTCGTTCTATGCCGAGACCGGTGCCGGTGCCCTCATGACCCACCAGGTGGTCACCCGGACCATCGCCAAGAGCGAGTTCTTCCTTGGCCTGGCCTCCGAACTCGCCGATTCGATCGGCATCGACGGATTCCAGCACATCCAGGAGGACATCGCCGAACTGATTATCGACGTCGAAATCGGCAAGGCGCTGGTCCGCGCGTCGGAGGCCGATGCCGAACTCAACGAGGCGGGCATGATGCTGCCCAAGTGGACCACCCTCAATGCGGCCCGCAACTGGTATCCGAAGGTGGCACAGCGGTTCCCGCAGATTATCCGGAAGTTCTCCGCGTCGGGACTGATGGCGCTGCCCGGCGAAGCGGACGTGAACAGTGACGCCAGGGCGGACATCGACCTGTACCTGCAGGGGAAGACACTCACAGGGCCGGAGCGGGTCCGGCTGTTCAAGCTTGCGTTCGATGCCTCGATCTCAGGGTTCTCGGGCCGGCAGTCCCTGTATGAGTACTTCTTCTTCGGGGACCCCGTCCGGATGGCCGGGGCGCTGGTCAACACGTACGACCGCGAACCGGCCAGGGCGCGGCTGCGCGAGTTCCTGCACCGGACCGACTGACAGGGTGCGCCTGATCACACTTTCGTAGTATCCTTCACACTAACTGACCGTTCGATCAGTAAATCGGACAGGCCTTCACCACCTCCGGCAGTAGCACTGCCCCCAGCCACGGAGTTTCAATGACCGCAACTTCACCCGTAGATTCAGAGGCAGGACCGAGCAGCAAGCACGAGGAACGCAAAGTCCTCGCCGGCACGCTGGTGGGAACCACTATCGAGTGGTACGACTTCTTTATCTTCGCCCAGCTGACGGCAACGCTGCTGTCCCCACTGTTTTTGGCCCCGCTGAATGACTCCAACCCGGGCCTGGCGCAGATCCTTTCCTTCGCGCTGATCGGCATCAGCTTCCTGTTCCGCCCGCTCGGCGCCATCGTTGCCGGACATCTGGGTGACCGCCTTGGCCGCAAGGCCATGCTGGTGTTCACCCTCATCATGATGGGCGCTGCGACGGCACTGATCGGCATGCTCCCCACTTACGGCCAGATCGGCGCCTGGGCTCCAATCCTGCTCATCCTTCTGCGCGTCCTGCAGGGCTTCTCCGCCGGCGGCGAATGGGGCGGCGCGGCCCTGATGGCCGTGGAACACGCCCCGAAGAGCAAGCGCGGCCTGTTCGGTGCGTACCCGCAAATCGGCGTTCCCGTGGGCATGATCCTGGCCACCGGCTTGCTGTTCTTCCTCACCTCCGGGATGCCGAAGGAGGACTTCGCCGCCTGGGGCTGGCGGGTTCCGTTCCTGCTCTCCATCGTGCTGATCGTGGTGGGCTACGTGATCCGGCGGGCGGTCGGCGAAAGCCCCGTCTTCAAGGAAATGACTGCCCGCCGGGAAGAGAGCAAGGCGCCCCTCGGTGAGCTCATCCGCGGCCACAAGAAGGCGGTCCTGTACTCGACCATGATCTTCATCGGCAACAACGCCGCCGGCTACCTCCTGATTGCCTTCTTCATCTCCTACGCCACCAGGTCGCTGAAGATGCCCACACCGCAGATTCTGCTCGCCACCACGCTGGCCTCCTTCGGCTGGCTGATCTTCACACTCGCCGGCGGCTGGCTCTCTGACCGGATCGGCCGGGTCAAGACCTTCCTGACCGGGTACGCCATCGTGTTTGTCTGGATGATCCCGATGTTCGCCCTCATCGACACAAAGAACATCTGGCTCTACGGCCTGGCCCTGTTCGTCCTCACGGTGGGCCTCGGCCTGTCCTACGGTCCCATGTCCGCCATGTACGCGGAGATGTTCCCTGCCAATGTGCGGTACTCGGGCATCTCGATCGGCTACGCCTTCGGCGCCATCCTGGGCGGCGCTTTTGCCGCCACCATCGCCGAGTCGCTCCTGCAGAGCACCAAATGGACCGGCTCCATCGGCATCTACATCATGATTCTGTGCGTCATCTCAGCCATCGGCGTGATCCTGGCGAAGGAGACGAGGGGCCGGCCGCTCGGGGTCAGCCGGCACTAGATTCTGCCGTCAGCCGGCACTAGATGCGGGCGCCATGCAGCAGGGCGATGGCGTCCTCGTCACTCAGTTGATCAAAGTGCCGGTAAAAGGCTCCCACAGCCCGGAATCTTCCTGGCAGGTGGAGGCACAGGACATTGCAGACCCGGGAGAGTGACTTCTCTGCCTCGATCGAGCCGACGGGCGCGGCGGCCACGACCGCTGCAGCGCCGGCCATCCGCACCGCCTCGACCGCTGCCCGCATGGTGGCCCCCGTCGCCAGGCCGTCGTCCACCAGCAGCGCCGTCTTGCCGTGCACATCGGGGTCCACGGCCGGATAGCTGTCGGCGCGGCGCATCAGTTCGGTCCGCTCCCGGTGCTCCACCTGGTCGAGCCACTCCTGCCGCACGCCGTCGTCAAGCATGCGTTCCACGAGCGGTCTGTTGAGAAGGCGGACGATTCTTCCGCCTGAGTAGGCCAGTGCGCCGAATGCGGTCTCGTCATGGCCCGGGATGCCAAGCTTGCGGACCAGCAGGGCCCCGAAGGGCAGGTGGAGGACCTCGGCCGCGGCGGCGGCCACCGGGATACCGCCCCGGGCCAGGCCCAGCACCAGGGTGTCCGGCCGCTCGCGGAATTGCGGAAGGGCGGCCGCAAGCTGCCGTCCAGCGTCTTCCCGGTCCTCAAAAACCATGGCCATGGGTTCCTCTTCCGGTGTCTCCGCCCCCAAAGTCCAGCCTACGCCCGTGGGCCCCGGCGGGAAGCCCCTAACTGCCGAGGAAGGCGATGGCCGCCTGCTTGAAGGCGCGGCTGGTGATCGCGTTGGTGTGCGTGCGCCCCGGCAGGATGAGCTGCTCGGCCATGGAGCCGGCCTTCAGTGCCAGTTCGGCAAGCTGCGGCATGGATGCGGCGCGCTCATCGTTTTCACCGGCCACCAGCAGCACGGGCATGTGCGGCACGGCCTCGGCCGGGTCGTACGGTTCGCCCTTGATCGCCTCAACAAGGGACAACAGGGCGAAGATGTTGTTGCTCGGCAGCGCCTGCGCCATGCTGAGGAGTCCGGCCGTGGACGCGTCATCAATGGGCGTGCCGTCGGCCAGGTACCGCTGGGCGGCCACGAGGTCGAAGGCCGCCAGCGGGTCGGCCATGTTCGGGCCGCCCAGGACCAGCCGGTGGACCAGCTCCGCCTGAGTGGCGCCGAACTCCCAGGCGAGCCGGGAACCGAGGGAATAGCCGATCACGTCCAGCCCGCTGGCGGGGTCACCGTCGCGCAAGGGCCGGGCGCCGGCGTCGAACGCGATCTGCAGGAGGTCCGCCCTGATCCGGCTGGGGGAGTAGGAGTCCATGTCCTCCGGCGCGCCGCTCCGGCCGTGGCCGGGAAGATCGACGGCGATGACGCGGCGGCCGGCCTCCAGGAGGGCCGGGATCCAGCCGGTGTCCTCCCAGTTCAGCTTGCTGGACGCAGAGAAACCGTGGATGAGGAGAATGGGGCGGAGGCCGGCGTCGTTCCCGGGGTCGTGCACTTCGACGTATAGCTGCGGATCGGTGCCCTCGACCGTGTGGGAGTGCTGTTCGCCCGTGTGTCTGCCGCTCATCGCCTCAGTCCTCGTCAAGTCTCAGTCCTTGTCAGGTACAGGGCTCGCCGGGACTGCTTCGTCGCCGGTCCGCCGTGGATGGGCACCACTCTACCTGCCTGCGGACCGGGGAAATCGACGGCGTCCCAACTGGGTGGCAGCACAGGGGGTTCCCAGCCGTGAGAACCCCCTGTGCTGCTACTTGGTTGGGCGGGATGCCGCGAACCGGGCGCCCGCCCAGCAGGCGGCGGCGATGCAGGCAATGAGCAGCAGCGTGCTGATCAGCTGGACGCGGCTGCTCTCTGCGCTGAAGCCCACGGCAAACACCAGCCCAAGCAGCACGAGGCCGAACACGGTGAGCCCGGGGAAGCCCTTCATTCGCAGGGGCAGGGGGGTGCCGTCGCGGTCCGCCCGGCGGCGCAGGATGAGCTGGGAGACCAGTGCCGAGCCCCAGACCACGAGGCAGGTGGACCCTACCAGCTGGAACAGGGCGGGCAGGATGCGTTCGGGGAACAGCAGTTCCAGGACCGTGGCGATGAAGCCGAATGCTACCGAGACGCCGACGGCGACCATCGGCACGCCTGCGCGGCTGAGCCGGGACAGGAAGCCGGGAGCCTCGCCGCGCTCTGCGAGCGAGAACACCATGCGGGACGCCCCGTAGAGGTTGGCGTTGAGGGCGGACAGCAGGGCGACGACGGCAACCAGGGTGATGGCGGTGCCGGCACCCGGGATGCGGGCGGCGTCCAGGACGCCCGCGAACGGCGAGGCCAGGGCTTCCGAGGTGGCCGGAAGGACGGCAGCGATCACGAAGACAGAGCCGATGTAGAAGACGAGGATCCGCCACACCACCGTGCGGATGGCCTTGGTGACGCTGTGCTCGGGGTCTTCGGTCTCAGCGGCTGCGACGCTCACGATCTCCGTGCCGCCAAACGCGAAGATCACCACGAACAGTGCCGTGGCAACGCCGGCCATACCCGAGGGTGCGAAGTCTCCGGTGATGTTGGCCAGGCCCGGTGATGCCACATCCGGCAGGAGCCCCAGGAGCAGCGCGGCGCCAATGGCGAGGAACAGGACGATGGCCGTCACCTTGAGGATGGCAAACCAGAACTCGAACTCGCCGAAGTTCTTCACACCGGCGAGGTTGATGCCCGTGAACACCACCATGAACACCAGGGAGAGCGCCCACACCGGAACCACCGGCCAGACCGAAAACAGCAGCCCCGCGGCGCCGAGCGCTTCGGCGGCGATGACCACCACCAGCTGCAGCCACCAGAGCCAGCCGACGGTTGCCCCGGCGGTCTTGCCCATGGCACGTTCGGCGTAAACGGAGAAGGCACCGCTGTTGGGGTTCGCTGCCGCCATCTCGCCGAGCGCCCACATGACCAGAATGATGAGCGTGCCGGCCACAAGGTAGGAAACCAGCACTGCGGGGCCTGCCGCCTGGACGCCGGCGCCGGAGCCCAGGAAGAGCCCGGCGCCTATGGCGCTGCCCAGGCCCATCATGGTGAGTTGGCGGGGCTTCATGCTGTGGCGGAGCTGAACTGCGGGTCGCTCTGCCGTGGACTTCATCGTCATGCTGCGTACCTTCTTGGGGTTGGGGGACTGGTCCTTGTGGGACCTTTCGAATTTACACCCAACTTCGGGCGAAACATTTTGCATCCCGGACCTCCGGCCGTAGAATCAGTTTGAGTCAACTTGACCATAACTAATTCAGGGCGAGCCCGGACGGGCCGGCCGATCGCAGCGAAGCGGGTGATCACCGTGTACACCACCTCAGCCAACGTGGCCGAGCGGCAGTCCGCGCCGCCGTCGCTCGCCATTTCCACGGTGATTTTCGCGCTCCGCCCCAGCGAGTCTTCCGGCCGCCCCACCCTTTGGATCCCGCTGGTCCGCCGGATCCGGGAACCGTTCAAGGGCCAGTGGGCACTGCCCGGGGGTCCGCTGACGCACGCGGAATCACTGCAGGACGCCGCTTCGCGGAACCTCCGGGAAACCACGGGGCTGGCTCCCAGCTACCTCGAGCAGCTCTACGCCTTCGGCGGGATGCACCGCTCACCCACGCAGCGCGTGGTGTCCATCGTCTACTGGGCACTGGTCCAACCCACCGAAGCTGCGCTCGCGGACGAATCCGAGAACGTCAGGTGGTTTCGCGCCGACAAACTCGGCAGCCTGGCTTTCGACCACAACGCGATTGTGGACTACGCCCTCTGGCGCCTGCGGAACAAGCTGGCCTACGGCTCCATCGCCTACCACTTCCTGGGGGAGTACTTCACCCTCGCCCAGGTCCGCGAGGTCTACGAAGCCGTGCTGGACACGCAGCTGGACCCCGCCAACTTCCGCCGGCAGATCAAGTCGACGCCGGAAATCGAAGAAACCGGTGAATACCTCCAGGGCGGCAAGCACCGCCCGCCGCGTCTTTACCGATTTACCGGCCGCCCCGGCCTCGACCCAGATAACAGGAGCACCCCATGAGCAGCGTCAACACTGCCATCCAGCTGATCACTCGTGAACAGGCCGAGAAGGCCACGGCAGCCGGCACCGGCGGCACCTGCAGCCCGGCCCTTGCCAAGGGGCCCTGGGAGTATGACCTCGCGGAAACGCTTGCCGGTGTTCCGGCCTACGGTCCCGGAGCCTCCAGCGCGGACGTCGCACCTGCGTCCACGCCGCGCCAGGGCCAGCTTCCCGATGAGTACAAGCTGGCCGGCGAAGCTGAGCTCGATGCCCGGATCCGGGCTGCCAAGGCGGCGCTGGGTGACAGGGCCGTCATCCTGGGCCACTTCTACCAGCGTGACGAGGTTGTCCAGTACGCAGACTTCGTCGGCGACTCCTTCCAGCTGGCCAACGCTGCCCTGACCCGGCCCGACGCCGAGGCTATCGTGTTCTGCGGCGTGCACTTCATGGCCGAAACCGCGGACACCCTCTCCACGCCGGAACAGGCGGTCATCCTGCCCAACCTCGCTGCCGGATGCTCGATGGCGGACATGGCCGACGCCGATTCCGTGGAGGAGTGCTGGGAGCAGCTCGAAGAGATTTTCGGCACCGAGCCCGACGCCGAAGGCCGCGTTCCGGTCATCCCCGTGACCTACATGAATTCCTCCGCGGCGCTGAAGGCCTTCTGTGGCCGGAATGGAGGCATCGTCTGCACGTCCTCCAACGCCAAGACGGTCCTCGAGTGGGCCTTCGAGCGCGGCCAGCGCGTCCTGTTCTTCCCGGACCAGCACCTCGGCCGGAACACTGCCAAGGCGCTGGGCGTCCCGCTCGAGCAGATGCCGATGTGGAACCCGCGCAAGGAACTCGGCGGCAACGACGAACAGGCCCTGCTGGACTCCCGCGTCATCCTCTGGCACGGATTCTGCTCGGTCCACAAGCGCTTCAGCGTGGCCCAGATCGAGAAGGCCCGCGCCGACTTCCCGGGCGTCAACGTGATCGTGCACCCCGAATGCCCCATGGAAGTGGTGGACGCCGCCGACTCCGCAGGGTCCACGGACTTCATCCAGAAGGCCATCGCAGCAGCCACCGAGCCCACGGTGTTCGCGATCGGGACCGAGATCAACATGGTGAACCGGCTGGCGGCGCAGTACCCGCAGCACACCATCTTCTGCCTGGACCCGGTCATCTGCCCCTGCAGCACCATGTACCGGATCCACCCCGGCTACCTGGCCTGGGTCTTGGAAGAGCTCGTGGCCGGCCGCGTGGTCAACCGCATCACCGTGGACGATGACGTGCAGCAGGACGCCAGGACAGCACTCGAGCGCATGCTCGCCGCCAAGCCCCAATAGAAAGCCCACAATGACCAGCGAAAACGGAACAGCCGGACGACGGCGGCTCGCCGTCGTCGGCAGCGGCATCGCCGGCCTCTACGCCGCACTGCTCGCGGCGGAGGCAGGCGCCGACGTGGTGCTGCTGACCAAGGGCGCGCTCGCGGACAGCAACACGTACTTCGCCCAGGGCGGCATTTCCGCCGTCCTGGACGAGCCGTCGCCCGGCGACACCGTTGCCGCCCACATCGCCGACACCCTGAAGGCTGGCGCGGGGCACTGCAACCCGGCGGCTGTCCGGGTGCTGTGCACCGAGGCGCGCCGGGACATCGCCGGGCTCGGACGCTTCGGCGTCCGCTTTGACCTGGACGACGACGGCGACCCCGCCCTGGGTCTCGAAGCAGCCCACTCCGCGCCGCGGATCCTGCACGCGGGCGGCGACGCCACCGGCGCCGGCATCGCCAATGCCCTGATCTGCGCCGTGCTGGCAGCTCAGGCTACGGGCAGGATCCGGCTGCTGGGCCACGCCAGCGTCACAGCCCTCCTGCAGCAGGGCCGGCGGGTCACGGGCGTTGAGTTCCTGCAGGACGGCCGGCCTGGCAGCATCCAGGCCGACGCTGTGCTGCTGGCCACCGGCGGGGCGGGGCAGCTGTTTGCGCAGACCACCAACCCTTCCGTTGCCACCGCGGACGGCCTCGCCCTCGCCTGGCGCGCCGGTGCGGCGGTCGCGGACCTGGAGTTCTTCCAGTTCCACCCCACCTGCCTGGTGCGCCCGGACAGGGGAGCTACGGCCGACGACGGCCAGGATCCGCTGCTGATCTCCGAGGCGGTGCGCGGCGAGGGTGCCTTCCTCGTTGACGCGCACGGCCGCCGCTTCCTCCACGGGTACCACCCCGACGCCGAACTCGCCCCGCGTGATGTGGTTTCCCGCAGCATTGCCCTGCATTTGGCCGCGCTCGGCAACCCCAACGGGCACGTCTACCTCGACGCCCGGGTCATCGAGGACGCCAGGGGAGCAGGGTTCCTGGAGCGCCGCTTCCCCACCATCACGCGGCGCACCCGCGAGGCCGGCATCGACTGGACGCGGGAACCCGTCCCGGTCGCACCGGCCGCGCACTACTGGATGGGCGGCGTCTCCACCGACCTGCACGGCCGCACCACGGTCCCCGGGCTCTTCGCAGCAGGCGAAGTCGCCTGCACCGGAGTCCAGGGCGCCAACCGACTGGCCAGCAACTCGCTCCTCGAAGGGTTGGTTTTCGGGCGGCGGGCTGTTGAGGCGTTCCTGGTTGAGCCGTCGCAGAACAGCACTACTCCGCCAGGGGCGTCGACTAACGGCACCCCTCCGCGTCCCCACGATCTCCCTAACCTCGCAAGCTCGGCCAGGGAACCCGGATCGCGTGGGCCCACGGCCGCTAGCGGCCTCCCTTTGACGCACGCTTCCGGGGCACCGTCAGCCGACGCTTACGTCCGCCTGTCGCGCGACTGCGAGGACATTGACCGAGGCGCCCAGCCCTACCCCGAGGGAAATAGGGGAGATGCCGCACCCGGGGAGTTTTCCCGGAGCGCCCTGCGGCGGCTGATGACTGCCCAGGCCGGAGTGCTTCGCAGTGGCGAGCTGCTGCGGGAGGCGGGGGCCGCGCTCGCCGGGTGGGCCGCCGTCGTACGTCCTGACCGTGTGCAGGGAGCGGACGATCCCCGCGCCCATGAGGACGCCAACCTGCTGCTCGCCGCGCAGCTGCTGGTCCACTCGGCGAGGGAGCGGCGGGCATCGCTCGGCGCGCACTACCGCGACGACGGCCTGCCGGTGCCGGCCACCAGCCTGGACGGCCAGGCGCACGACCTCGACGAAGAATTCAGAATGAGCCCGAAAGCGAGCCTTGTCCATGACTAGCCTGACCCTCCCTGCAGCACCCGTGCGCGAAATCCTGGAACGGGCCTTCGCGGAGGATGCGCCCAGCGGCGACATCACCTCGCAGCTGCTGATCCCGGCCGAGGCCCGCGCCACCGCCGTGCTCAACGCCCGCGTCCCGGGGGTCTTCAGCGGCGGCAGCGTGTTCCGCGACGCCATGCTGATGGTGGACCCGGACACGCAGGTGGAGCTGCTCGTGGGCGACGGCGAGGCGTTCGCTGCCGGAACAAAACTCGCGCGGGTCAGCGGCCGGGCGCGCAGCGTGCTGCTCGCCGAGCGGGTCGGCCTGAATCTGGCACAGCGGATGAGTGCCATCGCCACCAAGACGGCGGAATTCGTGGCTTTGGCCGCCGGCACCAAGGCACGCATCACGGACACCCGCAAGACCACCCCCGGACTGCGTGTCCTGGAACGGTACGCGGTCCGCTGCGGCGGCGGCGCCAACCACCGCTACAGCCTTTCCGACGCCGTCCTGGCCAAGGACAACCACCTGGCCGTCATGACCGGAGGAGACCCGGCACGGCTGACCGCGCTGCTGGCCGACGCGAAGGCCCAGCTGGGGCACACCACTCACTTCGAGGTGGAGGTGGACAGCGCCGACCAGATCGAACCCGTCCTGGCCGCCGGGGTGGACACCATCATGCTGGACAACTTCAGCCTCGAGGAACTCCGCGCCGGTGTCCGGCAGGTCGCCGGGCGGGCCGTGGTGGAGGCCAGCGGCAACGTCAACCTCCGCACCGTGGCGGACATCGCCGCCGCCGGCGTGGACGTCATCTCCGTCGGTGCCCTGACGCACAGCGTCACGGCTCTGGACCTCGGCCTGGACGTCGAACTGACAGTGGGGTGAACACACCATGATCTTCCTGGATGCAGCAGCCACTACACCCGTCCGCCGGGAGGTGCTGGAGGCGATGTGGCCCTACCTCACCGGCGACTTCGGCAACCCGTCCAGCCACCACTCGCTCGGTGACTCCGCCGCTCGGGCCCTCGACGATGCCCGCAAGACTGTGGCCGCGGTTTTGGGCTGCAGGGCCGCGGAGATCACTTTCACGTCGGGCGGCACGGAAGCGGACAACCTCGCGGTCAAGGGTATTGCCCTGGCACGGCAGGCCGCGGACCCGGCGCTAAACCGGGTGGCGATCAGCGCCGTCGAGCATCCCGCCGTGGAGGAATCCGCACGGTACCTCGAACGTTTTCACGGCTTCACGGTGGACGTCGTGCCTGTCAACGGGGACGGGACGGTGACTCCGGAGGCGCTCGCTGCGGTATTGCGGGACGAAACGGCGCTGGTCAGCATCATGTACGCCAACAACGAGGTGGGCACCGTCCAGCCGGTGGGCGAACTGGCGGCCCTGGCGAGAGGCCGGGGGATTCCCTTCCACACCGACGCCGTGCAGGCCGGCGGCTGGCTGCCGCTGGACGTGAAGGCGCTCGGGGTGGACGCGCTGAGCATCTCCGGGCACAAGCTCGGGGCCCCCAAGGGCAATGGAGTGCTGTTCGTCCGGGGCCGGACCCGCATCGAACCGCTGGTGCATGGCGGCGGGCAGGAACGCGGCCGGCGCTCCGGCACCGAGAACGTTGCGGGCGCCGTGGCCCTGGCCACCGCACTCACCCTGGCGCACGCCGACCGGCCCGCGCTCGCGGCGCGCGTCACCGGCCTGCGTGACCGTTTTATTGCTGCCGTGCTGGGCAGCGTTCCTGGAGCGCTGCTGACCGGCCATCCGTCCGAACGCCTGCCCTCCGTGGCGTCCTTCTGCTTCCCGGGCACCAGCGGCGAATCCGTCCTGCTGGAACTCGAGCGCCAGGGCGTGGTGTGCTCCAGCGGCTCGGCGTGCGCGGCCGGCTCGGATGCTCCGTCACCGGTGCTGGTGGCACTCGGCATCGAAGCGGAGGTGGCACAGACAGCCGTGAGATTCAGCTTTGATTCGTCGGTGACCGGCGCCGACCTGGAGGCTGCCGCCGCGGCGGTGACGGCCGCCGTCGGAAGCGTCCGGAACCTGGGCCTGATCCCGGGTTAGGGTTCCGGTTAGCTAGCGGCCGTGACGGGATTGGAGAGCTCGCCGATTCCGCCCACCCGGCAGGTGACGGTGTCGCCCGGCTGGATGCCGGCGCTCGCCGCCGGGAACCCGGTAAGCACCAGGTCGCCCGGGTGCAGGGTCATGAACGAGGTCAGGTAGACGAGGATCTCGTCCACGTTCCAGCCCAGGTTGGCGGTACTCGCCGTGGGCAGTTCGGCGCCGTTGTGGACGACGCCGACGGGCAGGTCCGTGTGGTCCAGCCCGGTGACAATCCAGGGGCCGGCCGGCGTGAAGGTGTCCTGGCTTTTGGCGCTCAGCCACAGCTCGTCAGACTTCTGTAGCTTGCGCGCCGTGACGTCGTTGCCAATGGTGTAGCCCAGAACCGCGCTCTGTGCGTTGTCGAGGGTCAGGTTTTTCGCGGTCCGGCCGACGACGACGGCGAGCTCCGCCTCCGGCTCCACCAGCCCGATTCCGGCCGGCAGTTCAATCGCCTCGCCCGGACCGATCACGCTGGTGGCTGCCTTGTGGAAGGCCTGCGCCGGAAGGTCGCGGCCGGCCTGCCCGGTGTTGTGGGCCATCCCCAGGACATTGGCCGGCACGCTCGGCGCCAGGAACGCGAAGCTGTCCTCGGCGACCTCAGCGCCGGTTTCCCAGCGATCACGGTGGTCGCTGCCGGCGTTGGCGCGCGAACCGGGGAACGGTGACTCCACCACCGTCCATGTCCGTCCGGCGGTGCTCGCGAAGTCCGCGGCATCGTTGGCCACGAAGAACTGTTCAGGAGGCTGTGCCCTGTCTGAATCCGTGTCTGTCACATTGTCTGGGGACGACATGTCTGGGGACGACGAAGCGGCAGGGGCGAGGGGGCGGACGCGGGCGATCCGCCGCGGGAGGGCTGGGGTCATTCAGCCATCGTAGGTGCCCGGCGGAGCCGTCCGGAACTGGGTGACGTCAGTAGAGCTCACCGACGGGGATCTCCACAGCCAGCCGGTTGGCCGGGCCGGCGAGCGGGCAGGCCCAGGCCTCGTTGTAGGCGCACGACGGGTTGTAGGCAAAGTTGAAGTCCAGCACATACTGGACTTCCGGCCCCGAACCTCGGACGACGCCATGGAATGCGCCCTTGATGGTGTCCAGGAGGTAGCGGCCCGCGCCGTAGCTTCCGCCGGGTTGGCCAGCGGTGGCGTCGCGGAAGGGAACGAAGATCCCGCCCCCGTAGCCCATCAGCTTCCACACGGCCAGTTGTCCCAGTTCCGGCAGGTCGAAGGTTCCCAGCCGGACAAAACGGACCACGCCGTCTGTCCCTGTGTCGACGCTCATTTCCCGCCCGGCACCCTCCTTGGTCAGGGGGACGTAAAAGCGGTAGATGGGATCGTAGTCGGCAGTCTTGAGGCCGTAGAAGGACGACTTGGCCTCGGCTGTCAGGGCCGACGCCGGATGGGTGCCGAACATGCGGTCGCGCTCCTGGCGCCAGTAGGCGTGGGCCTCCTCCGGGCTGTCGGCGGCGATCTTGCGCACAGTGTCGTAGAGGGCAAAAGTCCGCAGCCGCCAGTCTGCAATGTCGAGCGCGGACATGTTCGCCAGGGTCTGCTCCGCTGCGTCCAGCTCATATTCGGCCATGACCTCAGCCTAGACCCCTTGTGATGCCCGACCGTCCGTGCCACCCGACCGTCCAGTCCGCCGGGCCACCCGTCCGCCCGGCCGCCTGGAACGCGAAACGCGGGCAGGCAGCCTCCGGATGGGACCGGCGTCCCGGCTAGGCTGGAGCCATGACAGGGATCACGGCTTCCGGACGTAGGGGCATCGCCGCCGTCGTACTGTTGACGGCGGGACTGATGGCCGGCTGCAGCAGCGACGGCAAGGGTGCGCCCGCCTGGACCGCGGAGCCGGGCACCAGCCCGGCGACCGGTCCGGCATCGGGTTCCGCCGGCCCTTCCGCCACCGCCTCGGCCGGTGCCACCGCGACAGCCGGGGCCACGGCAACCTCCTGGAAGGTCTTCACCGACCCTGCCAAGACCGTGAGTTTCGAGCTGCCGCAGAGTTGGATTGCCCAGTCGGTTGACCCTGACAAGGGAACGCTTCCCGGCGCCGTGAAGATCGAGGTCAAGGACGCCGAAGGCACCTATCTGGCCACCCTGCAAACTGGCCTGCCCAATACCAACCCGGCGAGCTGCGCCGCTTCCGCCCGCAAGCCCTACGTCGTCGTCAGCAGTGTTCCAGTGGAGCTGCCGCACAGCGGCGGGCAGGGGACGATCGATCCGCACGTGGTGTTCAGGGTGATCCAGGGCTACCGCTATTTCGGCTCCTACGGCATCACCAATCTGGTAGGCGGCGCCGATTCCAAGGCATGCCAGCTGCAGAACGTGGTACAGGGCCTGGCGGGCAAGGGGAACTACTCGTTCAGCGATGTGCGCTCGCTGAAGGCGTTCGCGCCGGATGAAAAGGTGGCACCGGCCAAGGCCTTCGACACCCTTGACCAGGCAGCCGGCTACGTCAACAAGGGTTCCGAATTCGCCAACGTCCAGCGGATGCTAATGTCTCTGGAGATCAAGAACTAGTCCCGCTGCCTCCGGCACAACCCAGCCCGCAGCCGCGACTGACTGACGCCGCCTCACACCCCGGAGACCGATGGAACGTACTGTTGCTGCCCGCCTGGTATTTAAGACCGTGGCCGACACAAAGGTGGCGATGGCCATCTCCGTGGCGAGGAATGCCGGCTACACGTCGTTGGACGAGAACCTCAGCGTGACGGCCGGTGGGGAACAGGTTCCTCTGACGGAGCTTTCGGACCACCACGGGGGCAGGTTCCATTACATGGAGTTTGCTGACCCCACTGAGGTCACCGTGGATTACTCGGCTAGTGTTGCGGGCCTCGCGGAACCCGAGGAGCCCTCCCTGATGGAGCTGATCCGCTATGTCCGGCCCAGCCGGTATGCCGAGTCCGACCGGCTGCTTCCCACGTCCTATGCCGAGTTCGGCGGACTCCAGGGCGAGGAACTCCTGCACGCCGTACGCAACTGGGTGTTCAACGAACTGCGCTACGTCAGCGGCTCCTCCCGGGGAACGGACGGTGCCGTGGAGACCCTCCTGAACCGGCGGGGCGTCTGCCGCGACTATGCACACCTGGCGATCTCGCTGCTGCGTGCCAAGAACGTGCCTGCGCGGCTGGCGGCCGTTTATGCGCCGGGCCTCTCGCCGATGGATTTCCATGCCGTGGCCGAGGCCCACGTCAACGGGGCCTGGCACGTGATCGACCCCACCGGTCTGGCGCCCAGGGCCTCCATGCTGCGCATCACCGCCGGCCGCGACTCCTCGGACACCGCCTTCCTGTCCACCGTGGGCGGGAGCCTCTCCCTCCGGGAGATCAGGGTCTTCGCCACGGTGAACGGGGAGCTGCCGGTGGAGGATCCGGACCAACTGGCCGTCATCCGCTGACCCGTCATCCGCTGACCGCGAGGCGGGAGAGGCGGCCGACGGCGGGTCCGGTGTCCCGCCGTCGGCCGTCCCGACCGCGGCGCCCTCCGCTGCCGTCCGCTGTCGCGGTAGCGCGGCCAGAGGCCGTCCCGCTAACGGGACGGCAGCGACGCGCGCAGCTTCTCCGTGAGCCGCAGCAGTTCCCGCTGCTCCGCCGCCGTCAGCGCCGAGCCTACGAGCTCGGCGATGTCCCGCACGTGCTCCCGGCCGATTTCCTTCTGCAGCGCGGCGCCCTCCTCCGTGAGTTTGAGCAGCACGCCCCGGCCGTCGTCCGGGGCCGCCATGCGCTCCACCAGGCCGCGCTTCTCCAGCCGGTCCACCAGCCGGCTCAGGCTGGACTGGCTCAGGAGCACGTTGTCGTTCAGCTCGTTCAGCCGCAACCAGCCGGACGGGCACCGTGACAGCGTGAACAGCACGTCATACTCGTTCACTGCCAGGTTCCGGAAGGCGGGACCGGACTGCAGCCGCCGCATCACGGCCACCTGTGCGCGGAACAGCGACTCCCAGGTTTCGGCGGCCAGCCGGACGGCGGACGTCGCCGGCGCCTTCCGGGGTGTCATCACGCCTCCGTCGGAGAGGTAACGGCAGCCGTGTCCTGGCCGATCCCGGCGCCTGGGGCAACGCCCTCACCTGCAGCGCCTTCGGCGGCGATCCGTGCGGCGACGCGTCCGGCGTGCGTGGGCGGAGCAGGGATGTGGGCGGGCGTGCGCGCGGCGTACTCCTTGCGCAGGACGGGCAGGACCTCCTCGCCGAACAGGTCCAGCTGTTCCAGGACGGTCTTCAGCGGCAGGCCGGCGTGGTCGATCAGGAACAGCTGACGCTGGTAGTCGCCGAAGAACTCGCGGAATGAGAGCGTCTTCTCGATGACCTCCTGCGGGCTGCCGACGGTGAGCGGAGTCTGCGAGGTGAAGTCCTCGAGCGACGGGCCGTGGCCGTAGACGGGGGCGTTGTCGAAGTACGGCCGGAATTCCCTGACGGCGTCCTGGGAGTTCTTCCGCATGAAGAACTGTCCGCCCAGCCCCACGATGGCCTGGTCCGCCTTGCCGTGGCCGTAGTGCTCGTAGCGCTCGCGGTACAGGCTGATCAGCTGCTGGTAGTGCTCCTTGGGCCAGAAGATGTTGTTCGCGAAGAACCCGTCACCGTAGTACGCCGCCACTTCCGCGATCTGCGGGCTGCGGATGGAGCCATGCCACACAAAGGGGGCAACGCCGTCGAGCGGGCGCGGGGTGGAGGTGAAGTTCTGCAGCGGGGTGCGGAACTTGCCGGACCAGTTGACGGTGTCCTCATCCCACAGCTTGCGCAGCAGGCTGTAGTTCTCGATGGCGAGCTCGATCCCGTCCTGGATGTTCTTGCCGAACCAGGGGTAGACGGGGGCCGTGTTGCCGCGGCCCAGCACCAGGTCCACGCGGCCGTCGGACAGGTGCTGCAGCATGGCGAAGTCCTCGGCGATCTTGACCGGATCGTTCGTCGTGATCAGCGTGGTGGCGGTGGACAGCGTGATGCGCTCGGTCTGGGCGGCGATGTACGCGAGCGTTGTTGTGGGGGAGGAGGAGAAGAACGGCCGGTTGTGATGCTCACCGAGGGCGTAAACGTCCATGCCGATTTCTTCGACCTTCTTGGCGATCGCCACGGACGCCTTGATGCGCTCGTGCTCGGTGGGTGTCCGGCCCGTGGTGGGGTCCTGGGTGATGTCGCTGACGCTGAATACGCCGATCTGCATGATGAGCCTTCCGTTAGCCGAAGTTGTTCCCGACCTGTAGTAACAGTGTACCCGATTTACATGCATTTGCATGTACTGCCCTCAACGTCCCCGGCGCCAGGATATTCCCGACCCTCCCAACTGGGTAGCACTTCAGGGCGTTCTCAGGGTTGGGAACGCCCTGAACTGCTACCCAGACGGGGACCAGCCGCGCGCCAGCAGCGCCAAGCGGACCTTGCGGACGGCCGCCCGCGCGTCGTTCTCCATGTGCGACTTGCCGATCCGCACCGGGATCCAGCCCGCGGCGGCGAAATCCTCGTCACGGCTGATGTCCTTTAGCACCTGCATCGGATCCGAATGGCTCTCGCCGTCGTACTCCACCGCCACGCGGAACTCCGGGTAGGAAAGGTCGGGTTGGCGCACTACGCCGCCGGCCAGCGCCACCGGCACGTTGACGTCGGCATCGGGAAGGCCTCGGCGGGCCAGCGCTAGCCGGAGCCGTGTTTCGGGCGCGGAGTCTGCGCCGGCACGCGCCTGGTCCAATGCCAGCCGGGCTTTCCTGATTCCCGGTGTTCCCTTGTGTCTGTCCAGCATGTCGGCGAGTTCGTCCCGGGTGGCATGGGCCGCGGACCTCCCCTCGAACTCAGGACGCGGACGGCGCAGGAGATGGTCCGCCACCACCGTCAGCTCATCGACACTCATCCGCCGCGCGTTGTCCAGCCACGTCCGGGTCCTGCTGGTCACCAACACCCCGCCGAGTTCGACGATCTCGTCCGGAAAGAACTGCCCGCGGTGGCCCACCACACCCCGTCGCCGGGCTATGGCAACCGCATCCGGACGGGAAATGTGAATGCCGGGGCGGTCAGCGCCTGGGAGAAACCCGGGGAACTCCCACAGCCGGAAGGCGGTGGCGTGCGACGCCGCCGAAAAGCCGGTGACCAGCGTGTGGGGCCTGGCCAGCTGTGCAAGCTGCTGCGTGCATTCCGGCCGGGTGTCGGCGTCGTAGGGCGAGCGGATGCCCCGGCTGGGAGTCACGAGGCCGCCGATCTTCAACCGGTCCCGGGCAACCCCGGCGCTGAGCGCTTCATTCACGGTGAAGGGAACTGCCGAGAGATGGTCCGGCAACGGACTTGGATACTTCATGGCCCCATCGTTCCAAAAACCGGAGCCTGGAATTGAGTTATCCACAGGCTAACCGGCAGGCACCCCATGTAGGTAGCAGCAGAGGGGGTTCCCAGCGCTGGGAACCCCCTGAACTGCTACTCAGTTGGGAGGAGGGGAAGGGGAGGGGAGGACGAGGCGGGGTCAGTCGGGGGAGCCGGGGGCGGCGCGGCGGCCGCTGAGCTTGGGCACCATGCCGGTGGTCCAGTCGACGAACTCGGCATCGACGTCGTCCTCCGCGGGGGAGAAGCCGGGCCGCTGCTTGAGCTGGCGCATCAGCTCCTTCTTCTCCTTCCGCCCCTCCACCAGCCGGTACAGCACCGGGACGAGCACCAGCGTGAGCGCCGTGGATGAGACCAGCCCGCCGATCACCACGATGGCCAGCGGCTGCGAAATGAACCCGCCGCCGCCCGTCATGCCGAGGGCCATGGGGGTCAGCGCGAAGACCGTGGCCAGCGCGGTCATCAGGATGGGCCGGAGCCGCTGCCGGGCACCGTGCGTGATGGCGTCGGCCACGCGCATCCCCGGTTTGCCGCCATGCGGTTTCCGGTACTGGTTGATCAGGTCGATCAGCACGATCGCGTTTGTCACCACGATGCCCACGAGCATCAGCATGCCGATCAGCGACGGCAGCCCCAGCGGAACCTGCGTGACCAGGAGCAGGGCAACCGCCCCGGTGGCGGCGAACGGCACCGAAACGAGAAGGATCAGCGGCTGCACCAGGGACTTGAACGTCGCCACCATGATCACGTAGACGATGGCGATCGCGGCCAGCAGCGCGAGGCCCAGTTGCCGGAAGGATTCTGCCTGCTGGGTGGTGGCGCCGCCGATCTCCGCGGTCACCCCTGCGGGCAGGTCCACGACTTTGAGGCGCTGCTGCACCTCGGCGCTGACCGCGCCCAGATTGGATCCCGACGGCGTGACGGATACCTGCGCGGTCCGCTGGCCGTTGCTGGAGGTGATGGAAATGGGGACATCGACCAGTTCGACGGCGGCAATCCGGCTGAGCGGGACCGGGCCGGAGGCGGTGGGGAGCGGGATGCCGCGGACGGCGGCGATGCTGGTGAAGCGTTTCCCTTCCCCGATCTGGACGGGGAAATCGTCCGTGTCGATGCGCACCGTTCCCGCGGGGACCGGGCTGATGGTCGAAGCCAGGACGCCCGCCACCTGCTCTTCGGTCAGGCCGGCGGCCACGGCCTTGGCCCGGTCAACCTTCACCTGCACCACAGGCTGGCTGGCAGCCAGGTTGGTGGTCACCTCGCTGCTTCCGGGTACTCCGGTCATGGCCTTGACCATGGCGTCGCTGGCCTTCCTCAGGTCGTCGGAGGTGGCCGCCTTCAGGGTGATGTCCACCGTGGAGGACGTGCCGAAGCCGCCCTGCTGGGAGCCGACGGAGATCTTGCCGGCAGCACCTGCCGCCGCCAGTTCGCTGCGGACGGTGTCCTGCAGCCTGCCCTGGTTCGCTTTTTCGTCGGTGACCACCGTGAACGAGGAATTGGAAGCGCCGGAGGACGTCAGCGCGGTGAAGCCCGCCTGCGCATTGCCGGAGGTCACCTGGACGTCCTTGATTCCGTCGATGCCAAGGAGCACGTCCTCGGCCTTCCGGGCCGCGGCGCTGGTGGCTTCAAGGCTCGTGCCGGCCGGAAGCTCCTGTTTGACCGTCATGCTGTTCTCGCCTGAGCGTCCCAGCAGGTCGGTGGCGAGCAGGGGCGTCATTGCGGCGGTCCCGCCGAGGACCAGGACCGCGGCGATCAGCGTGAGCACCGGATGCTTCTGGGTCTTGTTCAGGACGGGCAGGTAGCCGCGCTGGAGGATGCTGCGCTGCTCGGCCTCGTGCGCTTTCGCCTGGACTTCCCCTGCGGACCGAGGGGCTTCGCCTGCGCCTCCGTTCGCAGGGCTCTTCAGGAACCAGTACGCGAGCACTGGAACGATGGTCAGGGACACCAGGAGCGAAGAGAGCAGCGCAATGGTGACTGTCAGGGCGAACGGCCGGAACAGTTCGCCCGCGAGCTCGCCCACGAAGGCGATGGGAAGGAAGACGGCAACGGTCGTCAGTGTCGAGGCGGTGATGGCGCCGGCCACTTCACGGATGGAGGTGAGGATTGCGGTGAGCTTGGCTTCCCCGTAGCTCAGGTGCCGCTTGATGTTCTCTATCACCACGATCGAGTCATCCACCACCCGGCCGATGGCGATGGTCAGCGCCCCGAGCGTGAGGATGTTCAGCGAATATCCCGTGCCGGAGAGGCCGATGAAGGTGATCAGCAGGGACAGCGGAATGGAGACGGCGGTGACCAGGGTGGAACGGACGGACATGAGGAAGAGGAGAATGACGGCCACCGCGAAACCGAGTCCCAGCAGGCCCTCCGTGGTGAGGTCCTTGATGGACTTCTCGATAAAGGGTGCCTGGTCGAAGACGGGGGTGAACTTGGCGTTCGAACCAAGCTCGGCCTCGAGTTCGGGCAGCAGATCCTTCACCGCGTGCGAGATCGCCACGGTGTCGCCCTCGGGCTTCTTCGTCACGGAGATGGCCAGCGTTTCGAGGCCGTTTGTCCGGGTGATGGATGTCCGCGCGTCATCCTTGATGCTGACGTCGGCCACAGAACCGATGGTGGCGCCGGCGCCGGCGCCGCTGAGCGGCAGTGCCCTAACCGCGGCCACGGAGTCGACCGGGCTGCCGATCTGCAGGGAGAGGCTCTGGCCCTTCTCCTCAATCGTGCCTGCCGGGACAAGGTCGCCGTTGTTGGCCAGGGCGCTCCGGACTGACTGGATGGTGGCGCCGCCGGCGGCCATCCGGGCCGCGTTCGGCTGGATGAGGATGTGCCGGCTGGCGCCGCCCGTCACGTCGGCGCCGCGGACGCCGTCGAGCTTTTGCAGTCTCGGTACGGACAGGCGCTGCAGATCCGTATTCAGCTCACTGAGCGGTTTGTCGGAGGAGACTGCGAGGAAGACGATCGGGAAGTCGCTGATGCTGCCGGCGATGGCCTGGGGCTGGACGTCGTCCGGCAGCGTGCGCTTCGCGTTGGAAATGGCCCGGTCGATCTGGTTCCGGGCCCGGTCCAGGTTGGAACCGTAGGTGAACACCAGGCTGATCTGTGAGACGCCGTTGCGGGAGGTGGACGACGTCGACTCCAAACCTTCGACGCCGTTCAGCGCCGTCTCCAGCGGCCGGCTGACCTGCTTGTCCACCACCTCGGGCGACGCCCCGGGCATCGACGTGATCACCGTGATCCGCGGGAACTCAATCGAGGGAATGAGTTCCTGCTTCAGCGAGGACATGGTGATCACGCCGAACACCGAGGCGAAGATGGTGATCAGCGCGATGAGCGCGCGGTTCCCGAGGGATAGATGGGCCAGCCGGAACATCGCATGATCTCCTGGGTCGACGGACTGTTTGCCTTCGGTGGTGCCTGCCGCAACCCGCGCCGGTCAGCGCTGGACGGTCACCGCTGGACGGCGGGCGACGCTTCCAGCTGGAGGCTCTTGGCGGTGGCCTTCTCAAGCTCCGCCGCCAGCTCCGGGTTTTCGTTGAGCTTGACGCCGTAGCCCGGCATCATTTCCTTGAGCTTGGACTGCCACCCCTTGAAGTTCTTGGGGAAGGACTTCTGCAGGAGCTCGATCATGATGGGCACGGCCGTGGAGGCTCCCGGTGAAGCGCCGAGGAGGGCGCCGATGGAACCGTCGCGGGCGGCAATCACTTCGGTTCCGAACTGCAGCACGCCGCCCTTCTTCGGATCCTTCTTGATGATCTGCACCCGCTGGCCGGCGGTGATGAGTTCCCAGTCGCCGTCCTGGGCCTCGGGGTAGTACTCGCGCAGCGCCTCCACCTTGTCGCCGTGGCGCTTGGCCACCTCTTTGACCAGGTAGGCGGTCAGGTCCATGTTGTCCTTGGCCACGGCGAGCATCGGGATGATGTTGCTCGGCCGGATGGACAGCGGGAGATCCAGGTAGCTGCCGTTCTTCAGGAAGTTCGTGGAGAAGCCGGCGTACGGTCCGAACAGCAGGGAGCGCTTGCCGTTGACGTAGCGGGTGTCCAGGTGCGGCACAGACATGGGCGGCGCGCCGACGGAAGCCTGGCCGTAGACCTTGGCGTTGTGCTGGGACGCGAGGGACGGGTCCGTGCAGCGGAAGAACTGGCCGGAGACGGGGAACCCGCCGAAGCCCTTGCTTTCCGGGATGCCGGAAGCCTGCAGCAGGTGCAGCGCTCCACCGCCCGCGCCGACGAAGACGAACTTGGCCCGGATGCTGCCGCGCTCACCGGAAGCGGGGTGCTTGAGCGAAAGGTCCCAGCCGCCGTCGGACGCCCTGCGGACATCGGTGACGTTGTGGCCGTAGTTGATTTCGACGCCGTTGTTGGCCAGGTAGCCAGTGAGCTCACGGGTCAGGGCTCCGAAGTCGACGTCGGTACCTTCGGCAGCACGGGTGGCGGCGACGCGCTGCTTCGTGTCGCGGCCCTTGACAATCAGCGGTGCCCACTTGGCGATCTGCGCGAAGTCCTCGGAGTACTCCATGCTCCGGAACAAGGTGTGCTCCTTGAGCGCGTTGTACCGGGTCTTGAGGAAGTTCGAGTTGTCGTCGCCGATGACGAAACTCATGTGCGGAACGGTGTTGATGAAACCCTTGGGGGAGCCGATCAGGGAGTTGTCCACCAGATGGGACCAGAACTGGCGGGACAGCTGGTACTGCTCGTTGATGTGCAGTGCCTTGGCAGGATTGACCGAGCCGTCTTTGGCTGCGGGGGAGTAATTAAGCTCACACAGCGCGGCGTGTCCGGTGCCGGCGTTGTTCCACGGTCCCGAGCTCTCCAGGCCGGCCTCGTCAAGGCGCTCGAACAGGGAAATGGTCCAGTTGGGTTCGAGCTGCTTGATGAACGCACCCAGCGTGGCGCTCATGATGCCGCCGCCAATGAGGACGACGTCGGCATGTTGGGTCTTGGAAATGAAGGTCACAATCAGTCTCCGATAGGCGGCTCTGGCTGTCACAGAATATCCCTGCACGGCCCACTAACTGAAATTGCGCCCCGGCGTCAAGGCCTCAGCTGGACCTTGGTGAAAACTTCGTTTAATACCGGAGAGGCCGGATAGCTGATCACCCGGTCGGACAGGGCCAGGGCGGAGATCGGGAAGGCGATGGGGACGGCGGGCAATGACTCCGCGATCTGGGCGTTGATGGTCTGGTACTGCTGCGTGCGTTCCTGGCCGTCCGGGAGTCCGCGGGCACGGTCGATCTTGGAGAACACCTGCGGGTCCTGGTAGCCGAACTCGCCGTTCTTCTCGCCGAAGAGCGGCGCGAGGAAGTTGTCCGCGTCGGAATAGGAGCCGTTCCAGCCGAGCAGGTGCAGGGCATGGTCCCCGGGGTTCTGTACCTTCTGCAGGTAGCCGTCCGTCCAGTCCACGGGGACGGGCTGGATGTTCAGGCCGACCGCCGTGAGCTGGCGGCTGATCTCCGCGTAGACCTTCTCCGGCGTGGGCAGGTAAGGCCGCGTGACATTCATGGGGTAATAGAACTTCAGGGCCTGGCCCTTGTAGCCGGCCTCCGTCAGGAGTTCCTTCGCCTTGCGGGGATCATGGCCCAGCGCGGGTGCGTTGTTGTTGAACCCGCTCAGCTTGGGCGGAACGAACTGTGAGGCCTGGGCCGTGTTATCGATGAAGAAGCGCCTGATCAGCGTGTCTTTGTCGATGGCCAGCTCGATGGCCTGCCGGACCTTGAGGTCCTTCAGCACGGGAATTTCCTGGTTCATGCCCAGGTACATCACGGAGAACGGGTCCCGCTGGATGATCTGCTTGCCGCGTTTGACCAGCTGGTCGAAGTTCCCCACCGTCACGGCGTCATAGCCGTCGATCCTGCCGTCCAGCAGGGCCTGCAGCCTCGTCTGCGGGTGGTCGTAAGTAACGAATTTGAGGGTGGCAATCTGTCCGCGGGTGCCCCAGTACTCCTTGTTGTCCGCGAGTGTGACGCCCGCGCTGTCCCAGGCGGAGAAGCGGAAGGGGCCGGTGCCCACAGGGTGGGTGGCGTAGGCGGAAAGTGCCTGGCTGCCGCGCCGCAGGCTGAGCTGGTCGGCCTTCCCGGCGGCGAGTGCCTTGGGGGAGGACATGGCAAATGCGGGAAGTGTCAGGGCCTGGAGGAAGCCGGTGAAGCGCTCCGTGAGGCCGATCCGCACTCGCAGCGCCGACAGGGCGGTGCAGGATTTGAAGACGGACAGATCCGCATGGTCGGCGTGTTCCTTGAAGACTCCCTTGAACGAAGTACCAGGAGCCTGCTTCCGGAGTGCCTCGGAAAAGTTGAACCAGCGGTCGAAATTGGTGCAGACGGCGTCGGCGTTGAAAGGGGAACCATCGTGAAACCTGATGCCGGGGCGAAGAGTGAAGGTGTAGGACATGCCGTCGGGCGATTCCGTCCACTCCGTTGCCAGCAGCGGCGTGGGCTCGCCCGTTGTCTGGTCGACACCTACAAGACCTTCCAGGACCTGCCGGGTGACCCGCTGCGATTCGACGTCGTTGGCCAGTGCAGGGTCCAGGCCCAGAGGCTGCGAGGCTGTGCCGAACGTGAAGGTCTCGGAAGGGGCAGCGGCGGCTGTTGTGGTGATCGGCGCAGCGGACGACGGCGTGGGCTCAGCTTCGCTCGTGCAGGATGTGAGGGACAGGCCCAGAAGGACGGCACCGGTCTTGAGGGCCGTACGGCGCGGGATACTGCTGCTGGGCACTCGATTACCACCTCTGGACTGCTGGGGTGCGCGTGGGCGGCTGCTTGCCCGCCACCCAGTCTAATTGACGGATTGCGGACCCATGGCTTATGCGTGAGCCAGGACACGCCGGGGGGTCTGGCACGGCAAAAGGCCGCGGACCGCACTGTGGGGTGCGGACCACGGCTTCTGCCCGGGATGAGTCCCGGGACAGGCTCAGCGACTACTTGGGCATCAGCACCGAGTCCACGAGGTAAACGGTGGCGTTCGCAGTCTGGACGCCGCCGCAGATCACGTTGGCGCCGTCCACCTTGAGGGCATCCTTGGTCCCGGTCACGGTTACCGATCCGCCCTGCACTGTCTTGTGCGTGCCCACGATCTTGTCCGGGGTGATCTGGCCCGGGACCACGTGGTAGGTCAGGATCTTGCTCAGCAGGGCGTCGTCCTTCTTGAGGGTCTCGATCGTTGCTGCATCGACCTTGGCGAAGGCATCGTCGACCGGCGCGAACACCGTGAACTCGCTGCCGTTCAGCGTGTCAACGAGATTGACCTTCGGGTTCAGCTTGCCGGAGACCGCGGCTGTCAGCGTCTTCAGCAGCGGGTTGTTCGAGGCGGCGACGGCCACGGGATCCAGTGCCATGCCTGCGACGGAACCCTTGCCGCTGGGAACCTGCTTGGCGTAGTCGGCGCAGCCGGGCCCGGCGAGATTGGCAGCCGGATCCATGGCCGCCGTCGACGTCTCTGACGGTGATGGTGCCATGCTGGAGGCGGACGGCTCGGCGGCGGCCGACGAACTGCTGGTCGTGCCTGCCGAGCCGCCACAGGCGGTGAGGCTCAGCAAAGCGGCGGCTGCGACGCCTGCGACGGTGAAGGTTGAGCGCTTGAAAGACTGCATTTCGATTCTCCTTAGTTGTGCCACGAACGGGACCGGAAGGGGTGCTGCGTCCTCCGGGAATCCTTTCCGACTGTGGGGCACCGGCCCGGGTTGAGGGACAGATGGGCGGTGTCTCACTGGGTATTCGCGTGGTCGGCAGCAGTGGATGGGTGAACCGGGAAAGATTTTCGGACGGCCTCATGGCGGTCCGTTGACGGTGGCTCGTTAAACGGGGAAATCCCGGGCCGTAGCCCGGGATTTCCCGGTATATCGCTGTTGTGCGCAAGGGGGGACTTGAACCCCCACGCCCGAAGGCACAGGAACCTAAATCCTGCGTGTCTGCCAATTTCACCACTCGCGCCCGGCTCCGCCTGGTGCGCCCTGCATGCTCTCAGCAGCAGAAAAACGTACGACGGCGGATGCCAGCCTCAATTGTACCGTCACCTGTGTGATCCTCGCGGCAGGCGCGGGGCAGCCTGTCAGGCGCCGGGTTATCCAACCTCTTCGAGCTTGAGGTCCTTGCGCAGCTTGGCGACGTGCCCGGTGGCCCGGACGTTGTACTGGGCCACGGCAACTCTGCCGTCCGGGTCCACCACCACGGTGGAACGGATGAGGCCCTCATAGGTCCGCCCGTAGTTCTTCTTCTCGCCCCACGCGGCGTATGCCTCGGCAACTGCATGGTCCTCGTCCGACAGGAGGGGGAAGGTGAGGCCCTCGGCGTCGGCGAAGCTGGCCAGCTTGCCCACCGGGTCAGGCGAGATCCCCAGCACTTCGTAGCCGGCGGCCTGAAGGGATGCCAGGCTGTCCCGGAAGTCGCAGGCCTGCTTGGTGCATCCGGGCGTGGCGGCGGCCGGGTAGAAATAAACTATGGTGTTCCGGCCGCGGTAATCGCTGAGGCTGACGTCCGCTCCCGTTGCGTCCCTCAGGGTGAAGCCGGGGGCGGTGTCGCCTGGCGTAAGTTTTTCAGCCAACGTTGTCTCCTTGTTTTGGTGCAGGACATTTCAGCTTAGTAAGGCTTCGTGTCGGGTACTAATCAGGCTTAGTTATACTTAGTGGTATGCCTGATATGGATCGCTGGCCCACAGGGCGTCTCTTGTCCACGGCGGCCCGCCTTGTTGAGCACTCATGGAACGAGAAGCTGGGCGCCATTGGCCTGACCCACGCCGGAGTTATCGCCATCGAAGTGCTCTACAACAGTGGCCCCATGACGCAGGCGCAGCTGGCCCAGCTTGTCCGGGTGCAGGCCCAAACCATGGGCAAGACGCTGAGCCGCCTTGAGTCACATGGGCACATCGTGCGCCAGCGCAGCACTTCGGACCGGCGCAGCCACGTCGTATCGCTCACGGAGCGTGGCACCGAAGCCGTCATGGCGGCAGCAGACATGGAACGGTCGGTCCTCGCGGCAGCGTCCATTGACCCGGATCTGCTCCGCCAGGAACTGCAGGCTGTGGTCCGGGAACTGGCTAAGCGCTTCGCCTCGCCGGAGACCAACGCCATCGTTGCAGGCGCCGACTCCGGGCTGACCGTCGAGGCCAATTCCTAGCTCGAGGCCCGTTTCCAGCCTCGGCGACTATCCGCCGGCAGGGGGAGCGGCAGTGGTCCTGCGTGCCACCAGGTGCGGGGTCCGCACAACATGCCCGGCCGGCTGGGTTCCCTCTATCCGCGCCACGGCGCGGTCCACGGCCGCGGCGGCAAGCAGTGGCGCGTCCTGGCTGATCGAGGACAGCTGGACATAGCTGAGCCGTGCGAACTGGCTGTCGTCGTAGCCCAGCACTGACACATCTGCCGGGACCTGTTGCCCCTGTGCCCTCAGGCTCTCGATGACCCCGAGTGCCGACCGGTCGTTGAAGGCGATGACGGCTGTCGGCATGACCGGGCCGAGGGAATTGCCGGCGGTCATCCCGTCTTCCTCCATCGCGCCGCCGGCAATGATGGCCGGTTCCAGGCCGCGGCGTTCCATCTCCGCCCGGAAGGCTGACCTGCGCGCTTCGGCAGAGACCGCGGAACCGCCGTCGATATGGACGATCCGCCGGTGCCCCAGGGACGCGAGGTGTTCCACCGCCAACCGGATGCCTTCGTCATCGTCGCTGCTCACGGAGTCGGTGAGTTCGCCGACGTCGTTCCTCAGGAGGCTCACCACCGGCACCTGGCCGGCGTACCGCGCCAGTTCGTCGATGCTGAGCGTCGGCGAGATCAGGATCAGCGCCTCGGACCCGAAATCCAACAGGGCCTCGATCGTCCGGGCCTCGGGCCTGCCGCTGGTGACGCCACCCAGTGCGAGTTCGTAGCCCCTGGCGCCGGCCTCGGCGTACGCGGCGTCCACAATTTCGGCGTGGAACGAGTGGGCTGTCGAGAAGCTGAGGCCCAGGAGTTTGGTCCGGGTGCTGCGCAGCAGCCGCGCACGGCTGTCTGGCCGGTAGCCGAGCTCGCGTGCGGCGTCGAGCACTTTCTGCCTCGTGGCTTCTGCCGCGCCCGGGGCGCCGCGCATCACGATGGAAACCAGGGCGCGTGACACGCCGGCCGCCTCGGCCACGTCAACCAGGGTGGGGCGCCGCTGTTGTTCAGTCATGTGCCTCCTTCCTGCCAGCAGTCTATAGAACGATCTAGACACAAAGCCAGAACCTATGCCACCATCAGTCCACTAGAACGATCTAGGACCGTGAGGAGAGGATTGAAACATGACCTACGTACAGCAACCAGCGGGTGACAATCACCCCGTCCGCCTCGGCCTGATTGGAGCCGGCTGGATCGGCGCCTTCCATGCCGAGTCAGTGGCCCGGCGGATTCCCCATGCACGGCTGGATGCCATCGCTGACCCCGCCCTTCCCGCCGCCGAGGCCTTGGCAGGCAAGCTCGGCGTCGCCAGGATCACCGCAGATCCGGCGGACGTGATTAACGACCCCGACATTGATGGCGTCCTGGTGGCATCGCCGGCAAGGTTCCATTCAGCCCTTATCGCAGCTGCGGCCGGGGCGGGGAAGGACGTGTTCTGCGAAAAGCCGGGTGGCCGCACCGTCGAAGAACTGGACGAGGCGATGGCCGCTGCAGACGCCGCCGGGGTCAATGTCCAGTTTGGCTTCAACAGGCGCTTCGCGGCGGACTTCGCGGCCGCAAGGAAACTTATCGACGAGGGTGCAGTAGGCACCCCGCAGCTCCTGAGGTCCCTGACCCGGGACCCGGGCACCGCTGCCGGAATCGCCTCCCCCGAGCGGATCGCGCCCGGTACGATCTTTCTGGAAACGCTGATCCATGATTTCGACACCCTGAACTGGCTGAACCCGGGCGCGGTTCCGGTGAAGGTGCATGCAGTGGCCGACGCACTGGTCGCCCCCGAAGCGAAAGCCGGAGGACTGCTGGATACTGCGGTGGTCACGGTGACCTACAGCAACGGGGCCATTGCGGTGGCCGAAGCCAACTTCAATGCCCTGTATGGCTACGACGTGCGGGGTGAAGTCTTCGGGTCGGCCGGCATGGTCACTGCAGGCGGGCCGCAGGCATCGAGCGCTGTGAGCTACACGGCCGCGGGCGTTGCCTCGGATACCGTGCGGCTGAACATTGATCTCTTCCATGACGCATATACCGCCGAACTCTCCCGGTTCGTCGACGGCATTGCTGCCCGCCGGGCCGGACGCGCACCGGGCGATGTGGCGGTACCTGGCGGCATCGATGCCCGCAACGCGCTCGCGGTGGCACTGGCGGCGATCCGGTCGCACGAGAGTGGCCTCCCGGTGGACGTTTCGGCTGTGGCGCACCTGCAGGCAGCCGAGCCAGGGCTGCACTCCTCGGCGCTGCACTCCGCGGGGCCGGGCGCATGAGCTTCCGGCTGGCAGCATGCGCCGAGATGATCTACGGCGAGTTGCCCCTGCTTGAGCGGGTCCAGCGCATTCATGGGCAGGGGTTCGAGGTGGAGCTCTGGGACACGCGGGACCGGGACATCTCGGCACTGGCCGCAACGGGTGCACGCTTTTCCTCCATGAGCGGCTACTTCGGCGGCAGCCTCACTGACCCGGACACTGCGGACCGGGTTGTTGAATCGGCGGAGAAACTCATCCCGACGGCGCTCGAGCTGGGTGTCGAGCGGATGGTTGTGCATCCGGCGGAACTTGGGGAAGGCGGGGTCGCCGTTCGGCCGCTCCACCGCTCCACCGGACAGATGTGGCTGACGGGCCAGCGCACACTGGAGCGGCTGGGCCGGCTTGGTGAACGGCATGGCGTGGTCTTTGCGCTTGAAAACCTCAACACGGTTCTGGACCACCCGGGCATACCGCTGGCCCGGGCCAAGGACACCCTGGCGCTGGTGTCCGCAGCTGACCATCCGCACGTGAGGATGATGCTGGATCTCTACCACGCCCAAATCGGTGAAGGAAACCTGATTGAACTTGTCCGCGGAGCTCTACCGTGGATCGGGGAAATCCAGGTGGCCGACGTGCCGGGCCGGTTCGAGCCCGGAACGGGGGAGATCAACTACAGCGCCGTGGCCAGGGCGCTCGCCGACGCCGGGTACTCCGGAGTCATTGGACTGGAAGCGGGCGCCTCGGCTGGGCCGGGGGTGGCGTCGGGGGATCGGGCGCTCGCTGCGTTCCGGCAGGCCTTCGTGGCCGGATAGTCGAGCTATAAAACTATTATCGTCCTAATGTTAGGACAAACATTGACAAGAGTGATCCGAGTCACGATGATCGGAGATATCAACATTTCGGCTGCTGCGACGTGGCAGGGCCGGAGCCCGGATCAAAGGAGATTTTCGGTGAATAAATTTTCATGGCGGAAGGCGGCGCTGGTTGCCGCCATCGTGCCGATGATGGCTCTCAGCGCTTGCTCAAGCAGCGGAGGCAGGCCAGCGGAGAATGCAAACGCCGGGGCCGGCGGCCAGGCTGCGTCGACACCGCGTATCAAGGTGGCCCTTATCACGCACGCCGCTCCCGGAGACACCTTCTGGGACATTGTCCGCAAGGGCGCTGAGGAAGCCGCAGCCAAGGACAATGTTGAGCTGCTGTACACCTCTGACCCTGAAGGCGGCCGTCAGGCCCAGCTGATCCAGCAGGCCGTAGACCAGAAGGTGGACGGCATTGCAGTGACCCTGGCCAAGCCGGACGCCCTGAAGGACGCCTTGAAGAAGGCCACGGACGCCGGCATTCCGGTGGTGAGCCTCAACGCCGGTGAATCTGTCTTCGCCCAGCTGGGCGCCTTCACGCACTTTGGTTCGAATGAGAAGCTCGCCGGCGAAGCGGTGGGCGACAAGCTCAACTCCCTCGGACTCAAGCACCCCGTCTGTGTCATCCAGGAGCAGGGACATGTCGGTCTCGAAGCCCGCTGCGCAGGTGTGAAGTCAAAGGTTCCGGCAACCGAGATCCTGTACGTGCAGGGTACCGACATGACCCAGGTGTCCTCCACCGTGACCGCCAAACTGCAGGCAACCGCTGACGCCGACGTCATCATCGGGCTGGGTGCGCCCTACACGCTGACCATCCTCAAGGCGGTGACCACGGCCGGCAGCAAGGCCAAGGTGGCCTCCTTTGACATGAACGCCGAGCTCGCCCAGAAGATTGCCGACGGCGCCGTTGAATTCACCGTTGACCAGCAACCCTGGCTTCAGGGCTATGGCTCGGTGGACGCACTGTGGCAGGCCAAGCGCGGCGGCTTCAAACTCGGCGGCGGCCAGCCCGTCCTGACCGGCCCCACCATCGTGGACAAGGCCGGAGCAGCCAACGCCCTCACATTCGCCCAGCAGGGCATCCGCTAGCAGCCCGCCAGCCCGGTTTGGTGGAGACGCCGGACCGGGCAGCAAGGAGCATTCCAATGACCATGACCCCGACCATTACCAAGCCGGCGGTGACCGACGAGCGAGTCGGCCGGCGCAATCCGCTGCAGAAACTGTTGGGCCGTCCCGAAGTGGGCGCCCTTGTCGGCGCGATCGTTCTGTTCGTGTTTTTCGCTTCCGTGTCCCAGACCTTCATCCAGCCGAATGCGTTCGCCACGGTGCTGTACGGTTCCTCGACCATCGGCATCATGGCGGTGGGCGTGTCGCTGTTGATGATCGGCGGCGAGTTTGACCTGTCCACGGGCGTCGCGGTGATCAGTTCGGCGCTGACGGCGTCCCTGTTCAGCTGGTACTTCAGCACCAACGTGTGGGTCGGCGTCGGCCTGGCCCTGGTGGTGTCGCTGGGCATTGGCTTCATTAACGGGTGGATCCTGATCAAGACCAAGCTGCCCAGCTTCATCGTCACCCTCGCGACGTTCCTGATGCTGACCGGCCTCAACCTTGGCCTGACCCGGCTGATCGGCGGCTCGGTATCCTCGCCGTCGATCTCCACCATGGACGGGTTCTCTTCGGCCCAGGCCATCTTCGCCTCCTCAGTGACGCTGGGCGGGGTCGAGGTCAAGATCACGGTGTTCATCTGGATTGCCCTGGTGGCGGTGGCGTCGTGGGTGCTGCTGCGCACGCGGGTGGGTAACTGGATTTTCGCGGCCGGCGGCGACGCAAACGCCGCCCGCGCCGTGGGTGTGCCGGTGACCAAGACCAAGATCGGTTTGTTCATGGCCGTGGGGTTCTGTGGCTGGATCCTGGGGATGCACAACCTGTTCGCGTTCGATGCCGTGCAGTCCGGTGAGGGTGTGGGCAACGAGTTCCTCTACATCATCGCCGCGGTGATTGGCGGGTGCCTGCTCACCGGCGGGTACGGTTCGGCCGTGGGCGGTGCGATCGGTGCGTTCATCTTCGGCATGGCGAACAAGGGCATCGTGTACGCGCAGTGGAACCCGGACTGGTTCAAGTTCTTCCTGGGCCTGATGCTGCTGCTGGCCACCATCGTCAACCTGATCGTCAAGCGCCGCGCGGAACTGAAGTAAAGGGCCCGGACCAATGAATGCACACCAGATCGACCAGCAGACGCTGCTGAAAGACGAAAAAGACCCGCTGACCCACACCCCGGTGCACCTGCTCTCCCTGGAGAACGTGGGCAAGCACTACGGGAACGTCATCGCCCTGAGCGATGTGACCATGGCCGTGGACAACGGCCGTGTCACCTGCGTGCTGGGGGACAACGGCGCGGGCAAGTCCACGCTGATCAAGATCATCGCCGGCCTGCACCAGCATGACGCGGGCGTGCTGCAGATTATGGGGGAGGAAAGGAAGTTCAGTTCCCCGCGTGAGGCGCTCGATGCCGGCATCGCCACCGTGTACCAGGATCTGGCCGTGGTCCCCCTGATGCCGATCTGGCGGAACTTCTTCCTCGGCTCCGAACTGACCACCGGGGCGGGGCCGTTCCGCCGCATGGACGTGCAGCAGATGAGGGACATCACCAAGAAGGAACTGGCGGACATGGGCATCGACCTGCGCGATGTTGAGCAGCCCATCGGGCAGCTCTCCGGCGGTGAACGCCAGTGTGTGGCGATCGCGCGGGCCGTGTACTTCGGCGCGAAGGTCCTGATCCTGGACGAACCCACCGCCGCGCTGGGCGTGAAGCAGTCCGGCGTCGTCCTGCGGTACATCCTGCAGGCCCGTGACCGCGGGCTCGGGGTTATCTTCATCACGCACAACCCGCACCACGCCTTCCCGGTGGGGGACCGGTTCCTGCTGCTCAAGCGCGGCAAGTCGATCGGCTATTACGAGAAGAAGGACATCACCATCGACGAGCTGACCGCCCAGATGGCCGGCGGCGCCGAACTGGCCGAACTCGCCCACGAACTCGAACAGCTCGGCGGCCACAGCGACATCGTTAAGGAAGTCCAGGCAGAAGTCGCCGACGTGACTGACTCCGGGGCCGAGACCGGCCGGGCGTCGCAGTAGGGGAGCCGTGCAAAGTAGCGGCATGAAAGAAGTAACTCTTGGACTGGTGGGAGTGGGCCGAATCGGCGCCATGCACGCCCGGAACATCGCTGGCCTGAATGAGCTGATGGGGCCGCAGGGCACCGGGGTGCAGCTCAGGCTGACCGACGTTGCCGCAGAACACGCCCGGTCGCTGGCCGGCGGAATCGGCGCCGGGTTCCTTCCTTCCGTTGAAGCCGTGCTTGAGTCCGGCATCGACGGGCTGGTCATCGCCACCGGAACGGCCACGCATCCGGACCTGATCAAGGCCGGAGTGGACGCCGGGATCCCGGTGTTCTGCGAAAAGCCCGTCGCCCTCAACGTCGAGGAATCATTGCCTGTCCTCGAGCATATCCGGGCCTCAGGCGGCACTGTGCAGATCGGACACCAGCGCCGGTTCGATCCGGGCTACCTGGAAGCCAAGCGCGCCTTCGATGCAGGAGAGCTGGGATGGCTCCACACGGTCAGGGCGGTGACCTGCGACATGACGCCGCCTCCGGTGGAGTTCCTGGCGACGTCGGGCGGGCTGTTCCGGGACTGCTCCGTCCACGATTTCGACATCCTCCGGTGGCTCACCGGCAAGGAAATAGTGGAGGTTTTTGCCAGGGGTTCAAACAACGGTGACCCCGCAATCGGCGCCGTCGGCGACGTGGATACGGCACTGGCCGTGGTGACGTTCGACGACGGCAGCGTGGGCACCGTCTCGGCCACCCGCTACAACGGGGCAGGACACGACGTCCGGCTGGAACTCCAGGGGTCCGCAGGGTCTGTCATGGTGGGGATGGATGAGCAGATGGCGATGACCTCCGCCGAACCCGGAGTGGGTTTCCCGGCGGGGCCGCCGCACAGGACGTTCGCCGAGCGGTTCCACACGGCGTACCGTGCCGAGATGGCGGCGTTCGTGGAACTGGTGCTGGGGAAGCGGCAGAACCCGTGCACGCCGGAGGACGCCGTCGCAGCGTCAATGGTGGCGGACGCCGCCCAGGCGTCGCTGCAGTCCGGGGAGCCGGTGCGGGTCGCGCTCCAGACGGTGGGCTGACGCGGGAAGAGCCGGGCCTGGCACCTGCGGGGACCCGCCCCGCGCCTGCGTGCCAAAGGAAACCACAAGGGCCCTCCCATAGCCTCCCTGCATCCAATAGGCGGGGAGGCGGCTGTCCCCAAGGTCAGGGAGGTATCCGATGAAAACTTTGCTGCGCGGGGGCGGGCTGCTGGTGCGTCTTGGGGGTGCTGCCGATGCCCGCCTCGTCCGGGTGCTGCGCCCGGCGGCGTTGCCCTCTCTGCGTATTCTGCTGGGAGTCCTGTTTACGTGGTTCGGTGCACTGAAAGTGGCAGGCGTATCGCCGGTTGGCGATATGGTCGCCGGGACCATTCCCTGGGCAGACCCGCACATGGCGGTGCCTGTTCTGGGTGCAGTTGAAGTGCTGCTCGGTGCGGCGCTCGTCACCGGGGTGGCCCTTCGCCTGGCGCTCCCGGTCCTCGCGGCGCACCTTGGCGGAACGTTCCTGACCTTCGTGATGCTGCCCGGGCTGATGTTTACCAATAACGACCCGCTGCTCCTGACGGCGGATGGTGAGTTCGTCATGAAGAACCTCGTCCTCATCGGTGCGACGATGGCCTTGATTGCCCATGCTCCCGCCAAGTCACGGAACCGCGGCCAGGCACGGCAGCTGGCAACACCTGGCGGGGCAGCCGTTCAGAAATAGGGTAGGCCTCAGGTGCCGGTCCTGCGCCGCGGGTGCAGGGCCGGCACCTGTCTCGAATCAGTACTGGATTGTTTCGGATTTCCCGGTGCGCAGGGACAGCGTTGCCGCTTCAGCGATGGCCTGCGCCTTCAGGCCATCCTCGAGTGACGGCGTGACGCCTGAACCGCCGTCGGCTGTTCTGTTCTCCAGGGCGGCCACGAAGTGGCCCAGGGCTGCGGCGTAGGTCGGCTGGACCCGCTCAAACCAGCCCGGATGCATTCCATCGTCCACCACCTTGCCGGAGTAATAGCGGGACACCGCGCCGGTACGGTGCCGGCCGGCCTTGGCCATGCCCTCAGATCCCATGATTTCGATCCGCTCGTCATAGCCGTAACCGGTGCGGCGCGCGCAGTCGATCTGGACCAGGGCGCCGCCGGGCAGGCGCAGCGACACCACGGAGGTATCCACATCGCCGTATTCGGCCAGCCGCGGCTCGGCGAGGGCTGATCCGGTGGCGAAGACCTCAACGGGGTCCGCTTCCGTCAGCCAGCGGACCAGATCGAAAAAGTGGACGGTCTGGTCGCGCATCTGTCCGCCCGACGTGGCGATGTATGAGAGCGGCGGCATGGCCGGGCCGCGGCTGGTGAGCTGGATGAGTTCCACTGCACCAATTTCCCCTGCATCAACTATCCGTTTGAGCTCGGCGTAGTCACGGTCGAAGCGGCGGTTGAAGTCCACCATGACCGGCACCCCGCGCCTGGCGGCAAAGGCAGCAGTCTCCCGGGCGTGCCCGAGGTCCAGGTCGATCGGTTTTTCGCAGAGCACTGCTAAACCGGCCTCAGCGGCGCGGCGCAGGTGCGCGGAATGGGTGTCCGTGGAGGAAGCGATGAACACCGCGTCGATGGCAGCGGAGTCGAACACCTCTGCCAGATCAGCGGCAGCGCGTGCGCCATGTGCGGCGGCCAGAGCCTTCGCCCGGTCCTGGTCAACATCGAAGACCAGCTCAAAATCAACATCGCGATGGGCTGCGAGGTTGCCGGCGTGAACGGAGCCGATGAAGCCTGCCCCGAGGAGTGCGAAGCGCTGCATCGTCAGACTCCTGCCTTCTCCGCGGCACCTGCCGGGGTTACCCAGGCGGCATCCTGCGCATGTGAGGCGGCGACCGCCTCGACGAACCTGACGCCAACAAGGCCGTCGTGTCCCGTGGGAAAGGACAATTCCCGGGTCTCCGGCAGGGTGCCGTCCCTGCGGGCGCGCAGTTCGGCGGCCAAGTCGCGGTAGAAGTTGGCAAAGGCCTCGAGGAACCCTTCAGGATGGCCCAGCCCCACCCTGGTGAGCCGGGAGGCGTCCTCTGAGAGGGTGCTGAGCCCTTCCGCCAGCACCGTGGTGGTCCCGTCCAGGCCCTGGACCGTCAGGTGATGGGGGTCCTCATGCTGCCACTCGAGGTTTCCCTTCGTGCCGAAGACCCGGATGCGCAGGCCGTGGTTGTGGCCGGCGGCGGCCATGCTGGCCCACAGACGGCCCGGAACCTCACCGGTGAGCTGCAGTTCGACTGTCGAATGGTCGAACACCCGCCTGCCCGGAACGAGGGTCTTCAGCCGTCCCGATACCCTCTCGGCCTCGAGCCCGGTGATGTAGCGAAGCAGGTGGAAGCCGTGCGTACCGAGGTCGCCAACGACGCTGGGGAAGCCTGCGATGTCCGGGTCCGTCCGCCAGGTGGCCTGCTTGTGGCCGCCTTGCTCCAGGGGAGAAGCCGCCCATCCGGAGGCGTGCTCCACGTCTGCGAACGTCACGGTTCCCAGCTGCCCGTCCCGTACCATCCGGGCCGCCTGGCGCACCATGGCGTAGGCCGAATAGCAGTGGGGAACCGCCAGGACGGCGTCATTGTCGGCGGCGATCCGCACCAGTTCCGCCGCGGTCACTGAATCGCAGGTCAGTGGCTTCTCGCACACAACGGAGATTCCGGCCTGGAGAAAAGTGCGGGCGATCTCGAAGTGACTGTCGTTCGGGGTGGCAACAACCACCACGTCGACGCCGTCCTCCCGGGTTGCTTCCTTGTCCGCCATCGTGCGGTAGTCAGCATAGTGCCGGTCCTTCGGGATGCCCAGCTGGGACGCCAGGGCAGCGGAGCGGTCCTGATCGCGGCCAAAGACTCCGGCCTGAAGGTCGAATTCGCCATCCAGGCGCATCGCGCGGCGGTGCGTCTTGCCGATGTCTGCCCCTGTGCCGCCACCAACCATTCCGGCCACCAGCTGCCGTGCGTGCGGTTCACTCATGAGGATCCTCTTTTGATTTTTTGGAATTTTCTTGGACCGGTCCATACTGAATGGCAAGAGCCCGGTTCGTCAACCCTTTAGGCTGGTACGGGACCGGCAGCAGGCTGCCATGACTTGAAGAGGAGCCCCGTGAGCCCATCGTTCCCCAACAGCGGCCTGCCCGCGGCCAAGCCCACGATCCGCGATGTGGCAGACCGGGCCGGGGTGTCCAAGTCCCTCGTCTCGCTGGTTCTGCAGGGTTCCGGGAACGTCAGTGATGCCCGACGGCGGGCGGTGCTTGCAGCGATGGACGAACTGGGTTACCGGCCCAACAAACTAGCCCGCGGGCTCTCGATGCCGCGCACGGGGACCGTTGGCGTCTTGCTCAACGATCTCCGGAACCCCTGGTTCATCGAGCTCCTTGAAGGTCTCTCCGCATCCCTGCACGCTGCCGGAGTTTCGCCCGTCCTTGCCGACTCCTATACAGACCACAGGATCGGCCGCGCGTCTGTCGAGGCGCTGCTGGAGCAGCGGATTGACGGGTTGGTGGTTGTGGGAACCACCACGGAGTCCGTCGCAATCAGGGCCGCCTCTGCCGTGGTTCCTGTGGTGCTGGCGGGCACCCTTGATCCGGAGTTGCCGGGCGTGGACGTTGTGGTCAACGACGACGTTGCGGGTGCGCGGAAGGCCACCGAGCATCTCATTGCGCTCGGGCACAAACGCATTGCCCATCTCCAGGGCCCCGATGAGATCGGGCGCCTGCGGCGGGCGGGTTACGAGCAGGCGATGCAGGCGGCTGGCTTGGAACCGCACACGGTGGCGGGCGGCATGAGCGAGGAAAGTGGCTACAGCGCGGCCCGGACACTGCTGACAGCCGATGCTCCGCCAACGGCGATTTTTGCCTTCAATGACATCGCCTGCATCGGCGTGCTGTCCGCCGCCGCCGACGCGGGCGCGACAGTTCCGGGTGACATCTCCCTGGTTGGCTACGACAACACGTATCTGGCGCGCATTCGCCACCTGTCCCTGACCTCAGTGGACAACGGCAATCTTGCGGTGGGGGTGCAAGCCGGCAAGTACATACTGGAGCGGCTGGGCAACCCTGACTTGCCGGGCCGGAAGCATTTGGTCAGCAGCGAGCTGCAGGTTAGGGGTTCTTCCGGCAGCGCTCCGGATGCCGGGGGAGCCTGAAGCCGGGAAGCCGCCCGCGGGGCCGCCAAGCCGCAGGCAACGGTCGCTTCGGCCGGTGGTTCCTGCCGCGCCAGCAATATTGCATGAACGGCAAAGCCCCGCCTTTAGGCTTGGGGCCTGAAGGCGGGGCTTCGGTGGTGCACCCCCCGGGACTTGAACCCGGAACCCATTGATTAAGAGTCAATTGCTCTGCCAATTGAGCTAGAGGTGCATCTGTTGTTTCGTTCATCCGCGGGCTTTTGATTCCCTCGTTGACGTCCGCAACGACATGAAACTCTACACGAAGTTTTGGCGATGACAACACCGCTCCCGGCGCAGCCACTTTCCGGGAAACGACAAAGCCCCGCCTTCAGGCTTGTGGCCTTGAAGACGGGGCTTCGGGAGTGGTGCACCCCCCGGGACTTGAACCCGGAACCCATTGATTAAGAGTCAATTGCTCTGCCAATTGAGCTAGAGGTGCATCTGCTGTTTCGGTCATCTGTGGGCTTTTTGTTTCCCTCGTTGACCTCCGCAACGACATAAGACTCTACACGAAGTTTTGGCCAGTGCGAAATCGAGGTGGCCGGGACGTGCCACTTAGCGTGGAAGCCGCAAAATCAGCGCGAAATCAGGGATTTGGTTGTTGCTGAGGGCCCATAAATCGCCGTTAGGGGCCAGCGAAACGTTCCTGATCCGCCCAAACTGCCGCGTGAAATAGCCCACAGGATTGCCGGCGTTTTCACCGTCGAGCGGGACGGTCCAGATGCGCTGGCCCCTCAGCGCGCCAAGGTAGGCCGTGTTGCCGGTGATTTCCAGTCCGCTGGGCGAGGAGTCCGCCGTGGAGGGCCAGACGACCTTGGCATCAATGAATCCGTCCCGGTGGGGTGCCCCGGTGACTTCGGGCCACCCATAATTTCCGCCGGGCTGGATCAGGTTGAGTTCGTCGTTGACGTCGGGTCCGAATTCGCTGGCCCAGAGCCTGCCCTGACTGTCCCACGCCAGGCCCTGGACGTTCCGGTGCCCGAGGCTGTAGACGGGGTTGTTCGGGAAGGGATTGCCGGGAGCGGGGGCGCCGTCCTTGGTGAGCCGCAGTATCTTGCCGCCCAGGGCATTCCGGTCCTGCGGCTGCTCCCGGCGCTGCGAGTCGCCCGTGCCGACGTAGAGGAAGCCGTCCGGGCCAAAGCGGATCCTGCCGCCGTTGTGGGTGGAGGCCTTGGACATGCCGGAGAAGATCACCTCCGGCTCACCCAGCCGGAGGCCCCCGCCGCCGGCTGCCCCGGTACCTTCCAGGCGCATGCGGGCAATCCGGTTGTCCTCGGCCGAAGTGAAGTAGGCATAGAGGTAGTGGTCCGAGGCAAAGCCGGGCGACAACGCCAGGCCCAGCAGCCCGCCTTCACCGCCCGGAACGACGCCGGGAACGGAACCGATGGTGCTGACCTTGCCGTCCGTCACGGACTTGAGCAGGGCGGAATCGCGTTCGGAAATAACTGCTGTGCCGTCCGGCAGGAACACCGTCGACCAAGGAATCTGCAGTCCCTCGATCCTGCTCAGCACTTCCGGCGCCCGCCGCGCCGACGGGGCTGCCGTGCTGGACGCGGCCGGCGCACTTGTTCCCGAAGTGGAGCCGGTTCCCGAGGTGCCGGTCACTGGTGTGCCGGTGCCCGGGGCGGGCTGACCGCCGTCGCCCGTGCAGCCGGACAGCGACAACGTCAGGGCAGACAATGCCAGGGCGGTCACAGCCAGGGGCACAGCGGCGGCCGCCGTGGCGGGCTTTTCGGGGTGGTTGCGTGTCATGCCCTTCCTCCGGCCGCAGTCTGCCGCCGCCTGGGCGGTGTTAGCGCCGGGACCGGCGCGGCGCCCGGAACCCGGCAGCCTCGGCGTGCGCCGGGGAAAGGAACCAGACTTCCGCCCTGGCGTCCTGGTAGCCGGCGCTGTCTTCGTCGTAATAGGTCATGGCGCTGACGTCGCCCTTGACGGCGTATCCGTCCGGGGCGCTGCCGTCCGCGGCCGGCGAGGCCGAACCCTCGCCGTACGGCTGGTCCGCCGCGGCTTCTGAGCCTTCGCCGGAGGCCTGCCTGTGGGGGATGGGCTGTTCGCCGAATCCCCGTTCTGCACCGAAGCCCTGTTCGAGGTGATGAGGCTGGGGTTCGCGGTGATGGGGTGGGGCATCGTGGCTGGCCCCGGCTTCCGTCGCAGCGGAGGACTGGATCCGCTGCTGGGTTTCAGCCTCGGCGTCCAGGGCTTCGGCCGCGGCCGATTCCGCGCCCGGCAGGGTGGGGGAGTGCGGGTCCGTGTACTCGGGGTGGTGCGTCGGGGTGGCAGGCTGCGCCGCGGCCTGGGGGGTGGAACTGCCCGCCTCCGACCACTGGGCATCCCATTCGGCCTTGTCCCCGTCGTCGTCCCAGTCGTCAACGTCCCCTCCGGCGGGCCGCGCCGAGGAGGGACGGGCGGTGGCGGCTTCCCAGGACTCGATGTCCGGTTCCACGTCCTCGGGGTCCAGGCGAGTGGCGGCGGGGGTCGGCTGGCCCGCAGGCGGCGCGGCTTTCGCGGCTGCCGGCCCTGGCCCTAAGTCCGGTTCGGTGTCCGGCTCGGCCAGGCGGCCTGTTTCCGGTACGGTCCGGCTGGTGTCTGACGGAGGCCCCACCGCTGCTGCAGCGGCAGAAGCGGCCGACGGCGTCGCTTCCGTTCCGTTTGATGCTGCGGAAGCGGTTCCGGCAGGGGACATCACCTGTTCGGTCCGGGCCGCGCCGGATGCCGTTCCCCGTGACTTCCGGTTCAGCAGCCACCAAGCGATGGCGATGACCAAAACAATGACAATGACCCAGATAATCCACTCCATAGCAAAACCTTTCATCCGTCACACGAGGTTGCCGTTGCTTGACGGTACGTCTCTGTCAATAGGGCTGTCTAGGCTTGTCAACGCCAGCGGGGCAGAGGGCACGGAGGCTCCATGTTCCAGAATGTGAGACCCAAGTCCACCATTTGATCGAAATTTTCTGAAAATTGGGCCAAACCGGCCCGTTCCGGTCGTGGGCGGCCTTTCAGGAGTCATAGACTTTGACCCATGAGTGAGGACACCCAGATCGCAACCGATAACAAGCCTGACATCAAGCCCCGGAGCCGGATTGTCACCGATGGCATTCACGCAGCTCCGGCACGTGGAATGTTCCGGGCCGTGGGCATGGGCGACGACGACTTCGCCAAGCCCCAGATCGGCGTCGCGAGCTCCTGGAATGAAATCACTCCCTGCAACCTGTCCCTGAACCGGCTGGCCCAGGGAGCCAAGGAAGGCGTCCACGCCGGCGGCGGGTTCCCGATGCAGTTCGGCACCATCTCCGTTTCCGACGGCATCTCCATGGGCCACGAGGGCATGCACTTCTCCCTGGTCTCCCGCGAAGTCATCGCCGACTCCGTGGAAACCGTCATGCAGGCAGAGCGCATCGACGGCTCCGTGCTGCTGGCCGGATGCGACAAGTCCCTCCCGGGCATGCTCATGGCCGCCGCGCGCCTGGACCTCGCCAGTGTGTTCCTGTACGCCGGCTCCATCATGCCGGGTTGGGTCAAGCTTGAGGACGGCTCCGAAAAGGAAGTCACCCTGATCGACGCCTTCGAAGCCGTCGGGGCGTGCGCTGCCGGCAAGATGAGCATGGAGGACCTCACCCGCATCGAGAAGGCCATCTGTCCCGGCGAAGGCGCCTGTGGCGGCATGTACACCGCCAACACCATGGCCTGCATCGGCGAGGCCCTGGGCATGTCCCTCCCGGGCTCCGCGGCTCCGCCCTCGGCAGACCGCCGTCGTGATGAGTTCGCCCGCAAGTCCGGCGAAGCAGTGGTCAACCTGCTGCGCCTCGGCATCACAGCCCGCGACATCATGACCAAGAAGGCTTTCGAAAACGCCATTGCCGTGACCATGGCATTCGGCGGCTCCACCAACGCCGTCCTGCACCTGCTGGCCATCGCCCGCGAGGCAGAGGTCGAACTGACCCTGGACGACTTCAACCGGATCGGCGACAAGATCCCGCACCTGGGCGACCTGAAGCCGTTCGGCCGTTATGTCATGACGGACGTCGACAAGATCGGCGGCGTTCCGGTCATCATGCGTGCGCTGCTCGATGCCGGGCTGCTGCACGGCGACTGCCTCACCGTCACCGGCAAGACTGTTGCCGAGAACCTGGCTGCGATCAACCCGCCGGACCTGGACGGCAAGATCCTGCGCGCGCTGGACAACCCGATCCACAAGACCGGCGGCATCACCATCCTGCACGGCTCGCTCGCCCCCGAGGGTGCCGTGGTGAAGAGCGCCGGCTTCGACGCCGACGTCTTCGAAGGCAGCGCCCGGGTATTCGAGCGTGAACAGGGCGCCCTGGACGCGCTGGACAACGGCGAGATCCAGAAGGGCGACGTCGTGGTGATCCGCTACGAAGGCCCCAAGGGCGGTCCGGGCATGCGCGAGATGCTCGCCATCACCGGTGCCATCAAGGGTGCGGGCCTGGGCAAGGATGTCCTGCTGCTCACCGATGGCCGCTTCTCCGGCGGCACCACCGGCCTCTGCATCGGCCACGTCGCCCCCGAAGCGGTCGACGGCGGCCCCATCGCCTTCGTGAAGGACGGCGACCGGATCCGCGTGGACATCGCAGCGCGCACCTTCGACCTGCTCGTTGACGACGCAGAACTCGAAGACCGCAAGGAAGGCTGGGCACCGCTGCCGGCCAAGTTCACCAAGGGCGTCCTGGCCAAGTACGCCAAGCTGGTGCACAGCGCCAGCACAGGTGCATATTGCGGGTGATACCTTGCCCTTGCGGGCGGCGCTGAGCGCCTCCCGCAAGGGGCCCCTCGGCATCACCCTTATTAAGCCCTGCCCGCATGTGCGGGGGTTTGTTCGGGGGGATATCGTTGGGAGTAACGGGCCGAACCTGTTCGGCCCGTGGACAATGGAGTCCACACTGTGAGACGCGGGCCGTGCTCGTTGACACGTATCTCACTTAGAGGGAAAACTGAACGCATGATCGCATTCGTTACCGTCGGCGCCGTCGTCGTACTTACCAAGCGCGTGGCTCCATAGCCCGACTGGTAACGAACTGTCACGCGCAACCCCTCGAAAAGCCACCAGGCTGAGGGGTTTTTTTATTTTCCGGGCGGGACGGAACGTTCAGTTTTCCCTAGCACCACACCAATTCAAGATCCACTAAGGAAGAGTTCGATGAGCAAAGGATCGCCCATCAGCCCCTCGCTGATGGCTTCAAAGTCCGCTGGAGCCGCCAAGGCTCCGGAACGCGTCGACAAGCCGGCCGAGGCCGGGGTCGACACTGCTGCAGCCGCCTCTCCTGTCCTTGGGCCGAACAACGTCGTACCCCCGACGGTGATGACCGGCTCAGAAGCAATTGTCCGTTCGCTCGAAGAACTCGGCGTCGACGACATTTTCGGTTTGCCCGGTGGCGCGATCCTGCCCACCTACGACCCCTTGATGGCCTCCAGAATGAACCACGTTCTGGTCCGTCACGAACAGGGAGCCGGCCACGCCGCGCAAGGCTACGCCATGGTCACCGGGCGGGTGGGCGTCTGCATCGCCACCTCGGGCCCGGGTGCCACCAACCTCGTCACCGCCATCATGGATGCGCACATGGATTCCGTTCCGCTCGTGGCCATCACCGGCCAGGTATCCAGCGGAGTGATCGGCACCGATGCCTTTCAGGAAGCCGACATCGTGGGCATCACCATGCCCATCACCAAGCACTCGTTCCTGGTGACGGACCCCAACGACATTCCCCACGTCATGGCCGAGGCCTTCCACCTCGCCTCGACCGGACGTCCGGGCCCGGTCCTTGTTGACGTCGCCAAGGACGCCCAGCAGGGGCAGATGACGTTCTCCTGGCCGCCCAAGATCGACCTGCCGGGCTACCGCCCCGTGGTCCGCGGCCACAACAAGCAGGTCCGCGAGGCCGCCAAGCTGATCTCGGCCGCCAGCAAGCCCGTGCTGTACGTGGGCGGCGGTGTGTCCAAGGCCCATGCCGCGGCCGAACTCCGCGAGCTGGCCGAACTCACCGGCGCCCCCGTGGTGACGACTCTCATGGCCCGCGGCGTCTTCCCGGATTCGCACCCGCAGCACGTGGGCATGCCCGGCATGCACGGCACGGTCTCGGCCGTGACCGCGCTGCAGCAGGCGGACCTGCTGGTGACCCTGGGTGCGCGCTTTGACGACCGCGTCACCGGCGTCCTGAAGACCTTCGCGCCCAACGCCAAGGTCATCCACGCGGACATCGACCCCGCGGAAATCTCCAAGAACCGCACCGCCGATGTTCCCATCGTCGGCTCCGTCAAGGAGATCATTCCGGAACTGACCGAAGCCGTCCGGACCCAGTTCGGCACATCCGGAACCCCGGACCTGGCCAGCTGGTGGGCCTTCCTGAACAACCTGAAGGAAACGTATCCGCTGGGATGGACCGAGCCCGAAGACGGGCTCAGCGCACCTCAGCGCGTCATCGAACGCATCGGCGCCCTCACGGGCCCGGAGGGCATCTACGTTGCCGGTGTGGGCCAGCACCAGATGTGGGCTGCACAGTTCATCAAGTACGAGCGTCCGCATGCCTGGCTGAACTCCGGCGGTGCCGGCACCATGGGCTACGCCGTTCCCGCTGCCATGGGCGCCAAGGTCGGCGAGCCGGACCGTGTGGTCTGGGCCATCGACGGCGACGGCTGCTTCCAGATGACCAACCAGGAGCTGGCCACCTGCGCCATCAACAACATCCCCATCAAGGTTGCTGTGATCAACAACTCCTCGCTGGGCATGGTGCGCCAGTGGCAGACCCTCTTCTACGAGGGCCGCTACTCCAACACCGACCTGAACACCGGCCACGAGACCATCCGCATCCCGGACTTCGTCAAACTCGGCGAGGCCTACGGGTGCGCGTCCTTCCGGTGCGAGCGGGACGAGGACATCGACGCAACAATCCAGAAGGCGCTGGAAATCAATGACCGCCCCGTGGTCATCGACTTCGTGGTCAGCCCCGACTCCATGGTGTGGCCGATGGTGCCCGCCGGGGTCAGCAACGACCAGATCCAGGTTGCCCGCAACATGACCCCGGAATGGGAAGAGGAGGACTGATCATGAGCCGCCACACACTGTCCGTTCTGGTCGAAGACAAGCCCGGTGTGCTGACCCGCGTGGCCAGCCTTTTCGCCCGCCGCGCCTTCAACATCAATTCCCTGGCCGTCGGCCCGACGGAAGTTCCGGGCATCTCCCGGATGACCGTCGTCGTCGACGCCGACGGTGACCTGATCGAACAGGTCACCAAGCAGTTGAACAAGCTGATCAACGTGATCAAGATTGTTGAACTGACCTCCGAATCTTCCGTACAGCGCGACCACATCCTGGTCAAGGTACGTGCGGATGCCGCAACTCGTCTGCAGGTGACCCAGGCTGCAGACCTGTTCCGTGCTTCAGTGGTCGACGTCTCCACAGACTCGGTGGTCATTGAAGCAACTGGCCATCCCGAAAAGCTCACGGCACTGCTTTCAGTGCTGGAGCCCTTCGGTATCCGCGAAATTGTGCAGTCCGGCACCTTGGCCGTTGGACGGGGATCCCGCTCCATGAGTGATCGGGCGCTGCGCTCCGCCTAAGCGGAAACATTGCCCGCAAACGCAGCACCAAGCAATACATCTACAAGAAATCCACTCAAGAGGAGTTACGCAAGTGACTGAAATGTTTTACGACGACGACGCAGACCTGTCGATCATCCAGGGCCGCAAGGTTGCCATTGTCGGCTACGGCTCCCAGGGCCACGCCCACGCGCAGAACCTGCGCGATTCCGGCGTCGAGGTTGTTATCGCCCTCAAGGAAGGCTCCAAGTCCATCGCCAAGGCCGAGGACGCAGGCTTCCAGGTCAAGAACGTTGCCGACGCCGCCGAATGGGCCGACGTCATCATGATCCTGGCGCCGGACCAGCACCAGCGCTCGATCTTCAACGACTCCATCAAGGACAAGCTGACCCCGGGCAAGGCCCTCGCCTTCGCTCACGGCTTCAACATCCGCTTCGGCTACATCGAGGCACCGGAGGGCGTTGACGTCATCCTGATCGCCCCGAAGGCCCCCGGCCACACGGTCCGCCGCGAATTCGAAGCCGGCCGCGGCATTCCGGACATCATCGCCGTGGAGCAGGACGCTTCCGGTTCCGCCTGGGACCTGGCCAAGTCCTACGCCAAAGCCATCGGCGGCACCCGCGCCGGCGTCATCAAGACCACGTTCACCGAAGAGACCGAAACCGACCTCTTCGGCGAGCAGGCTGTCCTGTGCGGCGGCGTTTCCCAGCTGGTCCAGTACGGCTTCGAAACCCTGACCGAAGCCGGCTACCAGCCGCAGATCGCCTACTTCGAGGTGCTGCACGAGCTCAAGCTCATCGTTGACCTCATGTGGGAAGGCGGCATCGCCAAGCAGCGCTGGAGCGTTTCCGACACCGCAGAGTACGGCGACTACGTCTCCGGCCCGCGCGTCATCACCCCCGAGGTGAAGGAAAACATGAAGGCCGTCCTCGCAGACGTCCAGTCCGGTGCCTTCGCCAAGCGCTTCATCGAAGACCAGGACAACGGTGCCGTCGAATTCAAGGAGCTGCGTGCCAAGGCGGAGTCCCATCCGATCGAGGGCGTTGGCCGCGAGCTGCGCTCCCTGTTCTCCTGGCAGCAGCAGGACCAGGACTACGTAGAAGGCTCTGCAGCCCGCTAAGGCTGCGCCTTTCACAGCGACAGTGAGGCCGGGTTCACACTTAACAATGTGAGCCCGGCCTTTCCGTACGCCTAGACTTTATTTACCCCCAGGACTTCAACGCAGAGGATCAGCTGTGTCAAAACCCGTAGTATTGCTTGCCGAAGAACTTTCGCCCGCCACCATCGAGGCCCTTGGCCCGGACTTTGAAATCCGCCAGACCGACGGCGCCGATCGTTCCCAGCTGCTCTCTGCCATCGAGGACGTTGACGCTATCCTGGTCCGCTCCGCCACGAAGGTGGACGCCGAGGCCATCGCCGCTGCGAAGAACCTCAAGGTCATCGCGCGTGCCGGTGTCGGCCTGGACAACGTCGACATCAAGGCCGCCACCCAGGCCGGTGTCATGGTGGTCAACGCCCCGACGTCGAACATCGTTTCCGCCGCGGAACTGACCGTAGGCCACATCCTGAGCCTGGCCCGCCACATCCCGCAGGCCAGCGCCGCCCTGAAGGACGGCGAGTGGAAGCGCTCCAAGTACACCGGCATTGAACTCTTCGAGAAGAAGATCGGCATCATCGGCCTGGGCCGCATCGGCGCCCTGGTGGCCGCCCGCCTGCAGGGCTTCGACACCGAGATCCTTGCGTTCGACCCCTACATCACCTCCGCCCGCGCCGCCCAACTCGGCGTGAAGCTCGTCACCCTCGACGAGCTGCTCGCGCAGTCTGACTTCATCACCATCCACATGCCCAAGACACCGGAAACGGTCGGCATGCTCGGCGCCGACGCCTTCAGGAAAATGAAGAGCACGGCCTACGTGATCAACGTGGCCCGTGGCGGCCTCGTCGACGAGGAAGCCCTCTACACCGCGCTGCAGGACCGCCAGATTGCCGGCGCCGCCGTGGACGTCTTCGTCCAGGAGCCCAGCACCGACCTGCCGTTCTTCAAGCTGGACAATGTTGTGGTGACCCCGCACCTGGGCGCGTCAACCGATGAGGCACAGGAAAAGGCCGGCGTCTCCGTCGCGAAGTCAGTCCGCCTCGCCCTCGCCGGGGAACTGGTTCCGGACGCCGTGAACGTGGCCGGCGGCGTGATCGCGCCCGACGTCCGCCCGGGCATCCCGCTGATCGAGAAGCTGGGCCGCATCTTCACGGCGCTGACCCACGCCTCCGTAACCCAGATCGACGTTGAGGTTGCAGGTGAAATCGCCGCGCTTGACGTCAAGGTCCTGGAGCTCGCCGCACTCAAAGGGATCTTCGCCGACGTCGTCACCGAGCAGGTGTCCTATGTCAACGCCCCCGTGATCGCCGAGCAGCGTGGCATCAACGTCCGCCTCATCACCACCCCTGAGGCCGAGGACTACCGCAACGTGCTGACCCTGCGCGGTGCCCTGAGCGACGGCGCCCAGATCTCCGTGGCCGGCACCCTGACCGGCCCCAAGCAGGTGCAGAAGCTCGTCGGCGTGAACGGCTACGACGTCGAGATTCCCATCAGCGAGCACCTCGTCGTGGTTTCCTACGCCGACCGTCCCGGCGTCATCGGCACCATCGGCCACATCCTGGGCATGAACAACATCAACATCGGCGGCATGCAGGTGGCACGGAACGCGGAGGGCGGCCAGGTCCTGGCGCTGCTCACCATCGACAGCTCCGTCCCGCAGCAGGTGCTGGACGCCATCAAGGCCGGCATCGGTGCCGAGATGGTGCGCGAAGTGGACCTCGAGGACTAGTCCGGCGAACACCGGCCGGCAACGGCCAGGTCCCCAACGCGGGGTAAACTCCTTGTCCCCTGGAGTTCACCCCGGCCAAGTATGATTGGCCGGTCTGCGTACAATGGCTAGGTTCGAATTTAAGGATCCAGCCGGCAGGCCGGCCAATACTTTTTGCACGCCCGCAAGGGACACCTCCACATTCTGCGGTCATCGTGGCGTGCGCACGCAATCCAGGTTTCAGGGAGCCCAATGAACGCCGTCCAGAGGTTCATCAGAAGCAAAGTGCTGCTGCTGACCGCTGCAATTCTGATCTTCGCCATGTGCCTGTCCGTCCTCGTCCAGACCCAGTCGCAGGCAGCGCTGAACCGGACCGTGGACCAGAACTCGCGCGGGCTCTACGACATCCTGGTCCAGGCCAAGGCAGGTTCGGACGGTTCGCTCATGCAGCCCGAGATTGCCACCGGGCAGGGCGGAATCAGCTTCGACCAGCTGCAGAAGATCCGGGATCTGTCCGGCACCTCTGTTGCCGCGCCCATCAGCCTGGTCTCGCGTGTGACGCAGAACCTCGAGACTCCGCGCCTGGAGGCCATGGACTACCTGGGCTTCAACGCCGGCCTCGTCGGCACCGCGACCGCCGGGCAGCCCGGCGGCACCGACCCCAGCAAATGGCCAGAAGCGCAGTCCGTACTCAGCGACACGCCCAAGAAGTACCGTTTGACCGCCAGCGCCACAAGCTCCGACGGTTCCTCGCAGCACACCCTCTTCAAGTCCACCGCCGAGGGCTCTCTCGGCAAGGGCAAGCTCGTGGAACAGCAGGTCGAGGGCGGCAACAGCATCCAGATCGCGGGTCCCGACGGCGAGACCGGGATCAAGTTCCCGGCCCCGGCCGGAGGGTCCGAGCACAACCTGTTCAACCTCACTGTTGCCCTGCCCATGGCTCCGGAGGTCACGGAGTCCGTGGTCGCCGTCGACCCCGTCTCCGAGCGTGCCCTGCTGGGCAGCTCCGGTGACTTCCTGGCGCCCCTGGAAAAGGCGCCGCCGGCCGACGCACGCAGCGCCGAGGCAGTCGGCCAGCACCTGGAGAGCCTCTTCACCACCGGCATTGGCATGAAGGAACTCGAGGAGGGCCCTGACTTCCTCGGCGTGAAGCTCAAGTACTGGGCTCCCATCATGACCCAGTACCAGCAGGCCAAGCGCAACGGCCAGCTCACCGAGGACTCCCAGGCCATCCCGCTGATCGTCCGCTCCGGCACTTCGGTTGACCTGAAGTACTCCGTGAAAATCGAAGAGATCGACGACTCCGGCAAAGTGGTCAAGGAAGTCGGCACCGCTGAGCGCTCCCTGGACAAGGACTACCTGCCCTTCGTCTCCAAGTCGCCCTTTGCGCTGTCCTGGCCCGGGTCCACGGACTACTCCAAGCTGCTCGGCAACTCGGCGAGCTTCAGCCGCGGCCTGTACAGCCCCCCAACCTGGAGCACCAACTTCGCCTCCGCCCCCAAGTACTCGGACGGCTCCACCGCAGGCAACGGAGCCGAGGACAAGACCGCCACCCCCGGCGAGTGGGTCACTGTGAACCGCCTCCCGGAGAAGAGCGCCAACGGCGAGGCCGTGGACCAGACCCAGCGCAACCCCGTGGACGAGCGCTCCTACCGGGAGAACCTCGAAACGGGCAAGAAGCTGGCCACTCCGCTCGCCATGGTCTACGGCACCTTCGATCCCGCCGCTGTCCAGGAAGCGGCCGGTGACGTCAACCGGCTTCCGCTCGGCGGCTACGATCCCACGCCCATGACGCTTACCAAGGACGCGCAGGGCAAGGACGTTGCGGACACCGCACTTAAGCCCTCCCTGAGCGCCACCGGGCTCGTCAGCCAGTCGGCCGGCGCCATCACCGACTACTACGGCCTGGCTGCTGCCCGCGGCTACGAGAAGAACGCCTCCGTCATCGACGCTGTCCGCGTCCGCGCCAGCGCCGCCGGCAGCTGGAAGCAGGTCCAGCCTGAGGTGGACAAGCTCGCCGCCGAGATCCGGGACATGGGACTCGAAGCCACCGTGGTGGCCGGTTCTGCCCGCGAGGACGCCAACATCTTCGTTCCCGGCTACTCCAAGGACGACGCCGGCAAGGAATCCGCGCTGGGAACCGTCCAGCAGTCGTGGGTCAGGCAGAACGCGGCTGACGCTGTTGCCGGCTCGCTGACGGCGACGAACCTGACACTGCTGTTCCTCACGCTCTGCGGTGCCGCGCTGCTGACCGGCGCCTCGACTGTCAGCTACGTTCGGCTGCGCCGCAGCGAAGCGGGCACGCTGCGTGCCATGGGCTGGACCCAGCGCCGCATCCGCTCCTGGGTCCTGGAGGAGTTCGCCGTCGGCGCCGGGCTGCTGGCCGTGGCCGGCATCGTGCTCAGCCTCCTGAGCTGGAACGTCGCCACCGCCATCGTCTCGGCGTCCGTGCTGGCCCTGTACCTGGGCGCGGCCTTCTTCGCCGCCCAGCAGCTGCGGCACCGCGAGGTAGTCGACCAGGAACCGCAGCACGACGAAAAGCTCATTGCCGTCGACTCGCCGCTGACCTTCGCGAACCGGCAGCTGAGCACGCACCGCTTCAACGCCATCTCGCTGGCCGTTGCGGTTGGTGTGTTCGGCTCGGCAGTCGGCGGCCTGATCGCACTGCTGATCGACATTCCGCGTGCCGCCGGCGCCAGTGCCCTCAGCGGCCTGGCCGCCGCCAGCGTGGCCCTGCCGAGCATCATCCTTGGGCTGTCCGGCGTGGCTGTGGGGCTCCTGCTCACCCTGGTGACCGGGCGCTTCGAGCTGAAGGCCAAGCGCCGCTACCTCGGCACGCTGCAGGCCATGGGCTGGAACCCCGACATGCTGGGCCAGGTCCGCTTCTTCGAAAACGCCCTGGTGGGTGCGGTTGCCGTCCCTCTGGGCATCCTCGGCGCCCTGGGCATCGGCCTTGTTCTTGCCCCCTACGCCGCGTTGTGGGCCGCAGTGGCCGGGCTCGTGGCTGTTCTCTGCTGGATTCCGATTGCAACGAAAGTGGTCAAATGAGTAACGACCTGAACCTTCGCCGCGTGCGCGGGAACAATGGGGCTGAAGCCCCGGTCCAGACCCGGGCCAACACCATTGTCAAGGAAGCCGATCACGCTACTCCGCTGGAGCTGAGCAACATCACCATCCGCTACGGCGGGGGCAAGAACGGGTCCGACGCCGTCAGCGTCGTGGACGGCTTTGACCTCACCCTGAGTGCCGGGGAGATGCACTGTGTGGCCGGCCGAAGCGGCTCGGGCAAGACCAGCATCCTGACCGTCGGAGCGGGCCTGACCCTGCCGACGTCGGGCCGGGTGCTGTGGGAGGGCGATTCCCTCGAAACCATGAGCGACGACGAGATCGCCGACCGGCGCCGGGCACTGATCGGCTACGTTGACCAGGGCGGCGCGCTGATCGACGGCATGAGCGCGCTCGAAAACGTCCTCCTCCCCGCGGTGCCGGACGGCGAGGTGGAGCAGCGGCGCGAGATGGCCAAGGACCTGCTGGACCTCGTGGGCCTCGGACGCCGCATGCGGCACCGTCCCGAACAGCTCTCCGGCGGTGAGCGCCAGCGCGTCGCCATCGCCCGCGCCCTGATCCTGGGCACCCGCGTCCTGGTGGTGGATGAACCCACGGCGAGCCTGGACCGGGCCTCCGCCAACCGCATCATCAGCATCCTCAAGGACACAACGTCCGACGGCATCGCAGTCCTCGTGGCGTCACACGACCACGAACTGGTCCGGCTGAGCGATACGCTGACCGAACTGATCTAGATCCATCCCTCCGCATAAAGGTAACGTTCCGCCCGTGACTTCCTCAGACAAGAGCCCCTTCTACATCACTACGGCCATCACGTACCCGAACGGCGTGCCGCACATCGGCCACGCCTACGAGTACATCGCCACGGATGCGATGGCCCGGTTCAAGCGGCTCGACGGCTACGACGTGAAGTTCCTGACCGGCACGGACGAGCACGGGCTGAAGATTGCGCAGACCGCGGAGAAGGAAGGCGTCTCGCCCAAGGAACTGGTAGACCGGAACGCGGAAATCTACAAGGCCGCGCACGCCGCCCTCGGCATCAGCTACGACCGGTTTATCCGCACCACGGACGCGGACCACTACACGGCCTCGCAGGCCATCTGGAAGAAGATGGAAGCCAACGGCGACATCTACCTGTCCAAGTACGAGGGCTGGTACTCCGTGCGGGACGAGGCCTACTACGGTGAGGATGACACCGTGGTCAAGGAAGACGGTGCCCGGTACACCAAGGAGACCGACACTCCGGTGACCTGGACCGCCGAGGAAAGCTACTTCTTCCGGCTGTCCGCCTACCAGGACAAGCTGTTGGCACTGTACGAGGCACAGCCGGAATTCGGCGCGCCGCAGTCCCGCTTCAACGAGGTCATCAGCTTCGTCAAGCGCGGCCTCGAGGACCTGTCCATCAGCCGCACCACCTTCGACTGGGGCGTACCCGTCCCCGGCGACGAAAAGCACGTCATGTACGTGTGGGTCGACGCGCTGACCAACTACCTCACGGGCGCCGGCTACCCGGACGTCGAATCGGAGACCTTCAAGAGGTACTGGCCCGCCGATGTCCACATCATCGGCAAGGACATCTCGCGCTTCCACGCCATCTACTGGCCGGCCTTCCTCATGAGCGCGGGCCTTGACCTGCCCAAGCGCGTCATGATCCACGGGTTCCTGCACAACAACGGCGTCAAGATGTCCAAGTCCCTGGGCAACGTCGTTGCCCCGGCGGACTTCGTGGCCCAGTACGGCCTGGACCAGGTCCGCTTCTTCTTCCTGCGCGAGGTTCCGTTCGGCGCCGACGGCAGCTACAACCACGAGGCCATCGTGGGCCGGATGAACTCCGACCTGGCGAACAACTTCGGAAACCTCGCCCAGCGTTCACTGTCCATGGTGGCCAAGAACTGTGAGGGCCGGGTGCCCGTGCCGGGCGCGTTGACGGACGCGGACACCGCAATCCTGGGCCAGGCCAACGCGCTCCTGGAGCAGGCACGTGCGGCCTTCGAAAAGCAGGAGTTCAGCCGCGCCCTTGAGGCGATCTGGACGGTGCTGGGGGATACCAACGCGTACTTCGCAGAGCAGGCGCCCTGGGTGCTGCGCAAGACCGACGTCGAACGCATGCAGACGGTGCTGTACGTGACCCTCGAGGTGCTGCGCATCGTGTCGGTCCTCGCCCAGCCGGTCATGCCCACGGCCGCCGCCGCCCTGCTCGGGTACCTCGGCCAGCCGGAAGGTGCGGCCCGGGAGTTCTCGGCCATCGCGACGCCGATCGCCGCGGGCACCGAACTGCCGGCCCCCGCGCCCGTGTTCCCGAAGTACGAGGAACCCGCGGACGCCTAGGACGCTTCCTCACGTCCCGCGGCTTTTCCCCAAACGCTTCCTCACGTCCCGCGGCTTTTCCCCAAACGCTTCCTCACTTTCTTTGGGAAAGTGCGGAAGCGTTTGCGTTTGGGCGGCGAAAGGTGAGGAAGCGTGTGGCCGGGTGACCGAATAATGAGACGGCTTGACCAGAATGTGGATGCCTTGGCTACCCTGAAAATATGAGCGCATCTACCATCAATCTTGCTGTCATTCCGGGCGACGGCATTGGCCCGGAGGTCATCGCCGAAGCACTGAAGGTGCTGGAAAAGGTCGTGGCCGCCGAAGGCGTCACCCTGGACCAGACCCACTACGAGCTCGGTGCCCAGCACTGGCTTGAGACCGGCGAGACCCTTCCGGATGCTGTCCTCGAGGACCTGAAGACGCGCGACGCCATCCTCTTCGGCGCCATCGGTGCAGCGCCGGGGGACACCCGCATCCCGTCCGGGCTGATCGAACGCGAACTGCTCCTCAAGCTGCGCTTCAGCCTCGACCACTACGTCAATCTGCGCCCCTCCCGGCTGTATGGCACGGTGGGCAGCCCGCTGGCCGACCCGGGCAACATCGATTTCGTCGTCGTCCGTGAAGGCACCGAGGGTCCCTACGTGGGCAACGGCGGCACCCTGCGCGGCGGGACGCCGCACGAGGTGGCTACCGAGGTTTCCCTGAACACGGCCCACGGCGTGGAGCGCGTCGTCCGGGATGCGTTCCGTCGGGCGAATGAGCGCCCGCGCAAAAAGCTGACCCTTGTCCACAAGCACAACGTGCTGGTCTTTGCCGGCCACCTGTGGAAGCGCACTGTCGAGGCCGTGGCCAAGGAATTCCCCGAGGTCACCCATGACTACCTGCACATCGATGCCGCGACCATCTTCATGGTCACCGATCCCGCCCGCTTCGACGTCATCGTCACTGACAACCTCTTCGGCGACATCATCACCGACCTTGCTGCGGCCGTGACCGGCGGAATCGGCCTGGCGGCCTCGGGCAACATCAACATGGACCGCACGGCGCCGTCCATGTTCGAACCCGTCCACGGTTCCGCTCCCGACATCGCCGGACAGCAGAAGGCGGACCCCACCGCTGCCATCCTGTCCGCAGCCCTCCTGCTGGACCACCTGGGCTACTCCGAGGCGGCCCGGCGGATCGAGTCCGCGGTGGTGGCCGATGTCGAAAGCCGCAACGGCGAAGTGCGCAGCACAAGCGCCATCGGCGACGCCATTGCGGCGGCCGTTTAGCCTCCGCCAGCAGGCGTAAGCTTGACCTGAATTACCAATCGCTGCCGTGGTCCGATGCTGAACCACGTTCAGATGCCAGGCAGCCGACCGTGGAGGAACCATGACTCAGACTGCCCATGGCGTCGAATTCACCCAGCAGCCCTCGGCCACCCCGAAGTCTGCTGAGGAGCGTGCAGCCATCCTGGCGAACCCAGGCTTTGGCGACCACTTCACCGACCACACTGCGATTGTTGACTACACGGTCGACGCCAGCGGCCAGGGCGGATGGCATGATGCGCGGATCGAGGCCTACGGGCCCATCATGCTGGACCCGTCCGCCGCTGTGCTGCACTACGGGCAGGAAATCTTCGAGGGACTGAAGGCATATCGTCACGCTGACGGTTCCATCTGGAGCTTCCGGCCGGAAGCCAATGCCGCCCGGATGAACAAGTCCGCCCGCCGCCTCGCGCTGCCGGAGATTCCGGCCGAATACTTCCTCGGCGCCATCCGCGAACTCGTGGCGGCGGATAAGGAATGGGTTCCCGCCGGCGACGGCGAGGCCCTGTACCTGCGCCCGTTCATGATCGCCACCGAGGCGTTCCTGGGCGTGCGGGCGGCCCGTGAGGTCTCGTTCCGCGTCATTGCCTCGCCGGCCGGAAACTACTTCGGCGGGGAGCTCAAGCCGATCTCGATCTGGATTTCCCGCGAGTATGCCCGGGCAGGCCGTGGCGGCACGGGGGCTGCGAAGTGCGGCGGCAACTACGCGGCCTCACTCATCGCGCAGCAGGAGGCCGAGGCCAACGGCTGCAAGCAGGTGCTGTTCCTGGACCAGTTCAACGACAACGCCGTTGAGGAACTGGGCGGCATGAACGTCTTCTTCGTCATGAAGGACGGCTCGCTGGTCACGCCCGCGCTGAGCGGCACCATCCTCGAGGGCGTGACCCGCTCATCGATCATCCAGGTGGCCAAGGACATGGGCCGTGAGGTGACCGAACGGAAGATCACCCTGGATGAATGGCGTGACGGCGTTGCCTCCGGCGACATCACCGAGGTGTTTGCCTGCGGCACCGCTGCCGTTATTACGCCCATCGGTGTTCTGAAGGACGCTACGGAATTCATTGGCTCGGAGGACGCCAAGGCCGGCGAGACCACCATGGCCATCCGCGCGCAGCTGCTTGGCATCCAGACCGGCACCGTGGAGGACACCCACGGCTGGCTGACCCGGCTCGCCTTAGCCGATTCGGCCATTTAAGCAAAAAGCGAACGACGGCGGGTGGCCGGTTGGGCTGTTTCGGCAGCTCACCGGCCGCCCGCCGTCGTTCTGTCCCTGTTTGCCAGGTGTTCCCGGATGACAGAATGAACCCGTGAACCAGCACATCGCCAGCGCCTTTATCGACAGCAGCCCGCTGACGCGTTTCCGCCTCGCGCCCAACCCGGGGCCGATGAGCCTGGAGGGGACCAACTCCTACATCGTCGGGGAGCCTGGCCATGGCGCGGTGGTGGTTGATCCGGGTCCGTTGGACGAGGCGCACCTTCAGGCGCTGGCGGCTGCCGGGCCCGTGGAGCTGATTCTGGTCACGCACAGGCATGCGGACCACACCGCCGGCTCGGCCCGCCTCGCCGAAATCACGGGCGCCCCCGTCCGGGCCGCGGCTCCCGGGCATTGCCACGGGGGAGCCGTGCTGCAGCCGGGGGAGACCATCGCCGCCGGCGGCACCGAGATCCGCGTGGTTTCCACCCCCGGGCACACCTCCGACTCCGTCTGCTTCCATCTGCCCCTCGACGGACCCGCCGGCTCGGTGCTGACCGGTGACACCATCCTGGGCCGGGGAACAACCGTGCTTGACCACCCGGACGGCACGCTGGCCGACTACCTCTCCTCCCTTGACCGGCTGGAGCGGCTGGGACCGGCCACAGTTCTGCCGGCCCACGGCCCCGTCCTGCCGGCGCTCGACGCGGTGGTCCGCGCCTACCGGGACCACCGGCTGGACCGGCTCGCCCAGATCCGGACGGCCCTCGCCGGCCTCGGCCCGGACGCCGCCGTCGGCGAGGTCACCAGCGTTGTTTATGCCGACGTCGACCCTTCCGTCCGGCGCGCCGCCGAGAATTCCGTGGCGGCACAGCTGGAATACCTGCGCCTCCTGAGGGAGGGGGACTGAGACTGTAGGCTTGGGGCCATGCGTATTGCCCGGTTTGTAGTCGATTCTGATCCCCTTTACGGCGTTGTTGAAGGCCAGCCCGGCAGTGAGGAAATCACTGTCATCAACGGCGATCCGTTCTTCAACGGTGTGGAACGCACCTCCGTGCGGCACAAGCTGGAGGATGTCCGCCTGCTGGCGCCCATCATTCCGCGCAGCAAGGTGATCGGCGTGGGGCGCAACTTTGTGGAGCATGCCCACGAACTCGGCAATGAGGTGCCCCAGCAGCCGCTGCTGTTCCTGAAGCCCAACACCTCCGTAGTGGGTCCGAATGATCCCGTGGTTCTGCCGGAGTTCTCCGAGGAGGTCTCCTACGAGGCGGAGCTGTGCGTCGTCATCGGCCGCATCTGCAAGGACGTGCCGGAAGAGCGCGCCGACGACGTCATCTTCGGATACACCTGCGGCAACGACCTCACCGCCCGCGACGTCCAAAAGACAGACCTTCAGTGGGCGCGCGCCAAGGGATTCGATACTTCCGCGCCGCTTGGTCCGTGGATCGAGACCGAACTCGATCCCGAGGACCTGTCCATCAAGGGCCGGCTCAATGGCGAACTTCGCCAGGACGGCAGCACCGCCCAGATGATCCGCGGCGTCCGTGAGCTGGTGTCTATCGTCTCCAGCGCTTTCACGCTGCTGCCCGGCGACGTCATCATGACAGGCACGCCGGCCGGCGTCGGCCTCGTCCAGGCCGGCGACCGGTACGAAGTGGAGATCGAGGGCATCGGCCGCCTTTCGAACCCCGTAGTCCGCCGCTAGCCGCGGACGCGGCAGCCCAGCCGGGCACGGGTCCGCCAGCCGCGGACACGGCAGCCAGCCGGGCACGGGTCCGCCAAGCGGGCGACGCGGCAGCCCCGTCGGCCACGGGTCCGCCAAGCGGGCGGGGGCAGCGGTGGCCGGTTGGTAAAGTTGGTATCACTATGACTACCCCCTCCGCCGCGCCTGCTGCCATTCCCGCCGTCACCGCCGAAACACCCGTCCGCGTCCGCTTCTGCCCGTCACCCACGGGCACCCCGCACGTCGGGCTGATCCGCACGGCGCTGTTCAACTGGGCCTACGCCCGCCACACCGGCGGCAAGATGATCTTCCGCATCGAGGACACGGACTCGGCACGCGACAGCGAGGAAAGCTACCACCAGCTGCTCGATGCCCTGAAGTGGCTCGGCATCGACTGGGACGAGGGCGTGGAGGTGGGCGGCCCCCACGCGCCATACCGACAGTCGCAGCGCAGTGAGCTGTACCAGGACGTCATCGCCAAGCTCAGGGCAGGCGGCCACATCTACGAGTCCTACTCGACTCCGGACGAGATCGAAGCGCGCCACCGTGCCGCCGGACGGGACCCGAAGCTGGGCTACGACGGCTTTGACCGCGACCTCAGCGACGAACAGGTCGCTGCGTTCAAAGCCGAGGGACGGGAGGCCGTGCTGCGGCTGCGGATGCCGGACGAGGACATCACCTTCACCGACCTCGTCCGTGGCGAGATCACGTTCAAGGCCGGTTCCGTCCCGGACTTTGCCGTGGTGCGGGCCAACGGGGCTCCTCTCTACACCCTGGTCAACCCGGTGGACGACGCCCTCATGGGCATCACCCATGTTCTCCGCGGTGAGGACCTGCTCAGCTCCACACCGCGGCAGGTCGCCCTCTACCGCGCGCTCTACGCGGTGGGCGTGGCGGCGTACATGCCGGAGTTCGGGCACCTGCCCTATGTCATGGGCCAGGGCAACAAGAAGCTTTCCAAGCGCGACCCGGAATCGAGCCTGTTCCTCCACCGGGAGCGCGGCTTCATCCCCGAAGGGCTGCTCAACTACCTGTCCCTGCTCGGCTGGTCTCTGAGCGCCGACGAGGACATCTTCACGGTGGAGCAGCTGGTGAAGAACTTTGACATCCACGATGTCCTCGCCAACCCGGCCCGCTTCGACCTCAAGAAGGCCGAAGCGATCAACGGAACACACGTCCGGCTGCTGGACCCTGCCGTCTTCCGCGAGCGGCTGGTCCCGTACCTCCGGCACGAGGGCTTGGTGGGGGAGATCCTCACCGACCGCGAGGAAGAAATCCTGACGGAGTCCGCTCCGCTGGTCCAGGAGCGGATCACCCTCCTTGGCGAAGCCCCGGATATGCTGGCGTTCCTGTTCAAGTCCGACGACGCGATCGACGTCGCCGCCGACGCCCGCAAGGGCCTGCCGGAGAATGTCACCGAGGTCCTCGACGCGGCGCTGGCCGCGCTCGAACCGATCGACGACTGGACCGCCGAAAACATCCAGTCCGCGCTGAAGCAGGCGCTGGTGGAGGACCTGGGGATCAAGCCCCGGCTCGCGTTTGGCCCGGTGCGGACGGCGATCTCCGGCCGCCGGATCTCCCCGCCGCTGTTCGAGTCCATGGTCATCCTGGGCAAGGAATCGTCCCTGGCGCGCCTCCGCGCTTTCCGCGGCTGATGTCACACCCCGCAGTGGAAACCGCTGTCCTGTCCCGTCGCCTCGGGGCGGTCAGCGGTGTCCTGTTCGACATTGACGACACCCTCGTGGACCTTGCCTATGCCATGACCACGGCGCTGCGGGACGCCAGCGAACACCTCCTGCCCGGCCTGGACCAGGCCGGGTGGGAGAAGGTGGGGCGGATCTTCACCCATGAGACAACCCACTACTACGACCGCTACCTCGCCGGCGAGCTGACCTTCAACGAGCAGCGACTGCTCCGGGGCCGCGCAGCCCTGGGGCACTTCGGCGTCGAAATGGGCGAGGGGGAGGAGTCACACAACTGGCTCAGCACCTACTCGCGGCTGCAGCCCAGCTACGTCACCGCCTTTGAGGACGTCCTGCCGTTCCTTGACGCCCTTGACCAGGCCGGAATCCCCTACGGGGCCGTGAGTAATAACGTGCACGACTACCAGCGGGTGAAGCTGGACAGCGCCGGCCTGGAACGCATCAGGTTCCTTGTGGGCACCGATACTGTCGGTGTCCCAAAGCCGGACCCCGCAATTTACCTCGAAGGAGTCCGGCTGATCGGCAGCACGCCTGCCTCCACGCTCTACATCGGCGACAACCGGCTCCTGGACGCTGAGGGGTCGACGGCGGCTGGACTGTTGGGCATTTGGCTGAACCGCAGCGGGGAGCAGGCTCCGGGTTTCCAAGGGCAGGAGATCGCTTCACTGCTGGAACTACTGGCGCTGCCAGCCGGTTCCAGCTAGCCGGCCGGGTGTCCGTTACCTGCGCCCGCCACAGCCTTCCGAAAGTGTGGCGCAGGTAACGGCCCGCCGATTTGTGCGGCGCAAAAGTCTCGGGTAGAGTAATTACTCGTGCTGAGGGGCACGGAGCGAAAGACAGAGACTTTCGACCGGCCCGAAAGTGCCAATGGGATATGGTGTAATTGGCAACACTACGGTTTCTGGTACCGTCATTCTAGGTTCGAGTCCTGGTATCCCAGCTCTGAATTTCTTCGGATTATCCGCAGAAATTCAGGTGTTGTGAATCGAAAAGCATCGATTTGGAACAAAGCCAAATGTGTGTAAAACTAACTTGGCTTGATTGGCGGAAACGCTGATCGAAAAGTACACGGCCCCATCGTATAGCGGCCTAGTACGCCGCCCTCTCACGGCGGTAACGCGGGTTCGAATCCCGCTGGGGTCACATGCAACCGGCTCCGGGCAACAGCCCGGGGCCGGTTTTGTTTTGCCCGAAAATTTCGCCTGACAAGAATGGCTTAGCGGCTGGCTTAGCAGCCAAAATCCGGCTTTCCCCAAAAATCCTTGCCGCGCTGGGTGCATAGCGGCGAGGGAGTGCTGGCGTTCGACCGAAATCCGGCCCGGACTGGCATGATGAGGCTGTGACCTCCAACCGAATCCCGCCAGCCAGCGGCCAGGAAACGGAAGCGCAGCCAGCCGGCCTGCGGCTCCTTGAGGAGGTCCGCCGCGATTTGGCAGCTGTCTCGTTGCCACTGGCCCTGCCGACGGCCGACCAGGCGCGGCTAGAGATCCGGAACTCCGTGGCCCAGCTCGACGACTACATCCTGCCCCGTTACCGCAGCCTTGACGCTCCGCTGCTGGCCGTCGTCGGCGGCTCAACGGGTGCCGGCAAATCGACGCTCGTGAATGCGCTCGTCGGCCATGCGGTTACACGCGCCGGCGCCATCCGGCCCACCACGCGCCAGCCCATCCTCCTGCACCACCCCTCGGAAGCTGATTGGTTCGATGACCAGCGGGTTCTGCCGGGCCTCAGGCGGATCCGCGGTACCGTCGTTCCGGCTGGGGTCACACCTGCGCCCGGCGGTCCACCCGGAACGTCAATGGACACCGCGCCCGTCTCGTCATTGGTCCTCGTGGGCGAGCCTGCCGTGCCCGAGGGCATCGCACTGCTTGATGCTCCGGACGTGGACTCCATCTCCGACGAGAACCGCAGGCTCGCCGGGCAGTTACTGGCGGCAGCGGACCTTTGGATCTTTGTGACCACCGCCAACCGCTACGCTGACGCCGTTCCCTGGAAGCTTCTGCTGAACGCGGCGACGAGGGACATCATGGTGGCGGTGGTCCTCGACCGCGTGCCGGCGGCAGCGGAAGCCGAGGTGAGCGAGGATCTGCGCAGCATGCTGGCACGGGAAGGCCTTGGTGCTGCCCGCCTGTTCGTCATCCCGGAAGTCGCCCTAGGCAGCTCCGGCATGCTGCCGGCGGAAACCGTGGAACCCCTGAAAGCCTGGCTCCGCGGACTTGCCGACGACGCCGCGGCCCGCGCCGACATCGCAAGACGGACACTGCACGGCGCCGTGCGGGAACTTGGCCAACGCATGGGACGCATAGCCGACGCTGCAAAGGAGCAGGGCCGCGCGGCCACCCTGCTGGGCGATGACGTACGGGCCGCCTACCAGGACGCGGGCACCCGGATCATCGATGCCACCAAGGACGGTGCCCTCCTGCGTGGCGAGGTCCTGGCCCGCTGGCAGGACTTTGTGGGAACGGGTGAGTTCTTCCGGAGCCTGGAGCAGAACGTGGGGCGGTTCCGCGACCGGCTTGGGGCATTCTTCCGGGGCGAGCCCGCGCCCGCAGTGAAAGTGGAAACCGCCATTGAAACGGGGCTCCAGGCCGTCATCCTGGATGAGGCCGCCAAGGCGGCGGAGGACGCTGACCAGCGCTGGCGCTCGAATCCGGCGGGCCGGCAGCTCCTGGGCACCGACGACCTCTCAGGAACGAGCCCTGGCTTTGGGGACCTCGTGGCGGCTGAGATACGGGACTGGCAGGCCGGCCTCATGGAACTGATCAGAACCGAAGGGCAGGACAAGCGGACCCAGGCACGGTGGCTCTCCTTCGGCATCAACGGCCTCGGCGCCGCACTGATGATTGTGGTTTTCTCCATGACTGCAGGGTTGACCGGCCTGGAGATCGGCGTCGCCGGAGGGACCGCCGTCGTGGGCCAGAAACTGCTCGAAGCCGTCTTTGGCGAGGACGCCGTGCGCCGGCTCGCCCGTACTGCCCGTGATGATTTGGCCAGCAGGTGCCGAAGCCTGCTGGCGGCCGAGCAGGAGCGCTTCCTGGACCGGCTGGCCCCGGACACCGGGCAGGCCGGCGTCGGGCTCGCCCAGCATGCGCAGGCGCTCACGCGGCTGGCGGACGCCACGTGAACCGCCGGGGGAGGGCAAAGGAAGAGATGCGGCTGCAAGGCCGCCTCGATGCCCTGGGCAGGGCCCGGGAGCTGGCCGAGGGCGTGCTTCCCGACGCCGCCCTCCAGGACGTGCTCGGGGTCCTGGAACGTGCCCGGTCGCGGCGGGCGCTCTCTGCCGACCATACGGTGGTGGGCTTCTTCGGGGCGACCGGAAGCGGAAAATCCACGCTGTTCAACGCCGTGAACGGCGCCGAAATCGCGACTGCGGCGGCGCGCCGGCCCACCACATCCGAACCCTTGGCGAGTGTGTGGGGAGCCGACGGCAGCGAGCCGCTGCTGGACTGGCTGGATGTCCGCTCCCGTCACCTCGCAGACCCCGTGGACGGGTTTGCCGACGACGATACCGGGCTGATCCTGCTGGATTTGCCTGACTTCGATTCAACCCGCACCTCGAACCGGGAGATCGTGCAACGGCTGGTGGGGATGGTGGACGTCCTCGTCTGGGTGCTGGATCCGCAAAAGTATGCCGACGCCGCCGTCCATAACGGCTTCCTGGCTCCGTTGGCGACACACGGGGCCGTCACGCTGGTGGTGCTCAACCAGGTGGACAGGCTTCCGGCAGCGGATGTGGAGCCCGTGCTCGAGTCGCTTCGGGGGATCCTGGCCAGTGACGGACTGGGCAAGGTACAGGTCCTGGCGGCGTCCGCGCTGACGGGAGCGGGAGTGGACGGTGTCCGGGCTGCCATCCGCCGCGTGGTTTCGCAGCGGGAGGCGCTGTCGCTGCGGCTGTCCGCGGACGTGACCAAGGCGGCGGCGCAGCTGGAGGAAGTTTCGGGCCGTGGGGAAGCCGCTGGAGTGAAGGGCGGGACGGTAGCGCGGCTTGCCAATGAACTGGCGACGGCGGCCAACGTGCCTTTGGTGGCCGATGCGGTGTCCGCGTCCTACCGGATCGAGTCCACTCGGCGCACCGGCTGGCCGGTGACGCGGTGGCTGGTCCGGTTCAGGCCTGATCCGCTCCGCCGGCTCAACCTGCGACGCACTGCCAACGCCGAGGTGAACCGGACGTCGCTGCCGCCGGCGGGTGCCCCGGAGCGTGCGCGGAGCGATGCTGCGGTCCGCCAGTTTGCAGACGCCGCCAGTGACGGTGCCCCCGGGCCCTGGCAGGCATCCATCCGCGCCGCGGCCCGGATGGGTAGGGACCGGCTGCCTGATGCCCTTGACCAGGCCATTGCCGGGGCGGACCTCGCTGCGGGCCGGAAGTCCTGGTGGTGGGGTGCATTCAACGTTGTGCAATGGCTGGCGCTACTCGCGGCCGTGGCCGGACTGGGGTGGCTTGGTGTGCTGGCCGGGCTCGGCTACCTGCAACTGCCCGTGCCGCAGGTGCCCCGGGTGGAAGGCTGGCCGGTCCCCACCCTGCTGATTGCTGGCGGAGCTGCACTGGGGATTCTCCTTGCCGTGGCGGCCAAAGTCATATCTGCCGCCGTGGCGAAGCGCCGCGGCGCGAGGGCCAGGAAGCGGCTCAACGCTGCCGTGGCAGATGTGGCGGGCCGGCTCGTGGTGGAACCGGTGGAGGCGGAAGTCCGGCGCCTGGAGGCGTTCAACGCGGCGTTGCGGGCTGCCGCCGGCTAAGCCTGGTGCTCCGGCCGGTCAGCCGGCTGCCGTCTCCAGGCCTGCGGCGGCGTCCCGGACCTTGATCATAGTGCGGAGGTTTCGGGTGGTGGTGGAGGCCTTGTACCTCGGCTTTGCAGTCAGTTTGCTGAACGGGCTCTCGAGCGTCCCGCCGGCGGGCGCCAGCCAGGCCATGGCCTCGGGACCCAGCCGCTCCTGCTCCGCGCCGTCCAGCGCTTTGCCCATGGCGAACAGCTCATCCAGCGCGGCCGTGTCTGAGGCCAGGGTGAGATACGTGTGCGTGCTTTTGTCGTCGGCGGGATAGCGGCACGCGGCCACGAGCTCCGATACGCGGTCCGCTGTAAGCACCACTACCCAGGCGTCGTAGCCGAACGACTTCCGCAGGGTTGCCTCGAGTTCTTTCTTGACGGCGGCTATGCCGAGATCACTGGCCAGCACCACATTGCCGCTGGCCAGGAGCGTCTTTACTCCGGTGAACGGTCCCGCCTTCAGGGCTTCCTTGAGGTCCGCCATCTTGATGTTGATGCCGCCCACGTTGATGCCGCGGAGGAATACTGCGTAGCTGGTCATGCGCCCACACTACAACGGCCTGATCGTGCGTTGCCGCTGACTAAACCGTCTAGGGGAGCCGAAGTCGGCGACGGCGGTATGCCCGCCCTGGCCGCGTTACGGACCCGCACCGCGCTGTTCGGAATGGCGTATTTCGCGCAACCGGGATCCGGGCAGTGGCGGTGCGGTGGAGTGGTAGGTGTGGCCGGTGGGTGTGGTGAGTTCGATGGTGTGCCGGGGTCCGGGTCTGGGCTTTGCTTTCCAGCCGGGGAGTTCCTTGGTGTGGTTGCACGCTTCGCAGAGCCCGGCACCGTTGGCCAGGGTGGTTGGGCCGTCGTCGTGCCAGGGGATGATGTGGTCAAAGTGGCGGATGGGGGCGTCGCAGTAGGGGGTGCGGCAGGTGTCGTCCCGGATTTGGATGAAGCGGCGCAGCGGTGCCGGGAAGAGGCGCCGTCGCGAGTCCATGGCGACCAGGTCGCCGGTTCCGGGGGCGGTGTAGAGCCGCCGGATCCAGATTTTGAGCCCCTGGCCTCCTTCTACCTGCCCCTGCGTTAGCAGGTTCCGGGCATAGTCTGCGGGGACGATGCCGTAGCCGGGTATTCGTGCGGGTTCGGTGTCGCCTTGGAGGAGGGTGCGATCGGTCATGACCAGGTTGATCTCGATGCCGGTGATGCCGCCGGGCGTGCCGGTGGTGCGTTCGATGAGGGTGTCGGCTTTGATTTGGTTCCGGGAGCGTGGGTCGCCGGCGGCCTTGAGGGCATCGGCCTGCCGGGTCAGGGCCGCGTGCACGGCGACTCCCTGGTGGGCGGGCAGCAGTGCCGTGAGGTAGGTCATGCAGTCAGGTGCCGGTCGCAGGCTCACTGACCGCTCCGACGCGGCATGGCTCGCCCGTTGGGTGACCGAGCGCGGGTCCCTGCGGGTGGCGGCGGCCCGGGTTGCGGCGATGACGGTGCGGGTTCCGGCGCCGGTGAAGGTTCCGGTGTCGGCGGCGAGTTCCTCGTCGACGGCGGTCCGGTCGGCCACACTCAGGCAGGCTGTCTCTTTCACGACGTACATGGCGTGCTCTTCATTGAGCTGGCCGGTGTCCAGGGCGGCCAGGGTGTGGGGCATCTCCTTGACCAGGGCCTTCGACATGCCGAGCAGCCGGCCGCCGCGGTGCGGGGACTCGCCCCGGGCCAGCGCAATCTGCTAAGCCGCGCCCGTGCTCTGTTCTTTGGGACGTTTCTTGTCGAGGTCCTCAGCCAACAGCGTCTCAGGGCTGCCCTGCTCCGTGAGTTCGGTTTGTTCCTCGCGGTGCCGGATCTCGAAGGCGACGGCAAGCCGTGCCTGTTGACCGGCTGCCCAGCACTTGAAGTCCTCGTAGCCGCGTATCTGGTCGATCAGCCCGGCACCGTCGGCGGTGAGGTCTGCTGCCGGGAGAAACCAACCCGTCGCTGTTGTACGGTCCAACAAGGCCTCGGGAAACGGGTCCTCCGGGAACGAGGCCGGATACGCGGCGTCAGGGTCGTCGTCATACGGCAACCCGCCGTCCGCCAACCCCTCAAACGGAACGGAACGGTTCGCGAACGCACCCTCGGGGAACGCGGCAAGGGGGAAAACGGCCTCTGGAAGAAGAGTGTCAGGAACCGCGGCAGCCTGCAGAACTCCGCCGTGCGGCGCTCCTGCTGTCAGTGCAGAATTCCAGCTGCCTTCCATGTACTCAGTCTGCCAAGGGGGACTGACAATAAAGGGTCGATCGTGCACCACAAGGGGCGGGATTCAAAAAGTTTCCTGAACCCACCGGAGAACGAAAACTGGGTAGCAGCAGGGGGCGTTCCCAGCGCTGGGAACGCCCTGAAGTACTACCCAGTTGGGTGCGGGGCCGGGAAACAGCCGAGCAGAAGGACCAAACCGCGGCAGCACCGTCGTCGCACGGGCTTCGTCCCCCGGAGGAACGAAAACTAGGTAGCAGCTCACGGCCCTCCCAGGCCTGGGAAGGCCCTGAAGTGCTACCCAGTTGGGGCGCCGTGGCCCGGGAACAGACTGGCCACCCCGCCGCGAAGCTAGTCGTTATTCTTGCGGAGGGCTTCCGTCAGTAAGCGGGCCGCGTTGCAGACAACCTCCGCGTGCAGCCGGCCGGGCTGGCGGGTGAGGCGCTCGATCGGGCCGGAGATGGAGACCGCGGCGATGACACGGCCCGAGGGCCCGCGCACGGGTGCAGAGACTGAGGCGACCCCGGGCTCCCGTTCGCCGAGGCTCTGGCCCCAGCCCCGCCGTCGGACTCCGGCCAGAACGGTGGGCGTGAAGCGCGCCGACTGCAGGCCCTCCAGCAGGCGGTCGTGGTCCTCCCAGGCGAGCAGCACCTGGGCGGCAGAGCCGGCCTTCATGGACAGCTGGGTTCCCACGGGAATGGTGTCGCGCAGGCCAATGGGCCGTTCGGCGGAGGCAACGCAGACCCGCCAGTCGCCCTGGCGGCGGAAGATCTGGGCGCTTTCGCCGGTGGCATCGCGGAGCTGCATGAGAACCGGCCCGGCGGAGGCGATCAGCCTGTCCTCGCCGGCGGCGGACGCCAGCTCAACGAGGCGGCTGCCGAGGACAAAGCGGCCCTGGATATCGCGGCTCACCAGGCGGTGGTGGACCAGCGCCAACGCCAGCCTGTGCACTGTTGGCCGCGCCAGTCCCGTGGCAGCGACTAGCTGCGCCAGGGTCGTGGGTCCGGCCTCAAGCGCGTCGAGCACCTGTGCTGCTTTATCAATGACACCGACTCCACTAGAATTGTCCATGTACTGATATTGCCGTCTCATTATCTGAGATGCAAATCATTCGACTGGCTTATTACAGGGGTCTGCTGTTTCAGTGGATCCAACAACAAACAGCATCGAAGGGAGATGGCCATGGCCAAAACATTGGCCGAGAAAGTCTGGGATGCGCACGTGGTGCGCAAAGGCGACGGCGAAGGCGCCAACGCCCAGCCAGACCTTCTGTACATCGACCTGCACCTCGTCCATGAGGTGACTTCCCCGCAGGCATTCGAGGGTCTCCGCCTGGCCGGCCGCAAGCTGCGCCGCCCGGACCTCACCATCGCCACCGAGGACCACAACACTCCGACCCTGGACATCGACAAGCCGATCGCCGACCTTACCAGCCGGACCCAGATCCAAACCCTGCGCAACAACTGCGAGGAGTTCGGCGTCCGCCTGCACCCGCTCGGTGACGCCGAGCAGGGCATCGTGCACGTCGTGGGCCCGCAGCTGGGACTGACCCAGCCCGGAATGACCGTGGTCTGCGGCGACTCGCACACCTCCACCCACGGCGCGTTCGGTGCGCTGGCCATGGGCATCGGCACGTCCGAGGTCGAGCACGTCATGGCCACCCAGACGCTGTCCCTCAAGCCCTTCAAGACCATGGCCATCAACGTCGAGGGCACTCTGCGCCCCGGCGTGACCGCCAAGGACATTATCCTTGCCGTCATTGCCAAGATCGGCACCGGCGGCGGCCAGGGTTACGTCCTGGAGTACCGTGGCTCGGCCATCCGCGCGCTGTCCATGGACGCCCGGATGACCATCTGCAACATGTCCATCGAAGCAGGCGCCCGCGCCGGCATGGTGGCGCCGGACGAGACCACCTACGCGTACATGAACGGCCGCCCGCACGCGCCGCAGGGCGCCGACTGGGACGCCGCCGTCGAATACTGGAACACGCTGCGCACGGACGACGACGCAGTCTTCGACGCCCAGGTCGACCTGGACGCCAACACCCTGGAGCCGTTCGTTACCTGGGGCACCAACCCGGGCCAGGGCGTCTCGCTGTCGGCCAAGGTGCCGTCCCCGGAAGACTTCGGCGACGAGAACGCCAAGGCCGCGGCGGAACGCGCCCTGCAGTACATGGGCCTGGAAGCCGGAACACCCATGAAGGACATCCGGGTGGACACCGTCTTCCTGGGCTCCTGCACCAACTCCCGCATCGAGGACCTGCGGGCCGCGGCAGACATCATCCGCGGCCGCGAGAAGGACCCGAAGGTCCGGATGCTGGTGGTCCCCGGCTCGGCCCGGGTGCGCCTCGAAGCGGAGGCTGAGGGCCTGGACAGGGTCTTCAAGGACTTTGGTGCTGAATGGCGCTTTGCCGGCTGCTCAATGTGCCTGGGCATGAACCCGGACCAGCTGGAGCCGGGGGAGCGGTGCGCCTCCACCTCCAACCGCAACTTCGAAGGCCGGCAGGGCAAGGGCGGCCGCACGCACCTCGTTTCTCCTGTAGTTGCAGCCGCCACGGCCGTCCGCGGAACGCTGAGTTCGCCGTCGGACCTTGATCCGGCACCGGAATCCGCAGCCCTGACCACCGACGCCGCCTAGGAAGACGCCATGGAAAAGTTCACCACCCACACCGGCATTGGCGTTCCGCTGCGCCAGAGCAACGTTGATACGGACCAGATCATCCCGGCCGTGTACCTCAAGCGCATCACCCGCACCGGCTTTGAAGACGCGCTGTTCTCAGCGTGGCGCAAAGACCCTTCCTTCATCCTGAACCAGGAGCCGTTCAACGCCGGGTCCGTGCTGGTGGCCGGCCCGGACTTCGGCACCGGCTCGTCGCGCGAGCACGCCGTCTGGGCGCTCAAGGACTACGGCTTCCGCGCCGTGCTCTCCTCCAGGTTCGCCGACATCTTCCGCGGCAACTCGGGCAAGCAGGGACTCCTTGCCGCCCAGGTTGCCCAGGATGACATCGAGCTCATCTGGAAGACGCTCGAGAACGCACCCGGGACCGAGGTGACCGTTGACCTCGCCTCCAAGACCGTGACCTGCGGCAACGTGGTGGCGCCGTTCGAGATCGACGACTACACACGCTGGCGCCTGCTCGAGGGCCTCGATGACATCGGGCTGACCCTGCAGCACGAGGAGGACATCACGGCGTACGAAGCCACACGGCCGTCCTTCAAACCCCTCACGCTGCCGGCCAGGACTTCCTGACCGGACAACCAAAAATCATCGCCAGAAGGCCCGCCGTGCACAGCCCCGGCGGGCCTTTCCGCTGCCCCCGGTCCGGCCGCCGGACCCCACACGCCCGGGTCAGTATTTCGGTTCGGTAACGCGAACTCATATGCTTAGCTGGTGCCTTTGTAAGGATTTGGGGGCGAGTAGTCGTGAGGAAACCGGTAAATGAGTAGTGTTCTGACAATCCGCGGAGGCGTCCCGCTAACTGGCCGTGTCAGCGTCCGCGGTGCCAAGAACCTTGTGCCCAAGGCCATGGTGGCCGCACTGCTGGGCAACGAGCCCTCCGTGCTGCGGAACGTTCCGGAGATCAAGGACGTCGAGGTGGTCACCAGCCTGCTCCAGCTGCACGGCGTGACCGTCGAGAAGGACCCCGTCACCGGTGACCTGACCCTGGATCCCAAGGCGGCCAAGACGGCGCCGAGCACGGCCATCGACGCGCACGCCGGTGACTCCCGGATCCCCATTCTGCTGTGCGGTCCCCTGATCCACGCGATCGGCGAGGCCTTCATCCCGGACCTGGGCGGCTGCAAGATTGGTGACCGGCCCATCGACTACCACCTGAACGTGCTGCGGCAGTTCGGTGCCGTTGTCGAGAAGCGCCCGGGCGGCATCCACATTTCGGCGCCCAAGGGGCTGCACGGGGCCAAGATCTCCCTGCCGTACCCCTCCGTCGGAGCTACGGAACAGGTCCTCCTGAGCGCAACCCGCGCCGAAGGCATCACCGAACTTTCCGGTGCCGCCACCGAACCCGAAATCGTCGACCTCATCGCCGTGCTCCAGAAGATGGGCGCCATCATCAGCGTCCAGACGGACCGTACCATCCGCATCGAGGGCGTCCGCGACCTGGGCGGCTACAACCACCGGGCCCTGTCGGACCGCAACGAGTCGGCCTCCTGGGCGTCCGCGGCGCTGGTGACCCGCGGTGACATCTTCGTTGAAGGGGCCTCGCAGCGGGACATGATGACCTTCCTGAACACCTTCCGCAAGGTGGGCGGCGGCATGGACATCGGCGAGGACGGAATCCGCTTCTACCACCGCGGCGGCAAGCTCAGCCCTCTCGTCCTCGAGACCGACGTCCACCCGGGCTTCATGACCGACTGGCAGCAGCCCCTCGTCGTGGCCCTGACCCAGGCCGAAGGCGTGTCCATCGTGCACGAGACCGTGTACGAGAACCGCTTCGGCTTCACGGACGCCCTCATCCGCATGGGCGCCAGCATCCAGGTGCACCGGGAATGCCTGGGCAGTGTGCCGTGCCGCTTCGGGCAGCGGAACTTCCTGCATTCCGCCGTCATCTCGGGCCCCACGCAGCTCAAGGGAACCGACATTGATGTGCCGGACCTCCGCGGCGGCTTCAGCCACCTGATCGCCGCGCTGGCCGCCACGGGCACCTCGCGGGTGACTGGAATCGATATCATCAACCGCGGCTACGAGCGGTTCACCGAAAAGCTGGCCGGGCTCGGCGCCGACTTCGACATCTCATCGGCGAAGTAGCGGGGGCCCGGTGAAAGAATCGGCCAAAAGCCACACAACGTTCGTGATTATTGCCGGCATTGTCCGGCCGGTCCTGAACCTGGTCATGAACAAAAAATGGGAGGGCACCGACAAACTTCCCGCGGGCGGCTTCATCGCCGTGCCCAACCACTGCACCGAGATCGACCCCCTCGTGATCGGGCACATGCTGTACAGCAACAAGCGCGCCCCGCACTTCCTGGCGAAGTCAGGCCTCTTCAAGGTCCCGGTGGTGGGTGCCGTGCTGCGTGCCACCAAGCAGATCCCGGTGGAACGCTCGACGGCGGGTGCTAACCGCTCGCTGCAGCTCGCCCAGGAGATTGTGGCTGAGGGCGGAGCGATCATTATTTACCCCGAGGGCACGCTGACCCGCGACCCCGACCTGTGGCCGATGAAGGGCCATACCGGCGCCGCCCGCCTGGCCCTCGAGACCGGCATCCCGGTGGTGCCGATGGCGCACTGGGGAGCGCACGAGCTCTTTCCCCGCTACGCCAAGCGGTTCCACCTGTTCCCGCGCAAGACGTCCAGGATCCGGATCGGCGACCCCGTTGACCTCTCGCGGTTCGCGGGCCGGTCCCGGGACAGGGCCACTCTGGCGGAAGCCACGGAGGTCATCATGGATGCCGTGACCGGACTCCTGGCCGAACTCCGCGGGGAGCAACCGCCGGCCCGTCGCTGGGACCCGACCGCCCACAACCAGACGAAGCACGGCCGCGACGTTGAGCGGGGCGGGAAATGACCCCTGTGTCTGCCCGGCCCGGCTCCGCCGTGTCCGTGGCAGTCCTGGGCGCCGGTTCGTGGGGCACCACGTTCGCGAAAATCCTCGCCGACGCTGCCACCGCCTCCGGCGTGGATCGCCGCATCCGGGTCTGGGGACGCCGGGAAGAAGTCGTAGCCGAGATCAACGGCAACCACCGCAACCCCCAGTACCTTGCCGACATCGACCTTCCGCCGAGCATCACCGCGTCCACCGACGTTGCGGACGTGCTGTCCGGTGCTGACCTCGTGGTCCTGGCGGTTCCCGCGCAGTCGCTGCGCCTCCAGCTGCGCAAGTGGAAGCCGCTGATCGGATCCGATGCCCTCGTGGTGTCCCTGATGAAGGGCCTCGAACTGGGCTCGGACGCACGGATGAGCGAGGTCATCGCCGAGGAACTGGACATCCCTGCCGACCGTATCGCCGTCGTGTCCGGCCCCAACCTGGCCATGGAGATCGCCCGGGAGGAGCCCACGGCCTCGGTGGTTGCCTGCCCCGATGCCGCCGCCGCCGGCTGGATTGCCAGAAGCTGCACCGCCCCGTACTTCCGTCCCTACACCACCTCTGACATCGTCGGCGTCGAGATCGGCGGCATCGTCAAGAACGTCATCGCGCTGGCCGTGGGCATCTGCGAGGGAAAGCAGATGGGGGACAACACGAAGGCTTCCGTGATTACCCGCGGCCTGGCTGAAACCTCCCGGCTGGCCCTGGCACTCGGCGGCAAAGCCCACACCATGGCCGGCCTGGCCGGCCTCGGTGACCTGGTGGCCACTTGTTCGTCGCCGCTGTCCCGGAACCACACCGCCGGCCGCCTGCTGGGACAGGGACTCACGCTGGACGAGGTCGCCCAGAAAATGACCCAGACGGCCGAGGGCATCAAGTCCGGCCAGGCAGTCCATGAACTGGCCGGTAAACTCGGCGTCGAAATGCCGATCACGGCGGCCGTCGTCGCGGTCCTCGCCGGTAAATTGTCCGTTGACCAACTCGGGCCGCTGCTGCTGTCCCGGGAACTTAAATCCGAAGGCGATTACTGACAGTGTCGGAAGAAAACTTGACCGCAGCGGACAACGCCAACCAGGGCCAGAGAACCCCTGACAAGCCACGGGTGGCCGTCCTCTTTGGCGGCCGCTCCAGCGAGCACGCTGTCAGCTGCGTGACCGCTGCCGGGGTGCTGGGGGCCATCGACCGGAACAAGTACGACGTCGTTCCCATCGGCATTGCCAAGTCCGGCCAGTGGGTGCTCGCGTCCGGTGACACGGCCCAGTGGTCACTCTCCGCCACCTCGCTTCCGGAGGTTCCGCCGTCGGCCCAGACTGTAAGCCTCACGGAGATCGGCGGAGAGCACCAGCTCATCGTGACGGCCCCCAACGAGGTGCCGCAGGAACTTGGCACCGTGGACGTGGTGTTCCCGCTGCTGCACGGGCCCTTCGGCGAGGACGGCACCATCCAGGGGCTCCTGGAACTCTCCGACACCCGCTACGTCGGCGCCGGTGTCCTGGCCTCGGCGGTAGGCATGGACAAGCACTTCATGAAGGTGGTCTTCGAGGCGGCCGGCCTGAAGGTGGGTCCGTACATCGCGGTGACGGACCGGCAGTGGCGCAACGACCCCGAGTCTGTCCGCAAACAGGTCGACCTGTTGGGTTTCCCGGTGTTCGTCAAGCCCGCCCGCGCCGGGTCCTCGATGGGCATCTCCAAGGTGGACTCGCTTGACGGCCTGGACGCCGCGATTGGAGCGGCCCGCGAACATGATCCGAAGCTGGTGATTGAGGCCGGCATCGTCGGCCGGGAAATCGAGTGCGCCGTGCTCGAGGGCCGCGGTGGCGACGCCCCCCGCACGTCCCTGCCCGGCGAGATCTCCGTGGCCGCCGGCGAGCACGAGTTCTATGACTTCCAGGCCAAGTACGTCGATGACGCGGCTGCCCTGAGCTGCCCGGCGGACATGCCCGAGGAAGCGATTGCCCGCGTCCGCGAGCTTGCTGCCGCGGCGTTCGATTCTGTGGGGGCGGAGGGCCTGAGCCGCGTCGACTTCTTCTACACGCCGGACGGCGACCTCATCATCAACGAAATCAACACCATGCCCGGGTTCACGCCGAAGAGCATGTACCCGCAGATGTGGGCGGCCACCGGACTGAGCTATCCGGAACTGATCGACGAGCTGATCCACCTGGCGCTGACCCGAAAGACCGGGCTGCGCTAAGCTCTGGGCCCAGCCCGGGACCTGCCTACTTGCTGGTGGGCAGGTCCTGGACTTCCTGCTGGCCCACGCACTTGCGGCTGGCCTTGATCTTCGCAGCTGCGCCGGACAGGTCAGCCAGGACAGTGGCCGAGCTGATTTTGTCCGGATCCATCAGGATTTCCGTGGCCGGTTCCCGTCCATAGGTGGTCAGCGTCCACACTGGGTCACCCTCCCTGATCACCCAGTCGACGTCGTTGACGCTCACGCAGCGGTCGGTAGTGGGCCCGGGGACGTTGACCCCGCACCGCAGGACCACCCGTGACGGGTCGCCCCAGGCGGCGGTGGCCTGGCTGTTCGTCTTCCGCAGGCGGGCGTCGCCAATGGCATCCGGAAGGGCCACCATCATCGGCGCGCAGGCCGGATTGGCTGCGTCGGCGGCGGGGGCAACGTCGACGGCGGGTGAACAGCCGCCCAGCGCCAGTCCAGTTAGCGCGGCGGCGACTGCCAGCTTCAACCTGCGGACGGGATACTGGGGAGGTTTCTGGGCAGGCGGGTAATGCATCCTTCAAGCCTATCGTTCCGCGGGTAGCCGGACGGACCGCCGAGGTGCCGCCCGCACCCCTTGCCTGCAGGGGCCGGAAACGCGCGATCCGTAAATGTCTGCCCGTGGCGGTAGCGTAGTGGCGTGCCGCAAACACCATTGACTGTCGCCCAGTTGTCCGAAGGGGAGCTTCTGGCCCGGATTTTTCCGCGCCTGGAACTCAGCGCCCTGCACAGTGCCGCCGTGGTCCTCGGACCGGGCGATGACGCCGCCGTCGTTGCGGTTCCCGACGGCAGGACGGTCATCAGCATCGACACCCAGGTCCAGGACCAGGATTTCCGGCTTGAGTGGAACAACGGCTACCGGACCACCGGCTACGACGTCGGCTGGAAGGCAGCAGCGCAGAACCTTAGCGACATCAACGCCATGGGGGCGTCGGCAACCGCAATGGTGGTCAGCCTGACCATGCCCCCGGACACTCCGGTCGGGTGGGTCGAGGACTTGGCGGACGGCCTCACGGCCGCCATCAGCAAGCTGGGGGCGGGTGCGTGCTCTGTCGCCGGCGGCGACCTGGGCCGCGGACGTGAGCTGTCCGTCACAGTTGCAGTCCTCGGCACGCTCGACGGCGGCCAGCCGGTCCTCCGGTCCGGCGCTCAGGAAGGCGACACCGTGGCGATCGCCGGGCGGGCAGGCTGGGCTGCTGCCGGGCTGGCGCTGCTGGAGTCCGCGCATCATGTGAGTTCGCTTACGCCGGAGCTGCTGTCACTCCTTGAGCTTCAGTGCCGGCCGGAGCCGCCCCTGGAGGCCGGGCCGCTGGCGCGCATGTCCGGCGCCACAGCCATGATGGACATTTCCGACGGCCTGGTGCGGGACGGCACCAGGCTGGCCGTGGCCAGCCACGTTGTGCTGGACCTGGATCCCGGGCAGCTGGGCCGGCTCGCCGGGCCCCTCCAGCCCGCGGCCACCCTCCTGGGCGCCGATCCGCGCGCCTGGGTGCTCGGCGGCGGGGAAGACCACGGTCTTCTGGCCACATTCCCCGCGGGCATGCAGGTGCCGCCCGGGTTTACTGGGATAGGCTCAGTACAGGCCTGCGGCGCAGACAAGGCGCCGGGCGTGACGATCGCGGGACGGCCCGCTGACTCCGTGGGATGGGATCACTTTGCAGACTAAGGTTGCCGCGAACGCGCAAGCCATGAAGCGGTGGTTGGGCAAGGCCGAAACCGCACTGGGCAACCACAGCGACCGCCTCAATGCCATCAATATCTTCCCGGTAGCCGACGGCGACACCGGAACCAACCTCTACCTCACAGTCCGGGCCGCACACCGGGCGCTGCAGGATGCCGCCCCCGCCGTCGCCGGCCAGGGTCCGGAGGAAGCGGTGCCGGAGCCGGCAGGGCCGCAGGCACAGCTCCGCCAGCAGGCACAGCTCAATGACGTCGGCGCGGTCCTGGCGCGCGCCGGCCAGGCCGCCATGGAGAAGGCCAGGGGGAACTCCGGCACGCTGTTCTCGGTATTCCTCTGCGCCGCGGCCGAACCGCTGGCCGGGCATGCCAGGCTCACCTCCTCGCTCCTCGCCGCCGCCCTCAACCGGGCGCAGATCAGGGCCTGGTCCGCGCTGAGTGACCCCGTTCCGGGCACCATGCTCTCTGTGATGGAAGCAGCGGGCCGGGCCGCGGCTGCCGTCGACGCCGGCCAGAACGGCAATGACAGCAACCATGCCTTGGGCCTGGTCCTGGATGCGGCCGTCGGGGCCGCCCTCGAGGCCGTGGTTCGTACGGAGGGCCAGCTGAATGTCCTGCAGGCCGCGCACGTGGTGGATGCCGGCGGCGTGGGAATGCTGCTGATCCTGGATTGCCTCCGTTCGGCGGTGCTCGGCGAGGAGCTCCGCAGCGAACTGCTGGACGGCCTGCACGGGTACGATCTCCAGGACCCCCACATCCACACCGACATGCCGGACGACGACGGCGTGGAGGTCATGTGCACCATCAGCCTGTCCCCGCTGGACGCCGCCACGCTCCGGCAGCGCCTGGATGAACTCGGGGACTCCGTGATCATGAGCCAGGTTGGCCCTTCCGCTGACGCCGGGGGCCGGTACCGGTGGCGGGTCCACGTGCACGTCCCGGACCCGGCTCCCGCCCTCGGTGTGATCAGGTCGCTGGGCGATCCGGCGGAAGTGTCCGTCAGTGAGCTCGCCCTGCCCCGGGATCCGTCAGGAGAAGTGAGCGCAGAAGGAAGATGAACGTCGAACTGGAACTCGGCCTGGAGCGACGGATCGGCAAGCGCTCCGCCGCCGTGATCGAGAAGCACCTGGGCATCACCACGGTGGGCGGCCTGCTCAACTACTACCCGCGCCGCTACCTCAACCGCGGTGAACTGACGCCCATCAGTGAACTTCCGTTCGATGAGGACGTCACCCTCATCGCACGCGTCGTGTCCAACAGCAAGCGGCAGATGCGCGCCCGGAAGGGTTTCATCATCGACGTCGTCATCACCGACGACGCCGGAACGGGCACGCTGAAAATAAGCTTCTTCAACGGCCACCGCGCCAAGAATGAGCTGCAGCCCGGCCGGCGGGCCATGTTCTCCGGGAAGGTGACGCGCTACGCCGGTTCGCTGGGACTCACCAACCCGGACTACCAGCTGCTGGACGAGGACCCGGATGTCCCCGGCATGGATCCGGAGAAGCTCGCGGCCATGCCCATCCCGGTTTACCCGGCCACCGCACATCTCACCAGCTGGTCCATCCAGAAAGTCATGACTGCCCTGCTGGAGACGGCAGACCTGAACGCCCTGCGGGATCCGCTGCCGGCGGCCATTTCGGCCCGCGAGAAATTCCTGCCGCTGCCGGAGGCCTACCGGCTCATCCACGCCCCGGAGACCGCGGCGGACTGGCGGAAGGCCAGGGACCGGTTCCGTTACCAGGAGGCGCTGGTCCTGCAGTCAGCCCTTGCCCGGCGCCGTGCCCAGCTTGCTTCCGAGGAGGCCACCGCCCGGCGTCCCGTGCCCGAGGGACTGCTCGCAGCCTTCGACCGCCAGCTGCCGTTCACGCTGACCGCGGGCCAGTCCGCCGTCGGCAAGACCCTCTCGGCGGAGCTGTCGCAGGACGGGCCCATGAACAGGCTGCTGCAGGGCGAGGTCGGCTCCGGCAAAACCATTGTGGCGCTGCGGGCCATGCTCCAGGTGGTCGACGCCGGGGGACAGGCTGCACTGCTGGCGCCTACGGAAGTGTTGGCGGCACAGCACTTCGATTCCATTCGGCGCACGCTCGGCCCGCTGTCCCGCGACGGACTCCTCGGCGGACTCGGTGAGCATTCCGTGCAGGTCAGCCTGCTCACCGGCTCCATGCAAACCGCCGCGCGCAAGCAGGCGCTGCTGGACGCCGCTTCCGGTACGGCCGGGATTGTCATCGGCACGCACGCGCTGTTGAGCGACAACGTCACCTTCTTCGATCTGGGCCTCATCGTGGTGGACGAACAGCACCGCTTCGGCGTGGAACAGCGCGATGCCCTGCGCGCCAAAGCCAGCAAGCCCCCGCACCTGCTGGTCATGACGGCCACCCCGATCCCCAGGACCGTGGCGATGACGGTGTTCGGCGACCTTGAAACGTCGGTGCTTGACGAACTGCCGGCCGGCCGGGCGCCCATCACCACGCACGTGGTGGGCCTCGCGGAGAATCCCGCCTGGGCGCCCCGCATCTGGTCCCGTTCCCGTGAGGAGATCGAGGCCGGACACCAGGTGTACGTCGTGTGCCCCAAGATCGGAGCGGACGACGACGGCGACTTCACTCCCGGTGAAGCGGAACCTGAGCCCGGGGAACTGGAGGGGGACGGAGCCGCTCGCGAACTGGCCTCCGTGACCGCCGTCGTCGAGCACCTCAAGGAGGAGCCCGCTCTGGCGGGAGTGGCAGTGGCGCCGCTTCACGGACGCCAGGACCCGGTGCTGAAGTCGGAGACCATGGCTTCCTTCACCGCCAACCAGACAAAGCTTCTCGTATCCACCACCGTCATCGAGGTGGGCGTGGACGTGCACAACGCCACCCTGATGGTCATCCTGGACGCAGACCGTTTCGGCATCTCCCAGCTTCACCAGCTCCGCGGGCGCGTGGGCCGGGGTGGGCTGCCGGGCACGTGCCTGCTTGTGACAACGCTCGAACCGGGCCACCCCAGCCGGCGGCGGCTGGATGCAGTGGCGGCAACCACCGACGGATTCGAGCTGTCCCAGGAGGACCTGAAGCTGCGCCGCGAGGGCGACATTCTCGGCGCCTCGCAGTCCGGTGGCCGGTCCACGCTGAAGCTGCTCCGCGTACTGGAGCACGAGGACATCATTGCCCGAGCCCGGCTGGACGCCCAGAAGATCGTCGCCACAGACCCTGCGCTGACCGGCTATGGGGCACTTGCCGAGGCCATTGACGAGTACCTGAATCCCGAGAAGGAGGCGTTCCTTGAACGCGGCTAGCACGAACCCCCTGCCACCCGGGCCGGCGCCGGCGGGGGACGGGGCATGAGCAGGATCGTTGCCGGCGCCGCGGGCGGAACCCCGCTGGCCAACGTTTCGGGGTCTCTGACGCGGCCCACCACGGACCGGGTCAAAGAGGCGCTGTTTTCCCGGCTGGACGCGTTCAACGTGCTTGGCGGCGCCCGGGTCCTGGACCTGTACGCCGGATCCGGGGCGCTGGGGGTCGAGAGCGCCAGCAGGGGAGCCGAATCAGTCGATCTGGTGGAGTTCGACGCCAAGGCCAGCGCCGTGTGCCAGCGGAACGCCGACCTCATCAACGGAGTCCTGGGCCGCAAGGCCGTCACGGTGCACCGCTCCAAGGTGGAGTCCTTCCTCGACCGCGCGGCCGGGGACGCCACATGGGACGTTGCCTTCCTGGACCCGCCATACCCGCTCGAGGAGCCCGCGCTGGCGTCCGTCCTGGCAAAGCTGGCACCGCACCTCAACGACGGGGCAGTGGTGGTGGTCGAACGGTCGTCCCGCGCCACCGAACCCGGGTGGCCGGAAGGCCTGGAGCGGTTTGCCGAGAAGAAGTACGGCGAGACCCGGCTGTGGTACGCCGAACCGTCCAGTGGCCAGGATGTGGACCTCGCGCTGGAGGCCGAGGACTAGTTAGTCTGACAACCGGTCCAGTTCCACGCCGGCAAGGACCTTGGCCGGATGCGGTCCGCGTGCCGTGAGGGCGGCAGTCCACTCCGGCGGCCACGGCTTCCTGGTGCCGGCAAGGATGATGTTCCCCGGATACTTTCCCGTGAACATGCCCGCTTCCGCGCAGGCGGCGACGTCCGTCATGGCACTCCGCAGCGCAGCCACCTGGCTCCGGACCAGCGTCAGGCCCGGCTCGTCGCCCACATTAACGATCAGCACGCCACGTTCCGTGAGAAGCGCCGCGGCTTCCCGGTAGAACCCGGTGCAGGCGATATGCGCCGGCGCCTCCGGGCCGGAGAAGATATCCAGGATGACGACGTCGAAACGCAGATCCGCGGGCAGCTCCGCCAGGGCAGCACGCGCGTCGCCGATAACGGTATGCAAGTCGGTGCCGTCCGGCAGCGGCAGGCGATCCAGCACGAAATCGAGCAGCTCCCGCTCCAGCTCCACGGCGTACTGCACGGAGCCGGGGCGCGTCGCCTGGATGTACCGCGCCAGGGTCAGGGCGCCGGCCCCCAGGTGAAGCGCACGGATGGGCTCACCCCACGGAGCGGCGAGATCCACGATGTGCCCGATGCGGCGCAGGTATTCGTAGAAGATGTCCTGGGGGTCGGCCAGGTCCACGTGGGACTGCTCGGCCCCGCCGATGCTGAGCACGAACCCGCCCTCTGTATAGGTATCGGGTTCGATGACAGCGTGCTGGCCGGTGGCGCGCAGGAAGCGCGATGCCCGGGAGGCGCCGTCGGCCATGGTCAGAGCCTGTCCCGGAGGGTCGCCAACCTTGCGGCGGCCTCCTCGAGGACTTCGTTGCGCTTGCAGAAGGCGAACCGCAGCAAGCTGCGGGTCCGTTCCGCGCCCTCGGGGTGGCAGAACACGGGCACCGGGATCGCCGCCACGCCCACCAGCTCTGGCAGGCGCCGGGCCAGGTCCACCGAGTCCCGGATGCCCAGGGGCGAGGTGTCCACGTTGACGAAGTAGGTGCCATCTGGCGTGAACACGTCCAGGCCTGCCGCGCGCAGCCCCTCGCTGAGGATGTCGCGCTTTTTCCGCAGTGTGGCGGAGATGCCCTGGTAGAACTCGTCGGGCAGGGCCAGTCCGGTGGCGATGGCACTCTGGAACGGGGTGCCGGAACTGTACGTGAGGAACTGCTTCACCGTCCGGACCGCCGCTACCAGCTGCTCCGGGCCGCTCAGCCAACCGACCTTCCACCCGGTGAAGGAGAACGTCTTGCCCGCCGAGGAGATGGTGATCGTCCTGCCGGCGGCCCCCGGCAGCGTGGCCACCGGTATGTGGCGGACGCCGAACGTGAGGTGCTCGTAAACCTCGTCGGTGATGATGATCGCGTCATGCTTTCCGGCGAGGTCGACGACGCGCTGAAGCACCTCGCGCGGGAAGACCGCACCGGTGGGGTTATGCGGGTTGTTCAGCAGCACCACTTTGGTGCGGTCGGTGAACGCCGCTTCCAGGGCGGCGGAATCCGGGAGGAAATCGGGGGCCAGCAGAGGGGCAGTGACATGCGTGGCGCCGGAGAGCCCGATGATCGCGCCGTAGGAGTCGTAGAACGGTTCGAAGGTCAGGACCTCGTCGCCGGGGCCGACGAAAGCCAGCAGGGACGCGGCGATGGCCTCGGTGGCGCCGGTGGTGACGATGATTTCAGTGTCCGGGTCCGGTTCCAGTCCGTAGAACCGGCTCTGGTGTGCGGCGACGGCCTGCCGCAGCTGCGGGATCCCCTTGCCGGGCGCGTACTGGTTGGAGCCTTCGGCGATCGCCGCCTGGGCGGCCGCCTTGATCTCCGCGGGACCGTCCTCGTCGGGGAAACCCTGCCCCAGGTTGATGGCGCCGGTCTGCATGGCCAGCGTGGTCATCTCCTCGAAGATCGTCACGCCCAAAGCGCCATCACTGGCCAGCAGGTTTGCCCCGGTGGCCGCACGCTGCCAGGGCGCCGGAAGTGTCTGTGTCATTGGTTTCCTGCCTGTCTGTTCAGCCGCGGCCCCGTGGCGGCCGGTGCCCCAGTCATGGTATCCCGGCCCGCCGATACGGTAGGTTCGGAGCATGAGACGCGCCGTATGCCCAGGCTCCTTCGACCCCATCCACAATGGACACCTCGAGGTCATCGCCCGTGCCGCGAGTCTCTTTGATGAAGTGATCGTCGCCGTGTCCACAAACTATGCCAAGAAGTACCGCTTTCCTTTGGAGGAACGGATCGAGATGGCACGGGAGACGCTGGCCTCCCTCCGGGGCATCGTCGTCGAACCCGTCGGGGAGGGGCTCTTGGCGGAGTACTGCCGGCAGCGCGGCGTGTCCGCCATCGTGAAAGGGCTGCGGTCGTCGTCGGACTTTGACTACGAGCTTCCGATGGCGACGATGAACCGCCAACTGAGCGGAGTGGAGACGGTATTCCTTCCGGCGGAGGCGCACTACCTTCACCTGTCGTCCACCCTCATCAAGGAAGTGGCCTCCCTGGGCGGAAGTGTGTCCGAGTACGTTCCCAGATCCGTGCTGAAACGGCTTCTTGCGGGCGGCGCGCCTTAGGCCTGCCTGCCCTCCAGGGGGTAGGCTTGTCCGGTACGTTTCCGGTGCACGCCGGCCGCGTGCCCCGGCGTGGCATCCGGTTTGAGTCCGTCAGGGAGTTCAGGCTAAGATGGTACGTCGGTCATATGTTCAACAGGAGTTCTCATTAAGCGAGATGCAAGTTCGCCCTTGATGTTAGATGTCAAGGACCTCGGACGCAGTCCGGGGAGCATGCGTACACTGACGGAACATGTACCCGCGCCGGGGGATCTTGGCGTGGCGCTCATTGGCGTTCAGGAAGGCTCGGACATCGAGCTCGACCTGAGGCTTGAGGCCGTACACGAAGGAATTCTGGTATCAGGAACCGCCCTCGCCGAAGTAAAAGGTGAGTGCGGCCGATGCCTGGATCCCCTTGCGTATGACCTTGAGGTCAATGTGCAAGAACTTTTCTTCTACGAAGGCGTACAGCTTTCTGACGGGGAAGATGATGAAGAGCAACGTCGAGTCGAGCACGATCTGATCGATCTTGAGCCGGTGTTGCGGGACGCAGTTGTTACCATGCTGCCGTTCCAGCCGGTGTGCCGGGAAGACTGCCAGGGTCTGTGTTCCGAATGCGGAGCGCGCCTGGAAGACGAGCCGGGGCACCACCACGAGGTCGTAGATCCTCGCTGGGCTGCCCTAGCTGATCTGGCTAAGCCTGACCGGCAAAATTGATTTGTAAGTGTTTTTCTAGAGAGAAATGAGTTAGCCGTGGCTGTTCCCAAGCGGAAAATGTCTCGCTCGAATACCCGCGCCCGCCGCTCCCAGTGGAAGGCAACTGCCCCCCACCTGGTGAAGACCGTCGAGAACGGCCAGGTTACCTACAGCCTGCCGCACCAGGCAAAGGTCGTTACCGACTCGGCTGGCACTGCGCTGTTCCTTGAGTACAAGGGCCGCAAGGTCGCGGACGTCTAATCGGCCTCCAAGCTGATCAGGATGTCTTCAACTGAAGAGCTTCTGAAGCGTCTCGGTGTCTTCATTGACGCCGGGACGCTTCGTCTTGCTCTGACACACCGTTCGTACGCCTATGAAAACGGCGGCATACCCACCAACGAGCGCCTTGAATTCCTGGGCGACTCCATCCTGGGATTCTCCGTCACCGACGCGCTGTACCGCGACAACCCGACGCTCCCGGAGGGCGACCTGGCCAAACGCCGGTCGGCCGTGGTGAGTACCCGCGCCCTCGCCGGTATCGGCCGCAGCCTGGGCATCGGCGATTATATCTACCTCGGCCAGGGCGAGAAGCTCACCGAAGGCAAGAACAAGGCCTCGATTCTGGCTGACACCATGGAAGCCCTCATCGGCGCCACCTACGTGTCCAACGACATCGAGACCGCCCGCCAGCTGGTGATGCGCCTCATCGGACCGCTCCTTAAAGACGCCGCCGCCCTCGGCGCCGGCACGGACTGGAAAACCAGCATCCAGGAGCTGGCCGCGGGACGGCAGCTGGGCAGCATCTACTACGCCGTAGAGGGCTCCGGCCCGGACCATGCGCGCACCTTCGTCGCCGTCCTCCATATCGGCGGAACTGCCTACGGAACGGGCTCCGGCCACTCCAAGAAGGAAGCCGAGCAGGAAGCTGCGGCAGATGCCTGGCGGAAGCTCTCGGGTACGGAGGCCAAGGTCTCCGGCACGGAGTCTGCAGCGGAGGACGCAAAGGCGGCCCCGTCGGAATCCGCCGCGGGCAGCTAAGCCCCCGTGCCTGAACTTCCCGAAGTCGAGGTGGTCCGCCGCGGCCTGGTCAACTGGGTGCGCGGCCGGACCATCACCGGCGTCGACGTGGTTGACCCGAGGTCCGTGCGCCGGCATGCCCTGGGCCCCGAGGATTTCGCCGGGAACCTTGAGGGGGCCACAGTCCTCGATGTCGTCCGCCGCGGCAAGTTCCTGTGGATGCCGCTGCAGGCGGACGGTGCGCAGCGCGCCGACACAGGTGCCGGCGGTTCAGGGCTGCCGGCCGTCGCGCTCATGGCCCACCTCGGCATGAGCGGGCAGCTTCTGATGCAGGACAGCTCTGTCCCGGACGAGAAGCACCTGAAAATCCGCCTGCGGCTGAGCCCGGCGGGAACCATGCCGGAGCAGCTGCGGTTCGTGGACCAGCGCATCTTCGGCGGCCTCTTCGTCACCACACTCGTTCCCACGGACGACGGCGGCCCCGGCGGAGTCGCGGAGGACCCGGTGCCGGTCATCGCCGAGGAAGCCTCGCACATCGCGCGCGACCCCCTGGACCCGCATTTTTCCTTTGACACCTTCTACCGCCGTCTACGGAAGCGGAAGACCGGGCTCAAACGCGCACTGCTGGACCAGGGGCTGGTCTCCGGGATCGGCAACATCTACGCCGACGAGGCCCTCTGGCGGGCCAAGCTGCACTATGCGCGGCCCACCCACACCCTCCGGCGGGCCGACGCCGAGCGCGTCCTCGCCGCTGCCCGCGACGTGATGACCGATGCCCTGGCCGCCGGCGGCACCAGCTTCGATTCCCTGTACGTCAACGTCAATGGCGCGTCCGGCTACTTTGAGCGGTCCCTCAACGCCTACGGCAGGGAGGGGGAGGAATGCCGGCGCTGCGCGGCCGCGGGGATCCGCAGCATCCTGAAGCGCGAGCAGTTCATGAACCGTTCCTCCTACACCTGCCCCGTGTGCCAGCCGCGGCCGCGCAACGGCCGCTGGTGACAAGTGCCACCCTGTTCAGGGGCCCCGGAAGGCCGTAAATCCGGGGATTCCGGCCTGCTTGCCACTAGATTTGGTGGAGGACAAGCAGCCGCTGCCGCCACCTATGGAGATCTGAAAAACCTTGCACCTCAAAAGTCTGACCGTCCGGGGCTTCAAGTCGTTTGCGTCGGCAACGACGTTCGACTTTGAGCCTGGCGTCACGGCAGTCGTCGGGCCCAATGGCTCGGGCAAGTCCAACGTGGTGGACGCCCTCGCCTGGGTCATGGGGGAGCAGGGCGCCAAAACCCTCCGCGGCGGCAAGATGGAGGACGTCATTTTTGCCGGCACCTCCGGCCGTCCCCCGCTGGGCCGCGCGCACGTCTCCCTCACCATCGACAACACCGACGGCGCACTGCCGATTGAGTACAGCGAAGTCACCATCTCCCGCACGCTGTTCCGCACCGGCGGCTCCGAGTACGCCATCAACGGCTCAGCCTGCCGACTCCTGGACATCCAGGAACTCCTCTCCGACTCCGGACTCGGCCGCGAAATGCACGTCATCGTGGGACAGGGGCAACTGGACCGGGTCCTGCACGCCACTCCCGAGGACCGCAGGGGCTTCATCGAGGAAGCCGCCGGCATCCTCAAACACCGGCGGCGCAAGGAAAAGACGGTCCGCAAGCTGGAAGCGATGCAGGCCAACCTCCAGCGGCTCAGCGACCTGACCGGGGAAATCCGCCGGCAGCTCACACCGTTGGGCAAGCAGGCAGAGGTGGCACGGCGCGCGCAAACCGTCCAGTTCGAGGTCCGCGATGCCCGGGCACGGCTGCTGGCCGATGACCTGGTCCGGCTCCAGACCATCCTTGCACAAGACATCGCCGACGAGTCCGCGCTGAAGGCGCGGCGCGCCGTCGTCGAAACCCAACTCGAGGAAGGCCGCCGGCGGCAGGCGTCCCTCGAGCAACTCGCGGCGGAGGCGACGCCCCAGCTGAACGCCGCCCGGGACACGTGGTACCAGCTATCCGCGGGACGGGAGCGCCTGCGTTCGCTCGCTTCCCTGGCGCAGGAACGCTGCCGCCTGCTGGGCTCCGCAGACCCCGCGCCGGAGCCGGGCCGGGACCCGGAACAGCTGGAGCGGCAGGCCGCACGGGTCCGCGCCGAGCAGTCGGACCTGGAAAAGGACATCCTCGAAGGGCGGGCCGCGCTGGAGGCGGCCACCGCCGCCAAGTCAGCGGCCGAGGACGCCGCCGCGGCCGAGGAGAAGCGGCTCACCGCCGCGCTGCGGGCGGCCGCCGACCGGCGCGAGGGCCTGGCACGCCTGGCCGGCCAGGTGGGGGCAGCACGGTCCAAAGTGGAATCGGCCCAGGCCGAAGTCGGCAGGCTGCGCGAATCCCTGGCCGCCGGCGATGAGCGCCGCCGGCATGCCCAGTCCGAGTTCACCGCGCTCGAATCGCAGGTGGCGGGGGTCGAGGACGGCGAGGAAACCCTTGATGCCGAATACGAGGACGCCAGCGCCGCCCTCGACGGCATCCTCGCCGAGATCGATTCACTCAAAGGCGCCGAACGCGACGCCGTCCGTGAACGGGACGCCTTGAAGGCACGGCACGAGGCCCTGCAGCTGGGCCTCAACAGGAAAGACGGCTCCGAGCATGTCCTCGGTGCCGGGGTGGCCGGCACCGTCGGCCCGCTGGCCGCGGCCCTGACCGTCGAACCGGGCTATGAGGCCGCCGTTGCGGCAGCCCTGGGCAGCGCTTCGGACGCCATCGTGGTCCGGGATGCCGGAACGGCGGCAGAACTGGTGCGCCTCCTCCGGGACGACGACGCCGGCCGGGCCACGCTGCTGCTCGAGGCCGCGGGGGCTGCGGCCCCGGCCCACGACGATGCCGCCGGGGCCCTGCCCGCCGGTGCCCGCCCGGTGGTGGACCTGGTGACGGCCTCCGGAACCACGGCGGCTGCCGTGCGAACATTGCTCGCTGCCACCGTCGTCGTCGATGGCCACGACACGGCGGCGGTCCTCGTCGCCGAGCGTCCCGACCTTACCGCTGTGACGCTCGCTGGCGATGTGTTCACCGCCTGGACCGTTACCGGCGGTTCCGCGAAGGCGCCCTCACTGCTTGAGGTGCAGGCCGCCGTCGACGATGCCGCATCCCGACTGACGGCCGTCACCGCCGGGCTGGAACAGTGCCGCTTTGCCCTCGCCGGCGCCGAGGGCCGCCGCGCCGAGGCGCAGGAACGGGCCGACGCCGCGCTGGAACGCCTGCACGAATCGGACGCCCGGCTGGCGGCGGTGGCCGAACGGCTGGGCCACCTCAACTCGGTCCTGCGCAGCGCCGTCGGCGAAAGCGAACGGCTGGCCGCGTCACTGGCCCGCGCCGAGGCAAACATCGTGACCGAACAGGAGGCGCTGACGACGGTGACCGCCCGGCTGGCGGCGGCACAGGACGCCCCCGCCTCGGAGGAACCGTCCACGGAGCAGCGGGACGCCCTGGCCCTGGCCGCATCGCAGGCACGGTCCGCCGAAATGGAAGCCCGTCTGTCCCTGCGCAGCCGGGAAGAACAGCTCACAGCCATCCGCAACAGGGCCACTTCGCTGGAACGGGCGGCAGCCTCGGAACGCCGGGCGCGGGAGCAGGCGGCCGAACGGGCGCGCCGTCGAAGGCTCCAGGCCAAGCGGGCCGCAGCCGTCTCGGCCGCGGCGGAGCAGCTGATCCGGTTCAGCGATGTTTCCGTTGAGCTGGCCAGCCGGGAACGGGACCACGCCGAGCAGGTCCGGGAGCAGCGGGACCGGGAGCTGGCCGAGATCCGCACTGCCAACGATGCGCTGGCCCGCGAACTGGCGGACCTGACCGACTCGGTGCACCGCGACGAGCTGGCCCGTGCCCAGCAGCGGCTTCGGATCGAGGCGCTGGAAACGAAGTCCGTGGAGGAGTTGGGGCTGACGGCCGACCAGCTCGTGGCGGACTACGGGCCTGACCAGCCGGTGCCCGTGGCCGCTGCCGCGTCCAAGGACAAGTGGGCCGCGCTGCGTGCGCCGGTCGATGCCGCGGGCCAGCCACTGCTGGAAGGCGTGCCGTTCGTCCGGGAGGAGCAGGAAAAGCGGCTCCGCAAGGCGGAACGCGACCTGTCATCGCTGGGCAAGGTCAACCCGCTGGCGCTGGAGGAGTTCGCCGCGCTGGAGGAACGCCACCAGTTCCTCAGCACCCAGCTGGAGGACCTCAAGGCCAGCCGCAAGGACCTGCTGGACATCATCAAGGAAGTGGATGACCGCGTGCAGAAGGTCTTTTCGGAAGCCTTCGCGGACACCTCGGCCCAGTTTGTGCGGGTCTTCGGCCGGCTCTTCCCCGGCGGCGAGGGCAGGCTCGTCCTGACCGACCCCACGGACATGCTCACCACCGGCATTGAGGTTGAGGCCCGGCCCGCGGGCAAGAAAATCAAGCGGCTGTCCCTGCTGTCCGGCGGCGAGCGGTCACTCACCGCGGTGGCCCTGCTCGTGGCCATCTTCAAGGCCCGGCCCTCGCCGTTCTACGTCATGGACGAGGTCGAGGCCGCCCTCGATGACACCAACCTGGGCCGGCTCATTACGATCTTTGAAGAGCTCCGGGAATCCAGCCAGCTGATCGTGATCACCCACCAGAAGCGGACCATGGAGGTGGCCGACGCGCTCTACGGCGTGACGATGCGGGGCGACGGCGTGTCCACCGTTATCAGCCAGCGGCTGGGAGCGGACGTCTAGAAGACGTCCAGGGCCACGGCGGCGGTGGCTTGCCCGTCCCGTATGCGGCTTGTGAGAAGCGCCTGTGGCTTGTGAGAAGCTAGGGGTGTGAATGACATCATCCCCATTCTTCTGCCCATTCTTGCTGCCCTCGTAATTATCGGCGGGCTGGTCCCGGTGCTGATGAAAGCCCGGAAATCCGGCAAACAGTACCCCGGCACCCGGGACGCCAACGATCCCGTTAGGCCGCTCGGAGGCGGAGGGACACTCCTCGAGGACGGCCCGGCTGCGCCTGCCGCGCCTGCAGGGCCTGCAGTCCGAAAGGATCCGGACGCCGTCGACCTTGAAGGGCTGGAGGCCGAGGTCCCGGATGACGCCGCCGGCCTGGAAACCATTCAAGTGGAGACGCCGTTGCCCGTGGCCGGGCGGCTCACCCGCCTCCGGGAGCGCTTGGTCAAGTCCAACAACGTGCTCGGAAAGGGCCTTCTGGCACTGCTCTCCAGTGACAAGATCGATGAGAACGTCTGGGATGAGGTGGAGGAGACCCTCCTCCTGGCCGACCTTGGGACCGAACCCACCATGCAGCTGGTGGACGCGCTCCGCGAACGCGTGAAGGTCCTTGGCACCCGCGACCCCGAGCATGTCAAGGCACTGCTCCGGGAAGAGCTCATCAAGATCGTGGACCCGTCCATGGACCGGAGCCTGCGGATTGAACGGCACGCGGACAGGCCCGCCGTCGTGATGGTGGTCGGTGTCAACGGCGTGGGCAAGACCACTACGGTGGGAAAGCTGGCCCGCGTCCTCGTGGCGGAGGACAAGGACGTCCTGCTCGGCGCTGCCGACACCTTCCGCGCAGCCGCCGCCGAGCAGCTGGCAACCTGGGGACAGCGCGTGGGGGTTCCCACAGTGAAATCCGACATCGACGGCGCGGACCCGGCGTCCGTGGCCTACGAGGCCGTCAAGGCCGGCATTGACCAGGAAGTCGACGTCGTCATGATTGACACTGCCGGCCGCCTGCAGAACAAGGTCGGCCTCATGGACGAGCTCCGCAAGGTCAAGCGTGTCGTGGAAAAGCTGGCAGAGGTGGACGAGGTCTTGCTGGTGCTGGACGCCACCACCGGCCAGAACGGGCTCAACCAGGCGCGGGTCTTCGCCGAGGTTGTCGACATCACCGGCATCGTGCTGACCAAGCTGGACGGAACCGCGAAGGGTGGCATCGTCGTCGCCATCCAGAAGACCCTTGGCGTGCCCGTGAAGCTCATCGGCCTCGGCGAAGGCGCGGACGACCTCGCACCGTTCGAAGCCGAGGGCTTCGTGGACGCCCTCCTGAACTAGCCCGCATCCCAAGTAAGTAGCAGCAGGGGGCGTTCCCAGCCGTGGGAACGCCCCCTGCTGCTACCCAGTCGGGGTCCGCTGCACCGTCTCCCGCGCGGCCAGCCAGCCCAGGGCCGCGACGAGCAGCACCGCGCCTGTCGCCGCGAACGCCCAGCTGTAACCGAGGCGGTCCGCCAGTAAACCGACGAGCACCGGACCGAGGATGGCGCCGATATCGGACGTCATCTGGTAGGCGGCCAGCACCGGTCCGCCCGAACGTTCGCGGCCGATCACGTCGGCGACCGCTGCCTGCTGCGCCGGGTTGAGCATTCCCGCGCCCACTCCGGCCAGCATCGAGGCGGCCAGGAACCACCCCAGCCCCTGCGTCAGCCCGATTCCCGCGGTGGCCGCACCGGTGACCACGAGGCCGGCCACCATCATCGGCTTCCGGCCCAGGCTGTCCGCCAGCCGGCCCGACACGGTCAGGGCGAGGGCGTTCCCGGCGGCGAAGACTGCCAGCGCCCAGCCGGCGGCCCCCGGGCCTGAGTCCAGGGCCGTGACGGCAAACAGCGGCACCGTGGCCATGCGCACGCCGAAGGTCGCCCACCCGTTGGCGAAGCTGGAGAGCATGGCTGCCCGGTACGCGCTGTCCCTGAAGGCCTCGGTCAGTTTCATGGCAGGCGCCCCTGCTGCCTCACTGCGGGCTGAGCCGGGGACATGGCTGAGCTGCGTCTGCACCACCAGGGCCGCGAGAACCAGCGCGCCCGCGTAGGCCAGGAACGGGACGCGCAGGCCGAATCCGGCCAGCAGGCCGCCGACGATGGGCCCGCAGACATTGCCGATCAGGAACGCCGACGCGTACGCACCTGACACCCGGCCGCGGCTCTCCGGCGGCGCCAGCCTGATCACCAGCGCCATCGATGCCACCGTGAACATGACCGACCCGGCACCGCCCAGCCCGCGGAACACCAACAGCTGCCAGTAATTCTGCGCGAAGGCGCACGCCGCGGTGGACGCCGCCACGATGAGCAGGCCCGCGACGTAGACCGGGCGTTCGCCGAGCCTGCCGATGAGCGCCCCGCCGGCGGGCGCGAACAGCAGCCGCATGAACGCAAAGATACTGACGATGACGGCGGCGGCCGTCGCGCCGACGTCGAATGTGGTGGCGAACTGCGGCAGTACCGGAGCCACGAGGCCAAAGCCCAGTGCTATCAGGAACGCTGCGACGAGCATCACCTTGATGTCACGGGGCAGCGGAGCGCCCGCGGGGCGGCGGACCGCCGGGAACCGTAGTTTTCCCGCGGCGTTACGGGGGAGTGGCGTCATGGAGCGGGGAATCCTTGCGAAACGGATGGAACGGGCGTTTGGGGCGGTTGAAACATAACCGTAACAAGCAGGATATGCACCATTTACGTCAGGGAGGTTGTTGTAACAGGCCGGCAATCTAAATCCTCCGCCAGCGAAACACACCGCGGCAAAACTTGATTCAGGACGCAAAAGGCGTTGGGCAGGCGGATCACTCCGCAGCATTTCGATCAGAGAGGACGTGCACCATGGAACTTACCGCAGGTCACGTATGGCTCATGGTGGCGGCGGCACTCGTGCTGTTCATGACACCAGGTCTGGCATTTTTCTACGGCGGCATGACACGCGCCAAGGCAGCGCTGAACATGATGATGATGAGCTTCATCTCCATCGGCATGGTCGGCGTGGTGTGGGTACTTTGGGGCGCCTCGATGAGCTCCGGTGAGGGATTCCTGCAGATTGTCGGGAACCCGTTCGCCACCTTCGGCCTCGAGGGCATCACCACCCCTGACGGCCTCATCAAGGTCGGCTACGCGGCCACCTTCGCGATCATCACCGTCGCCCTCATCAGCGGCGCCATCGCAGACCGCGCCAAGTTCGGCGCCTGGAGCGTCTTCGTGCCCGTCTGGGTCACGCTGGTGTACTGCCCCCTCGCCTACATGGTCTGGGGCGGCGGGCTCTTCGGCCCCGAGGGCGCCATCGGCAAGGCCCTCGGCCCCGCAATCGACTTCGCCGGCGGCACCGTGGTCCACATCAACGCCGGTGTTGCCGCGCTGATCCTGGTCCTTATCATCGGCAACCGCAAGGGCTTCGGCAAGGACCCGAACCACCGCCCGCACAACATCCCGTTCGTCATGCTCGGAGCGGCCATCCTGTGGTTTGGCTGGTTCGGCTTCAACGGTGGCGCCGCCACGACCGCGGAACAGGGCGGCCTGATCTGGATCAACACCCTGGCCGCTCCGGCCGCAGCCATGCTCGGCTGGCTGGTCACCGAACGCGTCCGCGACGGCCACCCCACCTCGCTGGGTGCTGCCTCCGGCGTGGTCGCCGGTCTCGTCGCCATCACCCCGGCCTGCGCAAACGTCAGCCCGGTCGGCGCCCTTGGACTTGGCGTCGTTGCCGGTGTGGCCTCCGCACTCGCCGTCGGCCTCAAGTTCCGCTGGGGCTTCGATGACTCCCTGGACGTCGTCGGCGTGCACCTCGTCTCCGGCATCATCGGCACCGTGGCCCTTGGCTTCATCGCCCTCCCCACCGACGGTGTCGGCGGCGGCCTCTTCTACGGCGGCGGCCTGACCCAGCTCTGGGCCCAGCTGGCGGCAGCCGGGATCTCGATCGCCTACTCGGCGGTCCTGACCACAATCATCGCACTGGCCATCCACAAGACCATGGGCTTCCGGGTCTCCCAGGAGCAGGAAGCGGTGGGAGTGGACCTCAGCCTGCACGCCGAAACCGCCTACGAGTTCGGCGTCGGCGGCCACGGCGGCAGCTTCCAGCCACTGCATGAGCTGATCACCGGCGGCCAGACCAGCGGCACCGACGCGGTTCCTGCAGGGACCGACGGCAAGAAGACAGAAGCAGCAGCAGGTAAGGAAAGCGTGGGGGCATGAAACTGATTACAGCAATCGTTCGTCCGGAGAAGCTCGAATCGATCCGCGAAGGCCTTGAGGCCTACGGGGTCCAGGGCCTGACGGTCAGCGCGGCCAGCGGCTACGGCCGGCAGCGGGGTTACACCGAGGTCTACCGCGGCGCCGAGTACAACGTGGACCTGCTGCCCAAGATCCGCGTCGAGGTGCTGGCCACGGACGAACAGGCTGACGACATCCTGGATGTCATCATCGCCAGCTCCAACACGGGCCGCGCCGGCGACGGTAAGGTCTGGACGGTCGATGTCTTCGAAGCAGTGCGGGTGCGGACGGGTGAACGCGGCGTAGCCGCCATCTAGCACCAGCCAGCAGCCCAACGCAGCGGGAGGGCCGGTCACCGAAACGGTGACCGGCCCTCTCCGCGCGTTAAGCCTCTTCCGGGGCGGCCCAGCCGGAACCCGCCCGGTATTCCTCCATCGGAACTTTGCCTGCTGCCCAGGCAGCCAGTACCGGCTCCACGATCCGCCAGCATTCCTCCGCGGTGTCGCCCCTTACTGAGAGCAGCGGGTCTCCGGTCAGGACGCCCTCCAGGACTTCGCCGTACGGCAACAGTTCGGAGGCGTTGAGTTCGGCCACAAGTGCGGCGCGGTCCAGGCTGAAGATGTCTCCGGGGCCGTTGACGTCGACGTCGAGTTCCAGGGTGTCGGGGCCGAAGCCGATCCGGAGCATGTTGGGGGCATCCCTGCCGGTGAAGCCTGCGGGCAGGTGCGGAACCGGCCGGAAGGTGACCACAGCCTCCTTGCGCTTGGTCCCGAGGGCCTTGCCGGAGCGCAGGATGAACGGCACGTCCTTCCAGCGCCAGTTGTCGATGTCCACGTGCACTTCGGCGAGGGTCTCGGTGTTCCGGTCCGGATCCACACCCTCCTCCGCGGTGTAATCGGGGACGTCCTTGCCGCCGAGGCTTCCCGCCAGGTAGCGCGCCCGCCGCGTGCTGTCCGTGTAGGGCGGTTTGATGCTGCTGGCCCTCAGGACCGCGGCAATGGCGTCGCGGAGGTCGCGCTCGCCGATGGTGGCCGGCGGCTCAATGGCCAGCAGCGCCATGATCTGCAGCAGGTGGCTCTGGATCATGTCGCGCAGTGCGCCCGCGCCGTCGTAGTAGCGCGCCCGGCCCTCCAGCGCCAGGTCCTCCTCGAAGATGATCTCCACCTTGGCGATGTGGTCGCGGCTCCAGACCGGCTCCAGGAAATTGTTGGCGAACCGGAGTCCCAGAATGTTCAGGACGGTGGCCTTGCCCAGGAAATGGTCCACCCGGTGGATGTGGTCCTCCGGGACCAGTGTCAGGAGGGTCTTGTTGAGTTCACGGGCGGACTCCTCGCCGGAGCCGAAGGGCTTTTCCATCACCAGCCGCGTGCCGGCGGGGACCTGATCCGGGCGCAGGATTTCGCAGGCCTTCTGGCTGACCTGCGGCGGCAGGGCGAAGTAGACAGCAACCGGGCCCTCGAGGTCGGCCAGGAGTTGCGCGAGCGGGCCGTCCGCGGTGACGTCGGCCTGATGGTATTCCGTGGACTTTGCCATGGCTGCCAGCGCGTCCTTGCCGGCGTCATCAGCCGTTTCGCTGGCAGCGTCAAAGGCGGCATGCACGCGTTCCTGCCACTGTTCCCGTGACCACGGATCCGAACCGGCCCCCGCGAGCTTCAGACCCGCGGCGCGGCCGGTGGCCACCAGCCTGGCCAGACCGGGGAGAAGAAGCCGGCCGGTGAGATCGCCGGAGGCACCGAGGATGAGCAGGGTTTTCACAGTCGTTTGGCTCGTCACCCTGTCAGCATGCCATCTTGAAGGCGTGTCTTGATACCCTAGATAGTCGAGTCCCGTACATCCACTGAAAGAAGTGCACGGCGCGTGTTCAATTCACTCTCTGACCGGTTGACAGCAACCTTCAAGAACCTTCGCGGCAAGGGCCGCCTCACCGAGGCAGACGTCGACGCCACAGTCCGCGAGATCCGGCGCGCCCTGCTGGATGCGGATGTTGCCGTGCCCGTGGTCCGGGAATTCACCGGGCAGGTGCGTGAGCGTGCGCTCGGCGCCGAAGTCTCCGGCGCCCTGAACCCCAGCCAGCAGATCGTGAAGATCGTCAACGAGGAGCTTGTTGAGATCCTCGGCGGCGAGACGCGGCGCATCCGGATGGCCAAGACCGGCCCCACCATCATCATGCTCGCCGGCCTCCAGGGCGCCGGCAAGACCACCCTGGCCGGAAAGCTCGCCAAGTGGATGAAGGCGCAGGGTCACAGCCCCATCCTGGTCGCCTGTGACCTCCAGCGACCCAACGCCGTGACGCAGCTGCAGGTTGTGGGCCAGCGCGCGGGCGTTCCCGTCTTCGCGCCGCACCCGGGCGCCACCTCCGAACTGGCCCACCCGGCCGGCGACCCCGTCGCCGTCGCACGCTCCGGCGTCGAGGAAGCACGCCAGAAGCTGCACGACGTCGTCATCGTGGACACCGCCGGCCGCCTCGGCGTCGACGCCGACATGATGGAGCAGGCGCGCCAGATCCGCCGGGCCATTGTCCCCAACGAAGTGCTCTTCGTGATCGACTCCATGATCGGCCAGGACGCCGTTAACACGGCCATGGCCTTTGATGAAGGCGTCAACTTCACCGGCATCGTGCTGTCAAAGCTCGACGGCGACGCGCGCGGCGGTGCCGCGCTGTCCGTTTCGTCGGTCACCGGCAAACCCGTCATGTTCGCCTCGACCGGTGAAAGCCTGGACGACTTCGAACTGTTCCACCCGGACCGGATGGCCTCGCGCATCCTGGACATGGGTGACGTCCTGTCCCTCATTGAGCAGGCTGAAAAGTCCTGGGACAAGGACGAAGCCGCCCGGATGGCGAAGAAGTTCGCCGACCAGGAGGATTTCACGCTGGATGACTTCCTCGCGCAGATGCAGCAGATCCGCAAAATGGGCTCCATGAAGAAGATGCTCATGATGATGCCCGGTGCGCAGAACATCCGGCAGCAGCTGGAGCAGTTCGACGAGCGCGAGATCGATCGGGTGGAGGCCATTGTCCGCTCGATGACCCCGCACGAGCGGGTGGCACCCAAGATCATCAACGGCTCCCGCCGGGCCCGCATCGCCCGCGGCTCCGGCGTGCACGTGTCCGAGGTCAACGGGCTGCTGGAACGCTTCGCCCAGGCCCAGAAGATGATGAAGAAGATGGCCCAGGGCGGCGGCATGCCGGGAATGCCCGGGATGCCCGGCATGGGGGCCGGCGGTGCCCGCAAGGGCGGCAAGAACGCGCCCAAGAAGAAGGCCCGTTCCGGCAACCCTGCCAAGGCGGCGCAGGAGCTTCGCGAAGCGGAAGCCCGGCGGGCCGGGGCATCCAAGGCGGTGCCCACAGGAGCAGCCTTCGGCCAGCAGTCGGGCGACTTCGATCCGTCCCAGCTGAACCTGCCCAAGGGCTTCGACAAGTTCATGGGCGGTAAATAGGGCGCACGGTCATGTCGGCCGGCGCCGATGTCAGACCGCTGCCATAAGGTTGGGTCATGTATAAGCAGCGGGTAGTCTTCGTCCACGGTGCCGGTAATTTCGGCTCCGCGGCGTGGCCGCGCCAGCACGGCATGGCCCTGCAGTACGACGCCCTGTTTCTGCGCCGCCACGGCTTTGACGCAGAGGCCGAACCCCTGGAGACCGACTTCGCCGAGGATGCCCGCATTGTGCTGCGGTCCCTGGCGGACGACGGGCGCGGGGCCGCCGGTGGACACGTAGTGGCTCATTCGCAGGGCGCCATCGCCGCGATGATGGCCGCCGTCGAACGCCCGGACCTGGTCTTCTCGCTGACGCTCGTGGAACCGGCCTGCCTGTCGCTCACCGCCGACTTGCCTGCCACCGCCGCGCACCGGGCCCTGATGGAGCCACTGTTCGACGTCAGGCACCAGCTCGGCGACGACGACTACGAACGTGAGTTTCTGCGCCGCGCCTTCGCCGCGGACACACCGGAGCCCAGTACCCCCGAGGCGAGGCGGGCTGCGCGCCGGCTGCGCCTGCAGGCACCGCCGTGGCAGGCGCCGCTGCAGATCGTGCCCGGTGTTCCCACCCTGGTCCTCACAGGCGGCTGGGAGCCCCTGTACGAGGAAATTGCCGGCTACCTGCGGGAGACGGGCGCCCTGCACCGCATCGCTGCGGGCGGGCACCGGCCCCACGACTCACCGGAAGGCGACCGCTACATCAGGTCGTTCATCGCCGAGGTCAGCCGGCGTCAGCATCCCCGCGCGTCCTGACGGACTGAGCATGCTGGAGAAAACGGCGTCCTGACGTACTTTCGGAACCCCGCCCGGCCGGCCCCCAATGCCGGCCGGACAGGTACCCCAAAGTGCCGCTAGTTGCGGGCTGACTCCGGCAGCCGCAGCTCGGGAAGGTACACCTTTCCGCCCGCAGCAAGAAATTCCTGGCTCTTCTCGCGCATGCCCTCCGCCATCTCGGCGAGGGCGGCCTGCGCCTCGGCGGAGCCGTACTCGTTCCGGATGTCCTGGCTGATCCTCATGGAGCAGAACTTGGGCCCGCACATCGAACAGAAATGCGCCGTCTTGGCAGGCTCCGCCGGCAACGTCTCGTCGTGGAAGGACTCGGCCGTCACCGGGTCCAGCGACAGCGCGAACTGGTCGCGCCACCGGAACTCGAACCGGGCCTTGGACAGTGCATCGTCCCGCTCGTTCGCGCCGGGGTGCCCCTTGGCAAGGTCGGCCGCGTGGGCGGCGATCTTGTAGGTGATGACGCCAGTCTTCACATCGTCCTTGTTCGGCAGGCCCAGGTGTTCCTTTGGGGTGACGTAGCACAGCATCGCCGTGCCGTAGCGGGCGATTTCGGTGGCGCCGATGGCCGAGGTGATGTGGTCGTAGCCGGGGGCCACATCCGTGACCAGGGGGCCCAGCGTGTAGAAGGGCGCACCCTTGCAAAGTTCCTGCTGGCGCTCGACGTTCTCCCGCACCAGGTGGAACGGGATGTGCCCCGGACCTTCCACCATGACCTGCACGTCGTACTCCCAGGCCCGCTGGGTCAGCTCAGCCAAGGTGTCCAGTTCGGCGAACTGCGCGGCGTCGTTGGCGTCCGCCGTCGCGCCCGGCCGAAGTCCGTCGCCGAGTGAGAACGCGACGTCGTACTTCGCGAAGATCTCGCACAGCTCATCAAAGTGGGTGTACAGGAAGTTTTCCTGGTGGTGGGCAAGGCACCAGCCGGCCATGATCGAGCCGCCGCGGGAAACAATGCCGGTTACGCGGTTCGCCGTGAGCGGCACGTACCGCAGCAGCACGCCGGCGTGGATGGTCATGTAGTCCACGCCCTGTTCGCACTGTTCGATGACGGTGTCGCGGAAGATTTCCCAGGTGAGGGCGTTCGCTTCGCCGTTGACCTTCTCCAGGGCCTGGTAGATCGGAACTGTGCCGATCGGCACGGGGGAGTTGCGGATGAGCCACTCACGCGTGGTGTGGATGTCGTCGCCCGTGGACAGGTCCATGACGGTGTCCGCGCCCCACTGGGTGGCCCACTGCAGCTTGTCCACCTCCTCCGCAATGGAGCTGGTGACGGCCGAGTTGCCGATGTTGGCGTTGATCTTCACCAGGAATGCCTTGCCGATGATCATCGGCTCGGATTCCGGGTGGTTGATGTTGGTGGGGATGATGGCCCGTCCGGCGGCGAGTTCGCTGCGGACCAGTTCCACATCGCAGTTTTCGCGGAGGGCCACGAAACGCATTTCGGGGGTGATGATGCCCTGCCGCGCATAGTGCATCTGCGTCACGGTCTTGCCTTCCGCCGCACGGCGGGGCACCGGCCTGGCGCCCTTCCATTCGGCGGAAGCCGCGCCGCGGCGCACGGCTGACTTGCCGTCGTCGAGCAGGTTCCGTTCACGTCCGTCGTACGTTTCCGTGTCCGCCCGGGCCGCAATCCATTCCGCACGGAACGGCGCCAGGCCCACCACCGGGTCGCTTCCCGGACCCGCCGTGCGGTAAACCCGCAGTGGATCGTTCTGCTCACCGTTCGGTGAAGGCTCCAAGGCGATTTCCGTTACCGGAACCCGCAGTCCGTCCCCCTCCAGATAAGCCAGCGAATGGGACTTCAGCGACTGCGTGACACGGCCGGCAGCATCACCGGCGGCTTCACTTTGGGCTGCATCAATCTGGGCTGCATCGTTTTGGCCTGCATCGTTTTGGGCAGGGCTCAGCTGTGATTTCTGGGTGCTCAATTTACTGCTCACTTCCTTCGCCGGCATTACCCGGACAGGTTCAACGGTCGCAGGCTGCACCAGCCTGATCTCAGCCCCTGCAGGGGCACCCGTGTGGTCGTAGACGAAGCTACCACAGCTTCGGCTTAGGCTGGAGTCATGGCTCACATCATCGAATTCAGCGGACCCGTGCTCACTGCTGCGGATGAGGAACGCCGAGGGCTCTGGGCCGTGGACGGGAAGCTGACGTTCAATTCTCCGGGTCAACAGCCGGACGCCGTCCTGGACGGCTGGGTCCTGCCTGGTTTCGTGGATGCCCACTGCCACATCGGGCTGGGCCCGGGCGGTCCCGTGGACGACGACGTGGCGTACAGCCAGGCCATGACGGACCGCAACGCCGGCACGCTCCTTGTCCGGGACGCCGGGGCCGCCAGCGACAACCGGTGGCTGCAGCAGAGGACCGACACGCCGCGAATCATCAGGGCGGGCCGGCATGTGGCCCGGTCCCGCCGGTACCTGAGGAACTTCGCGGTGGAAGTCGAGCCGGAGGGCCTCGTGGAGGCGGTGCGCAAGCAGGCGCGGGAAGGGGACGGCTGGGTCAAGCTGGTGGGGGACTGGATCGACCGGACCGCCGGCGACCTCGCGCCCTCGTTCCCAGCCGCGGCGGTGCGGGACGCCGTCGTGGCCGCCCACGACGAGGGGGCCAGGGTCACGGCGCATTGCTTCGGCGAGGACACCCTGGATGACATGCTGGACGCCGGCGTCGATTGCATCGAGCATGCCACGGGCCTGCTGCCCCGGCACATCCCGCGGTTCGTCGCGCAGCAGGTGCCGATTGTGCCGACACTTATCAACATCGCCACCTTCCCGGACATCGCCGACCAGGCCGAACCGAAGTTTCCGCGGTATGCGGAGCACATGCGCGCCCTGTGGGCCCGCCGTCGCGAGCGTGTTCTGGAGGCCTACGAGGCCGGCGTCGAAATTTACGCGGGAACCGATGCCGGCAGCGTGATCCGGCACGGCCGCATCGCAGACGAAATCCTCGAACTTCACGCCGCCGGGCTTCCGGCACCGGCTGCGCTTGACGCGGCATGCTGGCGTGCGCGCCGCTGGCTCGGGGCCGAAGGGCTGTCGGAAGGGGCGGCCGCGGACGTGGTGGTCTGCCGGGAGGACCCTCGTGCCGTGCCGGAGACCATCCGGAGCCTCACGAATGTGGTGCTCCGGGGAAAGATTGTGCATTAGGAATAAATTGAAGCTTCAAGTAATTTAGAGATGTAGAGGCTGCCGAAATCCGGTGGTCCGGACATTCGGGAGTTTTCAATGACAGCAGCTGACAGCAGCCAGGACTTGCTTCCTGCCGACCTCGCCATGGGCACCGTCATGCTCAAGGTGGGCGACATGAAGCTCATGACCGATTACTACCAGCGTGCCCTCGGCCTGGACGTCGTCGCCGAGCAGGATGGCGGCCTCTACCTCGGCCGGCTCAAGACGCCGCTGGTGCACCTTGCTCCCGCCCCGGGCCTCAATATTCCCGGCCGGGGCGAGGCCGGCCTCTTCCACACGGCGCTCCTGTTCCAGGATCAGTCCTCGCTGGCCGCCACCATTGCCAGCGCGGCCCAGTACGAGCCGCAGTCCTTCGTGGGCAGCGCCGACCACCTGGTGAGCGAGGCGTTCTATTTCACCGACCCTGAAGGCAACGGGATCGAACTCTACTGGGACCGTCCGCGCGAGGCGTGGTCCTGGGACGGCAAGAACGTGGTCATGGACAGCCTGGCGCTGCCGCCGCAGAAGTACCTCCAGGACCACCTCACGCAGGAGTCCGTGGAAGGCCAGCGCGGCACCGACGCAGGAGTGGGGCACGTCCACCTGCAGGTGGGCGACGTCCAGTCCGCCCATGACTTCTACGTCGGCACCCTGGGATTCGAAAAGACGGCCGGCTGGCATGGCCAGGCGCTCTTCGTGTCCGCCGGCGGCTACCACCACCACATGGCCATGAATGTCTGGAACAGCCGGGGCGCAGGCCCGCGCCGGGACACGCTGGGCCTCGGCGAGGTCCTCATCGAGGTTCCGTCGGGGGACGACGTCGGTGCCCTTGCTGACCGCCTCAAAGCCGCCGGAGTCGAATCGCACCACACCGGCTCCGAGCTGCGGTTCGAGGATCCGTGGCGCAACCGCCTCCGCGTCACCGTGCGCTAAGCCCGGCGGGCCCGGTTGGGTTAGGCTGACATTCGAAGAGAGCCCCGGCCGGCATCGCCGCTGCCGGGGCATGCACTGCCGACGGAATGAGGACGAATCCATGGGCTTTACCGAAGTGTTTGTCGCCACCCATAACGACGCCCTCAAGCGTGCAGAGGCGCTGGCAGGCGGCGCCGCTGCCGGAGACGGCATCCGGATTGCCGGCATCAGTGATTTTGAGATCGAGCAGCTCGGCGACCTCGCCGGTGCCGCGGTGCACGCCGCCGGCGCGGACTACGAGCTGGCAATGGTGGACGTGGCAAGCGATTCACTTCTGGGTGTGCCGGCGGCGATGGTCCGGGCGCTGGCCGAGCTCCTCACCTACGAATCCGAGGGTGAGGGCAACGTTTTGGATGAGGTGGCCGAGCGCTGGGCCGCCGAGGATGACATGCCTTTTGGCGCCGGGGAAGCCAAGAACTACGTCCAGCAGCTGGCAGTGCTCGCCGGCACCGTGGACGAAGGCAGCAGGACCGGTCTCTACGTCTGGTCTTCCTAGTACGCAATAAGCCTCAGTCCGCATGTCAAGTCGAAATAACGCGGGCGATCTGGCACAATAGTCAGGTACTCGATCTGCGTGGCCCCTCTCTCCACGTCCGGATCCTGTCCTTTTCGAACCCCCAAGTACGGCCCGCCCCACGGGTGCAGAACGCGGGTTCAACCCCGTTTCAGAAACAGGAGTGACCACAAAAGTGGCCGTAAAGATTCGCCTTAAGCGCTTCGGTAAGATGCGCGCACCGTACTACCGCATCGTTGTCGCCGATTCGCGCACCAAGCGTGATGGCCGTGCCATCGAAGAGATCGGCAAGTACCACCCCACCGAGGAGCCCTCATACATCGAGGTCAACTCCGAGCGTGCACAGTACTGGCTGTCCGTCGGCGCGCAGCCGTCGGAGCAGGTCGCCGCGATCCTGAAGATCACCGGTGACTGGCAGAAGTTCAAGGGTCTGCCGGGCCAGGAAGGCACCCTGAAGACCAAGGCCGACAAGGAAGCATTCGTTGCTCCGGAGAAGGGTTCCGTGATCATCCCGGAAGCCATCACCAAGAAGGCCAAGGCATCGGAAGCCCCCGCCGAGGCTGAAGCAGAGACCACCGAGGCTGAGTAAGTTGCTGGCAGAAGCGCTCGAACACCTCGTCCGCGGCATTGTCGACTCCCCTGAGGATGTCAAGGTCAGTGCCAAGAACAACCGCCGCGGGGATACCCTCGAGGTGCGCGTTCACCAGGAAGACCTCGGACGGGTAATCGGACGCCAGGGCCGCACCGCGCGTGCACTGCGCACGGTCGTGGCGGCGCTGGCAGATGGCGAGCAGGTCAGGGTCGACGTCGTCGACACCGACCGCCGCCGGTAACGCGCCTGCAACACTTGCCTTAAAGTCCGGCCCCTCCACCAGCTAACGGTGGAGGGGCCGGACTGCTTTGGGCCCTGACACCCAAAAATGTCCTAACCACGCAGTCCAAAACAGAGGAACACATGCAGCTTCAGGTGGCCCGTATCGGCAAGCCCCACGGAATCCGCGGCGAGGTGACCGTCCAGGTGCTCACCGACGCGCCCGAGGACCGGTTCGTTCCCGGCACCGAATTTGTGGTGGAACCCGCCTCCGCTGGGCCGCTCACCGTGCGCAGTGCCCGCTGGAACAAGGACATCCTCCTGCTTGGTTTTGAGGAGGTGGCCGACCGGAACCGCGCCGAGACGCTTCGCGGCGCCAAGCTGTTCATCGAAACCGAAGAACTCGACGAGGACGACGACGAGGGCTGGTATGAACACGAGCTCGTCGGCCTCGAGGCCCGCGTCGGCTCCCAGGCCGTAGGCAAGATCAGCGCCCTGAACACCATGCCCGTGCAGGACCTGCTCGTCGTCGAAACCCCGGACGGCAAGGAAATCCTCATCCCGTTCGTGGAACAGATCGTCCCCGAGGTGAACATCGCGGAAGGCTACATCCTGCTCACTCCGCCGGCGGGCCTGTTCGAGGTCAACGAGGAGGGCGCGGAGGACCCGGAGACCAGGGGCTCGGACTCCGCCGAGGATGAGGCTGAGCCGGAGGCCAAAGCCTAGATGAGAATCGACGTCGTCAGCATTTTTCCCGAGTACCTGGCACCGCTGGAACTGTCGCTCATCGGCAAGGCCCGCCAGGACGGGCTGCTGAACCTGAATGTGCACGACCTCCGCACTTTCACCACGGACCGCCACCGCACCGTGGACGACACGCCTTACGGCGGCGGCGCCGGCATGGTGATGAAGGCTGAACCGTGGGCCCAGGCGCTGGAGTCCGTGGCGGCTGCCCGGCCGTCCGGTGCATCCAAGCCCGTGCTGATCGTCCCGTCTCCGGCGGGGGAGCGCTTCAACCAGGCGCTGGCCTACGAGCTTGCCGGGGAAGAGCAGCTGGTGTTCGCCTGCGGGCGGTACGAGGGCATTGACGAGCGCGTCATCGAATGGGCCGAGGAGCACTTCACGGTCCGCCCGGTCAGCCTCGGCGACTACGTCCTCAACGGCGGGGAAGTGGCCGTCCTGGCCATGGTGGAAGCCATCGGCCGGCTGCTCCCCGGAGTGGTGGGAAACCCCGAATCGCTCGTGGAGGAGTCGCATTCGGACGGCCTGCTCGAGTACCCGGTCTACACCAAGCCGTCGGTCTGGCGCGACCGGGAGGTTCCGGCGGTCCTGCTCAGCGGCAACCACGGCAAGATCGCGCAGTGGCGCCGGCACGAACAATACCGCAGGACGGCGGAACGCCGTCCTGACCTGCTGCAGGCGTTCGACGCCGGGACCCTGCCCCGCGCGGACCGGACCGCCCTCTCGGACCTGGGGTACGACGTCGTGGACGGTCACCTCAGGCCCCGGCCGGAAGCCTGAGCCGTTCCCGATACCCAGGCGGCGCCCCATTTGGAACGGAACGTTCCATAATTAACCAATTCGTGCCAGATGTGGCAAAATTAGTCCTTGTGTCTGCTGGGTCCGCACCTGCCACAGGGGGAGCGTAACCAACAGCAAGGCACCCCGGTACCGCCAAAGGGTGGCGGGACCGGACCTCAACACTTCGGCAGCGATTCCCGGAAATATCCGGGCTTGGCCGCCGTGACCCAAAGTGGATGACCTGTGGCGTTCACCAGGAGTGGATCAATGCATATCCTCGATTCCGTAGATGCAGCCTCGCTGCGCACTGACGTTCCCGAGTTCCGCGCGGGTGACACCCTCAAGGTTCACGTGAACATCATCGAAGGCAAGAACTCCCGTGTCCAGGTATTCCAGGGCTTCGTCCTGGGTCGCCAGGGTGACGGCATCCGCGAAACCTTCACCGTCCGCAAGGTTTCCTTCGGCGTCGGTGTTGAGCGTACCTTCCCGGTGCACTCCCCGATCATCGACAAGATCGAGCTCGTCACCAAGGGTGACGTGCGCCGCGCCAAGCTTTACTACATGCGTGCACTGCGCGGTAAGGCTGCGAAGATCAAGGAAAAGCGCGACTTCAGCACCGCCAAGTAAGTCCTTACCGACTTTCACGGCGGGTCCCGAACCCGTATCCGGCCAGCGCCGGAGCCATCCGCAACAGCGCCACAGGATACGGATCATGGACCAGACAAAACGCCAGCCAGGGAAACCTGGCTGGCGTTTTGCGTTGCTGGCAGTCCTGGCGGCCGTCCTGGTCAGCGGGCTGATCCGCTCCCTGTGGCTGGACGTGTACTACATTCCCTCCGCCTCAATGGAGCCGCTGTTCGGCGCGGGTGACAGGATCCTGGTCTCCCGCACCGCCTTCCAATCCGAACCGATCCGCCGCGGCGACGTCGTCGTGTTCGACGGCCGGGGCTCGTTCGCCCCGCTGAATAGCGGGCAGGGTCCGCTGCAGGAAGCGGCGGCAGCGGCAGGCCACTGGCTGGGAGTGACCGGCAGTGATACTACATATGTAAAACGGGTCATCGGCCTTCCCGGCGACCACGTGGTCTGTTGCGACGCCGGTAGACGCCTCACAGTCAACGGTCAGCCGCTCGTGGAACCCTACCTGTATGACGGTGATGCTGCGAGCACCCAGAAGTTCGATGTGACTGTTCCCGAGGGCCGGCTGTGGCTGCTCGGGGACCACCGCTCCGTGTCGGCGGACTCGCGCAGCCTGCTGGGGGCGCCTGGCGGCGGCATGGTACGTGCGGACAGGGTGATCGGCAGGCCGCTACAGATTCTCTGGCCGCTTGATAGATTTGCGTCAGTGGCGCGGCCGCCGTTGGCGGCCATTTCAACAACAAAGGACGGACAATAGATGCCGGAAATCGATCCCGGGAACTCCGAACCGCAGCAGGCTGCTGCGAGGCCGGGACGGCATGCCGCCCAGGAGCCCGTTTCGGACGTGTCCGCCTCCGGCGGAACCGGACCCGGGTCACCTGTTCCTGCCGGCCCGCCCCGCCAGGAAAAGAGCCGTGCCCGCAACCCTTTCCTGCTGTGGCTGAAGGAAATCGCCACGGTGGTGGTGATCGCCGTCGTGCTGTCCTTCCTCATCAAAACCTTCCTGTTCCGGGCCTTCTACATTCCGTCCGAGTCGATGGTGAACACGCTGGACATCAACGACCGCATCTTCGTGAACCTCCTCGTGCCGGAGCCGTTCGCCCTGGAGCGCGGCGACGTCGTGGTCTTCAAGGACACCAAGGGCTGGCTGCCGCCCACACCGCAACAGGCCGACGGGCCGTTCAGCGTTGTGGAGGACGGGCTGACCTTCGTGGGCCTGCTGCCGGATACTTCCGAGCAGCACCTGGTCAAGCGGGTCATCGGGCTCCCCGGGGACCACGTCGTCTGCTGTGACGCCGGCGGCAAGATCAGCGTCAACGGTGCGGCGCTGGACGAGACATACGTCAATCCGGCCGAGGTTCCGGCAGTGCGCACCTTCGACGTCGTCGTGCCGCAGGGCAAAGTCTGGGTGATGGGCGATAACCGCAACCACTCGGCGGACTCCCGTGCCCACACCGACACCAACGGAGGCTTCGTGGACATCGCCGACATCGAAGGCAAGGCAGCGGTCATCGCCTGGCCGATGAACCGCTGGGCGGCCCTGGACAACTACCCCGGTGTCTTCAAGAATGTGCCGTCGGCAGGTTAGCCATGTCCGTTGCACCCACCCTTGACTACGAGAAGCGCTTCCGTCCCCGCGGGGCGCGGTTCCTGGCCGGCGTCGACGAGGTAGGCCGCGGCGCCCTCGCAGGGCCGGTGAGCGTGGGAATCGCCGTCGTGGACCTGCAGAACATGGAACTGCTCGCAGATGTCCGGGACAGCAAGCTGCTCAAGCCAGCGGACCGGGAACGGCTTGACCCGCTGGTGCGGGCCTGGAGCGTCGCCTCCGCCGTGGGACATGCCAGTGCGCGCGAAATCGATGAACTCGGCATCATGGGTGCCCTGCGGGCGGCCGGAAACAGGGCCTGGTTCGAGATCCTCGGTGCGGGCATCACGCCGGATGTCGTCCTGCTGGATGGGAGCCACAATTGGCTCTCTCCCGCCGTCCAGCCTTCACTGTTCGACGAAATCATCACCGACCCGGGCTGTGACGCGCCAGTCCACACCCTGGTCAAGGCCGACATGCAGTGCCTCAGCGTCGCGGCCGCGAGTGTCCTGGCCAAGGTCGAGCGTGACCGGCACATGCAGCAGCTCCACCTCGAGTACCCGGACTTCGGCTGGGACGTCAACAAGGGCTACGGCACGGCGGCACACCGGGAAGCGATCCGCACCCGCGGACCAAGCCCCTACCACCGGATCAGCTGGAACCTGCTGACGGAATAGTGCGGGGCGTCGTGCGGTGCGCGGGTTCCCGTCCGCATGGTGCAAGATGGAACCATGAGTGCCGAAGACCTTGAGAACTATGAAACCGATATGGAGCTCCAGCTCTACCGGGAGTACCGCGACGTCGTGGGTCTGTTCAGCTATGTGGTCGAGACCGAGCGGCGCTTCTACCTCGCCAACCACGTGGACCTGCAGGCGCGCAGCGCCGACGGCGAGGTCTACTTCGATCTCACGCTCCAGGATGCCTGGGTCTGGGACGTCTACCGTTCAGCGCGGTTCGTGAAGAGCGTCCGGGTCATCACGTTCAAGGACGTCAACGTCGAGGAACTGCCGCGTAACGAGGAACTCGCGCTGCCCAAGGACGTCGACCTCGGCAACTGAGGTTTATGCTTTCCTGCGTTTCTCAGCGCCTCCTGGGGGCGCGACTGTTCCTCCACACCCGCTGTTTTGCGGGCTCCCCGGCGGCCCTCCCCGTGCATCCCGCCGGTCTTTCCCACATAGCGTGACAGTGCCCTGTTCCGGGTAAGTCCGCCGCCGCAGTCTTGTTGCGGAGGTGGACATGAAAGCCAAGGACCTGCTGGGCCGGCGCGGGGAAGAACTCGCGGCGGAATACCTGGAATCGCTGGGGATGCTGATCGTGGAGCGCAACTGGCGCTGCCCGGACGGCGAAATCGACATCGTCGCACTGGACGGCGATGCCCTCGTCATCGCCGAGGTGAAGACGCGGCGTTCGCTCGCCTACGGTCACCCGTTTGAGGCGGTGGGCGCTGACAAGCTCGCCCGGCTGCACCGCCTGGGTTCGGCCTGGTGCCGGGACCATGGACTGCGCTTACCGCTGCACCGGGTGGACGTCATTGCCGTGCTGGACGACGGCGTTGGCAAACCCACCGTTGAGCACCTCAAGGAGGTGCTGTGATGGCGCTGGGGAGAGCCTATTCGGTGGCCCTCGTCGGCCTCAACGGCTACATCGTGGAGGTCGAGGCCGACATCGGCCAGACACTGCCGGCCTTTGTGCTTCTTGGCCTCCCGGACGCCTCCCTCAACGAAGCCAGGGACCGCATCCGCTCTGCGGCGCAGAACTCCGGAATTCCGCTGAGCCGGCGGAAGATCACCGCCAACCTCATTCCGGCGTCCCTGCCCAAGCGCGGTTCCGGCTTCGACCTTGCCATCGCGATGTCGGTGCTGCGTGCCGCGGAGGACATCAGGCCCACCGGGCGGACCGTCTTCATCGCCGAGCTGGGACTCGACGGACGCCTCCGGCCCGTCCGCGGCATACTTCCGGCAGTGATGTCCGCGGTGCAGGCCGGGTTCCAGGACATCGTGGTGGCCCAGGCGAATGCGGCAGAGGCCGAACTCGTCCCCGGTGCCAGGGTCCGCGGCTACCGGACCCTGGCACGGCTGGTATTCGATTTTGGCGCTGACCCGCAGGAACTTGTCCTCGACTTCGCACCGGAGGACGAACCAGCCGGGACTGAGCCTGTCTCCGTGGACGCGCCCGTCCCGGACATGTGTGACGTGTCCGGCCAGGCGGAGTCACGCCGTGCCTTGGAGGTGGCCGCCGCCGGCGCCCACCACCTGCTGCTGACCGGCCCGCCCGGCGCCGGCAAGACAATGCTGGCCGAGCGGCTTCCCGGCCTTCTGCCCGATCTGCGGGACACGGAGGCGATGGAGGTGACGGCCATCCACTCCCTGTGCCAACTCCCCGCATCCGGGGTGCAGCTGGTCCGGCGGCCGCCCTTCGAGAATCCGCACCACACCGCCACGGCCGCCGCGATCATCGGCGGCGGGTCGGGCCTGCCGCGTCCCGGAGCCGCGTCGCGGGCGCACCGCGGAATCTTGTTCCTTGACGAGGCGCCCGAATACGAACGCAGGGTCCTGGATGCACTCAGGCAGCCGCTTGAGAGCGGCGAGCTGGTCATCCACCGCTCGGCCGGAGCAGCGGCCTACCCCGCGCGGTTCCAGCTGGTGCTGGCAGCCAACCCGTGTCCGTGCGGCAAGGCCTCGGGGAAGGGCATCGAATGCACCTGCACCCCCTTCATGCGGCGCCGCTACATGTCGCGCATGTCCGGGCCGCTCCTGGACCGCGTGGACATCCAGCTGCAGGTGGACCGCGTGTCGCTGGCGGACTTTGGCCAGTCCGGGGGAGCGGAGGACAGTGCAACGGTCGGTGTCCGCGTCCTGGCTGCCCGGGCCCGCCAGCTGCAGCGGCTTCAGCCCTGGGGCATGGAAACGAATTCCCAGGTCCCCGGGCGCATCCTGCGCAGCGAGCTGAAACTGGCGGCCGCCACCACCCGGATCCTGGACCATGCACTGGAACGGGGCGTACTCACGGCCAGGGGCTATGACCGTGTCCTCCGCCTCGCCTGGACTTTGGCCGACCTTGGTGGCCGGGAGCAGCCGGACGGGAACGACATCGGACAGGCCCTGAGCCTTCGCCAGACCGCTTCGGCAGCGGCGTGAAAGGAACCCACATGCACAACGAGAGAGTTGCCCGTGCCGCACTGTCGAGGCTGATGGAGCCACAAGACGTCGCGGGCCTGGCCCTGGTGCACGTTGCCGGGGCCGAGGACGCCCTGAGGATAGCCACCGGCGAGGTCAGTTACGGGCCGGGGCTGGAACAGGACATCACCGGGCTGCTGGCAGAGCACAGCTCGGTGAACTCCTGGGCCGGCCTCGGTGCCGCGCTGAAGCGCTGGGCGCCGAGAATTCCCGACCTCGCCCCGGAGCGCGACCTGGCCACGTTGCAGCGCCTGGGCGGCCGGATGATCATCCCGACGGACGGGCTGTGGCCGCGCCAACTGGACGACCTTGGCCTGCACCAGCCGATCTGCCTTTGGTGGCGGGGCGTTGAGCTCGAACTTCCGCCGGCGGCCAAGGCGGTGGCCCTGGTGGGCTCGCGGGACAGCACCAGCTATGGCGCATCAGTCACCGGTGATCTGGCCTACTCGCTGGCGCAGCGGGGATTTACGGTGGTATCAGGCGGCGCGTACGGGATTGATGCCCACGCGCACCGGGCAGCCCTGGCCGGGGGCTCCGGTGCCATGCCGACTATCGCCGTCATGGCGGGTGGCGTGGACCGCTTCTATCCGTCCGGAAACGAGGATCTCCTGCGCGCTGTAGCCAACCAGGGTGCCGTACTTGCCGAAGTTCCGCCAGGGTCTGCCCCCACCCGCTACCGGTTCCTTCAGCGAAACCGGCTGATCGCTGCCCTCGCGTCCGTCACAGTAGTGGTGGAGGCCAGGTGGCGGTCCGGAGCCCTGAACACCGCCCATCACGCGGAAACCCTGGGCCGTGCGGTCGGAGCCGTTCCCGGCTCGGTCCACAGCGCCAACTCGGCTGGGTGCCACCGGCTGCTGCGCGACGGCGGCGCCGTCTGTGTCACGGATGCCGGGGAGGTCGCCGAGCTTGCGTCGCCCAGCGGCCAGTCCCTGCCCGACGAGAAGAGCGGCCAGTCAGCCGACCACGACGGCCTGACACTTGAGGACCTGATCCTGCTGGATGCCCTCCCGCTGCGGTCTGCCAGCTCCGTCGAAAAACTCTGCAGCGTGGCCGGCATGGGCGCAGAATCCGTGCGCGCGGGCCTTGGCAGGCTTGCCCTGCTGGGACTGGCCATATCCGAGAAGGGAGGCTGGAAGCGCTCCAAGCAATCAACATAGGTCTGCCGCCCGGCGACGTCCCCCTCGCCGGGCGGCTCGCCGTGCAGTTCCATGATTAGGCCCTGCAGTTCACCGATTAGGCCGTGCCGTTCCCCGATTCTGTGCCAAATGCTGGGACAGTGGGGGAGTGGAGAAACAGGAACTGCCGGCTGCCCTCGCCCGGGCCGTCACGGGTTTCGAACGGTACCTGACGGGTGAGCGGGCCCGGTCCGAACACACGGTGCGCGCATATCTGTCCGACGTCTCCAGCCTGCTGGGCTATGCGGCCGGTGAAGGAGTCACCGACCCCGCGGGGCTCGAACTGGGTACCCTCCGGCGATGGCTCGGCAGCCAGAGCGAAGCCGGCGCGTCCCGTTCCACGCTTGCCCGCCGTGCCGCCACAGCGCGGAGTTTCACCGCCTGGGCGCTGCGGGAAGAACTGATCCAAACCGATCCCGCCCTGCGCCTGCAGGCCCCCAAGCGCGACGGTTCCCTGCCGGGCGTGTTGCAGCAGCAGCAGCTGGCCCGGCTGCTGGCCGATCTCAACGAGGCGGCCAAACACGGTGATCCCATGGCCCTGCGCAATCGGGCCATGGTTGAGCTGCTCTACGCCACAGGTGTCCGGGTCGGTGAGCTGGCGGGTCTGGACGTCGATGACCTCGATCCGGACCGCAGAACTCTGCGCGTGCTCGGCAAAGGCAACAAGGAACGGACGGTGCCCTACGGGCTCCCGGCTGCGCTCGCCGTCGACGACTGGCTGCGCCGCGGGCGGGGAAAGCTCGCCGCCGCAGACAGCGGACCGGCACTGTTCCTCGGCGCGCGCGGCCGCCGCGTGGACCAGCGCCAGGTCCGCAGTGTGGTGAAGGGACTGTTCGAAGCACTAGGCGATACGTCCGCCACAGGCCCGCATGCGCTGCGGCATACCGCCGCGACGCATCTGCTCGACGGCGGGGCAGACCTCCGGGCGGTCCAGGAAATACTCGGTCACAGCAGCCTCGCCACCACCCAGATCTATACCCATGTATCCGTAGACCGCCTGCGGAAAAGCTATCAGCAGGCCCACCCTCGTGCCTAGGCCGTTTCTTCGGCGCGTCTTCTACACCACGCCGAATTGCACTGGCGTAATTAGACGGCGTACGGCACAATAAGATCCAAGTTCGGCAACTTTCAAGTTGTGCTTGAAGCACTGTCTCCAGGCGCCTCTTGTCAGTCCGGCAAGTAATTTCATAGATTGGCAGGAATCACCGGCACCACGGGGCGCCCGGAGCAGCACATATCCATCCATGCAGGTCGTTGGGGAAGACGTACCTACAGCTATGGAGGATGGAATGTCTGTTGCAATGACCCGCGGTGTGCTGTTTATTCACTCGGCCCCTACCGCACTGTGCCCTCATGTTGAGTGGGCCATCGGATCCGTCGTGGACAAGCGAACGGATCTGGAATGGACCCCTCAGCCCGCCGCGCCAGGAATGTTCCGCTCGGAACTGTCCTGGACGGGCGCGCAGGGGACAGGTGCGCAGCTCGCGTCTGCCCTCCGGGGCTGGGCACACCTGCGCTTCGAGGTCACCGAAGAACCCAGCCAGGGCGTGGACGGCGGACGCTGGTCCCACACACCTGAGCTGGGCATCTTCCATGCCGTGACGGACGTCCACGGCAACATCATGGTGTCAGAGGACCGCATCCGCTACGCCTATGAGGCCGGCGCCGGCGACCCCTCCGCCGTCTACCACGAACTCTCGCTTGCCCTCGGCGAAGCCTGGGACGAGGAGCTGGAACCCTTCAGGCATGCCGCCGAAGGCGCGCCGGTGCGCTGGCTGCACCAGGTCGGCTAACGAGCAAAGTATTCGAGTCGCCTGCCCGGCTGACGCGCGGGGCGGATGACGCGCGAACCGCAGCAATACCCCATAGCAACGAAGAAGCCCCCACCAACCGGCGGGGGCTTCTTCAGCGTTCATTCAGGGCAATCAGACGCTGCGGATGGCTACGACGGCGTTGTGTCCGCCGAAGCCGAACGAGTTGCTCAGCGCCACGATGTCGCCGGCCGGCAGGGCGCGGGCGGAGGTCACGACGTCGAGCGGGATCTCCGGATCCTGGTTCTCGAGGTTGATGGTGAGGGGAGCCTTGCGTTCGTGGACAGCCAGAACGGTGAGGACGGCCTCGACGGCGCCGGACGCGCCGAGCAGATGGCCCATCTGCGACTTGGTGGCCGAGACGGCAACGTTCTCGACGTGGTTGCCGAGCGCCGCCTTCAGCGCCGTGTACTCCGGCTTGTCACCGACCGGCGTCGACGTTGCGTGGGCGTTGACGTGGACCACGTCCTCCGCCTGGATGCGGCCGTCGAACATGGCTGCCTTGAGCGCGCGGGTGGCACCCAGGCCCTGGGGGTCCGGGGCCGTGATGTGGTACGCGTCTGCTGTCACGGAGGTGCCGGCGAGCTCGCCGTAGATCCGCGCGCCGCGGGCGAGTGCGTGCTCCTCGGCTTCCAGCACCAGCGCGCCGGCGCCTTCGCCCATGACGAAGCCGTCACGGTCCAGATCGTAGGGGCGCGAGGCGTGCTCGGGATCATCGTTGCGGCGGGACAGTGCCTGCATCGAGGAAAACGCTGCCAGCGGCATCGGGTGAATGGCGGCTTCGGCGCCGCCGCACATGACGACGTCGGCCTTGCCGGAGCGGATCAGGTCCAGTCCGAGGTGCATGGCTTCGGTGCCCGAAGCGCAAGCGGACACCGGAGTGTGCGCACCGGCGCGGGCGCCCAGGTCCAGGCTCACAGCGGCGGCCACGCCGTTGGGCATGAGCATTGGAACGGTCATGGGCAGGACGCGGCGGGGGCCTTTCTCCTTCAGCGTGTCCCACGCATCCAGGAGCGTCCAGACACCGCCGATGCCGGTGGCGAACGCCACGGCCAGCCGGTCATGGTCGATTTCGGTGATGCCGGAGTCGGCCCATGCCTCGCGTGCGGCGATGACGCCGAACTGGGTTGACGGGTCCATGCGCTTGGCCTCGACCCGGCTCAGGACGTCGAGGGCGGGTGTGGAACACCGTGCGGCGAAGTGGACCGGCAGTTCGTATTTGGCAACCCACTCATCCTCAAGGGTGTGGGCTCCCGAAACCCCCTTCAGCGCGTTCTGCCACATCGTGGGTACGTCGCCGCCGATGGGCGTGGTGGCACCCAGACCTGTAATGACTACTTTGCGTGTCATGGGATCACTCTCTGTCGGTGCGCCTGCCGTGTCCTGTGCTGCTGGCCGGAGGCCGGAGTGGGGTGGCGTGCGGGGGGAAATCTGCAAAAACATTCAGGGGTGGTGCACCGGCTGGCCGGTCCCGGAAAGGTCCGGGCCGGCCAGCCGGGTTCAGCCGGCTGGAGCCTGTAAAGGCTGAAGCCAATGAAGGCTGGAGTACTACTTACGCCTGGGCGTTGGAGATGAAGTCCACGGCGTCGCCGACGGTCTTGAGGTTCTTGACCTCTTCGTCCGGGATGCGGACGCCGAACTTCTCTTCGGCGTTGACGACGATGGTCATCATGGAGATGGAGTCGATGTCCAGGTCCTCGGTGAAGGACTTGTCCAGCTCGACGGCCTCGGGGGCCAGGCCGGTCTCTTCGTTGACGATTTCAGCCAGTCCGGCCAGGATCTCTTCGTTGCTAGCCATTGATGGCTCCTTTTCTTGTTATTGCCGGCAGGGGATGCCGGAAATGGGCAAACCGCGGTTGCGGCTTGGTTATCGGAATTGCTACGGAAGGACAACAACCTGGGCGCCGAAGACCAGTCCGGCACCGAAGCCAATCTGCAGGGCCAGTCCGCCGCTCAGTGCGGGGTTTTCCTGGAGCAGGCGGTGCGTGGCCAGCGGGATGGAGGCCGCCGAGGTGTTGCCGGCCTCGGCGATGTCCCGGGCCACGGTGACGGTCTCGGGCAGCTTCAGCTTCTTGACCATCTCATCGATGATCCGCATGTTGGCCTGATGCGGAATGAAGGCCACCAGGTCCTCGGCCTGGACGCCGGCGGCGTCCAGCGCCTGCTGGGCAACCTTCGCCATCTCCCAGACCGCCCAGCGGAACACCGTCTGGCCGTCCTGGCGGAGGGTCGGGTAGAGCTCCTGCGCCTCTTCGAGGAGCGCGAGGTCGCCGGTGGAGTCGGAGCGGCGTGCCGCCAGGCCGAGATCGCGGACGTCCAGCATGGAGCGGGTCATGCCGATGGCATCCCACTTGCTGCCGTCCGATCCCCACACCGACGGCGCGATGCCGGGGGTGTCCGACGGGCCGATGACCACGGCGCCGGCGCCGTCGCCGAGCAGGAACGAGATGGTGCGTTCGCGGTTGTCGATGACGTCAGAGAGCTTTTCCGCGCCGACAACGAGGACGTAGGTGGCGGCCCCCGAACGGACGAGCGCGTCGCCCTGGGCTATGCCGTAGCAGTAGCCGGCGCAGGCCGCGGAGATGTCAAAGGCAGGGGCCGGCGTGGCGCCCAGCCGATCGGCGAGGCTCGCGGCGGCCGACGGCGTGGCGTACGGGTGGGTCACCGTGGAGACGATGACGGCGCCAAGCTGGGATGCCTCGATGCCTGCCTTCTGCATGGCCTCACGGGCGGCGCCCTCGGCCATGTCGATCACGCTGACGTCGGCGGGTGCCCGGTGGCGGGTGACGATGCCGGTGCGCTGGCGGATCCACTCGTCCGAGGAATCGATCCACTGGCACACGTCCTCATTGGTGACCAGGACGTCGGGGCGGTAAGCGCCGAGGCCCAGGATCCGGGTGTGCTCGTTAGTCGGGGTCTGCTTCAGTACCGGCGTGCTGCTCATGCCTGTCCTTCCAGTTCTGCGAAGAGTGCAAGGGCCGCGGACAGGTCGTCCGGCGTTTTGACAGCAACGGTCTTGACGCCCGGCATGCCCCGTTTGGCCAGTCCGGCCAGGGTGCCCGCCGGAGCGAGTTCGATGACGCCAGTGACTCCGCGGTTCACGAGTGACTCCATGCAGAGGTCCCAGCGGACCGGCCGCGAGACCTGGGCGATCAGGCTGTCGACGGCGGCGGTGCCCGCCGTGACCTCCTGGCCGTCGAAGTTGGACAGCAGCGGCACGGCAGGTGCCTGCGGCTGCAGTTCCGGGCGGAGCGCCTCAAGTGCGCTCACCGCGGGAGCCATGTGTGAGGTGTGGAATGCCCCGGCGACCTTCAGCGGGATCACGCGCGCCTTGGCCGGCGGATTCTCGGCCAGGGCCTTGAGCTGGTCGAACGTGCCCGCGGCGACTGTCTGGCCCGCTCCGTTGACATTTGCGGGCGTTGCACCGGCGGCCTCGATGGCGGCCAGGACCTCGGCGGGGTCGCCACCCACCACGGCGCTCATGCCCGTGGGCGTGACCGCAGCTGCGGCGGCCATGCTGTTGGCGCGTTCGCGCACGAACGTCATGGCTTCCTTTTCGGTGAGCACGCCGGCCAGCGCGGACGCCGTGATCTCGCCCACCGAGTGCCCGGCCAGGATGACCGGCAGCGTGCTGAGTTCGACGTCGAACAGCGACTTGGCGGCGACCAGTCCGGCCGCGACAATCAGCGGCTGCGCGACGGCGGTGTCTTTGATGGTTTCCTCGTCAGAGGTGGTCCCGTGCGCAGTGAGGTCGATGCCTGCAATTTCGCTCAGGGAGGCCAGATGGCCTGCTACGGAGGGCAGTTCCAGCCAAGGGGCCAAGAAACCAGGGGTCTGTGAGCCCTGTCCAGGGCAGACGATTGCAAGCACGTATCCAGCTTTCCAAATTACCGGGTGATCCATTGGTGTTTCCGTACACCAAGCTCAGGAGGTCAGGTTGTAGGAAGTCTACAACGGTTCAATTCGTGTTCCGCACGGCAACACGCTCGACGGCGGGCTTCGGCGGAGTGGAAAGCCGTCCCACCACAAGGGCTGCCTGGAGCACAAAAGCCTCGCGCGGGAGCAGCGGATCCCAGCCTGTCACATCACAAACCCGCTTGAGACGGTACCGCACCGTGTTGGCATGGACGAAGAGTTCCCGTGCCGTCGCCTCGAGTGAATGCCCCAGCTCCAGGTACGTGCCGAGCGTTTCCACCAGCCCGTTCGACGCCGCGAGCAGCGGCCGGTAGATGTTTTTCACCAGCGACCGCCGGGCGGCATCGTCCCCGGAGATGACCCGCTCCGGCAGGAGATCGTCGGCTGCCACCGGGCGCGGAGCGGCGGGCCATGCCCGGGCGGCAGTGAGGCCGGCGAAGGCAGACTGCGCCGAGCCGCTGGCTTCCAGCAGGGAGCTGGCTTCCGCTCCGTAAACCACCGGGCCGGGCGCGAACATGTCGCTGAGCTTCACATACGCGGTTTCCCGGTCGTGCACGCCGCCCAGGATCAGGATGAGGCGGTCGCCCTGGATCCCCACGAGGGCATCCTCCGCGTACCGGCCGGCCATGCGGCGCAGTTCGCTGACGTAGCTGGCGCTGGGCTCCGACGGCGAGTTCCCCACCATCACAGTGAAGCGTTCCTGCGCCTTCCAGCCGAGCGCCGCGATCCTGGAGCGCAGCGCGTCAGTGTTTTCGCCGCGCAGGATGGCGTCCACAATCAGGGCTTCGAGCCGCGTGTCCCAGGATCCCCGGGATTCCGCGGCCCGGGCGTACACGTCGGCCGCGGCAAAAGCCACTTCCCGCGAGTACCGGAGGACTGCTTCGCGCAGGGAGGGCTGGTCCGCTTCGGGCGCGATGACGGGAACCTGGTCCTCCACCACTTCCACGACGATCCGGATGAGCTGGAGCGCCTTCTGGAGGCTGATGGACCGGGTCAGTTCCGTCGGAGCGGTGCCGAAAACATCGGACAGGATCCAGGACGGGGAGCTGGGGCGCTCATACCAGGTGACGAACGCCGCGATGCCGTTCTGCGCCACGAGGCCCAGCGCGGAGCGCTCGTCCGAGCTGAGCCGGCTGTACCACGGCAGGGATTTTTCCAGCTGGCGCATGGTGGTGGTGGACAGCTGACCGACGCTGGCCCTGAGCTTTTTCAGGGTCTCCGTCTTCTCCGGACTCATGGTCCGGGAGGACGGTTTGCGCGGTGCAGGGGCGGGGGACGGCTCGGGCATAATTCGAGCATACGGTGCCTGCGGGGCAAGCTCCATTTTGTGCAAAGGCTACAACTACCGTTGTGCTGTGTCACAGCCCGCCCGGCGCTTCCCGAAGTACCGCTGAAGTACCGCAAACGACGACGGCGGCCCCCACCGTGGGTGGGGACCGCCGTCGTTCGTTTTCGCGCTTCCGAGTTTTTGTACAGTTGTCGCGACTTCAAAGGCCTTTTGGGGCCATTATCTGTACAAAAACTCCTCGTGAGGTGGTTAGGACTCGCCTCCGGCGTTGCCCGTGGTACCGGCGTTCACGTTGAGCAGACGGTACTTCTCGATCGCCTGCGCCGGTGCCTGTGCGTCAACCTCACCCTTGGCTGCAAGCAGCTGCAGGGTCTTCACAACGACGGAGTGGATGTCGTTTTTGAAGTAGCGGCGGGCGGCGGCGCGGGTGTCGGAGAAGCCGAAGCCGTCGGCGCCGAGGGTGGCGAAGTCGTTCGGGATGAACTGCCGGATCTGGTCCGGGACGGCCTTCATGTAGTCCGAGACGGCGACGACGGGGCCTTGGGCATCCGCCAGTTGCTGCGCGACAAATGGACTCCGGGCGTCCTTGCCGGGGTTGAGGAAGGCTTCCTCTTCGGCGGCGAGGCCGTCGCGGCGCAGTTCGTTCCAGGAGGTGACGGACCAGACGTCGGCGGAGACGCCCCAGTCCTCGGCGAGGATCCGCTGGGCTTCCAGGGCCCAGGGGACGGAGACGCCGGAGGCGAGGATCTGGCTCTTGGGGCCTTCGGTGGTGGAGGCTGCGAGCTTGTAGATGCCCTTGAGGACGCCTTCGACGTCGAGGTTCTCCGGTTCGGCGGGCTGGATGATGGGCTCGTTGTAGACCGTGAGGTAGTACATCAGGTTACGGTCGGTCGAGTCGTGCCCGTACATGCGTTCGAGGCCGTCGCGGACGATGTGGCCCATTTCGTAGCCGTAGGCGGGGTCGTAGGTGACCACGGCGGGGTTGGTGGAGGCCAGCAGGGGGGAGTGTCCGTCGGCGTGCTGGAGGCCTTCGCCGGTGAGGGTGGTCCGTCCTGCGGTGGCGCCGATGATGAAGCCGCGGGTCATCTGGTCGGCGGCGGCCCAGAAGGCGTCGCCGGTGCGCTGGAAGCCGAACATGGAGTAGAACACGTAGACCGGGACCAGGGGTACGCCGTGGGTGGCGTAGGCGGTGCCGGCGGCGGTGAAGGCTGCCACGGCGCCGGCTTCGTTGATGCCGGGGTGGATCAGCTGTCCCTGCGCGGATTCCTTGTAGGCCAAGACCAGGTCCCGGTCCACGGACAGGTAGTTCTGGCCCTTGGGGTTATAGATCTTCGCCGTCGGGAAGAACGCGTCCATGCCAAACGTGCGAGCCTCATCCGGGATGATCGGCGCGATGTGCTTGCCGAAGTTCTTGTCCCGCATCAGGTCCTTGAGCAGGCGGACGAACGCCATGGTGGTGGCGGCCTGCTGCTTGCCCGAACCGCGCTTGGCCACCTCGTAGGTCTTCGCTTCGGGCAGCTCGATGTCCGAGTGCTTCGAACGCCGTTCCGGAACGGAACCGCCCAGGGCCGCGCGGCGCTCGAGCAGGTACTTGATTTCCGGCGCGTCCGTGCCCGGGTGGTAGTACGGCGGCCGGTACGGGTCCTTCTCCAGCTGCTCATCCGTGACCGGAATCCGCAGGTGGTCGCGGAACTTCTTCAGGTCGTCGAGGGTGAGTTTTTTCATCTGGTGGGTGGCGTTGCGGCCTTCGAAGTGCGGTCCGAGGCCGTAGCCCTTGACCGTTTTGGCCAGGATCACGGTGGGTTTGCCCTTGAATTCGGTCGCGGCCTTGTACGCGGCGTAGACCTTGCGGTAGTCGTGGCCGCCGCGCTTGAGGTTCCAGATCTCGTCATCGGTCAGGTCAGCGACGAGGTCCTTGGTCTGCGGGGTTTTGCCGAAGAAGTGTTCGCGGACGAACCCGCCGGACTCGGCCTTGTAGGTCTGGTAGTCCCCGTCCGGGGTTTCGTTCATGATCTGCACCAGCGACCCGTCCGTGTCGCGGGTCAGCAGGTCATCCCATTCCCGGCCCCAGACGACCTTGATCACGTTCCAGCCCGCGCCGCGGAAGAACGCCTCGAGTTCCTGCATGATCTTGCCGTTGCCGCGCACCGGGCCGTCCAGGCGCT